>JAUWYY010000032.1 GCA_030615605.1 bacterium
TCCCAGGCTGTCGCCTTCGATATACTCCATCGCAAAGTAGTAAGTGCCATCCTCTTCGCCCACGTCAATGACTTTCACAATGTTGGGATAACTCAAACGGGCCATATTATGCGCTTCATCCAGAAACCGTTGCTGAGCCCGCTCATCTGCAGCCAGATGTGGCCACAGCACCTTCACGGCCACCGGCCGGCCACCAAGCGTCACCTGCCGCGCCAGGTAAACCTTCCCCCAGGCTCCGCCGCCTAATTCGTCAATCAATTCAAAGTTGCCAAGGCGTGAAGTCGTCATAGTCTACTTGGACCTGGTGCAGTCATCCACATAGCTCCTGGCACGTAACAGACCACTACCCCTGTCAGCTCTTTCAGTCAACCCATGTGCAGGCATAGCCAGTATTTACTTCGTCGCCCGCCGGCAGAACCAGCCCCCGCCGGACCGTGGCGATTGACAGGGGCAGAGGCGACACCCCAAGGACTCACCCGTGTTGTGCGCGCTGGCGACCGGGATTGGGTCTGGAAGCAAGCCTATGGCATATGGTATCCGTACAGACGCACCTCCGAGACGCAGGCATCGTGCCAGTCCTGTTTCGTCCCACGTTTCGTGCCGGTTATCGTTATGCGCACCGATTGTGTCCGGATAGGCGGACGCAGATTCACTCCCTGGAAATCACGCAGGTTGGCGTCGAAATTGACATGCGTCGATGAGCCGTGATCGAATTCAAGCCTTGCCGCTGTAACGCGGTTGTTTAGTGTCCAGCGGTCACCGTACGCGTCTGCCCGTACCTTGTCGAAGCCGGGGATCAGTTCAACCCTCGTGAGCTGGTAGGTTCCCGGCAGCCGGATCTCCAGCCACTCCCCCTCCCCATTGCCTGGAGCGCCTTCAGCCCAGGCTGTGTCCCGACGGCCGTCAACTGCGTTCGCCGTCCAGTACTTCGGTTCGTTGTTTAGCACCGAGGAGGCTATAGCAGTGAGGGGCGCAATCCGTTGCGGCTGCGGAGCACGGAGTGGCGGCAGCCCTGGCCCTCCCCCGCGACTGGCTTCTGGCGGGGGTAACGGGGGAGTGACTGGGGCTCTGCTGCTTATCAGGACCCCTATTCCGAGCATGAGCCCCAGGATTAGCACAATGCCGAACACTACAGCCGCGACCACCCAATGACGAGTAGTTCGAGCTGGCTGACTGGACACAACTGGTGCCGTCAATGCTTGTGAGGTTTGGCGATCCGGGGTAGCAACGGCCCCACCAGTATAAGACCTGGTCGGCATTTCCATAGTCTGTGCAACTACAGGTCTTGCCGCGCGCAACGTTGCTGCCATTTCTTGGGCCGTGCCAAATCTGTCAAACGGTTCCTTAGCCAAGGCCCGCAGTATAATGCTTGCCAGCCACTCTGGGCAGTCTGGTCGCAATTCTCGCGGATCCTGTGGGGGCTCACTTATGTGCTTCATCCCGACGGCTACCGGTGTAGCTGCGGTGAAGGGCGCTTGTCCGCAGAGCATCTCATACAACACTACACCCAGCGAGTAGATGTCTGATCGGCCGTCAATGATATTGCCCTTGGCCTGCTCGGGGGACATATACTCCGGGGTACCGATGCTCATCCCCGTCGCTGTCAGACCAGTTCCTTCGCCCACCTTGGCAATTCCAAAGTCAGTTAGGACCGGCCGGCCCTCCGCGTCTAAGAGAATATTGCCGGGCTTGATGTCGCGGTGTACTACCCCCCGACTATGGGCACGGCCTAACGCATCGGCTATCTGTGCCCCCATCTCAGCCACCCGGCCCGCACTCATAGAACCCTCTCGAGCTATTACCTCGCTCAGGCTATTGCCTTCTATGTACTCCATTGCGAAGTAATATGTGCCATCTTCTTCACCAACATCGTGAACCTTAACAATATTTGAATGCCTCAACTGCGCCATGTGGTTAGCTTCATCTACGAAGCGCTGCCGGGCAGTCTCGTCCCGGGCCAGAGCTGGATGTAGCACCTTCACCGCCACTAGCCGCCCGCCCAGGTTTACTTGGCGAGCCCGGTATACTCTGCCCCAGGCTCCGCCGCCTAACTCATCAATCAGTTCGAAGTTGCCCAGTTGCGAACCTATCACGGTTGCTCCGCCTTCAGTTCTTTGCCCTGCGGACGGTGTGGTACAAACTCGCGAGTGCTGGCTACGCCAGCCAGTCCCGGTTGTGACGGGAGGAAACGTGCGATGCCAAGGAAACGCTTCACGTAGTACGGCGTACCAAGCTTTTCGATATGCACTCCCTTACTCGCCGTGGCCTGAACAAACCTGTCACTTCCCAGATAGATCCCTACGTGCGATACACCAGGCTTATATGTCTCGAAAAAGACGCAGTCCAAACCTGCGCGGGCGGGCTTGTGTACCCGTTGCCCTGCTGCGAATTGAGGAGCAGCGTCTCGCGGTAGCATCAACCCACTCTGGTAGAAACAGACCCAGACAAGTCCCGAACAGTCTATCCCTTTGTAGGTAACACCACCCCAAAGGTAGGGAGCACCAATGTACTGCTTGGCGCGCCTCACGATTTCGTTCCCAATTTCTGCCGGACTGGCGGGACGAGACGGATCGCGGAGGCATGACGAAGGTAGCCAGGCTGTGTGCCCCTCGACACCAACGACCTCGGTCCACTCGCCCTTCTGGCGCACGAACCCGACGATACTCCCCCCGAAAAGCACCGCAGGCCAGTGAGGAGCCGCATCAGTTGTATTCGGCCCTGCGGCTGGGCGAACCCGTGCACCTACAACTATGCGTGGGTCTGTGAAGGAAAGGGCATTCTCTTGGGAGACAACGAGGCTATCGTGAATCCACCCCGGGTACTTCTGCTGAGGGAGCACTGCGATCTCCAGCCACTCCCCCCGGCGCGACTTCCTATGCAGAGGATGGCCGAAGAGGGCCTGAGTGACACGTTCAGATGTTTCTGATGGACTGCGTCGCACATTGGCCACGGCCATTCGGCAGTATACGAGAGGCGACGATGTTTCTTGCTCCACTTGGCCGGGCTGAGTTTTGCCCGTCCTAGGTAAGGCTTCTCCTTGGACCATAGTATGAGCGGGACCCGGACGAGGTTCTACACTTTCCGGTACCTCGGGATGGGAATTTTGGAGGTTTGACGCTTCGTCTTGACCGGAGGCAGGGGTTGCGGCGCGCGGTACCATGCTAACAGCCAGGTAACCAGCTGCCAAGATGCAAACCGCAGCAAATCCGAAGTATAGAATAGTCCTTCGTTGTGGGGTACAGTGCTGCGGCACCGTTACTCCACCCCTGTCTGTACTACGAAAGTAGTGTCGTGGTATTTGCGGAGTCTGCCTCCCACGGTTGCACCATCCCCTAAGAGAGAGATGAACTCCTTCTTCGCGTGTCCGTACTCACTATTTGCACTCCAACTCGGGTTCCCGCCAGCAAGTTCTGCGAGCATATTCCGATGTGAGAGTGCAATACGCTGTTCTCCGACTTCCCCAGCTTTCTCCAACAACTCCCGCATCTTCCGAAGGACAGCGGGGCCTTCCAGCGGTAGATATATCTCTTGGGCGCGCCCAGCAACAGCTTGAAACCCAGCAATCTGGCGTTGGTTGCTGCCCAGGAGCCAGTCGCGGTTATCGTGAAGAAACCTCCCCCAGCCATCTCCACCCGTGGCGTGTGCCTTCTTATATTCCGCCCATGGCCTATTCGATTCAGCCAAATCAACAATGATGTCCTGGAGTTTCTGGTAGATTCCCTCCAGTTCCCTCGCGATGGAATCGTAGTTCTCTTCTTCAGACAACACTTGTGGCACAGCGGGCGGCGGCGACAGCCGCGATATCCCTGGTGGTCGAGGTCCACTGGTTGTGCTCGTACCAAGCATAGGCTTTGTGGTTGGAATTCTAAGAACCAGCACTCCAACAATAACTGAGACGACGACCACAATGCCTAAGACAACGCCGGCGATGGCCCAGTTGCGGGTTGGAGGTTTCGCTGGTGCCGCAACTATCCTGGTGCCAGATGATGGATGATAATCTGGAGGGCCAACAGTTACTTCTGGATAAGAGCTATCTGGAATTTCTATCGTTACAGGTGCAACCGGCTTTGCTCCACGCAGCCTCGCCGCCATTTCCTGGGCCGTACGGAACCTGTCGACTGGCTTCTTAGCCATCGCCCGCAGTATAATGCTCGCCAACCACTCCGGGCAGTCGGGGCGTAACTCTCGCGGATCCCTTGGCGTCTCATTTATGTGCTTCATCCCTACGGCAAATGGCGTTGTCCCACCAAACGGTACCTGTCCGCACACCATATGATACAACACTACGCCCAGCGAGTAGATGTCTGATCGCCCATCTACCGGGTTGCCCTCGGCCTGCTCCGGTGACATGTACTCCGGGGTGCCGATACTAGAACCTGTCGCCGTTAGCCCGCTCCCTTCACCTACCTTGGCAATCCCAAAGTCCGTCACCACCGGACGGCCTTGCCCGTCGATCAGAATATTGCCGGGCTTGATGTCCCGATGCACCATCCCGTGGCTGTGAGCATGATCCAAAGCATCGGCTATCTGTGCTCCCAGCTCTGCTACCCGACCCGCCGACATCGGCCCCTCACGGGAAATGACCTCCCCTAGGCTCTTGCCCTCGACGTACTCCATCGCAAAGTAGCAAGTGCCATCCTCTTCCCTGTAATCAATAACGTTGGCTATGTTCCGGTGATTCAATAACCCCATGCTCTGCGCCTCATCCAGGAATCGCTGGCGGGCGCGCTCGTCTGCAGCTATATGTGGCCACAGCACCTTCACGGCTACCAGCCGGCCACCGAGCGTTACCTGCCGTGCCAGGTAAACCTTCCCCCACGCACCACCACCTAACTCATCTACCAACTCAAAGTTGCCGAGAGTCTCACCCGTCAGAAGAATCCCCTTCTCTGTGTACTCTCATATCGCGCTACAATATTGCGCGTTCAGTCTAATTGTCTGTGTTCGTTGACGGCAGACCGGCCAACGAAACGAAGTTGCGCAAGCATGTTTGTCCCTGCTTATTGCGTCCGGATTCAATTTCGGGATGGAACTGGACACCATATATCGGCTTGAGGCGGTGGCGCATTGCCTGGACATGGCACCTAGATCCGCGTGCCAACTCAACGAAGTCAGCTGGAACTTCTTTCACCTCTTCACAATGATTCTCCCAAACCACTATGCTTTGTGAAAGACATAGGAAGAGTGGATCGTCTCTCGTAATACTAATCTTAATCCACCCCTTTTCTCGCAAGCATCCAGCATATCCCGGACCAATCTGAGAGCGTAGCTTCTCTATTGGGGCCACTTCTCCCCCAAATACCTTGGCAAGCAACTGGTGGCCACCGCAGATGCCAAGCACCGGCACCTCGACTGTTCTCAACATCTCTGTTACGCCCTGCAATTCTGCTTCCGTATATTCCCACCAAGGCGTCTTCTGCCCACCGATGAAAACAGCCACTGGTTTGTCTTGGTCCAGCGCTTTCTTGGAGCACTGATTCAGGTGCAATATATGGCACGAGACGTCGGCACAAGCTAAGATGGATCTTTTCAGCCGCTCTACTGCTGTCGTATCGCTCGCCGACTTCTCAATATTGAGGACGTACACTGGGGGCTTGTTGGGAACAGAGCCGTGGTCCACTTTGTTTATCGACGGTGAGACAACGCTCGATGAATATGGACCATTCCCAGGCCGTAAGCTCCTTGCGCTAGTAGCCACCGCACACTCCTCGCGAAGAGTCCTGACATGCGGGTATGCGAAATAATAGGCACTGACTCCGACCAACAAACAAGCCGTTGCCATGAGACCTGCAAACCGTCGCATTGTCCCTTCGGCACACCCCTCTCCTATTCAAGTGGGTAAGATGCTAGCATTTCCTCGTGGACTATTTTCAGCCCGACGTCCGTACCCCGAAGCTCAAAAACTTTGGGCCCGCGGTCTCCGTATCGAGACGTGCGGAATCGCTGCTCTATCTGGACTGTTGCTGACTTGTCGGTTAGCTCGATGCTGTTAATTGATAGAATTGCGACTTGCAGTCCGGGTTTCTGCAGCATTGGCCTGCGGTCATTCATCCACCCATCGTAGTCATAAACAGTCTTCCTCCCGGATTTTGTTCGTTTGATTCCTACGAAGTCAGTCGCATAGCAGTCTCTGTACTTGTCAAAATCGCGATTGTTCTGAGCTTGTAGCCACTCATCAAACAGAAATGAGCGGACCTCTGATTCTGTCAGCGACGGGGACTGTGCAGGCACTTTGGCTGGTCGTCCCGCGCCTATTGGTTCTCTGGGCGCGGGTGGCGAGGGCCCGCCGTCGCTTGGTGCTGGGGGGCGACTAGTCGTGCGAGGAGCAGGTGGATGGCCCAGAGTCCATATTACAACGATAAGTGCCAATACACCTACAATGGCCGAGAGCACAGCCAACACTGCCCAATTTGGCCCTGCGCGCGAATGCGTAGGCTCTGGTTGGGGTGGGCGGATACCGACGCCGCTTCCGGGGACATCAATCGTCTCCGTAATAGGCGTCACTGGCTCGTCTTGCAGTGCTGCTGCCATCTCTTGGGCCGTACCAAACCTGTCGAACGGTTCCTTGGCCAAAGCCCGCAGAATGATCGTCGCCAACCAGTCCGGACAATTGGGTCGCAATTCTCGTGGATGTCGCGCTGGTTCTTCAACATGCTTCTTAGCCAGTACGAGGGGTGTGGTTCCCGTAAAGGGCGCTTGACCGCATACCATGTGATACAATACCGCGCCCAGTGAATAGATATCGGACCGCCCATCTACCGGGTTATCCTCGGCCTGCTCCGGTGACATATACTCCGGCGTCCCGATACTCGCCCCGGTCGCCGTTAGCCCGGTGCCCTCCCCGATCTTCGCTATCCCAAAGTCCGTCACCACCGGACGGCCTTCGCAATCCAATAGAATGTTCCCCGGCTTTATGTCTCGGTGTACTACCCCGCGGTTATGGGCATGCGCCAAAGCATCGGCTATCTGCGCTCCCAGCTCGGCCACCCGCCCCGCCGACATTGGCCCCTCACGGGCAATGACCTCCCCTAGGCTCTCGCCCTCGACGTACTCCATTGCAAAGTAGCAGGTGCCATCCTCTTCCCCGTAATCAATAACGTTGGCTATGTTCCGGTGCTTCAATGACCCCATGCTCCGCGCTTCATCCAGGAACCGCTGCCGCGCCCGCTCATCTGCAGCCAGATGTGGCCACAGCACCTTCACGGCTACCAGTCGGCCACCAAGCGTCACCTGCCGCGCCAGGTAAACCTTCCCCCAGGCGCCACCGCCTAACTCGTCTATCAGTTCAAAGTTCCCGAGCTTACTTACCATATGAAGAGACACCCCATCTGGACTACACCAATACCGGGCAGGGCGAGTTCGCTCATGGGCGCCCAACCATGAGCGTCACGCAAGAGATGCGATCGCGCATCCCGTCCCCTTCAGGTTCGTGTTCCGCGTAGCGCGGGCCTGTTTAGCCCTAATCCTACTCCTGTGCCCCCGCATCCAAGTCAAGGATGAATAATTCAATGGGTTCGTCAGGTGGGTCAACATACTGACACAGATAGCGGCCTGTCGTGCCAAGCGTTATTACTGCATCCTCGGCATACCATCTCACCCCGACTTCATCGTCTTCTCCTATTAGAAGGAAGTCAAGCCTGGCACCTTTAGAACGCAATCGCCGACGGCTCTTCTCAGCAGACCTGAACTCATATTGGATGCCGTTTTCCAGTTGCGTAATACTGGCACCGGGATTGAGCCCTTGCACAAGCTTCAGGCGAAAACCGCCAACGGCCGCCGGGACAACTGTAAGACTGGTTTCTTTGAGCACCACTTGGACGGGATAATCCTGGTCGGTACTGGCCCGATCCTGATGCACCGGGACTTGGGTGTCTGGCTTTGTCGCGTTGTTCGCCGGTCCACTCTTCCCCGTCTCCAACCTATTGATCGGTGCTCCTTGCACCACTTGGGGAGTCGGCTGCTTCTGTTGGCGAAGCGAGAAGTAATAGAATCCCGACATGGCGATCACGGCCAGCGACAATCCGAGCAGCAAAGCGGCTGCCCAAACGACAACCTTGTTGGGGGATACGCGCGGGTGCCCCAGTACATGTCCGAGGTCAGAAATGACCACACTGACGTTGTCTTCGGTGTGATTGCGTCCAGCGAGTTCGACCAATGCTCTCGTTGCCTTCTCCGCGGATGTGTATTCTCGAATGGTGGCTTCGATCTCGGCATCTGTGCACACTGTGGTCAGACCATCAGAACAAAGGAGAAACGCCAGTGGGCGTGACAGGGACACCCTGATGACATCCGGCTCCACATCTTCTTTAGTGCCCACGGTACGGGTGATATGACTTCTATAGGGCGATCGGGCTGCTTCTTCCTCAGTCATCGTCCCGCTTCGGCGTGCTTCTGCCACAAACGAATGGTCCTGGGTCAGTTGGTGAAAGCCTTTTGTCGTGAGTTGGTACGCTCTGGAGTCTCCGACGTGTCCGATGACCGCACCATGCCTTCCGATAGCGACCAGAATCAGAGTTGTACCCATCCGGCGGCCAGGGCTTGTGTCAACTCCTCTCGCATAGATCCGTTTATTGGCTAGCTTGATGGTCCTCCTGACTACCTCTTCCAACCGCAGTTGAAACCAACTCGCTGCAAATTGGCCCTTATCTTTCCGCGATGCCCCCAGCACTTCGACGATCGTGTCCACCGCAACTTCGCTCGCCACAACTCCGTCCTCGTGCCCGCCCATCCCATCGGCCACCACAAGCAGAGCACTCAAACGCCACAGGTTCTGTCTTGGATTGAAGCTTAACGCGCGTACGTTGTCCTGGTTGTATTCTCGTCCGCCAGCCACCGAAACAGCATATGGCTTCGTATGATGTCGGCTTGGTAAACTCGCCCGCCGTCTCTTGTCTATGCGCTGTAGTGACCTCATTAGCTCGCCTTTGGTGAAATGGAGACAAACTGCAGTTCGGTATTGCCCATACGTACTACGTCCCCCGACCTGATAGGGGTGGGGCCAGCTAACCTTTGACCATTCAACACAGTACCATTTGCACTTCCGTGATCAGTCAACGTGAATCCTACAGATGTCCGAGTGAGGGTTGCGTGTGTGCCTGAGACCATTGGGTCTATGAGTCTCACATCACACCCCATAGATCGGCCTAGCAGGATTGTATCCTTCAGAATCGGTATGACTTGCTCTCCCGCACGCGTTTTGGCGACCAGGTATGCAACAGGCACCCGTACTCGCTCAGCTCTGCGGCGCAGCACGGTAAGCACCGCGGTCCCGCCCACTAGGACGCACAGTATCCAGACAGCAATTACCCAAAAGAGCAATCCACCAGGTCGTGTTTTGCTGAGCGGTTGAGGGGGCGGAATGATGACTCCACCACCTCCCGGGCCACCCACGCGTTTACGTATGGAAGCCAAAAGGTGGTATTGGATTCGGCCTTCCGGCACGTCCCGCCCATGGATAGTGATTTTCCACTCCCCAGGCTTGGGACGGTGGACGATGAGGTGGGCAGGCCTGGTTGCCGCATGGGTACTATCCCCAGGATAGCCAGAAGTGACCCTTGTCCCTCTCGGGTCGAAAGCAATCAGATCCAGCCAGCTTCCCGGCCAGTTGAGGGTAATGTGTAAATCCTCCGTGTTTGCAGCAACCTGCAAAGGAGTCTCTTCCTTCGTCTCTCCTTGAGTTACTATTCCAGTAGCATCCGCGATAATCTCTCCCAACGATTCGTGCCGAATCTGAATGTAGATGTCTTCCAGTTCGGCGCCACTGCTCGCGTGGTAGTAACTGCCACCAGTGTTCTCGGCGATCTCCTTCAGAAAATCTGCGTCCATACTTGACGTATCGCTCGGGTCCCCATAGCCACACACATATATCGGAATCTTTTCAGCAGAACACTGTGCCACTGGCCCCGCCATGATTTTGGCCCTCGTTAAGCCCTCATTCGTCATGCCGTCTGAAAGGAGAACACATAGCCGATCTGGAATCACAGGGCTCTTTTCTATCTCTCCAAAACCGAGTTGCAGACCAGCGCCGAGGTTGGTCTGTTCTTCTGGTTCCATAGCATCAATGACCAGCTCAGCCTGGGCAAGATGTCCCGTAAGTCCAAGACGCACCTCGGCGTCCGTGGTGAAGGTGACGATAGCGCAGAAGTGAGGCACGTTTAGGGTCTGGATTTCGTGTCGGATTAGTCGCGTCACAGTACGTAGTGCTTTTTTCGCCGAATCTATTTTTCTACCATCGGACCATGTCTGATTCATACTGCCTGAGACATCCATCACAAAGGCTGTGGCACTCCGTGCCCCCCGGGTTACTTGTGGGGCAACTGGATACGGGTCTGCGTACTGGGATGCCTGCCGCTCCGGCAAACGTGACAGTAAGCCGTCCGCGAGATCAACAGTTTTCTGTCCACGGATGGCAGTATTCGCCTCTCGACCGATAGACAGGAGCAATCCCAATAACCCGCCGCTAGCAGGTACGGGGTCGGCCATTATGACATTGGTTTCGAGGTGACAGCGCTGACGTTGGCCTTTCAGAGCAATCCGGGCACCAGCCATGTTCATCTTCCACTTAGGGTGGAATGCGACGACGTCTACCTCGCCAGACGCCGGAAGTCTCGCTATCTCCCAGCGACCGTCGTCCGGGCCAGGTCTACTAAGCGTACGAGTGTGGCCGAGAATCGTCTCGCCGTCGAGATGCATAACAAAGACGTGAGCGTCCCCAATCGGGGTATCTGTTGTGCCGTCCCAGAGTCTGCCGTGGAGAGCGCTGGCGGGTTCGCTGGGCAGTGTCAGTATTGTCCTGTCCGGAGCCTGAGCTATGGCTTGCCCCTGTTTGCTGAGCCCTGCGTCGCTGGTCATATCCACCACGGAGCTGGCAGAGAAAGGCGCTTGAGATCCAGCGCGAAGTGCATCCTGTGTCGAGCCTAGTGGCTGGCTGTGGCTTGGGCAGATCACTATTCCAAGCATAATGCTAAACCATACTAACCATCTAGGCATAGTCACTACCCTCTATTCGTAAACGATAACTACGCCGCACTGGACCTGCATCTTCGCTGCCGGGTCCCTATTCGCTGGCGATTGATTTTATCCGCCACTGGCCATTGTGTGATACTAAGTTCAGCGTGAATTCGTTCCTGGCCTGCTGACCGGTTTTGAACCCACGTACGGTGAACTCAACGTCGGCCGCGAGCGTATCGGGCGCCGGTTCACTGGTCCTGAGCACGCGCCAACTGATGATCTCGGCCCGCTCGAACGCCGCTTTCAGGGTTGTTATCCACTTTTGTCGGAGGGCCGCCTCATCCGCGTCTGAGGCGCGATGTATATGGCTAAATGCTTGCTCCCAGTGTGGTCTTCCAAGGTATACCTCTTTTGCAGTGGCCTCGGCTGACAGGCGGTGCCGGTGACAGCTATTGGCTTCGAATTGTAAGCGCCAGAGAATGATTTACGTTTCAGCATTAGGCAATCTTGCGTAAGAAGTCCTTTGCAGCCTCTAACAATCATTAGCCTTCAACGGTGAAAACTCTCGTAGGATAGCTTGAATACTTGCTCATGTGGATGGGGGCTAAGTCAATTCGTATGGAAATCAAAAAGTGGTTGTTCCGTCTCCAGACTCGCTATAAGCCACCCCTTTTCATGATTACTACGTATTAGAGTTGTGACAAAGCTCGTATCTACATCGCAAGGGCCCCCTGCCTTCAATTCCCCTTCCACCTCTATCCATCCATCTTCACTATGAAGACCAACTGTAGAGATACGCACAGAATATCGATGCTCGAAGCAGCCGTCTTCCTCATATTCTTCGAATTCTCTCTCAAACCAATCGTAAAATCTTGGATACGCAAAAACATTATAGATCATTTCACGATCATGCATATTGACGGCGTCTCTGGATCTCGCCAATGTTTGACGGACTTCCGTTGCCCTAGTCCTATCTACCGCTGCCAGGCCCGGAGGGACATCGTAGGGCCTCCGTGCCAGGGGCACTTGATAAAGCGCAATCGCGACCAGCGCAAACAGGAGTACAGTTGTGCACGCCCAGCATACCCGCGCTCGAAGGCGACGTTGGCGCGGAAACAAAGGGACCCGCGTCGAGGTTATGCCTGAAGCGGCATCAACAAAGGCCTGACAAGATGAGAATCTCCGCCTTGGCTCTTTGGCCAGAGCTCGCAGCACAGCCCGCGAAAGCCCAGGGCTTATCTCGTGTCCGTCCGGCCCCGACGGCTCGGAGGGTGTTTCTTCAATGTGCTTGTGTGCAATAGCCAAAGATGTGTCAGCCGCGAAGGGCACAGCCCCAGCAACCATCTCGTATGCAACAATCCCCAGCGAGTATATGTCAGTTCTATAGTCTACATCTTCTCCTCCAGCCTGCTCTGGTGACATATACTCGGCAGTACCGATGGTTGCGCCGGTGGCAGTCAACTTAGTCGCGCCTGCAGCCTTAGCGATGCCAAAGTCCATGAGCATGACTCGCCCGTCATCCGTCACCATGATATTACTAGGCTTGACATCCCGATGGATCACCCCTTGCGAATGGGCATAATCAAGAGCCTCTGCGACCTGCCCCAGGATCTGCAGCGTCTCTTCTTGGCCCATCGATCCGCCCTGCTTTTCCAAGTATTGGGACAGAGCGCGGCCCTCTACCACTTGCATCGCGATGTAGGTGAGGCCGTCGATCTGCCCCGCCTCGTGGATGTGCACGATATTGGGGTGGTCCAGCAAAGCTGCTGTCCGCGCTTCGGCAATGAAGCGACTCAGGAACTTGCGGTCGTGAGTCAGATGCTCCGCCAGAACCTTCAGTGCTACGGGCCGTTTCAGTACCTCGTCACGTGCCCGATAAACCACAGCCATGCCGCCACGGCCTAGCTCACCGAGGATGCGATACTTGCCTATTTGCTCCCCCGCCGCTATTGGCACTGATTCTCTTCCTCTTAACCTATCTGCCTAAGTAACATGTCGTCGCCGCACGGCCCACACGATCGCGAAAAGAATGACGACTATGAGCCCCCCAACGACTGCCACCGCCACTTTCATGTGCGGCGCACCGCCATCTGGGCTACGCTTTTGTCCACCAGGAGGCAGTGGAGGTGGCTCATCAGAAGTCGTGGGCCGAAACTTCTTGCTCCCTGCTGCGTGCTCAGTAGCGTAGACGACACGCACCGTCAACTCGTAGAACCGGATATCCTGGGGCCTATTGAATGCCAGAACATACTGATTCTGCAGCCGGTCGGCTATTCTCTGGTAAACGGAGAGCAGGTCGTGCGGAGTACCTGCCTCAAAATGGGTGCCTCCCGTTTGCCCCGACAGTTTCTCCAGCACATCATGCTCGGGATCGCGTCCGAGTCCCACAGTGAACAAGCGGACGCCTGCTTTCTTAGCTGCACTGGCCACGGGGCCAGGCTCGGATAGCGAGCCGGTGGTGCACTGTCCATCGGTAAGCAGCACGACAGCTTTCCGTGTTGCACCCCTAGCCTCGGCAACTGCATCCACGCCAGCCCTAGCTGCATCATACAGAGCCGTATCACCCCTAGCATACACCTTGTCCAGAGCTGAACGGACCCTTGAATGGTCCGCGGTAAAGCCACAGTCGGTTCGCACCGAGCTGGCGAAGCTCAGGAGCGCGACTTGATCGTCCTCGCTGAGACGGCTGAGGAACTCTTTAACGGCATCCTTCGCCGCCCGGAGTGGGCGGCCACGCATACTGCCGCTGCGGTCGATTACCAGAGCTATGGCCAGCTTCTGTCCGCTTTCGAGAACAGATCTAACCGTGAAGTCGGTAATCTCACGCGTCTTGGTCGTGCTCAGGAGTTGTTCCTGAAGGGCAAAGCTCTGCTTCTTGAGTCCCTTGACTGCCTCTCCACTATTGTCGAGAACCGTGATATAGGCTTCGGCATCGGGCAGACTCGAAACATCAATAGCGTCAACCTGCACCTTAAGGCCTGCCGCAGTGCAAGTTGATGCGGCCGCCAAGGACGAAATAAGTGCGACCATGGTCGCACGCTGTAGCATAGACCATGTTTCTGTTACTCGCCACTTCATAAGTAGCACACCTTTGCTTGGCATAGATTCTGGCTGGCACACCCAGGGGCTACAGCTTCGTGAAGCGTAGCTTCGTACCCCCTAGTTGAATCTCATCGCCATCGGCCAGCGAGCAGGTGACCTGTTCCTCGCCATTGATCAGTACCTTTTTGTCAGGCTTGCTAACTAGGGTGAACTCGCCGGCGCGGTGCCGAATTTCGCAATGCTCCCTGGAGATCGTCCGGTCCTTCGCAAGCACAATGTCCTGATTGTTCTGTCTGCCGATCAAGGTCGCGGTCTTGGATAGCACAAACGTCTCGCCGGTATGGGGCCCGCTTGTGACCTCGATTTGCACTCCCAGAAACTCCTGCGTCTCGCCAGGACCTCGAGGTGCTGCAGCGGGGTCAACTGCTACACCTGCCAATTCCTGGGTGGGTGCGGCTGCCCCTGGGGCGCCAACACCTGCCGCCCCACGGCGGGGCGCTAGCTTCACAGATAGGACCGTACTCGCCATTTGGATCCTGTCCCCGTCGAGGAGTATCTTGCTATCTACCTCGACGTCGTTGACCAGGGTACCCTTGGTGCTTTCGTTGATCAGTTGCAGACTCCCATCCTCCTTGGCCAGAATCCGTGCGTGCTCGCGGGAGACAGTTGGGTCAGTCAGGCAGATATCGCGGTCATCCAAGCGCCCAATGGTGGACGACCTCTTGGACAAAGCAAAGGTCTTGCCGACATCAGGCCCCTCTTCGACCGCGACAGTGGCACCGTAGAACTCCCGTGTCATCGCAGCGGCCTCCAGGGAATACTCTCTGGTTTCGGCGGCTGCGGTGGAGGGCGCTACTGGTGCTTCCACGGTATCGCCCAAGTGTGCAGCCCCAGGCTCAACGATAACCGGTTCCGGTGCCGCCGGCTTCTTCGTCAGCAGCACTACCAGCAGAACAATAAGCCCCGCGAGAACTACGCCGCCGCCAATTAGCAGGTACGTCCACAGAACCGGCTCCTCAGGTGCGACGGGACCCTCGACAAGCGGACGCCACGGTTGGCGGCTGCTTTCCCACACAAAACAGTTGGAAAGGTTATCCAAACCTACTTGCCCGCGGACCTCAAACCTGCCCTGCATCTCGTCCGCGCCCGGCAGATCTGTGGTGCGCACGGTGATGGTATTGCCCCGCTCGTCACGCAGGTCGTAGGTTCCGCGTCCTACTTCTGCTCCCTCAACCGGATTGCGGATTTCTCCCATTAGGGTGACTGTCTGGTTCACCCATCGTGGTGCGTCGTTCACAATATCGCCTACTGTGATAGTCTGTTGCGTTTGGGCCAGCACCTGCCCTGTCACAGACATAGCGAGCAAGACCACCAACCATACAACTGTCACCTTTTGCATCTGTCTTTCCTCCCTCATTCGAATTGGACCACACGTGTTGGCCTTTCGTATTGCACTTGTACCAGCTTATACGTTGCTCAGAACGATAATATGCCCACAGCCGCGATGATGCCAAGGATGACTCCCAGGGCGATTGGCAACAGGAAGAAGAATGCAAGCAACGCCCACAAGCATCCCACCCCGTCTGGCGAATGTCCGGTAGTCGCCTTATATCGCGACGCCTCAGCAAGATAGACGATGTTGGCAATGAGTCCAGGCAGATAGAGAAGCCAATATAGTACCAATACCAACACGGCGGTCCCCATGTAACTCTTGTATCCAACTGAGGGCGGTGGTTGATATACCTGCTGAATGACCTGGGGCGGAGGCTGCACCTGTTGTCTTGGCCGTGCTGCAGCATCTTGCACATCCGGCGGAGGGGAAATGGCTTCTTCTCTCTGGAGTTGCTGTGGACGTGACTGCTGAGCTGCCTGAGTCTCGGGAGCGATACTGACCGATGTCGTGCCAAACACAACCTGCGCGGCGGTGGTCAGACGAGCAGGTGAATCTGGAGTAAGCCTCTGCCCGCCGACAAAAGTACCGTTCCGACTGCCAAGGTCGCGAATTGACAGCTCTGAACCCCGAACGATCAGCTCAGCGTGACGACCCGAGACCTCGGGCGACTTGACGACAATATTGCACCCTGGGTCTCGCCCTACTACATAGCGGCCATCGGAAAGTCGTTGCCTGCCTTCGGGTAAATTAATGAACCATGCCATCTTCGCGCTTCCTCATTGAGAGACCCCAGAATCCTAAACACTGGCACGTGGCTAGAGCAATCGTCTCAGCGTGAATTTCTCAACTGCTGTCTTCCACCCCGTACAGCAAATACCTCCTTCGTATCCGTTGAAACTCATCTGTTGCGGCTTGCCGTCGAGCTATAATCTCTCTCGGCTCTGCCCCGGCGTTTACCAGCTTTCGCAGTTCGTCCGTCCCAGCCAGGAGATCGATAAAGTTCCCCCCGGTCCACCGAAACTTACTCGGCCACAGCTGGTGTATTGCGTAAAGCATGGCCACACCCGTTAGCACGCATCGGTATTTATCTCGGTCGGTAACCCGGAGAGATACTCCTTTGCATTTCCTCCCCTTGTGTTTCGAACCCTTTGGAGTGAACTCTGTGGGTTCGAATTCGACCCCGGGCAAGGCCAGCGAGTTTAGGCTCTCCGCTAACAGCTCGCCATTGCCCCAGGGAGCTCCCACAATCTGGAACGGCGTGTCTGTTCCTCGTCCTTCCGATAAGTTTGTTCCTTCGAAAAAGCAAGTGGCTCCGTAGGCAATGGCAGTATCTAAAGTATAGATGCCCGGCGATGGCTTGCGCCACGGAAGTTCTGTGTCATCGAACCACATATCGCGTGTCCAGCTACTCATCTGCACAACGTGTAATTTGACGGGGGTTGGCAAGAACCGGTCGTTGAATAACAAAGCAAGCTCGCCGATCGTCATTCCATGCCTAGTCGGGATAGGGTGGCATCCTACAAACGACCGAAACTCGTTTGCCAATACCGGTCCTTCTACTACTAAGCCTCCCAGTGGATTTGGTCTGTCCAACACAACAAACTCGACATTACTTGCGGCTGCGGCTTCCATCGCGAGACAGAGCGTAGAAATGTAAGTGAAGAACCGCACTCCAACGTCTTGGATATCAAATATGAGCATGTCAATGCGCCGTAGTTGTTCTTTGGTAGGCTTCAGACTTTCTCCGTATAGGCTATAGATAGGGACTTTCTTTTCAGAGTCGAAGCCGTCCCCCACGCGGCTCGTCTGGTATTCTTCTCGTAGCCCGTGTTCGGGAGCAAACAAGGCCGTCAAGTTGATGGTCTCGTCGGCGAATAAGGCATCCATAGTCAGTACACCGTCACGGGTAACCGCACTTGTGTTAGTGATAAGACCACACCGCTTACCTCTCAGCAGGTCCTGTCGCTGGGAAAGAAACACGTCGATGCCCGCAAGCACCTGGCGGCTCTCAACGCCATCTGCATCCGGAGGTTCGTGCGATAGCTGGACAGCGGTCTGCTGTGATATGCTCTGGTTCAATTGAATCTCCTCGCGGGGCAGGGCGTGGCTACGGATTAGCCACACAGCGATAGCCGCCATCAACACTAGCGTAATACGCCACTCGATAGATGCCTTAGTTGCCCTGGTGGTCATAGAGCCTAACTGCTCTCACCGCTATTCGCGTCTAAACGAGAAATCGTCAAAGTATACACGTATCATTCGGCCGTCAGTTGCTGTGGACACATACAAGGTCGGCCGGATGGTAGATAGATAGACGTCTTGGCTCCCAACCAGCCTACCGTCGACCCAGCCTGTTCCCCTACCTGCGTCCGCATCATACTCAATGCGTAAGGTGTGATACGTAGACCGTTCGTCACCAAATAGCGGAGGCCCAGGCCAGGATTCCCACTTTCTTGCCAACGTTCGGGCTATGCGGTAAGCGCTGCTCTCGTCAGCTGCGTATTCTACAGCAAACCGGTCGGGGAATTCTGGGGCGTTGTTGTCCCGGAGCGCCAAACCGATGGTTCTCAGAATACCATCGCTCTCATCGCGAAACCGTACCTCTAATCCGCATGACTCAGAGGCGAGGGGGCCCATCTCAATGCCCGTTTCGCGGTTCCATTTAGCGCCACTAGTCATCCCTGCTATAAGCAGGGTCCCATCCTCCGGGTGCACTGTCAGAGTCTTCACGCCGCGCCGGACCCGCCAGTACGAAGCCAAGGAACCAGTGTCAAACGACTCTGTGAGAATGTCAGGAAGAGAAAGACCAGGTGGAGGCGGCTTAGGTCCCAGACTCTTGACGAGGTAGACGGCATCACCAGGCTCCTGCCTGGTACCCGCTGGTGGATGCTGTGATATTATGATCCCTTCTGCGTATGTATCATGATGGCGTCGGTCATTATTGTAGATTATGTCTTTGTAGATTATGCTGAAACCGCCGGTTTCCCGCAGACGTGCTTCTGCCTCATCAGCTTGGAGCCCAATCACGCTCGGCACCATGGCTAGGCTGGAGGGTGGGGGTGTAGGAGGCGGTACAGGTGTCAGGCCGGGGCCCGCTCCGCCACTGGGTCCTGGTGGCGGTAAAGGGGGAGTGACTGGGGATCTACTGCTCATCAGAACCCCTATTCCGAGCATGAGCCCGAGGATTACCATAATGCCGAACACTACAGCCGCCACCCCCCAATTGCGGCTGGCCCGAGCTACCTGAGGG
>JAUWYY010000013.1 GCA_030615605.1 bacterium
GTCACCGTGTAGGTTCCAGCGGTCAGTCCGCTGATTGAATAGGTTCCAACCGGCCCGGTGGTATCGGTATG
Source organism: bacterium (assembly GCA_030615605.1). Taxonomy (GTDB): domain Bacteria; phylum Armatimonadota; class Zipacnadia; order Zipacnadales; family Zipacnadaceae; genus JALGTD01. Next base: position 72 of record JAUWYY010000013.1, read on the forward strand.
CCCATCAGCCGTAATCTCAACGCCGGCCAACGGAAGGCCCTCGCTGGTGACAGTGCCGGAGATTGAGTAGGTCTTCTGAGTCGCTTCGAAGTCCACACCTGCGGCATCACCGAGAGCGTCATTGACAGTTACATCTTGGCTGGCAGGAGTGAACTCGTACTCAGGGAGCGTAGGTAGCACCGCATAGATACCGAACACCAAGCCTTCTATTGAATACGTGCCGTCCCCACCAGTGATGGCTGAGTGTCCGTCGGCACTGACTTCGACACCCGGCAATGGCACGCCGCCGCTGGTAACTATGCCGGAGATTGAGAACTCGTTGCTGATGGTCGGCCCGATGTTAAACCCGGAGTCCGGCATGCGGGCGAGCTCGGCACTGTCGGAGGTCAGGAAGAAGTAACGATGTTCGCCCACCCCCAGCGCAGAAGCATCAATCACGAACTGATACTCTCGCCCGTCGGTGTAGTCAGCGTCGCCTGCATCCACCGGCTCCATGTCCTGGGCGTCGTCGTCCTCGAAGCCGTCAATGTAGACCTTGATGAACTCTGGGGGATTGCCATGCATGCCGCCATAGTCGTCCGCGTCGGTATAGGTAACGCTGTATGTTATGGTCTCGTCCGGAAATGAGATCTCGGGGCTCACAGATCCCTCGCTCAGTGTGGGCGGCTGGTTGGGGTGAACTGTCGGCCCCAGCTTGCCCAAGCTACCGGTTCCATCATCAGTGAAATAACTGCTGTCGAGCTGAGCATTCAAGTCGCCGTCATGGGCCCGGAAAGTGTGGGCATAGGCGCTCGGACTAGCCATGGCCAATAGCTTCAACTCGGCATAGTAAAGCTTACCGTCCTTGACGTCGGTGTCGTCGCTGTCTTCCTCCTGGAGATTCATCCAATCATCGAAACTGCCATAGATGCCGCCGCCGGCGGTGTCACTGATGCCCATTTGAATGGTTGTCGGGAAGTCACCGTCGGGATCAGTGTATTTCACTCGGAAGCGGTACGTAGCGGCAGCGCTGTGTTCATTCGGGTCAACGCTGGGAATAAGGTCGGGCAGCGGATCGGTAGTGATCGGCGAGGTCTCGGGTGCGGATAGTACAGGCTGCTGATTCGCCGGCTCCAGAAGTGGGCCAGGCAAGAAGCCACCCTCAACACCAAACCGATCGCCCGCTGGCAGGTTGACGTACTCACCGAGCTCCCCCTCGTCTCCATAGAAGCCCCAGCCCCAATGGTCGGCGAAAGTAAAGGCATAGCGGAAAGTGCGGGGTTCCTGTTCAATAAAGTACTGGTTGAACTCGAAAGTGTACTCGACGCCGGCGGCAAAATCCCCACCGGCGGGTTGCATCGCCCCGCGGTACACAATAACGTATTCCTCTCCCCCGGCAACGAGCCAGAGAGGGTCATCCTCAGGGTTAGCAAGTCTTATCTTCCATCGACTATTGGGTGCGTCGTAATCATTGCCAACGATAGGGAAATACTTCCCACGGGCCGTTTCCAGTGGGCTAACAGTATCTTTGATGATCTTGACATAATAGCCGACCAGTTGGTCTTCCTGCCAGTGATCTGGAGGGGGAGTTTCATCCCAAATGACTCCAGCACCACCGCCCTCAATCGTTCCCGTCACTCCGGGCGGTTGTAGCTCCGAGTCTAAGATATCCACATACGCGTACCGGGGCGTATCGCCGTCGGCATCAGTGTAGGTTACGCTATAGGTAAAGACGGTGTCCTCATCGCCAGTGACCGGTGAAATCGCACCATTTGATAGCTCGGGGCGATGGTTGACCGGTTGTGTTCTTAATTGCAGCTCAGGATGTCCCGAGCCACCGGCCGGACGGCGCGGGAAATACGTATAGCGTTGACCGTTGAAGGCCTTGACATAGTACTGGTGTTCGCCAGGCGGCAGGCTGGTGGTGCAGGTATACCACACTCCGTCGCGCTCGTCACTCGGCAGACCTGCGCCAGTAGCTCTGTACATCGCATGATACTGGTCATCTATGTATACGGCTACATACCACGGCTCCACGCCATCCTCGGCAAAATAGCGGACCCAGAACTCATAGGTCATGCTGTCGGTACCCCGACTATGCCCGCCCCCGCCTCCGTAGTTAGGCATAGGCCAGTACGCGGAGGGCGTGCCCGAGGCCGTAGCGCCGTGATAAGCACCTGGCTCCCAGGCTGTTGTATCATCCAGCAAGTCGTTGGTGTACCCACCCCGAGACGTAACTGGGAGGACATCGAAGTGACTACCGCCGTACGGTGACGAGATCCGGGCCACGGAGTAGTCGGTAGGATCACTACCTGCCAGAATGTCATTACCGAGCGTGTACTCTGCGGACGGATTCTCGTGATTGTCAGGTGTAGCAGGAGTATCAACGTCGGCCGGGCGATAGTCAGCGGTGGTTTCTGCGTAGTATTTCACAGTCCCGTCAGTTATACCAAAATGCTTGGCCTCGAGTCCCCAATCTTCCATGTCAGCGGTGCCAAGGCTGGAGTAGAAGTTGTTATACGCCTGCCCAACAGCCCAACTTTCACCTGACGCCGGAACAAAGGGTGGACGCCCGCTGAAGCTTTCTGGGCGTACCGTGTATCTATACCAGACTCCACTGACATAGTCCTCGGGAGTCGCACCAACGGTTTCGGGGGCCATAAAGTGCGGTGAGAAATGATCAAGAGCGGGAGTCGACTCATGATCTTGAATCCACAAGAGGAGCCCCGTCTTCACACCGGTTTCGGGAAGATCGCCTTCTGGGTAAGCCAACGGTTTTGTCCATGGATCGCGGACGTAACGGCAAAATGCCCGTGGGGGTAGGCCGCCTGCGTGTTTGTATAGCACCCTAAACGTGTAGGTTGAGGAGCCCGAGCCGATCCAATAAGAGGTAGGCCCATCATCAGGGGAAATGCTTACGCCGCTAACCGAAAGGGTTGGGTTAACAGTAAAAACCACCTTAAACTCCTCATACGGCTCGCCACTCTCGGTAGTATTGTCGTGAGGTGGATCATGGGCATCCTTGGCTTCCACGTACCACTCCCAATCTCCTCCGCCAAAAGGATTAAGCGGATCACTCTCATTCACTCGGTCCACGGTAGCATAGTACTCTGCTCCAGCCCCTACGCCAGCTACTGGCTCCATGAGCTTCTTGAGCCAGGCACCGCCCTGTTTGAGGTGCAAGTACAGCTCCACGAACTCATATATGTCAGGATCACTAGACACCAGGTCCGGATCCGATGGCATCGTGGCGAAAAAAGTGAATGTGGTATTAATAGTGCCGGCTACAATCCCGGTCCCAGTACCTGGTGCAGGGAACATGTGCAGGTTGGTGGGAGGATTCGGCGGGGTGTTTACGTCGGGGCCATCATAAGGGCCAAAGATTGTTGAATTAGCGTCTACATCGACGAACTGAAAGCGATACTGCCAGAGCCCGACGGTGTCCAGCATCGAGGTATAGCTATATTCGAGCCCTCCATCGGTCGGGTCGCCAATAATGTCCGCGGTCATATCGATCCAGTCGCCCCAGTCCCCTCCCGGTGGAAGCAGACTGATCTGGGCGGTCGCGGCGGGGTCGGCGGTATCGTCCAGGTAGAGTACCGACCACGTAAACTCGGTGACGTTGGTTTCACCAACATCGGGATCGACGGCCGGGCTGCCTACATCCACCGCCCACAAAATCAAACCCGTAGCAACTACGACAATTCCGACAAGGATGAGCAACTTCGGCACAGCCCGCCAAGTGGTCAACCTGAGCATGGTCACTTCCTCCCTACTGCTGACTCTTCACAGCGTGCGACCTACGTCGAGATGCCTTGTGGGCTTTTACCTCACCAGAAATTCTTGCCTCTTCTGCTCGCAATCGGACGCGCCAGCAGCACCCACCCCAACCATATCATACCCTCAACTGCCAGCAATGTCAAGCGTACTCGTTATAATGGAACCCCAGAACTGGACAACGGAAATGGGGTACCATCAGGTAATATGACCAAGCGAAAGACGTATACGGCGGCCTTCAAGGCCAATGTAGTATTAGAGCTTTTGACCTTGCCCCCGCAAACGAGTCCAGGTTTAATGTTAGTATTTGAGGAGTCTGGACTAAGAGAGAGTTTCATACAATAACAATGGCAACCGGGAGGAGTTTTGTGGGTTCGCAGCGAACAATGCCGTGCGTCTCATCAATCGCGCTGTCTGGCGCGGAGACGGCAACATAACATCCGTTCCAGGTGCGTCTATAACCCTGGGAGTTATGTACACATCTTGAGCTTTGGTGAGTACATAACTCGGCTTATAGACTCACTTTCCGTGGACAAATTGGGGCCGGATGTTCACAAGTAGCCGGAAAAAGCGGGCCATAACCTCTGTTATCGTGCCTACTTGTGGCAGGCTTGTGAATTCCGGCAGAGAAATGTAACTCCTGAGCGCAGTAAGGTTCGCTTCGTGCTTCTGGTGCACAGAAAGGATGTGCACATAAGTGCAAAGCATTATGGACACACTCGCTCAGGAATTTCTGCTCTACCTGCAGGCCGAGAGGGGCTGCAGCCGCCTTACAGCCACGTCTTACCGCTCCGACCTGACACAATTCTTCACACATTTGCAAGAAATCTACGCGGTGGATGATCCCACGCAGATTACTGTGGAAATGGTGCGCTCGTGGATTGTGGCCATGTACGAGCGAGGGCTGTGCAGCAACAGTGTGGCTCGTAGGGTCTGTTCGCTGAAGAGCTTCTGGAAGTATCTGTGCGAACGGGACCTGGCTGCACCAGAGGTCGTAGCGAGAGTCAGCACACCGCGGCGGGAGCAGACGCTTCCTGTCTACCTCAGCAAAGAGTCCTTGCAGAAACTGCTAGATGCAACTCTGCAACAGCGCACTGAGTACTGTGCTTTCCGTGACCATGCGATAATGGCCACGTTCATCTACGCGGGCCTGCGGCGCGGTGAGCTTCTCAGTTTGAAGATTGGCGATGCGGATCTAGGCGCTCGGACACTGCGTGTTGTGCGCGGAAAGGGGAACAAGACGCGCATCATTCCGCTGGTCGAGGAGCTGGGCCAGGCGATTGCTGATTGGCTGGAGTATCGCCGTACGAAGGGGCACGATTACCTGTTCACCACCAACCGCGGCAACCGCATCTATCCAACCCGCCTGCAAATCATCTGGAAGAACACCCTCAACCGGAGTGGCATCAACCGGTCCGGCGTGAGCATGCATACGTTGAGGCATTCTTTCGCGACGCTCCTGCTGCAAACTGGTAACGCCGATCTGGTCTCCATCCAGCATCTGCTTGGCCACAGCCGACTGGATACGACGGCCATCTACTTGCATGTGGGCGCACAGCAACTGCGTGAGGCAATTGCGGCGCATCCCTTGGCCGCCGGCAATGGCGGCCCGGACAGAAGTGGTTCAGTGCAGGAGATTTAGTGTTGAGGAGACATGCAAGGGCAGGACCCCCACTGGGCAACACACAGTAGACCGACGCAGAGCACGCGAGTGGTATCATATAGCAGGACCAACTGAGCCGTACAGTTGGAAGCAACCTATAGTGGGGTCTGGTTGGGCGCCAGAAGCCTAGTTATCTACTCCCCAAAGCTCAAGATGTGTACATAACCTCCAGGGTTATAGACGCCCCCCTGGAACGGAAGTTATGTTGTGGTCCTCGCGCCAGACAGCGCGATTGATGACACGTGAGTTACTGTTCGCCGCATGCGCAGGAAACTCCTTGCGGTTTCCCAGACTACGCAGATTAGTTCTGGGATCCCACGGGCTTTAGTCTGCTGTAGTCGATGGCTGCTGCAGCTTTGAGTCATTGAGGGCGACAACGGCTACGAAAAAGCTCTCTGCATAGTAGTGGGCCTTCTTGCGTACATACGCCGGAAGCAATGCGGCCAGCACGAGTGCTCCGAGAGCAACAACCGTGGACACAATGGCCCAGAGAATGACACCGTTGTGCCAGATATACGCAGACCAGCAACCCACTAGGCTGCTTAAAGCAAAGGTGATCCAGACCGGTCGGAGGCCAGCGAAGTTTCGAGCGAAGCCATAATCAACGTTGTGAAGCTGCGCACGCTCAGCCTCCGGCGCTTTCCATATGCGACCGCGGAGTCCCTTGATAGCATCGTTGATCGTCGCTTTGAGTTCATCCGGATCTCCTTCATCAACAGCCTCTTGGATATCGAAGTGGACAAGATTCTTGATGGCTTGATACCAGAGCTGCTGCTGTTGGACAGAGACCGATTTGTCATCGGGGTGAAGCCATCGGTTTGTTGGCGCATCATGCGGCCAGTCGGGCCATAGTCTTTCCTGCAAGCGGTTGCCGAAACACGATGCAATATGTGAAACAGCAACAGCCACAACCGCGGCAAGCCCTACACCTGTAATGAGCAACTTGACCCATTCAAGCAGCGGGGCACCGTAGGTAGTAGCTACGGGTAGCAACGGAAGAACAGAAAGTACCGCGGGAAGGAACCTCGCTTTCCTCTCGTAGTGGTCGCTAAGATTGAAGTAATCAGGCCAAGACTTGCTCATGACTCGATGCCCCTGGTAATAGGTTTTCCTCTTGCATGATCTCTCCCACGTAGCAGCTTGTGTGACCAGGGTCGCCTACGATCATCATCACCGCGGGTAAGCCATCGGCCTGCATCAACTCTGTCAGCCATGAGAACACCTCGAGATCATCGGAACTAGCTGCAGTACATGCGCCCTGAGGGTGGGAATGCCACTCTCCAACGTATTCAAGCATTCCGTGCGTTCTTTCTTCCAGTTCTTCTACCGCGTGGCGCAGTCCCTTGCGGCCACGAATGTACAGCGTCGGCCACTCTTCGCTGTCGGGCGGCGAGGGCAAGGCGTCAACGATGTAAAGAATCATTCTCTCTAAATCAAAGGAACCGAGCAGCACTCCGCCAGTTTCATTGGGGAGCTTGTCGTTGCGGAATGCATACAGCTTCTCTAGGAGTCCTTCGTCCGTTACGACGGTCCAGCTCTGTGCGTGCTGGCGGATTACACCGTTTGGGGCCACATCCACCCGCCGGACATTTCCGTTGTCGTCAGCACGCCAGATGGCCACAGTTGCGTCCGGAGTAGCAACGGCCTCCCGGATTGATCGTGCGCCGATGGCAGCATGAAGGGCTACCAGATGCTGTGGCAGTGTGCTGGTGATGTCACGGCACGACTGGCCGTAGCGACTCCTCTGCTCCAAGGGTATGAAGTGTCCCACCAACTCCTCGTTGTTTGCGACAGCCCTGTAGTACTGCATCTCAAGAGCATCGAGCGACAGCGTTCGGTTCTTGTCCTCAGCAATCAATACCAAGTCATGCCCTGATGGTGTTAAGAAGAGCGAAATCCGGCGCGCATCGCTTTCATCAACATCGCATGCAAGTTTCCTTGCGACGGCGATTGAAGTAGACATATCCAAAAGAACATCAGTTTCGCAAAAAGCAGTGGAAACATCCTCGCTATGCTCGCCAGGCGAAAGCACATCCACTGGTAGGGGGCTGACGAGATCAATGTCACCAATGATCGAATTCGCCACAAACGCGATGGCCTCCGCCTTATTCCAACCGATGAACCTGCCGTCGAGCTCGTGCCTGGCAACATTATGCGGCATCAGACGCTCGTGATCGATGATCGTCCAAGTTCCAAAGCCGCTGCGAACGAGGTTCAGCACAGCCTGAGAACCGAGGGCTCCGCCTCCAACCGCGACAATGCGAACGTCATCAGCCGCGGTATTCCCATTGAACCAGACAGCCATCCGTCGGGTGAGCTCGAACGATACGTTGAGCACGTCGAGGCAGACATTGTCGCCCTTCTTTGAGGTGTCGGGAGGGACAATAAGGCCAGGCTGGTTGCCGTGCATGTCCCAAAGCCCGATCCTAATGCCGAGATCACGGATCCGCAGATCGCCAGCGCTTTTCGCATCTCGCATGGCATCTCCAAGAAAGAATGTCCAGGTGTCAACGGCCTCGACCTCACCATCGTCTTTCCGTTTCTTAGGAAACCGGATGACGAGAAGGATGCGCGAGTCAAGAACGGCTTTGTTTTCTGTCTGCCAGTGTTTGAGGCGTTCCCGCAGCTCGGCAAGAATATCGAGTCCCGTCGTCTCAACCAAGGCAGCTAGGTCGGCCAGAGTAGTGGGTCTCCTATGGATTACCCCATGGGTCTGAGGAGGGCATTGGTGTACGCTGGCAACGACATCCAAAGATCCGTCTTGTGGCGGCTGTAAGTGAGCAATCAGAAAGAGATTCCTATTGTCGGTCGGTCGAATGCTATTCACGAACAGCTGTTGGGCTGCATCGTCCGCGTCTGGAAAATTGTGTGGAAGCACAATATGACCAACGTGGCCAATTAGAATCGGCTCCAGGGGCTGGTCCTCCTGGTGAAGTTCTCCTCGTGCAGTGAGGGCCAGCCACTCCCGAATCCGATGGACGAAACGAGCCGAAGTCCACTGGCGGTTGACCTCCTCGTAGCGCCTATCGTAAAGACATAGGTTCCGGGGGAATTCTTGAATGTCAAGGTTGAGATGAGGGACCTGCGGGAAATCTTTGCGCAGCGCGTGAACGCTTGGGTATATTCTGTCGGCCTCTTGAAATGTTGCAGCAATCCGTTCGGACGGTCGGATTGGATGCCAGCATATCTGGGGCACCTCGACGTCCACGTCGAAGACGACCGTTTCGGCCTGATTGTTCTTGCGGCATTCGACGAGCTTGGCGAAGTCGATGTTCTCGGCCTCTATTTTGAGTGCAAGGTCTCGCGCCTTTACAATCAGAAGTTCGTCCGCGCTCACAGGATCACCATTGGCATCACAGAAAGTGATTTCCATTAGCATCCACCTGCACGGGGAGCCTGTCGCGATGTGGCCGCGATGGCTCCCGATACAGGGGTCTTCTTGAGCGTTGCTTTACTGCCTCCGATTTCAATCACGAGTGGTTGGGGCTCCTTGGTCGTTGGGTGCTCCATCGTGACCGCAAACTGCCCACCAATATCCGCAGCAACCCCCTTGTAGTAGTTAGCTGCCTGGCGGTGCGGCGGCTGGTCATCTTTATCTTCGTCGCTTCCGGCCGCAGGAGCCGGGTTGCTCGTAGATACGGCAATAGCACTGTCTTGCCCCTGTTCCTCGTACAACCAGGCGACCTGCTCCACGGCATCGGTTTTGTCAGTGCCTTTCTCTGGACCAATCGACAGATAGCTACAGTGATGGGGAAGCTTCGCAATATCCCACTCAAGGCGGTCGCCGTTCTTCTTTGCTTTGGTGATGTCGACAATCTCCGACAGCACTTCGTGAGTCGAGTCGGCCAGGAACAGAGCCTTGGTCTGGATCGCATCGATTTCGAAGGTGACGTGCAGCACCAGCGAATCTTCGTTCCGATCTTCGACCGTATCTTTGTCCTGACGAACGGCGAATGGCGAGTGAACGAAGAATTCGGCCTTATCCCTTGCGAGGGAGAACTCGGGGGTGACACTGCCGGCATCGCTGATCATGTCCAAACGATTATCCAGATCGATGCCGTTTGCTTCGCACCACTTCCTCAGTCGTTCTGGTCGGGAAAAGACGCGGATGCCCTGGCCATGCCGGAACCGGTGCCGGGCTTCTTTCTGGAGGATGCGAGCCTCGTCATCGTCAGGGCTCTGCTCGGTGATCAGAGCGGCGGGCACCCACATGACTTGCATCTTGATGCGGTCATCACCCTGGTACTTCTCGTCTTGCTCTAGGTAGAAAAACTCTGTCGTGCCCTTGAAATGGTCAACATCTAGGTGACTGAATGCTACGACATCAAGATAGTCGCGAGCATTTTCCTCAAGGTCATCGCGAAGCTCCCTAGGCAGATCGCACCGGAGGTCATCCTTGTCTTCTGGATCACGAGTGGCCGCGAAGTCAAACAGGATCTTCTTGCCGCATTCTAGGTCGATTCGGCAGCAGTCAGCGTTGCCGAGTGGAAAAAAGGTCATCTTGTGCATGAGGTATCTCCTATTCTCAAATAGGTCGCTCATCATTGATGGGCTTGGAGTTGGCCTGCCACCGTGACTGGTACCAGTTGCCATGTCAGTCCCAGCGCCTGCCCAGCTACGGCTGGATCGCTTCCGGCGCTGGCGGTCGGTAGTTAAGTGCGCTGTGTGATCTCAGCGTATCATAGTGTATTCGCCATCGCTTTACAGACACCTGCGTCTGCTGCGGGCTGCTTGCTTTCTGCAATCGCCTCTTTCGCCCTCGTGAGTCCAGATACTGCAGGTGCCAACACTAAACCTAGACTCGTTTTCGGGAGTCAGACAAGAGGGTACCGTTGACACTAAGCCAGGCTCGTGTTTATAATGCCCATGCTACGCTCTTCCCGTGAGAATGGCCAGGCTAATCAGAGGCCTAGAGATTATCTCTGAGCCACGAGTACGCATCATCAGAGAAGCCCGTGCCAGCCCAGGGGCGGATGCCGCGAACACCAACAATTTGTCATCATTGTCGATAAACTGGGTCAGCTCGCCACGGACCTCACTGGGTGACTTTGGGGTGCTAATGAACCAAGTGGACTCCAAATTATGCCACCAGCCCGAGTAAGACTTGAGAGCTGCTATCAGATCTTCGTAATTGCGCCTTGGCTTCGACAGGTCATAACTGGCACACAACGTCTTTTTCACTTATTTAACGCTCCTTGGACAATAAAGTGTTTGCCTCTGTCCTTCTTTAGTGACTTTGGCAAATGGAATTGTGTCATTTGCTGGCTAATTCACCACATGTGACACAAAAAGACGGGTGAGCGCCACTGAAATATACGGAGTGATTTATGACCCGCGTTGAAGCAGACATAGCCAAGTTCCTGGAAGGGGACCCCCAGTTTGTCAAAAATCTTGTAGCCGAGCTACAGGTGGCAGTCCGCAGACAGCACAATCTGTCTATTGATGACGTGAAAGATATTGCGCAAGAAGCACAGGTGCGAGCGCTAGAGAACATACACCGCTTCGACCGTCGGAGCCCTTTCACAACATGGGTCAAGGGCATAGCCTTAAATGTTGCAAAAGAATACTGGAGAAGTCCGAAACGCCGGGAAATCAGTGTGGATCCAGCCGAGGCACAGGAAATCAGTGAAGAGGTTGCATTCGACGCGCAACTCGTGGTGGATGACTTTATGTCTGGAATGTCGAGCGAGGAGCAAACAATCATGGAGATGACGCAAGAGGGCTATTCCGCTGCTGACATGGGGCAAGCCCTGGGCAAGAGCGCCCAAGCAATACGCAGCAAAAAATCCCGACTCCTGAAGAAGCTGAGGGAGTCATGGAGGGAGATGGAAGACTAGCCTATGTGTGCATCGTCCAGTAAGGATCCAATAGCTGAGTTTATCCAGGCGCTTCGACGAGGAGAAGATCCTTCTATCGAGGAGTTCGTGCATTGCTATCCCCAATGGGATCTTGATCAACTCCGAGGGGAAATAGAAGGCGCTTGGGTTTTGTTCTGGGGAGGGACGGTTCCGCATGTATCTGACGAGCGGCTGCAAGAAGCGCTTGCTGTACTACGGGAAGCACGAGACAGAATTGCGCTCAAGCGCGGTTTGCAGAGCAAACTTGAGCAGATACCGACAACGGGTGCGTTGACCGTTGGTGAGCTGACCAGATGGCTCACGGAACGCATTGGGTTGGCGCTGAAGCCGGTCGGTAGCGTGCCTGAGCCACATCCTATTCAAGTGAGGTTTCGCGGCAAGACGCGTGAACGAAAGGATTCGGCAAAACACGCCTACGGTATACTCCGGTCGAGCCAAGTAAAGACCGCTGCCGAAGACCTGCTAAGCAGAGGGCTAATCGCAGAGCCACCGATAGACTTGTCCAGTGTATCCGATATCGCGAGTGTCGTGGTCGAGGAGAAACCCCTGGTAGATTGTGAGGGCTGCACCTTTCAATTCGAAGAAGGGACGGTAATTTACATCAACTCTAAGATAGAGAACGAAATGAGAAGGCGCTTCACATGGGCACATGAACTTGGACACGCGGTGTTACATCCCAAGCAACCACAGTGGATGGATACCTACGCAATGATACAGAAGTCTTGGAGTCGACGAGAAAGGACCCAGGAAGTAGAAGCCAACAGGTTTGCAGCGGAACTCTTGATGCCGTTTTCGATGCTCGAGGCAGACAAGTTCCCACAGTCAGAGCCCCACTTCGAGACTATAGCCAACGCTGCTGACAGGTACAAGGTTTCACTAACGGCTGCTGCCATCCGGTTCGTTGAAATCACTGACGCAGCGGCGTCGTTGTATTACGTGGAGGAAGACCGAATAGTCTGGGCCGTCCGATCCAACTTCTTTGAGCTTCCGTGGCGTAAGGGCACCATACACCCGACTAGCGGTCTGAAGTGGGTTCGCGCGGAAAGAGAATACTATGAAGAAGTACCGTTAGAAGCTTGGACATCCGTGGCAACGGCTGAGACAGCTGTCGAGACGGGACGGAAAATAGGAGAGCGGCAGTGGATAGTCTTAATAGTGAGAGAATGAATGACCCCTGGCCCCTTTTCCCTGACCAGACCCGAGAACCACGAGCGCTATCACGAAGCGGTAAGCGGCGGGTGGGGGATGCGGAGGGCGGTGAAATAGAATCAAGACAAGATGTTTCCTGTCGCCAATGCTGTGAAGCAGTTACACAGGTCCCGCACTAATTTTGCGCTGCTAGGGGGAAAAGAGAAGTGTCTCTAGATGAGGTGTTAAAGGACTTAGAGCAAGACACTCTCATGGTGCACGACGAGCGTCATGAGATTCTCAAGCGGTTGAAGGAGCAATTGGAGTGCGAAGGCTGCCAGAGAGATGCACGTGAAGCATCCTTGCTGGCGGATGTCTTTGCATTGGGAACGAATCGCTTCACGCCGGGGGGTTCAGCGGATTACGAGAGGTTCCACCCGATGTTTCAAGCTGGGAACCGTGCTTATCCTGTTCTGGATAACCTGCACTCCGAAGACTGGGACATCCTTCGGCATCATGCTAATAAGACACAAAATCCTGCCATGAAAGCTCGTTACGCTGATGTGTTGTGGGAATACACCAAAGACCATGAGCAAGCAGCAGAGGCGATTTGTGCATACATAGAATATGCGTCTGCTTGCCTCGAAGCTTCGGACTCGGTAAGCGGGGCACGCGACGCCATTTGGCAAGCAGCCGACGCGTTGCCTCGGGCTATACAGATAAGCCTTCAAATTAATAACTCTGAGTTGACGAAACGCACCGTAGAAGCCACTACCGAGGCAATTCGAGAGTTTATCCGAATAGAAGAGACGGACCCCATTCATCTCCTAGCAGACTCACTGATTGAGAATAGACAAGTGCGGAAGCTTATCGATCTCTCCGCTTTGCGAGACTCGATCGAAGAGGCGGTAGAGGTCACCCGCAAGACTCAGGACCAACCTGTTTTCACGGGTGAGCAACTGCTCACACGTCTCAGGCGTCTTGCCGAGGTGACGCAGGACAAGTGTCTTCGGCGCGAAGCATTACTTGCTCTCGGAGAGCTGTACGAAGAACAGAGCGACGCAGAATGCCAGAGATCCCACCTGGTTGCAGCTGACTGGTATCGCAAATCTGCTAGCGTTCTGCAGGAAACCGGAAGTGCGGAAGAAGCGCTGCGTCGAGTCTTAATCAAACACCAAGAGGCCAACGCTGCCTCCGTAGACGATATGAAACAATTCAGTGCAGAAATGTCAATACCGAAAGAAGAGTTTGAGGCTATGCTCAATCAGATACGTGAGGCCGCGGACCAGCACAGCATCGCCGTGCTGGCAGGCGCCGGCGTATTGCCATCGCCCGGTGAACAGCGGGAGGCGGCTAAGGAGAACGCAAAAAGGTCACCGCTGTCTGCTCTTCTCCCCCACGTAATCACGGATGGCACGCGTGTCACAAAGTCAACCGATGGAATAGACGAGAATATCGAGCACATGGTAACGCAACAGGTCCTTTGGGGACTGCAGTGTCAGACACTCACCATCGCAAAGTGTGCGGTGGACCACCTCTCTGGGAAGGGCACCTCACTGATAGATGCCGTCACTGGCTTCTTACTGCAAAGCGGATGGATGAGCCGTGATAGAATCAAGATAATTGGGGTTGCTATGCAGCGATATGTCGAAGGTGACTTTGTGTCGGCGGTACATGTGCTCACTCCTCAAATTGAGGGGTTGATCCGGGACCTGGTAGGTCATCTGCGCGCTCCGACCACAAAGCTCGCACGTGGCAACACGACGCAATATCGGGCCCTCGATGAACTACTGCGAGAGCCACAACTTGTTGAGTTATTCGGCAGCGATCTAGTGAGAAACCTGCGGATCATCCTTACGGAACAGATTGGGCTCAATATCCGTAACGAGGTGTGCCATGGGGAGCCACCTCCCTCGGGGTACACCGAGGCTACTGCGCTCATACTCATCGTTGTGCTCTGTCAGTTGGCCGCCATCCGCGCAAGCCTGCCCGAGCAGGTAGGATGAATTGTCACTGAGCGTTTCCTGAAGACGATGTGTAGCGATGTATGTGGAGGAGGGGGGAGATAGAACCATACCACGCCACTGCCACAACCACGAGCGCTATCACGAAGCGCTGGCAAGCTGCGGCGGGTGGAGGCGCCCGCTAGGACTACCCGAATCCGGGAAAGCTGCACGCGTGGGTCTGTGAGGGCGAACGTCGAGGGGCTGGGTTACTTAGGTGGACCCCGTTGTCAAGACAAGCGAAGTGTCTTTCTCAATATGTATTGTGGTAGCATCGGCAGGGTCGGAGAGGGGTGGTTGCTATGTTAGTCCCACGGTTCCTGGAGCTATGGCCATAAGGTAAGGCGTAGCCGAGCCAGTGCTCGGTTTGGACACGCGTCAGAGCTCGGCCGGCAACTTGCCGTTGAGGGCCCAGAGGCAGCGGTCAAGTGTGCGCAAATCTACTTGGTTTTCCGCGGCGATTGCCGTGCAGGCGTCCACGTAGGCCTGATAGGTCCTTTCGCTGTCAAGACTCATCCAATCGGCGAGGCCGAGCTCCGCCAACCCAAGTCTCTTCAACGATGCCCACGCGCGTTGGTCCATTACGGTATACCGACACGGATCGAACACCGTCAAGATGGCGCTGGCCATTCTGATGCCGACACCGTGAAGGGAATCTATTCTCCACGCCGCGGTGCACGCGTCTTGGGCAGCAAATGCGTCCCGAGTTGCTTCTTCGACATCAGTTTCGCTGTTGAGCCTTGCCTGGCCTGCCACTCGCGCAGCCTTCCACTTGACGATCGTGATGAGCTCGTCCTTCGTCAGGTAGCCGCGATTCACGATTGGAAGCCGGAAGCTATCAGAGAACACAACGGCGTCATATTCTATAGGGTAGTGCTGCTCAGCGATGCGCTGAATGGTGTCCCTGTTCAGCATTCAAGATTCCTCCTCTGAGTCTGTGATCTGTGCCGCCCAGCCCATTCGCAGAGTTCTGGTCCAGGCTTGGAACTGATGCTTCGAGAGCGTGATCAGAGTCTTAGTCAGCCGCTGCCGGTGCTTGGTTTCGTGACCATATACGGCATCGATGGACGTGAGAGCGTAGTCGGCTAGGTAGACCTTTTCAGTTTGATGTCCACTGCCTCGGGCTACGGCAAGGACCTCCTCGACCAAGCGGCCAGCGCCTTTTCCAGCCAGCGCGCGACATAGCAAGTAGCCTCCTTGCCTCTTAGTTGTCACTCTGGGTATTCGCCTGGGCATGACAGATTCCTCCTTTGGTTGGCCCCCTTGTCTCGCAGTGTGTCTTCGGTTCCCGCTGGGCTCAGGCGGTGCTGCTGCAGATTGCCAGTCACCCCGTGTGGGAGACGAAGATGCGGGCGAATATGATGCCGAACGGGCCGAGACGAGGGCGGGGGCAACCGTCAAGATCTGGCCCTCGCTGACGGCGGATTGCCGGCTCGGGAGGGGGAGTGGACAAGTAACTGTGGAAAATATCCATAATCGTCGTAGCGGGCGGAAATGGCCCCGTCTGGGCCAATAACGGTAGAACATTTTATTGCAGAGCGGCGGAAATCTACAATCCATACTTGGCGAGGCGTACAATTGGGCCATGAGACACGATGAATCCACGACGCCCACAAATGAGCCAGATCGTACGACAGATGGCGAGGCGGAAGTGGACCGCCAACAATACCATCTGCGCCAGGCCGTGTCTGAGTTCCTGATCTATATGGCCGACTATCGGAGGGTTTCGCCACTCACGGTACAAGCATACCAGCGGGACCTTGCACGACTCGGTGACTACCTCTTGACGCATCAGCTACCGACCGACGTCAGAGACATCACCAGCCGCCACATCCAGGGCTTTGCGGTGTCTGTGAGCGGCTTGGCTCCGGCCACGATTACTCGGGCTCTGAACGCCGCAAGTAGCTTCTTCTCCCACCTAGCCCGCACCGGCGTGGTGCGCACCAATCCGGTCTTAGGAGTGGAGAAGCCCCGGGGGCGGCAGCAGCCGACCCGAGTGCCCACGATTGACGAGTGCCGGCGCCTGGTGGGCGCCTGCCGTGATGCGCGCGAGCGCGCTATGGTGACACTGCTGATCACGGCAGGCCTACGAAGAGGCGAGTTGCTAGGCCTGCGTATCTCGGACCTGGCAGCCGATCTGAGCCACATCACCGTGCTGGGCAAGGGTCAGCGGACCCGGGTGATGCCGCTTCCCGAGCAGACCGGGGACGTGCTCCGGGAATACCTGGCTGGCCGCGTGCACGGTTCGGAGTGGCTGTTCCCGAACGCAGCGGGAGGTCGCATGGGCAACACCACCTTCGCGAGGCTATTCAAGCGCCTCCTGGCCGGGGCAGGGCTGGCCGGCTTGAGCATCACTCCGCATTCCCTGCGACATGGCTTTGCCACAGCCGTGCTCCGCTCGGGCGCCGACGTGAAGACGATCCAGCAACTATTGGGCCACGCGGACCTGAGTACAACCGCCAGATACTTGCACAGCGGCGCTGCGGCCAAGCGAGCAGCGGTGGAAGCCCTGCCCAACTATATTGGAGGCATGCGGGAGGGCCAGACGCCCGCTGGACAGCCAGACCCAGTCAATGCTCTGCCAGCGGCAGGTCCTGGAAGCACGGGGGCAGACGGCGAGAATGGAGGTGATTGCGATGCCCAGTGATGACGAACGCACATCCGCACCCACGCTGGCGGACCGCTGGCGCCGGGCCTTTCAGACCATGGTGGGAGCAGTACTGCGCGAACTGGGAGCATGCCAGGAGCCAGATGAAGCTGGAAGTTTGGCTAAACCTGGCGACGACCAGATAGGTCCCGCCAGAGCTCCGGCTGGGCCTAAACCGTGCGAGAACGGCTCTAATCCGCGTTCTGGGGAGTGTGCCAGGGTGCGCAAATGTGAGTGAGTTTGTATATATTAGTCATATCGCCCATTCTTCAGAGTTGACTTTTGTAACACACTAGGATATACTACCTTTATGGAGGTTGAAAGCCATGACACAGAACCAACAAGAAGCTCACCCTAGACCCCGTGTTGGCATCTACGCACGTGTTTCGACTCCTGCACAGGCCGACCGCGAGACTCCTATCCGATCGCAATTGCATGTCTGTCGGCAAGTTGTTGGCGAGAGATTCGGACGTGATGCTTCTGTCCGAGAATTTGTGGATAAAGGGTACTCGGGAACGCTAGGGCTGCGCAAAGCCCCCGACCAGAGATCAGGCTTCCGTCCTGCATTGACTGACCTTTGTGAGGTGATCGCGGCGGGTGAAATCAATGTAGTTGTAGTGCAGGACCGTGACCGCCTGGCCCGGGATGAGTATGTGATGCTGGAACTGGTCAATGACTACTTTCGGCGCTACAACGTCAGGCTCTTCCACCCCGGTGGCCAGATTGATCTTCACTCCCCCGAGGGCCTGTTGATAGGCAATGTGATTGCCGCCGTGGCAGCCTTCTATCCCCGCCAAAATATTGGTAAGGTCAAGGCTGGTTTGGCGAAGCGTGCCGCCGAAGGGTACCCTATGACCAAGGTGCCCTACGGCTGGCGCTGGCAGGAACCACAGGAGATCTCCCCGGGCTGCCGCCGCGGCATCGAGCGAGTCGAACAAGAAGGCGTCTGGGTCTGCAAGATGAAAGATTGGTATCTGGCTGGCTGGGGCAGCGCCAAGATCGTGCGGGAGCTGAACAGCCAGCGGGTGCGAGGCCCCGGCGGCGGCACGTGGATCATGAGCACAGCGCTGAAGCTGCTCAGCAATCCGCTCCACGCAGGCCTGGTACGCCTGCCTAATGACGAGGGTTATATCAGTGGCCAGCACTCTGCCCAGAGGTACTTTCAGCCAGAGGAGTTCCATGAAGTCCAGCGAATCCGAGCGCGGAAGAGCCGCAAGCGCGGCAAGTATGATAGCAGCCGATTTATCCTGGGCGGTACCGCAGTTTGCGGTGAGTGTCGGCGTGATCTGGTCGGGGCGACCCATCCCACGGCGCGCTTCTACCAGTGCTCGCCGCACGATGAGTACGATCGACGCCCGTGCGCGGGCCTGACCGTGCGCGCCGACCATCTTGAGCATACCGTGGTCGAACACATCAAGAAGCTAGCGACTTCCCCGGACATGCAGCTGCTGCTGGGCGAACAACTGGAGGTGTTGCTGGCCAAGCAGGCTGAGTCGATTCGCGCGGAACTGCGCCTCCACCAGGACGCCCTGGACGAAATCGGCCACACCCGCGACAAGATGTTCACTATGCTGCGGCGGAATCAGATCCCGGAACATGAGTATGCACGTCGCAGCAAAGAGCTTGATGAGGAAGAGGCGGCCGTGCAGGACACCAGTGCGGAGCTTCAGGCACGCATTGAGAATGAGCGACTGCGTGAGTCTCACGTGATACGGGTCAGGAAGGTACTGGCCAACTTCGATGAGACGTGGAACATGCTCACTGACGACGAGAAGCGACGGGTGGTGGAGATCGTCGTTGAGAGCATCTTGGTGTTTCAGCATGCTGATGGCAAGAAAGTCGTTGTGAAACCATGTTTTTTGCCCGAGCATCCTGTAATCATCCTTGGCACATGCCGCGCTAATCGCCCCCGCTTCGGGCTGGAAGCGTTGACCATGCGTCAGCTGGCTGCCTTGGCGCTGGTTGACCAGGGGCTCCAGCCCAAGGAGATTGCCGACCGCTGGCAGACGAGTGTCGGCAACGTGCACACGCACCTGAAGAATGCGCGCGACCGCTTGCAGGTAGCTACCACCGAAGAGGCAGTTGAGAAGGCCCGTCCCCGCATCAGGCAATTCCGTGACTACCTGCCTCTGGATGGCCGCGACGGGCAGCCCAAGGGTGAGGTTGAGCTGACTCCTGGGCAGCAGGAGGTCTTAAAGCTCATGGCTCGACTGGAGCTCAAGTACGCTGCCATCGCTCGGAAGCTGGGAGTCACTGAAGGGGCCGTGAAATACCAAGCCCATGAGGTGATGAGAAGGCTCGGCGTCAACCGCCGACGCCAGGCTGTCGCCAAAGCGCGTAAGCTGGGCTTCTTGAAGGAAGAACACCTGCCACCGGCCCAGACGTCGGCATGAGTGGTCCGCGCAAGTGAGCTGCCTCTATTCGTGGTACCACTTGCAATGTTAGTGCTACCGCCTGCAGGCCATGGCTATATCGCCTCCGGAGCCGGTAGCACGTGCGCTTGAGATCCTGGGGCCGGAGGACGATGCTATCTCAGTTGGCCGGGTGCAGCACGACTGGTTTACACCGTTAGCTCCCGTCGTACTCGTCGGTTGAAGCAGGGGAAGGTTGCTTTTCTTCAGGTCTGATATTATAATTACTGGTGCACCTAGTTGGACCGGAGCCGCCGTATGTAAGGCCGGCTTCGATGGTCTCTAACTAGTAGCTCCGGCTACCAGCTAGGTGCAGACCGCGGGGCCGGCTTTTTTGGGGATGGTGAATTGGAGGACAATAGCCGCAGAGGAGCTGCCCATGGCACGCAAACCACCACGAAGAGTCATAAGAGAGCTCCGGGAGCGCCAAGCACTTGAGGCGGAGAATCGTCTACTGCGAGATCGCTTGGCACAAGAGGAACAGGAGCGGCAAGCACAGCGGCAGGTAGCTTGTGAGCAGCAAGCGGAGGAGCACGGGCCGGAGCCACCAGCGCAGGACTCACCGGACAGTGGTGAGGGGAGGGGGAACGTCAACGTACAGGTCAGCACACCGCAGCAGTGGTCGGTAGGGGCAGGCATAGCTGCTGCCCCGCTGGTGTACATTGCAGCAGCGATAGGCTGTCCTATCGTGGGCTGCCTCGCCCTGCTGGTGATTCCAGCGATGATGATAACGCTGGTGTATGTGTGGCCTATTGGTGCAGCGGGCCTGGCAACGGGACTGTTGCTTCACAGCGCGAGTATGAGGGCTAAGGACAAGAATCTGTGGATTGCTCTCAGTTGGATTGCGGCGGTTATCGTGTGCGTCGTGATATATGTGGTAATTCCGCCACCGTACTAGCCAACCCCGGAAGGGATCACTATGTCCCGTATCTGGCGCAGGTCAAAGGAGTCGTGGCTGAAGGCAAAATGGTCAACAATAGTATCGAGTTGGAGAGCGCGACAACTTGAGCAGCAACGCAGAGACCGCGAGGAACTGGAGCTGCTTCGCGCTGCAGGGCCGAGTCCCTTGGACAATATCGGCACTATGGCGTGGGCCGGGATTGTCTGCGGACTCGCTAGCCTATTATTTTGGCCTCCCCTGTTGGGTTGCATAGGCATCGGTTTGGGGGCTTGGGCGATCCACGAAGGAGACAAGAAGGGCGGGCCAATAGCAGTTGGGGTTTCCTTGCTATCTATGATTGTCGGTACGCTCATAGGGGCATCTGTGGGGTCCAGAATGTTCTAGGGTGAGACTCCCAGGCGTTGACTTGAAGGACTTGGAAACCGTAGGCGTAGCGATGGTGATAGCCGTATTGGTGTTGACCATATTGATAGCCCCATCCCCTTGACCCTCCCCGCCAGCCACAGTACTCATATGAAAGGCAACCTCTTTAGGCAGAATTTTCTCTTAATTGGACAAGTTTTTCGTATTGGGCCTGGGCCAGGCGGGCCATATCGTGATCAGCTTTGCGCTGCTGCAAACAGGCGCGGCGGCCGCCGTTGGAGGGCTGACCCGGCTTGGGACCGGACTTGTTTTTAGGCTTGCCGGCCATAATCTCTATGTGGCGAATCTTCTCATCAGTACGCAGGGGCGGCGCCCAGCTATAGGGCTGGTCTTTGGTCAGCATCTGCCAGATGAGCACCACCAGCTTGCGAGCCACCGCGCAGACAGCTTTGTTATGGGCCTTCTTTTTGCGCAGGCGCAGATAGAAGGCCTGCAGCGGGCCGGGGCTGCGCACTGCAGCGTGGGCAGCTTCCACCAGCAGCCAGCGGACGTGAGAGCGGCCCCGCTTGGAGATGCGAGTGGGCCCAAAAGCGTGATCGGCGGAGCGCTTGCCCAGCGGATCCAGGCCCAGGTAGCTGACCAGTTTGTCCGGCTCCCCGAAGCGACTAATATCACCGATAGCAGCCAGCACTCCGGCAGCTACCTGCAGGCTGAAGCCGGGGATGGTCAGCAGCAGGCGCATCTGCGGAGTGTCGATGGTGGCCTGGGCGATGCGCTTGTCGGCGTCGGTGATCTGGGCATCCAAAACGTTAAGCAACAACAGCTCCTGGTCCATCTGGAAGCGCTCATCAGCAGGCAGCTTAACCTGCTCCAGAAGAGCCCGGCCCTTTCTGCCGAACAGGTCGCTGACCTCGGGCTTGGCCACCAGGTTGCGGTGCAGGATAGCATGGATGCGGTTTTTGACCTGAGTACGCTGTCGCATCAGGGCAGTGCGGTAGGGGGTTAGGCCCCGGAGGCGAATAGTATAATCGTCGGGGACCCAAACCGGCGGCAGGTAATCGGCGCGCAGCAGCTCCGCCAAAACCCGCGAGTCGACTTTGTCGGTCTTGATCTTGGCCGAGGCGATGGCTTTGGTCTGCAGGGGATTGGAGATGACCGCCAGACCGGCACTTCGTCGAATTAGCCGGTAGATAGCTACCGCATTGGTGGTTGACTCCAGGCAGAGCGCATCATCTCGGGTCAGGCTGGCCGCGAAGTTTTTCAGGGCCTTTGGCGTGGTGGCAAAGTGCCACTGCTTGACGATCTGGCCAGCGCGGTCTAACTTGGTGCAAAAACAAATTGCTTGTGGACGTCGAGGCCGATATAATGTTGGTAGGTCATAATGATCCTCTCATCGGCAAAGATAAGCTGGTCGGCGGGGTGTCTCAGACACCTACTCATACGGGCTCGTAGCCCAACCGGGTGGGTCCGTGGGGGAGCGCAGTTAGAATTACGGGCTCGTAGCCCACACCGTGGCTCGCGCCACCCCTTTTCCGAGACCAGCGACCAAACCCCGGACCCGGTAGGAGGATCATACCTCATCCCCCCACCCACTGTCGCTATATTTTTATACCAGTTAGCATTGGCTTGAGGACTTCGTCCCGTGCATTAGAATCTAGGCCAAGGAGTGGATGATGGATGCAACGGGCATTAGTGGCAGTTGAGAGACCAGACGAAGCTCGGGCCACCGCGCGAGAGCAGTGCAGGAGGCTCGAGTGTTTTGTTTTGTGCAGGGCGTGGGGCTAACATAGCAGGTGGTACTAGTAATGGGGGCAGCTCACAGTGGACCCTCACTCTCTCGGTCAAAAGCTAAGGAAAATCAGACTAGACCTCGGGTTAGAAATCAAGCAGGTTGCGCAGGCCACTGGCGTCAACGAATGTACCATAATCAACTGGGAATATAACCGCTGCATGCCCCGGGACCGTCTTCTCGACACAGTTCGAGAGTTCTACCGGAGTCAGGGACACTCGATGACTGCCTAACTGTAAACCCCTCTCTGCCACGCGGACTCTGACCACTGTCTCTGACTTATTTGGTATCCTTTGCGGCCAGATAACCACAGCCAACACTGCCCCGGTGACGGCGAACATGACGGCATTGAAAGCGACCATCCGCGCAAGCGAGACAGTCGGTGCCATCAGGCGGATCAACACGAACGCCCCGAGTAGAATCGCCGCGAAGGTGCCGATACCTACCAATGCCAGTTTGCCGAGTCGGTGCCAGTTCATGCAATTCACCTGTTCTCGTACCGGCGGGTAGGCAGCGGGGCGATGACCGTGGGTCAACCTGGGCGGAGACCCCGCCGCTCCCGCCGGCAATTTCCTTCCGGTCTTTTCCGCGACCAAATAGCTGCCGGCCAAAGTATTCACCGCACTCGTTGCCTAGTCACAGTAGGAACTTCACCACAGATAGACCGCCGCCGCACCTAACAGCACTAATCCGATTAGTGCAACTGCACCTGGTACAACGCCCGGTCGCGTCCTTCGCATAGCTAATACCTCCCGGAAGAACCGGCAAAGCTTTTCCTATCGGATGTCATGCGCTCAGGGCCTCGGCCAGGGCTACCCTACGCTTGCCGCCTGCTTGACGGTCGGCTCAAGATCGGGTATCTGGTGCTGCTTCCCAGAGTTGCTCCCATGCGTCCCTATACGGTTCGTACTCGCAGGCATAATCCGTACCGAGATGTCGCTGACGATTAGTTAGGCTACGTTGCTGACCCTTCGCGCCTGGAGTGTCCACCCAGTCAGCCCAGCGTTCCTGCACCCATTTCTCGACTTCGCGCGTCGGCACCACGAAGAAGTCTGGGCGCTCAGTCAATTCACCCAGTACAACAACCACAACAAAATCATCCTCCTGCACGTCATCAAATGGTGATAGCTTTTTAGCTATCGCCTTACGCTCCTCCATCGGCACGTCCTGATTCTTGACCTCAGCAGGCACTGATACTTGGACAAATCGCCTTTGCACAGACCCTTTGGATGGCCCCTTGTGAAGATTGTTCAGAATATACGCAGGTGCACTGTGCGCCTCGATACTGTATGTTTGATCGAGGTCGCTGGACAGTGTTCGCTTTGCATAGCGCCCAACTTGGCGTTCAAACTCGTCATGGTCATCATCCCCACCGCCGAATGGCGAATACGCGTCAGCGATATAGTGCAGTGCTATACCAAGCACCCTGTCTCGGCTGTAATCATTGCCTCTCAAATGGTATCCGCGAGCCTCCCCCAGCCATCTGTAAACGTCTTTGGAACGTTCGGGGTCATGGTGTTTCCGCAAGCGGTCACGAGGATCGCGGACCTGTCGAAAGTATCCGTGCCCGGATAGAGTTAGGCCAATGATTGAGGATGCGATGCGGCACCTCGGAATGCTCTCTGACCGGATGTCGCCCGCGAATTCCGGGTCGTTTCTTGCATCTGGATAAACTGATGCCAAACACAATATAGTGGGATCATCTATCCCGATTTGGTTTGCTACCAATTTGGCAATTAGTTCATGTTGACGACTGCCCATAGAATAATACCCTACCAATAGGAAGGCAGCGGAGCCATGACCGTGGCTCAACCTGGGCAGAAACCCCGCTGCCACCGCCGAAACTATTAGTCAGTCCTGCTTGACATACTAAATGTGAGCAGGTCGTCTTCGTCCATTTCCTCCAGCAACTCCGCCTCCAGATGGGCGGGCATGGGATGCGGCTTGCGTTCGGGCAGTGCCTGGGCTTCGGGCATTAGCTACGCTCCTGAGATTTCTTCTCATCTATCCTGCTGCTCGAACCTATTGCAAGCAGGTCATCAAGATCGTATTCTTCCAGTAGGCGGCCGAGCTGTTCTTTCGTTAAGCCACGCTTCTGCTGGTCATCTGCTTCTTCTCTTGTTGTGGTCTTCGTCTCACTGCGGGCTCCTATTATAGTCGCTATCGGGAGACGCCACTATCATCAGAGCGTCTAAGTCTTCCTGCCAGCAACTCCCTTCCGCTTCTTTCCGGTCAAAAGTCCCTGTTTACCCCTAGCTATATAACCCTTCCCCTGGCTCGCGCAGGCCGTCTACGGGCCTCCTGTGCGTTTCTGGGGCTACTCCTCACCCTCCAGCCTTGGTAGTTGCCACCGATTCAGCTTTCTTCGTTCCAGAAGCTACACCCGATCCCCTACTACCGCATGGCGTAAATGACTACGGCTACCACAAATGCAAGTACCGCCAGCAGAAGCAGAAGATCATACAACCCAGGCAGGGTGAACTTGCGTCTGCGCGGCGACTTCACACTGGCCCCCCTAGCGCTCCAGTCCCGTCAACCCCCCCGCTGCCACTGGGACCGCCTTCGGCTCCATGCAGGGCCTGGTCCACCGCGTCAAGGAGCTGCTCGGCGGTGAAGGGCTTCCTCAACAAGCCTCTCACCTTAGGTTCCAGCCGTCTGCCGGTAGCATCGTCCAGCAGATGAGGGTAGCCAGTGAAAAGCACTACCCTGGCTTGAGGGTCGATCTCCAGCAGACGGTCAAGTACTTCATCTCCCCGCATGCCGGGCAGTACCCAATCTAGGACGACTGCGCCAATCGAATTATGGTCGATATGAAAGACGTGAATAGCCTCCGGCCCGTCCCGGGCCATCGATACGCGGTAACCACCAACTTCCAGTATCTGACGGCACGCCGCAAGCATCCTTCTGTCGTCGTCAACTACCAGCACAGTTGTGGCTTCCGATGTCCGCAATCCCATGGGCTATGCCCCCCTTTTCGGTGATGCATAATACCTGTCCAGCATATGGGTGGGAGATCTCTTATGCTCAAACCTCATCAACAGTTTCTGCTTCGCTGTCGGCCGGCGACTTCGGCAACGGCGGCGATAGCTTCGCGAAGCAATCTGGGCAGATGCCGTGACTGAACTCAGTATCGGAGCGTTCCCGGATATATGCCTCCACTTCTTGCCAGTAACCCCGGTCAGATCTGATCTTTTTACAATAGGAGCAGATGGGCAGGATACCGCGAAGCACCCTGATCTCCTCCAGAGCCTGCTTCTGCTGGGCCAGGACTCTACATACCAGAATACCAAATATCAAAAAACATACTAACACCAGGGAGCGCGCGTACAGATCGTGCCTGGGCACATCAGCAATCAGCAGATCCCAAAATGGCTGGGGGTGGATAAAGAAGTAAGTCAGCACAGAGTCAACCACCCACGCAGTCAGGCCCAGTACTAGCGAGGCAACGACAACTTTGTCTTCAGCTCTCACGGTACTACCCCCTGTATACAACTAGTCCGCTGCAGGGCCTATTTCTACCCCGACCCCTACGAGACCTGCTGCCCGAACTTTCGCTCTACGGGCCTCCTGTGCGCCCGGGAAGCCTTCCGGAGTTCTTTGGCCGCCTGTTGTGTGGTCAGCTCAAGGTGTGGCATGGGCTAGTCCTCGGCCTCACCCAAAAGCCTACGCAGCCGCTTCCTTCCCTCTTCCGTATAATCAGGCCAGTTCTCAGCAAAAGTCCGCTCAATTGACTCCTCTGATGGGTTCTCTTCATCGGGATCTGGCTCCAGCCATAGGGCTATTGCAGTCTCGTCAATCGCCTTAACCAAGTCGGCAAGCTCTTCGTGCCCAATTAAGCTCATCTCTCAGCTCGTAGATCGGCCAAAAGGCTTCGACGGCTGCGTTGTAGGCTTCCCAGTCAAACTGGTCATCGCTCATTATTGGCCTCTCCTGTCATCAACTTGTTGTGGTGGTGAGGTTGGTTGTTGCGAATGCAGCTATTCTGGTGGCTTACAAGCTTTGCACGCCATTAAACCACGCGCCCTCGCTTCACTCAGTCTGATGACTCTCCTCCTGTAACGCGGCAGGTAGGGACATTTGCGCCGGTGATAGCGCCTGCCATTGATAGCAATACGAACATTGCGGTCTAACTGAGGCTTTTCCCCCGCTTGTGCAGCCAACTTTGCATATAGCGCCGGGTCATTATGTGCCTTCGTAATGATGATCTTGATAGAGTGCGGGCAAGCGCCGTGAATACCACTATGGTCAAGCTCGCCGCTTACCATGCTGTCACATCGGACATAACCAGCAAGAAACAAGTTGCCCAGTGGTACTCCTACTCCGCCGCTAGTAGCAGTCCAATGTAAACCAGTAATGTCATCTACGTGGTAAGCGGCCTGATGCCAGGCATTCGGCTGACGTTGTACCCAAACAAGGCCAGCTTTGCCGTCTGTGTCCTCTATCATCTGTTTGGCCCCCCTATCACGGTCTGTTTGTAGTCAGCTCAAGGTCTGCGATTTTGTCCTCCCTGTCCACACAGGCGCCCTGTAGCACTGTTTCACGCGAAGCCATACCCTTAGGCGATCTCGATCTTCGCGCTCAGCGGCTTTCTGTGGGCTTCCTGTGGCTTTTCACCTCCCGGCTGTACGTCCTCAGACCTATTTGGACAAGTCGGGCCAATAGATAAGCTGTACTTTGACCTCTAATCTGGCTGACTCACCTGGTAGTGCACACTAGCGCCAGATCACGCTGGCTCCGTGCTTGTACAGTTCGCCGTTGCCCATCCATTTTCCTGCTGAGAACTTGCTCCGTGCGGCAGGGGTATACATCCACCGGGCGCAGGTTGCCCAGTGTTTCGTGATAGCGGTTAGTGTTGGCGGCGCTCGCGGTGTTTTTCAGCCAGCCCTCGCGCCATAGTACACTTCTAGCTCATCGGTCCCTCTAGCTACCAGCGAAGCTCCACGGTGTGCCCCGTCCACGATAGCGAATTCGTAATGCCTGCCCAAGTATTCTGCCGAGGCTACGACCAACCGTGGGAGGTTCACAGGACTGGTGGTGTCAAGGAACTCGCCAGGAGAATCAACGACCACGGTTCCGTTCAGTTTAGAGCCAACTTCGTGCGCACCACGTAGAAGAGAAACAAAGTTGGATAGCTTGGGATATGGATGCTGCCACTCCGGTGCAGGTCCACCAGCGGGCATAACGTCAATCTCATGTTTGTGCAACATCATCACAGACCAGTAGCGATTAGCTTCCCACAGTGTTTCATAGGCCCAGAAGTGCTTTCTCACATCCCCTATGACGATCCTGGTCAGGTCGCGCAGATCGTATGACTTACGCGGTCCTATCTGCACTACCAGGGGATCAGACAGCTTTTCTCCTTCTTCGTATCGCTTGACGGTCGATAGCAGTTCGTGCCTGAGCACACAGAGTGCCGCCGTCCCGCGTAGGCCCAACTTGCTGGTGAAATGTGCCTCGAACTTGGTGTTAGATAGGTCTACGCACAGATAGTACGCTACGACCTCTGCTCGGCTGCCTTTCGAACGAAACGCAAAGCAGTCTACCTCCGTTTACGCGTTTTTTCTGGTCTGAATCCGCACCAATCGCAAATCATCTCCTGTGGCGAGCGGCCATTTCCTCCCACAGATGCCTTTCTGCCGTGTCCTTTACAGGCTTCGTCGACTCCCTGCCCTGAGCGAAGCTCGCAATCTTGCTGTAGGTGGTCTGGCGAAGTTGGACAAATCAGGCTTAGAAACAGGGAGTACTTTCGCCCTGTGTTGGTCAACTGACTCCCAACCACCAGCGCCAAGTTATGCTGGCGCCGGGCTTGTATAGTTCGCCGTTGCACCTCCCTTTTCCTGCTGAGCACCTGATGGCCTCAGACTTCGTAGAAATCCACCGCGCGTAAGTTGCCCAGCGCTTCGTGATAGTGCTCGTGGTTGCGCTTTCGCTGATGGTGTACACTGTGACCGCTTCCTACGTCTGGCCGAGCACGTGGAACGTGCCATCAACACCGAGGTCTTCTACCCTAATGACAACTTTATGTGTGGGATTTGTGGGTACAGAGAGATGTGTGGGGAGTGGTGAATGCCTGATTGTCGCATGCAGCTCGCCTTGCTCGATCCGCTCGATATCTTCTAAGATACGAACGGCTACTGTCCGCGGCTTCGATTACACGTGAGCTGTCTCACGTCCCTGCTTGGAGAGCACAGATCTTTCGTCACCCGGCGTTACTCCCCCAATTGGACCACCGCCTCACCAAGGGTCGCCGCCACCACCCGCTGGCGGCGCGATTGACACCTTGGATGTCCAGTGGTGTCAGATTCCGGTGTACAGTTTCCTCGTTATGCCTCGCGAGCGGTCGCATAGAGCCCGGAGCCTGTCACCAATCTGGCCACTCTAGCGCCTGCAGCCTCGCTTAATAGGGAGAAGGCACGCATCAAGGTGGGGATCGCTGGACGCAGAATCTTGTAAAGGACTGCTTGCCTATTGCGGACGAATGCCGGCGCATAGGGAGTGGCGCTGATCTCCACGCGCACGAAGCCAACCTGGTTCAGAGCCGCCCTCAGTGTTTCCGCCGAAAAGAATGTGAAGTGGTACGGCTCCCACCACTCCGGGATGGTTTGGGCATGCCTGCTCTCGACGTTCGGAACGCAGCACCGAACCACGCCGCCCGGGGCCAAAAGGCGCCGCATTTCTCGCAGCATCTCAATGGGATCGTAGACGTGCTCTATAACCGCATAGGCAGTGATCACGTCGAAGTGGCTCTCGGCAAGCTTCAGGTCCAGTAGATCCCCGAGCATCACGTTCTCCAGACCCAACTCCTCCCGGGCCGCCTTCACCAGACGCGGCTGCACGTCATTCCCATGAACTTCATATCCAGCATCCGCAGCCAGCCGCATCATGATCCCGTAGTTACAGCCGACGTCGAGCCAGCGCCCTGTCGGCACGTGCTTACGAAGGCGAGCCAGTTCACACTCAAAGAACGCTTTTCTTCTGCTCAGGAGCACGCTCATTGGCCGATAGGTGTGTGGGTCGGTTGAGGAGAGTGACAGAAACCCCTCCCGTGGCGGCCGTGGATTGTTGTAAACCAAGCCGCACGAGGCGCATTTCACGACCTGCTGTTCCACGCCTCCCGGCCCATATGCCTCCTGGTACGCGGGTAGCGTTCGATAGACCTTGTAGACCGAATAATCGGTGGAGCCACACAGTTGACAGGGGATTGGTACCCATTGCAGTTCCTGCCAGTCTGCACCCTTCTCCACGCCGTCACAGACATCGCTGGATCGTGGAGCGGACTTTCGCCTTGCTGGGCAACTTCCGCCGCCTGGTCGGGCGCTACGAACGCAAGCTTCAAATCTACAGCGCCTTCTCTCATCTCGCCGTGCGAGCCGCGCCCAAGAGGGTCTCGATGAAGGCCAGATATACCGCCCCTTGCGCGCTTGGCAAGCCAGGACGCAGGCTACGGCGAGAGCTACTCCGATCAGGTTCCCGGCAATGTCTTGGGGATCAGTACCTCGGCCTAGTCCCAGACCTGCTGTAGCGCCGGAACCTTTAATTCTTCATTACTCTTCTACAGCTTGCGCAAACCAAGCCAAGGTCTGCCGCAGACCAGTAGTCAAGTCCGTAACAGGCTGCCAGCCCAGTGCTTCATTGACCCGTTCCACCGCCGGTCGGCGGCGCTTAGGATCATCAGGATGTAACAACGGCCGCTGTTCGATTGCTGAGGAACTGCCGGTGACTTCAAGAACTCTCTGGGCCAGCTCATTCATCGTGATTTCCTCGGGGCTGCCGATATTAAAAGGCCCAGTATATTGGCTGGTCATGAACCTGAAGAGGCCCTCGGTTAGGTCCTCCACATAGCAAAAGCAGCGTGTCTGGTTACCATCGCCATACACAGTCAAGGGCTGACCGGTCAGCGCTTGCACGCAGAAGTTGGAGACGACTCGCCCATCGTCGGGGCGCATCCGCGGGCCGTAGGTGTTGAAAATCCGGGCGATGTGCACCGGGACGTCCAACGTGCGGTGGTATGTGAGTGTCAAGACCTCAGCATAACGCTTGCCTTCATCGTACACAGCTCGAGGACCGCTAATATTCACGTTTCCAGTATAGTCCTCGCGCTGAGGATGGACCTCCGGGTCGCCATATACCTCCGAGGTGGAGGCCTGGAGAAACTCCGCGCCTTTGTGCAGGGCCAACTCCAACAGATGGTAAGTCCCCTCCGAGCAGGTGCGCATAATCTCCACTGGTATCCGGGAGAAGTCCACCGGACTGGCCGGGCAGGCCAGATTGACCACATAGTCTATCGGCCCGCTTATCTCTACCGGCTCACAGATGTCACGTTCATAGAACTCGCAGCGGTCCTCGCACAGCAGTTCGTTAACATTGTGGCGGGTGCCAGTTGCCAGGTTATCCACGATGACCACATCAAAATCCTCCTGGAGCAAGCGAGAGACAAAGGTGTAACCAATGAAGCCGGCGCCGCCGGCAACAACTGCACGGGGTCTCATATCTGTTAACCTCCCAATGGCTAAGCTAGCTGGGATTTCCCATTTGCCCGTACTCCACTCATATATTCTTCGAATCTGCGATCAATTCCTTCTCATGCTGGCGACGTAAGCGCAGGAATCAAGAATTCACAGGCGTGTTCCACCTTACTTGTCGGCAATTGAGCAACTCTGAGAGCGCTTCAACAGCTAGGAAGCACACCGCTCCCTGGGCCAGACACTAACTATCAATAATTCGGGCCTGGACGGCACTGTCACCCAGCGCCGGGCGTTAAGGTCCAGGTTCGTTCTAATATTTGCTCAAAGAGCCCCTTGGATACCGCCACCTCCGTCATCTGGAAGATTACTGGTCGTGCGTGGTGAACTATCTTGCCCCCCATCTTGATCAGCTTAACCTGGATGCTACGCAGAGACCAATACCGTATACTTGCAGGCAATGCTAGCCGCCGCAGGAAGTTGCCTAAATTATAAGCCAGCACAAACAGCGCCAGCCTGACTTGGTTAGCCACAACGCAATGGCAAGATAGCCGCATCCAATTCAAGGCATACTTACTCTTTGATCCACTGCTTGGCAGTGCCTCGGCCATTATAGAACTCCACGACCTGCTGGGCCCTAGCGCCTAGGTTGGTCACGACAAAGCTCGCCTGGGGTAACAGCCGCGCTCGATGCCACTGCACTTTGGCAATCACCCGCCGGGGCTGTTGCCAGCTGGCCGCCTGGTAGGACAAATCATAATACTGCACCACCGTCTGGCCGGGGCCCCAGTCTACTGACCGAGTCAGCAGCGGCTCTAGCTGGCGTTGGAGCACCGGGTTCCCCGGCAGCCGAATGGCCTGCCTAAACCATTCTTGCTCCAGGTACTGGTACACTTCCAGACACATAAAGGCCCCGTCGGCTCGTAAGTAGTTGCGCAACCCCTTGTCCCGATACCGGGCTACCACCGGCTCCAGCACCTGGCCAATCCTCAGCGCTGTGTGCCTAGCCGGGTAAGCCTACGGATAATGCCGCCATAGAGGCGTTTAATGGCCGTTTTCGGTAAGAATGCCTCAACGAGCACTGGTTTCTATCGTCGGCTGATGCCCAGCACACGATAGAGACGTGGCGAAACCACCGCAACAGGTAGCGGCCCCACAGTTCCCTTGAAAATCTGTCCCTGGCGCAGTTCGCTAACCAGGCGAGCGCGGGCCATCCCCGCGGGAATGGCCAGACGGCCACACAACTTCCAACCAGGACCTATCTACCAGATGAGGAATTCTGCCTCATATAGCGGAAAACTCTCATTGCGGGTGGATCTAAATCGGGGAGCACTCCAGGTTCTCAAATACTAACATTAAATCTGGACTCGTTTCCGGGGGCAGGGTCACACCGGCCCGGGCGGTTCTCGGGCTTCGGGCGAATCATAGCAGGCTATACCGGTGCGGCCATCAACGGTGGAACGTCCTCCACCTTACTGTGCGAGCCGCGCCCAATAGGGTCTCGATGAAGGTCATATCTATCGCCCCTTGCGCGCTTCGCAAGCCAGGACGCAGGCTACGGCGAGAGCTACTCCGATCAGGTTTCCGGCAATGTCTTGGGCGTCAGTACCTCGGCCTGGCACGAAATGTTGGTGGATTTCATCCAGGAGACTGTAACTCACAGCCACCAGGGCACCTTCCAGGGCAGACAACCAGGTCGCTTGTGTTAGCCAGGTGTTGTGAATTGCCGCAATGGCCAGCACACACAGCCCTGCATAAAGCCCCAAATGCCAGAAGAGATCCGGTATTCCGGTGGCAGCAATGTAGCCAGTAACAGCGGAGCCGAAGCCGGACAATACCCAGATGCCAATCATATACAAGGCCAGGGCGACCCACAGGAGAATGCGGGCAAGAGAATGGCCTTGGCCAGGCCGCTTATTCAGTTGTGGCTGATGCGAAGCATACATGCAAAGCGATCAAACCAGTGGCCCCTGTGACTTAAGAAGGATACGCCGGCGTGCGCACGGCTCTGCTCACTGTCAGCACTTCAGCATGGGTCGCATCGCGTTGCGCGAGCGGGACTTTTCAAGGCAGGCCCGTCCTTTGCCAAGTGAGTTATGTGGAGAATTCGGGATGCCTATACATTGGAAAGTACGAATCTGTGGGTATCTTTTGGGCCTGGCTACATCGCAGGTTGAACAGTTCCCGGTAGACTTCTGGATTCACTATGTGCTGCCAAACGGAAAACATATGTTCTCGCTTCGAAAATGAGCGTTTAAATTCAAACAAAGAATCGCGTTTGCTACCGCTACCACCACCCAAATGAAAAGTGTGAGCTCCCACCTCGTTACCCCATTTTCGCACACTGTCAATGAGCAGCCTAGTAGGTGATGGGCGCGTGGCCAGATACTCTTTCCGGATCCCAGAAAGATGATACTGGATGATTCCATTGCAAATGGCGAAGAGCGCTGCAGCCGCCACGGTTTCCCCATCCGTGCATACAAAGAGGTGAAAAGTATCGGCCATGTCATCTCGCAGATAGGCAAAGTACTCTTTGTCGAAGTAGTAAACAGGACTAGCAGCAACTCGGTTCATCGTTTCGTAGTATATGTCCGTGAACTCATGCCAGTATTGTCCCGCCACATCCTCAAAGCAGGAAAGATTTCCTGGCACCAGTTTTATCACCTCACGCTTTGTGTCTCTCCTATACTGCGCTATCTGTTCTTCAGGGGACAGAGTCAGATCGATGGAGACCGTGGCGCCCAACTCGATAACTTTACCGTAGTCGTCGAGCAGGCCCGGTTTGTAGAGAAGCGGATGCAGTCTGGAAAACGCACACACCACTCCTTGGTCATTGAAGAATTGCTCTAGCGTAGCGAAGAACCCTTGTCTGACATTATCCGGTACCACTTCACCGGAGTGCACTGGGCCAGGGTATCCATAAACTGATGTGACATCAGACCAATTGCCTCCAACATCTGCCAGTCCCGGGATCTCCACTACTGGACGCAACAGCATTGGGAAGGCAATTATGGCATCCGCTTCTCTGTATACGAAAAGGCGAGCATCACCTTCCTCAGTCAGTTCGGCAAGCTGATGATATGAGGGAAGGTGATAGAAGTCGTATTGTCCGACTTCAGACAGTGTTGCCTCCCAATCAGTCCTGTCTTGCGTAGCGAGTATTGTGGTCTCCCCACTACATGTCGTCATCGAATCTCCTCTTTGTTCCTCGCCTGAAGTTGCCTAAACTGTGGAGCACAGAGGCACGGCAGGCCGACGGGGCTCCCAACGCGGATAGCGCCGGCGGCCGCGACAAGGTCGGTTAGCATGGCGTGCGCTTCGTCTTCTAGTATCATAGCGCCGTGTCTCCGCGCCAGAGACACGGCCTGTTCGTAGGCTGGGTCTACAAATCCAAAGTAATGAATTAACACAAGCAGCCTTACCGGCTTGCTTTTCAAAAGACTTTCCAAATGATCAAGTTCTATATGTAGAGAGTGATCCATCCTGTAGAAATCGTAGGACAGTTCCAACTTCTCTACAGGGTCGAAAACCCCTGATGCTTCTCGTGGCGACCAACCCACATAGGCAGGAAGCAAGACAGTGCCCTTTTCTTGGTCCATGATCACTCTCAGGAAAGCCTCGAAGCCCGTACGCGCATTGGGGAACAACGCATAAGGCCTACGGAATGCGCGGACCTGTTGTGCCAGTTTCTCGATGTACATTATGGACCTAGTCTAGCACCTCTTACTCAAGAGAGATTGTTGATAACTCGAGCTAGGCCTGCCGACATCCTATACATGCTAACCCACCTCCTAGCCTGATTCTCGACCTCTATTGGTACAGCATCTTGGTCTAGAATCGCTAACACGCGGCGGCTCAGATCTAAGGCACGCAGACTCGGCAGAACAGATGGATCCAGCAATGCTTCAGGCTGTGTTATTCGGAACCAATCCGCATTGATACGACCGATGCGGTAGGCGCCCGAAGGCGTGGCCAAGCAAAAAGCAGAAAAACCAAATGCTGCATGACAGATTTCCGCTTGTGGGTATCCGGAGACAAGGCCATAAGTAGCCTCCCCCGTGGCCGCATTTTCAATCACAAACCAATCAACGCGATGCTCTGACTTAAATCCTAAACGCCTGTACCACGCAATAGTGCGAGTGTTGTCCTCCAACACGTCCAAGACTATGCGGGTTTGCCCCTTTTGTATTGAGAAGTCAATTGCGCCCTTGAGAATTCGCCCACCCAAACCCCGCGCACGAAATTGCGGCAGAATGCTGATATAGTTCAGAAAAAGCTTATCCGGAAACCGACGCATTTCTACACACCCAACTACTCGATCTTCCTCCAGTGCAACCGTGTAAACTGTATCAGCAAACTGGTTCGGAATGCTGGTTTGAGTTGCAATGAAGTTCGCAATGCCGGCACATCCATAGATAGTGAGTTCCAAAAGCGTGGGCTCGAACCCGCTCCGAATTGCTGCAGCGATACCACGAGCATGCTCACACCGAGCAGGTTGGATTTCTACTTCATTGTTCACCATGCACTTCTCCCCCGCACCTCACGACTGCATCTGCACGTTCTTCGTCGAGATTAAGCATGGTACTTCGTGGGTCAGCGACAGCCCCGGCGGCGCTAACAACTTTTATTGCAGTCAGAAGAAGAATCTGCAAGTCCAAGCACAAACTCCAACTCTCCACGTACCGCACGTCATTCGAGAGCCGCTGGCCCCAAGAAGCTTCGTTCCGTCCGTGGATCTGAGCCCATCCAGTAATTCCTGGACGTACGTCATATCGGTGCAGTTCGTGCTTTGTAAGGTATGGCGTATATTGAGTCAACAATGGCCGGGGTCCTACCAACGACATGTCTCCCCTGATTACATTCCAAAGTTCCGGGAGTTCGTCAATGCTGGCCTTGCGAAGTAACCTGCCGAGAGGCGTTAGACGTTCCTTATCGGGCAGCGACTGACCTTCCTTGTTAAAGGCCTCCCGCATGCTGCGGAATTTGAACATGGTAAAGGGACGCTCCTTGTATCCGGGGCGGACCTGTCGAAACAGCACCGGCCGGCCCATGGTCAGCCAAATCAGCGCGGCGGTAACCAGCAGTAGCGGACTGAGTATAATCAGCCCCAGCGCCGCGGCCAGGAAGTCGAAAACTCGCTTGATGACTTGAGCCATGGTAACGCTCCTCAAGCTTTCGATCTGGCAGCTTCCTCTTTCGACTCCGCTGCGGGGTGAGGTACGGGCAGGCCCTTTTCTTTCAGCAAACGCATATATTCCTGATAGAGGGCTTCCCAGATGGGCTCGGGGCAAAAATCGCACAACACCCGCTCCCGCCCGGCCTGCCCATGCCTGCGGCGCAACTCGGGATCATTCAGATACCGCCACAGCGCATCAGCCAGCGCCCCTGCGTCCCGCGCGGGCACCAGTGTTCCCGTAACCCCATCTTCCACTGCATCCACGCACCCCGGCACTGAGGTGCCCACCACCGACAAGCCCATGGCGGCTGCTTCCAATGGCACGAGCGGAAAGCCTTCTCGGTATGTCGGTAATGCCACTATATCCATTGCGGCGTACAGAGGAGGAGTATCCCAGTTTTCACCTGTTAAGTGAATGCGAACGTCCTGGCGCAGTACTTGCTGTGTCTCGAGGGACACAGGGTTCTGAGGCTCGAATGGCCCAACTACCAACATGTGTACTTTGGGAAACTCGTCGCGCAAAAGGGACCAGGCAGCCACTAATTCTTCTACTCCCTTGTCCCTCACCAGTCGACCGACGAAACCGATTACTATGGCGTCAGCCGGAATACCCCACTTCTGTCGCGTTTTTTGCCAAGCGGCTTCGCTAAACTTCAAGGGGTTGAATCGCCCCGTGGCGTCTATACCGTTGATGCTGCCCTTTAGCAGTACTTGGACCTTATCTGCCGGGCACAGGCGCATTTGTACCGATGCTTCTCGCACAGAAGGGCTAACGCACAGTATCTGTTGAGCCAGGCAACAGGCCACTTTTTCGCTCCAAGCCAACACAGCTCGCTTGAGACCGGTACAGGTCATGAAGCGCAAGCCATGTATATGATAGATCTGCACCGGAACTCTTGCCAGCCAAGCAGCGATCATACTCAGGAGACCCGCCTTGGGCGTATGGGCATGAACGATATGCGGGCGAATACGCCGGAAGCATCTCCACAGGCGGAAAAGTGCTGTTATGTCTTTCAATGGGCTGATGCCCCGGAACATATCTATAGCGTGCACTGGAACTTGTTCGCATTGGGCAAATTGGTCCAGTTTTTCTCCTGGTGAGGAAATGGCATATACCTCGAATCCGCGCGCCTTTATGTAGCTAATCTGGCCACGAAAGAACCCAAGAAATTGAGGCACGGTAGTAACGTGCACCAGCTTTATCGTTTTCGAGTTCTCAGCCATTCTTCCGTCCTATCTCGCACATACTGGTAGAAGGCAAGCCTGCGCTCAAAAAGGACATCACCCCGATATTCCTTGGCTTTCGACAGGTTACGCGCGGACATCCGCGCCATGCGCTTGGGGTCAGTCACTACTTCCTTTACCTTCTGAGCCAGTGCCTTTGCGTCCCCCGCCGGCACCAAGTCTTCCGGGGGCAACAGCTCCGGTATGCCGCCAACATTAGAGCCGATGCAGGGCAAAGCTCGCGCCATCGCCTCGATCATTGCGCGGGGCAGGCCCTCGGTGCGCGACGCCAGCACAAAAATATCTGCCTGATCCAACTGGGCCGACACTGCTTCCCCCGCTGGCACTCGCCCTACGAAGCTAACTTGTTCCGCGACCCCTCGCTGCGCCGTGTACGCCTCCAACTCAGCCCTATGTTTGCCGTCTCCCAGCCAGACCGCATTCACAGCCATGCCCTGTGCCGCACAGAGCGCTACGGCGCCGATCAGGACATCAGGAGCTTTATAGAGCTGGGCTAGACTGCCCACTGCAACAATGGAGATCGGCTCTGTTAGCTGGCCGTTACGGGGCGCATCGACAAAATCAGTGTTGGCAAGCGCCACATCCGAGACTCCAACGGAATGACCCGGACAGGGATACCGCCGCTGTAAAGCTTCTTCAGTGACGTAGGCAACCGCACATGCCCGGGCGCATTGGCGACGGAGCTGGCGGGGGAACCACCAGCGAAAAAACGGCCGCAGCGGATGGCGCACTGCTCCTGGCGAGAATACGTCGTACGGGTCACCCACGACCTCAACGCCATAGGGGTGATCCACCTGGTTTAGTTGGTTCCACACTAGGTTGCCAATAGCCCCAGGAATGCGCAAAATAAAGGCCGACTCGTCTGAATAGATCTGGTTGACCATGCTTTTCAGCTTCGGAAGGTTCAATGCATACTGGAAAGGCCCCACATAGCCCGGTACCGGAGCAAATGACACACCCGGCCCCTCCACCGATGCGGCCTGGGGGTCTTCAATGTCATAGAGCCGTCCCAGTACTGTTACCGAGTCGAAAGCAGCCAGATACCTCCGCCAGAAGCGGCCGTAAGTCAGATGATGCGAAGCAGGCTTCCCATCCTTCAGTACAAACCGGCCATCAATGGCGACAATGCAGTTTACGCTGTTCCCTCTCCCTCGTTACTTCTGGTAGTTGTGGAGCGCTGACAGAATCTGCTGGACCATAGCGGCGCGCCTCTCTGTCAACCCCTGTTCCCAATTGGTGAGTTTCTCCCGCACCTCGTGAGCTTTTTCCGTAAGGCTGTCAAACATTGAACACAGCACCTCCCCTGTTACTTGCTCAATGGGGATCACATAATCGCTCAGTCCCATGTCGGCCATGATTCCTTTGGCTTTGTTTCCGCCATAAGATATGGCCAAGCATGGGATGCCTGCACTTTGTGCAAAAATAACGGAGTGAAACCTGGTTCCGACAAGATAGTCCATGCAAGCATATACGGACTTAATCTCACGACATGTACCGGCGAAATCCACCCAACTATGCTCTACTTGCCCTAATAACTCTCGGGCTTGCTCAATGGCAAAGCGGTCATTCTCGTGGGCACCAGGTCCTCTAGTATGAGTTATCAGCACCGGATGAAATCCGCGGGTCCCTACGTGCTTGATGAGTTGACCCATGGCGTCCAGATAGCGCAAGAAGCAGGCTTTGGGATTGGACATTCCTGGAAAACGGTAGGGGCGCAGCGTGAAAGCGACGCACGGCTTAACTCCGAGAGGAACGCCGAATTGTCGGCAGATCTGCTCGCCGACCTGCCGCTTTGCCGGCTGCAAGTAGTAGCCCATATCGGGGAAAACCGGCACCTCCTCTCCCAGGACTTCCCCCAGGCTTTTCGAGGAAAGGCTCTCTCGAGCGCACACAAACTGGCACTTGGACAGGACCTGCCTATTCTGTCTGCGTACCCCGAATCCGACAAAGGGACCGTAGGAGTTGGGCAATATAATAAGCGGCTTTCTGAGTCTTTGCGCCAACTTCAGATAGAAGGAGACAAACCACGTGTAGTAGCCAGCTGAAAAGCCGCCGTAGGAGTGCAGGAAACCGCCTCCTTTGACCACTACCACGTTAGCTTCTCGGAACGCGCAATAGGTCCGGCGCTGCGGAGCGTCCAGCAACATCAAAGCAAGGGACCTAACAGGCGCAAACCACAACAAGGCGGTACCCCACGCCAAATCTCGTAAGCCATGGATGGTCATTAGAACGAGCGACAGACGGCTTTCCTTCACGGCATCACGCCGTCGGTGTCGTCCTCGGCGGGGATGGCGTAGAAGAGGAGGAAGCCATTGAACGCGGAGCTCGGTAGCCGCTGGCAGCGCCGATGCGCTGTCCCGGGCCGATTCCTCCACATCAAGGACAAGCACGTCATCAGCGAGCGCCGCCTCTTCAATCAGACGGACCGCTTCCCACACCAGCGCCTGATCTCCGGGATTGAGGTGGGTACTAGGCGGCACAATGATGGCTGTGCGTCTCCCCGAAGGACGCAACTCTTTCATAAACATCTCCTAAGCGTAACAACTACCTGCATATCCGTCTCAGTTCTTAACGATATGATCCTCAGAACCTGCGGGAACTCAGGGCGACCACCAGGAGGGGTACGAGCCCGTTTTTACCCAAAAAGAAGACAATATTGTCCGAGTCGCCTACCAGTATTACGAGGCATAGCAGGACCAGGAACGGAACGAGAACACCCCTGCTGTCCTCAGTGCCAATTCGATTCATCCAGCGTCTGATGCCGCCAACGATTATACCCCACAAAAGAAATGCAAACGGCACCCCGGCAGGCCCAAAATTTAGCATGCTCTCCCCGGCAAGGCTGTACACTCGCGAAGAGCTGTGGGTGGGGTTGTACGAGCCTATTCCATATTGAACTTCGGTACCCTCTTTTACCTTGGTGACCGGTCTTTCTG
The DNA here is from genome assembly GCA_030615605.1 of bacterium. Classification (GTDB taxonomy): domain Bacteria; phylum Armatimonadota; class Zipacnadia; order Zipacnadales; family Zipacnadaceae; genus JALGTD01. Next base: position 40,410 of record JAUWYY010000013.1, read on the forward strand.
GCCAAATGAATCGAGGAATTGCCCGCGCGGCCCCGCCAAGATACGTGCGTCCCCAAGCATACTGGTAGTCACTCTCCGTTCGCATAAGTCTGTACAGCAGGAAAGCTTGCACATAGCTGCGGCTTAAATCCCCCAAAAGCACAGATTGTGGCGTCCGCCCCGTGCGTGCTTCGAGGTGTGCCACAGCACCCGGCTCTGAAAGTATAGTCAATGCCTCCCGCCCGACTCCCTTATAGAATCCGTACACATACATGAAAGCAACCAATAAGATGGCGAAAGCGTAGAGGAATCTGCGGGGTATCGGGCGTATCCAGAAATGAATAATGCCCAGGGCCCAGAAGACGGCCCACACGGTATTGCTGCGACTTCCACGCAGACCACCAAATAGCATTTGTATACATACGAACACCACCATCAGCGACGCCAAGACGAACCAAGAGCGTAGATAAGCATGCTTACGGGCCAGAACAGCAAGAGTTATCATAAGCAGTATGGGAAAGCTTTCTGACAGCATAAATACCCACCCCATGTTTGTGAAAGCACGCTGGGGGTCTACGTAACGTTGCTCGAAAGTTGCTACATACCCGCTGAGGCCGCCGTATGCCAGGAATACCACCAGTTGCAGGACGAACGCTATCAATAGAGCTGTTCCCATTACCAGTCGGAATCGTCGTTCATCAAATCGCCATACAGTCTCCGTCCGAGGTCGGTTCCTGCGCACGAACACTACGCGGCGACCCCAGCGATAAGCGAGTAAGCCCAGAACGTTTAGTATTGCCATACCGCCCAGCCAAGGTCGCCAGTCGGGCGGTGGTGCCACGTAAAGCATCCGATACTCCCCCTGCACCTGGAAAAGGGGAGCCAAAAAGAAAAAGTGCACTCCCAAGAGGCCGATTATGCCAATGGGGTCGAAAACGTCTAATTTGCCCCGAACCCAGTCAATGGCGTCCTTGCCGATTAGGATACCGCATAAGGCAATCGGTACGATGAACCAATGGTGGAAGCTGGCGGAACTGAGAGCGAAGGCGCAGGTAGTCAACCCGCAAAGCAAAACTGCAATGAGCCAACTGCTTTCCATAGGGTACAGCCGACTTCTTGCCCCTAGGCTGGGAATTCTCAAACTGACTACTCTCTCAGCCACAGTAGACTTCCTCCAGCTTTGCCACCGATGCCTGTACATTGAAGGGACTCTGTTGCACCAGGGCCAACGCTTCAGTAGGTGTCAGACTGCTTGTCGCCTGGCTAGAAGATAGGACTGCCTCGGCCCAGTCCGATGGCGTTTGCGATAATGACAGCCGCCGAAGCAGCGGCTCGACTACATCCGCTTCCTCAGGGACGACATCCGAAAACACGCAAGGCAATCGAGCCGCTTGTGCTTCAATCAGTACTAACCCCAGCCCCTCATATAATGAGGGAAACAGGAACACATCCATACCGCCCCTCATCAGGCGAGGAACGTCCTCGCGCACGCCGGCAAAGATCACCCGGCCAGCCAAGCCTATGTTGTGCACTTTCTGCTCTATGCTGGGGCGCAAGGGACCGTCACCAACCAGCAACAGCCAGGCCCGCGGCTCGCGTTTCACAACCTCAGCGAAGACGTCAATTAGAAAAGTATGATTCTTCGGTTCAGCGAACCTTCCCACGTGACCGACTACGAATGCGTCGGCTGGGATGCTCAGTTCACGACGCAACTCCTGAGAATCAACCTTCTGCTCGAAGGGTTCTAAGTCAATCCCATAGTACAAGACCTGCCAGCGCCGGTCCGTCTCCCAGTTTGTTCCAAAGAGAGCCATCGCTGCCTTCCGACTACAGGCCAAGCCAACAGTTGCATAACGCGTAATCCACCGCTTCATCAACCCCAAATATAGCCGACGCGGTAGGTGGGTACGAGCCTCAATCAAGGAGGTGTGGCTGTGCGCAATGCGCACCGGTACATCTGCCTGGTGGGCCAGGCGCAACACGAACCCGCTGTAATGGTGCACATGACTGTGTACAATGTCATAAGGCCCCTGCTGGCGCAGGATTCTGAGGAAGTTCCGGGCATATTGCACAGGCCGCCGGGGCGAAAGACAAGGGATGATTCCTGAGCCAAGCGCCCGAATTTCCTCGTCATAGGCACATTCGCTAGTGGTATGCACCAGGAAATCCATTGGGAACTGATCGCGGTCTATATGCCGCAGCACATGCATCAGCCAGGTCTCGACGCCACCTTGGTTCATGCCGCCCACTACATGGAGACTCCGAATTGGAGACTTTTCGTCACTGCAGAGAACCATCAGCGCCACTCCTCACTGTACTTTGCGTAGAACACATCATACTAGTGGCCTGGTGTAGCATTGGCAGACACTCGATCACGGAAAAGTCCACCCGGCCAGCGGATTCTCACCAGACGCGTCTATGATCCTGACGGGTCAATTGCCCTCTAGTGATATTCCTTTCGCGCCGGTGTCTTCACCCGTCTCTCGCTCGTCCTACGCCGATCACCAGGTCTCCTCGTTAAGAGCCATTTACAACCAATAGGTCCACTCTGTGAATGAGAAAGGCCTAACTCGTATTCTCGTATCCCGTGACCACATCTACCATTCACAGGTCCGGCGTCTGGACTGACTCCGTCCGGATTTTTAGGTACTCACATATGTCTGTAATTATCCTATCTAGCGACAGTTGTAGCTGAAACCCAGTCAATTGAGTCAGAAGAGAAATGTCCGGCATCCGCTGTGCCATGTCCTCAAAGCCCTCACCATACGCTTCGTTATACCCGATGTACGTTATTTGAGAAGTAGTTCCAGGCACCAGTTGGATCACGCGCTCGGCCAGTTCATTAATAGAGTACTCCTTGGTATTGCCAATATTCACAACTTGTCCCGTCGCTAACTCGTTCTGAGTGAGGCGCATTACCGCCTCGACACAATCGCTGACATGCATAAAGCAGCGCTTCTGGGTGCCGTCGCCGTAAACCGTTAGCGGCTCGTTGTTCATCGCTTGTTGGACGAACGTCGGCAGAACCATTCCCCACTGACCAGTCTGCCGCGGACCGCTAACGTTGAAAAAGCGCGCGACAGTCACCTGCAAGTTCTTCTTATTATGGTACGCTAGAGCCCAGAATTCATCAAGCATCTTTGCGCATGCATAAAGCCACCGCCACTTCTTCACGGGCCCGATGATACTTGGTCTATCCTCGGTTAAGGCGTATGCCCCTTGTTTACCGTAAACCTCGGACGTTGACGCAAAGAAAACGGGGACGTCGTATTTGTAAGCCGTCTCAAGAACTACCGCAGTGCCATGGACCAGGACCTCTAGCGACGTCAGCGGCTGGTTCATAATGCGTTTTACACCGACCGCAGCAGCGAGATGGTAGCAGTAGTCAGCTTCTGCCATTCCAGGGTCCACCAGATCACGATTGGCCACGTCGCCTTCAACAAAAGCAAAATCTGGTCTGTCCAGCAGATCTTCTATGTTCGTAATGGACCCTGTGGACAGGTCATCGATAACGGTGACCACGTGGGCCCGCTCAAGGAGCTCTTCAACAAGATGAGAACCGATAAAGCCTGCACCGCCAGTTACTAGTGCGTGCATACGCTACGCCCTTTCTCGTTGACTTTGCGTCACATTCGCCGGCCTCTTACTCTAAGACTGTTCACGGTCTATGTGCCGCTGTACATGCGTTATCCAGGTCTCCACGCCCCCGCGGTTCATGCCGCCAACAACCTGCAGTACGCGGGCAGCTCTCTTCTCACTCACGGTTGTGGTTGTCCTTTCTGAAACCAACCGCGCACACGTTACTCGTGAAGACATCTTCTAGGCCGCGCCCACAAATACGGAAGACTGCCTGGTGAACCAGTGCCTCTACCGCCAGGCGCAGACGGCCGCGCAGCCTGGGGCTGCGAATTGGCACGACTCGGCAGTCCTGTAGGCCGCCTGCTTCCAGCAACTGGAGTAGGGACGTGCGAGTAAAAATGCGTGCGTGAGTGATGTCCATATACCGCGAATAGCTCGCCGCCAAGTTGGCGGCGTTGGGAACGCGGCAGTAGAAAAAGCCGCCTGGTAACAGAGCACTACATGCAGCCTCAACCCACTCCAAGCACAGGTCCAGCTCCGGCAGGTGTTCCAGCGTGTCTATACAAAAGATCGCTCCGAAGGTGTCTGGGTTTTCTCGCAGGCATTCCAGCCCGTCTTGGCAATAGATCTCCACGTTAGGAAGGCCCTTCCAGACAACTTCAACTTGAGAAGATGAACTGTCAACGCCCACTGGGATTATATGCGACTGCCGAGACAGCCAATGCAGAAAAATGCCCGTTCCGCACCCCAGGTCCAGGACTCGACTGCCGGGCTCCAGAGAAGCCAGAAGATCCCCCAGCATCAGTTGCATCCCCTCGGCGTACCCCGACCGAAACGTCTGCGGCTCGACGCCTCTCCTGGTGTTGACTCGTTGATAATGGCGCAGATAAGATTCAGTTGCTCGTCGGCGTAGTTCGCTCATGATACACTTTCCTTATCATTACGAAAATAACGACGCCGGCCCCGCACTGGGCGAAGAACGTTCCGGCAACTGCCCACGCCGCTCCTATTAGCCCAAAGGCCGGAATCAACAGCGCCGATAAGCCCAGCGCAATCGCGGTAACCGTGCCGTAGGGGATGATAAACTTGCTGAAGGCCCGGGTTGCTGTGACACCATAACCGAGAAAACTGCCTACATATCCAATCCCTCCGGCCACCATCAGCCAGAAGAACACGCCAGCTTGCTGAGCGTATTCTGACGTGTAAAGCAACGTCAGAAGCTCTCGTCCTGCTAGTGCAGCTATCAGAACACCTGCAGCTCCCAGCAACACACCGATACCCACCATCTTCATCACCAGATTGCGGAAGGCAACAGCATTACCCGCTGCATAATACTTGGCTAGCCGCGGGGTAGCCGATTGTCCCAGTGCCCCAACTACCATTCCGCCCGCAACCATCAGGTAAGCCATGGCGGCGAAGATGCCCAGCTGTCGTTCCCCCAGATAATGCTCAATGAAATAACGCGGGATGTTCGCGTTGAGCGAGATCAGCATCATCACCAGGCCCAGAGGCAAGGCCAGCCAGACCAGGCGCGGCAATATCTCCCGCACCCACCTCGGACGTAAGACCTGCCACCGGTTGAGCTTAGGATTAGCATCACGGACCTGCAGAATTAGGGCGCCACTGCCTATATCATAGATTAGCAGCACTAACGCCCAGGTGACCGCCAGCCCCAGGACCCCCAACAAAACGCTGTGCGTTAGATAGACCGTGGCGCCGAATACCACCAAAGACAAAGGGCCCTTGATCATCATGGATTTGGCAATGCGATCCATGCGTTCATGCTGCTGCAGCAAACCGTAGAACACGTCGCTAAGGGCCTGGAACGACTTGGCCAAGCCCACCGCCAGGATGACCGAGGTCGTCACTGAGTTGTAGCCGACCAGTGCGATTCCGGCAATGACCACCAGGGCCAGCCCGGTCATCAAAAGCCGCAAGCCCAGGTAATCGCCGAACTGGTACTCGCCCCGGGCGTCAGTGGCCTGCACGGCCCGCAACTGCAAATTGGTAAACATCACGACCGGCGCGCAGACAGCTAACCCCAAGGCGAATTGCCCCACCGCCTCCGGCGAGGTCAGCTTGGCCAGAACTACCAGCATGCCCCACTGACAAGCCTGGTAAACCCCGTTCCCGACAAAAGTCCAGGAGAAGTTCTGCTTCAAGGACAGCGGCGGCAGCCAGGGTTGTACATCGGCCACCACTTCAGCCGAGTTGGCTAACGGAGCCGCACTGTCCGCCTGGCAGCTTCGAGTGTCCCCAGCGGTCTCTACCTGTGTCGGCTTTTGTCGCATATCGCTGGTCAAATGTCAGTCCTGGGGTGATGCTGCAACTGTCCAACTGACCACACGGGTAGCCATTGCACTACCAGTGCGGCTCAGAGCACAACCCCTGGTCAAATGTGCGCAAAGTCATCGAGGTGTTCCCGATACCACTCGACAGTCCACCTGATCCCTTCGTCAAGCTCCACTGTTTGCTGATAGTGCAAAAGCTTTTCGGCCCTGCGCAGCTATACAAATAGAGGCCTGCGTCAATCACTACCCACATGGGGTCCGGCAAAACTGCCTTCGCTTGCGATCAGCATTTCCGCCCAGCCATCCTCGGGCACCAGAATGTCTTTGCCCGATTTGCTCAAGAATTGCACGTTGCTGTACTCCAGCGCTTGGTAGTCCTTCGCCAGACCACCTCCGAGAGCCTCAGCAACTTGCCTCACGCCATCCTCAAGCGTCCATTGGGGTGTGAAGTTCAGCCTATTGCGAGCCTTGGCGAAACCTACGCGATAGTTGCGGCAGTCTTCATCCGAACCGAGTTCCAGTATCTCGGCATCCGGCACAACGCGCTGAATGGCTTCTCCTACCTCCCTCAAAGTACAGTTTTCGTCATCGCCGCCTATGTTGAAAACCTGGTTGTGAACTTGAAGTCGAGCAGCTTCCAGCGCAAGAAGTATGGCACGCGCGACGTCGCCCACATGGACAAACGGGCGCCATTGGTCGCCACCATAAAGCGTGATTTTCTGCTCGTAGACGGCTTTGGCTGTGAGCAAGTTAACAACCAGATCAAATCGCATACGCTTGGAAACCCCGTAAATTGTTCCAAACCGCAGGATAACAGGCGCGAATGTGGTGCTGGCCATCTGGCCGAGTATCTTTTCACAGGCCACCTTACTGGCGGCATACACTGAAATAGGACTTAGGGCGGAGTGCTCATCCAGGATTTCGTTGCTTGCCCCGTAAACAGAGCAGGTACTGGCGAAGATAAAGCGCCCAACGCCACTGCCCTTCGCCGCCTCCGCAATCATGCGTGTGGCCACTAAATTGACTTCTCTCGTCACTTGTTCATTTAGCGCACAAGCGGGGTCACCGACAATGGCGCCTAGGTGGATGACCGTGTCTACTCCCTGCATCGCATTTACAACCACATCTACGTGGCGAAAGTCACCTTCGACTATGTCTAAATGGGGGTGATCTAGTAAATCAGCCGTCCCTTTTTTGCCATAGACAAACAAATCCAGGAGGCGAACGCGATAGCCTTTTGCCAGCAATTTCGGCAGCAGTGTTGAGCCGATGTACCCAGCTCCACCAATTAGTAAGACTAAACGGGGCGGCATATTCACGCCCCGGGGGATTTGTCGCAGTTGCCAAGCCGCCAACCTTTTCCACGCCGCGGACCATACTCTCGTGCCTAATAGGAGAGCAACACTGATTAAGTAAGAGCCGAAAAGCACGCTGCGAGGAGCAGCGAACAAGCTGGGCGCAACATAGTTTGCTGCAGCGAAGATAAGATAGGAGACAGTGACTGCTTGGATGATCACCATCGCCTTAAACCGGCTTTGATAGGCCCGTCCATGTGTGTAAAAGCCACTAAGGTAGAAAACGATCATCCCGGTGAGCACCAGAAGCCCCACATTATTACCATAGGCCGTTGAGTACGCCCCCAGAAGGCGCCTCGCAGATGGGACGTCAAGAACCGGAGTACTTGTCGCCACGACGTAACGGATGACATATGCAACCGCCAGCGAGAAACTGAGCATAATCGCGTCTGCTGACACACGCAGCAGCACCTCGTCCGTTACGTGCCTTCTCAGAGTCTGTTTCACTTGGTGCCACCGATTCCCTTTGTCGGTCATGGTCCTACTTTGTGTCAGGGGTAGCCACTTCTAGCACTTTTTCAACTGCTCGGCAGGTATCTACCATATCCTCTGCCGAAAGCGTGGGATGTACCAGAAACATCAAACTCGCCTCACCCAGTTCCTTGGCGACTGGGAGACGTGTCGGCGGTCGCAAACTTACCTCGAATGCCTTCTCCAGATAAATCTCGCTGCAAACTCCACTGAAACATGGTATCCCCTCCGCCGAAACTGCAGTTATGATTCGATCTCTATCCCAACCCCGCGTGAGATGGTCAGGCCGGACGAAGACATAGTATTTGTAGTACGAGTGATACACATCTTCTGGCGGCGGCGTAACCCGCAAAGCAGGTAATTGTGCGAAATGGCTGGTTAATACAGCAGCGTTGTTGCGGCGAGTCTCTACCCAAGCAGGCAGCTTGCGCAACAAAACGCGACCCATGGCAGACTGCATTTCTGTCATGCGCCAGTTGGTGCCGAAATTCTCGTGCAGCCAGCGGAAGCCCGGTGGGTGCGAACGCCGAAAGACCGCATCATAGCTCTTGCCATGGTCTTTGAAGCTCCAGGCCCGCTCGTAAGTCTGTTCGTCATTAGTTACGACCATTCCTCCCTCGCCGCCGGTAGTGATGATTTTATCCTGACAGAAGGAGAAGGCGGCAATATCCCCCATTGATCCGGCAGGCCGCCCTTTGTAAAGCGCGCCATGGGCCTGAGCACAATCCTCTATAACCTTCAAACCAGATTCGTTGGCCAACTTCAGGATCGGGTCCATATCGCAAGGCCAGCCGGCCAGGTGAACGCAGATGATCGCTCTCGTGTTTGGCGTCAAAGCTGCTTGAATCGTCTCTGCCGTTACGTTCTGGCTGACCGGATCTACATCGGCCATCACTGGCGTAGCTCCGCACATTACGATAGAGCTGGCGGAGGCGATGAAGGTGCGACTGGTAACGACTACCTCGTCTCCCGGCCCAATCCCGATAGCGCGCAAGGCCAATTCCAGTGCCACAGTGCCGTTGGCCACGGCTACCCCGTACTTACAGCCTACAGCCTCTGCGAATTCCTTTTCAAACTGGCTTCCTTCCTCGCCGGTCCAGTAGTTAACCTTACCCAAGCGAAGTACTCTTGTAGCCGCCTCGATCACGTCCTCTGGAAAGTGCGGCCAAGGAGCAAAAGGGGCTGTGCGAATTGGTTTTCCACCGTCAATTGCGAGCGGAGCCATCTCTTGCAAATCACCGCGTTGGGTTAGGCTTTTCTCAATACGCCGGTAATGGATGCGCCAATATAGTGCTCCAGCCCTGTTCGGGTCACAACCAGATAGTAGGCATAGCAAACCAGAAAGCCTGGCAAGCAGAAATCGAAGTAGCCACAGGGCATAAACTCGTTCGTCGCTAAGTGTTCAATTTTAAGATTGAATTTCTGAGCCAGTCTTCCGATGAGGCTCAGCGAATTCAAACGGTACAAAGTGGGAAAAACATCCCCTTCCGTGCAACCCTTCGTACGGGATAGAAGCGCTCCTTTCCATGAGTGCGGAGTTATTCTGGAGATAATCGTCGCAAAGTGGTATTGGTTGGGAGTGAGAAAGGCGAATATCCCTTTGGACTTCAGCACTCTGTGAACATTATTGAAAAATGCATCTGGTTCCACGACGTGCTCCAATACGTAGCGGGCAAGTACCATGTCTATGCTGCCATCCTCAATCGGCCAGTGTTGCTCGTCTGGCAACAATATGAACGTCTCCAAGTGGGGGTTCCCGCTCGCGGTTGGATCGGGATCTAGGCCAATCAGCTTCACATTGAGATATTCATTCCAGGAGAAAGGGGCTACGCTTCCTCGGCCACAACCGACATCTAGGACTGTCATGCCAGCACGCAAGTATCTGCCGATCAATTTGTGGTAGGTCTGCCAATCATTGAGCTTATTGGCGAAAAGCTTCTCTCTGATAGTCTTTGCCCGAGGTGCCATGTTTGAATTCTTCCGAACCGAATTACTGACTATCCAAGACCCTATAGAACTCGGTCTCGCCAGCGGCATTGATGGCGAAGGGAGCCATCCGAAGTGGTTTTGCGCCATCCAATGCGAACGAAGCCATTTTGTCCCTCTGGCTGCACCAGGTTAGCGTTTCGCAATTTGAGAATCACTTATCGTTTCGTCAACCGCGCCATTAATAGTATTCACCCCATCTGCGCTACCATAAGGCCTGGTCGCTCGCGTCCACGATAAGCAGCGCCGCCTGTTGAGACTTTCAGGAGCGCCGTCGCCGCTTTTTCTTCTTCTCACCTTCCTTGTCGTGGTAGTAGTCGTCGTAGTGGTAATAGTAGTAGCTGCCGGCCCCGAACCTGCGCTCCAGCTTATTGAGCACAATGCCGACCAGATTCGCGCTTACAATCGAGAGCAGCTTGGTGCCTTGCGCCAGCGCCCGCCGACTAGTCTCAGGCGCAGAGACCACCATGAGCGTGGCATCGGCCATGCTGGCGAGTACTTGCGCATCGGTAAACATTAGCACTGGCGAGCTATCCATAACAATGAAGTCCACCTGCTCTTTGAGCTTCGCGAGGGAATCGCGCCAGGCCTGAGAATTCAACATCTCCGCTGGATTGGGAGGAATTGGCCCGCAGGTAAGCACTTCCAGATTAGGGATGTGCGTTTCTTGTAAAACCTCCTTCAGGGACCTCTCACCAATCGCGACGTTGCTCAAGCCGGCTTCATTGGAAACTCCCATACGATCATGGATGTGGGGGCGTCGCAGGTCGGTATCGACTAGAACGGTGCGCTTGCCGTCCATGGCCAGAGCAATAGCCAGATTAGTAGCCACTACAGTCTTGCCTTCCCTGGGCTGTGTGCTGGTCACGAGCAATACGCGTAGGGGTTCGTCCACCGCAGAAAGAGTGATATTGCTGCGTAGGGTACGGAAGATTTCCAGCAGGTCAGACTGCTTCTCAGCCTTCTCCAGACTCAGTTCTTCGATTTCGGGGAACATTCGTAGATGTGCCAACACCGGGGCGCCCACGGCCATGACAGCGTCCTCTTCGGTGCGGACCCGGTCGTCGAGGCGGTCTACCACCAGGGCGAGGCCTAAGGCGAGCATTAGCCCTAGTACCGTAGCCAGAGCCATATTGACCATCTTGCGGGGCCTTACGGGGCTCTCGGGCGCCTGTGCTGGAGAAACTATTCGTACATTAGCCAGACGCGCCTCCTCGCTGATACGCAGCTTCTGATATTCTTCATTGAGCAGATTGTAAGTCTGGTGTAGGACTTGCAGATTTATAGTAATTTGTGCCAGGCGATATTCCTGCTCTGGAAGCCGCGCCAACTTCCCCTGTGCTCGATTAGCAGAAGACTCAAGCGCACTGACTTGAGCCTCCAATACCCACACCATGGCCTGCACGGGAGCGAGGTCCTGCGCAATAGCCGTCACCGCCTCGTATTCCAATTGCGCCTGCGCCTCTTTGATCTGCTGTGCAAGCCGGCGCACCTCAGGGCTGGTAGGCGTATACTCCTGCAAAAGCTGAGTCCGCTCTAGTTCCAGCTCGACTAGGTGGCTCTTGATTGTGGTTACACTGAGGCTATCTGCCAGGCGCTGTGTCTGGATTATTTCACCAGAGAGGCTGATGGCATCAGCTTCTTTAGTCGCGAGATTGGCCCGTGTAGAAGCTAGTTCCACCTGACTGCTGCGTAGGTCCGTTTCAATCTCCGCCAGTTGAGCTATTAGCTTAACAGACTTAGCCTCCAGGTCAATAGTGAGATTGGCTTGCTTGAAATCCTTCAATTTCTCCTGCGCTTCGACCAGAGATTTGTGCACTTTCTCCAGTTGCTCACCTACATACTCACGTGCTGCCTTTGCCTGCTGGCGGTTTTCTTCTCGGTTAGCTTCGATGTGGCGATCTACTATGGCATTGGCCAGAGCAGCGGCCGCCTCAGGATTAGTGCTGAAGCTCGACACTTGGATGATGTCTGTGTCACGCAGCGGTTTTACCTCGATTTCTTCTTCATCTACTAGCTCTTGGTATTCTTCGGGCAGGTCTTTGAGCGCCTCTCCAGCGATGGCGGGGCTTTTGATGATCTCCGCTTGGGTCTGCACCGAGCGAGAACGGGTCAAGGCGCGTAGATCAGCGAGCAGGGGCATTTCCTCCCCGCCCCCGCTGCTGCCGCTGGAAGAGCCCACCAAGATGGTGGCCGTCGCTTTATAGATTGCCGGCATCATCCAAGTGTAGACCGCCCCCGCCGCTACCACAGCTACGAAAGCAGCCACCATAATGGACCAGCGCCGTAGGAACACGACCAGAAGCTGACGCAGATCGATTTCCTCTTCAGTCCCTGGCTGGGCTACTACCCCCGGCACCATAGAACTTACTACTTCCTGCTGCTGTAAGCCGTTCTGTTGCGACCGATTTCGTGCATTCACTGTTCTATCCCGTTATACAGCCTTGATTATTAAGGCGTTTGACCTGGGCAGAAGGCAATGCAATACTGCCTAGTTGGCTCACTCAATGAGCCATCTGCCCCAAAGGCCCACTGCCGAGAGAGCACGCAACAATAGATCCCAATCAGTTCTTTCGCCCGGCACGTAAATCACGTCGTTGTCCTGCACCACCAAGTCCTCTTCAGTGCGGCCGGCGCGCAAGACGCGGGCCAGGTTCACCATGATGCGCTTGGCCTCGCCCTCCTCTACGCGCATCACGGCCGTCTCACCGATGCGCGCTCGCTTCAGGGACCCACCGGCCTCGGCTACCATCTGGGCTACTGTAGGCGCACTGTCCTCATCAATGTCGTAGTAACCTGGCTTCTGCACGGCGCCTAGCACGGCAACCTTTGCCTTTGACTCCGGCACCACTATCAAATCTCCGTGCTGCAGCGGCACATTGGCGCCCAGGTTGCCCTTGACCATTACCTGGAACAGATTTACATGACAAGTGGCACCATCTTTGCGCTGCAGTATAACGCCGGTAAGCAACGCTCTATCGCTCACTCCGCCAGCCGCGGCTACCGCTTCCACGACTCCGCTACCAACCGGCAAGTCATACGAGCCAGACCGTTGCACCTGACCCGCGACACTTACTGTGATGGTACGTTCTGCTAGGCTGAGTACGTCTCCGGGTTGCAGCGCCAGGTTGGCCTCAGACTTGCCCTCCACGAAAATCCCCGGCAAATCCAGGGCCAGCGCTTCGCCACTCAGGCGGAAGATAGACCCCTGCACCAGCTCTGGTCGGGCCGTTAGACCCCCTGCCCGGGCCACCAGGTCAGCGACGCGCATGGTCACGCCCGGCTGCAGGTCGAAATACCCCGGCTCGTGGGCTGCCCCCACTACTGCAACCCGTGCTACAGTCCGCTCGCTGAAGTTCAGCACGTCACCGGGCCCCAATACTAGGTTGGCCGGATCGTTGCCCTCTCGGAGGATGGTTAGCAGATCCAGTGGCACTACCCGCTGGTCTGGATGAAACAGTATGGCGTCCACCAGCTCCGGTCGGATAATCAAACCCCCAGCAGACGCCAGCGCTTCAGTAACTCGCCAACCAGGCTTCAGCTGATACACTCCAGGATTTCTCGCCGCACCCAGTACGAATACCGATTGAATGCGGGGCTGCTTCACCGCCACGGTGACTTCTGGACTAACCAATCGCTCCCGCAGCCGTTCGGTGATAGCTGCCGTTATCTGCTGGATGCTCATACCGGCCACTTGTAATTCGCCCACTACCGGCAGGTGAATCTTGCCATCAGTGCTCACCACCACATTGTCTCTAGACATCTCCGGATGACGCATAACGCTAACCATGAGTACGTCGTCTGGCCCGACCGCGTAATCCGCTCTTGTCTTTGCGGCGGTGAATAAGTCCGGGGAAACCATGAGTACATCATCTGGCCCAATTGTGCAATCTTGGGTAGCAGCAAGCTCTCCCGCTACTGCCAGCAGAATCAGAATAAGGAGCCATACTCCATTGCTCGCACGCCTATAACGGAGTTTGCACCTATGGCAATTCTTGTTGAAAAGCACTACTCTCACCTCTATCGGATGCTGGCATGGGCTACTCCTCGCACACGTATGGCCTACCTATCACCGCACTCGTTGCCTAGTCACAGTAGGAACTTCACCAACAGATCGACCGCCGCCGCACCTAACAGCACTAATCCGATTAGTGCAACTGCACCTGATACAACGCCCGGTCGCGTCCTTCGCGGAGTTAATACCTCCCGGAAAAGAACCGGCAAAGCTTTTCCTATCGGATGTCATGCGCTCAGGGCCTCGGCCAGGGCTACCCTACGCTTGCCGCCTGCTCGACGGTCAGCTCAAGGTCTGGCAGGGGCTCTCCCCGCTGGCGAAACAGCCGCAGTTCATTCTAGTGCTTGGTCAGCACCACACCAACCACCGGGCGGTCGAGGCCAGAGTATCCAAAGTAACCGAGGACAATCCACTTCTGGCCCTCGGCAAAGGCTTCTTGGGCGCGATCCAGTCTGCTGATGGCCAATCCAGCGTTAACCTGCATCCCATCGTATTCGGTGACTAGGGTTAGCCTATCGGTCACCTCTGTCGACAGACCACCAAACGGATTACTGCCGAAGCGACCATCACCCCACCCCAGGCTGAGATAGCCATCAAAAAACAGGCCACTTATGGGGCGAGTGGCCACGCCGTAGATCGAGCGCGCCCCGTAGGGGCTGCCAACGTAGTCCTGGCGCTGGTTCAATATGTCCTGGACCCCGACGGCTGCTGCCCAACCGTCGTCGCCACCGGCGCAGACCTGGTACTGGAAGTTGTAGGCCTCGGCGATGTCGGTGCCAGTGGCCATCCAGGAGCCATAGATGCCATGGCCAGGGCGACCTGCACCAAGCCCGATAAATCCAGTCCCATTGATGTCAGCACCACCAAAGCCGATTTCCACGCTGCCGGTGTTGCTGCCACTGTTACCGCCTATCACCCAGTTACCCTTAATTGGAGTGTAGGCGACCGGGATGTTCTGCTGCAGGGCGCCGCCGAAGCCGACCTGTCCGTCAGGGCTGACACCAAACATGTTGCCAGGCAAACTAGACGAGTGCCGGAACTGATAGAATTCGTTCCAATCAGTGTCGGCTGCCCCAACCCCGGCCGATACCAACACGACTGCTGCCACGATCATCAGCGCGACGAAAACCCGCAAATGCCGGCAAGTGCTGGTCACCCGTGAAGTCAATTTGTCCATAATTAATCCTCCCATCTATCAGTGAGTTAACGCAACTTGCCCATTTCCGAGATTTCCCATCTGATGTATGACTATTGACTTATTCTCTGCCAACACCAGAGTTCCCTCCGGGTAGAGGTCACCAGCTCGACAGATTGGCCATCAGAAGCATTCTCCGAGCCCTTTGTCGCACATTCGCCATATGATCACGTATACCTTTAATATTCGCTGTCGGGTTTGTTGATTCCTTCAAGATTGGGAATTTTTCTGGGAGATTGCTGCTCAGCAGCTTTTTAGCCTGGTTTCGGGCGTCTATTTGAGGGTTTTGGACGTGTTGAGCAATCCGAGCACATAGTGGTGCCTGTAAGTATGGTAGATAACAGCCACTTGCTGTCGCCCTCACCCTGGCATCAGCCGCCCCCTGGCGACAGCCCCCAGGGAGAGCCGCCGCTTGTCTTCATCAAAGACAAGCGAAGTAGCGTCCGGTGAGCTTACCGCCTCGCCGAACCTGTCAGCCTTCTTCCTGCCGTCTCAGCTTGCGGAGGGATCAGCTTGCGGCTGGTTCGCTGCATCCGCCAGGTCTGCACTGACTACCATCGCGCCCAGAATGCGGCGAATGATCAGCAGCAGATGATCAGGATGCACTATGGGCTTGGTGTAGAACCATGCACAGCCCAGCTCATAGCCTTTATGGATGCTGTCGGGACCATCACAAGCAGTAAGCAGCACTACGGGTATCTGAGCGGTAGTCTGGTGTTCACGCAACGCCTCCAGGGTCTGCCAGCCGTCGAACCCAGGCATCTTGATATCCAGAACAATGAGATCAGGTAGTCGCTGGCGAACCAGGGTCAGTCCGGTCCGGCCATCGTGGGCAGTTGTTACCTGATAGCCTGCCTCCTCCAACCAAGCCTGCATTGCTTCAACAAGCGCGCGATCGTCGTCTATTAGCAGGATCTGCTGGCTCATCGAAGTTCGGTGCGTGTTCCTCTGGATGTGTCGCCAGCAACTAATGCCGCTGGGACCGCGACCAGCGCCACCGCCAAAGCCTTAGCCTGAACCTAGCTCTCAAAACAGCGGCGCTGGCCTTGCCCGTGTTGGGGTGGCTTGAGGAGCCCCCTGGTGGGAGAGTGTGGGCAGCTCGGCTCATCGGCCCAACGCTGAGCTAACTATCTTTGGAATTTTCTACCGTCACCGTAACGATCTTGGATTTGACCTTTTCCCCTTCGCTGGGGGTACCTACCGCGGTAAGCTCGTACTTGCCGTTGGCCACCGTAGTAGTATCCCACTTGACGCTGTAAGGAGCCTCGTCGTCCTTGCCAATGGACTTGTCATTGGCGAAGAACTCTACACTCTCGAATTTTACGTCTTCGCCTACGGTAGCCTTGACCTCGGTCGTACCCATCAGCACGACACCGCCTCCCGGCGAATCGATGCCAATCGGCGGGCCGGGGGGATCGGGATCGCTGCAGGCAAACACGACTGCGCCGCCAATCCCCAGGCCAAGCGTCAGGCAGACGATGATGATAAGGAAGTGAATGTCACGCATAACCATCTCTCCTTAAGGAAACTATTGGGCATTCAAGTATTATATAGTCGTTTGAGATAAACTTTCATTCCCGGAAACTGCCAAGTTCTCTTGGTGGCCGGCAGCGAGAAGCTCGTAGCAGACCGGAATCTGGCCTAAATAGCAGTGTCTTTTGAGCGCGCTTGTCGGGAAAAAACATCCGGCCAGTAGCGGCAACCGCGGGTGCTGAGCTTGTCCCGGCCGATCCAGGTCTTAGGATTGGCCCGGGATGTCCTGGAGCCCATAGTGCAGGGCAATCTGCCGAGCCAGATCAGGGCGTCCGTGATCTTCCCATACCTTGGCCAGTCTATCGTAGGCCGGCTGGTCACCGGGGTCGATTTGGAGTGCCTGACGAAGATGGCGGACAGCCAGCCGCCATTTGCCTTGTTGGTCCAGAGTCCGGGCCAGGTACACATGGGCGGGGACAAACGAAGCGTCGCGGGTCAGCGCCAGCCGATACCAATAGACGGCTTGCTCGTTGTTTCCCTGGGCTGCATAAACTGAAGCCACATTGTAGGCTGTCAGTTGGGGAAAGACCTGCAGTCTTTCGGCGCGCTGAAACCAACGCTCAGCTTCCTGCCAGGATTTCTGGCGATAGGCAATTTCCCCCATGCGGTTGACCACCCGCAGAGAATGAGGCTGAATGGTTGCCAACGCCTCGGCCACACGCTCGGCTTCAGCGAGCCGGCCCAGAGCCAGCAAAGTGCCGGTCAGCGAGTGCGCTGCGTGGAGGTTAGCGGGACACAAAGACAAAGCCGTCCGGAAATGCTCTACGGCCGGCTCAAGGCTCTCATCAACTACCCGGAGAACGGTGCCTTCAAGAGTGTGCCCCCATGCCTGGTATGCACTTTCGGGGGAGTCCAGCAGTTGGTCGGCCAGCTTCTGGGCCACGGGCAGATTTCCGCTAAGCAGTGCCACTCGCCCCAGAAGATAGCCGGTTTCGGGGTCATCGCGCAACTGCAAAGCCTCTGTCAACGAAGCTATTGCTCGGTTTGCGTTACCCAGTTGAGCATAGGCACGCCCGGTGGCCGACAGGACCGCAGCGCTTCCCGGGGCCAGTTCTGCAGCCTGCTGGTAACAGTTCAATGCTTCTCGGTACCGACCTCGATGTTCTTCGATCAACCCTAGATTGAACCAGCCGCCGGGGCAGTCGGGGTCCTGTTCAGTTGTTTCGCGAGCTGCGGTAGCTGCTTGTTCTAACTCGTACTCGGCCAGGAGGTTAGCGATCCTCGTCACCGCGGCCGGCCCTCCACTGGCCGGCTGCCCAGGACTAATTACTCGGGGGAGTTGAATAGTGCTGACTTGACTGCCTCGCCTTATGGTGATTGCCGGTTCAGCGTAGGAGGCCAGTCTGATCTCACCGCAGGCTACATCTACGAGGGTAGCCACAGGCTGGCCGGCCACGGCCACGAGTCGGTCGCAGTTGCATATCCCGCCAATGAAAGGGGTCACGAAGGTCCAGACACTGTGGCAGAGACCTTCCTTCTCGTGGTCGGCGAATGCCTCCAGCGCCTCCTGAGCATCCAGTTCTTCGAACTCGGCAGTGTCTGGACCAAACAGAAAGCTATCGTCCAGGTTCGTCAGCAAGTCACTAAACGCACCACCACCCGGGCCCATTGAGACACCATAGCAGTATCCTACTTCGCGGCCAAGTGTGATGTGGCGGCAGATGCACGGCACCCGCACAATTGAATTGACAAATCCGAAGATGACCTCGATGTCCTCCAGCGGCAGCACCTGGCCAAAATGCTGCTTCTTCATCCGGCGAGTCACTATTCCGCTGATCGCGCGTCGTACAAAAGCGGGTGCCCGGGCGAGGCTTGCCAGCCGGGTGGAGTCCTCGGCCAGGTGCTCGGGATGACCAAAAAAATTGGTGATGACATTGCGTCGTCGCAGATCGCTCAGCAGGTCCTCAGCATAGTTCTTTGCCTGCAGATACCATTTCTTGCCTTCACCATGCTTGACGCAGAACTGGCACATATCCAGGAACCACCTTTCAATCCAGATTTGCGATATGCCTCCTGCTATG
>JAUWYY010000020.1 GCA_030615605.1 bacterium
CTGGTCTTCACCGACGGGCTGATTCGCGATTGCCAGTACGACGGCATCCTTGCTTACGGGGCCAGCCGACTGGACATCACCAACTCCAGCTTCCACAACAATGGTCGTAATCACCTGCGGCTCAGCGGCCTGACCCTGGCCGGAACCGTTGCTGGCTGCACTTTCACTGCCAGTGGCGACTACGCAATCTACGCAGTAGCCCGCAACTGCTTCATGCTGGGCAGCGGCAACCGATACGTCAACAATAGCCGCCAGGCGGTGGGGGTAGCCTGCCAGCGCGATCCGGACCTGCCTTCGTCACAGACCTGGCACGCTCAGGGCGTGCCCTTCGACCTGACTGCTAACGCTGGCGGAACAGCCTTGCGGGTGGCCTGGGGAGCAACCTGGACACTTCAGCCGGGCGTAACTATTGCCGGCGGCAGCGTGTACATCGAAGGCCAGCTCGAAGCCCAGGGCACCCCGTTACAGCCCGTGGTTTTCACCACTGCCAGCCAGTCTCCGGTGAACGGCTCGTGGGAGGGAATATCTTTCTACCCGGCAGCAGGTGGAACACTCCAGCACTGCCGCATCCAGTATGCGGCTACCGGCGTGCTAATGCAAAGCGCCTCCCCGCGCCTGGAAGACTGTCTGATCACAGCGTGCTCTGACTACGGCCTTTTCGTCTCGGGAACCGCGCAGCCGACCATCTACCACTGCCAGATTACCGACAACGACGGCACCGGCGTGCGTATCACCGACCAGGCCCGACCCAACCTCGGGAATCTGTACACCACCTCTGCGGATGACGACGGACAGAACAACTTCACCAACAACGGTGGCTACGATATCCACAACGAGTCTTCTCACAATATTCGCGCGCAGAACAACTGGTGGTGCACCGCCGATACCGGCCTCATTGACGGACGGATTATTGACGGAGCCGACAACCCCGGGAACGGGATGGTCTACTACAAACCGATCATATCCCCCCAGTCCAATACAGCGCCGGCCCTGGAGTGGAGCGGGCTGCCCGGCAGCCAGGATGATGGAGTCAGTCCGGACAGCGTTGATCCGTACCAGTACGTTGACTTTCGGGTCAAGTACACAGACGGTGACGGTCAGCCGCCGACATACATCCAGCTACATCTGCTCAAGGGCGGCGCTGAATTCGGGCAAAGCCCCCACGAGATGGCGCCGCTACCGGGCCAGTCGCCGGACTATGCCGCCGGCGTCATCTGTCACTTCGGCACACGCCTGCCCGCCGGCAGCGACTACAGCTACTACTTCTCAGCCAGTGACGGCTACGAACCGGCCGGCGGTGAACCCACTACCCCCCACGCTGGGCCAACTGTAGGCAGCGGCTTGGCCGGGGCGCTGGTCGCCAGCGTTTTTGCTCAGCAGGCCCCCGCCGGAAATGTGGCAATCCACCTGCAGATGCTGACAGCCGGATGCGTGGATGTGGAAGCCCTCAACATCGCGGGGCGGCCGGTAGCCCACATTGCCACCGGACGACTCTGCGAGCAGGGCCATAGCATTGTGCTGTGGGATACGCGCGGAGCGACCGGCACCAAACTGCCGGCCGGGCGCTATTTGCTCCGCGTCCGGGCTGCTGCCGACACCGGCCTGCAACAGCAGGCCCTCACGCTGATCACGGTGCGGCGATAAGTCACTGCGTCAGACGCGGCCTTTGACCTCGGCTTGACTGTGCTATCAGCGGTGTGCTAATATTACTCACAGTCTTACCAAGCACCCCAGGAGGCTGCTACCCGTGGCTGAGATATCCCCCGAGGAAGTCCAGCACGTGTCCAATCTGGCCCGTTTGGCTCTGCCACCCGAGGAGATGGCCCGCGTAGGGCATGAGCTGAATCGCATTCTGGTATACTTCCAGCAGCTTCAGGAGTTGGACACCGAGCAGATAGAAAGCACTTCGCACGCCATAGCTATGGAGAACATCTACCGAGAGGACAGCGCGCGGGAGTCGCTGCCAGTAGAAGAGGTCCTGGCCAACGCGCCGGACCGCGCGGATGTGTTCTTCCGCGTACCCCGGATCATCGAAGAATAGCCCGGCGCCCGACCACAGATGGAGGTTAGCCGTGGAGCTTCATCAGCAAACCGCCCACGAAGCAGCAGATCTTATCGCCGCCGGAGAGCTTTCCGCCCAACAGGTCACTGAGGCCTGTCTGGAGCGAATTGCTGAAGTCGAAGAAACAGTTAATTCATTTCTCGTGGTAACCGCCGACCATGCCCGCGCTCAGGCAGCACAGGCCGACGAGCGGCTAACCAGGGGCGAGGCACCCAGCCCTCTGACGGGGATACCCATAGCGATCAAGGATGTGATGTGCACCCGCGGGCGGCCCACCACCTGTGGCTCAAAGATACTGGAGAACTTTGTCCCGCCTTACGATGCTACGGTGGTGCAGCGATGCACCCGGGCACTGCTGCCCATGGTCGGCAAGACAAATATGGACGAGTTCGCCATGGGCTCATCCACGGAAAACTCCGCCTTCAAGGTTACCGCCAACCCCTGGGATCTGGAATGTGTGCCGGGCGGCTCCAGCGGCGGCAGCGCGGCGGCTGTGGCGGCCGGAGAGGCGCTGGTGGCATTAGGCTCAGATACTGGTGGCTCGATACGGCAGCCAGCGGCGCTGTGCGGCATCGTCGGGCTGAAGCCGACCTACGGGCGCGTCTCCCGATACGGACTGATCGCCTACGCTTCGTCACTGGACCAGATCGGCCCGCTGACCCGAGACGTTACTGACTGTGCACTGGTTATGAATGTCATCGCCGGCCACGACCCACAGGACGCAACTTGCGCTGACATCCCGGTTCCCGACTACACCGAATATCTGACGGAATCGGTCAAGGGCCTGACGGCGGGAGTGCCCACGCAACTGCTGGGCGAAGGAATTGATCCACAGGTGCGCGAGCGCGTGCAGGCAGCCATTGACCAGCTTCAGAATATGGGGCTGGAGTGCGAGGAAGTGCAGATGCCCCATATTGATTACAGTTTGCCTGTCTACTACATCATCGCGCCGTCGGAATGCTCGTCGAACCTGGCCCGCTTCGACGGGGTGCGCTACGGCTACCGCACCCCCACGCAGACCAACGATATCAATGAACTGTTCGCCAGGACCCGGGCGGAGGGCTTCGGGCCGGAGGTGCGGCTGCGTATTATGCTGGGCACCTACACGCTGAGTGCCGGCTACTACGATGCCTACTATCTGAAGGCGCTGAAGGTCCGTACCCTCATCAAGGGTGACTTCGATAGTGCTTTCGAGAAATACGACGTGCTGCTGTCCCCCACCTCGCCGACGGTGGCGTTCCCCATCGGCGAGCGTGCTGACGATCCGCTGGCTATGAAGCTGGCTGATATTTGCACGATTCCCGTCAATCTGGCCGGTATTCCGGCGATTAGTATTCCCTGTGGTTTTGTGGACGGCTTGCCGGTTGGCTTGCAGATAATGGGCCGAGCCTTCGAAGAAGGCAAGGTGCTGCAGGTGGCTTATGCCTATGAGCAGGCCAACGACTGGCACCGTTGCCGTCCGTCGTTGTAGGCCGCGGCACAAGGAGGGTGGAGTGCTTATGTGGTTTCCCAGAATACGACTGACCCTGCCGGATACATATGAGATTCCCAAATTATTGCAGTATTGGCCGCTAGCGTGGTGGACAGCATTTTGCCTAATGTGGGGCCTGATACTGATTAGTGCACACTATGGCTGGATGGATCCGCAGACGGTCCAAGCTTCTTTGCAGCAATGGGCGATATATGGTCTGGGGGCAACTGTGGCTTTTGGGCTCTTCTGGCTTAGACACTGGCTGATAGAAGCGCGATATTATGTGCTAGCCGTTGAGTGGAGCGGTGAGGAGATCGTCGTGCACACTAGACGCGGACGCCCGTGTCGCATCAAGTGGGCCAGTGTCACCCAGGCAAAGGTGCCGCCGGACCCTGGTGACCGAGTCCGAGGCACAAATGCCGCCTACTGGCATGCCGTGCGGCTGTTTGTAAGTGACCAGAGGACTCCGTACAGGATCCCGCTCACGTGGGACTCAAGCTGCAAGCACTTTCTGAGTGTGCTGCCCAGCAGAGTTACAGTTGTAGAGGTCGAGGAGAAGCAATGAAACTCTCAGAGGAAGCCCGGTTGTTCCTATACCAGTTACATCAGGGGGATGCGTCCGCCTCTGCCCTGGCCATCGCCGCGGTATAAGGAGGATGGGCAATGTCTGGTTTCCGCAAACGGCAGCTACGGCTCAATCGGCTGTTTGCATCCGGCACCCCGACGGCCGCCCTTGGACGTCGGCCGGGTGGGGGCATCCACCTGGGCACCGTGGCCGGCATCAAGATCGGCCTGGACTATAGCTGGTTCGTGATCTTCGGTCTGGTCCTGCTGAGCATGGGCGCGGGGTACCTGCCGAGTGAATTGCCAGACACCTCAACCCCAGTCATCTGGGTGCTGGCCCTCCTGACAACGATTCTATTCTTTGCCTCCGTGCTGGGACATGAACTGGCTCATTCGATACTGGCCCGCATTAACGGGCTGCCCATTGAGGGAATCGATCTGTTCATATTCGGCGGCATAGCCAAGCTGCAGGAGGAGCCGCACTCGCCGCGACAGGAGTTTATCATCGCGATAGTCGGGCCGTTGACCAGCTTCATAATCGGCGCCGTCTTCGCAGTGCTGTGGATTGCCCTGGGGCCAATAAGCTCACCACTGGCCGTTGTAGCCCAATATGTCGCAGGGATCAACATCATGTTGGGTGGCTTCAACCTGATCCCAGGGTTTCCGCTCGACGGCGGCCGGGTGCTGCGGGCGATAATGTGGGCGCGGACCGGCAGCCTGCGACGAGCCACACAAGTAGCGACCTCCGTGGGTCAGTTCGTCGGATATGGCCTAATCATCTTCGGTCTGGTTGCCCTGTTCGTAACCCACAGCTTTAGCGGCATCTGGCTGGCATTCATCGGATGGTTCATACTGCAGGCCGCTCAGGCCAGCTACCAGCAACTGCTGATGCGCGAGAGCATTGCCGGCGTCAAAGTCAGGGAGATCCTCAGCACGACCCCACCAATCATTCCCGCACACATCAGTGTCCACGACGCCATTGACCACTACTTTATGGAATATCCGGCTTCTGTCTTCCCGGTGATGCACGGCGGCCAGTTATTGGGCGTGGTAGGCGTCGAGGAGCTGCGGGGGGTAGATCACAGTGCCAGGGCAATGACGCCGGTAGCGCAAGTAGTGCGTACTGTCGCTGAAGACCACTTTGTCTCACCGGACGATGACGCGTCCACGGCTCTGGAGAAGATCAGCCGTCACGGCGGCGGCCTGCTGATAGTAATGGCCGGGGAGAATTTCGCCGGCATCATCACCCAGCAGGACCTGCTGCGGCTGGTGCAACTGCGGCTGAGCCTCCAATAGTGGATGCCAGCGCAACGAAGGGTCATTTAGCGCGTCTTCATTCGACGCAGATCAGACCACTGGAAGGCCCCCCACCGGGGAGTGTCTACCGGTTGGTCGGGCACCAAATCAAACCAGGGGTTGCCCCCGCCGTGGGCCAGGATATGCGCCGACTGTGCCGGCATATAACCCTGCAGCAACAAGGCCTTCGTTCGACCACCCTGGTCGCGCACCAGATCCACAATCAACACTACGTGGCCAGGGCTGCCGGCTTGGATGAAGAAATCGCCGGCCTGGATGTCGTGAGCTGGCACCGGGTTACTGTCTTTGGTCAGCGAAATGGTCCCGCACCAGGCAAAGACCGCCTCAAGGTAGCGTTGAAAGTTCTCCCGGGAGGCGTTGGGCGCGGCGTCTTGACGGAAGTCCAACTTATTCCCGTGCAAGTGGGGCCGATAGCCTTGCTTCCACTTCGGCCAGGAGATGACCCCATCGGAGGTGAGGTTGAAGACGATTTCGCTGTGCCGGCCCTTCCACCACATAAACTCAGCCCATAGCCGCATAATCGTGTCGGCGCATTCCTGATTCTTGTACACATCCAGGTCAATAACGCCAGCCAGCACCGCGCTGTTGGTTGGAAGAATGACTGAGCCACTACGACTGCGCACCGGTGTTACTGCGCGACGCATGGGCAGATTGCGCAGCCACTGCTTCCAGCTACCCTCGGCCACCGGAGAGCGCTGATAGCCTGCCGGCGGCGAAAACCGCTCAGCCAAGGGTGTGTAGCGCTCTTCGGTCTTAGGCCAGGGGTAGTCGGAAGCCTTGCGGGTTGGCGCTGCTGAAGTGGAATCTGTCAACGGGCGACATCCCACCAGCAAAGCAACTGTCAACAGCGTGCCGAAGATTGCTTCGTGCCATCGGTTCATTTCGATCATTCAGCAAATAGCTTCTCGGCCAAGGGAGCTAGCCTGATCAGCGAGGTATTGCCAATAAGCGCTTCGACCCCACCCGCGATAGTCTCTTCTGACACCTATCCTCTGTCCTCTGGCGATACTTGCTGCCCTGCCCTACACTAGCGCGAGTAGGTGGCCATAGTCTCGGCTCTGGCGAGAACCTTGCCTTCGAGAGCGGCGTGGACTTCGCTGGCCTTGGCTCCCGGGCGCAGCGCCAGGGGCTCGCTGAGGGCATATAGGCGAAAGAAGTAACGGTGGGTCTCTCCACGAGGCGGCCGCGGCCCGCCATAGCCGATATCGCCAGAATCATTCGTGCCCTGCTTAGCGCCATCCAGGTCGGGGAGAGTCGGCGTCGCTTCAATTCCCTCGGGCAACTGCATACGGTCGGCGGACAGCCCCCAGATCAGCCAGTGAGTCCAGGTGCCCATGGGCGCGTCGGGATCGTCGCAGATCAGGGCAAGCGCCACCGCCTGCTCGGGGACGCCTGACCACTTCAGCGGCGGGCTGAGGTTCTGGTGCTCGCGGGCGTAGGTGTCAGGTAGACGCTCGCCATGCGCGAAGGCCTCGCTGGTAATCTCCATTGCAATCCTGCCATCCTCTTCGCCAGGTTGTGTCGCTGGCTGCGGAGATGGCGGCGTCTTGGCTGCCGGCGGTTGCATTGGTGGTGCTTTCTGTTCGGGCCGACAGCCCAAGATGGTGACCGTCACCAACGATAGAAACAACAGTGCCGCTGCATAGGCGAAAGTAGCTCTGCTCACTGTGATGCCTCCTCGAGTGTCAATATGTAGTGCGACTCTTAATAATGTACTCACTCGGCGGGTATACTTACACTACAGCCAATCAATTGGGCTTGTCAACCTGACTGCGTACGTCCGCAGGTAGCGTACAATAGGGCACAGAAAGAGGCAGGAGAAATGACCATCTCGCGGCGCACCTTCTTCCTGATGGCAGGGATTGCAGTGTTGGCCGTCGTTATCGTGGTTGTCTGGTGGCTTGTTCGCCCCCAGAAAACCGACCGCCAGCAGATAGTTGATCTCCTAAGTCGCACAGAGCGGGCCATTGAGCACAAAGACCTCGGGGGTATGATGCGAGTGGTATCCCAAGACTACGCCGACGGTACCTACAGCAAAAGAGAGCTGCGGCGGATGGTCCTGGCCGGATTTCGCGAGGTCAGGACTATAAGAATCACTCCCGTTCTGCGGGAGTTGGAGGTTAGCGGCAAGAATGCCCGCGCGGAGCTTGATGTGGACGTGTGGATTGACACCGACCGGCCCCGCCCAACCATGCACCTGGCTATCTGGGTGAAGTTAAGCAATAAAAGCGGCCGGTGGCTGGTGACCGGTGTCGGCGGCGACTGGCCGAGTATCCCGGGACGGTCTTTCCCCTACCAGTGACGACCCCAACAGCCGTCAGCTCAGAACGGCATCTGCGAGACTGATTTTCCAATCAGGGCGATCGCAATAGCGCCCATTCCGAGGAGCCCCATCCCGCAGGCAAAGCCAGCGGCAAGCACGGCCGCGTAGAGTTTCCAGCGGTGCGCCCCGAATCTAGGTATGAAGTAGAACTGGCTAATCAGTGCCCCGATCATCTGCGGGATGACAGAATGGGGCAAGATGCCGAAGCCCCGCACCACGCCGTAAATCAGCAGGATAGGCAGGCGCAGGGCGGATAGTCCCGCGTAAAGGGACAATGCCACCACGAACCCGCCAATGGCGAAGCTTTCGTTCCACGCCTTGTAGAAGACACTGGTTTCGGGATTGACGGTGGAGGTCAGCCACAGGCCCTGCTGCAAGGCACTGAGCGGCCACATCTTCTGGGCGTACGGATAGTACGACGAGGGAACAGGGGCCAGCCGCCAGATGAATTGCCAGAACAGCAAACTGCAAAAGATACTGATCGGCAACATTATCAGTTCGGCCTTGACCAGGCTGATGATCTTGTTACCAGTCAACTCCAGCACGCGGAACTCCTGGGCGGCCCCACCCACATTGAACCGGGGTATCGGCGCAAACCAGATGTCAACACCCCTGTAACCGCTGAAAATAATCGTGGCCTCCAAGACCATCGGCACACCCAGGAACTGGCCCGTCATGCCGATCATGCGCGCGTTGATATAGGATTCAATAGGACTGATCAAGAAGGCAAACCCTGCAATGATGAACACCGGGAACCTGGGCACCAGGATGGCGCAAAGCACAATATACGCCGATGCAGCAACTGCGTAAACGCCAATGGGAATCCACAGGGGCAGATCACCGCGGCCCCTGGGGGCCACCCAGCCTCCGCGCGTAGCTTCGCCGCGTTCCCGGGCCTGGCGGTTGTAGCGCCATTTCCTGTAAATCTCGTATCCGCCCATAACAGCCACCGCGAGGGAAGCACCAATCCCGACGCTGAAGTAGAAATCGATCTGGTTGTAGAACATGGTGTTAATGGTATCCATGCCGGGCCGCCAGGTATGGAGGATACCGGCCTTGAACAACATCGGGTTGATAATCGCCATACCCACAGCCGCAATGAAGCTGCCCACGACAGCCCAGAAGGGCACGACGAAGCCGCTGATGATCTCACCGAGGTTAGTCATAAAGCCCATTGGCACAGCCGGCAGGATACTCTCGGTAGTCCGGGTCAAGTCTACCCACGGAATCGGGATGAGCTGAACCGGCTCGGTCATAATCACACCGGTGATGGTCGGAATGCCCAGGTAGACAACGCCGAAAACCAGACCGATCATTGCGCCGATGGAGAAGGTACGCCACCGCCAGGTTTCCTCCTTGCTGCTGGCCTCAGCCAATGCAGTAGCGCCCTGGGCCGTAATGGCAGCGAATGGGAAGGGCAGGTTCTCGTAGTCAGAGGTGATACGAAACATCGAGTAGCCCATACCGAACCAGACCATCCGCCCGAGCAAGCGTCCGATTATCGTGAGCACGATAGGGATCACCCAGTCCTCATGCAAGAAGGTCCGCTGGGCCAGCGCCGGAGAGTCAGCCGGGGGAACAACCCAGGTAGGCACACGACTGGCGATACCCATGCCCTTGGCTGCGGGTGAGCGGACGAAATACTGCATCCACATAGAGGGGGCAAAGGCACCGCCGGCGAGCGCAAGCCCGCCTTGCATGGAGGCCAGCGAAGCCGCGATATAATACAGAATATAGACCTCGGCGCGCGACATACTGACGTACGAACGCCGGGCGATTTCGGTGAACAGAATGATGGTCGTCCACTCAGCGGCGGGCCCGAGAGTCTGTCCGGCCATTAGCCCCAGGTAAATAGCACCCGGCATCATCACAAACCCGACGAACAGCGACCCAAGAATGGCCTTGGTGCCGAAGCCGTCCACAAATTCATCAGGCTGCTCCATCAAATTGCGGTATAGTTCTATTTCGGGGTCTGTATGAGCCACTCGACACCTCCGACATGACGACAAACTCAGCTCGGTAACTCTTCAGGCTTGATTGGCCAAGCCTGGCACCGGCTAGGCCTCAATCTGGACTTGCGAGGAGCTTTCGGCCAGCAACTCTTCGGCTCTCTGGCCGTATTCCTCCTTCTGCTCAATGGGAAATGTTCGCCACAGCAAATACTGTTTTCTGAGAATGTTTATGAAATTGCGGGTCACTCGCAGCCAGGAGGCATCATCGCCGCTGACCCGCAGGATATCGGCGTGAATCTCAAAGATCTCCTCATCTTCGGTCGGTATAGTCCCAATGGTCAGCTTCTCCGAGACTCCCAAGTCGTAGGGGGCCAGCCACACCATCGACTCCAAGACATAGCCCTCCCCATGCTCATAATCGGTCCAGCCAAGCCCAATTTCATCAGTCGAAAACTGGCCTAATGAGTAGTCAGTATGGGCAGTGAAGTACTCGTGTAGGTACATGTTCACGCCCAGGGCCTGATCACCAGTGACCGTGAAGGGTAGCTCGATATGCATCCTGTCGCCTTCAGGCTCGGGCATCGCCCAGCGCCGTTCGATACCCGGCATAGCGATGTCCGAGGCTCGCCGCGCCGGGTAGATGACTGAGGCCATCACCGTGGCCATAATAATGAGGGTAGACAGGACTGCAGACAGCGACGAGTAGTTGAGATTGAGTCCAGTTACCAGGTCGGTTCGCACCAAGACCCGGGCGGTGACCTGACCCAACAGGTAGCCGACAATAGCGCCCAGGATAGCATAGACGCTGGCTTCGGCCACGAACAGCGCGGCAACGTGAGTGGGAGCCAGTCCGAGAGAACTATAAATATATATTTCGCGCACTCGCTCATAGACTGAACCCAGCATCGTATTAAGCACGATAGCGGCTGCTATGAGGATAGGTATGATCAGATCGGTCATACCGCTGAAGCCGGTAGTGCCGATGGATCTACACAGATACGTCCGTCCTTCAACGCCGCCGTAGATATTAAGATCAATGCGTTGGACAAGTTCGTCCAAGACCTTGTCAACTGCCGCAGAATCGTTCATACCGATTGCCACTGAGCGCAGTGTCCCACCCATATTTAGCAAGAAGCTGTAGGGAACCACGGCCGTCTGATCAGGAGCTAAGTGGATATATTCACGTCGCTGTTCGGCCTTCGACCGTTTCCGAACTACCGTCTGCTGATCGGCCTGCTGCCCAAACTGCTGCTGACTCACCATAAAGTCAACCGGCGTGAGGGCCTCGCCGTCCAAATCGGTCACTTTGCTCAATTCGCCCGAATCGACAATACCGATAACGCGCAGTTCTCTTCCGAATATGCTGACAGTGGCCGTGCCAACTTGTTCGGGACTAACCTCGAGGTGACTGGCCACTCCATCAGGCAACAGGCAGACATCCTGTTCACCTGGTTGGAACCACCGTCCCCCCTTGCGGACCGCTCTATCAATTCCAGTTATCTGAGTCTCACCAGGCATCAGGCCGAGCAAGGCGGTAGCATTGTATACCTGGCGGCCGCGACGGATAGCCACAAATGACTGCTGCTCGGGACTGCCGGAGTAGTACCAGCTACGGGCGGCCACCGCATGTTCGCCGCCAAACTCGTTGCTAAGGATCCGCTCAGTAGCCTCGCCAACCGGCAGCCAGCCCAGGTCGCGGATCATTACGCCATCGTATTCAGCAAACCGGGGCAGGAGCAGCTTGGTAGTGCGGGTGCGCTGTACTACCGAAGTGAACGACAGAACCGTGAAGGTCAGCAACACCAATGTGGTGGCTGTGAGCAGAGTTCGCACCTTGCGGCGGTGCATATTTGATATCCCCAGATTAAAAGCAGCCGCTGAAGCACCCAGGCGGCCGACGTCAGCACTATGCACACCGGTCTGCTGGTAGCGGATGGCCTGCATCTGCTCCTCGAACTTCTGGATAATAATGCCCACCACAACGACAGTGAGGGCCAGGATGATGAAGGCCAGCAGAATGATGGCAGGCGTAAACGTAATGGCAAAGGCCGGGTGAACCAGCGCAATGATAGTGAAGACAATCAGGAACACACCCAAACTGCCGACAATTTGCCCGGTAACACTGGGTGCGGCAATCAGCAGCCGTTCAGTGAAGAAAGCAAACGGCAGCAGCAGTGCCAGGTAGAATATGATGCCCTTGATGACGTCGTTTTCGGTAGAACGCACCTGAGGATAGGCGCTTGATTCTTTACTCCAGGCCGAGCGTGCCCGACTGAAGAATTCATCATACTGGCGGGCGCGCAGGAAGCTGGCCGCACTGTCCAACTCTTTGCGTGCCTGGCTATGGACATTCTGGAGTCGGTCATTTTCGATGCCATGTTTCGCCAACCGACTCATACGGTGCTCATCCAGGCGCCACATATCTAGGGCCACCCGATAGGGCGTAGCGTACAGCGAGGGGTGGGCATCAATAAGGTATCCAATCCCGGTGGGTGCCTTCTCGGTGGCGTTGATGAGCAATAACTGCAAGCCTAACAGGCTGGCGCCCATTGTTACTTTGACCCGCATACCGGGCGGAGCAAAGACCACCGCTACTGGCTCGTAGCTGGAAGTCAGCTCCCTGGAGGGCAAGGGCAGGGCGTAGCCGTACTCAGTCGGGGCCGCATCGCTGGTACTATCATACACGTAGATCTCAGAAAGCAGCTCGAAAAACCGTTGGTCGATCATATCGTAGATGGCCATAGGTCGGCAATGGAACAGCACCACCGTCGAGGCCTTTACAGGTTGGTTAAGCTCAAATTCGATGGGCTCAGCCTCAGCACCATTAACGCCCTGATCGGGGGCCATGCGGATTGCCCCGGTCTGCTCGTCCAGCTTGTAGCCTTCGACGGTGACTTTATTGGCTACGGCCCGCACATTGGGAAGACCAATAAGTGTATATCGCCCGCCGCGCTTGTTAGGTTTCTCTTTGTCAGTTGCCTCGTCTACCTCCCCAATGTTTGACATAGCGAAGGCCTGGCCACGCACTCCCATGCAGGTCTTTTGCCGCGGGCGAGCTAGAGCAATGGCACGGGGTATAGACTTGTCGGGGAAGGTAGCCTCCTGAGGATCGAACTCCACCAGTCGCCCCTTGACCTCAACGAAATTATCAGACAGCGCAATCTCGTAGATGTCGTCAGGCTGTTCCAGTGAGACCAAGTCAACGAGCAGACAGCTCAGCAACTGCGTCTGTACGACGAGGTTATCAACATCCACCGCCTCGGGCAGATCAAGTGGCGTGTCCACCAGGGGCCGAGAATCGTCTACCGTAGCAAAACCCAGGCCGGGTATCCCAGCCAGCGTGGCCACTTCGCTGGATAGGGCCAGGTAACCCGCCATATGGGTGTGCCATTCCTTGCCCTTGATAGCATTTATGCCATCTACGAAGTGCTCCTCAGCGGAGATGGATAGTTTCCGTCCGAGCAATTCAGCATACTCACGGGCCTTCTTACCCACATCGGAAAAGCGCCATTGATCACCTTCGCTGTAGTCGTAATAGTAGGCTTTGTAAAACAGACCCATGGTGTCATTGTGACTGGACAGATCCACCGAGAACCACAAGTAGATGTCCTCTTCGCTGAAGTCGAGAGTTACAGTCAGGGCATTGAGGGCTTCTTTGGTCTTCTCCAGGGCGGTGTTTTTCTGCTGGTCGCTAGCATCGGGGCTGAGACTCTGTGCCTGTTTGATGGCGCTCTGGGCTTTCGCCGCCGCCTGCTTGATCTGGGACACCCGACTGTCAAATTTATCCACCAGCCGCTTGCGGTCGGCTATTTCTCCTTCGATCAACTGGTACGCAACCAGCTTACCGGCGTTCGGATCAGTGCGGCGGGCGTACCCTACTACACGATCCAACAGATCGGCCTTTTCGGCGGCGACGTTTACCTTGCTCAACAGCGGCCGGAGGCCGCGCAGTTGTTCATCAAGCGGCCGTGGCTGACGCTGGAGATGATACTGCCCCACAGGTTCGGTCCACAGCCGCCGGGTCACGTTTTCTATTCCCTCACGGGCCTCCCGCGCTACCTTGAACAATCTCTTTATGTGTGCGTCACTACGCGCTCCCCGGATACGTTCACGGATGAAGTTCTTTGTACCAGCTAAACCTTCGAAATGACCAGCAGTAGCCAGGAATACTACGCTGCGCTTGGGGGGATGCTGCTTAAAGGCCTTGATGAGTTGAAAAAGAGCAGCGATACTGGCAGCATTCTCTGCACCAGGGGCCTGGGTCGGTGTGATGGAGATGGAATCGTAGTAGGCCTGCAATACCACCTGCTGCTTGCTCAGACGCGGGTCGGTCCCCTGAATGCGCCCGGTGATATTCTTGGCGGTAACTTCCTTCCACTCCATATCACACTTGACGGTGACCTGCGTATCAGGATCGGCCGTCAAACGGGCCAACAGGTAGTCGGCGGTCTCTTTGGGAACCCAGAAACGAGGGATGTTGACGGGCATTGAGAGGAACTTTGCTTCCGCCTCGCCGCGCAGAGTCGTATTCGGCTCGACAAACAAGACAGCCTGGGCCCCCAAAAGCAGCGCATTGAACCACCGGTTGCCGCAATTGAAGTCAACCATCACTATGCTATCGATGACTTCCAAACCATTGAAGGAACGCAGCTCTCCATTGCCGGCGTAGATCAGCTTGCCGGTCAAGCCACCAGACGGAGTCCTCGGGCAGCGCACCAGGTTAGGCCAAAGGGGGAGGATTTCCCGCTCGCGACCATCAGAGGTGGCTACCGTAGCTGCCGGTCCCCGCTCTGGATCAGACCAGGGAACCAGCGTGGTAAACTCTTCGACAGTAACGTCCTCGAGGCGTAGCTCGCGGAATCGCTGCTCGACGCGCCGGGCAGCCTGCTCGCAACCCGGGTAGCCGGTGACCCGACTGTCGGCTGCCGCCAGCCGCGCAATGGTCTGGGCAATTTCGTCTCGCGAGACCAAGCCGGCTATTGCCTCGTAATTCGTCTCCGAGGTCAGCACTGGCTCTTCTATTTGGGCGCCAGCCCAAACCGCACTAATCAGCAGCCACCCTAGGATTCCAATTAGAACAGAAGAGCCTCTCCAATACCGCATGCTCACCTGACATTCACCACCCGAAGTGGTATTTGACACTATCTGTGTGGGGCTACCGGCTGGCGTCCGCCCTTGGGGCGCGGTTTGTCTGTTCGCTGCTACTATTCACCCATCCCGCCGACTTCGAGATCGATATCGGCACGGTGCTCGATGCGCTCGATCTCGCCATCGCGGATATGCACAACACGGTCGGAGACATCAATCATCTTCAGATCGTGGGTAGCCGAAATGATCGTGACGCCACTGAACTGGTTGAGCTCCTTGAGCAGATCAATAATCTCCTTGCCGGTGTGGAGATCCAGGTTCCCGGTAGGCTCGTCAGCCAGCACAATAGCCGGTGAATTGGCCAGGGCCCGGGCCACCGCCACGCGCTGCTGCTGGCCCCCGGACAGCTCGTAGGGTTTGTGATCCAGACGGTCACCCAGCCCAACCATGTCGAGTAGCTCGCGGCCGCGGTCCATCATCTCGTCGGTACCCATTCCGGCAAAGATCATCGGAAGAGTGATATTCTCCATAGCAGTCATGACCGGGATTAGGTTAAAGGTCTGGAAAATATAACCGATCTTTCGGCACCGCAACCAGGCCAACTCAAAGGCGTCCAGTTGCGCCATATCCACCTCTTCGATAAAGCAGCGACCAGCGGTAGGTTTGTCCAGACCGCCGATCATGTTGAAAAGCGTGCTTTTCCCCGAACCTGATGGCCCCATGATGGAAAGGTATTCTCCGCGCCGCACGTCCAAGTCGACATCGCGCAGTGCCGGCACCTCGATCTCGCCCATGATATAGATCTTTTTCAGATCGCGGGTGCGCACGATAAACTCATGGGTAGTAACCGAGTCGTCGCGGACAATAGTCTTCATTCGTTCGTCGCGTTCGCGCCGCGCAGCCTCCATAACCTCGCGCAGGTCAGCCTCACACTTGGCACAGACAGTGACGATGCCGGTCGTTTCGATCTGTTCGCCGCATTCCGGACATTCTATCTTCGCCATTTTCCTCTTTCCTCATCTGGCAAGACTGAGCTTAGGATCTGTGTGCGTCGGCTATATTTCACTCTGCAGAGCGGCTGCCGGCCGCATATGAGCTGCCCGCACGGCCGGAGCAATCGCAGAAACCAATGACAACACCGTACCAATCAATACGCAAAGCAGCAGATACGTCAGCATCTGGCCCCAATCCATCTTGGCGGCCACAGACAGACTACGTTCCCGAATGGCAAAAATACCCAGCATCGCCAGATGGCCTAAGACCGTCCCGAGCACTGAACCAAGTACACCCAGCGCCATCGCCTCGATCAGGAACAATCGGACAATAAAGTTATCCAACGCTCCCAGGCATTTCATCGTCCCGATCTCCCGAAAGCGCTCGGTCACCGACATCAACATCGCATTAGTGATACCAACCCCGCAGACTAGCAGCGACATAACTACCAGCCAGATTCGTTTACTGCTCTGGGCTCGCCTTTCTTCTTCGGAGATAGCAGCGCTAGCCTCAGTCTTACCGCTGTCGGATTCAGCTTGGTCACGGGCCGTGGCAGCTACCAGTTCGCGCTCTTGTTCGAGGCGAGCCTGCTGCAGACCGTCCTCAATCACCCCACCGGTCCAGATCGAACTTAAGAAGGCAATCCCCAGCACGATGCCTGAGGCTGTAATCATGGTTCGGCCCAGCCGCATAGTTACGTTCCGCACGCTGATGCGCACCGCCTCCGACCAAGGCAGGCTGATCTGCCTTTGAATCCTAATCTCCTCTCTCCCGCCCGCACCGGTCGCCTTGGCCAAACCTTCAACGTCAAGCATCGCCACTAACCCCACTTCTTAGGCTCGCCGCCAAAACTGTTGCCAGCAGCAAGTAGTAGGTGCAAAGAGATGGTATCACAACCTCCCGAACGCGTCAAGCTAAACAATGCTTGGCAGCGCTTCTCACTACTCATAGAGCTTCTCCAAAACCTGAGGATCTCCTCCTTCTCCCACAGATCTTAATCTCCTCTGCACAGCGTTGGGCTGCTCGGGCCAGTTGGGCAAAGCTATTGGGGAAGAGTTGCGTTGCTAATCCCACCGATACTCCTACAGCTACGGTAGCTTTCCGCCGATGTTCAATAAGCAAGGCTATCGTCCGAAATATGGGGCAATAACCATCCACAGCGTTCGGCAGGGAGGCAAAAAGCGCGTGACAACCACAAACGGCTTCACGAAGGCCCTGGCGGCCTCGGTAGTGACAGCGGCCACGGCGGCTCTAATGGTATGCCTGCCACTATGCGCCATCGCCCAGGAATTCTCCTGCACGATCACAGCGCCGCGTCCGGCTCGCACCTTCTTCCCGGGGGAGTCCATCTACCTGACAGTCACGGTCAGCGGGCCCCAGCAGCAGGCGACCTACACTATCTTCGACTACGAGGGGCGTCGCCGCATCGTCAACACGTTACAAGTGGGCAACGGCGAGCCGCGCAACCTGCCCGTGCCCTTCAGGATGCCCACCGGCATATACTACCTTACTCTGGATTTCGCCACTGGCCAGCGGGTCAACGACGCCTTCTGCGTAATTCCTCGGCCCGATGATGAAGCTGGCGAATACGGCATTTTCGGCTTCCACTTGGGTAATCCCAGCGAGCAATTGGTCGAGGCTCTGGCTCAGGCCGGGGTGAGGTTGGTACGCGATGATATGGACTGGGTCAATAGCGAACCAACCGAAGGCAACTATTCACTGGGCAAAGCTCAGGCCCGTGCTGAGCTGTACAGTAAGTACGGGATTCAGTGGATCCCGATTCTTGGCTACACACCGGCGTGGGCAGGAATGAAACCGGAGAACGCCACCGGGCGAGCAGCAGTCGCCGGGCACTGCTGGGCGCCGGCGGAAACGACTCACTGGGCTGGTTTTGTCCAGCTCATGGCCGATTACCTGGGGACGCAAACTGTACACTGGCCTTCAGAGCAGATAATCCCCCGTTCCGAGGCACTGGCCTCGCAGGATCTGCCGCTGGTCAACCGCTGGGAGATTTGGAATGAAGTTGACCAGGCCTTTTACTATGGCTACTGGGGAAGGTACCTGGATCTGCTGCGGATTGCTTACTGCACACTAAAGCAGAACAACCCCCGCAACATTGTACTGTATGGCGGGTCGACTGGTCATTGGACTGAGTTGGGCATGACCTATCATGCTAACGGCAAATACTACTTCGACGAGCTGGCTTTCCATGGGGGCGGCTCTGATATCAGCAAGACTCTGGAAATCTACTACACCGGTGCCCCCCAAATCGGCAACGGCTACGGAATATTCCATCCCTCCAGTCACACCGAGACATATCCCTCCGCGCCTGCGCCGCTGACTGAAACTCAATATATGATCAAGCTCTACACCACTCTTAAGAAGTGGCAGGAGCACACCTGGTGCGTATTTCACGGGGGGCGAGTGGTAGGCGCGGCTGACCCGGCTTCTTCAGCACTTCTGTACAGCAAGAACGGCAAGCTAGTGCCGAATGCGAAGTATGTGGCGTTTGCCGTGGCTCGCTGGCTGCTATCTGACGCCACCTACGTGGGGCCGATTGACCTGGGTGGGACAGTTGAAGCCAATCTGTTCCTTAAGCACGGCAGACCGATGCTCATCTGCTGGTCCGACGGAAATGCAACAGTCAATATCACCCTGGCCAGCGATGCCCACTACTATGACGAGATGGGCCGGAGGTTCCCCATGCCGGGGCAGGACACCACCTCGCGGGTGACGCTGACGGCCAAGCCGCTGGTAATCTACGGAGTACACTACCACTATCTGTCGCAGGCGATTCGCAATCAAGCCGAAATCTATCTGACCACCCCGCAGGGCTTTGAGACCGACCGCGTCTTCGGATATATCAGCCCGCTGGAGCAGGATGCCGCCTGGGCCTGGTCGGACTGGCCCCGGCAGTTTCGCCGCGCCATCGAGTGGGCCACCGATATGTGCGATCAGCGGCCGCGAGTGGGGCCCCGCGCCCTGGGCATTCCCCAAATGGTAACCCACGGCCAGCTTTACCGTACCGTGCGTAACTGCAAGCCAGCCGGCTATATCCACGGGCCTACCCACCATATAGTCTATCGGCTCGAAACTCTTACCGAATGGCTGGGGCGGGTGGCCGACGCACGGGACCGCGCCTGGGAGATGCACAATCCTCAGTCGCGCTTTATCGACAAACTCGTGGACCGTATGGAACAGCTCGAGACGCGAATCACCGCAAACGGGCTGAATTACCCCTTGGCTCAGCAGTCGCTGGATCGGGCTCGACAGCAGATTGACCGGGCCATCAAGTACCAACACGGGGGTGCCTATCGGGCGGCAACCGGCCTGCACAATACGGCCGTGCTGCTGTCAAATCTGGAACAGCCGAAACTCCTGAAGATATTCGCGGTAGCTGATTTCGTCACGGCCACCCAGTTGGTCAAGGGGCTGGCTTTGCCGCCAGGCATCGAGCACAACCTGCGGGTCACGGTGTACAACTATACCGACCAGGCGGTATCGGGCCAGATTACCTGGCAGTTGCCCGAGACCTGGAGCAAATCAACTATCACCAAATCTTTTGCCGCCCCGGCCGGCGGATACAGTGCGCCAGTTGATTGCTTGGTGACAATCCCCGACGAACCCAGGCCCTGGGTGGAGAAGGACGGTTGGACGGCAGTGGGTTACGTGACCCTGCGGTTGCCCGAGCCAATCGCGGTGCAGTCCGACCTAAAGCTGTCCGGAGAGCTTGACGACGGCCGCAGCCTGCTGGATATGCACTACGACGTGCTGGTAGGAGAACCAGTCATTGAGTAGTCCAGCGATAAGCCCCCTACTCTGTTGCAGGAGAGTCGGCCTGCTCTGGGCCAGTCTTTGTTGACATTAACACCGGCTGGCTCTTCACTTGCAAGCCAGCCTATTTCCTGATAGAATTGCCTGTGGGTGGTCAATGTCAGGTCTATGTGACCCATAGGGAATCCTCGCCGCTATTGGTAATGTTATCGGGAGCAGATTGTTATGGCCTTTGCGCCGTGTATTGGTCTGGAAGTGCACGCAGAACTGGACACTGAATCAAAGATGTTTTGTCGCTGTCGGGCTGAGTTTGGTGCCGAGCCTAACAGCCGCTGCTGCCCGGTTTGCCTGGGTCTGCCCGGCTCGTTGCCGGTGCCCAATAAGAAGGCGGTCGAGTATGTTATCCGCACCGGGCTGGCGTTGGGTTGCCAGGTCGCCGAGCGCTGCCGCTTTGCTCGCAAAAACTACTTCTATCCCGACCTGCCCAAAAACTTCCAGATCAGTCAGTACGAGGAGCCGCTGACCTATGGCGGGCACATTGACCTGGAGGTCAACGGCCAGCCCAAGCACATCCGCATCCGCCGCGCTCACTTGGAAGAGGACACCGGCAAGAATATTCACCTGCCCGACGGGCGCAGCCTGGTAGACTACAACCGCTGCGGAATTCCTCTGATGGAGATTGTCACCGAGCCGGACTTTACCAGCGGCGTCGAGTGCCGGGAGTATCTCACCGAGCTGCGCTCGATTCTACGCTACCTGCAGGTCTCGACGGCAAATATGGAAGAGGGGGTAATGCGCGCCGAACCAACCGTCAACCTGATTGACGAGGCCAGTGGCGAAGCTACGCCCAGGGTGGAGATAAAGAACCTCAATTCCATCCGCTCAGTTCACGATGCCGTTGAGTACGAGATTCAGCGCCAGCGGCGCTGCCTGCAAACCGGCGAGCAGATGTATCAGGAGACCCGCCTGTGGGACGAAGAACGGCATGTCACTGCCACCATGCGCCTCAAGGAGAGCGCCGACGACTATATGTACTTCCCTGAGCCTGACCTGGTGCCGCTGGCCCCGGAGCCGGAGTGGGTCGCGAGCATCCAGGCCTCGATGCCGGAGTTGCCCGTCGCCGTGCGCCGCAGGTTGATTGAAGAGCACGGCTTGCCCGAGTACGACGCCGAGGTCATCACTGCCGACCGCGAGACGGCTGAGTATTACGAGAAGACAGTCGCCGCCGGCGCCGATCCCAAAGCCGCCAGCAACTGGTTGATGAGCGAGATTATGGGGTATCTCAACGAACACGATCTACTCATATCGGATCTGCAGGTTAGCCCCGAGGATCTCGCCAAATTGCTGACTCTCATTGACGAAGGCGCTATCAGCGGCAAGATCGCCAAGGATGTCTTTGCCGAGATGGCCGAAAGCGGCGAGCCGGCTGACCAGATCGTCGCCGAGCAGGGCCTGGCGCAGATCAGCGATGAAGAGCGACTGGCGGAGCTGATCGAAGAGGCCATCGCCAGCAATCCCGGGGCCGTCGAAGACTTTAGGAGCGGCAAGGAGAAGGCCATCGGCGCGCTGGTCGGCTATATCATGGGTCAGACGAAGGGCCAAGCCAACCCACAACTGGTCAACCAACTGCTGCGTGAGAAGCTGACCGAGATGTAATATTTTCTTGGGCGGACTGTACTGCTTGTAGTAGCAACAATGGTCGGGGCAAGGGTGCCCCTTCTACAACATACACCGTGGGAGGAGTACCCAGAGGTGCATTGTTTGGTAACGATTTGGAGGTTATGACAGTGATAATTACTCACGACGTCGGGTGGGCCTTGATTTCGGCGCTGCTGGCCTATGGTTTCGGCATCTGCGTCACCACGGGAGCCCTTTCCGCGAGAGACGAGCCGCGGCGCTGGTTGGGGCTTTGCATACGTTGGTTTAGCTTGTTTGGAGTCGCCTATGCTGTCATGGCGTCAATTGTACACTGGCATATACTGCCTCACCAGCACACCATTATTGTGTGGAGACTGACTATGGCAGCGAGTGGCGCTCCGTCGGTGTTCTGTCTAGCAATGTATGCCATTTCGCGCTACCAGCAGGCTGCTGGCCCCTCCACATGATAATGCCGGGAATCGGGCGACTGAGGAGCGTGCTATGTCGGACGAGTGGACAAGCTCAGCACCAGTTTCCCTAAATGCCGAGGTGATGGTCTGCGGCGGCGGGCCGGCGGGATTATGCGCGGCGGTTGCGGCAGCGCAGGAGGGCGCTGATACGCTGCTCATTGAGCGCTATGGCTTTTTGGGGGGCATGGCTACGGCCGGCCTTGTCAACCCCTTTATGGCCTACTATACTGGCGGCGAGCAGATCATTGAGGGCCTCTTCCAGCAGATTATTGACCGGCTGGATGCCGCCGGCGGCTGGACTCATCGTCGGGACGAATGGGCCCGCGACGCCTTTGACCCCGAGATTATGAAGCTGGTGGCCCAGGATATGGCCGAGGAGGCCGGTGTCAGGCTGCGCCTGCATACAATGGTGGTTGATGCCGCCACCAGTGACGGATATCTCGAATACATCATACTGACCAGCAAGTCGGGCTCTGAACGGGCGGAGGCGACGATCTTCATTGACGCTACCGGCGACGGCGATCTGGCTGCTCGCGCCGGGGTTCCCTACGAGCAGGGCCGTCCCGAGGACGGCCTGAGTCAACCGATGACCCTGATGTTTCGGATGGCAGGTGTAGACGAAGATCGCATGCCACCCCGCGAAGAGATAAATGCTCTGTACGACCAGGCTAAGGCCGCCGGCGACATTGACAACCCTCGCGAGAATGTGCTGTGGTTCTACACCACCCGCCGCGGCGAGATTCACTTCAATACCACCCGCGTAATCCGACGCGATGGCACCAGCGCCGCCGACCTGACCGCCGCCGAACTGGAAGCCCGCCGCCAGGTTAAGCAAATAGTCAATTTTCTGACCGAAAAAGTGCCCGGATTCAGCAAGGCCTATCTCAGCGCAACGGGCACCCAGATCGGCGTGCGCGAGAGCCGCAGAATCCTGGGCGAGTATGTGTTGACTGCCGAAGATGTCCTGGGGGCGCGCAAGTTTGCCGACGGCATCGCTCGCGGCTGCTATGATATTGATATTCATAACCCCTCTGGGACCGGCACCGTCATCAAGCGCCTGCCGGCGGGAGAGAGTTACGACATTCCCTATCGCTGCCTGTGTCCACGGGGCTTTGACAATCTGCTGGTGGCCGGCCGGCCAATATCGGCCACCCATCAGGCCCACTCGTCAGTGCGGATAATGCCCATCGCTGCGGCAGTGGGCGAGGCGGCCGGTACAGCAGCAGCGATGTGCATCGCACAGCAGCAGACAGTAACAAAGATAGACATAGCCGCCCTACGCGAGCGACTGGTGCAGCACGGAGCTTGTCTGGGCAGCGAATGAATTCGGAGGATACCGGATGCTCCTCGCTTTCGGCAAGGCATTGCTACTGGTCTCAGTTATCGGGGTTATCTCCCTGGCGGCGGGCGTTGCTGTACTGCGGATGTTCGCGATGTACCTGGACCGGGAAATAAGCTGCGGCGAACTGCTGGTGTGGCTGTTTGTTTATCTGGCTGCCTTTTCTATGGCCATTGCCTCCTGGGGTACGCCTCTGTTTGTTCCCGTCATAATACTGTGCCTGGGACTGGCAGTCGCCTATCCACTGGGTACCTACCTGGTCGAAATCCACGGCCGCTGGCGAATGCGTAACGAGGATATTGCCGCCTACGCGCGCGCCGCCGAGGAAAACCCCAACAATCCCTATCCGCTTAAGCGGCTGGGCGATATCTTCTTTGACAGCCACGACTATGAGGTAGCCGTAAACTACTACAAGCAATATCTGGCTCGCTTCAAAGACCCTCGAATCGTCCGCCGCCTGGCGCGGGCCGAGGAGTTCATGCGCCAGTCGCCCACCGAGACACATGTCTGTCCCAACTGCACTGCCGCTAACCCAAAAGGTATCTCTCACTGCATTGAATGTGGCGAATTGCTGCCCGGCATCCAGGAGTTCCTGGAGCCGTTCCGAGGGCGCAAAGGTATCTCAATTCTGCTGTGGACGGCAGGGGTGGCGATGGCGATTGGTTTGGGCCTGATGGTGCTGCAGGTTCTCACCACGCGGTTCGCCCCCTTGCTGGCATACATCCTGGTGCCCTTTATGTTCCTCGTCGCTATCACCGCATTCTTCGTCTACATCTACGTGCGTACCAGCCGGTGACC
Organism: bacterium; assembly: GCA_030615605.1. Lineage (GTDB taxonomy): Bacteria > Armatimonadota > Zipacnadia > Zipacnadales > Zipacnadaceae > JALGTD01. The sequence continues at coordinate 23,790 of JAUWYY010000020.1, forward strand.
ACAGCCCTCCAAACCCAGCATCCGCTCTTCGTAATTATGACCAAAGAGGGCCGCCGGTGAAGGCGGCCCTCTTTCATGGTCTTGCAAGCCAAGCTAGGGGAGGTCGTCTCCTGTCTCCGCTCCCGTTGCGGTTTCTTCTGCGTCTACGAACTCACAGCCAGTGAACTCATCCGGTCTCTCTGCTCTGTGTCCAGATCCCTTACTCGCTTGGCGTCAATGCGAAGTTAACTGTTGTCGTTTGCCCCTCAGATACCGTAACGGACTTAGTCAGATCCGCATAGCCAGCGGCTGAGGCGGTAACTTGGTGAGCCCCGGTGGGCACCTCTTCGATCTTGTAGCGACCAGCGGGGTTGGCGGTAGCCGATGGACCGCTGGGCTCCACCTTCACCATGGCACCGCGAATGCCTTTGCCATCCGTGACTTTTCCAGCAACAGCTCCAGGACCTGGCTCCGGATCAGTCCCGTTCTCCACCGTAACACTGACCGAATCGGTCGCGCTATTGCCGGAGGTGTCCGTTGCCCTGGCCGTAATCGTGTATCCGCCGTTCGTGACGCTGGTGCTGTCCCAAGCGGCAGCGTAGGTGTCGCCACTCGTGTTCCCCATCGAGATCCAGCCCCCGGTGTCAATCTGATACTCAACACTGGCCAGCCCGACATCGTCGGTGGCTTGAGCCGTGATGGTGATCGTTCCACTTACGGTTGCGCTATTCAATGGGCTTGTAATCGTCACGCTGGGCGGAGTTGTGTCCGCAGGCGGGGGAGTGGTATCTGTAGCCGCCTCAGCATCCACTAGCCCGTAACCGTAGTAGGTATCGCGGCCAGGATCACCCAGGTCCTCGGCAGTGCTGTTCATCTGGTCTCGAACGGCAGAAGCTGAGCTGGTGCCGCTTTCTATGACCAGTGCCGCCACCCCGCTGACGTAGGGGCAGGCCATGGAGGTGCCGCTCTTCTCGTCATAGCTTCCACCAGGGATGGTAGAGAGGATGCCCACACCCGGCGCGGCCAGCTCGACCTGCGGCCCTGTGCTGGAAAAGGAAGCGCGGTTGTCGCTCTGATCTGTCGCGGCCACCGCGATCACGGAGTCGTACATGGCGGGCGCACCGACTGTACTCTTATTGCTTCTGCCCGGAGACGTGCCGTTGTTACCAGCGGAGGCCACCAGCAGGACGCCGGCCTCGTAGGCCGCGTCGCAAGCGTCCTTCAAGGCTTCAGAGCCGCCCCCGCCCAAGCTCATGGACGCCACGTGGATGCCGTTCTGTTCATCTGCGCACCACTCCAGCGCGGCGATGACATCGCTCCAGTAGCCCGAGCCAGTCGCATCCAGCACCTTCAGAGCGTACAGGGAAGCCTTGGGCGCCACTTGGATGATGCCGGCCCCGTCGTCTTCCGCTGCCACAATTCCTGCACAGTGCGTACCATGGCCATTGTCATCCATGGGGTCGGTTGTGTAGTCCACGAAGCTTTGACCACCCGCGTAATTGGCGTCGAGGTCAGAGTGAGTGTCGTCAATCCCCGTGTCTATGATCGCCACGTTGACGCCCAGACCAGTTGGCCGTTCTGGGTCGGTGTCGACTGCATTCTCCGCGCCGCCCCACGCTATCTCGGCATCAATGCGGTCCGCGCCCCAGACGAGCTCGTCCTCCAACGCCTGAACCTGCCCGTCGCCCTCCACGTAAGCCACGTTGGGATTGCGCTGAAGCGCATCCACGGCTTGCTGGGGAATAGTGGCCGCGATGGCGGGGATGATGCTGTACGCGTACTTGACCTTGCCACCCTGGCCTTCGACCAGTCCCCGCTCGCTGCGGCCAGGCTGTTGCTTGAAGCCGATGATCACCTTCGCCAGCCCAGTCGTATCGGCGACTACGGGGGCACGTGCCTGGCTTAGAGCCATTGGTTCAACACTCTGCAGTTCGCTACCAGACCCGCCGCACCCCCCTATCAGCCACGCGACTACCCCCACGACAATCAAAGCTACCAAAAAATGCCTTGTCCTATGCATGCTTGCTGCTCCCTTCCCGGATTTCGGGTCTTCGGAACCCAATACAGATTTCCCCCCCATGATTATCATACCTCACCGACCCAAGAAATGCAACCCAATAAGCACAAAGATGAATGGCAGGGCCAGAACGAAAAAGAGGGGTTAGTCGGTGTTGGTGATGTTTGCCAAAGAAAGAAACGGGCATCCCGTCGCCCTTTTTTCTTGTGCCATGTTGAATTGCTGGCTCAGCACTGTTGATGCATACATTGACACTCCCCGGTGACCGGTGCTATACTAATAGCTAGTTAGATACTTCTTTTCGGCAGCACCACGACAACATGCATATCAACCCAACTCAAGAAAAGAAATGGCGCCAGTTGCAGCAGCGCCTCAGCAATACCTGGTTGTTCTGGGGCCTGTTCCCGTTAGGAGTTGTAATCGTGCTGATGCTGGCGCTGGCCGGTCCCGCAGCCAGCGCAAATACCAGCGGCGCCACCCAGCAGGAGCACCTTGTTATCAAACGCCGCGCTGAGGCAGTAATGGCGATATCCGCAATTCTGTTTTTCGCCGGGTTCTCGCTGGACGGTCGCTGGACTGACGACGAACGTGTTGGACGGCGCATTCTGCGCGCGGCCGGAGGCGACCAGTTCCGCCCGACCCGCGACCAACTGGCCTCCCATGCAGAAAAGGCATTCTATGCAGTTAACCGCTCCGTGACTATGTTGACCGGCATCGGGCTGGCGATGGCCCTGCTGGTAGTCGCTGCCGTTGTCATCGGTCTGCCGCTGCTCAACGCTGGGCAGTTGCTGGTCCTGGCGGTCATTTTTCAAGTGTTTGCCTTTTCCCGCCATTCCTATTACAGCGACCTGGTCTATGCAGCAATATCCGGCGAGTTGTGCGATCTAGACGAGGATAATGAGAAATAGACCTGACGAGGCCGGCAGTGTGCGAAGCTGGCCTGTGGCAGCGCCCAAGCAAAAACTCGTAAGTCTCTCTCGCCTCAACGCAACATCTCCAGTTGACTAATTGATCATACTTGCGGATTCTCTTTTCCCCCAAGTTATGCCAACACGAGCACCTGATATTCACCAAAAAGGCAAGTGCCCAGGCAGGTTGAAGCAATGCTCTACCGCAGACCGCGTGGCGTAAATGATATATTGCCTGACGAAGTAGGCCGCTGGCAGCAGGCGGAGGCGACCTTCCGTGAGTTGTGCCGACTGTATCGCTATGAGGAGATTCGCACGCCGATGTTCGAGGAGACCGACCTGTTCGTGCGCGCCGTCGGCGAAGATACCGATATCGTCGGCAAGGAGATGTATACCTTTGAAGACCGCGGCGGGCGCAGCCTGACGCTGCGCGCGGAGGGCACAGCGCCGGTGATCCGCGCGTATCTGGAAAACAGTCTCCAGGGCCAGGATCGCGAGCGCCTCGTCAAGCTCTACTACATCGCGCCGGTATTCCGCTACGATCGGCCCCAGGCCGGGCGCTATCGCCAGCACCTTCAGTGTGGGGTCGAGGCTATCGGCTCACCTGAGGCGGCGGTCGATGCCGAAATAATTCTCCTGTCGATGCACTTCTTCGAGCAACTCAACGCGGTCCCAGTTACGCTGCGCCTCAACTCGGTGGGGTGCCCGGCGTGCCAGCCCGAATACGTAAAGGCCTTGAAGAGCCAGATTGCCCCCCAGCTTGAGCAGCTTTGCCACGATTGCCAGCGGCGCTACAATACCAACCCGCTGCGGCTGCTGGACTGCAAGAATGAAACATGCCAGGCAATAATGCAGCAGGCGCCGGTACTCCGGGATATGCTCTGCCCGGACTGCGCCGAGCACTTCGCCCAGCTTCAACAGACGCTAGATGTCCTGGATGTTCCCTATACCCTGGACCCGACTATCGTCCGGGGGCTTGACTACTACACGAAGACGGCGTTCGAGTTCAAAGTGCCCGGGCTGGGCGCACAGGACTCTATTGGTGGCGGCGGACGCTACGATAAGCTCGTTGAGCAATTCGGTGGGCCACCGACGCCGGCGGTGGGCGTGGGCATCGGCCTGGAGCGAGTGCTCATCGCTCAGGAGGTGGCCAATGCAACCTGAGGATAGTGCTATTCGCGAAGGCTATTACGTCATCACGCTGGGAGACGAGGCGTGGGAACCAGGATTTGGCGTAACCGCGGACCTGCGGGCGGCGGGTGAGGTCGCCGAAATAGACTATCGCCGGCGCAGCATGAAAGCGCAGATGCGTACGGCGGACAAAGAGAACTTCCGTTGGGCGGCAATAATCGGTGAGGACGAGGTCCAGCAGGAGACGGTCACCCTGCGCGATATGGACAGCGGCGAGCAGGAAACGATTCCGCAGTCAGAGTTGATATCGCGGCTGAGCGCAGAAAATGATTAATTCTGGAACGCCCAGCCCCCAGTTAACGTGTTCGAAGGTGGGATAAACAATGCTTGATAACAGCGAAGGCCTATATGGGGGCCACCGGCTGGAGGACTTTCCCGAGAACGATGCCAGTCCCGCAATACGGCTAGTCGAAAACAAGACTCCAGAAAGCCCCATTCTTTCTTATAAGAGAGTCGACTTTCTCGACAAGGGCCACACAGTGCAACTTTGCCAAGAGTTCTGCTCCTTCTTTAACTCGGGAGGGGGTGTTATTATTGTGGGCGTCGAAGAAGAGGGTGACCAGCGTAGCGAGCATTACAAGTTACCGGCACAGATTGCCGGAACTACTGAGCAACTTTCGCATCAATGGCTGCAATATGTGCTAGTGAATGGCATTCTACCCCCAGCTCCGCTTGATAAGATCAGAATCAGCAAGTTCCCCGACCCGAACGAGAACGGGCAGTCCGGATACGTTATATTTGTGCCGAAGAGCTATGCGGCACCACACCAGGTCGTGAGCGACGGTAAGTATTACAAGCGAGGGATAGAGGGTCGAGTGTTCTTGCTGCATTGGGAAGTAATGGACATGCTGGGGCGTGGACAGCGCCCTCAGGTGACCATTGAGCCATATGACCACACAGTATTCACAAAGCCAGCGTACACTAACTACACTTTTGTCATGACATTGTGGTTTACAGTCGGGAACTGCGGCAAAGCCCCCGCGAGAAACATTAGTGTGCGGATTCGTGGCGTTGGGCAGCCGCTGCCGGGTTTCCCTCGAGAGGGGGCGCGGTGGCGACATGTACCCGCAGGACCACGAGGCGAGTGGTACTGCGCGTGGGAACCAGACTTCCCACTCTTGCCCAATGCAGCGGAGCGGTTCAGTATCAGTTACGAGACAAATGTACCTGAGACCGAGCGCGATGCGAATAGTCAGATGCCACTTCCCGTTGCGTACCGTCAGATTAACATAGTCGGTGAAGTGTACGCGGAGGGACAAGATCCAATGCCGTTTGGACTGTATCTGCGCGCGCAATTCCACATGGGTGAATACGTTGCCGATGACGAAACCACAGAGAGAGGGATTATACCACCTGGCCAGCTATCAGGATTGCAGACGGATGTGATCGAGGGTTGGGATCTCTTTGATGAGGCGCCGCCCGATGCAGAGGCGGAGCGTGAATAATCCTAAAAGTTTTTGCCGGAGGTGCGCGAGGAACCGGCTTTTTTCAAAAAGCGGGTTCCTCGCATCAGCCGTTATCACAGAGAGGATTTGACTGAATGTCGGAGACCAGCAGTTTTATGAAACGCACCGCTCACTGTGGCGAGCTGCGCGAAGAGAATATCGGCGACGAGGTAGTCCTCAATGGCTGGATTAACCGGCGCCGCGATCACGGTGGGCTGATCTTCATTGACCTGCGCGACCGTTCCGGCCTGGTGCAGGTGGTCTTCGACCCGGAGATTTCCCCCGAAGCTCACAAGCTGGCTACCGAGGTCCGCCCGGAGTACGTCATTGCTGTGTGTGGTCAGGTGCGTCGCCGCCCCGAGGGCACCGAGAATCCCGATCTGGCCACCGGCGACGTGGACGTCGTCGCCGAGACTGCTGAGGTGCTCAATCCCGCCAAGACACCGCCATTTTCGTTCGTGGACGAGACGGAAACCGAAGAACTGGTGCGCCTAAAATATCGCTATATTGACCTGCGCAGCCCGCGGATGCAGCACAATCTGCGGATCCGCCACGAGGCCGCGCAGGCGACGCGGGCGTTCCTCAATGCGGAGGGCTTCTGGGAGGTGGAGACGCCCATCCTGTTTAAGGCCACGCCGGAGGGCGCGCGCGACTATCTGGTGCCCAGCCGCGTCAGCCCGGGCAACTTTTATGCCCTGCCCCAGTCGCCGCAGATTCTCAAGCAGCTTCTGATGGTTTCCGGCGTCGAGAAGTACTACCAGCTCGCTCGCTGCCTGCGCGATGAGGACCTGCGCGCCGACCGCCAGCCCGAGCACACCCAGATTGACATAGAGATGTCATTCGTCGAGCAGGATGATGTGCTGGATGTCTGCGAGCGACTGTTCGCGCATATCTTCCGAGAAACTGTGGACGTTGAGCTGGCGCTGCCCTTTCCCCGGATGACCTACGCCGAGGCCATGGCCCGCTACGGCACCGACAAGCCCGATACTCGCTTCGGTATGGAGCTTACCGACATCTCCGATATCGCTGCCCAGGTCGAGTTCCGCGTCTTCAGCGATACTGTGAGCAAGGGCGGGCAGGTCAAGGGCATCAATGCTCGCGGCTGTGGCGAGTATCCGCGCGCGCAGCTTGATCAGCTTACCGACTTTGCCAAGGACCACAAAGCTCAGGGCCTGGTGTGGATGCGGGTGACCGCCGACGGGATAGACTCGCCGGTGGCCAAGTTCTTCAGCGAAGAGGAGCTTCAGAGTATCACCGAGCGCTTTGCAACTGAGCCCGGGGACCTGCTGCTCATCGTCGCTGACAAGCCGGAGATTGTCGCGGAGAGTCTGGACTGGCTGCGCCGGGAGATGGCCCAGCGGGAGGACTTGCTTGATGATACAGTCTTCAACCCGTTGTTTGTCACAGAATTCCCGCTGGTCACGTGGAATGAAGACGAGGATCGCTGGGAGGCGGAACATCATCCCTTCTGTATGCCTCATCCCGACGATATTGACCTACTTGGCTCCGAACCGGGCCAGGTGCGGGCGCAGTCATACGACGCGGTGATAAACGGGGTGGAGGTGGCCAGCGGCAGCATCCGAGTGCACCGGCGTGACATCCAGCAGCAGATCTTTGAGGTGTTGGGTATCGGCCCAGAGGAGGCCGAACGGCGCTTCGGCTTTCTACTGCGCGCCTTCGAATATGGCACCCCGCCGCACGGCGGTATTGCGCCGGGCTTTGACCGGCTGGTGATGATGCTGTGCGGGGAAAGCTCCATTCGCGATGTCATCGCCTTCCCCAAGACCCAGCGCGCCCAGGACCTGATGAGCGGGGCACCGTCGCCGCCGTCTCCCGAGGCGCTTAAGGACTTACATATCAAGCTGGACCTGCCGCCGACGGACTAGACAGGCCCAGGCACAATGCGCGGACGGAGGTCAACCAAAGCGTGATCCATCTTCCATTGCACACAGAACGTCTACTGTTGCGCGACTTTGAGGAGGCAGATTGGGAAGCAGTCTACTGCTATGCCTCTGATCCCGAAGTGACTCGCTTCATGGTGTGGGGACCAAACACGGAGGAAGATACGAGAGAGTACATCCAACACAAGCTCGCAGCCCAGCAGGCTGATCCGCGGACAAGCTTTAGCCTGGCAGTAGTATTGAAGGCAGAAGATGTGCTCATTGGCTCATGTGCGCTCACGGTCTCACGCCCAGAGAAGCACGCAGCCTATATTGGATACTGCTTGAATCGGGACTACTGGGGTCAGGGGTACGCCACCGAAGCGGTGCAAGCCATTATCGGCCTCGGCTTCTTGCAGTTGCATTTGCACAGGATATTTGCCACCTGTGACCCGCACAACGTCGCTTCGCTGCGGGTCCTGGAAAAGCTCGGCATGAGACGCGAGGGGCGTCTTTTGGAAGACAGGTGGCAAGAAGGAAGATGGCGGGACTCTTACCTGTATGCCATTCTCGAGCAGGAATGATCCGCAGAAGGACGCGTCAGTGCAGTGAACAGAGAATGCTAAACGCAGCAATAAAGCATTTGGGAAATCCCAGCTAGGAGAGAAACTATGACGACGCTGATGGATTTAATCAACCGAAAGATCCCGCCGGTGCCGTGGGAACTGGGCGGGAGACTCCCCTGGCAGGAGCCTGGTTTCAGCGAAAGGATGCTCCAAGAACACCTGTCCCAGGACCACGACATGGCCAGCCCACGGACCGAGAAGATCGAGAAGCACGTGGATTGGATTCACACCAAACTGCTCTCGCAGCGCCCGTCCAGGATTCTGGACCTTGGCTGCGGCCCAGGACTGTATACCAACCGCTTGGCTCGGCTGGGACACCAATGCGTGGGGATTGATGTTTCTCCCGCGTCCATCACTTACGCCAGGCAGCACGCAGAGAAGGAGAGCCTCCGCTGCACGTACATGGAGCAAGATATGCGCGATGCGCAATGGGGAACGACATTCAACCTGGTGATGATGCTCCATGGCGAATTTAACACTTTCCGACCTACCGATGCGCGAAAGATACTGCGGCAAGCCCATGCGGCCCTGGCCGGGGGCGGTTTGTTGCTAGTGGCGGTGGCGACATTCGCCGGTATGGAGTCAACGCAGCCCGAGAGCCGGTCGTGGAGTTGCGCCAGAGCAGGACTCTTCTCCGCCGAGCCACATCTTTGTCTCGAGGAGGTGTTCTGGGATCGAGCACGTAAGACGAAGACCGAGTGCTACGTCATCATCGATGCGTCTACCGCCCAGATCACCCTATACGCCGACAGTCAGCAGGCATACACTGACGGGGACTACGAATCCCTGCTTGCAGAATGCGGCTTTTCCGATGTGCAGCTGCTGCCCCCCTTGCCGGGCATGGAAGATCATTTGTTCAGCGCCCTCACGATCGTTGCCAAAAGGCGAAGGTAAAGGAATGCTGCTCATGACACTTGAATTGCAGAATGGACCTCTCGGCTATCTAGGCCTGGGCACCAACCTTGGTGACCGCGCCGCCCCTCTGGCCGAGGCCCTTCGCCACCCGCAAAGGTATCCGCAGTTGCATGTTCTGAAGGTATCTTCAGTCCACGAGACCGACCCTTCCGGTCCCTCCGAGCCTTGCCATCTGCAATACCACAGGCTCAACAAGCAGCGAGGCAGAATGGGTGGCCAGGTGCGGATCCGTGTGAGATACAAGAAGTGCGCAACGCCGTGGTTTGACTACCTGCTGGTGTCGAGAGAGGAGTTGCAGAAGATAGTGGCGGATACTGGCTGGGAGAGAGAAGAGTTTATTGGCGCCAGCGGGGCAAGATACATAGCCGTCATTCGCAAGTCGCCGAACACTGAATGACACAGGAGTGTTGACTTATGCCTTCACACCGACCGCATGAACCGGAATTTGAAGTCGAAGAACTGACCCCCATCCGCCAGGCCATCGGCGAGCGGACCCGCACCAGCATCGTCGAGATTCCGCAGTTTGACAACCAGGTGCTGGCTGATGTCGAAGCGCTGGTCGCTGCCCGCAACAAGCGTAAGGAACTGGGTGGGGCAGTGCCCACCTACAACGACTACTTCATCAAGGCAGTCGCCTCCATCATTGATAAGTATCCAGCGATGAACGCCTGGTGTGAGGATGGCCAGGTCAAACTGCTGAAACCGATCAATATTGGCTTTGCCTGCGCCACCGAGGACGGGGTGCTGCTGCCCACTGTCTTTGACGCGGACAAAAAGAGCCTGGACGAGATCGCCGAAAACAGCAGTGAGATGATCGAGCTGGCTCGGGGCGGGAGGCTACGGGCTTCGCTGCAGATGGGCGCGGGATTTACCATTAGCAACATCGGGCCGACGGTCGTGGATGCGTTCAATGCCATTATCAGTCCTCCGCAGACAGCGATCCTGGCCATTGGCGCTATGAAGAAGCGGCCGATGGTGATTGATGACGAGATCATCGCCCGCGCCAGCGTCTATTTGACCCTTACAGTTGACCACCGCGCGCTGGACGCTACCCAGGCAGTGCCGTTTCTACACGGCCTCGTCGAACTGCTCGGTGACAGCGACTGGCTGGAGCAACTTTAAGACGCGCGTCTGCAAACTGCCGATCTAAAGAGCCCCGATATTGTTCCGTCGCTTGGAACGGACAGCCGCGAGAATGGCACTTGCCACGGAGATGGCAAAGATCACGAGGATAACGCATATCTGTGCGTTGTATCTTGCCTCTATGGCCGCACACTCTGGAGTAGATGGGTCGCAGCGGTATCCAGCCAAAAACGGCCAGAATAGGAATGCTGCCAAGGATAGTGTGGATAGAACCCAAGCCGCACTGTACAGAGATTGTCGCAACAGCGCGGCTATTATCAGTAGTGCGAGTACCGTCCCGAGCACCACGCCTAGCCAGAAAAGCCAAGCAAGCCAACCGGTTGTCAGATCGACAATGTCCATTTGCCATCCCGGCTTCCCGGAATCGGGTAAATTGGTCCAACTGCTTGAATTGTACCAGTCAAGCAGACCACCAGTCAACCGCGCTTGTAGGAAGACAATGCTGTGGAAGACCGAGTTCCTCCCATGCTTCTTTACATTCAAGCCGATATGTGATACACTTATGATATCGTCATACTACCCCCTACTGGGATCTCCGCCATTCCGACGGTTGTCTCGGTGCCGGGCAGCACTAAGACTGATGTGTGGCGGCGGCAGCCTGCCGTACCCACCGGTGGGCGTTGTAAGGAAAAGAGGTGGGCAGATTGGCTCCAGTAACTGAAGAGAAGCGAGAGGTTGTTGACAAGTTCAAGCGACACGAGTCAGATACCGGCTCGCCGGAAGTACAAATTGCCCTGTTGACGGCAAGAATGCAACACCTGAGCGAGCATCTGCAGGAGCATCGCAAAGATCACCACTCGCGGCGCGGACTGCTGTTGATGGTGGGAAAGCGTCGCAGGCTGCTTAACTATCTGCAGAATACCGACATTGAGCGCTATCGCAAGGTGCTGTCTGAGCTGGGGTTGCGTCGGTAAGGCAGTCGTCGGGAACCTGTTAACCACATTTGCCTTGTGAAGCGTCTCTTATGCAGACGCTTTCATATAGGACGTACAGACACATAACTAAAAGACGTCAGAGCCGGAGCTACCAAGCGCGTGTGGGGGACACAGTGAAAGCCGAGCGTTACGGAACGTTCTGTTTTCCCTGTTTCCTCGATGTCGCCTTGGTTCTCCTTCGGTTCTGGCGGAGGAGGACACAGAATGGTACACCAAGTAAGTTGTGACTGGGCGGGACGCCCGCTCAGCCTCGAGACCGGACGTATGGCCCGGCAAGCAGAATCTGCAGTACTTGCCAGCTATGGCGACACCGTCGTACTGGTCGCACTAACGATTACTTCCGAACCTCAGGACCTGCCCTTCCTGCCCCTGCGCGTAGATTTCGAAGAGAAGATGTACGCTGTTGGGCAGATTCCCGGAGGGTTCTTCAAGCGGGAGGGACGGCCCGGTGATGCGGCAATTCTCACCTGCCGGCGCACAGACCGCCCGATTCGCACACTGCTGCCCGACGGGCTGCGCAATGACGTGCAGGTCATCGCCACGCCACTATCGGCGGATAAGCAGAACTCGATAGAGGTCGTTACTATGATTGGCGCCTCGGCGGCGCTGCACCTATCCAGCCTGCCGTTTGCCGGCCCCTTTGGAGTGGTGCAGGTAGGCGTTGACGACGGCCAGTTCGCCATCAATCCTTCGTTCGAGCAGCTTGAAGCCGGCGACCTTACTCTGCTTATGTCGGCGACAGCCGACGGCATTGTAATGGCGGAGGTCGAAGCTAAGCAGATTCCTGATGAGACGCTTAGCGAGGCCTTCACAATGGCCCAAGAGGCCTGCCAGCCGGTCGTCCAGCTTATCGAGGAGCTTCGCGATAAGGCCGGCAAGCCCAAGATTGATTATCCCCTGTGGGAGCCGCGGCCAGAAATTGTTGACTTTGTCGAAGGCGAGTATGCTGATGACCTAGGCAATGCGTTCCAAATAGTTGACAAGCTGGAGCGTCAGCAGCAGGTATCCGCCCTGAAGAACGAAATCAATCAGCGGCTGGCTGAGAACCACGAGGATCCCAAGAAGGACATAGACGCAGCAGTCAATCAGATCACCAAACGCCTGCTTAAGGAGACCGTACTGAACAAAAAGCGGCGCCTGGATGGGCGAGCATTCTCTGAAGTGCGGCCACTCAGCAGCGAGGTAGGCCTCGCGCCGCGAGCTCACGGCTCGGGGCTCTTTACCCGTGGTGAGACACAGGTGCTGACGGTGACGACGCTGGGGGCGGTCCGCGACCAGCAGTTGGTGCGTAGCCTGGAGGAAGAAGAATACCACCGATTTATTCACCATTACAACTTCCCGCCGTTCTCGGTAGGGGAGGTACGGCCACTGCGGGGTCCGGCCCGGCGCGAGATCGGCCACGGGGCTCTGGCCCAGAAGGCTCTCGAGTGCATGATACCACCCGAGGACGAATGTCCCTATACCGTCCGCCTCGTCTCTGAGGTACTGGAAAGCAACGGCTCTTCGTCAATGGCCGCGGTGTGTGGCTCGACTCTCGCACTTATGGACGCTGGCATCCAGATAAAGGCGCCGGTGGCCGGCATCGCCGTGGGACTGATCTACGAAGACGAGGACAACTATGCCCTGCTCACCGACATCCAAGGGCTGGAAGATCACGTTGGGGCAATGGATCTGAAGGTGGCTGGCAGCCGGGCGGGAGTAACCGCGCTGCAGTTGGATATGAAGGTGCCCGGACTTTCTGCAGATATTCTGGCTGAGGGACTGGCTCAGGCCCGAGAGGCGCGATTGCATATTCTGGACGCTATGGCGGAGGCAATTGCTTACCCGCGCCAGGAAATGTCTCAGTATGCGCCGCGCATGTTTGCTGTCCGGATTAAACCGGATCAGATTGGCATGATCATTGGTCCGGGAGGGAAGAATATCCGAGGCATGGAGGATAAGTACAAAGTTGATATAGACATCGAAGACGATGGCACTGTGTTCGTCTTTGGTGAGGATGCTGAGAAAGCAGAGCAGGCGCGTGATGAGATTAAGGAGATGACTCGTGAAATCGAAGTCGGCGAGGTAATCACCGGAAAAGTTGTCTCTACTACTACCTTCGGCGCCTTTGTCGAAATAGCCCCGGGCCGTGACGGACTGGTGCACATCTCGGAACTGGCCCACGAACACGTTGCCAAGACCGAGGATGTAGTCAAGGTCGGCGACGAAGTGAGAATCAAGGTCATCGGCATTGATGACCAAGGCAAGGTCCGCCTCAGCCGCAAGGCGCTGCTGGATTCGCCACCTGGTGGCGCGCGCTCCGACAGTCAGCGGGGCAACGACCGCTCCGGCGGCCGGGGCCGAGGCTATAACCGGAGCAACAAGTAACTACCTTGCTCCAATAATGGATGAGCCAACAGCCCCTGCCAGCATTGCTGGCAGGGGCATTTTTTGTTCACTAGACCGTAAGCTATGGCTTACTCAATGTAGACCCGCGGCACTTCAGGACTAATTAGGGTGCAGTGCGTGGGTACAACCACCGTCTGGCCCACCTCAACATCGGGCAAGTCAGTAACATCCACAGCACACTGATCCATACCGACCCACCCAATTATCGACGCTTCCTGACCGCCAACGAGCACAACCGCCGGCCTTTGCCGGCCGCGCCACCAGGTATCCCGCCGCCGCGCCAGGAAGGCCGGCACCAGCGACAGACCCTGTGCGTATCCCAGCGGAAGAGTGGCCACCTGAGTGGGCCTACGGCACACGAATTCCCGGCCAGAGCCAACCGTCGTACCGGCAGGTACCTCATCAATAGCGATTATGGTACTGCGCAGTTCAAGGGTGTCCGGAGCCAGATCAAGGTTGCGCCGGTTAGCGGCCAGATCGGGCGGGTACTGGCCGTAAAGCAGCGTGCCGATGCGCACCAAATCCGGGTGACTGTCCGGCGCAGTCAGGAACAACGAACTGGCCGCAGCATGGAAGATTATCGGTGCACCCAGGTACTGCTGTGCGAGCTTCTTCACGACCGCAGCGAACGCTTGCAGTTCAGAGCCAGTCTTGACCACATCAAGCACACCGCGCACTGAGCTGGTGTCAGTGCTGTCGAAATGAGTATACACCCCTGTGATATTGAGCTGCGGAAAGCCCGCCGCTATCTGCAAAAGCCTCACCAGATCATCACCTGCGCTGGGCCGGCCCAAATCAGCATCCACGAATATCTGCGCGATGGCCACCTTTCCACTCTGAGAAGCCGCCTCCCGCAACCAGGCCAGATGATCCTCGGTGGTGATGGTGACCGTGACATCCTGCTCGACGGCTGCCCGGCACTGCTCCTCGGTGGGCGGAACAAAGGCCAACGTCGGCGCCGTCACTCCAGCGGCGCGCAGCTTCACCGCTTCATCTACATAGCTAACTCCTAACCAGTGTGCGCCGGCCGCAACGCACCGCTCAGCCACTCGCACCATGCCATGCCCATAAGCGTTGCCCTTAACCACTGCCATGAGCTGACTATTGTCCAGTCGACTCAACACCGCCCGAACGTTACTGGCAATAGCCGCCAGATTTACGCGCACGTAGGTTGTCGGCATTTCAGTCCACCTGTCTGTACTTCGTCACCGGACCAGGCTAATCCTCTTACACAACAAGGTATGACAGCGCCCAGCACGAATATATGAGCGTGACACACATCCGGTAGCGATCTATTACCGGAGAGGTGAGAAACTTGGCTCAAACAATGCGCGCCGCGTTTCTGCATAAGCTCTTATTCAATTCGGTGAGACCGACACCAATCAGGGAGCAGACTGACGATGCCTGAAATCGACTGGCAGACGCTCTGGCCGATGATCGTCTTTGCCGGCGTACTGCTGCTCATGTTTTGGCTGATTGTTATCCGGCCCCTCCACCGGCAGCAGCGTCGGCACCAGAAGTTGCTGGCCCACATCTCCAAAGGCGATAGAATCGTTACCGCCGGAGGCATCTACGGAACTATTGTGGAGATACGCGACGAGGAGATTGATGTAGTGGTGGCCGAGGGCTGTGTGATAACGTTTGACCGGCGGGCCGTGCGCAAAACAGTTGGATAGTCCCAGCACGCCCCAACGAGGTGCATACCTATGAGTACGCTCTATCTAGCACTTGGCAGCAGCGTAATTGCCCTGCTGGTGGCGATCGCTGCCTTTCTCGTTGCGTGGCGTCTGCGGCAGAGGCAGGCCGAAATCACACCCGACACCCGCCGGCTGGCCGCCCAGATGCGGGGCAAGCCGGTGCCGGATGCTCTGGGCGAGGTGATCGCCCACCTGGAGGACATCTCCCGTCGCCTGACCACCGTCGAGCAGCAGGCACAGCAGCTCGCCGAAGGCTACAGTTCGACCGTACAAAAAGTGGGGCTGACTCGCTTTGATCGGGATGAGCAGGTGCGCGGAAATCTAAGCTTCGCTCTCGCCTTGCTAGACGGCTCAGATAGCGGTGTCATCATTACCTCGCTTTACAGCCCCGAGGGCTGCCGCACATTCTTGCGACCTATACACGAGGGCAAGACCGGCCACGAGCTGCTGCCCGAGGAGCAATTAGCCCTGGCTCGCGCTCTGAGCCGCGCAGAGGATGTACAGTGAGTCTGCCCGACGGCTTTGCCCAGCAAATTGACCTGCTAACTGAACACCTGGTAGTTGAGCGCGGCCTGGCCAACAACACAGTGGAGGCCTACCGGCGCGACCTGGAGCAATATGCCCACTTTCTCAACGGCCGGGGCCACGATGGTTTTACCACTGCCCAGCGTGCCGACGCCAATGATTTCCTCAGCGGCCTACGCCGTGACCAACACCGCTCCTCCGCCACTGTGGCCCGCAAGCTGTCCAGTCTGCGCCAGATGCATCGCTTCCTGGTGCGCGAGGGGCTTACAGAGACGGATCCAACCGCCAACATAGTCCCGCCCAAGTCGGCTGAGCGGCTGCCCAAGGTGCTAACTGTAGAGGAGTGCCGCGCGCTACTGGAAGTCCCCGATCGCACCGCCCCTCTGGGGCTGCGCAATGCCGCCATGCTCTGGCTGATGTACGCCTGCGGGCTGCGCGTCTCGGAGCTGGTCAATCTGAGCATTCACGATCTCAACTTCGAAGAAGGCATCCTGCGAGTGACGGGCAAGGGCGGTAAGCAGCGGCTGGTGCCAGTGGCGCCGGCGGTGCTTGACCTGGTGCAAACCTACCTGACAACTGCTCGCCAGGAACAGGTCAAGGACAGTCGTGAGGATGCACTGTTTCTGAGCGTACGGGGCCACGCGATGAGTCGCGTGCGCTTCTGGAGCATTTTCAAAGAATATGCCCGCCAGGCGGAGCTCGCGCCAGAAGTCTCCCCGCACACGCTCCGGCACTCTTTCGCCACGCACCTACTGGCCGGCGGCGCCGACCTGCGGGTGATTCAGGAGATGCTGGGGCACAGCTCGCTGAGCACGACCGAAATCTACACACACCTGGCCCCCGAGGACCTGCGCGCGACCTACGAGCAAGCCCACCCCCGGGCGTGAACTGCCGCTCAATGAAGGCCTTGTGGTGGCATTCTCTCGGCCCATCGCTGGCCTGACGCCAGTCCCAGTCGCTCCGCTAGCCAACGAACTACCCCGAAGCTATTGACAATGTCCGCGCAGTATGATATAATTCTAACATTAAGTTATAGATACATCACTAGGGGGTATCGCCAATGAGTGCTTATAGGCTGCGTTGGTTCGCTCCTGCAGGCCTGCTGGGACTGCTCGGCTTTGTCCTGCACGAGCCCATGCTCTACGCGCTGTTCGGCTTGTTCGTGTTTACGTCGTTCTTCTGGGTTGACGAGCGCGCCGAGGTCAATCTGGGGCGCGCCGCTGCGTTCGCGTACGTGGTCACCCTAGTCGCGTACATGGTCTCGATGGTGCTTCTTGTAGTGCTCTCAAGGACCCGGGAACTTACCGGTCTTACCCGGGTCAACCTCCTCGAGATAATCGTGCTGGCGTTTGCGGCTATCTTCGCCCTGCACATACTCAGCTTCGCACTCAGCTACGAGTATTTCGAACGCAAGGGCGTATAGACATGATGAAGACACGTATCCGAGAGTTGCGGGCCCGCTACGAGCTAACACAAGATAAGTTGGCTGATCTGGTGGGTGTGCGCAGAGAGACTATCGTGCATCTGGAGCGGGGGCGGTACAATCCGTCATTGGGCCTGGCGTATCGCGTTGCCCGCGTATTGCACAGCAGGATCGAGGAGGTCTTCATCTTTGATGAGGAGGAAGGTATTCGATGAGATTGCCCCACTTTCACGCAACGGCATAGATGAGCAGCACCCTCCGCCAGACCTACGAAGAAACCCACTCCCGGGCGTGAACGGGGCCCCCAACCTGGTATCAAAGCAATCCACCAAGAGGACCGTATTCCCGCCCCTCCAAGAGCCGGCGGGGCAGCACGGACACACCGTTTCACAGTTGGGCTGACGGCGAACGCTCGCGGACATTGTGTGTACTGCGCAAGCACCTCTCGTCGCCAATAAGCCTCCCGAGGAACATTTCCGAAAGAGTACTTGACAATATGTGGTGTATAGTGTATACTTACAGCATACACAGCATCTGATTGGAGGTTCCCGATGCTCATAAGTGCCGACCCATCTGATGACCAGCCTATCTACCAGCAAATAGTGGATCAGCTCCGGCAGTTGGTCGCTGCAGGTACACTGCAACCTGGCGATCCGCTTCCCTCAGTCCGTCAGCTTGCCGCTGATCTGGGCGTGAACCTCAACACTGTGGCCATTGCCTATCGCGAACTGGCCGGTGAGGGGTTGGTCAAGATCAAGCATGGCCGGGGCGCACGGGTGACCGCGGCCAGGGAGCAAAGGTTTGATGAAGAGCAGGTGCGCAAGCTGCTGGTGCCTATCCTGAGCAAGATGATTCTGGCCGGGAAGACCGACCGGGAGATAGTCGGCCTGCTGCGCGAGGAACTACACAATATAAGAGGTGATAAGACATGATCGGACAAGTCATGCTAACAGCGGTATGGGCGGCAGTGGCAGTGGCGTGGGCGTTCGTCCCCATCATGAAGGGCGCTGACGCCTTCTTCGGTGTGCCGGTCAGCGAGGAGTTTATGCGTGGTCCGCAGGGCCGCCGCTACCTGCGCATCTATTGGCTACTATTGACGCTGTTCATGGGGGGGACAATTGCCAGCGTGTGGCTGCTGACTCCCACCCCCACAGCGATCATCCTGATGGACGCCGGCGTGCTTGGAGTTCTGATAGCCGTTGCTGTAATATTCTGCCTGGTTCGACGCCATCAGGTGATCTCCCCGACCGACCCGGTCGCCGCCGTGCTGCAGCCGCGCA
>JAUWYY010000037.1 GCA_030615605.1 bacterium
AGTCAAGTCTCATGATTTCCTGGTGAGGCAAGCCATGACCAATATAGATAGCTTGTTTGATCTGAAGGCCGTACGGGCGGAGTTGCGGCTGAGCCAGTCGGAACTCGCAGTGCTCCTGGGTGTCTCTCTGCGCACCATCCAGAGCAACGAACAAGGCTGGCGCAAGCCCAGCCCGGCTTTGGAGAAGTCAATCCTACTGCTTCTCATCACCTGGCGACGAGGTGAAGACTTCAGTTCGCACGCCTGCTACAAGATAGTGGATTGTGATTCGAAGACGCGTAACCAGTGTCTGGTTTACCGGTCACGGCAGGGCCATATCTGTTGGTTTTTGACCGGGAATATGTGTAAGGGCAGGCGCCTGTACAATTGGCAGGATAAGAAGCAGGTATGTGGAGAATGTCTGTTCTTACAGAGTCTCCTGCGTGGCAAGGTGGCGGAACCGGACTGAGCTGCCCCCAGAAGCGGCACCAGGTGCTATGTTAGTCCCAGCGCCCCTGCAGCCGGGATCGGCAGTCGATAGTCAAGAGCGCTGTGGGGCCTGACTGTATCGTACTCTCTTCACCATTGCTCCGTCAATACCTGCGCCCCAATCAAGGCAGTGACCCCGCTGCCCCCGCCGGCGGCAATTGTCTGCCGGTTCTTTCCGATCAAGACAACCGATTTACCCCTTTTTTATACCCTTGCCTGCCTCCGTTTCGTCGCTCTACGGGCCTCCAGTGCGTTTCTGGGGCTATTCTGGCCCGGTTGTCCTTATCCTCACACAATCCTGGCCGTCTACAGGCTTCTGTGCGTTTTGTGTAGGTCTACCATCGAACGGCGAACCTCTGGCGAGCTGGTCTGTACCACATCAGCCTGCTCTGCGCTCTCGGATGACACAGTCGTTTCCGCGAGCGGCCGCCGTACAGAAGGCACGGCAACACCTGCCTGCAGCGCCGTCATTACACCAACTGCCTCAAGATAGTTGTCTACAATAAACAGTTTTCCTGGCGCAAATGGGAAGGCTTCGAGATCGTTCCTCATCCGGTTGCGGTTTTCGCGCACGGCTATCACCGGTATACCCTGCTCCAGAGCTGAAAGGGTTCCCACTGCAGCTCGCAAACGGCATTCTCTAACCCTACACTTGTACCGGCCGGCAACCTTTGACGGCAGTTTCTGCTTCCCCATTGTACTGCCTTCCAGTTTAGTGGCTAATGCGACGATGCATTAGACACACCAAAAAAAATGTCGGGAATCACCTATTTAGTGTTGACTTCATCGCTGTATATGCTATAATACCATAAAGACTAATCGCTTGTCAAGCCCCTATCTGAAGAAAAATGTGGACATTGGGAGGTCCTTATGTGCTGCGATCCAAAGCTGACGAATCTAATCCCAGATGCATCGAGACCGGCATCATTAAAGGAGGCGCGTTAACGTGTCACTTGGAAAGAGGGTCAGAGAGCGCAGGACCCAGAAGGGTATGACTCAGCAGAGACTTGCGGATGAAGTGAAGATGGCCCAGGCGACGATATGGCGGATTGAGGCCGGCATAATCAAGCAGTTGAAGTCCGAAGCCTTAAAACGGCTGGCCCAGGTACTGGGTGTGCGGACGGACTACCTGGTCGGCTCGGTGGACAAGCCAACTGCTGATGATGTCATTGATTCGGACTCGACGGCGGGCCGGGTATTCCGGGACTTCGACACGTTGACCAAAGCTGAGCAGGAAGAGGTCGAGAATTTCGTACGCTTCGTGCTGGAGCGCAGGCAAGATAAGGAGAATCAATAGCAAATGGGCGTCAGCTGGGAAGATTTTCGACTGGTCCCCCCGATGGCGGCGAAAATGGTTCTGGACGCATGCGGTATTCAGCAGCCACCTGTTTGTGAAAGGACTGTCGCTGGTTACCTAGGCCTGGAAATAGTGGAGGCCACCAGAGATGACTTCGCTGACTATGCTGAATCCCGTGGCCACGAGCGTACACCGGCTGAAGGTGCTGAGAAATTGGAAGCATGTCTGTGTTGGGCTCACAATGGTGACCACTGCATACTTGTCAATCAGTCAAGGCCCGAGGCCCGACTGCGATGGAGCATATTCCATGAGATAGGACACTTTCTCGGAGGGCACACCAGGGCGGTCGACACAGACTCCACGCCCGACGTTCGAAAACGTCGGGATAGGACAGCCAACAAATATGCAGCCGAGCTGATAATGCCTCGTGGCATGTTTCTCAAAGATGTCCAAGCTCTCGATATTGGACTGTCCGCCGTCTACTCGTTGGAGGAGCGTTATGTCAGTTCGATGGAGGCTACCGCGAGCAGGTATGCTGAGTTGCATCCGGACCCCGTTGCGATCGTGTGGGCAAGACCTGGACGAGATACTGGTGCCAACACTCTATGTGTGGAGTACGCCATCGAATCGAGGAGATTCCCTGCCCGCATCAACCGTGACACGGAGGTTGATCTGTGGACTTACGTCGAGTGGGATAGCTTGCCGGGCGGCGGATTCGGCACAATTCCCAGTTCCGCACTTCACCTGTCTATGGATCAGGTTCTCAATGTACAGTGTATTGCCCCCCACGGGGGTTACAGATTCTTACTCCTGCTATGGCCAGCTGAGGGCGGCGATGAATAGTGTAGGCAGAAGGTGATAACATGCGTGTCGTACTGTACGCCCGCGTCTCATCCGAAAAACAGGCAGAAAACGACCTCTCCATAAGTGCACAGCTAAAAGCTATGCACAGATACGCTGCTGAACACGGGTGGGAAGCCGTGAAGGAGTTTGTGGACGAAGGACAGAGCGCCAGGTCTGCCGATCGCCCAGCTTTTCAGGAGATGATTGCACTCGCAAGACAAAGACACAAGCCCTTTGACGCGATTCTGGGCTGGAAACTGTCACGCTTCGCCCGGAACCGCGAAGATTCCATCATCTACAAGTCGCTGCTGCGCAAGCACGGCATCAATGTCATCTCTATCAACGAAAAGGTCGATGACACGCCAGCCGGCAAACTTCTGGAGGGGATGATTGAGGTCATCGATGAGTTCTACTCGACGAACTTGGGTCAGGATACCCTCCGCGGGATGAAGGAGAACGCAGGCAGGGGCTACTACAATGGCGGGACGGTCCCTATCGGATACAAAGCACAGAAGATCCAGGACGGTGCCAGCAAGAAGACCCGGCTGGCGTTGGACGAAGCCTTCGCTCCGGTCGTCCGCCGCATTTACCGTATGTTCATCGAGGGGATGGGAGCCAAGGAAATTGCCAAGACCTTAAACTCCGAAGGACTCAAGACCAACAGAGGCAAGCCGTGGAGCAACAACCAAGTCTACCGAATAATCAAGAACGAGACCTACACTGGGATACTGGTGTGGAATAAGCAAAGCAAGCGCAATGGCAGGTCAAAGCCCAACGATCCCGAGGAAGTCGTCCGCGTCAAGAGCAACCACCCGGCCATAGTCGACCAACAAACCTTTGAACGTGCACAGGAGTTGTTGATAGAACGCAGCCCTAAGCTGACACACCCCCGGACCGTCAACAGCGACTACATACTTGCCAAGCTCCTGTACTGCGGGAAATGCGGGCTCAAGATGGTCGGTTGTTCGGCCAAGTCCTCGCAGTTCTTCTACTATGCCTGCCAGAACTACCGCAAGCGAGGCAAACACGTGTGCGATGCCAAGGCTATCAACAAGGATACGCTGGAAAGCTTTGTCATTGACCGTGTAAGAGCCAATATTCTTACCGAAGAGAACCTGACGGAACTGGTGAAGATGACCAACGAGGAGATTAGCCAAGCCAGCAGTCTCTACGAAGAGCAACTGGCCGTCATGGATGGGCAGCTTGAGGACTTGAGGGGAAGGCTTCACAGACTCTACGATGCACTGGAAACCGGAAAGCTGGAGGTGGCGGACCTCGCCCCGAGGCTCACGGCGCTGAAGAGCCAGATCAACGAGCTCGAGACCAAGCGATTCGATGCGATGACGCGTGCTGCACAAGTCGAGCCGCAGTTGCTGGACTACTCGACGGTCAAGACTTACGTGGATGACCTCAAGGACCTGCTAAGCAAGGGCTCCATAATGGAACAGAAGTCTTTCCTTCGCTCTTTTGTGAGGCGTATTGAGCTTGATCTGCCTCAGGTGGCTATTGACTACACCGTCCCGCTGCCAACGAGAAAGGCAGAACCACTCAGCAGAGAAGTTCTGCCTATTACACCTTCTGGCTCCCCGGGGCGGACAACTGCAGGAACTTTTTCGAGCGGTTTACATTTTGCCCAGAAAGCCTGAAACGGCGGGCAAAACACGGTGTTGCGAAGGAATGTCGAGAGCCTTACAGGCACCCGCTGCTGTTGGCATACGAGTTTCAGGAGCTGCTTGAAGCCGAGGTGGTTAACAATCGGGCTGAGATTGCCCGCCGGTGTGGGTTGAGTAGAGCGCGGGTAACGCAGGTTATGAAATTGCTGAAGCTGCCGAGTCAAGTGCAGGAGTACGTTATGTCTCTTCCCCCTCAGGAGCAACGTCTCTACTCGGGACGGTACTTGCAGGGGGTTGCAGGCATTCGGGGCCGGGCAGCCAGGGCTAAAGCATTTGAAGACTTGGTAAAGGAGGTCTCAGGAACCGCAGGAGCTTGAAGCCGAAGGGGCGACATAAGCCGAGTTACTCGCCCACAAAACCCCGTTTTCCCCTGCTTTCCTGCCAGTTTGTGGGACGATAATCCTCGCTCTAGTGCCCACTTTTCCAATATCCTGCAACCTCGCCTACATGAGGCAACATATTCCCCCTCCCTTGCTGCCACACCTTCTTTCTGTCGACGACCCATACGGGGTGCCGCGGGTCGGGAGGTGGTCCGTCCGTAGGACCGACGCCCCACAAGCGATCCGGCTATGGCCGGAGGACTAGCATAATAGGTCGCACTACTTGTGAGGGCAGGGTAGAGAACGAGCGGACCAGTATGTGGACAGCCAAGATGGGAAGTCGGCTCGCGTTGCGTACGGCACTGTGTGTGCCTCGGTTTGCCTGCCGCGCCAGCATAACCTTACGCTAACTAGCAGTATGGGGTGAGTTAACCAGGAAGGGTCGAAGTTGCACCTTGATCTTTGGCCCTCAATTGTCCAAGAAGGTCTGACAACGCACAGCAAGACACCTGTCAGTGCGAAACCCTCAGGATCATTCTTTCTTGACTTCGTCGCGGGGATGGGTATAATATACGGAGTCCTTACTGGGAACGCAAGTACTCAGTACGGAGTACCATAGTACACTCCAGTCTTAGGTCACTGGCACAGCAATGGAAAACCCTGGGCCTGCAACACACATCGGGAGCAGAGGATAGACCAGCAGACGAGAAACCCGTCGGTGGACGGGTGCGTATGAGCCGGCAGTATACTGCGTCAGAAGTACCAAACAACCGATTGTCATTACTTCTTCAAGCCTGGACACTTGCCAGTGTAATCTGGCAAGGGCCGGGCTTATTACGTTTCGCTGCACGTGTGTGCGCAGTCTGTGAGGACAGCTGCCTTCTCGTCGGAGTAGCGACTTGGAATACTGCGAATAATACAGGACCTCGGAAGGCGAATAGAGCCAAGGGATAACTCGGGCTCGGACAATAAGAACTTGGCATCGTGTGGCTCAGCGTTGTCAGCACCGGCGAGGTGGTTCAAGAGGAAAGCAGGAAGGAAAAGAATCTCGGACGGCGAATAGAGTCAAGGGATAAGTCGGGCGAGGACAATAAGAACTTGGCATCGTGCGGCTCAGCGTTGTCAGCACTGATGAGTTGGGTCAAGAGGAAAGCAGGAAGGAAAAGAATCTCGGACGGCGAATAGAATCAAGGGATAAGTTGGGCGAGGACAACAAGAACTTGGCATCGTGTGGCTCAGCGTTGTCAGCACTGATGAGGTGGTATCGGGTCAACACGAAGCGTTTCGTGAGTCCCAGCAACAAACGCCATTGGCCATGTTGGTAGTTGCTGACCAGGGAGGAAGACCGACATGATGACATCGCGTAGCACAGGATTTGATTTATTGAAGCTCATAGTGGTTGTGGGACTAGTGGTCATCTGCAGCCCGCCACTGATGACTCAAGAGCTGCCCGCGTCGTGGACCTTCTTGGTATACCTGGATGGGGACAACGACCTGGAGGAGTATGCCATACTCAACCTCAACCAGATGGAGCAGGTCGGGTCCAGCGCGGATGTCAACATCGTGGTGCAGTTTGACCGGATTCCCGGTTACGACAGTTCGAATGGTGACTGGACCGGATGCCGGCGCTACTACGTAACTCAGGACGCAGACCCTGTCACCATAAACTCAACCCTCGTACAAGACCTGGGCGAGGTCAATATGGGCGATGGGACCACACTCCAGGATTTCATCGAGTGGGGAGTAGCGAACTATCCTGCGGACAAGTACGCCTTGGTGTTTTGGAATCACGGCGGCGGCTGGCGAACAGCGGACCTCAAGAACAAACGGCGAGGCCCAGATAAGCCCCTTATGCCCAGAGCCGTATGCTGGGACGACACCAGTGGCGGCGACCCGCTCTACACCAAGGAGTGGGCCTCAGCCCTCGCCAGTGCAGGTGCTCCTCTCGAGCTGGCAGGCTTTGATGTGTGTCTGGCCGGGATGATAGAACCAGCGTACGAGCTGGTGCAGACGGGCTTGGTCTCAGCGATGGTGGCCTCCCCGCCGGTGGAGCCGGCGCCGGGCTGGCCCTATGACGCAATATTAGCCGACCTCGTTGGTAATCCCGCGATGTCAGGCTTGGGCCTGGCTAGCACGGTTGTGACGCGGTATTCTCAATCGCAGCCAGAGTTCGCCATGTCGGCCTATGATTTAAGTTATGTGGGGGCTGCCGCGGCTGCTGTCAGCAATCTGGCGGCCACCATTGTAGTGGAGGACACCGAGTGGGCAACGATCGCTACGGCACGAGAGGCGGCACAGACGTACGCTTTCCTGTGGTTCTACGTGGAGTACCAGGACATCAGAGGCTTTGCTGAGAACGTCCGCGACAATGTCTCCAATCCTGCCATACAGAGTGCCGCTAGCGCTGCCGCCACTGCGCTTGGCAATCTGATCTACTCATTCCACGCTGGCGAGTTCTATCCTGACGGGCGCGGCATTTCGGTCAGCTTCCCGGACAATGGGCCAGAGAGCGAATACAACGCTAGCACCCTTGACTGGGCCGGCGATACCCAGTGGGATGAGTTCCTGGCTGCTTTCGCCAGCGCTGATATAGCTGCGCCGCCAGCACCGAACCTTCTGCCGATCGCTAACCCCGATGAGGACGGCGACTACCTGATTGACTGGGACCCGGTGACTGATGCCAGCGGCATAGCGGGCTACCGGGTGCAGGAGTGGGAGGGCGACATTGGGCTGGATGATGACGCGGAGAGTGGCACCAGCCTCTGGACGCTCGGCGGGTTCGCGCTAAGTGCCTCGCGCTCGCATGGTGGAACGTATAGCTTCTACTCCGGGGCCGCTGACTATCTGTCCAACACAATGACACTGGCCGCACCCATCAGCCTACCTGCTTCAGGTACCTCGACCCTGAGCTACTGGGCCTGGTATGACATCGAGCTGGGCTGGGACAACGCCTACGTGGCCATCTCAGCCGATGGTGGCACAACGTGGGATATCCTGGCGGCTTACACCGGGTCCGCCGGGTGGAACCGTTACACCCACGACATTAGCGTCTACAACGGCCAGACAGTGCTGGTAACGTTTGCCTACGTCACGGATTTCATGATCTATGAAGAGGGGATCTACTTTGATGACATTGCGGTCGCAACCCTGGATGAGACTGCACAATGGTCAGTTGGAGCTGGGCAGACCGACCTCGCCCTGACGGGACGGCCAATGGGCACCTGGCTCTACACCGTGCGAGCCCAGGACGGCGGCGGTAATTGGAGCGCCCTGAGTAATATCAGGTCCGCGACCGTAGCGTGTGGCATCGCCGGCACTATCACCAAGAGTGGCGGGGGGCCTCTGGCCGGCGTCGAGGTAACTGCCGATGGTCACTCGGCTAGCACTGCCGGAGACGGTAGGTACACAATACCCGGGCTGACATTGGGCACCTACACAGTCACGCCCACTTTGGCTGGGTACATCTTTGTTCCGCACAACGCTGGGGTAACACTCACGGAAGGCGCGCCTCAAGCCGCCGACGTAGATTTCGTCGGCACGACATGTACAGTTTCGGGTACTGTCACCGATTCCGATACCAATCCCCTTGAGGGCGTAACGATCACGGTAGACGGCCACTCGACGACCACGTTGGCTGATGGCAGCTATACTGTAACTGAGATAGCGCCAGGCACGTACACGGTGACTCCGACCCTGTCCGAATACGAGTTTGCTCCTCCGGATCAGCCAGTAACAGTCAGTGTAGCCGCCCCAGATGCCATCGGCATGGACTTTGTGGGCACTCAGAAGACCTACTCGATTTCCGGCACCATCGTTGACGAAGAGGACGCTGCCATGGAGGGCGTGACCGTCACCATCAACGGCCAGTCAACGACCACCTTGTCTGATGGCACCTACACGATCTCGGGATTCGTCGCCGGTACGTACACGGTTACCCCGTCACTGACGGAACATCGGTTCACCCCGAGCAGTTCGTCGGCGACAGTCAACGAATCCGTTGGCAACGCCGTCGGGGTAGATTTTGTCGGCACTAACAAGATCCACTCTATCTCGGGCCGGATTACCGACGACGAGAGCCACAACCTTGAAGGCGCGACAGTTACCGCCGACGGCCATTCTACTACTACTGCGGCCAACGGCACCTACACAATAGACAGACTGGTGGCGGGCACCTACACGGTGACTCCGAGCATGCCTGAGTACGACTTCGCGCCGCTGAGCACCGAGGTCAGTGTCAGTGACGTATTAGGCGAGGCCACCAACGTGGACTTCGTAGGCACCGAGAAGACTTACACGATCTCGGGCACCATCACCAATGAGCAGGACGAGCCTATGGAGGGCGTAGAGCTATCCGCCAGCGGCAAGTCAACTACCACAGGGCCGGATGGCACATATATGCTTGAAGAGTTGGTGGCTGGTACCCACTCAGTCAAACCGAGCTTCTCCGAGTATAACTTCACTCCCTCTCGGACGAGTGCAACTGTCAATGAAAACGACGGGCCAGCTACGGACGTGGACTTCGTGGGCAGCCCCAAGCAGTACACGATGTCCGGGACTATCCTCGATTGGGAAGGCAATGCGATGAGCGGTGTGGAGGTGAGCGCTAACGGGCACAGTGCCACAACTGATGACACCGGTGAGTACAGCATCGCTGGCCCCGTGGCTGGCACCTACACGGTGATCCCCGAGCAAGCAGGCCGTGGCTTCGTCCCAGGCAGTCAGGAAGTGACTGTCAATGAGAACGTCGGCGACGCCAGCGACATCGACTTCACTGGCTATCCTGCCTATACCACCCAGCTACTTGCCGGACTCAGTCTGGTCGGCGTGCCATGTCAGCCGGTCACCGATGACCTGAGCGAAGTGTTCGCGACTGACGAGGTCTTCCGCTGGGGACCTGACGGGGAACCACCGGGGTATCTGGGTGTGGGAGATTCCGGCGCCGGACCACTGCTGGCACTGGCGGCAGGCAAGGCCTACTTCGTCCGGCACACTACGCCGCAGGAGATCTCGGTGCTCGGCCTCCTCGTGCCCACTGACACTACCTTCCAGTTGCCCCTGGGTACGAATTCGGGCTGGAACTTGGTGGCCAATCCCTTCCCTCAAGCTCTGCTCTTCAGCAGCATCATGATTGAGGCATCGCATATACTGCCATACGGCTTTGTCTATGACACAGCCACGGGCTCGTATCAGGTGGTCACTGACAAAGTCGGAGCCAACATCACCCGAAACAGCCTGGAACCGTGGGAAGGAATGTGGGTCCGTGCGCTTCAAAGCCCCGCTACGCTCTTCATCCAGCCGCCGGGGCCGGCAGCAGCCGAAGCTGAGTCGGCAGTCCGGGCAGCAGATCTGGGCCCCCGCGGCTGGGCTATTCCTGTTACCGCCCGGGTCGGTGATCGTGCTGACCTCAGTTCGGTATGTGGAGTTAGTGACAACCAGGCTGCGTATCAGATTGACAATCCACCTGCGGTTAGCGGCGCGGTGGATCTGTACTTTGTAACGGATCAGGGGCGCCACCTGGCGCACGACGTCCGTCCGGCCAGCGTCGGACAGACCACCTGGGACTTCGTTGTCTGCACTGATATCCCCGATAGCGAAGTTCAGGTCCGGCTCAGCGATCTAAGCGCCGTCCCTCACGACCTGACCGTGCTGCTCACCGACCTGGATGCACAGCGCACTGTCTACGCGAGGACCGTGCCACTCTACACGTTCCACAGCAGCGCAGAAGGCGTGACGGTGCGCCACTTCCGGCTGCAGGTACAACCGAAAAGCGACGCCGGGCTGGTGATCTCCTCGGCAGCGGTACACCCGGCCCCTGCGGGCCTAACCATCGCTTACACGGTCAGTCAGCCATGTGCGGTGACCATTGAAATCACCAATATCTCGGGCCGATTGATCAATCGGGTTTGTAGCGCGCAGCCGGTGGCTGCGGGCGTTAACACGACCACGTGGTCTTTGCGCAGCCAGGAGGGCACCCAAGTACCATCCGGGCGGTACCTGATTTGCTTGCAGGCCGTTGCTGCCAATGGGCAAAGTGTTACCAGAATCGTGTCGACACAAATAGTGCGATGAAGGTGGTAGAAACAGATGCTCAACCCGACCCAAGGGCACATGAGTATTAGCGTTGCATACGTAGGCACGGTTGTGTTTCTCGCTGTTGTTGTGGCTCTTTGCGGCTGTGGAGGTGCTAGCTTGGGCTACGATCCCGCAACGACCGGAACGGTGACCGGCCAAGTTGTTGATCTCAACAACGAGCTGGGTGTACCTGATGCCCAGGTTACCGTGGCCTCCCGGGCCGATACGTCAGATAGCCTCGGGGGCTTCGAGATAGCCGGAGTTCCTCCAGGCAGCCAGCAGGTAGTCTTTAACCCGCCCGCGCCGTATGTGTTGGTTAGTACCGATCCCATCCACGCGCAGGTTGTTGCGCAGCAGGTGACCACTCTGGGTAAGGTCTATGTGATCCCTGAGCCCGACCTGCCTCCGGTACCGTAGTTGTGGTGGCAAAACCGACGGAAGACACTTGACCGGGGACACTCACTTCCTGGCTGCTGGCAGAGGTAGGGCTTGCGCTGACGCTGGCCTCCACTTTTGCCGCCTGCTGAGAAACTCCTCTCCACTTCACTTGTCCAAAAGCTTATGACGCCAGATCCGACCGGACTATCATCACGCTCACCCGAAGACCCAGACCCCCACGGCCAGCAGCCCGCCTCAGACTCCGACACACCTGACAAGCACCCTGCTCAGAAATTCATCGAGGTTTTCCGCGACGCGGCAGATCACATCACTCCACCTGAAACCAGCCCCCTTCCCACCACACCGCCTGAAGACCCAAACTACCGCGCTTGGCTTTCAGACATCATGGCCGAGGCACTCCAGGAGGATTGTGCCCAGAGCTTCATCGAGGAGGTCCGCGACGAGGCAGGACTACTCGATCCCTTGGATAGCCAAGAACTCGACGACAACCGCCGCGTCCCGCACCACAAGGTCGCCCGCATTGTCCGGGCACTCGCGCCCGAACACGATTGGCCGGACCACTTTTTCCTCGTCAAGTATGCTTTCCGCCCCGAACTCATTAAGTCCGACCTCCAAGCACTCCCTCCGCCTGAAGGCGAAGACCCCACACCTGAAGACGAACTGTTTGACTCGACCTTTTCGGAAGCCCTCTACCTCTTTTGGGTTCGCGCAGGCTTTGAGCGACTCTTTGCCGACATCTTCACCAATGCATTCACGGAATATGCCATATCCGGGGAGCTATCCTCTATCATCGCCCTCCCCTCCTGGTTCATTGGTAACGTCTTCCAACTCCCCTTTATGGAGACGCGCCTCGTCATCTCCGTCTCCACACCCTTATCCGACATCAAAGACCAGGTCCGCGCGCTCAAGTCTGAGTTCAGAAGCGCATACACGACTGGACAGAGGCGCAGACAACCCAAGAACCCCGAACGCGACGCCTGGATCATCAGTCAGTACGAACACATCAAATCGACATTGCCTGAGCACCAAGAGTACGACCGACGCATGGCCGGAATACTCGACCTAGAGGACGAAGACATACGGGAGGCAACTGCCCTCGACGAACTCCTTAGCCGCTTTGGTGAGTCCGAGTGGGGCCACGAACTTGTCCATTATGATCTTTCCCGGCCCGAGGACAGACGCAAAGCCAAGAACTTCCTCAAGCAGATCACACATCGCCAGCGTAAATACCTGCGTAGTACACTCGATCCCTTGCCTCCCTCTTCCTCCGACGCCTAGCCGGTTACACTAACAATAATCTTATCCGTAACCGGCATTCACGCCCTCTTTGTATACTCCTTCCCATCTGCTTTTATTCTGCTGTACACAGATGGGGAGATGACCATGATAGACACAGTCCGACTCTGGACCAGGGCACAACCCACAACCGAACACTTAATCTGGTGGGAACGACAGGAGAAGAACACTCCCGCAGGCAAGCACTACCTGGAGTACCACTTCAACCCCTCAGCAGATACAGGTATCCCTATTCGTGCCACCTACCACCCCGAAAGCAGGATCGGACCGCATCTGTTCCTTCTCGAGATGTCTCTGCCCCGTGTTCTCTTTGGCAGCAACTGGCAACTCGTTTTCGATATTGAGGCCGCCATCACCGCCGCTGACTGCATCATCGCCTCGGTTAACGCGTTCCCGCCACTCTCCTCAGTTGGGGATATGACCATCTCCCGCCTGGACGTCTGCTACAACTACCTCCTAGGTGACCTCCTTCCTCACTACCTCAACACCCTCGCACGACTCCACTATGCCCGCCGTGATAGCGCTCGTTTCAACACCGAGACCGTCGAGTTTCGCGCTAAATCAGTCAAGTCCAAGTTCTACGATAAGCACCGCGAGACCAACGGTGAAGCGCCTGCTGGTCTGCTCAGACACGAAGTCACGCTGCACGGCGCTGCCAAGGTCAAGCCGGCCCTGGGCTTCGAAAGACCCGTTACCCTCCACGATCTCCATCCACACATGCTCAAACAGGTCCTGGAGGACGACCTTGACCGACTGGGCATCCACAATCGCCCCTTCAGAACCAGTCTTAACGCAGCCCAGGCCCTCACCGAGAAGTACGGACCCATTCGCGGCCCCCGTCTCTTCGGAGTTCTGACCATGTATCAGCAATTCGGCCCTGACCAGATCGCAGATATGCTCCGCATTACCAAGGCCACCGTTACCCGCTTGCTTGCCGACGTCCGTAAAGCCGATATGTCCACTGCACTTACCGACACAGAGACTGACCTACCTCCCCTAACCATCACTCTACCCACCGATTTACCACCATTCAACCTCCAAACCTGCAGCCAAACTCCTGGTGTTACGCCCCCTCTCATCGAGGACTGGATCGCCTCCATGCGTCACCTCTCCACCTCGACGGTTCGCCGTGCCCTCAACGCCCTATCCGCCCTCTTCATCTGGGCAGTCCGTTTCAACCACGCCCCCACTAACCCGGTGGACCGCGTAGAGCGGCCCAAGGCTACCCTCCGCATTCAGCCCTGCCCCTCCTGCGAGCAAGTAGCCGCCCTGCTGCACGCCTGCCACGGCACCACCGAACAGACCGCTCTGATAGCCATGGCCACCAGCGGACTGCGCCGAGCCGAACTCCTATCCCTGCAATGGCCAGACGTTGATCTCACCAAAGGCCGCCTGCGCATTCGCGGCAAGGGCGACAAACACCGCGAGGTTCTCATCTTCACCGAACTCGCCGCCCACCTCCATACACTCCACGTCGAATCCGACCTCCCCCGCACCGGCCCCGTTTTCCGAGGACGCCAGGGCCGTGCCCTCCAGCAGAGCACTCTCCAACGCTGGTTTACTCTCTGGCGCCAGCGCGCGGGATTGACACCCGATAACGGCGACCGCTTCACTTTGCATAGCCTGCGCCGCTTCGCAGCAAAACAATGGCTGAACCACGGTCTTAACATCCGCCATGTCCAGATACTCCTCGGCCACAATGACCTGCAAACCACGATCCGCTACCTCAACTATCACCTCGACGAAATCCAGCACGCCGCCCTCCTGCAGCAGCAATGAAGCGAAGGTGTGCCGCGCCGTGTGCGCGCTGACCCCCGGTCGCCATACCCCCGCACCCTTGGCGGACCACTTGAACACATACTCGCAACGCCCTTGACTCCCAGAGGCTTGCCTCCCAATCCCGTGAACAGACAGTCGTGATCCACCGCCGGACGAAACTCCAACCAGTCCCGCAACGCACCAGCCACATCCCTGACCAGAGGCACCGAGCGCGGTCGGCCTCCCTTCCCATTGCGCACCTTCAACCAGCCTGACCGCAGATCCACGTCGCCCGTAGCCAGCCCTGCCACCTCCGCCCGCCGCAGTCCACAGAACAGCAGAACCGCCACAATCGCCCGATTCCGGAAGCCCATCCGCGCCCACCGATGATCCTCGCTTGCCACCAGCGCCCCCCGCGCCTCCTCCAGACTTAGAACCGACGGCATTCGCCGCCGCCTCTTCGGCACCACCACGCACTGACACGGATTCCCCTCCGCATAACCATAGCTCACCAGATACCGGAACAGCGACGAGATCGCGTAAATCCGCCGGGAGATAGTCGCCGGGCTGTAACTCGACCTGGACAACCAGCTCACATAGCGCCGCAGTACCTGAATCGTGAGGGACTCGACGGACGGTTCGATCTCCTCCTGCGCCAGGTACCGGAGCAGCGCCGCCCCGGCGGATCCGTAGGCTGGCGACGTGGCGGCGGGGCACCCGCGCGCATGCACCAAGTAACTGAAGAACAACTCATCTGCTGCCACGAAACCCAAGCGCCATC
>JAUWYY010000035.1 GCA_030615605.1 bacterium
TTCTGCCACTCTAGGGCTAACTGGATCGGGTTGCGAAACTGCTTCGATGGCCTGCGGCGTTGCCTCTTGGGGCACTTTCTGGGCTTGCGAAGCCAGAACACGGCCCGATGAGTTCTGCCTATTACCTCGTCCGGGGAGCCATTAAGGCCACAAATCCGAACTTCTGATCAGGGGCCCCCCAAATCCCCAAAAGCGCATCGGTGCGCACGCTGAAAGGCGCTGGCGTCGAGAAAGTTCGGAATTATTGCTTGCCACTGAAGCCCGTCTACGAAAAGTGAGGCGGGCTCTTGGTGTTGGCGGATAGGACGCTGATGGTGGCGAGCGGGGCTTGCTCGACTCTTGCTTCGAGAGCCTCGAGAATTTCGGGCCGTGCTTCGAAACAGCGAAAGGCGGTTCTTTCTATTCCCCGAGTCTGGGTAGTGCGCCACGCGCGACAAGTAATCTTCCAGATGGCGGAAGTGGCGGCATCCAAGGAGCTCTTTGAGCGAATATTGGAACGAGTCTGGGCCTTAGCGCCCGGCGCTGGGTGATCATGACCTAAAGTGGTGAAGGATCGGTATTTCTGCTTATGCTCAGGCGGGACTGTGTTTGCCAACTGCCTCCAAGCCGTCAGAGTTGACTGATTGGCAGCCACAAGCCCCTGGAAAGACTGCAAAGCACTGGTTTTTCCGGATACATTGCTGCCACGAGCAGGGTTTTTTCACAGACTCAAAGAATGTGCAAACAACTAAGAACCAAATGGTAAATCTTGGTTCTATACTGAAAGAGGCGGCTGCGGGAAACTACTGAGCCCGGTCCGGCGCCGGGCAGCAGTGGCTCAGGTTAGGGAAGCGCTGAGCCCGCAGGTAGTCTCCGAGCGCCGCGCCTGTCGCGTGTTAGGGCAGCCGCGTTCAAGCCAGCGACGGCAACCTACGAGACCTGACGAAGAAAATCTATTCATCAGTCGGATGGTACAGTTGGCCTCACAATATGGCAAGTACGGGTATCGACGCATTACCGCCTTGTTGCAGGCCGAAGGCTGGCCGGTAAACCACAAGCGTATTGAGCGGCTGTGGCGCCAGGAGGGTCTCAAAGTATCCCAGAAACAGCCCAAACGGCGGCGCTTATGGCTAAATGATGGCTCCTGTGTGCGGGTGCGTCCGGCTTATCGGGATCATGTCTGGAGCTATGACTTTATGCATGCCCGGACCCATGCTGGCCGAGCGTTTCGTCTGCTGACGATCATCGATGAATACAGTCGCGAATGTCTGGCCATCAAGGTAGCTCGACGGCTCACCAGTGAAGACGTGTTAGACCAACTGACCCAGTGATTCATACAGCGGCGAATTCCTGACTATATCCGTTCGGACAATGATTCGGAGTTTACTGCTAAGACTGTACGACAGTGGCTGGACAGTCTTGGGATAAAGACACTATACGTCGAGCCGGGCAGTCCCTGGGAGAATGGATATCTGGAGTCGTTGAATGGCAAGCTGCGGGACGAGCTTTTGAACACAGAGATTTTCGATACATTGCTGGAGGCGCAGGTATTAGCGGAACGGTGGCGAAAGCATTGCCACACAGTGAGGCCACACAGCGCACTTAACTATCGACCACCGGCCCCGGAGGCAGTCCAGCCATGGCCTCCAGCTTCGGCTACGCCTCGCCTTACGGCTATGCCTGTAGAGGCCGTGAGACTAAGATAGCAGCTGGTACCACAAATGGGGGCAGGTCGTGAGTACTGTCGGATAGGGCCAGTCCCGTATGACAGCGACGAGCGAACAGCATGTGGTCGGATTGATTCTAGCTGGTGGTGGGAGCCGCCGAATGAAGATAGACAAGTGCTGGCGGCAGGTCGACGGTATTCCCATGATAGCCCGGGTATTACAGGCTGTTGCGCCAGTAGTCGATCAGACGTTCATAGTGGGTGGCAGTCAAACCCCTGAGGGGATTCAGTTGGTGCACGACACAGATCCAGGGGCCGGGCCCCTGGCGGCGATTGCCACAGGAATGCGGGCGACTGAGGCCGATCTCTACCTGATTGTCGCATGCGATATTCCCTTGGTCACCAGCGAGTTGCTCCAATATATAGTGGACAGCGCGGCCGGCGTGGATGCTGTCGTCCCCATGGTGGCGGGCTTCTACGAGCCGTTGTGTGCTATGTATGCCCGGCAGTGCTTGCCAGCAATCAACCAGGCGCTGGCCTCGGGTCGGCGCCGGGCGGATAGTTTCTTTCCCCAGGTCCAGGTACGCCGGATCATGGAGGCAGAGCTATCTCAGTTCGGGCCTCCAAAGGACCTATTGCTGAACGTCAATACGCCCGAGGAACTGGCCCGAGTTGAGCAATTGATTGTGACCATGAAACCCGATGGCTCGCATAGCGGATTCCACTGAATATGGCAAGTATTCATCAACTGCGAAAGGATGAAATTGTGCGCAACTCCTCGCGCTCTGCTGATGTCTTCGAGCGGACGGGTCAGAAAGTGTCTAAGGAAGTATTGGTGCCGGTTGAGCAGTTGCTACGGCTGCAAGTAAACGGTGAGCTGGCGGCAGTGCTTTCACGGCAGCCCGGTGACGATATTGAACTGGCTGTCGGCTACTGTCTCAGCGAGGGGCTGGTGGGCGATCCCCGGGAGGTGCTTTCGGCGCGGCATTGCGACATGGACAGCGACACTGTAGATGTATCAATCGCCGGCTCGCCTCCTACCGAGCTCCGATGGGTGGACACTGAATGTATCAATGCTCAGCAGATACTGGGCGAGTTACCTGCACCGCTTGATGCCGCTCCCGGTGTTATCTGGAATTCCTGCCAGTTACTGGCGATGCCCCCGCAATTTCGCGACCACCAGGAGCAGCATAAGCAATCCGGGGGTGTTCACGGCGCTGCGCTGTTCGGGCACGATGGTAAAATCGTGGTACTACGCGAAGACATTGGCCGCCACAATGCGGTAGACAAAGCAGTCGGCTATTGCGTGCTGCATAGCCTGCCTACTGCCGATATGGCACTGATGGTCAGCGGGCGACCCAGCGCAAGTATGGTCATCAAGGCCGCGCGTGTCAACATTCCCCTGCTGGCCACGACGTCGAATACCACTTCTCTGGGGTGGGAGTTGGCCGATCGCCTGGGCCTGACGCTGGTCACCTACTTGCGAGGCAAAAGCTTCCGCATCTGTACCCATCCGGCGCGCATCTCCGGATAGTGGCACCCGCTCACAGCAGCCCGACTGTGGTGCCGTCCTCGTCAATGTCAACATCTGCCGCGCCGACACAGCAATCGGCTGTGATCGCCAACTCGGTCGGAGAATGTCCCCAGATATTTTCCCGAAAAAGTGAACCAAATGGGCCTATCCAGAGACTAATACTCTATGACGGATTAAAAAGGACGGGAAGGAGACATGTGATGGCTAGGACGCTGACGTTTATTGTCCTCGGGGTTGCGCTAGCGGCAGCGATTCTAATTATAATCGCGGCAGGAGTGGGCCTGTGCTGCAGTGACCCACCGATTGGGATAGAGTGGGCGGAGCTGGACGAAGGGCAAGAGCTTAGCGGCACCGTGGAGGTAAAGGCTACGGTCAAGGAGGGCGCAAAATTCGAAAGTGTCGAGTTTTTTGTGGACGAAAAGTCCGTCGGCAAAGACACTGCTGAGCCCTTCAGCATCAAGTGGGATACCACCACCGTGATCGATGGGGAGCACGAGGTTCACGCCGTGGGCACCGACGGGGACGGCAAGAAGGTCAAGTCAAAGACCGTGACTGTCACCGTCAAGAACAACAAGGAAGAAGCCACCACGTAGGCTTAGGTATAGGGCTGTTGTAGGTGATGCGCAGGAGCGTTTCCGGCGGGGTTGGTGGTTGTTCCGGCGGATGGCGTGGCTCTCGGCGTCGCAAAGCTTGCGAAAGCGGCCAAGCGCTCCCCGCGTAATTGCGGTGCACCGGCCAAGGCTCTACCTTAGCCCATGACGTGAGCAGGGGACGGACGTTGACGAGAACTGAGAACTGAGTTAGAATCAGTGCAGTTGGTTTTGGAAACGAGGTTTATGGGTTAGAGGTTTGGGAGTGTGGGTGAGATGGCAATGTTCGGGGTTTGG
Organism: bacterium; assembly: GCA_030615605.1. GTDB lineage: Bacteria > Armatimonadota > Zipacnadia > Zipacnadales > Zipacnadaceae > JALGTD01. The sequence goes on from JAUWYY010000035.1 coordinate 4,067, forward strand.
CGAAGAGTTCAAGATCGGATTATCAGCTCGGGCAGCTGCGCGAGAGCGCAGTTATGTTGCCGGGGCTTTTTGCTTGGTGAGATTATTATGGCGAAGAAAGGAGGCGACAGACAATGAAGCCGAAAGAGAGTAGACTGTTACGTAGTAGCCGTACAAAATCAAGTAAGGAGGTCAATAAGATGACCAAGAGCGTGGCGTACATTGGCGTGCTGGCGCTGGTGGTGGGGGTGTTGTTGACAACTTGTGTTGGTAGTGCGTGGAGCATGGAGCTCCTGACGGATGAGCAGCTTGGCCAGGTAAAGGGGACCGACTGCCCGGACACAGAGTGTGGCAGCGGGGATTGCTATACAGGTCCCGCTTGCGTGTATAACGGCCCCGGTTCGTGTACGCTGTTTTCAGGTGTCCACGACACGAACTGGTGCGAAGGCCCAGCCCCTGACAAGACTTGTACACTCCTGTCACGCAAAGAACCATGCGTGAATGTCAGCCCATGCACTGGGTGTACCTATGTAGAGGGGCAGTGGTATTGCACGAGCTGCGATCCGCCCACGGGCAACGGCAGCTATTATGATGGCTGCATAAGCGGATAGCATTTTGGGGCCTAATGGTGGTGTGTCCGACGAGCACTTGCAGCACAAGGTTGGCTAAGGCCTACAAGGAGGGCGTGCGAGTTTATGTGACACTTATATAGGGGCCTGTGTGACAAGACTTCAGTATCGAGAAACGCTCGCTACTTCTTTGGGACCCAAACAGGCAACTGCACCGAAGAGGGGCGTTGCAGCGCGCCGCAAGACGCGCCGTCACACAGGCTCCTAACAAGGAGGGACAAAGACAAAATGAGATACTCTGATAAGCTAATGCTGGTTCTGTCCATTGGGATTGCGTGTGCGATGATCGCAAGAAGCGTCAATGCGCAGGAACAATTTGATGCGACAAAGATGATCATAAGGGGGTTTGAGCACCGATCATCCACAGTGCAAACTCTGAAGGGAAGAGTCTTGCTGCGTTACATCAAGAGCGAGCGTTCCAGAGAAGCATCAAGGAAACAACGTGCTAACGCCGCTGCCGACCGTGGCATGGATCCCTCGGCGATCCCTCTGCCGGAGGAGAACCACCTGTGTCTGTGCGACTTTGCTTATGACATTGCAGGCTCTCGATGGCGGCGCGAAGTAGTTGACCTGACCAATAGCGGGAGCGACTGGGCTTACACTGGTTCCCTCGCGGCACCAAACTACGGAAGAGACATGGACCCCTCTTGTTTCTACACTGTGTCTGTATGCGATGGGGAAAAGGTGTACGAGTACCAACGCTACCATAACAATGGTTGGGTGCATTACTATAATCTGCAACGCCTACCACAGGAGTTGTGGATGATCCGGTCGCGCGTGATAGCCACCATTGAAAACACCGTGGTGGATGCTATTGAGCGTCTGAGGCATGTCGTAGAATATCTGGGTGAAGAGTCAATGAATGGAATACAGTGCCTGAAATTTCGCGTCCTGCCCCCTGCAGACACATCGGCAGTAGACAGCAAAAGGGTAGTTCGGCTCTGGATAGCTCCGGATTTGACCTACGCTGCGGTGCGCCAGGAATCATTAACCCTGTCTCCTGACGACACCGCAGTGAACCTTCAAGTAGTCACGGCTGATGACTTTGTGGAGCTTGTTCCCGGCTTGTGGTGCCCAAGATATGCCAGGGCTGATCAGTTTTGCTACACTGACTTTTTTCTTGCGGAAAAGGGTGAGGGAGCTAGGTACAGCGGTCGCAGAGCCTGGGCGTGGACTAAGATAATCCAGTGGGAGCGCCCCCAGGATGAAGCTGTCTCTCCCATCGGTCAGCTTGCTTCCCTGGATATGCAGGCGAACGTTCCGCTGGACATATCCATGCCGCTTATTATCCCGTTTGATGCAAGGGTAAACGATAGGACTGATGGCAGCTTAGCACGCCAAAGCCCGAGCAAATTGGTGAGAACTCGTATGGAGGATCTTCTGCCAGCCATTGAGCCGGACCCGCTGGGGCTTGAACCTCCGGCCGATCTGGTACAGATGTTCTTAGAGGGCAATTAGGGCCTCAATGCACCCGGGGAAGCCAGCAGCAGGAGGCCGCTCTACGACAACTGGCTTACAGAACGGCTGATCTGGCTAGCTTGAGATAAAGGTCTTTGCGAGCTGCCCGGGACGTTGCAATAGCTCGACAGCCTTGTGAGCCAGAACTGTCGGCAGAGTAGAAAGCCAGGCTGTGTCAATTCTTATTCAGGGAACTGTGAAGTGCGCCAGGAGAGGGCAGGTTCCGACGCAATGAGTATGCCTTGGGCTTTTTGCTTGGCAATACTGTAAGGAAGCTTGAAGGGGGTAAACAGTATGCGCAAAGTACTGTTAATAGCGCTATTGCTATCAATAGGAACGGCCGTCGCCGCTGCGCAACGCCGCCGGGTGCAATTGACGGGGGGCTGCTAGGTGGTTGTAGGCCAGGACAGTCCCTGGCATTCACTCATTGATGATTGAGTCTTACGGCAAGAGGCCGTAGGGAGCAAGTGTGTTTGGCTGAACGAGCCATGGAGTCCCGGCCTGCAGTCTAGCACGCGTCGTTGTAAGGTGCCATAAGTACTACGCTAGAGGAGGAATGTGACATGATTGGATTCCAGCAGCGTCTAACGGCCGGTCGCTGTATCTGTCTGCTGGCGACGGTGGCATGTGTTGTGGTATCCTTAAATGTTGTATGGGCAGCTGAAAGTGGGCCACCCGCTATTGTCCGGACGATTGCCAAAGGCCTGAATTATCGGGCCAGTTTGCCTCAGACATTTGAAGGCTACCTAACGATGATAAGGTTTCATGGCCCCGCCAGCGACAGATCAGCGGGGGGCGCCCAGCTCTTCCCAAACGTAGCCAACATACGTTTGCAAGTGATGGACAGGGCTCGTGATGCATGGCTGTCTGAGAGGAGGTGGTACTACGGCCCTGAGGATCCAGGGGCCGCCCGAGTTACGCACACAGTGACCGTCCGCCGCCAGGGCATCTATGCGACAAAGTCTGTCGAGCAGAACACCTGGCGCACGATGAGTGACTACTCTGTCGGTGAAGAGGAGTTCCTGCAGGAGTGCCTAATGGTGGTCCGCATGTCTGATAAATCCACAGCTCTCCGTGGCCATTCGAGGGTCACGGAAGTGGAGTTTGAGGGAGCCAAGTGTCTGTATCTTCAAGCATTTGAGGAAAGTCCCAGGAACCCTCGTCTAGTTACTTACATCTTCGCCTGGATTGAGCCGGACAAGGGATTCGCAGTCCGAAAATGGATACTGGTCGTCACACTTGACGGCCAAGTCCGCTCCTCCCACAGCTTCCGTGCTCGTGATCTTCGTGAATATGCACCCGGTTTTTGGCTCCCTCGACGAGTGCAGTCTGTCCGTTGTCTTGTGCCCGAGGGCCAGTCCGTGCCGGTGTTGGACAAGCTCACTATCTGGGAGATTCTTGAGGCCAAGGTGAACCAGCCGCTGAGTGAGGACTTTTGGGCTCCCCTTGCGTTCGACGATGAGTATCCTACGACCCCTTACGAGCCCAGGCTAGCGGATGATACCCTTGTGGAGATTGAAGTCGCCGAGGCCGAGGGCGCCCCGGTTGAGGATGACTCTGAGGAACCTGTACGCAAGGAGGTCAAGCTCAAGGAAATCATAGACAGACTTCTGAAAGAGCTGGCGGAAGGCCCCGGCGATCCCGCTAGTTTCATGGAGCCGTTGCCCGAGTTGCCCGGGACGTTTCAATAGCTCGACAGTCTGGTGAGTCAGGCCCGTCGGCAGAGCAGAAAGCCAGGCTGTGCCAGGTCTTATTTAGGGAGCTGTGAAGCGCGCCAGGAGCGGGCAGGTTCCAACGCAATGAGTATCTATTGGGCTCTTTTGCTTGGTAGCATTACGAGCAAGCCTGAAGGAGGGTGAATAGTATGCGCAAAGTACTGTTAATAGCGCTATTGCTATCAATAGGAACGGCCGTCACTGCTGCGGAAGAGGAAACGAAGGAGAACTGGGGTGAGTTGATCAGTGAGCTGGAGGATGGCTGGCGGTACAGTGGCCCGGGCAGTTCCGAAAAGATTGAGCTGGCTGAGCAGCTGGCCAGCGAGTTTCCGTTGAACTTGAATTCATGGATTGCGGGACACAGGGTTTTTGAGGCACAGTATGCGCTCATGTATCTGTACTTGATCTGCGATGCTGAGAAGAAAGGTGATCATGAGCAAGCCGCCAATCTGGCTACGGAGTACATGACCGTGGTACCCGTGCCGTCTGGTCCGCGGAGCGCAAGCGTAGGTGTACTTCGACTGCAATGTCTGCGTAATGCTACGAGGGAGGAAGTGTTTAAAGCTGCGCGGGCCTGCGCCCGCGCGATGCTCTGGGGCGCCCCCCAACCATTGGGGCACTACTCCGCAAGCTGGGATCGATGTGGGACCACGGACAGTTATGTGCGCCTGATACTGACCACCTATGAGAAAGCCGATCAGTTGCCGGAAGCGGCTGAGTTCTTACGACTCTTCGCCGTGCATCACGCCGAGTTTGCTGACCAAGGGTCGTACTGGGACAAGCTGGTTTCCACATATCTCGACATAGACGAACCACATCTGGCCAAACGAGCGGCAGTGACGGCGTTTCGGCTGTGTCCCTTCAGGAAGTGGGAGCTCATGCAATCTCTGGAACGTCTGTACACTACTCTGGTGGCGACCGGCGATGTTGAGGAGGCGCAGGATTTTCTGGAGTATTTTGCAAGCGGCGAGGGTGATAACCCTTTGGGCCAGGTGCCCAACCTGCCATTATCTGGCCAAGAACGCCATCGGTTGGTCTCGCATCGCCAGGTAGGAGGAACCCTTTCCCAGTTAGTGACCGCACATCTGTACAGCGGGCGATTGAAGGATGCGCTGCAAACCGCGATACAAGAGTTGGAGCTGTTAGGAGACCGCAATGAAGCTGTTCGCATGGCAGCTTTTGACGTTGCTCGATGTTTCAATGCTGAGGATATGAATCTGCACCGTGCCAATCAGTTTATCACGTTTCTGAACACCGGTCAAGGCGAGAACCCTGTGGAGGAATTCTGACGAATGCCTGACGCACAGCAGAATACTATGGCGAAGAAAGGCTGGCGGAAGCGCGCTGAATCCCTCCTCCACGCCTACCAATCGCCTGCAAGAAGTCAGTGGCCAACCTGGCCAGCGACGAGGTATTGCAAGACTCAGCAGAGGTGATGAATTGTCGCGAAATGGGCACTTTCCAGGAAATCTTCCCGAAAAAGTGAACCAAACTGCCCTATGCAGAGACTAATAGTAACGGAAAGACTCAACAGTGCACTTGCGGGGGCTCAGTAACGTGCCCAGATTTCGGCAGCAGAATGATATGGCGAAGAAAGGAGGTGATTGACCGTGAAGCCAACGAGTAGATTCTCATGTCGTAGCCGGACAAAATCAATTGGAAAGGTGGTGAGTAAGATGACCAAGAGTCTGGCGTATGTTGGCGTGCTGGCGCTTGTGGCGGGACTGCTGTTGACAACTTGTGTAGGTAGTGCGTGGAGTATGAGCTCATTAGGGGATGAACACCTTGCATCGATTAGGGGCAGTGTCTGCACTGACTTGGAGTGCAGGGCCGCCTCGCCTCCAGCAGACTGCACAGCCGTGTCCTGTCATTGGCGAATGGGTGACGACTCTCCCTGTCCCAGCGTGCCGTACGAAAAATGGTGGCGCCGGATCTTTGATCATTACGAACAGCTCTATTCCGATCCGGGCAACAACGACGAGGCGGCGTATGAGTGGTGTGCTCACTGGTACTACTACGACAGCCAGTATGCTTGCCTGTATAGGATAAACGAAACGTGGGGATGCGGAGTTGCGAAGTGGCAGTGTGAAGTCAAGTGATGGCGCCGGTTGGTAGCGGCCACGTCGTGCAAGCGCGCTCGGGCGACGAGGGCCATCACATGGTCGCCAACTAACGTATGGAATGTGCACATGGTCTGCAGACGTTCCGCTGGCCAGCGGTATGTGGGCACGCGGATCGCCATCAATAGTCATAGACGGCGATAGGATCCACGATAGCGAAAGAACCGTCTGTGCGGGAGGTATATGGATGAAATCTGTGCAACATGATGTCTTTTCACGATTCACACTGGTCTGCACATTGTTGTTTGTGCTTTTTCCTCTGGCCGTGTCTCTGGCTGATGTAGATCAGCAGACCCTCAAAACTGTGTTGCTAGGTCTGAAACATCGTGATGCCGTGCTGCCTCGAACCTCGGGTTTATGGGTATCTGAGAGAGTGGAGTATCCCCAGCCAGACGGGCGAGGCGAAGGGCTAAACGAGTTGCTACCACACAGGGCGGCACTCAACATGGTGCAGTTTGTGCAAACGGAAACCGGGTACTGGCAGTGCAAGTATCAGCAGCTTACCACAGAGGACGAGACTTCAGCACAGTGGACCTGGCAATTCTCGGACGGCGAAACGGTGTACGAATCTCGCCGACTGGTGCTTGCTCAGGAGGAGGTGCGTACGGACACGGACTATGAACGACAGGTACAGATACGTGTTCCTCAAGATCCAGCCGACGCCCACGGCTTCGTTGACCTTATGGGAAGCACAAGGGGGACTGCTGGCTTCATTGCACGGCGTATTGGCTCAGCTTCGCCGATCTTGCTTGGGCAGGACGAGATCGACGGATACCAGTGTTACGTGATCGAGTGCTTACACCCTCCTGGGGTCTCCACACGCTACTGGGTGTGCCCCAGCGAAGACTACGCAGTTCTGAAGTGGGCAGAAACGGGTCCAGAAGGCGCGTACGAGCATACGGAAAGGGCACAACGGTTGGGCAAGGTTGATGGCATCTCGGTGGTCATGGCTGCTTCCTCTGTCAACCGTAGCCGAACGGAAAGCGGTACCTACTTTGTCTCCGGTCGTGGGGTCAACCAATTCAAGTCGCTTGAAGCGTGCCTTGGCGAAGGCTATGTGGAAGCCCTTAGGGCGGCGATAATGCCTCCGGGAAGCCGCTGGTTCAATCCGGCGGCCCTGGAATCCGGCGAGGTAGGTGATCTGCACCAGGTAAAGGAAGAGATGTTGGATCTCAGAAGGGCAGAAGAACTGGCGAGGCGGTACAACGGCGCAACTCTCATGCCTGAATGATGCGCAAGGGCAGGGAGTCGAGTTTCCGCCGGGTATGGTGGTCTCTACTGGGCCTGACACGACATACACCGTTCCAGAAGTGGATGAGTGAATCCTCATTCGAAAGTGGGTCGTACTATGAGCGGTCGTGATGCCATCCATTGCGCGGCAGCGCGGCTGGGGTCTGTGCTGGTGGACGTGAACAATATATCGGAGGAATTCTGATGAATGCCAGAACGTGTTGTCTTAGCCTGTTGTTGGTCGTGATCGCGCTTCCTGTAGCAGCGCAGGACCCGTCTGAGGACTTTGAACGGGCCTTGTCCAAACTCGGGGAAGTATCGCCTGACCTTGTGAAGGAGGCCGGACTAACTACCATTGATAGCCAGGCGATGGTGACAGCCTTTCAGTTGCTGACTGCTCAGCCGAGCGGTGAATTTGACGAAACAACTATCCGGCAGTGGGCCAAGGACCACAACATTGATGAGCTGGACCTCGTGGTTACTGTCCTGGAATGGCTCGCCCTTGATCGGTTCTCAGCCGTAGCGTATCGTCCCTTTGCGGCCTTGCTGTGGGAGAAGCTACAAGACTCAGAGGAAGGCGTGGAAACGCTCCCGGCCCAGCCGCGGATATTTCTGGTTATGTATTTGGGGTCACGCGGAGAGTGCGCGGCCGCTCGACAAGCCGCCGAATCTATCACCGAGAAGCTCCCTCACAATCGCTGGTGGACCCTGGCTACCGAGTTACAGACTAATGCCGAATGCTTGCCGTTAGCGCTCTATGCCATGCAGCGGGCACTGCGACTGGAGCCGGATGCTGCCACTGCGATTGAGTATTGCTGCTCGATGCGCAATCTCTGCCAGCAAATTGGTGACAAGCCAATAGTTCAAAAGGAATTCATTCCCGTAGTTGGGGAGGAATTGAAGCGAGTCTTTACCACGGGTGCTCATAAGGATTGGCCTCGGCTGTTGAGTGCATTAATGTGGGGATACCAGTATCTGGATGACCACACGACTGCACTCGAGGTCGGCGAGGATTGGCTGCGCTGGGCCGAATATTGGAAAGTCTCCACCGATGAGCGTCATCTGTCCGGCGCTGAGCAGATGATTGACGACAGCATCATCGCAGAATATGGAGTCGGAGAGATCATTAGCAGGCTCGTGCAGAGCATACGGGAGCCTGGGTCTAAATCAGAGAAGGCTAAGAGAGCGCAGCGGAGGTTCTTCGAGCTGGCGCGAGCTAATCCGGAAGAAAGCGAGATAATGGTCGGGGAGTTCAAGAGGGTATGGCCGGAGAATCTCACCGTTTCGCTGCGGGCTGGCGAGCAGGTCACCAGAACGGTGACTGTCAAGGGTGACGATCTCTTCTGGGTGAGGGGAGCAGACTGTGAACTGCCCTGGGCAAATGCTGTGCTGGGGAAAGAGACTGTAGGAACCCGGGACAACTCTTATGCGATGGATCTGACAATCGGGCCAATTGCGAACGCGGGCGGCTATGTGACTGAGGTAGTCATTCAAACCAACGACCCTAGAAACCAGACCATCCAGGTGCTCGTGTTGGCAGAGGTCCTTAGCCCGGTAACTGCCCGGCCCGATAGCTTCTTCTTTGGGTTCCTAAAGACGGGGCAGGCCAAGTCGGCGACGGTCACTCTGACAAGTACAGTGCCTTTCGAGGTCACCGACGCTCAGGCCGACAAGCCCGAGCTTATCACGGTTGAGGTGACCAGACAGGAGGACAATTCGTACCAAATCAAAGCCACCTTGAAGACACCTGACCAATCCGGCACTCTGGAAGGCAACATCGAAGTGCAAACTGACCTGCCGGGACAGCCAACTGTAACCATTCCGTACTTCGTTCAGATTTCGGCAGCAGAATAATGCGGCGAAGAAAGACTGGCGGAAGCGCGCTGAATCCCTCCCCCACGCCTACCAATCGCCTACAAGAACTCAGCGGCCAACCGGGCCAACGACTAGGTCCTGGAAGACTCAGCAAAGGTGATGAATTGTCGCGAAATGAGGATTTCCCAGGAAATCTTCCCAGAAAAATGAACCAAATCGCTCTTCTTAGAGACTAATGGTAACGGAAAGACTCAGGCAACAAGGTGATGAATTGTCGCGAAATGGGGATTTACCAATATATTTTCCCCGAGAGTGCAACTTTTTGCCGCTCTCGAGCAACTACAGTATTGAGGACGGCTAGATTTCGGCAGCAAAATACTGTGGCGAAGAAAGAAGGCGGAAAACAATGAAGCCGACGAGTAGATTTTCATGTGGTAGTAGCAGCCGTACAAAATCAATTGGAAAGGAGCTGAGTAGGATGACTAAGAGCTTGGTCCAAAGGAGAGTTGCACGGTATCCTATCTGGGCTGTGTATATCGGGATGCTCATTATTGCAGCTAGTGGGAATAGCAGAGCGGAAGAGGCTCTTGATGTAACGACGACGATAGTCAAAGCTGTTGAGCATCGCTTGTCAATGGTAGAGACGTTACAGGGGAGAGTGTTGCTGCGCTATGTCCACAGTGACCGCTACAATGCAGCAACATCAAGGAGTCGTGCTGCGTCTGCAGCAGACCGTGGGCAAGATGCAGGGACTATGCCCCCATTGGAGCGAAATCACTTGAGCCTCAGCGATTTCGAATACGACATTGAAATGCAGCGGTGGAGGCGGGAGGTAGTTGATCTCATAAACTCTGGTCACGATTGGCACCGTACCGGTTACGCAACACTGCTTAACAGCGACCTGGAACCTTCCTATTACTACAATTACTCATTGTGTGACGGAGAAAAGGTCTACACTTACAAGCGCAGCACAAACCAGGGCAGCGTAGACTATTACCAGAATCTCAATCAATTACCGAGCGACCTATGGCAGATACCAGCACGTATCGTAACCATGATTAGTATCGATGTGTTGCGTGCTCTACAGCATCACGGCCATGTTGCCATACAGTTGAGCAACGAAAACATAGAGGGAATACACTGTCTCCGACTTCGGATCGATCCTCCCTCCCAAGAAACAGGGCCATACAACAGCAAAATCATGGCGCGTTTGTGGATAGCTCCTGCCTTAGGCTATGCTGTAGTGCGGGAAGAGCGACTGGTTCTTGATCTAAGCAACACCCCCCTGCGATTCTCTGTAAGCACAAATAGCAACTTCGTAGAGCTTATGCCCGGCTTGTGGTGCCCAAAGTATGCTAGGACTGATCGATTCTTCTACACAAGTTTCTTCTGGGGAGAGTTAGATGAGCAGCGGTCGTATGCCGGCCCGAGCGCGTGGGGCACTACCAGAGTGATTCAGTGGGGACCACCCCAAGACGGCGCTTTCTGGCCCGCCGAGGAACGTGCGCTGCTGGACGTGAAGGTCAATGCCCCCATAGACGTAAGCACACCATTTTTCTTCCCCTTTGATGCTAAAGTGGTCGGCACACCTGACCGGGCCGGCGGCCCTGTTCGCCACAGTCCAAGCCTGAGTCTGAAAAGCTTAATACAAGATCTTCTGCCGGACATTGAACCGGACCCTCTGGGACTTGAGCCTCCGGAGGAGTTGGCCCGGAGGTTTATGGAGGGCCGGCCATAGGATCAGCACCCTAGAGCCTTCTGGGTGCAGAGCGACCGGGCTGGCCAGGCGACCGTGACTATTCCGTACTTCGTTCGGATTTCGGCATCAGAATAGCATGGCGCAGAGAGGAGGTGACAGACAATGAAGCTGACGAGTAGATTTTCGTCTCGCATCCGCACAAAATCAAGTGAGGAGGTTAGTAAGATGACTAAGTGCCTGGCGTATATTGGGGTAATTGCGCTTGTGGTGGGGGTGTTGTTGACAACTTGTGTCGGTAGCGCGTGGAGTATGGGCCTCTTGACCGAAGAAGATCTTAGTCAGGTTAGGGGCAGCGGGTGCGGCACGTCCGAGGGCTTTCTCTGCACACATACCGCGAACTGTGGATCAAGTAAGGTTTGTGGGCCGGTATATAAGGAGGGGGAGTGGATTTGCGAAAGGGAGTTCGGATCAGGCGTCCAGCCTATTTGTTGGCCCGCTGAGCAGGAGGATGAGTGCCCTTGGACCACCGAGGACTGTCATAAAGTGTGGAGCGGCAGAGCTGAGTGGGACGATGAAGAGGAAGAATGGACGTGCCCAGAGGGCTGCACTAACCTCATTTTCCACACGACGGTCAACGCGTGTTAGTATAATCGGGGCCCTCGCAGTCGGGGGATTGAAGGCGAACTGTCGCCTAGTAGTCTGTCGGAGAACCTAATGTGCGGCTTCGTTTTGTCGGTATTCCGACAGGCTCTTAGGTGCCGCAACCTTTACGATTCTGGGGTCGCAACTACGTTAGAGAAAGGACGGATGGCGCCATGTCCTCTCGCACAGCTATTGTATTGTGCGTTCTTGTCATCGTTGCGGGGTATATAGAGGCGTCTGAGTCGGACGCACAGCGGTCATTGACCTTAATCAAAGGGGTGTTGAATCGCGAATCGCTGATCCGCGACATCCGCGGGTTCGTGGTCCACGACATCTATCGTTCCGAGTCAGAAACAAACATGCTTCAACAGGTAGTAAACCGGGCGTTACCGGCCGAGGATGTAGCACCGTATACGGTGAATAACCACAGCCAGTTTGTTGTTAGGTTCATCGTTGCTGATTATGGGTCGCGCTGGGAGTGCATCGCGCTGAGGGGCGGACCTAACCCCTGGGGCTTGGGTCCCAACGTTGAGGGGAGGATGCAGGTATACAGCCCCCAGCGGGATGAGGAGGTCCCAGGTGATCATGCGCGCGTCGTGGTTGTGCGCGATGGCGCGCGGCAGATCGTCTACAGGAATTGGTCGGGGACTGCCAGCCTGTCCCAAGAAACAGTTGTCCCCCCTATTCGCCAAACGCCTCTGTGCTACCTTATGATGTTCGGCAACCCGGCGAAGACGCTGGGCCAAAAGCTACAGCGACTCTACGATGCACCAGAGTTGCGAGCCGAACAAGAGGGCGTCAGGGTTTTCTCGTACGGCGGGGAAGAGCAGGTCAATGGCATTCCGTGCCACAAACTCGTGTACACAGTAGATATTCCAGAGTTTTCCTCAAAACGCGAGACATGGATATCTGTTGACTACCAGTATGCAGTGGTTCAGGACCGGCAGATTGCCAGGCCAAAACAAGACAATCAGAGCGGGTCTGGACATTCCTATGTCGCCCAGGACTTTAAAGAGATTGCACCAGGAATATGGCTGCCGTACAAGGTAGTCCGACAACACTTCATTTACAGCCCGAAGGTCAGGGAGCCATGGAGGAGTACCGAGACGGCCACCTTCTACAACCTGAAAGCAAACACGGGAACAACGGAAGCAGACTTCGAGTTCGAACTCCCCGTAGGAACAATGATTAGTGACCCGCACGGATTCTATGTCTCTGATGTACCTGGGGTCGTGAGGAGGGCAACTGAGTACCTTGTGGCGGGAGCAGGCGGGGTGACTCCGTCGGCGCTGGAACACCAGCCGCCTCCACTTGACCCAGTGCTTAGCGGGCAGTAGGGTCTCAGCTATTATCCATGAGTGGCTGGACCATGCACAGCTATGACTGGCGCACCTGTCCTGTGAGCCTGCGCCAAGTCTCGTTTCGACTACATTGTGAAAGGAGAAGAAGAACCTATGTGGTACTATCGCAAGTGCAGACTGGCAGTTCTGTTGGCAGTTTGTTTTGTACCCATTACAGTAGTCTCAGCGGCGGCAGCGGAGTGTGAAAACTGTGGGATAGTGAGCTTGTTTCGCCTCTGCGAGCTGACGGGGCAGGAGTTGAGCGAGGAGCAGCAGGAGCAATTAGTGCAGGATACAGAGAATGTTAAACGCAGCAGCAAAGAATCTGGGAAATGCCAGTCAGAATACAGTAAAGGAGAATTGAATAGCCATGAAATATGTAGAATTCGGCAATGCGGGTATGATCAAGGCGATCGCTCTGATGGTCGTGGCAAGCATTTTAGTGGTCACAGTTGTCGCCGCGCAGGCGCAAAACCTACTGCCCAACGGCGCTTTTGAGCAGGACAGCGACGGCGACGGCGTCCCCGACGGCTGGCTGGGCCAGCCTCACAACTTCTCAAGCGAAACCCTTGAAGAGGTACAGGCGTACATTGACAGCGTGCTGTCGCACGAGGAGCTGCTCAAGGGCGAGGAAGTCCTCGCGGCTGATGGTTCGCTCATCGCCAGACGCAAGCCGGATAGGCCGTGGGACCCCTATCGGCAGACAGCGGAATGGTACCAGAGAATGCCCAATGAATATTTGCCGCGGAACTCGCGATTCGGGCAGTTACCGGTGCCCGAGGGCCTGGAGCTAGGCGCCACGACCTGCGTAGT
>JAUWYY010000004.1 GCA_030615605.1 bacterium
TTCTGCCACTCTAGGGCTAACTGGATCGGGTTGCGAAACTGCTTCGATGGCCTGCGGCGTTGCCTCTTGGGGCACTTTCTGGGCTTGCGAAGCCAGAACACGGCCCGATGAGTTCTGCCTATTACCTCGTCCGGGGAGCCAGTTGTCTTTTTGGGCTTCAAAATCGTCAGAACTCTTGTGATTACTGGCATATTCGTGGTTCGAGTGGGCAATGAGGTCAAACGGAGGCCGGTAGACCGGGGACAAGGAGCCGTTACCCCACGTAGCATGTGAAACCACGCAATCAAGCAGTCTACGCTGCTCTGCTGGGGGTTGGGCGGTGTATAGGTCGTGGGACTTGTCGGCGAGTTCGAGTAGTTGAATGCCCTCTTCGATGTAGCTCTGATTCGCCTGTTCGTGGGCTTCGATCTTCCGCCATTGCAGCTTCTGGTGTCAGCCATCAGGTGGAAGGTATCAACCGGCCGTTTGAGGAAATACTACAGTACAGAATGCATAATGCGTTGAAGTGGTGATCATCGGCGCAAACAGCCGTTCAGGCTACAGGACTAACATAATAAGTGGTGCCACTTAAGTGGGCAGGTCATTGCCCTATGACAGACGATTCCTGCAACAATCTGAGCATAGCGCGGGGCACCATTTGTAGGAACAGCCAAATCAGTACAGTGCTCAGCCAACACCGCAATGCTCAGGAGCTAGCATGAGTAACTTCGATTATGAAGATCATCCTTGTCTACGACGACATTGGCCAGTTCGACCAGAAGAGTTCTGGCATGGTGGACTCGACTGCGGAATTCGAGAGCCCGGAGACGATCGAAGCCCTCTTGGCTGCCATGCGGGCTGTGGGACACGATGCGACAGGGCTCCCGTTCGGGATAGACTTTCCCCAACGCATTCACGAACTGCGACCAGATCTCGTCTTCAACATTGCTGAGGGAATTCGAGGATCGGGCCGCGAGTCCCTTGTGCCAGCCTGGCTCGATCATCTCGCCATTCCCTATACGGGCTCAGACGCTCTGACTCTCGCTGTCAGCCTTGACAAGGCCCTGACCAAGACACTCGTTGCCGCCCACGGCGTTCGCACTCCGGCGTTCAGGCGCATAACTCACCAACAGGACCTCGGAGAGCTGGAGCTTGAGTTCCCCGTCTTCATCAAACCGAACGCCCAGGGAACGAGCATGGGAATCCGTCGCTTGTCGTGCGTGACAACGCCCGCGGAACTCGAGCATCAAGTGACGTGGGTACTGGAGAACTACGACGGGGACTGTCTGGTCGAGGAATATGCGCCAGGCCGGGAGTTTTATGTGGCTATTCTGGGAAACGCTGATCCACAAATCCTACCTGTTGCTGAAGTAGACAGCGAGGCAGATTTTCTGTCCTGGGAAGATAAGAAGCCCGACCGCGGATACCGAGTGGACCTCATCTGTCCCGCCCGCATCCCTACGAAGCTGACTGAAGAAATGAGAGATGTGGCACTGCACATCTTCCGGGTCACAAACTGTCGCGACTTGGCCCGCGTGGACTTCCGGATGGATGAAGAAGGCTGCCCCACGTTTATGGAGATCAACCCGCTTCCCGGGCTCTCACCCTCGTCGAGCATGTTCACGATCCAGGCCGAAGCGGCCGGTTGGCGGTACGAAGAGCTGATCGGGCATATTATTGAGCTGGCTGTGGAACGAACCCGGTGGCGAGAGGAAAGACGTAGCGTATGAATAAGTGGGACGACTGGCACTGGCAACTGGCTAATCGAATTACCACGCTTGAGCAGCTCGAGCAGTACATCGAGTTAACTGATGACGAGCGAGAGGGGATTCAGGATGCTAGTCGCCACTTCGCCTGGGCTATAACCCCCTACTATGCAAGTCTCATGCACCGTACCGACCGCCGTTGCCCGATTCGTATGCAAGTGGTTCCTATCGGAGATGAACTCCTTGATAAGTCGGGGCTTGCCGATCCGCTACAAGAGGAGAAGAACTCACCAGTGGACCTCGTGATCCACGTTTACCCGGATCGAGTGGCTTTCTGCGTCGGGAACAGATGCGCAACCTACTGCCGGCACTGTCTGCGTAAGGCCACCATGATGGGTAAGCCCGATTGCGACTTTTCAGAGGCCAATATTAGCGAAGGGATCGAGTACATCCGGGAGCACGACGAAATCCGTGACGTCCTGCTGACAGGTGGCGACCCTTTGCTGATGTCCGACGGTCAGTTGGAGGAGCTGCTGGTCCAGATTCGGGCGATTCCCTTATTACGCAGGTAGTCCCCGTACAATACGTCAGCGCCGCCCAGCTCAAGGAGGAACTGCAACCTCTGATCGCCACCGAGGGAGCTAGTTTGGTGGCGGTTAGTAGCAGCAATGTGCTGATCATTACCGACACTGAGGGGAATGTGCGCCGCCTGGTACAGATCATCAACCTATCGGACCAGGATATTTCGGACATTCTGGAAATGGAGGTTTACCAGTGCAAATACGCTGCCGCAAGTGTCCTCCTCAACTCCCTGGAGAAGATATTCGGAGTTGAAGAGCGGCCTGCCGAGCCTACGCCGCAGGAAGCGTTCTTCCGCAGAATGCGAGGACGATCCGAAGACAGGGAGGGCTCCGCTGAGCCGGATGATCAGGGCCTCCTGAGCCGGATGGGCGAGTTACGTCTATCCGCCGATGAACGCACGAACTCACTCATCATCTTCGCTTCCCGTCCGAAGATCAATATGGTACTGGACCTGGTGAAGACGCTGGATATCACGATGACATCGGATGTGCGCCCAAGATTCTTTCGGTTGCAGCACGCGGACGCCAGTATGGTAGCGGAGCAGTTGAACACGCTCTTCGAGCAACCCGAACAGACTGTCACACCCGATCCGCGTTCAGGGCGGGGAGGGCGGCGGCGAGGAGCGGATAGCACCCCGCAGACTACAGAGCCCTCCTACGCGGGCCTGAAACGTAACCTGATTGTGGCTGACGTCCGCACGAACTCGGTCGTTGTGACCGCGACTGAGGAGAACATGATAGAGTTTGAGATGATGATCCGAGAACTGGACGCCGAGAACGTCCTCAGTGACATCACTCGCGTCTTTCCTCTGCTCTACGCCAACGCGGAGGATCTCGAGGAGACACTCACCACTCTCTTTAGCGGCAGCGGCGGGGCGAGATTCGAGCCTCGCGACGTTCGCGGCGGGACCGCTGTTAGCCTGACGGAGGGCGATCCCATCGCCTCCTTGCGGAACATCACCGTGGTGGGTGAACCCACGACCAATACGTTGCTGGTGACCGGTCCTCCCCAGGTTTTCGCGATGGTAGAGAACATCATCAGCCAGCTCGACCAACGCCCGGTGCAGGTCTTCATCGAAGTGGCTATCGTTGACGTAATCCTGGATCATAGCACCAAGTTCGGTGTGGAATGGACCTGGTACAGCGACGCCCTGGCTCCCGACGGCACCACTGCTGAAAGTACTGTTGGCACTGACTTCGGTCTGGACGACATTTCCTCCGGACTACGGTACAGCGTTATCAGCAGCAACCTCCAGACGCTACTGCAGGCCTTGACCACCAGGTCAAACGTGAGAGTCTTGTCGACTCCTACCATCACAACGGCTGACAACGTGCCTGCTCGAATTAGCATCGGCCGCGAGGAACCCTATGTATCCACCGAGCAGGAGACTACAGGTGGCAGGTTCGTGCGGACCGTGGACTTCAAGGATATCTCCATTGCACTCGACGTGACTCCGCACGTGAGTGAAGCGACGGGCCTGATCACTCTGGAAGTGCAGCAGACGATCAACGAGCTAATCGGACGCGAGCCGGAATTGAACGCACCTATTATCGCAAGCCGAGAAGCCATCACTACAGTCATGGTCAATGATGGTCAGACTATCGTCATTGGGGGGATCATCAAGGAAAGCCGGGTGAAGGAAACGAGTGCAGTGCCTATCCTGTCGGAGATTCCCCTCCTAGGTGAACTGTTCAAGTCTCGAAGCTGGAGAACCCAGCAGAGCGAACTCATGGTCTTCCTGACACCGCACATCCTACGGGATGAGCAGAGCGTGACCGACATCACTGCCCGTGAGCGAGGGAAGCTTTCCGACGCCGACGGTGGCGCCCAATTGTCAACCGACTGAGTACTTCAGCGTCCGAGGTGCGATTCGCTTATGGTACTCTGGGAGTGAAGCTGGAGGTATCATGATGAACAAGAAACTACTGGCAGGTGTTGTCGCACTCGCAGTGCTGGTCGTGGGTTTTAGCGTATACGCCATAGTTGGTGGATCGGACAGCAGGCCTAATAAGTGATCGGGAGGAGGTGAAACCATGAACCGGAAAGCGATGTTTGTGGGAATCGTGGTGCTAGTGGCCGTTGGACTCGTTGCCGCCACCATCACGTCCAGTATTGGCCAGCGACAAGGTACTGGCACAAGAGGGGATATGATGTACCTGGAGCGAACCTGGACCGCTGTTTCCTTCCAACTTGACTGCACCAGCGAGCAGCTTGCGCAACTGCGCCCTACCTACCGGAGAGCGCTGCGGGCGCGCGACAGTTCGGTAAAGCAAGCCATGCAGGCTCAGGACTGAGAGGCACTCAGGGCCGCGCTCACTAAGTGCAAGCAGACCCTCGATGCCAAGTTGCAGCAAGTCCTCTCCGACGAGCAGTGGACTAAGCTGCAGAGTCTGATGCAGGCTCGCATGGCTGGTCCCAGAGGCGGGATGAGGCGACTCTCAAGCAGCGGTTGGCAATTACACGCGCTCTGCTCAAGGGTCCTCAGATCCTGATTCTCGACGGAGCGACTAGCCACCTGGACTCCACCTCGAAACATCTCATCAAACAAGCTCTCGAGACCCTTTTGCAGAGTCGAATCACCGTGATCATCGCGCACCGGCTCTCGATGGTCCTGAGTGCGGACAAGATCGTTGTGCTCGACAGGAGACAACTTGTCGAGGTTGGCTCTCACTCAGAGCTGTTGGCGAGCGGCGGGCTGTACGCGGCACTGTATCATCGCCAGTTTGGCAAGGCGGCCCAGCCGGTCGGCGCCACTCATCAAGAACACTGGTGCCGAATCAATCGCACTGGAGGTCGGCAGCACCGACCTGGAAGAGAAGAACGCGGTCGGGAGAATCGAGTTTAACAATGTCCATGTAGTCCAGGAACGGGACATGTTCACGGTTAAGCTCGCCGAAGTCGCCCCGGGAGCGCTTGAGGGATTTCTTGATCTGGCCGGTCAGATTACGATCTCCAATCCTCACGGCGATAGGAAAACGATCAGTCCACCAATCAAGGACCCCAAACGCATAACACTGAAACTCAACGAAGAGCTTCTCACAGATGAATGACTTTGTCAGGGCAAGGGCGAGGACAGTGTGCAACTTCACGGGCCCTCGACTGCCTTGACTCTTAGAGGCTATACGCGCAGCATTCGTCACACCAGCAGCCGGGGGCTAACCGGGCGGCGGAAGCTAGTGCGCACAGCGAGTGGGCTTCGGAGTTAAGATGAGGGCTACCATATGTCAGTGCTCGGATGGTGCCAAGGAATCTCCGGCAGCAGGAATTCGAGCGCCCTCGCTACCTGAGAATCTGGCTCAGGCTGGATGGTGAGCACACCACGCAGATAGGCCTCCCATGCAGACATCCGCGCGCAAAGCACACAGGTTATGACCTCGCGCGGGGCTTGCACTTCAAGCGGGACTGCGGACCCGCCGAGTACTACCGTCCCTGATCCTTCAGTCATGTGGAGAGTAAGTCTGTCGGGTAATACGCAGCTCTCCAAGGCACGGGCTCCAGGTAGTGGGTAAAGCGTCTGGAAATCTCTGAGTGTTGCCCGTACGTTGTGAGTACGAGAAGGAATTCGGGCTCGAAGCCGAGAAGATATGAGCAGCCAAGAAGCAGATGGCGAGTGTCCGATGTTGACGATTTGCATACCATGATCAGAGATGGTGATGATGTTGAGCGTGTCAGGCGGCAAATCTAACAGTCCCGACGGAGCGGCACCAATCGAGCCGGCTACAGCGCCGGTGTTCGCCGAAGAGCCAGACTATGCCCAGTACCCGGAAGCGATGGCCGGCTTTACTGGCTTCGACTTGCAGCACGTGATCCGCTGGACGCTTGAACGGGCCATGCGGGTCCGCATCGGGCAGCGGGACCTCTATAAAACCTCCGTAGCACTGTTGCCCAGCGGCCAACTGCTGGCTACGCCCTGCTACCGAGATGAGGAGGCATCTTCAGGATCAAGGTCTATGGCTCCGGTGACGAGGGCAGGACGTGGCAGCAAGTCTTGACAGAGGGCGCTGTGCTGCTAGGCAAGGAGCCATCGCTAACCTGCCTGGCAGATGGCACCTTGCTGCTGCTCACACAACACGGCGGTCTATTTAGGTCACTTGACGGAGGAGCTGCCTGGGCCAAGCCGCAGTGCGAGCCTCTCAGGTACACCCGTAACATATTGCCACAGCTCGACGGCGGCCTGTTGCTTTTCGATGATGGGCCATCGCGGGTGCGCTCTACGGACGGGGGGCAAACTTGGCCAGAAAGAGAATCAATCACTGTGGCGAGCGCGCCCGGATTCAGATTTGGAGAAGCGTCGATAGCGAAGCTATCAGAGCAGGACTTCCTGGCCGCTGTGCGCATGTGCGGTGAGGAATTTGAAGCCATCGGCGGGCCCCCCCGGATTGCTGAGCTCCCCGAGTTTAGGGAAATACCACCGCGACACGAATGTACGGACCACATGGTCCTGCTTGAGTCCGAAGACCAAGGCCGGCATTGGAGTAAGCCGCGCAGCTTTCTCGGCTACGGCGAGGTGCATGCCTATCTGCTGCTGCGGGATGGACGACTGTTGGCGACCTACAGCAACTATCACCTGCCCTTTGGCACGTTCGCGGTCCTTACTGAGGATAATGGCCAGACCTGGGACACCGACCATCCTATTCAATTGTCAATGTCGCTGACCGCGTTTACCGGGTGGGCCAATTCTGTGCAACTGGGCAATGACGACATCCTGACCGCGTACGCCATCACCGCCTACCTGGAGGGCGAAGGGCATGCCCAGATGATGCCCGGTCGAGACGATACCGCCGCGGAAGTAGTGCGATGGCGGCTGCCGCCGCCTGGCGAATGCTATGATGGCGGATAACGCCAGCCGTCGCGACGAGTGGCTCAATAGTTCAGCAGTTCAGCTCACTCTTCTGCCTGCGTCCGCACGATTCTGAAGACCTTCAGGCGTTCCTCATCCGTGAATCTAGCGTTGATACCCTGAGCACTTCGGTCAGCCACATGCCGCTCACCGGCTAGCAATTCTTCCAGGGTGATAGAGCTATCGCCGGCAATGCCATATGCCTCGGACTGGTAGGAAAGTTCAATCTCACGGGGTCCGGTATTGCAGACTGTGAGGAACTGACTGTCCCCGTTAAGAAATATCATGTCTTCTATGCCTTGGTCTAGCTGCGCCAGCGAGACTTCTGCTGAATCCAGGGCCACCAGACCAGTAGATACCAATGGCTCCCTGCCGACCTCACTACGGGGTCAGCCTCTGGCGGGCGCTAACGCTTGGAGGCGCGCCATGATTTGTGCAAGCAGTGAAAGCAACACCTGACGGCATTTGACTTTCGGCTTTGTGAAGCGGACCGGTGGGCTAAGAGGGGTTTCACGCGTCGCGGCTTGCGGCAATACGGGGCCTGTTGCGTCGGGCCAGAACTTCACAGGTGCAGTAAGCAATAGCAAACAGAATCCCGCAGACTGGAGCGATGAGCAGCGCATGGCGGAGGCCCACGATGTCACCGAGTACGCCGACGGCGCTCACAAACACGAAGGCGCAGGCTGTGCCCCCGACATTGAACAGCCCAGTCAGCGTGCCGTGTCCCGAGGGCGCATGGTCGTAGACGGCTGCCGCCAGCGAAGGCCAATAGGGCCCGAAACACAGTCCCATCAGCAACGCAACCGAATACAGCAGGTACCGGTCGCCTACCTTCGTGACAAGCCAGAATGCGGCGGCCAACACAATGGCGCTGGCAGCTATGTGTGAGCCTGCGAACCGCAATCGTCTGACTCCGAGCACAAGCCGAATGGCGGTGTAACCAATCATCATGGCGGTGAGCGCAGTCAGGGCATCAGTCTTCCCGAAGTGGGTCTCCGACTTCAGGAAGTTGGGTAGCCACGTCATGAGGTTCAACTCGCAACCGGCAAGAAAGAAAAAGCCAGCTATCCCAAGCACGACCACTCTATCACGCAACGCCCCAACAACGTCGAACGAGGAACCGTGCTCTTGCGGATTGCCCACCTGCTGCGGGGTCTCTTTGAGGCCAAACCAGACCAGCACAAACCAGATGCCAAAGAGAATGGCTGAGACGACGAACGCTGTGCGCCATTGACCACCGAGCCCGATACAGGCCGCCACCAGCATGGGCGCCAGCAGCCTCCCGACCCCTTGGAAAGCGTGTAGGAGATTGATTCCCCGAGCGCGTTCCGTATCGTAGAGCTTCGCGACGAGTGGGTTCACCACCACCCCGAGTCCATTGGCGATGTTGGCCCGCTCGCGTTGACTTCGGGAGTTGGCCTGGCCGCTGATCTCATTAAATGTCTGTTGAGACTTCTCGGGTCCCAGGCGACTGCGAAAGCGGCATAAGGTGGAGTGATCGGGAGCACGCTCTTCGGGACCCAATCCGGCAAACCATTTGCAGGCCAAATCCAGATTGACCTGCTCTTCGATCTCCCGGTCCGATAGATCGTACAGAAACTGCAAGAACACTACTTTGAATAGCACCAGCGGGTTCCACGAAGATCGGCCATTATCGGGACAGTAGCAGTCACTGACCAATTCAGAGACGAAGCTGAAATCAACTGCTGCTGACAGCTTGCGCAGCAGATGATCTGCTGGAATGAGGTCTTCATAGATCATGCCAAAGAAGCTGCTTTGCTTGCTGTGTTCGCCCTGCACAAGCCACCTCACCGCTCTCACAGAATAATGGTTCAACTACTATCGACGATGCTAGCACATCGCCCACTTGACCTCAAGCCCCCCTCCGCCATAATGAATGTATGAGTAGCTTTTGTAACAATCTCCGAACACAGGAGGAATGGACAATGCCTCGTTACTTACCGTGCTCGAGGGCGATATTGATCTTTGGCCTGAGCGTTATCGGCATTGGAGGGATGAGCATGGCAGACGGCGAGAACAGCACCACGAACGCAGATCGCGAGATGATCTATAGCCAGATCCACGAAAGGGCATTGTGTACGGCCGGGGTGCTGCACCAGAAGTGGATACCGGGACTGCCTTCAGTCGTGATCGAAGGCGAGCGTAATGCCGTGGACCCAGTCGTCGTTCGGTGCGACTCCGGGACGCTGGTCGTGGCGGCGGAGAGCCGCGGGAGCGATGGCAGCTTAATTGTTGTTTCCCACAGCACGGACGGCGGGGAGACCTGGGCCAGCCCTCGGGAGATTGCTCGTGCCGCCGGGGAGAACCGTATCAGTGCGGGAGCGGCAGGCGCCTTGGCCTCGGGTCGTCTGGTGATGGCTCTGCACGAGTGGAGCGAGAGGCCCGGAGAAGTGAAGTGGACCCGGGAGGGATCCCCCTGGCGCCCACCACTACTCGTGGAGTGGTTTCCGTCGTCTGAGCACTCTGCAGGTGCGGGTAAGCGATGATGACGGAAGAACCTGGACCCGCGCGACCGCTAACAGGGCTTTGAGCCCGACGGCGATATCCGCCCTGGGGAAGGTCTTCACCGCTGGTGGCGCTTCCTGATTTCCGGTTTACGGCCCCTACGGCCGGGAGGAGAGGGACGCGGCGCTCAGCGGAGTGGGGTTGATGAGAAGTGACGACGGCGGGGACACCTGGCGATTCTCCCACTGGGTAGTCCGGGCAGATAGGGAGAAAGGGATCGGCTATGGGCCGGGCGACATCACGGTACTGCTCGATGGCCGGTGGCTGGGTCTGCTGTAGGGCAATTGTCGGGGTCCGGGAGACTACACCAGGCCCCGAGTCTGCCGCACGATCAGCTCGGACGGTGGACGTACCTGGAGCGCTGCGGCGCAGAAGCTGCTCAACGACGGCTGCTCCACGATATTGCTCGACGGTGATGAGATCATAGTCGGTGGGTGGAAGGACCGGGGCATCATGTTCACGGTCGGTACGAATGCGGGGGCGGACTGGCTGTGCCAGGACCAAGTTTGGACGGTCGTCTGGTACGTGTCCGGCGATCGCGGGGGCGTGCGCCTTCTGAAGCTCGACGACGGCGTGCTGATGGTCTACTACTGGATGGATAAGGCCGACCCGTCCCAGACGGAGGTCCGTTCGCAGGTGCTCCGCAGGGCAACCGAGCAGGAGAGCAGCCGGAAGAGACGCAGCGCTCGGGCCGAGAACCGCAAGTGGAAGTGGGTGATGGCCGAGGCGTATCAGGTCCCGGACATCCCTGACCTGTTCATCAACGTCAACGCTCAGCGCCCCAACTATCGCAGCGATGTCTGAGAATCGGATTGGGACGGCTACGATCCGAGCGCCGGTGGACGACCAGCCGTTTTTCGCAGGACTTGACCCGAACCGGAGGTTTGAGGCACAGTTGTGCAAGAACGTGCTGGCGCTTCACGAGCAGGGCTGCGACTATCCGAAGCGCATGATCGACGCTGCGCGGCGAAATCACCTGAAGGCGTGGATCTCGCTGCGGATGAATAACGGCCACAACCCGCATCTCCCCGACCACCCAGGCCACAGCACGATCTGGAAGTCTCATCCGGAATGGCGCCTGTCGCATGGCCTGGACTATGAGCAGCCGGAGGTGCGTGAGCACTATATGAAGCTCGTCCGGGAAGTCTGTACCCGCTACGATCTGGACGGTCTGGAGCTGGACTACCTGCGCTTCTGGCTCTACTTCCGTGAGGGACGCCAGCACGAGGGCGGGAAGTTGATGACGGACTTTGTGAAGCAGGCACGGGCAGCGACCCAAGGGGCCTCAAAGCGATTGGGCCACCCCGTCAAGCTTGCCGTGCGCGTGCCGACAACCCCGTGGATCGCCCACATGCACGGATTGGATGCGGTCACTTGGGCGAAGGCCGGACTGGTTGATCTAATCGTGGCCTCCCCATTCTGGCCCTCAGTCGATAGTGACGTGCCGATCGAGACGTGGAAAGGGCTGCTGATCGGCACGAACGTACCTGTCGCCTTGAGCCTCGAAAGCGGGATTCATCCCGGAACGGTGAATCGGACTGTGACGCACGAGGAGATGCGCGGGATCCTGGCCAGCGCGTGGCATCGCGGGGCGGATGCAGTCTACTTCTTCAATCTGTTCACGGGTCCGTACCAGCGCTGGCCCCGTGAGGACCATGACCGGCTGCTGAGGGATGCCGGGTCCTATGCCGCGCTCGCCCGTGTGGAGGAGGGGCAACTGACAGTGTTACGCTGGCGGTTGGCAATGCCGCCTTGGCAAGTGCTACGAGATCTGGTATGGTAACAGGTGATTGCAATTCGCCCTAGTGATAGAAGTTGCCAACCAGCGGGAATGAGCATCCATGATTCTCTCGCGCGAGAGTTAGTGGTACCGACAGGTTGGGGCGAGCCCACCAATCGCTCGGTGTACCTAAGATTAGCCGTCGCAGACAACGAGGGTGACGCAAGTGACCAAGCAGCGATTGACGGGATGGTCGGTAGTCCTGGTTATTCTGGCGGCGTTATACCTCTCGACGCTTTGCTGGGCAGCCAAGGAAGCTGTCCCGCCCTCGGCAGACCACGCAAACCCGGAGGCGATTACCCAGGTGTTAGCAGGCGACCGTGATACGGCCAATGCCGTGTGGTGGGGATTTGACCCGAACGATTCGACGGCAGCTATTCAGGCGGCTATTGATTCTGGCGCCGCAAAGGTGATCATCCCCAATGTGGGCAAGGACTGGATAACCGAGCCACTGTTTCTGAACAACGATGACCAGGAGATATTCTTCGAGCCGGGGGTGGTCAGGGACCTTTACACGGGCAAGAGGGTGGCCAGATTGACGTCGCAGCGGCGGGGATTCCGTGTCGAGTTGAGGCGGGACTTCACCGCGCGACTGTACCATCTGCAGGCCACAGAGGCCCGGTAGCACGACGTGACCTCGACGGCTTACAACAGACTCCCAAATCTAAATGGGAATCCCGATCCAGAGCCCAGGAGGAGAGCCAAGGAATGCTAAGGTATCAACTGATTACCTGTGTCTGCGTTGTTCTCATCACCGTTATGGCGTTGGGTATCGGATACACCCAGGCTGGTGACCCGCCAGCAGCGCCACAGTGGAGAAAGACCGAGCTTGAGAAGGGATATGTGGTCTTCGAGCACACCACGCTGGAGAATATTGCGCCCACCCACGTACCAGCGCCAGAGGCGATTGTGGAGACGGTCTCATGCGCGTTGGCGCGCGGGGAGTACGAGCCGATTCAGATTGGTGTCCACGCGCTGGCCGATGGCTTGACGAACATCCGGGTCACGGTGGTATCTGACCTCGAGGTGACGGTCTATCACCGCATCGATCCAGGCATCAAGCAGCAACTGGCCTCAGATCCCGACGGGGTGCCACGGTGGATGGCAAGCGAGGTGTATCTGCAACGAGGGGAGGTGGTTGGCGGTCTTCCCGAAGGCCACTCGGTCAATTTTTGGTTGCTGTTCCACGCTGATCCTGAAACATCTCCCGGCGTGCATCAGGGCACGATCCGCATTGAGCCCGAGGGTCGGGCGGCAACGGAGCTGGACCTGGCGGTGCGCGTCAGGCCTTTTCAACTGGCCGCGCCGCGCGCAGCATTTGGCATGTACTTTCGTGAGGATATGTTACCCAAGCGATTTGGGTCCTTTGCGCTGGACGATCAGCTTGCGCTGGCGCTTTTCCGGGATATGGCGGCGCACGGCCAGAACTCGGTCTCGTTCTTTATGGCGGGAGACTACACCCAGTTGCCGCCACGAAACAGCCGGATGGTGGAGAAGTCCCTCGCACTGGCCCGCGAGGCGGGGCTTATTCACCCGGAAATCCCTTGTATGGCCCTGCAAGCCAACATCTGCGACCTTGCCCGAACGCAGATGGAAACGGCGAAGGCGGCGGTGGCGTGGCTGGAGACGGAGCGGCGCAAGCGCGGGTGGCCGGAAATCATATTGTACGGCTGGGATGAACCGCCTTATCCAGCGCCGGGCCTGAGGGAAACGTACGCTCCCCTGCGCACGTTGCCCATTCGCCTGACGACGGCCATGAATGCTACCAGCGCCTACGCGTATGGTGACTTGCACGATGTGTGGATCGTTATCGGCGGTGAGATCACACCCGAGATGCAGGCAGAGGCCAGACGGCGCGGTGCCGAGGTCTGGACCTATTCGTATCGCATATTGAGGGAGGGCTTCAGCCCGCTTCGTCAGCGATACTACGCGGGGCTGTACACCTGGGCACACAGGCTCGGCGGCAATTTCGTCTGGGCATACTCTCACGGGCATCACAGTCACGCCTGGTGGGAACCAGACCGCAACGAGCCGATGCCCGTTACGGGTTGGGAGGCCCGCCGCGAAGGCGTTGACGACTACCGCTATCTTCAGATGGTCGAGGATCTTGTGACGGCGAAGACACCGGACCCGGCAGTCATCGAGGCGGGGGCATGGCTGGCGGCGCTGAGGGCACGGCTGACGGCCATCGATCCGCACAAGGTGGAGGCAGGCAAGCCCCTGGACATCGAGGAATGTGACGCGATTCGAGCCACGGCGGCCGATTACATTCAGAAGCTCGGCCCGGTGGCGGATCGGGAGAAGCCGCAGCCGGTCACGCATCTGAAAGACGAGGCCGCCACCTTCCGTGGCAAGTCGGTGAAGCAGTGTGTCGCGGGGCTGGATGGTGCCGATGTTTCGCAGCGCCGGGCGGCGGCGTGGGCGTTGTTTGAACTGGGTCCCCAGGCCGCTGAAGCCACACCGTCCCTTGTCGCGCTGCTGGATGATCCGGAAGTTCGCATTCCTGTCCTGCGCGTACTTGAGGCGATCGGCCCCGCTGCGTATCCGGCGGCGCCGAAAGCAGCCTCGCTTCTGTCACATCCTGACGATTTCGTGCGTCTGAGCGCGACTTTCGCCCTGGCTGGCATCGCCCGCCCACGAACCTGGGATGACGATGTGAAGGGATATGCACCCGAGGACGTGTCGCCGTATGCTCATACGGTCGTCTCACCGTTGCGGCAAGCGCTACGTGATTTGAATGGGCAGATCCTGATGGCCGCTGCGTTCGGGCTGTTCCGTTGCGGCGCGGCCGCTGCGCAGGTACTGCTCGACGCGATGAAGCTGGTCGAAAGCAAAGACGGCTACGAGCGCGAGGCCGGGTTGCGGGTCCTGTCTGGGATGGGTCCCGCAGCCGCCGATGCCGTCCCCCTTCTAATCGAGGCTTACGCGGCCGCCGAAGGTGAAGACTCTCTCGTCGCTCGGACGCTGGCAGCCATCGGCCCGGCTGCCTCCGACGCCGTTGCAGTTCTGGAGCAGTACCGCACGCCGGAAAACCGATTCCTGGCTGACACCTGCTACGCCCTGTTCTGCATTCGCGGCGAGGAGTCGGAACTCAAAACAATGGCCGGGCTACTGGGCGACAAGGGCCGTCCGAGGGGCTACTCGGAGTGGCGGGACGCCGCCAGGTTCCTCAACGCCCTGGGCGCCGAAGCTGCGCTGGTCGCCCCCCTGGTGCGGGACCGATTACCCCTTCTGGACTCTGAACCTTCGCTAAGGCGCGAACTCGAGTTGACATTCTTCAGAAGAGTTGAAGAAGGTGGCAGACCCCTCAGATTGCTGCCACGCTGAAGAAGCACTCGCCGGTGGGGATACTCGTGTGGAATAAGCGCGGATACAAGTAGCAGATACGATAGAGAGGAGAATCACAGTATGGCCGCTTGGCGCCGACGGCGCATCATCATGAACAACGACGGGGACGACGTGTTCAGCGCACCCCAGGCCACGCCAGAATCCTTCTGGGCACAGCGCTGCTCGGGGCTGGAAGGGTCGCACGTGGACGCCGTCTTCTACTGCACCACCGCCAATTTTGCCCTACACACGCACGACTCGCGATGCGCGGAGATCTACGATGTCTCCGACGAGATACTTTTCTCGAGTAGCCGCGCTCTTGACTTCATCTCCCAGGGCCGAGATAACCTCCAACTCGTCGTGGATTTCTGCCACGCCAACGAGATGGAGGCGTTCTGGTCACTGCGGATGAATGACACGCACGACAACTGGTATCCCGCTCTACAGTCGGAATTCAAGCGACGTCACCCCGAGTTCCTGCTCTTTCAGCCGGCGGACGTCGGTCGCCCGCGCCAGGGCCTGGTCGAGTCGCATATGAATGCCACGGCTGTGGACTACGGGCATCAAGATGTTCGGGACCTGCAGTTCGAGATCATCCGGGATGTGTGCGAGCGCTACGACGTGGACGGGATAGAGCTGGACTTCCTTCGGCAGCCAATCTTCTTCCGGCCTACTCTGGACGGTCTCCCGGTCGAGCCGGAGCACGTCGGGGAGATAGTCGCCCTGGCTCACGCCCGCGGCAAACCGGTGTACGCCTGCCTCTCCGTGGGGGAGATACGGAATGGTGGATCGGGGCTGCCGTGAACGCGTGGCACGCGGGCGCAGACGGCATCTACACCTTCAACGAGTTTAACCCTCACCTGTCGATCTGGCACATACTGGGGGACCCGCAGAAGATGGCAGCAATGGACAAGGTATACGCGGCCGACTGGGGCAATTGCCGGACCTGGGAGCATGTGGTTCCGCAGGAGCATCGCCTGCCCGTCTGTCTGCCCGACGGCGAAGAACGTCGCGTTCGCCTCCCGGTTGGGGACGACGTGGCCGCCGCCGATGCGCGCGGCGATACCCCTCGCCTGCTGATGACCATCAAGGTGGAGCACCTGACGTGGCGTGACCGGGTGGAGTTCAGACTGAATGGCACGCTGCTCGACACGGAGGTCTTCTACGCGACCGAGGGGGTCTCGCCGGCGGCTTGCGGGACCTTCATGTTCCGGGCAAGGCCCCAACCCGTCTGCGTGCAACGGGGAGACAACACCTTCCAGGCCGTCGTGCGAAGGCACTATCCGCCGCCCGTGGAAAGCCCCGCTCTTTCGGAACTCGAACTCCGCGTGCGGCACGGCAGGCAGTAGGCTGCAGAGCTTACGGTGAGCCTCACCTGTCCACTGCTGGGCAGCCTGTCGACGGCCCGGAGCATGGCGTGGTGCCTGCCAAGTGTTGTGCCGCCGGTAACGAGGATTCTACGCCAGATCGGAGGCTTGCTGCCCTTGAGCGTCACTTTGATTTGGTAGACGACTTCTGAGGCTGGCCCTTTTGATGTTGCCATACGGATGTGACCGCAGAGATTACCCGTACTCGGCCAGTAGTGTCTCTGCAGCCCGGCCGGCGAGGTGGCGGAACGCTCGGTTCAGGGTTGCAAACCTATCTGCGACCTTCAGATCCCTAATCGTGGCAAGTAAACCGCCCCTATCCGGAGGGATTCAAGTGATCAGCAAGGAATCTTATGGTGAGCCATGACGCGTGCAGGGCAGGTCGCTTTGCTGTCTGAGCGGGAAGTGCCCGACTTGAGGGTAGCAGTTTCGCCCGCGTTGCACAGCACGCTATTTCGCAAAGGAGGATGATTAGTGGTGAACAGCATCAAGGGAACACGGACGGAAAAGAACCTGTTGGCAGCATTTGCCGGCGAGTCACAAGCGCGTAATCGGTATACCTATTTCGCCAGCGTGGCGCGCAAAGAGGGGTACGAGCAGATTGCCGCCATCTTCGGGGAAGCCGCCGACAACGAAAAGGAGCACGCGGAGGCGTTCTTCGGCTATCTGGAAGGTGGGGAGGTGGAGATTACAGCCGGATATCCGGCGGGGGTAATCGGCGACACACTGGCCAATCTGAAGGCCGCGGCTGCTGGCGAGAAGCTGGAATGGAGTACGCTGTATCCGGATTTCGAAGAAGTCGCCCGCGATGAGGGCTTCCCCGACATCGCGGCCTCCTTCCACGAGATCGCTGAGGTCGAAGAATACCACGAGCGACGCTACAACATCCTGGCCAAGCGGGTGGCAGACGGTGAAGTCTTCAAGCGCGCTGAGCCGATCAAGTGGAAGTGTCGCAACTGCGGGTACGTCCACGAGGGCACGGAAGCGCCTGCGGTCTGCCCGGCTTGCCAGCATCCCCAGGCCTACTACGAGCCCTGGGCCGAAAACTACTGAGTCGCAGCCGAGGTAAGCAAGCTAACGGTTGGCGACCGGTTGTGCATTGTACGCAGCGGGTGTGCTACCTGGTGGCATGCTGGCCGTTGGACCGGAGAAGAGCGATGTCGGGCCCCAGGATTGCGGCCTCTGCTGAGCTATTTTCCCGTGTTACCGTCAACATGGCCAACGCATTGTTGGGAGGCGTCCTCAACTGAGTTCGAAATGAGTCCAGGATGGCGAGATGGCAGAGTCTTAAGCTGTCCCTTGGAGGGTTGGGGGGTGCGCGTAGGCCTGGGGAAGAAGAATATTGTCTGGGGTCTTGACAAGAGAAGAACAATGTGGTATAGTAGTACCATAATACCACTAAGCATCGTGATGAATATGGGGAACCTGCTCAAAATCTCTGAAGCTGCCTCGCTGGCACTGCACACTATGGTCTATCTAGCTGCTAACGACGGGCGGCTGGCTACAACCCACGAGATCGCCGATCTCCTGCGAGTCTCCGAGTCTCATCTGGCCAAAGTATTGCAGCGTTTAGCGAAAGTCGGACTGGTGGACTCCACGCGCGGCCCGAAGGGAGGCTTTTGTCTCGCCAGGTCGGGCGATGACATCAGCCTGCTCGAGGTTTACGAGGCGATTGAGGGGCCGCTGGCGGACACTGTCTGTCTGCTGGGCGAGCCGGTCTGTCGGGGGGAAGAGTGCATCCTGGGTGGCTTGCTGGGGACGGTCAACCGTCAGGCACGAGAATACCTGGCAGGCACGACTCTTGCCGACTTGACCGATGTCTACGGAAGGACACAAGATGAAAAGGCTCAGAACGATAATCAAGATTGATGAGGAGAAGTGCGACGGCTGCGGGCAATGTGTGCCGGCTTGCGTTGAGAGTGCGCTCCAGATCATTGACGGCAAGGCGTGTCTGGTGAGGGAGCAATACTGCGACGGCCTGGGAGCCTGCCTGGGCGAGTGTCCACAGGGGGCGATAACCATTGAGGAGCGAGAGGCCGAGCAGTTCGACGAAGCGGCGGTCGAGCGCCATCTGGCCGAGCAGGTAGCGGATACAGCGTTCCAATGTCCTGCCGCCGCGCCCGCTGCTGGCTGTCCCGGGGCAGTTGCCTTTGCGCTGGACCAGCCTGCGGCCGACGAGCATACCGTCGCATCCCAGGAGGATCACCCCTCTCCGTCTGGGCTGGCCAACTGGCCGGTGCAGCTAAGCCTGGTGCCTGTACAGGCTCCCTACTTGCAGGGCGCCCGGCTGCTGATTGCTGCTGATTGCGTCCCCTTCGCCTTCGCTGACTTTCACCAGCGTTTTCTGACGGGGCACGTGCTTCTGGTCGGCTGCCCCAAGCTTGACGACGCCGAGTTCTACCGGGACAAGCTGGCTCAGATATTCGCGGCGAACGACATCGAATCAGTGAACGTAGTGCATATGGAAGTGCCGTGCTGTTTCGGGCTGGTACGGTTGGTGCAGTTAGCTCTGCAGGACTCGGGCAAGCAGATACCGGCCAGCGTGACCAAGGTCGGGGTCCGCGGTGAGATTCTGGAAACCGGCCAGCTTGGCGATCTGGAGGCGTAAGGCCATGCTGAAGTGCCCAGGACAGGATACTCAATACTGGAAACCTGACGACATCTTCGACTTGCCCTGCCCGGTGTGTGACACAGCAGTCGAATTCCTGAAGACCGACGGACGACGCAAGTGTCCGAACTGCGGATACACCCTCAGGAACACCCGCGTGGAACTGGGCTGTGCCCAATGGTGCGCATACGCTGAGGAGTGCCTGGGCTTTGTCCCTGAAAAGATACCGTCAGACATAGAAAGAGGGCCTATTGTTGACCGGCTTATTGCGAAGATGAAAAGCGAGTTCGGAAACGATTACAAGCGCATCACCCATGCCCTGCAGGTGTTTGAATACGCGCAGGAGCTACTGCGCGTAGAGGGGGGCGATGCCCGGGTCGTGTCGGCCGCAGCTTTACTCCACGACATCGGTATCCGGGAGGCGGAACGCAAGCATGCCTCTTCGGCTCCACGATACCAGGAGATCGAGGGCCCTCCCCTGGCCAGGCGCATCATGGAAGAGATTGGGCTTGATGAGTGGACCGTAGAGCATGTCTGTCGGATCGTCGGCAGTCACCACAGCGGAAAAGACATTGATACGCCGGAGTTCAGGATCGTCTGGGACGCCGACTGGCTCGTCAATCTTCCCGAAGAGCTGACCAGTGAAGACCGCAAGCACCCCACGGATACTGTCGAAAGAATCTTCAAGACTGAGAGCGGAAAGAAGAAAGCCCGCGAGCTGCTCGCCAAGTAAGGCCTGACAGATAAGGAGGCGGATGTAATGAGCTGTGACGCGGATAACGGAGGTTCCACCAGTCTGGTGGGATGCGCGGTAGAGTTGTCCGGTTTGGTGGACTATCAGGAAGGTGCTGTGGTCAGCCGAACCGTCATCGACAAGGAGACGGGGACGGTTACGCTGTTTGCCTTCGACAAGGGCCAGGGCCTGAGCGAACATACTGCTCCGTTCGATGCCCTGGTTTACATCCTGGAGGGCGAGGTGCAGATCACGATCGCGGGCCAGGCCCAGCGCGTGTGTGGCGGCGAGATGTTGATAATGCCCGCCAACGAGCCGCATGCCTTGACTGCAGTTCAGCCGTTCAAGATGCTGCTCGTAATGATTCGGTCCTGACGGCCATTCATCAAACTGAGAAGGGTGTGTCAAATAGCATGTTCTGCTACCAATGTGAACAGACGGCAAAGGGAAGCGGTTGCACCATACGGGGAGTGTGTGGTAAAGAGCCGCAAGTTGCGGCGCTACAAGACTTGCTGTTGTACGCGACTAAGGGGTTGTCCATGTACGCGCATCGTGCGCGCCAATTGGACGTTCACGATCGGGATGTTGACGTTTTCGTCCTGGAGGCTCTATTCTCGACAGTAACCAATGTGGACTTTGATGCCGAGCGTCTGCAAGAACTACTGGTGCGGGCGGCGCAGTTGCGTGATAAGGCACGCGAGATGTACGAGGCAGCCTGCCGGCCAGGGCGCACGCCCGAAACTCCCGGAGGGCCGGCGACGTGGACTCCTGCTCATGACCTGGATGGCCTGCTTGAGCAGGCCGAAGAAATTGGGATTGCCAGGAGCAAGGAAGTGCTGGGGGAGGTAATCACCGGTCTGCAGTGGTTTATCATTTATGGGCTTAAGGGCGCGGCCGCCTATGCCGACCATGCGCAAATACTGGGCTATGAAGACGATGATGTGTATGCGTCTTTCCACGGAACCTTAGACTTTCTGGCCGGTGAGCCAACTGATATTGATGAACTCCTGGCTAAAGCGTTGGAAGTCGGGGAGCTGAATCTGAAGGTGATGGCGCTGTTGGACACGGCCCACACCACTATGTACGGCGATCCAGAGCCTACTACGGTGCGCATTGAGCCGGTTGCCGGCAAGGCGATAGTCATCTCTGGCCACGATCTGAAGGACCTGGATGAGTTGCTCAAACAGACCGAGGGTACGGGTATCAATGTGTATACGCACGGCGAGATGCTGCCTGCCCATGGGTATCCCGGACTGAAGAAGTACAAGCACCTGATGGGCAATTACGGCGGGGCCTGGCAGGAGCAGCAAAAGGAGTTCGAGGCCTTCCCGGGGGCGATCCTGATGACGACCAACTGCATCCAGAAGCCCAGAGACAATTATATGGCCAGGATATTTACCAGCGGGCTGGTCGCCTGGCCCGGAGTTGTGCACATCAGCGATGGTGATTTCACTCCCGTCATTGACGCTGCCCTGGCCGCCGACGGGTTTGCGGAGAATGGTCCCGATAAGACCATTTTGGTCGGCTTCGGCCATGAGGCGGTTCTGAAGGTGGCTGACAAGATTGTCGAGGCGGTCAAGAGCGGGGCGCTCCGCCACTTTTTCCTCATTGGTGGCTGCGATGGGGCCAAGCCCGGCCGCAACTATTACACCGAGTTCGCCCAAGCCGTGCCAGAAAATTGCGTGATATTGACTTTGGCCTGTGGCAAGTATCGCTTCAACAAGCTGGAGTTCGGGGACATTGGTGGTATTCCTCGCCTGCTGGACGTCGGGCAGTGTAACGACGCCCACTCGGCGATTCAGATTGCCCTGGCACTGGCCACGGCCTTTGATTGTGGGGTCAATGATCTGCCGCTGTCGCTAATCATTTCCTGGTACGAGCAGAAGGCGGTCGCTATTCTGCTCAGCCTGTTGCACCTGGGCATAAAGAACATTCGTCTGGGGCCAACGCTGCCAGTATTTGTCACGCCACCGGTGCTGGAGGTGCTCAGCGAGAAGTTCAACCTTATGCCGATCACGACGCCCCAGGAGGATTTGCAGGCTATACTGGGGGAGTGAACGCCGCATCCCTAGAATTGCCATCTGGAAGGACTGGGATAGATGACTGAGCGGTCTGTGACTCTCGAGATCACTGGCATGCACTGTGGGGCCTGCGCGCAGACCATCGAGAAAGCCCTGCGCCGCGTGCCTGGAGTTGTTGAGGCGAATGTCAACTTCGCCACCGAGACGGCGCGGGTGACGTTCGACCCGCAGCAAGTAGAGGCTTCGCTGCTCATCAAGGCAGTGGCCGATGCGGGCTATGGCGCACGGGTACAGGGCCGACGCCCGCAGCGAGTGCGTCTGCGCATTGGCGACATGACTTGTGCTTCCTGCGTGCAGCGCATCGAGCGCCGCCTGAAAGCATCGCCCGGCGTCATAACGGCTACCATCAACCTCACCACTGAGACCGCCGATGTAACGTTCGACCCCGCGCAGACCGGTATCAAGCGGCTTATCGCCGTGGTGCAGGATACCGGTTACACCGCCGAGGCTGCAGGCGAGCAACCTCAGGACGAGCAGGAAGAGGCGCGCGCTGCTGAGCTCCGCCGTCAGAGGCGGCTGTTTGTGCTGGGAGTGGTGGTCAGTGTTCCGCTGTTCATTCTCAGCGCTTGGTTCGAGTTTCCGAGCAGGCTCTATGTGCTGTTCGCCATGGCTACGGTCGTTCAGATCATGCTGGGCTGGCAGTACTATCGCAACTCTTATCGGGCGCTGAAGCACGGCAGCGCCAATATGGACGTGCTCATTGCCATGGGCTCGTCGGCTGCCTATCTATACAGCGTCTATGTCACATTCTTGGCCCAGGACCAGTTGCACGTCTACTACGACACGGCCGCTGTCATCCTCACACTCATCACTCTGGGACGCTTCCTGGAAGCCCGGGCCAAGGGCCGCACCTCCGCGGCAATTCGCAAGCTGATGCAACTGGCCCCGACCGAGGCGGCGGTAATCCGTGATGGCGAGGAGATCAAAGTCCCGCTTGAGCAAGTGGAGCTGGACGACGTAGTGGTGGTCCGCCCGGGCGAGAAGATTGCAGTGGACGGAGAGGTGATCGAGGGGCACTCAACGGTGGACGAGTCTATGATAACCGGGGAGAGTATCCCCGTTGACAAGACTACCGGTGACGGAGTCATTGGTGGCACTATCAACAAGACCGGCACCTTCAAGTTCCAGGCGACAGCGGTAGGCAGCGAAACGGCCCTGCAGCAAATCATACATTTAGTGCAGGAGGCGCAGGGGACCAAGCCGCCTATCCAGCGGCTGGCCGATACGGTTTCCGGCTACTTTGTGCCGGCCGTCATTGCCATTGCCTTGCTGACTTTCCTGGGTTGGCTACTGGCGGGAGTTGGTTTGGAGCGTGCTCTGATCCCCGCGGTGGCGGTGCTGGTGATTGCCTGTCCCTGTGCCCTGGGGCTGGCCACACCAACGGCAGTGATGGTAGGCACCGGCCTGGGCGCGGACCACGGCATCCTTATCAAGCAGGCCAGTGCGCTGGAAATGGTGGGCCGCCTCGATACTATCCTTTTCGATAAGACAGGCACGCTTACCCGTGGGGAGCCTGCGGTCACTAAGCTGTTATCCCTGACCGACGAGCTTGCCGAGGACGACTTATTGCGCCTCGCAGCAGCAGTCGAGAATCCGTCGGAACACCCCCTGGGGCAGGCAATTGTGGCGAGGGCCAGGGAGAACAACCTGGAGATTGCCGCCGTGGAGGACTTTGAGGCACTGGCTGGCCGGGGGGTGCGGGCGACGGTAGACGGCCAGCAGATTCTGGTCGGCAGCAACGGGCTCATGCAAGAAGCCGGTGTGGATGTCTCTTCGGCGCAGGAAGCTAAGAGCAGCCTTGAACAGCAAGGCAATACGACCTTGCTACTGGCGAAAGATGGCCGGCTGGTGGGCCTGGTGGCCCTGGCTGATACGCTCAAGCCGGAGGCGACGCGGGCCGTCTCGCGGTTACAGCAGATGGGCCTGGATACCTATCTAATCACCGGCGACAATCGCCGTACCGGCGAAGCTATCGCCCAGCAGTTAGGGATGGACAACGTCCTTGCGGAAGTTCTGCCCGAGCAGAAGAGCGACCAGGTGAAACAGCTTCAGCAGCAGGGCCACCGCGTTGCGATGGTGGGCGACGGCATCAACGACGCGCCGGCGCTGGCGCAGGCTGACGTAGGCATCGCTCTGGGTACCGGCACCGATGTGGCGATGGAGGCGGGGGAGATCACGCTCGTCAGCGGCAACCCAATGGGCGTAGTGCGTGCCATACTGCTGAGCCACCGGACTCTGGCCCATATCAAGCAGAATCTGTTCCTGGCCTTCTTCTACAACATCGCTGCCATCCCGCTGGCCGCGGCCGGCCTGCTCAATCCCATGATTGCTGCCGCCGCGATGGCGGCTTCCTCGGTGTCCGTGGTATCCAATTCGCTGCGCCTGCGCCGCTACTCGCTGAGCGATGATCAAGAACCAACGTGAGTGCTGACTTGAGCCAGAGACTACAATTCAATAGTTGGAGGGAATAACATAAACCAAGCTTTTCAAGCTGTGCAAGTAACTGATTCCGTATACTGGGTCGGTGCAATAGACTGGGTGCTTCGCGATTTTCACGGCTACTTGACCGGCCGGGGTACAACCTATAACGCCTATCTCATTCTCGCCGACAAGATTACTCTGATAGATACAGTCAAGGCGCCATTCGTGGACGAAATGCTCCGCCGCATCGGCTCACTGATTGATCCAACTGACATTGCTTACATCGTCTCTAATCACGCCGAGCTGGATCACTCCGGGGGCTTGCCGGTGACAATAGAGACAGTCGGGCCGGAAAAGATCTTTGCTTCCACCAGGGGAGCGAATGCCTTGGGCGAACATTTTCATCTGGATCGGGAAATCGTGCCGGTGGAAAACGGCGAGAGTCTCAGCCTGGGCAATATGAATCTTTCCTTCGTGGAGACGCGGATGCTGCACTGGCCGGACAGTATGTTCTCCTATCTGGACGAGGGGGGCGTACTGTTTTCACAGGATGCCTTCGGGATGCACCTGGCCTCCAGTGAGCGATTTGCTGATGAGATCGCCCCTGATATTCTCGAGTACGAGGGGGCCAAGTATTATGCCAATATCCTGCTGCCGCTGTCGTCACTGGTCACCAGACTGTTGCAGCAGGTACCTGAACTGGGTCTGGACATAGAAGTAATCGCTCCGGACCACGGTCCCATCTGGCGGGAAGACATTGGCAATATCCTTGACTCTTATGCGCAATGGGCGGGGCAGACACCGACGAAGAAAGCAGTGGTGGTGTACGACACAATGTGGCAGAGCACGGCATTAATGGCCCAAGCCATTGGCGAGGGTCTGGCGGCAGGCGGGGCAATCCCTAAACTGATGCCATTGGGGGCCGCTCATCGTAGCGATGTGGCTACGGAGATACTCGACGCTGGGGCTCTCGTGGTTGGCTCACCGACAATGAATAACAATATGTTTCCCACAGTGGCGGATACTTTGACATACTTGAAGGGCCTCAAGCCACGCAATCTGATCGGGGCGGCCTTCGGTTCCTACGGCTGGAGCGGTGAGGCGGTGGGGCAAATTGAAGAAGTGCTCACGCAGATGAAAGTTGACCTGGCAGCAGAGGGCCTGAAGGTCAAATATGTGCCTGACGATAACGCCCTGGCGCAGTGCTATGCCCTGGGGCAGCAAGTGGCGGCGAAGCTCAATGAGACGTGTGATTGTGAGTAGCAAGCGGTGTCTGCAGCAGATATAGATTTAACCAACGCAACCCCTAGTCCTCTTCCGGCTCAAACATTTCCTTGCCCACTCCACAATCGGGGCAGACCCAATCGTCGGGCAAGTCTTCGAAGGCAGTATCCGGTGCTATGTCGACGCTGGAGTCACCAACCGCCGGGTCGTAGACATAGCTACAAACGGTGCACACATATTTCTTCATCAGCAGTCCCTCCGTATCCGTATTAACTCAATCATTTTCCTTCGCTGCAGCCAGGCGGGCGGCGACATCGTCCCAGTCAATGACATCAAAGAAGCCCTCGGTGAACTCGGGACGGCGGTTCTGGTACTGCAAGTAATAGGCGTGCTCCCACACATCCAGAACCAGAAGCGGAGTTACTCCCCACTGGGCCAGATTCTGATGCTTCTCGGCCTGCAGAATCACCAATTGCGAGCTTAAGGGCTGCCACGCCAGCACGCCCCACCCCGAGCCCTGCACGCTATTGGTCGCCGCCAGAAACTGGGCTTTGAATGTGGCGAACGAGCCGAAGTCTTTACCGATTTGCGCCGACAGTTCGCCTGTGGGCTCACCCCCGCCGTCCGGACTCATGTTGTTCCAGAACAGCGTATGGAACAGGTGGCCCGAATAGTTGAAGGCCAACGCGTCACACAAGCCTCGAATGGCCGAGAAATCCCCCGACCGCTGGGCAGCCTTTACCTTTTCTTCAGCCTCATTGAGGCCTTTAACATACCCGGCGTGATGCTTGTCGTGGTGCAGATGCATCGTCTCTTCATTCAGAAACGGCTCCAGCGCATCATAAGCATACGGCAGGTCAGGCAGTTCGTGTGGCATCTCGCCACCCCTCCTTCTATTTCTTGATGCTTGCTTTGGCTTTCGTAATACGAGACACGTGCGCCTTTTCCTCGGCGATGATCTCATTGACCTTATCAACGGCACTGGCCGGAACCATATCTCGCATCTCGTATAGAAACATGATTGTGTCTTTCTCGAAGTTCAGCGCAAAATCCAGTATGTCCTGTGCCGACATACCTTCGACTAACGCCTGGGCCTGCTCGGGGTCGGGCATGAACCGTGAGCCTAAGAGGGCGTCGATGAACTCGGCTCTCTCTCCCGGCCACTCCCTTGGCTCTATCTCGGGCGGCACGTCTTGTCCCAAGCGCCGAAAAGTCTGCTCGTGGGCGAGCTCTTCTTCACCCAGCCACTCACACAGCGACTTGACCTGCGGCTCGTCACTGTGCTGGACGGCAGCTTTATAGAAAGCGCGCCCGGCTTGCTCGGTCTGAATGGCGATATCAATCATCTGGTTTGCCGAAAACATTGCCGCTTGTGCCATAATTATTCTTCCTCTCTGGGGTTCCAATTAGTTGACTGCTCTGTTGCTACAAGTATTCTCCTCCCCCGTCATTATTCCTGCCCTCAGCCACACTGCCTGTGGACATTCAGATGTTCGACCTCAGCGCCTTTTAGACACGGATGAACAGTTAGCTAATGTGTAGTCTAGGGGCGGTGGTGGAGTGGCCAGAGGCGGAGTAGGGCGTAGCCCTGCGCAGACCGCGACCGGTGTTAAAGCCTCCTTCCTCAACCGATTGTGCTGCCGGCTACGAAGACGTGCCACGACCACTTTTGCCGCTTCTGTAGCGCGTCAAGGTCACCCCTATTGCGAGCATGGCGATGAGGCAGGCAGGGCAG
Source organism: bacterium (assembly GCA_030615605.1). Classification (GTDB taxonomy): domain Bacteria; phylum Armatimonadota; class Zipacnadia; order Zipacnadales; family Zipacnadaceae; genus JALGTD01. Next base: position 26,910 of record JAUWYY010000004.1, read on the forward strand.
ATTCTATAGTCAGCGTCCGGCAAGACGCCTTGTGTTCCAGCTCAGAGGAGTGGCCAGGTGCAGGCTGCGGTCGGGGTGCGCCCTCTCTGCATCCACAACTCACACACCCAGCAAGTCTCTGCCTCTAGTGTGGACCCAGACACGGCGACACGCCACAGTTTTGCGTATTGGCAAGTCAAGTCCTATGCTGGCACCCGTATCTCGGCATCCGGCATATCGCCTTCGTCGCGTCCTATCCGGTATTCCCCGTGCTCTCCAACGATACTGGTGAAAGTTGTCAGCGTCTGGTGCAGCAAGTCGAAGTCGATCGTCAGAGCTGGCAGAACTCTGATCATATTACCATGAACGCCGCCATTGACGGTAAGAATGCCGGCTTCCTGAAGGTCTTGGCGAATCTCAGCCACAGTGGTCGGCGCAGGCTCACGCGTCGCCCTGTCCGAGACAAATTCCACGCCCCACAATGCGCCCAGCCCGCGGATGTCTCCCACGCTGGAGAGGTTGGCGAGCGGACGCAGGTGATCCTGGATAATACGCTCAATCTCCTGGGAGCGCCCCACGATATCCTCGCTGGCAATTGTATCAAGCACCGCCAGCCCAGCCGCGCAGGCTAGAGGATTTCCTCCGAACGTACTGCTGTGAGCATCAGGCCCCCAATGGGCGAGAAGATCACTCCTCGCCGCGACCACCGACATTGGAAGTCCGTTGGCAATAGCTTTGGACAGCACTATGATATCGGGCACAACGCTGTAGTGCTCAAAGCCATAGAATCTGCCCGTTCGGGCAAATCCCGTCTGGATCTCGTCGAAGATGAGCAGAATGTCATGTTGATCCAGGATCTCTCGTACCCGAGTCCAGTAGCCGGCGGGCGGGATAATGACCCCTGCCGAGCTTTGCATAGGTTCTGCGACCAGTGCGGCAATACTGCCGGTGCTGGCGTATTCTATCGCGTGGGCAACCAAATCAGCGCACCGAAGGTCGCATCCGGGGAATGATTGCCCCAGCGGGCACCGATAGCAGTAAGGATAAGGGACGAAGTGAACTCTTTGCCCGAGAAAATAGCCCTCCTTGTACTTCCGTTCACCGGTGAGCGCAAGCGCCCCGAACGTTGCGCCATGAAAGGCTCCATGATAAGCAATAAACTCGTTGCGGCCGGTTTCAAACTGGGCGAGGAGCATGCTGGTATCTATCGCCTCTCCGCCTGTGCTCTTAAACAATACGCGCCCCTCGTCGAAGGGAAGTGTATCAAGCAACCGTTGGGCATATCTGCTTCTGTTGGGATGAGGGAACTCATAACAGAAGACTAGGTCCTGAAGTTGACGAGAGACCGCAGATGTTACGCGCGGGTGGCAATGGCCCAGGCTTGTCACACAGATACCACAGGTCAGATCGATATACTCGTTCCCCTCAACATCCCAAACCTTCGAGCCTGCGGCCTGATCCCAAACGATGGGGAAGTAGCTACCCAGCGAAGTAGACAATACTTCTCCCTCGATATCCATAATCTGGCTGGTAACGGCAGCACGCTTGCTCATTGCTTATCCCCCTTCTATAGTCAGGGTAGATCAATACTGGTCTGTCGTTAGCCAGTGCCTCTGTCACTGACGGTGCTCGTGTGCTTACAGGTTGTACTCAGCTCTCCCTACCTGCAGCATACAATGCCTATGACTTCAAAGAAGGTGTATGTGTGGCCCGGGATAGTCTGCAAAAGCATTCCGTGTGTCCACAATCAGCTTGGCCTGGTTGGCAATGCGCTGATAGGGATAGTCTCGGTGGTTGGTCACAAGTAGGACGCAATCAGCTCCCTGGAGGGCTTCTTTGTCCAGAGCAACAGATTCTAAAGCTAACCTCTCATGCGATATCGAGGGCACATACGGGTCGTTATAGACCACCTCAGCACCTAACGCTCGCAGTCGTTCCATAATGAGAAATGCAGGCGAATGACATGTATCGCCCACGTTGGGCTTGTACGCCACCCCCAGAACAAGTATTGCGGAGCCCTTCACGGGCTTGCCGACCGTGTTGAGTGCATTGACAACTTTGTTCATCACGTGCTCAGGCATTCTTGAGTTGATGCTACTTGCCAGCTCAACAAAGCGAATCTGGAACCCCCATTTCCGAGCGCACCACGATAGATAGAGCGGGTCGACGGGGATGCAGTGGCCGCCAACCCCTGGCCCTGGCGTAAACTTCATAAAACCGAACGGCTTTGTTGCTGCGGCCTCAATTACCTCCCAAATATTGATTCCTGACTGCTCACAAAACAATGCCAATTCATTTACCAGGGCAATGTTTACATTTCTGAACATGTTTCCCAAAAGCTTAGCCATCTCAGCGACCTGCGTTGTGGACACAGGGATGACTTTGCTGGTAATCTGGGTGTATAACGCAACTGTCATGGCCTGGCAGGTGTCGGTGACGCCGGCTACTAGTTTGGGGATGGTTCTGAGGTCGTGCCGCTCGTTGCCGGGGTCAATCCTATTCGGGGAATATCCGAGATAGTAATCCCTGCCGGCCGACAAGCCAGACTTGCTCAGAATCGGAAGGATGAACTCCTCGGTCGCTCCGGGGAAAACGGTACTTTCCACTACGATAAGTTGACCAGCGTGCAACCGCGCGGCAATCTGTTGGGTCGCAGCTTTGATGTGGGAAAGGTCCGGCTGGAGGTGCTGGTCTATACCAGTTGGTACACAAACGCAAACCACCTCGCGACTGTTAATAACATCATAGTCTTTGCTGGCGACGAGTTCGCCCCTTGCCGAGTACGCCCCACCACTGTGACCGTTGACTTCGTCAACCCTGGTCGCATCCGTATCAATACCGACAGTGTCAAACCCGGCGGCCACGAACCTCTCAGCTAAGAGAAGTCCCACGTGTCCCAGTCCTACGACTGCTATACGTGTAGTTTTCTCCTGCAAAGCTCGTTCCAACTCCACTGCAATCACCATCTGCGAGTTCATTTGCATCATCGCCATACACCAGACAGGCGGCTTTGAGAAGGCATTGCTCTAATTAGCTGGTGCCTCCTGCTGTCGTCTATACATCACAGCCGTTACCAGCCCCCAGATCGAACCAAAGCCGTAAGACAGATGTGCAGCGACGATAACTACAGGCAGAATCAGCGTGTAATGCCAACCATGCTTCTGGGCCAGCGGCATGATAGCACCCGCCAATCCCACTGAGTAGGCGGTGAGCAGTGCAAGGAGCAGGTACTTCCCGGCCGGGACGAGTAGCGCAAGTCCCAGTGCGAAGCTCAGAGAGACCACAAATGCAAGAGGCACGAAATGGCGCAGCGCTAAGCTTCCGGTTTTCTGCCTGTAAGTAAGAATGTTCCACATGCCGTTGCGAAAGTTCTGCTTGACTAATGCCCACAGATCTTGCCGGCAGCGATACCAGATTCTAATCGAACGACTAAGGTAGAGCCTTCCCCCATGTTGGCGAATGCGAGAAGCCAACTCTATGTCTTGATTTCTAGGCAGCCTCTCATTAAACAGGCCTATCCGATCAAACACCCATCGGGGCCAGAAGCCTGGCCAGAGAGTGTCCACCTCGCCATGGGCCGACGGATTGCGAAACCTGGCCGGACCCAGCCCGAAGCGAGTCAAGTGGGCTAGAGCTATAGCCTGACCAACGAAACCAGTCCCAATGGGTCTCGCCGCTCCGCCTACGCACCAGGCTCCGGTCCGTCGTGCAGTATCTACACAACTGGTAATATAATCAGGCGCGATCTGAGAGTGGCCGTCGAGTCGCATGATCATCTCGCCGGACGAGTCACGTATCCCCTGGTTCAAGCCTGCTGGTGTGACGCGGTCACGATTGGTTAGTATGCGCCAGTCAAGCGAACCGTTGCTCTGGAGCACCCTTGTTGCTATTTCGCGCGTGTCATCGGTGGACAAGCCGTCAACTACAATAATCTCAAGCTTCTCTGCCGGATAGTCTTGCTCGACGAGACTAATCAAACACTGCTCTATGTGCTCCTGCTCGTTGCGAACGGGAATGATTACGGAAACCCTTGGTAAGTTAGCACTAGCCTCCAGATTTTCATTCATACCATGCAATGTGTTTACCCTCCGGAACCGCTAGGACGAAGAGTGATCAACGCTGCCAAAACTGCTTGCCGCCTTAATAATTGGACACAGCCTTCAATCCCCCGCTACTTCACGCACAGCCTCCAAAAGCTCCTCGCGTCGTTTTTCAATGGGAAAATGCCTCCGAATTCTCTCTCGGGCCTCTGGGCCTTTGTCCGACTGCATAGCTATCCTGACCTGGCTTGCCAGCCTTTCTGCAGTTAGCTCTTCTATGCAAGAGCCAGTATTACCCACTACTTCTGGCAGGGCACCGCGTTTGGATGCAACGGGGATGCATTCACACAGCATAGCCTCAGCCACAGAGCATCCGAAACTCTCATGGATGGACGCTTGAATGTAGACTTTGGCCCGTGAATACATCTCAATTAGGGCATCTCCATAGAGGCCGCCGCTAAATGTTAGGTTATCCGGCAGTTGGTTGATACGCTCCTCAATTGCCCTGGGGGCTACCGGGCCAACCACATAAAAAGGAATCTCCGGTGCGTGCCTTGCGGCTTCGGCAAATATGACGATCCCCTTTTTCTCCCACGTTTCTGTGGTCACACGTCCGACAGTTAAGGCAATATCCTCTTTCTTAACATGCTGTGCCACCCGCCAGTAATGATGATCGAACCCATGGTAAATCATCCTCACTTTGTGGGTGCTGGCAGAGGTGTTCCTGAGTGTCTCCTCGCGATTGTACTCTGATACGCAAAGGGTTAGGTCCGCATTTGCAAACACATACTTAGGGCACCACCGCTTCCACCAATACGAGTACATCCCGTATCCGATCTCCGGCACGCAGGCGACATCGTCTCCCCCGGCTACGACAATGCTCTTCTTCCCAAGCATGCGGGCGAACCGCACAGCCCAATAAGCGTGCAATTTTCCGAACCAGCAGAATACGGCGTCGGTCTCTCTGATGCCCTTGTATAACTCCCACAAATCACGCGTCCCGCGCCACTGCAGCGCCCGCACCTCGTGGGCCTGCTGGAGAATGCGCAGGTCTTTCTCCACAAATGTTGCAAGAGTCTGATACACGAAAAGGATTTTCATTTTGATGCTTTTTCTGCGATTGTCCTCTCCATATTTGCTAGGATTGCTTTCGCTCTGTTGTTCCACGAATTCTCCCGCGCTACCTGAATCCTGCGCTGCTGCCGCTCTGGACAGTCGTTTGCCAGAGCCTCTTCTATCATCTGCTCGAATTCAGTAGCGTTGCCCGCTATGGAAACGACCTCGCTAAACTGCCGGAGGTCGGGCAAGTCAGTCGCAACTACCGGCTTGCCTGTGGCCAGGTATTCGTGCAGCTTCAGTGGATAGATTGCCTGCGTTAACTCATTGACCGCGAACGGAATTGTGCAGACGTCGAAGCTGCGCACAATAGCTGGAATCCGACTGTACGGCTGCTGTCCCAACAAATCGACATTGTCCCGTGCTTGGATCCGCTTGTACGCAGTTGCTGATTGCAACTCCGGCTGTCCATCAAAGGGACCGACAATTATGAAGCTCCAGTCCGGCCTACGCGCAGCAACTGTGTCCAGCAGGCCCAGATCAAGCTTCTCGTTGATCTTTCCGATAAACCCAATTCGTGGGGAGTCGCCCCCAGCAAGAGGCGACTCAGACTCCTTCATATCGCCCACGCCACTGAAGTGTTCAAAGTCGACGCCATTAGGGCACGTTACTACATTGCTATGCATCGCTGACATTTTTTGGGCAAGGGCTGTCGAGGTGGCAAAGACCAAATGGGCTTCCTGACCGATGCGCTGCTCCAGTTCACCGATCCACTTGCGTAAGGCCGGATTGGACTTCACGACGGGAAACTCCTGATGGTTGTCCCAGCATTCGTAGACGCGAAGAGCCGCTGGCATCAACTGGAGATACTCAACCTGATAGGGATGAAATATCCACAGCGCCAGCTCTGAGCTTGTGCCCATCCCTATCCTCGCCAACACACCCTCCAGTCCGCGGCGCACCAATCTCATATTCAACCGTTCAAGGCTTGGCCTTTTCAGAGCTACCAGGTCGTGGATGAGCACCCATGGTGTCCAGGCCCAAACATTTTCCTCCACTCGGCGCAACCCGCGGCGGTCTGCCAGCCACTCCAGGAACTTCGCTGGATGCCTGAGCGGCGTTGAGATCGGGCAGACCGGCCTTTCTACACACAGCATCTTCTCGCCCCGATCCCGTCTTCGTAGTTCAGCAGCGACCGCCGCCAGCATGCGGCGGCGGGTGTTGCCATCATAGTCACCAGAGGGAACAAACGCTACGATATGCATGTCATCCGCTCAGACCTTTAGGCTGCTTTCTCATAGAGCCGCGTAGTAACTATCTCCCAGATTTGCTCGACACGCACAGCCCACGAATTTCGTGCAGCTATCCGCCGCCGGGTTTGTTGCAGTTCCGGGCAATCCTCAGCGGCGGCGTGTTGGAGGGCTAGACAGAAATTATCATAGTCATCAGCAATCCGAACCCACTGTTCCAAGTTGCCGACATTAGCGCCATTCGTCACCACTATTGGCTTGCCGGCAGCCAAGTAGTCAAACAGCTTTAGCGGACTCTGCGAGAGGGTCAGGCTTGTGGTGCAAAACGGAATAATACAGACAGCCATGGCAGCCAGATAGGCGGGAATTTGCTGGTACGACCGAGAGCCCAGAAAGTAGATGTTAGAATAGCGGCGTCTTAGCTGCTCGCAGGGCGCTTCGTCCGTACTATCACCAATGAATACCATACTAAACTGGGGAAGACGGTTCAGCGTGTGTTCGACCAAATCCCAATTCAGTCGATAGTTAATCGAGCCGATATAGCCAATGCGGGGAGTAGGGATATCCCTAAGATCGGCCGGCACATTCTTTGCGGGAACCTCAAACTGATCTATATCTACTGCATTGGGCATCAGAAATGCCTTGATTCCTTGGGCTTGCTTCTCTCGAAGGTGCTCTTCAGTTTGGACGAACACGACATCGGCACGGCGTGCAAGCTGTGCGTCCTGATGCTGCCAAAGCTGCCGCAGTCGCGGGGCAGCATCTTCGAACTCCCAGAACCTCTCGGTCGAGTCATAGCAAGTGAGCACTGGGGCAAAGTAATCTATCCAGGGCAAGTCCGTTGGCTTGGACAGCCACAACAATACTGGTCTGTGGCGATTGGCAACGGCCACCTGCTTCACTGCCAGCCGATAAGCCAAGTGGTTGAGGCGGCGACCAACGCTGTTGGTCGTAGCAGGCAAGGGCGTCAGCGGCGTGACGACATGTAGACTATCTGTCTCGAACTGTAGTCCTTTCTCCCGAATCCGCCGCCAGCGGTCGCAGGCGTCACCGTCAGCCTTTCCCAACCAATATTTTGCCAACGATGTTAGCGTCACCGGCCCCTCTATGTACCAGGCCCTGGCAATAGGCTCTTTCTGAGCCAGGCGCCCGGCAATCTGCTGCCGGCGCCGCCACAGATCATCCCATTGGTCGCCGAAGTAGACTATGTTCATAATGTTGCCCTAAGATCAACAACAGCTATCCCCGGTGGCCATCAAGAGCAACGACGCATCCAAAAGCTGCTCGACTGGTAGTTGATCTGCTGGCCAAGTGAGTTTGGAAGCAGCCGCTCAAGATCGTCAGGCCACCGAGCCGCTGCATATGTGCCTGCCCAAAGCACCTCGAACGCGGTGTTGAAGGCGAGGAAGGCCTGCAACAGGTACTGCTCAGTCCAGAAGTGCCGGAAGTCCACCACCCAGTGTTTTGGGTGATTCCGTGGCAGGTACACGTCGTGAACGTGTACCAGCACGCCAGGGACCAGCCTGGGTAGGACCTCCAGGTAGAGGAATGTCACATCGCCGCCGAGGCGAACTACGTGAGAAGAGTCGATGAACAGAAGATCGTTATCGTGCAGTCTCTCAAAAAAGGATAGCGGGATATCTTGGACAGGACGTTGCACCAGCTCGCTCAAACCAGGGAAACCTGTCTTTAATACCTCATTAGGGTTAGGCTCTATTGCAATCAGTCGGTCATCAGCGAGATCATTCATCCTCATTGCCCTTGCAGCGACATACGTCGAATTGCCTGCTCCGACCTCGATGACGGTACGCGGCTTATAGTGACGGATCATACAATGATAGATCGCTGCGCTTACCAATCCAAAGAGGTTGTTATTGACGTAGTATTCGTGGGGACAGTCGGTAGGCGCCAACGGGAACTTGCATTCCTCTTTGTACCGAGGGATGATTTCGTCAACCATTCGACGTTGCTGCTGCTCGTCGACATCGAGCCCTACCATGGCTGACTGGCAATGCCACAAGCCATTGTTCTTTGCCAATTGAGCTGTATCGGGGATCGGACTGTACCAGTCCTTGTGAAGCAAGTGAATCCCTCTTGCCTGTAGCCACTCGAAGACTCGCTTGGAAAAGAGCACTCGACCGGCCGCGCGCTTGACGATCGACACTACTGGACCTCCTTTGGTTCGACGCCGGCTAGTATGACATCGCGTAGTTGTTGCAGGCACGTCCGTCCCGATACCAGCAATAGTCGGTATCGCGGATGCCTTGCACGATTTTGGCGCTGTCGGGAAAATCCGGTCGCACATAGTAGTAATGGGTGCGTTCAGGCTTGATACCAAATGCTCCCGCGAGTGTATATCCGTGCTTCTCGGCATAACTCTTAAGAGTCATACTCATCGCCAGGAAATCGCCACCACCACTCCTCGTCCATGCCGGGATGCGCTCCACTTTACCGGGCCAGCAAAGCCGCCAACCATCGCTGGCCATGATATCAACAGCACAGGAAGGATCGGATATTGGAACCTCATCGCGAAATTCATTTCGTTGGACAACAGTACCCACAACCCGACGAACCCGCCTATGGGTATGAACGAGAATACCGCATCTCTTACGGCAGCCTTCGAGCGAATTGCAGCTAGAAGATAAGTCGCCAAAAAAGGTGCACACATCAGCACAGCATTGTCCAAGCTCACTCGCAGACTGCTGAGATAAAGATGTCCGCCTCCCTTTTTGTAAAACGGATTAGGCAAGGGATAGCCAAAGTAATTCCAACGCCAGACAAAGTACAAGCCCCCGATCAATATGAAGACTGCTGCAATATTCAGGCCAATGATCTTAGAGTTGCCAGCCCCTCGCGAATAGACCACAGCCAGAAACATAAACATCGCCAGAAACACACCTTCAGGCCTGATAAGGCCCATGAGGAGGGCAGACATGGCAAACGCAAGCGACAGCAGGTGTGACTGTTCAGTCTCTCGCAGCCAGTAGGCTAGACACCACGTTGTGGTGACAAATAGGGCAAAGAAGGGTGTGCCAAAATGGGCCGAAATATAGGCTATGCCCGGTCCCACAGCCAGGTACGCGGCTGACATGAGTGCCAGCCATCTGCTGGCACCGTGAATCCTCACGATAGCGATGTATACGATTATGACGGTAAGCAAGTGCGCGGAAGCCGCCAAGGCGCGCACCGCCAATTCCAGGGGCAGGCCAACCCGATGGAGGCCAGCCACGGCCGCCATGAAAAGAAAATCGGTCGCCCCATCAACCGACTGCTCGCCTATGTTCCAGACGATACCATGGCCCTCAGCCACGTGCTTTGAGTAGCGCATGAGTATTGCTGCATCTTCAAAAGGGTGTTGAGAGAAGCTAACGTATCTAGCTGCGTATGCAACCGTCAGACAGGTGAGCACGGCAATGATAATACAGTCGGCGATCGTTAGCTTGGTTGCTTGGCGTTTGCGCATGTTATATCACTGGCGGCTACAAGGCGCATTACCGATATTGAGCTCAATTGTGAAGTGATGCGTCCGCCCGCTGTCCAACTGTCTCTTGGGTAATTCTGACGAGAGGATTTGCGCTGGCCCGCAGGCACTGGGAATGGTCTCTCTCATTTGCAGGGGCCCCAAGTCGCCGCTCACAACCACTCGCAGGCCGGCACTGTTGGAGAGAAGAACAGCTTCGTGAGTTGAATCGCAGATGCAGCGCCACCCTTGCTGTATCGGCAGATTAAGCACCCTAAGCTCGGCAATATCTTCGGTTGCAAGACCTCTGATCCGGCCTGAGCACGTAATGGAATCGCTGCGGAAGACCAGGACTTGGTCAATCGAGAGGTAGCCAAAGTCGAGCGCGGCGGCGTACGTGTCGTGGGATATACGGCTTAGGTCACCAATTGCATCATGGCAAGAGAGCCACTGTCCGCTAGAGAGCCGCGCGACGGGTCCTAAAGAGTTGGCGCCCGCAAGTAGCGTACCATGCCTCTGCCCGTACCGACCTGCCGGTGAGGGACCGCCTGGACAAGAGAAGAGCAGATCATCTGGCTCGATAAGAAGATGCTGAAAAGAAGGGCCGGTGTCAGATAGGTAAGGAGAATCGTCGCCCGTCTGACCAAAGACAGCGAAGTATTGCGGCATATGTACGATCAAGCAATTTGATGGCTTCAGAAATGTAAAAGTCGCAGACTCGTAATGCTTCGGCTCGCAGTCAAGTTGGGCAACCTGCGCCGCCAGCGCCACCCACCCGCCGAAGAAGGCATTGTAAACAGACAAGTGGTGATAGTCATACCAGCCCATCCGTGCTTGGTCTGCCCCTTGGGTGAGAATGAGCGGCAGATGACCGTCCGGTTGCTGATGGGCCATAACGAATCGCCACACTCGGCGTCTGACGAATTCAAGTTGGCCAGCACGGTCGGGTGCGAGATTCTTAGCAGCTTCCAGAGCATAGATGGCGCACGCGTAGCCAAAAAGCTGGCGCTGGCCCCGCCCCGTGTAGTTGAAGTCACCTACCGGATCAACCCAGTGACAAAGATACTCAACTCCGTGCAAGAATGCTTCCCGCACGTGCGCGTCGCCGGTAATCATCCAAATTCGATGAAGCAGTGCCAGTACATAGGCATGATACTGAATAGGCCGGCTTTGACCGGGGACATCCTCGAAGCAGCCGTCGGCAAGCTGACGCCGCCGCACTATCCACAGGTGTTTGCGATATCGAAGATAGTCCAGGGGGCGACGAAGCAGCTCATACCTGAGCAGATATGCCAGCGCCCTCATCGCAACCCAGTTGGTTGCCTGGTTACTGTTCGACTTCCACGAAGTGATCGTGCTAATACAATCCCCTCTCAGTTCGGCTGTGAGTTCCGATCCCAACATTCGGTAGGTTTCGACGAAAGCCAAATTATTGAAGTCCCAATGATAGTCCCAATCGCTAAAGGCGTATTCGTCAGGGGCAGTTCGCATATGGAATTGCATAGCTGCCTTTGCTCTGCCAACATAGCCCGGCTTGCCGGTCAGTTGGTACATTATGGCACTGAACAGACCGAAGAAAGTGGTCGCATAATGCTCGCCCGGCACGCGGCCATCCCAGCAATCGTAAATACCACCCAGGTCGTAGGGTAAGCGAGCGCCAAGCAGCGGCGTATCCGTTGGGCTTACCTCGCTGGAGTCAATGGGATGCGCACTAGCCGCCGGCTCTGAGACTTGCAGGTCGCTAAGCCATCGGTAAAGTGGCAACAGGGCCGACATATACTGGCTCTGCGTCGTGGTGGCAGCGCCGCCATTCTTAGTTGGCCCGGTTAATGATCGACAGTGGCTCATGTAACATCGAATCTCCGGCATCGGCTCTAGAACACAAGACTCATATCAGCGAGCATCAAGACCTGTGCCATATTCGGCGTCGTGCGGCCAACCACAACTCACTAACCACAACTCTGGGATGACCGCCTGAGCAGAGCAGCGCGCCGAGCTTTTGCAGCAGCCAGGACAGACGCAACAGCCCTAACCCCGCTCCGATTAGACATCTCTCGCCCGTCGAGATGAAGCAGAACTTCGGCTTGCACGGCGCCAGGTCACCGATTATCCTGATCTGCTCAGGGTCGGCGCATCCCAGGCCTTCCGACGCAGCGTACCTCAGATGCCGAATCTGTCCTGGGGAAAGCCCAATAAGACGGCTGGCAATAGTGTCTATTGCTACGGGGTCGGTTGCGACCAGGACAGTGTCTACGGCACGAGGACTGCCATAGACCGGGCCTGCCCCTTCCATGGCCGGATTCCCATCCAGTATGTACATATCGGCTGGTCTCGCCTGGATGAGGTCGGCGATAACTTCAGCCAAAAAGGGATGATACTTCTCTTTGTCAGGGTCGGGCAGCAACCCAAAGTGATTCTTGAGCGCACCGGAGAAGCCAGTCAGCCGATGCGTCTTGATCTTGGAAAGCGAGATAAGAACATCGCACTCGCAGAGACGTTTGGAGAGCAGAAGCGGTTGCAGTATCCGCGACTGGTGCGAAAGCCGAGTCATTGCATCACGCGACAGGTCCAGGAGCTGAACCTGGGAATCAAGCGAGCGTGCCAACTGTAAGTAGCCCTGGAACTTGAACTTGTCGCTGGCCAGGCATCCGCCGGAGCTGTCCGACTCAGCAATCCACACCTTGGCTGTAGCATTGATCTGGCCGATGGCCTGGACGACGGCTTTGACCATCTGAGGACTAACGACCACACCCGATTGCCAGTTGAACCGATTGCCGGCAGCCAGGTTAGGCTTGACGACGACATTATCAGCATGCTGCAGTTTCTCAATCAGCCCTACCTGTTCAATGCACCTGTGCATCTGCTCCGGCGCAACTGAAGAGGTATTAAGCGCTACCACGGTGGGCCCCATCACATGGCCTCCCAGTGCCTTGCTTAGTCGGTGAAGCGATAGCGAATCAGCGTCGAGATAGCTTGGATTCCGTCTCTTAGTTTGATCTTCTTTCCTTCGTGCGCCGAGCGGGGATGATATGAGATCGGCACCTCCGTGATCTCTATGCCCGCCCTTAGAATCTTTGCCGTTACTTCCGGGCAGAATTCGAAGCCTGTGCACTCAAGATCTAGCGCCTTCAGCACGTCGGTCTTGAATGCTTTGTAGCAGGTGGGTTCATCAGTGATATGACTTCCGTACAAGCAGTTTGTCACCAGCGAGAGCAAGCGGCCACCCAGATAGAAGCTGAGGCCAGACATCGGGTTGTCGCCCAATATCCTTGACCCGTAGACCACCTGGGCGCAGCCGTCGGCTATAGGTGCGACGATCCGTTCGTAGTCGGCGGGATCGTACTCCAGGTCAGCGTCTTGGATGATCACAACATCTCCGGACACATGCGCTATCCCAGTGCGAATCGCCGTCCCTTTGCCTTGATTGGTGTCGTGGTAGATACATTTGATGCGCGGATCGTCCATCCGCGCGAGCAGATCGCGCGACCCGTCAGTTGATCCGTCGTCTACAATGACCAGTTCATGGCAGATGGGCACGGCCAGCACGCGCTCGACAATCTCATCGAGCGTTGAACGTTCATTGAAGACCGGCATTATGACCGACAGCTTCAGATCCATTGCTTTCCACCTCGGGACAGAATGGTCTACCCAATTTGGACTGGGAGCGAAGCTCATTGGCTGAGCCATCTCACTTCTGTTGTCTACCGCGGCCCAGAATAGCTCGCTGCCAGTGGCTTCTCACCCATACAAGACCGATGATGACAGCAGTAGTCTGAGCCTCCGACGTCTCCACTGCTGGATGCTGCGCTCGGCGGTGACACTATACCGTAGACCAGGGTGGGCGCTGCACTGTTGGTCTGGGCAGAATACAGCAACCGATAGGCCTGAGCATCCCTCTTAGCTATCCTTCGGAAAAAGGCCGTCCGTTTGTCCCGCCAGCCAAAGTTATCTACGACCAGATGAGTCGCCTTAGTCTGTCTCACCCACGACTCAAGGCCCGCCGAGCGGGCGCTAGCAGGAAACCCTTCGGTGCTTCGGCCAGCCCACAAATACATATAGAATGGCTTCAGGCAAAGAATGATGGCATCACCAGGAGTGTTGGCAGCAATCCACGTGCCAGCCCTCTTGTAGTCTACAACTTCTGGCAGATTCATCAGCTTATCTGGCTTCGTCACCGCCGCATGAACACCACCGAACAATCCCCCAATGACCAGCAGTACCGCCAGTACAACCTGTGCACCGGCTGGCTTGATCCTGGGAAAGACGCTGTGGGCGTCGGCTGCCAAGACCTCCATGCCGCGAATCGCAAACCACGGGAGTAGGGGTACCACTGGCAGCAAATATCGCGGCTCGCACGCAGGTTGGAGCAGCAGAACCAAGATGTACAACGGCGCATAGATAGCCAGCAGTCTGCGGCGGCTGCCAAGTTCTGCCTTCATACCTACACCAATCAGCCCGACCATCACAAGTGCCAGAGCATATGTCAGCGCACTCATGCCGAGCCTATGGGCAGCCGCCGCAAAGGGTAGGAAGAACACCTCCGGCAGGTCCTGCGCGTATTTCCACGCATAGGAACCGAGGCGAGGCGCCACCTCCGATCCGCTGAGCATCCGCGACTCCTTCAAATAGGGCTCAATGTGCAGTGCTCGAAACACATAGCTCGTGTCTTGCGCTGGCGAAGACTGCCTCAGTACGAAGAACGGTGCTGTAGTCATCGCAACCACGGCGGCGAGTACTATAGCCTTCTTCTTATGCTGCTCCAGCCAGAAACAAAGAATCACTGCAAAAACCAGAATGATGCCGACGGTTCTCGTCAGCAAGGCAAGCGATAGTACCAACGCCAAAACGAAAAAGCGCGGCGTCAACAGGTTTTCTTCCCGGGCCCAGCTAATTCCTAGAGCTAGAGATAGCGTAGACAGGAAGAGAAAGGGAACTTCACTGCGCAACTGTGTCGAAAAAGAGATAACCAGCGGACAACTGGCGACGATTAGTGCCAAGACCGAGGCCCAGCCCCGATTAAGGCACAGTGCATACAGCCAGTAGGTCGCTACCACCGCTGCTATGCTACACACAAGGGGCACGAGTTTCAGAGCAGCAATGTTCACCCCGAACACTCTTATGATAGGAGCCAGCAGAAGGGGAAAACCCAACGGAAAGGTGGTCTCCGGGAGCATACGCGGCGAATTAATTTGACGAAACCCCATCCCGGTAGCGATAGCCTGGGCAAGTACGACATAATGGGCATCGTCGCCTTTGCCACGCAGGGACGAGTCGAGGGAGACTGCAGCCAGGCTGGCTACAATCGCCATAGCCACCACTATTATCAGCCAAGGGGGGACAGCAATTTTTGAGAATGGTCCTGCGCTGCCATTCATTCGGGAGATCCTCTTATCCTCGACAAATGCGGCCTCCAGTACGGATCCCTAGCAACTGGCCTCAGCTAGCGTGCACTGCGCCATCAGGTAGTATGCGGCTGAGTACAGGAACGCACAGTTCACGTCTCTAGCGCCGACGATGCAACCTTCGGCGGTATGGGAGGTAACACCACCTCTGGCATAGAGGTCATCGCCGTCGTAGATCTGAGTCTCGCACCACCTGAGCGCCCTTCGCGCGGCCTGCCAGTAGTTAGAAGATCCCGTGGCCTTGAAGAGACGTGCCATAGTATAGGCGAGAATTGGCGTCGCCTTGGCGCACTCGCCGCTGCTGGGGTCGTCCATGACAAAATACCAGCTACCATTTGAATTCTGAGCGTCGAGCAAGGCGTTGGCACATTGGATGGCCCGATCCAGCCATCTTTTTCTGGGAACGCCACCGTAAGCGTCCAACAACCCCAGGAGAGCCCAAGCCTGCCCGCGTGTCCATTTCACAGTATCTCGTTCGCCGCGGCTACGCCATGTTTTGGCAAAGAGTCCGTTGGGTAGTGAGAATCGTCGGACAGCGTCATCCAGCGTACTCTGCAGGACTGCCGACCAACCTCCATCAGGATCCACCGCGGCCAGCCTGGCGAACAGACCCGCTACGAACATAGAATCAACATACAGCCAGGAGTCGTCCCACTTGCCCGTAGTGGCATCGCATCCGACCCGTAGTCTGCCTGATTGGTGTGTGCCCTGGTCGCGAATCCAGGTGGCCACTCGCCGGGCCGCTTCCAGATATCCTGAGTCTCCCGTCGCCTCGTAGAGCGGCAGAAATGCCTCTGCCGCAATAAACGCAGTATCATTAGGGGCAAGCCACCTGACTATTCCGTAGCTTCTCTCTCGGCTGCGATCCAGATCCCAGCGCACCTCAATAGCTCCTGCATTGGGACCAGTGGCAAGCTGGCGCTTCCGGAGGGCCTCACCCACTTGCACGGCTATCTCGTACAGAGATTCGTCACCCGGGCGTGACCGTTGCGTTAGGAGGGCTCTCACCGCCGCGGCACTGCACCACATCCAGGAGTTGAGGCGGTATGTGCGATGAGTCAGATCATAGCAGGCATAAAAGGTGCCCTTGAAGGCACTGCCCGAAGCTGTGTTCAAGGACCTCAGGATGAAGGCAAGTGGAGAGGTTTCTGTTCGGCGGCTCCCTGGCACCATCGTCGAGGGGAGTGTGTTCTGGGCAATATCTACCAGTCGGCACGGCACATCGCCGAGAAATAGGGCTGCATCTACGCGGCTGGAGTCACTGAACGCTGGGTACAGACGGACTTCGCGCACCGTGGCGTCCACCCACAGGATATTCTCCCAGGGTTCAAACGGCCCGGGACTGAAGGCAACGAGTCGAGTATCTGGAACCCTGGTACGCCGAACAGGCTGGCCGTTTACGGCTCTGACCGCGCCCCGCCCCTTAATGCGGCCCAGTATCAGATCACACCCGGCCGGATCATAATACAGCGGGCACAGAATGATCTGCTTCTTGCTCCCGCCTCGCGGCCTCAGCCAACGACGCAGCAGCCCTCGGCAGCTCCGATACGCTGCCACGCTTTGCCCGCTATCGTCAGGAACCAGGTGGACAATGTTGTCGGTTGCCTGCTTGGCGGTCGCTACAACCTGCATCAAATAGTCCCTGCCTCTAAGAGCCGCGCATACACTTTCTCGACCTTGTCAGCGACGCGCTCCCACGTGTACTTGCTCTCGACCATACGCTTGGCGCGGGCTGCTATGGCTGCGGCTAGCTGGCGCTCCGACAGCAAGGTGATAATGGCTTCAGCCATCGCTGCCGGGCTGCCGGGTGGCACCAGCATGCCGGTTTCTCTGTCCTCTATGAACTCGCGGGGTCCAAAGGTATCAGTTGCCACCACCGGCGTCCCGCATGCCATCGCCTCTATGTAGACAATTCCGAATGCCTCAAACCGGGAGGGCCCAACGAAGACATCAGCGGCTGAATACACTTGGGCCAGTTGCTGGTGAGGCAAGTGAGAGTGGACTTTGATACATGACTCCAGGTTGGCCGCTGCTATCCTGTCGAATAGCTCCTCGACCTCCTTGGACCCGTCATCTATCGGCGGCCCTCCAACGAGCAGGAACGTTGTCTTTGGCTGCTTGGTGAGGACTATGGGGACAGCCGCGAGCAGGTCGTAGATGCCCTTGTGCTGTTCAAAGCGTCCCACAAAGAGCACCACCGGACCACAAAGGCCAAGCTCCCTGCGCACTGCTGAGCCGTCAGTAGGCCTGAAGACAGATAGATCAACCGCGTTGGCCGTCTGCCACAGTTGGTCGGCGCCCACCCTCGCCTCTTCAAGTGACTGTCGTTCTGCACCATTTAGGTAGAAGACGGCCTGACTCTTTCGAGTGAGGGCATGCCAAAGCCACTTTCGCGGCAGTGCCAGACGGCGCCCAAAGACGCTATTAGAACAGAATGCATGTGTGTGGTGAGGTGTCAGCACGAAGGGCCAGCCGCGAATCTGAGCGGCCAGGAATGCAGAGCGTACGTGTGGCCACATCGCGTGCGCGTGAATGACGTCGGTATCCCGTTGCCTAAGCAGTGCCGTCAGCATCGCCGCATCAGCAAAAGCGTGCGGCACTCTAATAACCTTCGCCCCTCCCAGGATCTCCTGGGCCGGTTGCTCGCCCCAATTGTATGTGTATATCGTTACCTCATGACCCCGGCTGGCGAGCTGACGGCTGAGCTGCTCGACATGCACGCCTGCGCCCGTCTGGGATGGCCTGAAATACTTTGTGATCTGAATGATCTTCATCACCGGACCTCGGGCAATGCCAACGCGCGTTAGTCGGATCTCCTACATGTCTCGGCTGTCACGGAACTCTGCCAGCCATTGGCCAAAGGCCGTCTGCTTCAGGCCTCGCCGCATTAGGGCTGATTCTTCAGCAGTTACAAAGCGCAGCAACCACAGAGCGCTGGCGTACGCCACTCCTACAAGCAGCCCGATCGCGGCGGTGGCCAGTAGATTGTCAATCCTGACACTTTCCCTAAAAAAGGCACCCACGACACCGGCACCACAGACCGCGAGAAAAACCTTGCCCAGCGCGGCCCACGGAAACCACAGCAGATTACATCCTGCCGCCTTGCGCAGCAACATAAGCGAGCTGCACCATCCCACCAACTGAGTTCCCGCCATAGCGAAGGCAGCACCGACAGCTCCGTATCTGGGTATCAACAGAAGATTGAGACCAACATTTGATGCCATGCTCAGGCCCATAACAACGCCCTGATAGTCGCTGCGACCCATGCTTGCCACTAAAGACAGATAAATGACCACGCTTACTCCTCGGGCGGTGAAAACCAGGCCCAGCACAGATAGCGCAGGAGCGCCGCCAGCATACTCCACACCGTAAATCCCGCCGAGCAACTGCTCCGACAGTAGTGCAATTCCCAGACCGAGTGGCACTAATATCGCAGCGAAATACTTCACCAAGAATGAAAAAATCTTCCTTACGGACGCGGCATCTCCGGACCCAGATGTAGCTGTGACGGCAGGGAACAGCACTGCCTGCAGAAGCCGAGGGACCATCATGATGATTGAGCTAATCGCCAGGCTGGCTCGATAGTAGCTAAGCTGGTGAATGTCGCGGATCATCCCCAGGAAGACACTGTCAAACCAGGATAGCATGAAGTGGCCGGCGTCACCTGCAGCTAGAGGTAGGCCGAATTTGAGCGCAGAAGCCAGCTCCGAGCGCATTGCATGTCGTGTAGTTTCTTTCTTACTTAGGGCAGGAATACGTCGGGCGCTCAGCTCAGCAGTCAGCCATGCTACCCCTGCGCTCAAGGCCAGCGCCAGACATACCCCTGAAACCCCCCAATCCAGCTTCAGAAACAAGTAGACGAGTGCCACGACAGAGATAGACTGAGCAGTGCTGACATAGAAGTGATATTTCCATTTTTGCAGCCCGGCGAAGATTGCTAGAATTGCCGCACTAACGCCGCCAAGTAGCACACTTGGTGCATATGCCTGCAACGGGTCCTCCAGCACGTCCTGGCGGAAAACGACCTGCGCAAGCCACTTGGCCGACAGGGTCAAGGCAATGACTCCGCCAAGTCCTGCTATCACTCGCTGAAAGCGAAGAACCCGATACAGGGCGAAAATCCGGCTGCTCTCGCCGCCAGCTTCGTACTGGGCAGCCGCCCTGGTGGCGGCGACGGTGGTGCCGAGATTGATCAACATGTGGACAAAGCCAGCCGCTGCGCCCGCCAAAGATACAAGTCCGTATCGGCCGGGACCAAGTATCCGACCGCTCATGATGTTTACTGACAGCCTCGACGGCACCTCAAGCGATGCGCCCAGCAGCCTGTACCCTATTCCGCCGAGCACGACCCCAGGCTGGGTAGATTTGGCCTCTTCAGGCTGTATTGCTTCCACAGCAGTTCAGCTCACTTGTCATCCATACCGGCACGATTAGCGTCACTTGCCTGGCAGCTACGCCATGAATCTCTCGGCCATTGATAGTACCTGTTGGGCTGTCTTCTCCCACGTCCGTGACCTACTCACCCAATCGTAGGCTGCTTGCCCCAAACGCTGACGCAATGGCGGCGACTGGGCGAGAACTACTATAGCTTCGGCCAACACAGCAGGATCTTCGGGGCCAACCAGGATCCCGGTCACCCCGTGCTCAATCGCCTCTTGTAACTGGCCAATGTTGGAGGCAATCACTGGTCGGGCCATGCACATATATTCAAAGATCTTTATCGGCGAGAAATAAAATGTCGCCAATTGCGGGTGGGGGGCCACGGCAATGTCCATCACAGAGATGTATTCGGGTATCTGCTCGTGGTCTACGGCTCCGACAAAGACGGCGTCAACACCGCAAAGCTGTGATTGTCGCTCAAACTCACTCCGCCGTGGCCCCTCACCTACGGCCAGCAAACACAGATCTGCAACATCAGTGCCAGCCATTTCTATTGCTGAGATGACAGTGGTAAGGTCATGCCACGCTTTCATGCTGCCGACAAAGCCAACGACGGTCTTATTGCCCAGCCCCAGACGGGATCGAAGCGAAGAACTAGCGACTTTCGGATCGAATTGCTCAGGATCAACGCCGTTGGGAACGATGTGCAGCTTGGGGGCAGCAGAGGGGTGCTGATCTGCCAGGTGCTCGGCAAGCTGGCCCGAGACGCATACCGCCGCGTCACAGGACAACAGTAGCTGGCCCTCCCAGTCCACAATAGCCTTCCTGAAAAGCCGTCCCCGTTCGGGCAATTCAATGGCAAAGGGAGTATTAAACTCTACAATGGCCGGCGCATCGAGGACTCTTGCCAGCTTAGGTCCTGCCAGGCTGAACAAAGATGCTCGCTCGTATACCAAATTGACTGGGCTGTCACCGAGCGCACCGAGCACCATGCGCCGGAATTGCCATAGGCGGACCTTGCGGGTGGCATAGTCCACAGCAGTGCCAACCGACCGCAGCGGACCTGCCAGTCGAGAGCCATCCGTGCTGGCCGGTTGAGCAGGCGACTTATCTGCGTCAGTTCGTATACCTCGTAGCCAGGGCCCGAGCCGCTCCCGCAACCGAAGTCTGGGCGTGAATGTATGAAGCTGGAGACGCTCAGGCAGCGCGGCGCGCCCCTGTGCATTTACACAGCACAGCGTGACCTGATGGCCTAAGGAGGCAAAAGCCTTACAGATCTGTTGTACGTGCACGGACGACCCGGCTCGCCCGAGGACGTTTACCTCCCAATCGGCACAGATGTAAAGTATGTGCATCCGCGCGATACTCCTAACGCAGTGGCTCAGAGCAGCACTGACGTTGAAATAAATCCAACATCTGCCTTGCTGACTTGATAGAGTTAAATTCAGAGACTATCTTCTGCCGTGCGCCCGCACCTAGACGTTGGCGAAGCTGGGGCTGCTCAATTAGCTGTCTCAAGGCCGCCGCCAGGGCATCAACAGATTCTGGAGCGACAAGGAACCCCGAACTGCCGTCGTCGATTAGCTCGAGTATGCCACTAATTGGTGTACTAACGACGGGTAGCCCGGTGGCCATGGCTTCCATCAAGGAAACTGGAATGCCGTCGCGATCGCCGTTTGAATCGATCATACAGGGGAGGGCGAAAAGGTCGGCGGCGTGGAGCTGTTCCAACACTCTTTCCTGCGAACGCTCACCGACGAACTCTACGCAGTCTGCTAGTTGCAGTTGCGAAGCAAGGCTGACTATACTTTCGTATGCCGTGCCATTGCCGATGAGTCTGCACCGAAAGGCCACTCCCAGCTCCCTAAGCACGGCACATGCCCTAATGAGCACGTCAATGCCCTTCTTGGGCACAAACCGGGCTACGCATAGAATCGTCGGCACATCTGAGGCTGACCGTTCTACTGGATGAAACTTTTCGACGTCTACTCCGCAGTGAACTACGTAAACTGGGGTATCGCCCACTGGAATATTGTCGTAGATGAAGCGTTGATTGAAGCGAGAAACAGTCACGATGAAGTCAGCAGAGGCTGCTATTCTGACAAGGATCGAGTCCTGGACAAACAAGTCGGCGGCGTGGACGGTGAAGCTGAACGGAATCCCCGTGATCGCAGAGACGTAGTGGGCAGCAAGCGCTGCATCAAAAGCAAAGTGAGTGTGAAGGTGCTCGACTCCCTGGGAAGCGACCCGTGAGGCGAGGCTCGGTGAGAAGAATAGAGCCTGCTTGCCCCCGTGACGGCTGGCATAGCGAAACCACTGCAGATATCGTACCGGGTGACGCACGATGGCACCAGTCAGTAGCGAGGCATTCCGAGTCGGGTGATCCGCCGCATACCAGGTCTTGCGCGCCCATTGCGCCGCGACAGAGTGGCGGGGCGCTGCAGCAGGACGATTCAGCGAGATGCTGCATACATCTGCACCCAGCCTCGCCAGCCCCGACATCTCCTGGCTGACAAACGTCTCGGACAAGTTGGGGAATCGCTCATTTATGTAAGCTACGCGCACTATCGACATACCCCCCAATGGGTACGGCTGCTACGCATGGTCAACACTACGGACTGCTCGCAGGTCAACATAGCTATAGGCCCGCGGCGGCAGTCTTGCGTCACGTGTGCTCTGAGCTATTTGCTGAAGAGCGCCGATCGGCAACCCGGCCAGTCGCTACCACACAGGCGCACAGCGTCATATACACGATGCCCGGTGTCGGGTTCATCATGAACCCAAAGGGTTCGCCGTCGAAGAGCATGGTCACCGAGTAGGCAAGCCATCCTGCAGCCAGCCCCACGAACAGCCAGTTGGGCTGCTTCAAGTTGTTGCGTCCCAGCAAATGCCGAAATGCGTGCCGGGCGACGAATAGGAAGAAGATGGCGAACCCGACCAGGGCGACCAACCCAGACTCCGCGCCAATTTGCATATATACGTTGTGCGGATGCCCAGAAAACTGCTGGTGGCTGGGCAAAAGCTGCCCATATTTACTGTACTCCGCGCCAAACATGTCGATGCCTACACCAAACAGTGGATGAGCAATGATCATGCGAAATGCTGCCGTCCACAGAGTCCAGCGGTGCTCACTATATACTAGCTCAAGATCTACCATGCCTGGCTCGACGGCCACAACTGCCCAGGAAAGCAAAATCGGGTAGAACAGGCCCCCCAGTGTAACCAGAACGAGCAAAGCTATGATCATCCAAGTGCGATCTTTGGCCACCTTGGCTAGACCTAGCGCCGCCAATCCAATGGCCAGGCCGACATACGCTGTTCGCGAAGCCAAGCTCAGTTGCAATCCAACAAACAGCACCAAGCTCAAAGCCCACAAAGCCTTTTGCAGCAGTCGGCGCTCTTTCAGGGCCAATACAACGGCGAGGGGAATCACACCTGCCAATATCTGGGCACTAATGTTGATATGCAGGTCGGGGAAACCTATCGCGAGCCGGAATCCCAGGGTAGCCGCCTCAAAGTGTCGGACGAAATAGAAGCCCATAAGGCAGGCTAGCCCCAGGCCGGCAACTAGATACTTGGCAATGTGCTTTATGTCAGTGGCGGAACGCAGCGCAAGGGCTACCAGGCAGAAAACGACTATCGGCGAGATTATGAGGATAAGGTAGGTGGCAAAGCTCCGGGCAGGATCACTACTGTTTAGCACGGATGGAATGAACGAAACACCCAGCAGGCAAGCGCTTAGCAGTGCGCCTCGAGAGGCCGCCACGGAGTATCCCCGCAGCAGGCAATTACCCACAGCTATCACTGCCAGGCTCCCCAGCAGAATCGTTGAGCCGAGCGACCAGTGTTGGGTGACTGGCGGGGAACTCACCCCGAGAACACCTGCCAGAGGCAATAGGAGCAGATACACACCGATAGCGTGGGTCAGCCGCCCGGTCAACACCAGACCAAATGACAGAAAGGTCAGGACTAGGCAGCCTATCAACACGGCGGTGTAGGTGCTACCAATTTGACCGGAAGCTACAAGTATAATGGCCGCGCCGACCCCCGCAAGCGTCGCCATTGCGGCATGCCATAGGGGATGTGTAGGAGATGCTGCCGCTGCCCGAGACGCCGGGCCAGCCGAACAGAACCACACAAGCGCAGCGATGGCCAGGCCCGGCAGTAAGAGATTCCTGGCCAATGAGGCGGCACTGAACTCAGCAGTCAGGTTCAACAAGGCCGCCCCAGAACTGGCACCAAAGATCGCACATGCTATTACTACGGCTCTCGAATCCAGATTCCGGTGCCATTTGGCAGCAACATGTCCCAGAGTGCTGCGGTCAGAAGATAGTTGTTGGCTCACTGCGGATCATCCCTCAGTGTGTCGTATGACCTATGAACTACTATTGGAGCAGTGTCGGCGCAGTCTCTCGCGGTTCTCGGCGACTCGGCTTGCTGTCAACTCCCAGGCGCAAACTGTTCTCATTCGACTTGGGTGGCATAAGAGCAGACCAGTTCCTATGTGCCCACAAGCAATAAGAGCGTCCTGACCTATCCTTCAGTCTTCTTTGCGAGCTCGCCAAATCAGGTGCCCGGCCATCTCCAGGCACTTGCGCTCTCGATAGTCGCGATAGGATTCTTCACTTGAGGCTCGTCGTAGCGTCTGCCGAATCTTCCATACCAGGCAACGGAGTTCAAAGACTAATCGGATTGCCGGAACAAGCAAACGCGCTCCCACGCGCCCAACGAAATGATAAGCGACCAGTACAGGCCCGTGGATCCCTGCGACAATTTGTACGTCTACAAAGCCACTCTCGCGCAGCAGGTGGTTCATTCCATCAGCACTTGCATGAAAGAAGCAGACGTCGTGGCCCGGCTCGAGATACGAACTGGACCCCACCAGCACACCGCCTGGCTGCAGAATTCTCCGGACTTCTGCAAGCAAGCTCTGTGGAGCGCGAACATGTTCCAGCACCTGTTGGCAGAAGACCGCCTTGAATGTGCACCCACCGAAGGGCAAAGCATCACCGTCTCCGCAAACGAATTTGGTTCGCAGCGTTGTGAATGGAGTCACTGGATCTAGCCCCACCCAGGTGTAGCCCTGGGTCTGTATCTGGTCTCTCATCCTCTGGTCTCCGCAGCCCAGGTCGAGACACCAACCACTTCCCGGCGGCAAGGAATCCGGGAGATTGGCAAACCAGCCGTGCCAGCATCGCTCAAGCAAGCTTTGTTCAGCGGTCTTCTGATTTGGCGACACGCGTTGCGGTTGTACCATACTTGTAAGGTCGCGCCTTGCGTTACGCCTTAATCTTGCAATAGCCTAGCATTTGGTGAGGTAAGGTACCACGGATAAGAAGATCCACGATCAGCACCAGGTCATCCCCATTTGCCCGAGAATGGCCAATGCTCTGGCGGCAGCCGCCCAACCGCATGCTGCAATATGCGTTCCGTAATGGCTGGCCGCGGAGGCTAGCGAAGGAACACCGTCAAGGTGGGTAGGACGGTGACGACAGGCGCTGAGGTGGCGGCGATCGCGTGTCCGGTCTGTATCATCCAGATCAGCCACGGTCTCGCCGGTACAATGTTACGTTCGATAGAGGGGCAAGAGTTCGGATTTTGGGGGGTCCCGGGGAGTCAGCGCGTATGATAGCCCGTTTTTTTCGCGCAACGGGCTTTTTCTTTGCGTTGGACAATGTCTGTTTCGGTAGGCATATCAGAGGTGCTATCAACAAAAATGCCAGACGCCAGGCAGAATTGCCCGCGCCTGGCTACTCCCACTCGCTGGTGGTAACCGCTCGCAGGATCATCGGATAAGCGTAGGTGCGCTCATCACCCATCACTCCCACCGACTGCAGGTCAGCAAAGACGGCGAAGCTCTGAGCGATCTGGTCGGAAAGCCCGGCACCATGTAGTTCGTCGTGGAAAATGGCATCGGCGGCCCGCACTATCTCCAGGTGCTTGGCCGTGACCTCGCCGATGATGCGTACCGCCAGGCTGGGACCAGGGAACGGCTGGCGGTTGACAATCTCCTCGGGCAAGCCCAGCCGTGGGCCAAACGTCGTACGAGCCTTAAAGGGTGACTCCGACTATCAAAAGTGGGTCCAGTAGGCGCAGCACTACGTCAAGCTGCTGCGCTGTAGTGAGATACTCGACTTTGTGTTAAGTGAAAGCCTGAGTATCGGTCACTGTCCCTGGGATAATCATTTGAGCTGTGAGCCCTGTGTGATTGCAGATGTGATTGATGTGGCCATCAGACTTGCAATAAACGGTTTCTCCGGGCCCTGGGGTCGGCAAGTAGCGTCGGGCAGGAAGCTAGCCACTGAGCAAGGAAATAGAAAAGCAAGCACTGCAACTGTCCCGAGCAGGTGACTGATGCTAAGCAACCCACGGGCAGCCCGCTGCTGGTGAACGTTTGAGGTGGATGCCCCTGCGAGGAGCGCTTGGCGGACTTCTTCCAGTAAGCAAGCCGCCTATCACTATACTATGAATGACGCCGACTGCCATCTATCTCAAAACGATCTTGAACACAATTCTCAGCGTACCCCGACGGGTGGGCCACGCAACCAGCGTGGCGATCTGATCACCATAACGGCGCTGAGCGCAGGTCACTTCAGTTGTGACGCCTACCTGAACTTTCTGCCGCCCTTGTGGCCGGTACTCAAGACTATCTACGGTCTCAACAACACGGCAATTGGCTTGCTGGCTGGGGTGATGTCGCTCATAGCCAACTTCGGACAACTCATTTTCGGCTACATCGCCGACCGTCTGCACATACCGCGGGTGGTGCTCATTGGCGTGCTGATAACTGCCATCTGTGTCAGCGCCATTGGCCTGGCACCCTCGTTTGGATGGACTGTAGCACTGATCCTGTTCGGCGCAACTGGTGTTGCGCTTTTTCATCCCCGCGCAGCGGCTCTGGCAACGACATGGCGCGGGGACCAGCGTGCCTTCGGACTCAGCATCTTCGGGGTTGCTGGAACGTTTGGCGTTGCCGCCGGTTCGATGGCCGGTGTAGCACTGTACCAGTACTGGGGTTCTCTGCATGGGTTGCTGCCGGCGGTGGTGGTGGGACTGGTAATCGGCTTGTTCGTCGCCATAGTCAACCCAGAGCGGGATAGCCCGGCCGCGGCCCAGCAGTTTCGATTGCGCCAGCATTTGCTGCCACGACTGGGCCAGATGATGCCGGTGCTTATGGTCATAATTTTCCGCACCACCACCCTGACGGCATTTGTCAACTTCATGCCGGTGCTGATCAGTGTCAAAGGGGCTTCTTTGACGATGGGAGGCTTTGCCCTATTCGTGCTCGCGGTTGGTACCGCGCTGGGAGCTTTGGTCGGGGGCAGACTCGCTCTGACAGTCAATGAACGCCTGCTGACTGCCACAACCTTACTAGGCGCCGGCCCCTTGTTGATCTTAGCGGTGGCCAGCAGTGGCAGTGCGGCTTTGGTAGCACTGTTCCTGGGTGGGTTCTTGCTGCGATGTGCCGACTACGTCAACATTGCACAGGCTCAGGCAATAATGCCTGAAGGCGCCAGCACTGCAGCGGCGTTGGGCATGGGAGCCTCGTGGGGAGTAGCGGGGATGGTAGCACCACTGGTGGGTTACCTCGCTGACAGTCACGGCGTCGCTTACGCCTTGTACGCTACGACGATTCTGCCCGGTGCAGGCGCACTACTGGCCTGGCTTCATCCCGCTCTGAGTGGCTCCAAACATTGACACACACCATAGCGATAATCCGGCCGAAAGCCAACGCTCCCCAACGGGACGCCAGCTATTCGCCCGTTTGTCCTTCAACACACAGCCTATTCTCTTTGTTCTCCGGCTACACCGCTGTGGCGCGGGTTTCTGGGAATGGCTGGGCAAGACTGCCAACAGTTTCCTCGTCACCATCGCTTATGCGTGCTCTTCTCTTGCCACGAGATCAGTCGCCCGCGGCACATGCACCTCGATCCAGACCGGCTGCGAGTCGCCCTTCTTCACATCGAAGATGCAGTTTAAGAGTAGCAGATCCAGCAGCTTTCTTTTCTCGCTTTGGGGCTGTGAGAGCCAGAGCGAGTAGGATGGCTGAGACAGGCGCAGTGTCTTGACTTCCACATCAATACATGGCCGGCTGGTCGCGAGCACTTTCCTCCAGCGCGCCGGCAATTCACTTGTTGGCTCAGCCCATACGCCCGGGGTTGCGACCTTCGACCTGGACCAGCTTGAGATGATGAGGTGGGAAAAGAAGGGAATCATGTGTTGGATGAAGAACTCCGTTATGACAGACCTGCGGGCAAGACTCCACCACTGAAAGGCGTAGACCACATGACCGAAAACCCAGAACAACACACTGCCGCGGAAAAAGGTTCGTGGGTAACCTGGCGGCCTGAGATCAAGGTGCTGGATTGCAGCATTCGTGACGGCGGGCTGATAAACGACCACCGATTCGAGGACGGCCTGGTACGAGAACTCTATCAGACCTGTGCAGCAGCCGGCATTGACTACATGGAGCTAGGCTACAAGGCCTCAAAGCGGATCTTTGCCCCGGACGAATTTGGGACCTGGAAATACTGTGACGAGGACGATATCCGGCGCATTGTTGAAGACAATCCCACCAATGTGAAGCTCTCCGTGATGGCTGATGCCGAGCGTACCGACTACCATGAAGACATTCTGCCAGCCGCCGACAGTGCGCTAGACATGGTGCGCGTCGCCACCTACATCCACCAGATACCTACTGCCATTGACATGATCGAGGATGCTCATCAGAAGGGCTATGAGACTACCGTCAACTTGATGGCTATTTCGGTCGTTCAGGACAACGACCTTGACGACGCGCTCGAGGCTCTTGGCGAGACCGACGTTGGCACGATCTATCTGGTGGATAGCTTCGGCGCCTTGTACTCCGAAGAGATCCAGGCTTTGGCCCGTAAGTACTTAGCTATCACCGAAGCCACCGGCAAGCAGTTGGGCATCCACTGCCACAACAACCAACAACTGGCCTTTGCTAACACCATCGAAGCCATCATCCTGGGGGCGAATCGTCTTGATGCGACTGTGGCAGGCCTGGGGCGTGGCGCGGGGAATTGTCCGCTGGAGCTGCTAATCGGGTTCTTGAAGAACCCGAACTATCAGCTACGTCCTATCCTGCAGTTCATAGAGCAACATGTCGTCCAACTGCGTGAGACAATGAGATGGGGGTACGACATCCCCTATATGATAACTGGTCAGCTAAATCAGCATCCGCGCGAGGCTATCAGGTTGCTGGAAAGCGATGAGCCGGGTGCTCTTGTTGAGTTCTTGGACATGGTGATTGAGCAAGTATAGGGCTCCCCGACCTCAGTGCGTGTGGGTGGCTATTTCTTTGGACACTCCTATCGGTCGGGGCAGTGCCTGTTCTCCTCAGAAATACCTCGTAAGTGACATAGTGATGAAGTCCTGCGCCTTCAGATGGTTAGACGGATCCCCGCCTCCTCCGTTCTGTGCCGGTTGAGCCTGGTGCTTTAGGGCTTTTAGGGCTTCATCGGCGTTAGCATAGCCGGTGGTATAAGTAAGCGCCGCCCGGTAGTCGTCAGTTTGGTAGTTTAGCCCAACTGAAATCGTGTACAGGTAAAGCAGGCCGTCGGCGATGTGATATTCGGCGATGGTCTCGGGATCCTCCCCTTCTTCTGGTGAGAGCCGCAGCAGCAAGTTGCCGTCGCACAGGGCGCGATGAACAGTAAGGCTGGAGAGCAAGGCAAGCCGGCTGCTGAGCGGATCCTGACGCCCATAGCGCAGCGAGTAGGTGGAGATGTCGGCATCCGCCAGGAGGCCGGCCATCTCGTTGGTAGGATCAGGCACCAGCCCGGTGTAGGCATGATTATCGGTGAAGAACCCTGTCTTGCGCCAGTCCAGGGTAAGCTGCTGACCTCGCAGGCCCTCGACTTTGCGCCAGCCCGCGATCAGCGACTTATCTCTGGTAGCAGCGTGCATTTCTGCCATGCCCGTCAGTCCCAGCGCGAAGGTGCCGGCTGTGTCGGCTTTCTGGTCCCATCCGGACAGAAAATATGTCTCACTGCCTTTAGGGCGGGCCAGATAGGCCTCCAGGCGATGCTCATCTCCGCTCAAGTCCAGACCATAATCATCCGAGTCTGCTGTCACGCGCAGATTCTGGCGGGGAGCCGACCAGTCGTACTGCAAACCCCACTGCCATTTGGGCGTACTGTGAGAGACGCCGACCACATACCGGGTGGCCTCTGAACTTAGCCCCGGCCAATTGCTGTCATCAAGGCCGAAGTAATCAGCAACAGCAGGCCCGCGCGCCTCGCCGGCGCTGTCTGTCCAGGTGCAGCCGGCCCCTACCTGCCAGTCATCATTGAATTGATAAGCCAAGCTCAGCGCGTAGGAGTCGCTATTGGCTGAGATACTGTAACTTTCCGCCAGCAAATCGTAGCTGATATTGTTGTCAGCCTTGCCCAACTCGAGACCCACTGTCCAGAGGCTTTTTGGCGGTGTCTCGCGCAGGGGCGTAACGTATTGTACCGACAGCAGCTTGGAATGCCAGGCTCCCGGGCGAGTTCCGTCACGCTTGAGAACCACGGGGGTCTGCGAGGTGTAGTCCACCAGCACCAGGGGCCGGTCGGCTGCGGCTAGGCTGGTGGGGCGGCGCACCTGGGGCCGGCCGGTTATCTGCCCGGGCACATCAGCGCCGCCTTCGGCCAGCGCGTCTGCCTCGAGTCGCAGGAAGAGGCTATAGGGGCTGGCTGTCGCTTCGTTGGGGAAAAGCGCCAGTGCCGCCACCAGCAGTGCCATTATTGAGAGCAAGCGACGGACGGCAATAAGGACGGAAACCAGTCGTTCGGCGGTGTCGTGCTGCAGACGGGCTGTGTTGCTCATAGCTTTGATCATGCTCCATTGGAGTAACGATACGTGTCAGTGACGTTCTCATTGGGGCCGGTCAGCGGTAAAGTCGAGATGCCAAGGCAATGCCATTCTGCCAGAATGAGCGCTATCTCGCCAGCCATGAGAGCGTATGCAGCAGACCGATGCAGACCGGAAAGACATTATATGCGCCGAGCAAGACCAGCACCACAACTCCGCCCCACCGGGCCCACTTGGGCAACTGCGTTCGCGTCAGGGTAGCAAGCAACATGTAGAGCGCGGCTGCCGCCACCACAGCGACGACTAATGGGAGCCAGGTCCAGGCTGCCTGCTGCGGCCAAGTCAGCTCCAGACCGTAGCTTTCTATTGCCGAAGGAGTCAGAAAGAGCCCGTGACCAAAGAGCGCACCCATGACGGGCCACGGCATGACTGCTACAGCAGCCAAGGCCACCAGGTTTCCGCCCCAGAATAGCCACGGATGGCGCCTTCGCAGTGCGTCCATACTCACCATCGCCTCGCTGCTATTGTACACTCACGAGATATAGTGTCGTCCGTCCCGAACCATGCGGCACGGCCAGCACTACTAACATATCCCAGGACTTGGTATCAGATAATGTGCGACAGAACATCTGCTCGTCCGGGCGGGGGGCCGGCCGCGCCAGTACTCCCATTTGCCACCATGAGTGGAATGCTCGGAGGTCCTCGGCTGTGCCCGGCTCGGGTTCCATGTGGGCTTGATCCCAAAACAAAGCCAACTCTGTCGTGGGCAGGCGCACTGCCGCTAGGACTATTAGCTCTCCTGGCACGATACCTAGACACGACTCCAGGAGCTGGGTGTGCGGTGGGAGGTCCAGGTCAATGGCCTTCTCGAGGTTCTCAATGTTGGCGAACCCGACTGGTCGGTGCAGTTCTTCCCGGGTGGCCACATAGAGGACGACTGGCAGTCCGACAATGACCAGTACCAGCGCAATCAACCAGCGAAAGCTCTCCCGATGCCCCCGGCGTTGCCCCGGTGCAAGACACAAGTGCTTAGTCATTGCCCTGCCACATATCCTTCTCCTTTTCACTACGCAGCCAATGCTGGCTGCTCCCACACCCGCTGACTGACCAGCTCCCCATATACATTCGGCGTCTGGCTGTAAGTTACCTGTGTAGTGCCGTCCGAGTCAGCCTCCAACAGCAAATCCTGCCCGTCCCAGATGAAGTTGGTGGTCCCCGCCGCAGTCACCGTCTGCCCGAACAGGCCATCGCCATCGTAATTGTCCAGACCCATCAGTCAACCTTCTGGTCAGCGCTCCTCTTCTGAAGAGCGTGTCTCTTTGACTGCCTCGATCGCCCCGCAGGCCGCCCATGCCACATCCTCGTCAGTATCTTCTGCAAGCCTCTTGAGTGCAGGAAGACACCGTGGGTCGCCGGTTTCCCACATCGCAAGTACGGCATAGAGACGGACCGATTCATGATTGTGATCAGCGAGACCTATAAGGGTCGGCACAGCACGGGGGTCCCCAATCTCACCAAGCGCTCTCGCCCAAGATATCAGGTCAGCAGAGGGGGTATCCTGACCTGGCCGCCACATTTCCGCAATTTCTGCACATAGTTGGGGTACCACTCGGCTGCCGAGCCGAGCTATCCTTACCGGGTTAGGCTGCATGTGCTTGTTACCCATAGGTCCATGGATTATGTGGTGCCGGTATGCATTACCCCCCCAGAAAGCCGAGCAGGCCAACAGAGCCCCCACGGCCATCCAACAGACCGCACGCAACCACTGAGGCAGGGGCGCTATCTTGTGCTGGCCGCCACACGTCCGCAATTCACTCACAACTCTCACCTCCATTGCCCGCATTGTAGGCACAGGTGGTCGTGCCCTGGGCCACGCTGGTTGCCGGGCCGGACGACTTGACGCTTGATATTGTCCAGATTCATTGAAGACCCTCCCCGTCAGCAGGATGCGCTTTATGGCACTCCTACTTCTCAGCGACGTAGAAGACGCGGTCAGAGCGGGCTGTCGGTGGCTTGAAGGTATAGCCGTTGTAGGCGGTTATATTGCTGAAGCCGGTCTCAGCCAGCATCTGTTTGATTTCTGATTCGCTGTAGGCCCGCTCGTAGTGGACTTCTTCAAATTCGCGGGGGCCTCCGGGGCCTTCCCAGCGAAACCACATATCAATGCGACAGATCTTGTTATCCGGGTACCAATACGACTTCCACGAGTATTTCAGAGGATCGCTGCCCCTCAAATTATCCTGGGTAAAGAGACCGGCGCGCAGGGCCAGTTCAGTGTTCAAGTCGAAAATGAAAATACCTTCGTCAGTCAGGCTCCGCCAGACGCCGGCAAAGCAGCTTTGCAGCCCCTGCGGCTCAATAATATAGTTGAGACTGTCATAAAGCGAGACGATAAAGTCGAGGCTTTGCGGTGCCAGGGCCAGTTGGCAGGCATCCATTGTGGCCGCCGGCAGTGGCGGGGTTTGTGTTCGGCAGTAGCGGACCATTGCCTCGGACAGATCCACTCCGAAGGCTTGATAGCCTCGCCGGATAAGCTCCGAGCCGACCCGGCCGGTGCCACAGGCCAGGTCGAGCACCCGACGAGGTTGGCGGCTGTGGCGCTGGAGCAGCGCTTCGACGTAGTCCACCCAGCTTTCATAGGGCACCGAGCTCATCAGCCGGTCGTAGTAGGGAGCGACCTCGGCAAACTCGCCGCAACCGGGTTGAGTGAATTTCTCAGGCAGGGGCGGCTTGTCGCCCACCCATCTGCTCCATATCTGGCTCAGCTTCATCTTCTTAGTATCACAATTGGCACATCCGCCGACGGGTTGCACCCAAGGGGTGGCGAATCAGTGGCAGCTTGCAGAATAGTTGGTAATGCTTCAGGTCCCGTTGATGTACTTTATTGCTACGATAGTTCTGGGCAAATTTTCCCTAACCTTCTCGCCGTAGTCACCCGGCGGCCAGCCCACGCGCACCGCGATCATATAGCGGTTGGCTCGTTGGGGATCTGCCTGGGTTATGCGCAGGCGCAGTGGTACAGTATGAGATTCGCCCGGTCCAATTTCAGCCACCTGTCGCTGTCGTTGCGAAATCGGCGCGATGAGCTCAGTGTCTTCCAGTTTGATGGTGATATTCCGCACTGGGGCCGGGCTGACGTTCTCAATTGTTATCCGAGCGGTGCAGATGGCGCCGATGGGAGCACTATCGGGCATAGACAATTGTACGCGGAGGGGATAAACCTCCCACGACTGGCGGATATCGCTGAAGGCAGCCGCGCCCGCCAGCGCCCATTCACGACCCGGATAGGGCCCAAGCCGTCCCTGCACGGCCGCCCGCGAAATATCATGCCAGAAAGCGCCGACTGTGCGTTCGCCCTCGATCATCTCGCGATGAGCGCGCACCATTCGCTGCGACATAACTTCCGGAGCCGCCGGCTGGCGTGATCCTCTAGTTGCACTGGCGGCTGGCTTGTGCCAGTAGTCATCCACCTGGTCGCCGGCGGCCAGATTTACCTGACCAGGTTTGATGTGCCTGCTCCACGATTCGATGACGTAATTAAAGTGCTCGAAGCTCTCTGTCTGATATAGCATGGGCGCAATCAGAGCCACGCCAGCGTCGTTGAACATGAGGGCATCCTGCCCGTGCTGCGCTCCGTGCATCCAGCCCAGTTGAAAGACCCAGATCGGCTTGCGTATGCCGCTTTTGTGAATCATCTGTTCAACGTTGCTGGCATTCAGGTGGGCGCGCCACCAGTTCCACTGCTCGTAGAAGTCTACATCGGAGTTCCATTCACTTTTTATCTTGCGGGCCACAAACTTCCAGCGCTGCGTGCGGCTGTAATCTGCCCAGTTGTCGGGCAGATCAACGGGCATTTGCGAGGTGAACTCGTCAGCCATCTCATAGCCGCCGCGTTCGTTGCGCAGGTAGTCCAGTCCCACGAAGTCAACCTCGCGGGTTCTTTGCATCTGCTCGAAGAAATCGGCCAGATGCGTGATTCGTTTCGGATCCAACAGCGAGATGAAAGAGACACTGGAAGTCTGGCCGGTGCTGAGAGAGATATCTTGGCCCCACTGGTAGATAGGAAGCCCGCGGTTGTCTGTGCGTTTTCGTGGATAAGTGGCGTAGGCCACAGCCCACGCGCCGAAGCGAAGACCGCGCCGATGAGCGGCCGCAGCCAGGCGGGGAATGGCCTCCAGGTTTTTCTTGGCGAAAGGAGCTTCGTCAGTGCAGCCGAGGCGGGTTACCGCTCCCCGGAACCACAGAGCATCAGCGCCCAGAAACTCGCACCAATCCAGGATCACCTGCCAGTCGCCGGTGGTACCATCAGGGCGTCTGATTGCCTGACCTTCAGGGAAATCCGCCTCCCAGGTGGCTACGCACAGCCCTGGCGAGATGTCTGGAGGAGGCTGGCGGGTGATCTGGAAGGGCATCCGGGCAATGCAATAGCTGGTGCCGTGTTCGTAGCTGGTCTTTTCCTCGTCGGGGGGAACATCTAATTGCCAGGGCCAGTTATCGGGATTGGATATCTTGATTCTGGCTTCTGCTACGTATCTGGCGGGCTTAGCTGCCCACGGTATTGGCCAGTAGCACACGTAGGACTCCTCAGCGGCGTTCCACGGCGGGGTAAGTCGGCGCACACCCGCGACGGTCATTACTATCTGTTCGTCCTGCCGCACTACAATCTGGGGCGGCTCCTTCAGTCTGACCGTCTCTCCGTAGGGGTTGGTTACCTGGACTTGAAAACGCACCAGGTTATGCCGGCGGTAGACAGTAGCGTCAGTCTGCACCTGGAGGGGGAACATTGCGACTATCTGGCGACCCTGGGCTGCCTCAGATCGCTGCTGCAACCAGCCGACCAGCGGCCGCCAGAGCACAATAAGCGCAATTAGGAACGAGACTACCACGAGCAGGCAACTGCAGCAGGTAGATTGCTGCTGCCTTTGCTGGCGACGCCGGCGATCTGCCGGTGATTCGCGGTCTAATAGGTACAGGGGCTGCTGCTCCATGGCCTCCCCACCATTGAGTTACGCTTGCAGTATAGCCGCGGTTTGGGCCAGCGCCTGGGAGGTTGCCTGGATTACTTCATCCACCTGCTGGGCGCTGATGATCGCAGGTGGCTCGAACCTCAGCACTCGCGGATCATTGAGGGCAAAGGCGGCCAATACCTGGCGCTGAGCCAGAGCAGTTATGGTCAAGCCGCCCAGGTCGCTGTCGGTAAACTCGATGCCCACCAGCAGGCCCTTGCCCCGCACAGCGCTGATCATCTCCGGATAGTCCGTGGCGGTCTCACCAAGACCTGCCAGAAGCTGATCACCGCGCTCTGCGCATTTGTTGACCAGGTTCTCGTCAGTGATGACCTCCAGCGCCGCCAG
Source organism: bacterium (assembly GCA_030615605.1). Lineage (GTDB taxonomy): Bacteria > Armatimonadota > Zipacnadia > Zipacnadales > Zipacnadaceae > JALGTD01. The sequence continues at coordinate 62,652 of JAUWYY010000004.1, forward strand.
GGCGGCGGCACAGGCCAGCGGATTTCCCCCGAAAGTGGAACTGTGAATTAGGGGACTATCTTCAAAGATGGTCCAAACCTGGGGGGTGGCAATAGCCGCGCCAATCGGCATCACCCCGCCGCCCAGGGCCTTGCCCAGAGTGATGATATCGGGCGCGATTTCCTCCCAGTCGCAGGCGAACATCCGCCCGGTACGCCCGAGGCCCGTCTGGATCTCGTCGAAGATAAGCAGCGCACCGGTGTTGTTACAGATCTGGCGGGCTTTTGTCAGATAGCCTTCGGGGGGGATGATGATGCCGGCTTCGCACTGGATCGGTTCCAGGATAACGGCTGCTGTCCGGTCGTCAACGGCTTCGGCCAGCGCTTCGGCGTCACCGAATGGGATATGAGTGAAGCCCTCGAGCAGTGGCTCAAAGGGCTGCTTGTAAGCATCACGGCCCGAGGCACTCAGTGCGCCGAAGGTCTTGCCGTGGAAAGCGCCCTCAGCAGCCACGAAGTGGGGTCGCTCTGTGCACCCGCGGGCGAACTTTAGTGCCGCTTCGATTGCCTCGGCCCCGGAGTTGCACACAAAGCAGTATTGCAGATCGCCGGGGGTGATTTCGGCCAGGGCCTCGGCCAGTTGGCCATGAATGGGGTTCAGCAGTATATGGCTGCCCAACGGCTGCTGTGCTGCCTGCTCCTGGACGGCCTGGACAATCCGCGGGTGGCAGTGACCCATGGTAAAGACACCGGGCCCGCCCCAGCAGTCCAGATAGCGGTTGCCCGTTGAGTCGGTGACGTAGCAGCCCTCGCTCGCCACCTCGACGCCTTCAAATCCCATGAACTTGGTGAGAGTGGCCAAGCCGGGGTTGATGAACTTCTCATATCGGGCAAATGTAGCTCTGGCCAAATCCTGGTCGGGCGCACTGCTGGGATCGGCGCTCACGGTTTGGTTGCTCCTGACTTTGCATTAGTGATGAGAAGCCGGACAGCGCTGGGCGTGGCGACCCCCAGGCTGATGATTGAGTCTTGGTCTATTGACTGAGCAGGCCGCTCCCGGGTTGTGCAACCTTGCGGGAGCGGCCTGGATATGGTGTTCAGTGGGCTGCGGCAGCTCGGCCAATAACATAGCTCAACCCAAGCAGAGATGGTCGGGGCGGCCGGACTTGAACCGGCGACCTTTTGACCCCCAGTCAAACGCGCTAGCCAAACTGCGCCACGCCCCGACCAGTTTGCTACACGCCAGTAATTCTCTGTCAGGTACTCCCTGCTTATGCCTGACTGTCGCCCCACGGCGACGCCGGCGTTACAGGTGGTGAGGTATCTGGCACCGAGGGAGGTTGCGCTGAGGCAACTTCATCCTTGAGCGCCTTGCCCGCCTTGAAGGCAGGCGCCCACTTCCCGGCGATGTCAACCTCTTCGCCTGTCTGCGGGTTGCGACCTTTGCGCGACTCACGCCACCGGGCTTCGAATGCGCCAAACCCGGTGATCTGGACCTTATCCCCCCGCTGCAAGGCCTTGCTGATAGTCTCCAAGAGCGCCTCGAGGGCTTCCTTAGCGGCGACCTTCGTCAGGTCTGCTTTCTGGGCGATTACGTCCACCAGTTCTGCCTTGTTGATTATGCGTGCCATTGACCAGCCTCCCTCTAAGTTTTGGATAGCGTCCGGGCACTGATAGATTCGTCCGAACCGAGCTGACTCCTCCCTGCGGTGGTGAGTCACTCGGACCGGTTACTGGCAGTCTGCCACGGCTCGACTTCCGCCTTGTGGGGCCGGCTCATTAGATATCCGACTTCGGCGGTGGGACTGGCACCTTCAAACAGAATCCGGTAAACGGCCTCGGTCACCGGCATGTCTGTTTCCAGCCTGGCAGATAGCTCTCTGGCGGCCAGGGTTGTATAGATACCCTCGGCGACGGCGGGAGTGCTATCCTGGACGGCACTGAGCGACTCGCCGTTGGCGAGGCGCCTTCCTACCTGCCAGTTGCGGCTGAGCTGACTGTTGCAAGTCGTGACCAGGTCACCGACACCAGCAATGCCCCAGAAGGTAGCCGCTTCAGCCCCCAATTGCACGCCGATGCGACCAATCTCGGTCAGGCCCCGCGTGATAAGCGCGGCCTTGACATTACCGCCAAAGCCCAGCCCGTCGCTTATGCCACTGGCTATGGCGATAATGTTCTTCAGCGCTCCGCACAGTTCCACTCCTATTATATCATAATTTCGGTAAATACGAAAACGGTCGGAGCTGAGAAGCCTCTGAATATACTCGGCGGCGTTCTGGTTCTCAGCGGCGGCCACGGACACTGCCGGCATCCCCTGGACGATCTCTCCGGATAGATTAGGCCCGGACAGGACGACAATAGGGTGGGCGGGGGGATCGCTGAGTTCCTCGGCAAGGATCTCGCTCATGCGCATCCCGGTGCCTCGCTCCAGGCCCTTGACGACGCTCAATATGAGGCTCCCGGCGGAGATATGTTCAGCGACGCGCACCACCACGTCGCGAAAGCCGTGGGAGGGGACCGCGATTATAACCGTCTGGGCCTCGGCCAGTGCCTCGGGCAGATCCGAGGTCACAGTGACAATCTCTGGCAGCACCAGGCCAGGCAGGTACTTGCTGTTTTCGCGCTGTTCCTGGAGCTGGGCAGCAAGCTCGGGCTTGCGTGCCCACAGGGTTACAGGATGGCCGTGACTGCCCAGCAGCCACGACAGCGTTGTCCCCCATGCGCCGGCGCCGATGATTGTTGTCCTGGATTCATTATTGGTCTGATTCATCACTTGGTTCTTCGGCGATCTCCTCAGCTTTCTGTCTAATCTTACGTTCTGTGCCGGTCATCAGACGTCCAATGTTGGGTCGGTGCCGTTCGATGATCAGGATAGCAAGGACAACTCCCAATGCCAAATAGTAAGGGGAATCGGTGTACAGTGTAAAGAGCAGCGGAGCGCTGACCGCCGCCAGGATCGAACCCAGCGAGATATACCGGCTAACAGCTACCACAACTATCCACACTGCGAGGATCAACCCTCCCACCCGCCAGTCTATGGCCAGCAGCGCGCCCAGGCTGGTGGAAACCCCTCGCCCGCCGGCCAGCTTTAGATATGGTGAGAAGCAGTGGCCCACTACGACCGCCAGTGCCACAAGGCTTATCCACAACTCCATTGGGCCAATTGTCGCTATACTGGCCAGCAGCGGTCGTGACCACAACACCGGCAGCAACCCCTTAGCCACATCAGCCAACCAGACAGCTACGCCCGCCTTCACACCCAGGGCCCGCAATACATTGCTGGCCCCGATATTTCCGCTGCCATATTTCCGGATGTCGATCCCGCGGCTGTCGCTGAGCAGCACTCCAATGGGAATGCCGCCGACCAGGTAGGCAATTATTGCTAGGCCGACCGTCATTATTGTCTCATGTGTCATTTGCTATGTTCACCAATATATGTTTACTTGTCTTGGTTCTTGTTCCTCTTGAATACCTCCTCGGCTGGACAACCGATTTGTCTTTGTCTGCAGTGCTTACAGACAAATGATCCCCTTATCATGGCGTTGCCACCAGAGGACAGAATGATCAAGGCCGCCAGCATCGCCACCAGAAGCCAAGTAAAATCTCTTACCAAGAGCACGACACCGCCCACGAGGGGAAAGACAAAGATCATAAAATCTGGCAGTAACTTGGCCCAGGAAACTTCCTTCTCAACGAATCTCCGCGGGTCGCCCTTCTGGAACAATAAAGAACACAGCTTGCCTTTGCCCAGTCCGCAAAGCTTGCCATAGTAGTAGCAGTCTACACAACTCCTCGTGAGTACCCGAAACTCAATCCAAAAACAATAACACAGGTAGAGGACAGCCACCACTATTCCTAGTCCCGCCAATATGTAAGTTCCGAGCGCATAGATTGATATTGCAACAATATTGGACAAGAGAACTATCCAGACAGGGAAATTCGCATAGCTTTCTGTGTGTTCCATATCTTATCTTTGTCGTTGGGAACGACCGCGCACAAACAGCTTGATGGGAGTGCCCAGAAAGCCAAAGGCTTCGCGAAGTTGGTTGACCAGGTAGCGCTCATAAGAAAAATGCATCAGTTCAGGGTCATTAACCCGCAGAACAAAGGTTGGTGGGCGCGTGGTGACCTGCTCGATGCCGCGTATACGCAGGTGGTGCTTGCGGGAAGGAGGCTGGTGAGCTGCCAGTGCCTCCTGCAGGACCTGATTGAGCCTGGTGGGGTCAAGCTGGCGGGCGTACTGGTGAGCAGCTTGCTTGGCGGTGGGGAGAATCTCGCCAAGCCCCTCCCCGGTTACCACCGAGGTGAAGAGCAACTCGGCAAAGTCAGCAAACCGCAGCTTGCTGCCGACGATGTAAGAGAAATCCCTCCGCAGCGTCTGCTCGATTTGCGCCATATTATTGCCATCATCGGTTTGGCTACGGGCAAAGTCCTGCACCAGGTCCCACTTGTGAGCCAATAGCACCAGGCCCCGGCCTGCCTCCATCACTTCGCCGATGATATGGGCATCCTGGCTGGTGACACCCTCCAGGGCGTCAATGACCACTATCCCTACATCGGCGCGCTGCAGGGCACGAAGGGTCCGCAGGCTGCTGTAGTATTCCAGACCCTCGCTCCGCTTGCCGCGGCGCCGCAGTCCGGCGGTGTCAACCAGACGATAGGGCTCGTCCGCGAATTCTAGCGCGATATCTACGGCGTCGCGGGTGGTACCTGGCTGCTCGCTGACTATGACCCGCTCTTCCCCTAGCAGAGCATTGATGATAGCGGACTTGCCCACGTTGGGTCGCCCTACCAGGGCTACGGCGACCTCCCCGGCCACCGGCTCGGGCTCAGCTTCCGGTTCGGGAAGGTCATCGAGAATGGCTTCTATCACCTCGCCCAGCCCATAGCCGTACAGCGCAGACAACTGCAAGGACATGCCAAACCCCAACTCAGCAAATTCGCTGGCCTCCAACTTGGGGCTTTCCATCTTATTGGCGATTAGGATGACGGGGTTGCCCGAGCGGCGCACCACATCGGCTACTTCCCAATCCAGCGAAACCAATCCCTCGCGGGCATCCACCATAAATAGCAGCAAGTCGGCTTCCTGCAGTGCAATGGCGGCTTGCTCCTTTACTTGAGTCATAAACTGGTCACTTTCCGCGCCGGCCAATCCGCCGGTATCAACCAGGACAATATCGCTCCCGTCCAGGTCAATCTCTGCGTACAGCCGATCCCGGGTCACACCGGGGATCGCATCCACCACGGCCAGTCTTTGTCCGACCAGGCGATTGAATAGGGTTGATTTTCCCACGTTCGTGCGCCCAACTATCGCCACAAACGGAGCAGCCACCCGCTACTCCCCCTCATCGAGACGCGGATGATTGGCCAGCCACTGTTCGACTGCTTCTTGATTGGCCCACTTGCTGAGCCGCGGTACCAGCTTGCGCACTACCTCCGGCTGGCGGGCGATGGCATAGGCGTGGTCAAGCGCCAGCAGCACTGTGCTCACCGGCAGCTTGCCCTCCTGAACCATTGCCACTACCGCGTCGCCGGCCTGCTGTATCTCGGGATGAAAGACCAGCGTCTGGCCCAGCTCCCAGAGCGCCTCCTGATACTCTCCCGCCTGGCCGAGCAGATCAGCTCTCGTCAGCTTGGCCTGGGGTTGTGCCGGATGGTCAACCAGCACCTGTCCCAGCTCGTGGATGGCTTGATCGCGGTCGCCGGCTGCCGCCAGGGCTGTTGCCCTAAAGATGCGCAGGGTGGGGTTCTGGAAAGCCTGTGCGGGAAGCCGGTTGAGTTGAGTCAGGGCGTCGGCCTTCCTCTCCTGCAGCCACAGAGCGTAGGCCAGAGCCGCGCGCAGGGCCGAATTATCCTGGTCAGCCACCACCTCCGCCGCAAAATGAGCCTCGGCCTCGATCAGACGCCCCGCCTGCTTCCACAGCTCCACCTTGGCCATCTCGTAGTCACTACTACGAGGCAGGCTGCTCAGCAGTTTGGCCAGGGCTTGCTCGCGAGCCGGGCTCAGCGGCTGGGAGCTTCCCTGCATCTCGACAATAAGCTCCAGTGCCTTGCTGTCCTGCACGACGCGGGCCAGATAATCATTGGCCAGGGCTAAGCTATCCTGCGGGTGTTCGGCCAACAGTAGGAGAGCACCTTCTGCCAGGACCTTACCGTACTTGGGCAAGCGGGCCGCTCGCTTATAGTAGTTGGCAGCCTGCTGGAGTTGGTTGCTCCTGACTAATATCCGAGCGATTGCCATAGCCAGAAGCGCCGAGTCGGGATAAGCATCTGACAGTGCCGTCAGTTCGGCCACTGCGTGGTCAGAGCCGCCAATCTGCTGGTAGATGCGGTCCAGAGAGCGGACAATCAAGTGAATAGCCTGCGCCTGCCGATCCGGCTGTGCAGCGCCCAACGTATCAGCCAGTACACTGGTCAGAAAATCACGCGCTAGAGACAGGCGATCAATCGCTTCTGTGGTTTCGAGCAGGGCTTGGTAGGCTGGAGCTGCTGTCGGTTGAGCGGCTATCGCCTTGCGCAGGTAGGGGAGGGCCTGCTTGCAATTGCCCTGCTGCTGTAGCACCCGGCCCATCAAGTAGTTGCCCTGCCCGTGGCCTGACTGCTTTTGGAGGATCTCGTCGGCAATTGCCCCTGCCTGCTCCAGATTGCCGACTTGTAGGTAATACTCGGCCAGCAGTGCCCTGGCCGCCAGACTTTCGGGGTTTTCAGCGACCAGCGCCTCGAGGCGGCTCTTGGTCATCTGCTGAGCGCTGGGCTCGCGGGAAAGCCCCGCCGAATCCAACTCAGCCTCAGGAACGTTTTGGCGGTAAAGATATGCTTGATAGCCCTGGTTACCGGTCTGCTCGGCAAGCTGCATCAGCTTGAGGTGAGCGATCTCGGCAAGTCCTTCGTCATCGCTGTGGCTGGCAATCTGGTTGAACTGATACATTGCTGGCCCGGGCTGTCCGCGGCTGGCGAGCATGTCCGCCAGCATCATTCTTGCCTCCCAGTCGGCGGGCTTTATGGCGACCAGTCGGCGCAGCCACGGCAGAGTCTGTTCGCTGCGGCCCAGCTCCTGGCTCACCTGGATAGCGGCCTGGAGCGCCGGCAGATAGTCGCGGTGGGCGGCCAGTGCCTGCTGGTAAGCGTCGAGCGCCTGCTTGAGCTGGCGCCGTCCGACATACAGGTCCCCGAGCATCGTGGCCAGCTTCGGTTGGTTGGAGTTGGCCTCCAGGCCGGCTTGCAGCACCTCGAAAGCTTTATCACCCTGGCTGGTTCTCAGGTAACATCGTGCCAGAGTTGCGGTAAACAACGGGTTCTCAGGTTGGGCTTCGTGAAGAAGTTTCAGGTGGGGCAGCGCTTGCTCCCAGCGGCCTTCTGATAGGTATTCTTCGACGAGCTGAGTGCGGGCGGCCAGCGCCTGCTGCTCGGGCAGATGCGTCAGCAGCGCCTCCTGAGCTTGCTGCTTCTCCCAGGTAAGCCCCAGCCCCTCGTAAATCTTGATCTGGGCTTGCAGGAGCTGCTCGCTGTCGGGATGTTTGGCAACCAGCTCCTCAACAAGGGGCAGGGCGGACAGAAACTCGCCCGACTCGACATACAGATTGAGCAGCTCCAGCTTGATCTGCTCAGAGTCGGGTTTCAGTTCCTGGGCCTGCAGAAGGTGCTGCGCGGCCTGGGTGAATTGCCCGGTCAGGGTCAATGCCCTGCCCAGATAAAGGTGAGCCTGCGCATATGGCGGAGCAATGGTGGTTGCTTTCTGCAGGGGCCCGACAGCCTTTTCGGGTTGGCCCATTTCCAGGTAAGTGCGGCCCAGTTGGACGGCTACTTCAATGTCGTCGGGCGTCATCTGCAGCAGATCGCTGAACACCGCGGCGGCCCGTGGCCACTTCTCTTGGGCGGTATAGGCCAGACCCAGGCCTCGCCGCGAATCAAGATCGCCGGAGTCGAGCTTCAGTGCCTCGTGGTAATAGCTGACAGCCTGCTGGGGCTTGCCTGCCTGGTAGCAGATGAACCCTAAATTGTAGTAGGCCGATTGCAACCGGGGCTGGAGCTGTATGGCCTTCTTGATGCTGGCAATGGCCACATCATAGTTCCCTTGCTCGGCCTGCTTTATCCCGACCTCCAGCCAGTCCTGGGCCTGCTGGCCAGGCTCTTCCTGTAAGACATCGAGACACCAGCCGGCTGCCGCCGTAACAAGCAATGCAACAGCCACCGCAATATACTTGTCAGTCCTGCAAATCATCGGATTGACCAATCACTCCGCTTGCGAATAGGCTTCATCGGGATCAAAGACCTTTTCGGCAACCACTTCCCACTTGCCATCGCGCAGTTCGCGAAAGAAGCAACTGCGATAGCCCAGGTGGCAGGCTGCTACGCGCTGCTCGACCCCGATCAGCAAGGTATCTGCGTCACAGTCGGCCCGGATCCATTTGACCTGCTGGATGTGTCCGGAGCTTTCGCCTTTGCGCCATAGCTGCTGGCGCGAGCGACTCCAGAAGGTCGTCCGACCCGTCGCCACGGTCTCCTGCAGCGTTTGCTGGTTCATATAGCCGACCATCAGCACTTCGTTGGTCTGGTGGTCGCAGATTACTGCGGGTATTAGACCGCTATCATCGAATTTCAGTTCATCCATGTACATTGCCAAACCTCACGGTGTTTCGACTTGCACGGGCTGTCGTTACCCCAACGGCTTATTGTGCTGCTGCGATTGCCTCCGACAGGGCTAAATCGCCGGTGTACAGCGCTCGACCGACGATGCAGCCCAGCAGACCCTGTGGCTCCAGCTCGCGCAGCGCTTTGATATCCTCAACACTGCTTACTCCCCCCGAGGCGACTATCGGGATATCAACCGCCTGGCAAAACCGGCGCATAGCTGCCAGATTCGGGCCGACCAGCATCCCGTCGGTGGCGATATCCGTGCAGATAAGCCGCTCAACGCCGAGCAGTTCCATTTGCTGGGATAGCTGGATAGCATCAATATCGCTGCCTTCGGTCCAGCCCTCCACTGCTACTTTACCGTCGCGGGCGTCAATGCCGACTATGAGCTGGTCGCCGAACCGGGCCACCGCCGCTTCCAGCTCTGACCGATCGCGCAAAGCAGCAGTGCCCATTATTGCGTATCGGACACCGATGTCGAGCACGCGCTGGACATCAGCGACGGTTCGCAGCCCCCCGCCCAGTTCAACCGGAATATCAATGGCCTCGACAATCTCAGTAACCGCTTCGAGATTCGCCAACTTTCCGCTGACCGCGCCATCAAGGTCTACCATATGCAGAATCTGTGCGCCTTCGTCAGCCCAGCGCCGGGCCATCGCGACCGGGTCATCGCTATAGACGGTCTTCTGCTTCATATCGCCCCGGGCCAGGCGTACCACCTGGCCTGCGGACAGATCAATGGCGGGAATTACCAGCATAGAAAACGGTCCCGTTTCTAGGGCTACCTGGGCAACCGTGTTGCTACTACCCAATATCGTGCTCAGGTATCGTAGGTAGCCAGGATGTCCAGGGTTTCGGTTAATGATTTGTCGTTGATAGACCGCAGATCGTATCCGCGCGCTGTCAGGAAATCGAGGCACTGCGTGCGAGCCTCGTCGCTATGAACTGACAAGAACAGCGTTGGATGTGCTTGCTTGATGAGCGATTCCGCGCCCTGCAAAACCAATAATTCGGTTCCGTCTACATCGATCTTGATGTGATCAGGAATGAGCAGGTTACGCTCCTCGACGATCTCGTCCAGAGTTGCCATTTCTACCGTTAGCTCTCCGGCTTCGGCACGATGAGGAGTGCGTGTTCCTGTGCCCTTTGTGAATCTGCAATACTTCGAACATTCTCCGACAGCGACCTCAATTACCGTAACATTGTTGCAGTTGTTGATCTGTAAGTGCTTGCGCAAATCCTGGAGATTGAAGGGTATAGGCTCAAAGCTCACCACGTGGCCGCTATCGCCGACAAGCTCTGACGCAATAACGGTGTAATACCCAATATGGGCGCCCAGGTCATAGACAACATCGCCCTGGGTGACCATTTCCTGGAACAGACGGCTCTGTTTGGGTTCGTAGGTGCCTCGGCGAAACTCACGACGAGTGTTCAGCAGCCACTTCTTACCTTTTAGGGGGCCATTCTTCACGGTTACAGTGAATCCTTGCAGAAGCCACTTACCAATTCCCCTGATCAACCAGTTCTTGTAAAACTTAGGATACCACATCTGCAATGTCCTTTCGGATGAAGCAGACAACTCTGGCAGCTACGCGGTTTTCCAGTGGTACGGTCCGCCCCCGCCCGGCCCTCGGACAGATCAATGGCGGGAATTACCAGCATTGGGATTGACCTGTTCTCGATAGTGCTCTTGTTGTTCTTGTTGCAGGCTCTTTTGAACCATGTCGATGAGATACCGGAGGTGGTCTACGGGGCCGTCTTCGCTGGGCGGAAGATCTTGTGTCTGTAAGTACTCCAGGTATGTTGTGTATTCCTCAATGGCTTCCTCCCACCGGCGCTGAACGCGGTATATGGTTCCGAGGTGCATGTGCACTTTCATGTACTCGGGGTCAAGCTCTTGGGCCGACTTGACCAGGGCTAGGGCTCGCTCCTGATCTCGGTCGTAACTTGCCACATGAGACGCTTGGGACAGGATCACCGTCGCTCGCTCCCGCTTGTTCGCCGGGGCGCGCAACTGAAAGTATGCTGGCTTGCTGGTCAATAGAACCTTCACAATATCCGCGTGTTCCGTCGCGCGGCTATCAAATGTTGCTGTAAGCTTATAGTGCCCGGGTGGCAGCCTACTCGCCATATTGGGGGGAATAACCCAGGTCACACGGGCCGTTCCCAGGCCCACCACCAACTCTTGCACCTCGGTGCCCCCGCGGCTGGACTCCGGGATCAGCATCTTCCAGTCAATATCGCGCAGGACTTCTGGGGTCCGTTCGCCTGCGTCACCCGTACCAACATGAAGGAGCTCAAACTGCAGCAGGTTGATCCAGGGCGTATCTTCCGTCGCTATTCTGACTGTGGGCATCTCGAGGCTGTCCAGTCCTTCGCCTTGTCTTTGTTCATTGACAATCCACGTATGCACCCTGAGGGACGTGCCTACGAGCGCCTCGGGGCCGGTGATACTACCATAGCGTCCGTTGTTTACCTTGGCTTTTAACGTGAGGTCGGCTTCGTTGTCGGTTGTGGCTCCTGCCTCCTCGGTTGCACCCCCACCGTCGTCAGTTACGGCTCCTCCCTCGTCCGTTGCGGCTCCTGCCTCCTCGGCTATGGCCCCTCCCTGGTCGGTTAGGCCCCCACCCTCGTCAGTTAAGGATCCCCTCACGACGATTACGGTCCCTATGCCTGCGACGAACAGCGTCACAACCAAGGCCGCATATATTCGTGACCAACCCTTGTTCATGTAGAATCTCCCCTCTTGACGTTTTTCAGTGGCTTACCCCGATAGACCTTTGTGCTCATCTTGGGAGTCGCAAGAATCCGGGCCGAACGGCGTGCCCTTCCAGCAATGGTTTCAGATTCGTCGCGTAGGCAAGCTACTTACTCGCCCACGGGTCAATATACTCGATAAAGCCTCGCGCTTAATTGTCGAGATTAGCTGACTGGCCGCTGACTGCCTCTCCGCAGCAAGCAATCGGCCGAGTGGGATGCAGACTAAGGGCAAACTGCGCTTATAGTTTCCCCTTCGTCGAAGGCACATCCTCGCTGCGGGGGTCAAGCTGGGTGGCCTGATCCAGGGCGCGGGCAAATGACTTAAAGGCCGACTCGATGATGTGGTGAGTATTGACTCCGGCTTGCTGGGTCAGGTGCAGACTGAGGCCCGCGTTGGCAGTCAGGGCGGCAAAAAACTCGCGGACCAGCTCGCTGTCAAACTCGCCGACGCGGGCGGCGGGCAGTTTAAGCTGGTAGCTGAGATGGGCACGGCCCCCGAAGTCAAGGGCGGCGACCACCAGCGCCTCGTCCATCGGACAGGCGGCCAGTCCAAAGCGAACCATCCCCTGCTTATCCCCGACTGCTTCATTCAGAGCCTGGCCTAGCACAATGCCCACATCCTCGACGGTGTGATGGGCATCAACCTCCAGATCGCCGTCGGCCTTTATTACCAGATCAAAGTAGCCGTGCCGGGTGATGTGGCTCAGCATGTGGTCAAGAAAGCCCACACCAGTGGCAATTTCGCACTTGCCGGAGCCATCAATGTTTAGCTCTACGGTTATGATTGTTTCGGTAGTTTCTCGAGAAATCTCAGCGCTTCGGTCGCTCATAGAATCCCACCCGATCATCAGTTGACTATCTGGGCCTGCTATACTTGCAGATTATACGCTACCAGCAGGCCTGGTGACAAGTAGCAGGCTGTCTGACGGCCTGGAACACTTGGGGGCAGCAGTGCTGGGACCGTTCGCGGGCTTCTGCTGAGCCTTCGAATCTTGACAACGACGCTTCCTATGGGGTAAAATCTGCTTAATAGATTGTGCAACAGTGTTAAGCAAATCGGGGCAAACTTGTGCTGTCGCCGCCGGGCGAGGGCGGAGGTAGGGCTGCTATGATGTCATCCACATCAGACGACGAATATGGACGGCGTGGGGCTGTAGACCGGGAGGCTGAGGCGGACAGCGGACCGGATGATACAGAACTGGAAGAGACCACGTGCTTTGCTGCCGCCGACTCGGACTGGTCGGCCGAGGTACTGCGCGAGGCCACCAACCTGCTGACGGCTGGAAAAAGCCGGGAAGTGGCCCGTCTGTGTCACCAGGTGATTGAGCAAGAGCCGCGGAACATCGCCGGCTACGAGTTGCTGGGGATGGCTGAAGAGGAGAATGGCAATCTGCACCTGGCGCTGCAGGCCTACGAGCAAGTTGTAGCGCTCGACCCGGAGCGCAAAGCAGACAAAGAAAAGGTCCTGGCGCTGCGGGAGCGTCTGGCTGAAGAGCCGACGCAGCCGGAGGACGAGCCGGGCTGGCGCCTGAAGCTATTGAATCGGTGGGCGACTGTCGTTTTGGTCGCCTCTTTGCTGCTGCTGATAGGAGTCGTCATTGCTGTCTTTGTGCTCAGGGCGCATAATACGCGCTTGGCCCAGACAAAACAGGAACAAGCTTTTGCCGCATATCTCGCTCGGGGAAAGCAGTTGATGGCAGCAGAGCGCTATGACAGAGCCATGGCGGCCTTCCGCGAGGCGGACCAGATTAAGTCCGGGGATGCTGGCGTAAGGAAGCTGTGGGACGAGGCCTACCGGGAATACTGTGCGGCGGTGATCCGAGATTACCGCAGTCTGGGTGGAAAGCTTTCACTGGAACCCAGGCAAAACCCCTTCGCACCGGTTCCGGTGGGGCCACAGGAGCCCGGTGGGTCTGGTTCATCAGCGACCGGGTATAGAGCGGGCGGATCCGTGCCTCCGCCTCCGGACACCCGTGTGGTCGACTTGCCGTTAGCGCTGTCTTACGCCCCAGAGGGCCCTCCAGAGTTTCTGGGGTACGAGGTTCCCCCGTTTGTTGAAAGTGGCACTGCCTCTTCGACAGATTCAAGTGCTGCTGGGCAGGCGCTACCGCTGGCGCAGGAATACGAGCAGCAGGCGACCGGTCAAATAAGCATATGGATGAACCAGCCCCCAGGAGGCAATACTCCGCGCCAGTCGGCTGAGGCTTTGCGCCGCCAAGCTGATGGCCTGCGGAGCGAAGGTAACTACAATGAAGCCATTACCAGGTATCAGACAGCGGAGCAGCGCTATAATCAGGAGATTGAACAGAATCCCTCTGCGAAAGCAGCCAAGCAAGCAGCTATTAAGTCAATCCGGCAGTCTATCAAGGTACTTCAGGAAAAACTAGGCAGATAGCAATGACAAGACAGTATCTGACGCTGGCGATATTGGGGGCGGTTGTGTTATGGGCTGGTGTGGGGTCTGCTGTGGAAGCTGAAGAACCCGGCTCCACCGCAGCGGCTGAGTCGCCTGCCGCAGCACCAGAGGATACTGCGACGGAAGTTGATATTCTGGCGCCGGCTCGTGCTGCGCTGGCTGATGGCCAACCTGAGAAGGCTCTAAGACTGGCGGAGGGTGCTCGCCAGGCAGGCGCGGATCGGATCCAAGTGCTGCTGCTGAAGGCCGAGATATTCGGGCAGATGCAGCAGGTGGATGACCAGCGCGAGATGCTGCTGACGGCCGTAGCTGCGGACAATTCGTTGTGCCTGCCGCGGCTGATGCTGGCCAGCATTGAAGAGCGACGCGGCCTGTGGCAGCAGGCAGAGCAATACTACGAGCAGGCTATTGCTGCTGACAGTTGCTGTGCGGCTGCTTACTTGCGGCTGGCGCGGCTGTATGGGCGCCATGGTCAGCCGATGCGAGCGCTGCGTAAGCTCCAGCAGGCTGTGGCGAATAATCCGCAGGATATGACTCTACTGCAAGCGCTGGGTACAGCTCTCAAGCAGCGCGGCATGTTACAACCTGCTGAGTCGGTTTACGGGCGTATTCTGGCCCAGGGCGACAAAGAGGCGCAGGCGCTGGCTCACCGCAGCCTGGGCGACCTCTACAAGCAAGTCGGCCAATACAAGGAGGCTTTCGACTGCTATGTGCGGGCCGAGGACCTGCTGGGCGATTCTGGGTCACTGGCCCGGGAGGGCTACGACAGGATTTTCGCCACTGCCGATGGTAGTGTTACTCAGGCACTAAACAATGGTTGGCAGCTCTTTGATGCTTTTATTGAAGGCGGCCCGGTGGCGCGCGAAGATGCTTATCTGGTGCTGGACGATAGTGCCGCTCAGGTGGAGCAGATTAAGCAGTTTCTTCAGCAAGTCCAGCCACCGGAAGGCCGCCGGGAGATTCATTTCCAGCGCGAGTTGTTCTACGCTGTCGCCCATGAGGCGCTGATAACTGCACAAGTATATCTGGATACCGGAGACGCCAGCTTGCTGGATGCGGCACAACGGCGCCGCACTCAAGCCAACCAGGAACGCCTGGCTATACCTGGTGCTGGAAGCGAATAGCCCGTGACCAATCGCTTGAGGAGGATTTCGATGACTAAGACGTTGCGACACTTAGGTCTAGTAGCAATTTTGATAGCTGCTAGCGTATGCACGGTTAACGGAGCTATAGGGGAGTGGAGCACGCTAGAGGCCAAGATCACTCGCCTCACCGACGACGGCAGGTCTTATGTGCGGTGGGGCCAGGGATTGTCTGCAAGCGGTCGTTACATTGCCTACTATAGGGACGATAGCCGGGGCTTCACGTGCGAGGGTGGACGGCTAAGACAGTTAGTGGTGCGGAGCGAGGATGGCGAAGAGGAGTACGTGGTAACTAAGTTTGGTGCTCCGTATTGCGGAGCCTGGTCTCCCGACGGAAAGTATCTGGCCTACCTCTTCGCAGAGTCTTGGGAAGACCAAAAGGAGATGCGCGTATACGTATGGTCACTCGACACACACGACGCAACAGAAGTTGGGCGAGGTTTTCGCCGGGCTCAATTTCACTTCCGAAGTCTTCTAAGCTGGGCACCGGATTCGGGGCACTTCCTTGGCACAATACGTCGCGAGCCAGACCCCGACAACTGGTCTATGGCCCTGTGGGTTTTCGCTGTAGACGGGAGCCCGGCCCTCCGACTTGCGCCCAATCATCACAATAGCAGTGCCACGGAAGGAGCACCCTGGTCACCAGACTCTGAGTGGATAGCCTTTCGATCCTACACCTCAGCGGATCAGGTAGGTATCTGGGTGTGCCGCCCAGATGGGTCTGCCACCCGCGAGCTGGTGCGAGCGCCGGCAAAGATTTTTTTGCTTGATCCGGCGTGGAGCCCGGACGGCAAGTGGATTGCATACGGCTCCGCCGTTGACCGCCTACAAGACGAGGCATGGATGAAAGACATATGGGTCATGCGCCCAGATGGGTCAGATAACCATCCGATCACCCACGGCACGAAGGACAGTACGGAGGGACGAATGCGGTTTCGCCGGTATCACTGGGCTCCAGACTCCAAGAGTTTATGCACAGAGGGCTATCGGTTCGACGCGTTGGGCTTCGAGCACAGCGGCCTCTATCTGGTTGATGCCGAGACGCAGGCCTTGACCGAGATCTTCGCCAATAGCCGAGGATCACGCGAAGTAATCACTCACTTCGAGTTTGCCCATGCCTGGGCGCCATCGGGCAGATACATCATGTTCGCCGGGCGAAAACACGAGTGCCATGGTGAGCCCGGCATAAACCAGCAGCGTACCAGAACTCGGGACTTCATTGCTGTCTATGACGTGGCACAGAGGGAGACGGCCACGGTTCGGGAGGTATATCCAATACAGGATGGCCGCAGGATCGCCTTCTATCCCTGGAACTGGGCGCCTGCCTGGGCCCCAGATAGCAGGCGAATCCTGTTCACCGAAGGACGGGTTATCAGCCTGACTGAGGAGAAATATGAGCCTGACCTGTACATCGCTGAGCTTCCCGAGGCAGAGCCAACGCCTGCCGAAGTAGAGGTCGCGCCTCCGCCGGAGGCTGCTGTTCCAACTGCTCTTGGGGGCGCTGTCATGATTGTACCCCAGCATCGGCGGGCTTCAGAAATCGCTGAAACACTGCCGGGTACTTACAGCGGAATCTACCAGGTGGACCGCGGGCTTAACGCCCTGGTGGTCTCGGCCAATGACGAAGCCACTTTGCAGGCCTTCAGGCGCGACGTCGAATTGCTCGACCAGGCACTACCCCAGATAATGGTAGATGTGCTGGTCGCTGAGTTGAGCGGCGAGGCCAGCCGGGAATTGGGCTTTGACTGGGAGTTTACCCGGGGCAGATGGGGAGCACTACTTCCCCTGCTTGGCGGTGGAGCGGCTGGCCAAGTGATCTATTCGGGGGTCGGCAAGCTCGACGAGGAGTTCTTCGGGACCCTCTCGGCGCTGCAAGAGAAGGGCGAGGCTACCGTGCGGGCCAACCCCCGGGTGCTGGCGCGGTGTGGCACTCAGGCAGAGATCACTATTCGAAAAACTGATAACTTCTTCTATGATGCTGGCACTGATTACCAGGGCAAACCAGTGCGGGCACGTAGCGATATTTCGGCGGAGATTATCTTGAAGATGACGCCAGTGCTGCTGGCCTCAGGGAAAATCGCGATGCTGCTTGACGCCACGGTCGAGACTTTCACCTTCGCAGGAGCAAACGAACTGCCGGACACCACGCGGCGACAGGCCAAGACCGACGTGGTGTGCGGTGACGGGGACAGCATCATCATCGGAGGCCTGACCCAGGAAGAAGAGACCAGGGTGACCAAGAAGACACCCTTGCTGGGGGACATACCTATTCTGGGCCAGTTCTTCCGCCACACCCGCCGCAACACAAGGCAGACCACCCTGGTCATGTTTGTCACGCCCCGGGTGGTGGGTGATGAGACGGTAGAGATTGAGTCGGTTGAGCGGGGGCTTTACGAGCCCGACTCAGAGTCCAGCGCAGGGGAGTCGGCATATAGAGAAGAAGGCGGCACGTAGCTCGGATGAGGCATGGGCCGCATAAAGCAGCCAAACGGGTCTTGTGGCTTCAAAGGTGCGGAAAACCGGCTTTTCTCAAAAAGCGGGTTTTCCGCAAAATCCGTTTATGAATTTCGCGGGTTAGGGAGAGTCGGGTACCTATGTTGATGCACGAATGGATCAAGTATCGCGACGAGCAGCTAGAGAAAGTTGAGAAGCGGCAGGAAGATGAGAGGGGAGAGGCCGAGGCTGCCGAACGCAACGATCGCTCCGAGGTGCAGAAGGTCGCTGACGAGGTTGCACAGCGGGCTGACGAGGCGCAGACCAGGCGCCTTCAGGCCCTCGTCTCCCGTCAGCAGCGGTTACCCCTGGATGTCAGGCAGACCCGTCAACAGGCCCAAGCAAGTGAGGGCGCCTCCGGCGCCAAGCAAACGCGCGAGGAGCTCATCGAACGCCTGCTTGATCCAACTTTGACGCTAAGGGAAACAGCTACTCTGATCGGCGTGTGCCCAACCACTGTCCGGCGCTATACCAAGCGCGGCGTGCTCAAGTGCTTCCGAACACCGGGTAATCAGCGCCGCTTTCGGCTTTCCGACGTGCTTGATTTCATCGAACGCCAGGAAACCTGATACCTACTGGTCGCATCTGGAGACTGACTGCGATGCCTCAACGAGTACTAGTCCTCGGAGATGAAGACCTCATTGAATCCCTCCAGTCGGCTGGTATGCCGGGGGGAGCTGTTGGGTTCACCCGGGTTCGGTCGCTGGACGACTTGCTGTCCTCCCTCGACGAATCCTGGGATGCTTTGCTAATCGTCTGGGATAGGATGCCGGATTCTCAGGAGGAATCTTTTCGGGCACTGGCCGGGCAGACTGATCTACCAATAGTGGTTCTGGCTGACCAGCCGGACGTTGACCTGGTTGTTGACATACTTGACTGGGGTGGCGATGAGTGCTTGTCGAGGGAGCTTTCGCCCCGCGAGATAGTCACTTACCTGCGGGCACAGATCCGGCGGGTCACCGACTACAGCCAGCATCTTGCGGAGGCGACCAGGCTGGAGGTCGGCCTTTTGCGGGTGGATTTGGCTAAACACATGGTTGCCCTCGACGATGAGATCGTAGAACTGACTCCGCGGGAGTTTGATCTGCTGGTCTATCTAGCCCGCAATGCCGGGCGAGCAGTGCCGCGCGAAGAGATCATAGAGCAGGTGTGGGCCGGCGAGATTAGCGCCAGGAGCCGCAGTTTGGATGTGCACATCGGGCGGCTGCGCGCCAAGCTCGAGGACGACCCCCAGCACCCGGCCCGGCTGACTACGGTCCCCGGCGTTGGCTACCGGCTGGAGGAGCAGTGAGACATTCCACCTGGCGATGTAGGATTCGTTCAGTGGGCATCGGAGCTGCTATAGTGTGCCCGCCTGAGGTTCTAATTCTGTGAGAATAGCTAACCTGAGTTGGCTTTCAGTCCGCCCATCTGTTGCAGATGCCCACGAGACCACTCACCTGATGCGCATCTCAACGGATACCGGCGCTGTCAGCCTGGCAGAGGCACTGGTGCCGTCTACTGATCATTTGGCGGAAGCCGTTGGTATATTTGAGCCGCTCCTCGCTGACAGGCCAGTGCGCGATCGAGGTCAACTTTGGGAGCAGATGGCGAGCACGCTCCAGGCCCAGAAGTGGCCGCTGAGCGAATACGCCGGCGCTCTGGGCGCTGTGGACATGGCATTGTGGGAGTTGGCGGCCCAGGGTTATGCGGTGCCGCTGTATCAGTTGCTGGGAGGAGCTTACTTCTCGTCGGTAGATACTTACGTGTTGGCCCCACAGGTGATGGACGAACCGCAGCAACTGCTAGGTTGGCTGGCCAATAACGCCGAGCAGGCCGTCGGAGGCGTCGGCATCATTATAGAGCAGGTCAATTCTGAGAGCCTGCGGGCTATTGGGCGAATTCGCGAAGAGATTGGTACCAATCGTCGGCTGATGTTGCAAGTAGTGGAAAGCTGCTCGGACCTGGAATCCGCCCGGCGGGCGGCCGAACAGCTAGAGATGTTGGAGCTGTTCTGGTGCGAGAACCTGCTGCCCAGCACCCAGGCCAAAGCGTATGCAGAGTTGCGGGCCAGCACCGACCTGCCGCTTGCTGCCGGCCGTGATCTGTACGAAATCAAACAGTTCTACCAGCTTGTCAAGGTGCAGGCTGTGGATGTGGTGGTGGTAGACTTGCGGTATTGCGGTATAACGGTCGCACGACGGGTAGCTGATCTGGCCCGCCTGGAGGACATGCGGGTGGCATTTGCTGGCGGGATATCACCGCTTACAACCCTGGCAGCAGCTCATCTGGCGGCGAGCTGTGCGGTGGCTATGCCGCTGGGCCTGCCTGTTGATTTCATTGAGAGCCAGGGAGATCTGTTTGTCACATCAGCCCAGTTCACTGACGGTTTCATCAGCCTGGGTGACGAGCCTGGCCTGGGCGGCGAGCTGAAGCTGGATCACTGGGAAGTGCAGGAGCCTGATGAGTGACTCGTTGAAGACGCTTGCGGAGGCTGTTAAGGCGGCCTCGGAGAAGCTGGACGGGATTATTGACCGGATTTGCGGTGCCTGTGGGAATAGCTGCTGCCACCAGGGAACGATGATGGGCAGCCGCGATCTGCTGCGCCTGCACAAGGGAATACTGCTCGAGGAGGGCCGCGAACAGATCCTGCGCGAGGGGCTCAAGCGCCGCGCGGCTGAGCTGCGTGCTGACCTGGCTGCTCTGGAACAGGTCGCCGCGCAGTTGCCTGCCAAGTATAAGTACAAAGAGGAGCAGGCGAAACTGGGCGCCCACATTGAGGCGTGGCAGGAGTTTTGCGATTTTCTCGAGTCAGACTTTGAAATAGGCGGGAAGACCTTCAGCTTCCTGCAGCGTTTTTCCGGGATCCGCGCTAATGCCCTGCGGGTGGTTCAGGCATTACCGGCAGGAAGAGAGACGCTCATCGAGGTGGCCGGCCAGACCGAGGCCAGCTTTCGTCCCACCGGTCGGCGCATAGCCCCGCCGTGGTGTCTGTTTCACGCTGACGGCTGCCTGGCGGGCCCCTGGAAGCCGGTCAAGTGTGCCAGTTTCTTCTGCACCAGCGAGCCCAACGTCCTGGCGGAAATCGGCAAGGCGATGAGCTTTGAGGAGTTCGTGTTGGGCAATTTTCGGGTGGCTACTGAAGAAGAAGCGCTCAACGCTGTGAAAGTCGAGCTGGAGCTGGGGCGTGAGTATATCGCTCCCAAGATCGTGGTAGGAGCGTCGGCTGAGCTGATCGGGCAAATTCAAGAATCACTGGGGTCGGAACTGGAATTTGTTGAGGTCAAGCGGGAGGATTCGCCGTTTATGCTGTCCAGCCGTGAAGCCTACACTTTGCTGGACAATGTCCCGGAGAACATGGCTTATATACGGGTGCATCGCAGCGTGAATGGCGGAGCGCTGTACGAACTGGCAGTCTCGCTGGATCACTTGCGCATCGAGGGCAAGTCATTGCCCTTTTACTTGTTTGCCGACCAGCTCAGTCCTCCAACCGCCCTGACCCATCCGCTGTGGGCCGACGGGGTAATGACCCAGCCACTGGGTGCGTTAGACCTGTATGCGATAGGGTAGTGTCGTCGCCGGGTTTTGACTTACAGAGAGAGGTGAGCTATACTAGTGGAGTGCTCTTCTGTTCCAGCGGAACTGAGAGGGAGGCTAAGATGGCTAACCAGAGACCCCACGTGCCCGAACTTGATGACATAGGACCAGGTTACGTTTGGCGAGACCCAATAAGAGGCCATCGTGTAGGCTGCATAGACGCTGCCAATCCAGATCATGTGCGTGCGCTTATGGATGGAGAGGCGGCGGTCTTGGCGATTCAAGATCCTCCGTACAACCTGGTTACGTTTGACATCCGGAAAACAGGAGAGTACATAGAATGGTGCAGCAAATGGGTGGATAATACCCTGGACGCACTGGCTGACAATGCGAGCGTCTACATATGGCTGGGAGCAGACCAAAAGAATGATTTCCAACCTCTTCCAGACTTTATGATTATGATGCGAACAAAGTCTGTCAGGCCTCGTAGCTTCATTACGCTCCGCAACCAAAGGGGATACGGCACACAGAAGAACTGGATGGCTGTGCGACAGGAGCTTCTGTATTATGTCAAGGGTAATCCGGTATTCCACGTACAATACACGGACATCCCCAAGAAAACGGGCGGTTACTACAAGATGGTGAATGGCGAACTCACCGAGAATCTCGAACGGAGTAATTCAGGCTGCATACGGCCGGCCAACGTATGGTACGACATCCAACAAGTGTTCTACCGCCTGGAAGAGAATGTCAAGCCTTGCTATGCGCAGAAGCCGCTTCCAGCCATAGAAAGGATAATGAACGCCAGTAGTGATCCTGAGGATTTAGTTGTCGACTTTTTCGCCCATTCGGGAACAACCCTGCTTCAGGCAGAGATTTCAGGCCGCTGCTGTTTTACAGCAGATATCGATCCAGGATATTGCAGGTTGACTATTCACCGTCTCCTGAGATACCGTCAAACCGGCCTGACAGGCTGGCAGAACGAGCAACCTCTCAATGTCACCAACGCACGCCAAGAGGAGACGATGCAGTTGTTCTAGATGTCTCTCTTGCCGAGCTATTGCTGCCAAGGGAGTTGAGACGTGCAGAAGCTTGAGGATGTAATTAACTGCCTAATCGACGCCAGCGACGACCCCGCGGACCTCAAAGCACGTGTTTCGACACTGAAGAGTGTCTTCCCATTTAGCAAGTATGAATGTGTTCTAATGCGCTTGCTGGACAAAAGCTGCATTACTTTTGCAGACTATGAGGCTATACGCGGCGCATACCACGAGCGGAATAGATACCTCGATCTCTACGAGATGACAGGACCGCGGACATTCGGAGAGACTTGGGCTCACAGGCATCTACAGGACATCCACCCTGAGCTTCTCAAACCCTCAACGGATTTGGATACACAGTATGAGGGACAGTACGATCTCTACTACAAGGGCATTCGAATTGAGGTGAAGGCCTCGCGAGCTGTGAATCGAAGAATCACCAATATACCACTCTTTATGAAAGCATTAGACTCGGCCTCGAATGCCCCATTCTTGATGAACTTTCAGCAGCTCAAGCCTGACTGTTGTGATGTGTTCGTCTGGCTAGGCGTATGGACGGATACTATACGATATTGGGTACTGACCTCACAAGAAGTCCGCGACAATTCCTACTATTCACCTCAGCACCGTGGCGGTCAAGAGTACCAGATCATGGTCACGGACGCTAACCTACACGAATTTGGCCAGTACCTGGTACCAGTGGCAAACCTTCTCACACGATTGAGAGAGATTGGCAGCATGTAGTCCAGGCCTTTCAGATCTTGCGTACCTACCACAGTTGACCTGGGCGGAGGGGCCACAGCCGTTCCCCTTCCGAACACGGCAGTTAAGCCCTCCTGCGCCGATGGTACCAGGGGGGGGGCAGTGGGCACAGCAACCAGCCCTCTCCGACGCTGCCGAGGCTACCACCATGCACCCTAACAACAGCCCTGTGCCGGTATTGACAACGGGCCCACCTAGAACAGGCTCGGCTAGTTTAATGAATTAACCGCGCAGGTCCCTGTTGACAACAGCCGTCAGATAACATATACTCAACTGTTGTTCCGCAGATAACTGCGGTTTAGGGGCCGGAGCAGCGCCGGTACCGTTACGCCGGCGTTGTCGTGTCCTCGTGCGGGTATCAAGTCGGACCGCCTTTGAGGTGCTAGGACCAAAGTGTTTGAAGCGTTGACTGACAGATTGCAAACCGCGTTCCGTAGGCTCAGCAGTCATGGGAAGCTGAGGCCGCGGGAGGTACGTGAGGGCCTGAAAGAGGTTCGTCTGGCGCTATTGGAAGCAGACGTCAACTATCAGGTCGTCAAAGATTTCATAAATGATGTCCAGAATAAGGCGCTCGAGGAAGATATCCTCAGTGGCCTGAATCCCACCGAGCAGATTGTCAAGATAGTCCACGAGGAACTGGTGCACCTGCTGGGAGATGAGGCAGTACCGCTCAGCTACGGCGACCAGCCGCCAACGGTGATAATTCTCTGCGGCCTGCAAGGCAGCGGGAAGACTACCACGGCGGGCAAGCTGGCCCGCCGTATCCAGCAGGAAGGGCGCAAGCCGCTGCTGTGTGCCACCGACATCTACCGCCCGGCAGCAATTGAGCAGCTCCAGCAGGTCGGCGAGCAGGTGGGTGTTCCAGTCTTTACTATGGGCGAGAATGATCCCGTGGCGATTGCCCGCGCCGCGGTCAGTTACGCTAAGTCCAACAATCTGGATCCTGTAATCATTGACACCGCCGGTCGCCTGCATATTGACGAGGAGATGATGGACGAGATCGAGCAGATCGAGGGCAGTTTCGATGAGCCTGAGACGCTGTTGGTCATAGATGCGCTGACCGGCCAGGATGCGGTCAATGTAGCGCAGGAGTTCGGCCGGCGGGTCGAGCTGGATGGTCTGATCCTCACCAAGCTGGAGGGGGATGCCCGCGGCGGAGCGGCGCTTTCGGCGCGAGCAGTCACTGGGGTGCCGATAAAGTTTGTGGGCCTCGGGGAGAAGATGGACGCCCTGGATCTGTTTCATCCCGACCGGATGGCTCAGCGCATTCTGGGCATGGGCGATGTATTAACGCTTATTGAGAAGGCGCAGCAGACGATTGATCTCGAAGAAGCCCAGCAACTTCAGGAGAAGCTGCTGTCGGCGGAATTTGATCTGGAAGATTTCCGCACTCATCTGAACCGCGTCCGCGGGATGGGCCCGCTGGATCAACTAATGAAGATGATACCAGGCGCGGCGGGGCTGCCGGATCTTTCCGGCGCCGACATTGACGAAGGCGAGCTGGATATGGTGGATGCAATTATCAATTCGATGACCAAACGCGAGCGCCGCAATCCTGATATCATAGATGCCAGCCGCAAGCGTCGTGTTGCCCGCGGCAGCGGCACTACCGTTCAGGACGTCAATATCGTGCTTAAGCAGTACCGCGAGCTGTCGAAGATGATGCAGGCGATGACTCAGGGTAAGAGCCTGCAAGTTGGCGGATTGCAGTTGGGCAAGTCTTGATCTGACCTACTGATTTTAGGGGCAGAGTACCTGAAGGGAGTAGTTGAAGTTGGCTACCAGAATTAGACTAAAGCGCACGGGATCGCGTCACCAACCCCATTATCGCGTCGTGGTGGTGGATCAAAGAAAGAGCAGAGACGGCCGCTCCATTGAGGAGATCGGCTACTATAACCCGCGTACTGACCCCGCAACGATCAACATTGATGGGGATCGCGCACTCTACTGGCTGGGCGTGGGAGCTCAACCCAGTGAGACTGTCCGCTCGCTGCTTGAAAAGACTGGCGTTATGAAGGCCTTCTCTGGACGTAGTTAGCAATTACCCAGGATTAGGTGAGGCGCAATGCGAACTCGCAGAAGCTTCGGGTATGTTAAGAATGTGCTAAAGTATGCACTGCTTTACTGGGTATCGTCGTTTGTTCTGCTAATGGTCGTCTTGCTTGTGTCTTCGTTGTTCCATGGTAACAACATGATTCAAGGCATTACCCTATTGTTTATGTTTCTTATACCGCTGCTGTGCGGGGTGCTAACTGGCTACGTTATGCACCAGCGCACTGGGGCTGGAGCTCTGGCGGGAGCAGCCGTCGGGTTCATTGTGGTCGTATGGTTGGTCGTCATGAGATACTTCGTGCCCCCACTGGCCGAGGGTGCTGAAACAGTGGATATTTCGAGTATTGTTCCTATCCTAATAGTCGCAGCGATCATCCCAGGTACCTGCGCCTTAGGAGCGGTGTTAGCGAGCAGACGCGATGAGGCCGGGATCTACCAGCAATAAGAACCGATACTTCACTCCAGGAGTCTGTTAGCATGCAACAGCTTGTTGAATATCTTGTTCAGGCTATCGTGGACGAACCGGAGGCAGTGCATATAACCCCGGTGGAGCGCGGTGGCATGACCGTCTATCAGATTGAGGTCGCTCAATCAGATTTGGGCAAGGTCATCGGTCGGCACGGACGGACCGCAGACGCGCTACGCATCGTAGTTGGCGCTGCTGCCAAAACGCGCAATGTGCGCGCCACCGTAGACATTATCTCTTAACACAGAAGCATCTTGCGCCCATTGGCGACAAGGTGTCTGCCGATAAATGGAGGAGTGATGATGGGCGTAGTTATCAAGCGCAACGTAATACTTCGTTCAATTGTAACGGAGCAGCTCAAGGAGCAACTCAAAGAAGAGCTGCAGCGTAACATTGACGAGATTGACCAGCAAATCCGTCAGATTGATTTCCGGACCCAGCCCTATATTACTGAACTGCAGCGCAGCAACATTCAGCAGGCGATGGCGGTGCGCGGGCAGATTGAGCAGGAAAAGGAGCGGCAGCGCAGTGTCCGCGAAGCGCTGCTGGAGCGGATGAAGCAGGTCGAGGAGTTGGAACTGGGTGAGGAGGTCATTCGCGGCGCATTGGAGAGTCAGGTGGAGATTGAAGAGGGTGACAATCTCGCCGAAGTTCTCGGTGGTCGGGAGATTGTCACTAAAGATGACGTGGTGGTCGAGATCCGCCAGCGCGCCCCCAGCGAAGCAGAGGAGGCTCCGGCGATCATCACAACTCAGACCTCGCGGGCCGGTGACGGAAGCGACCTGATCATTCCGGGCACTTAAGAGCTGTGCGGGCTGCCCTTTGTTGGTGAATCGGATGCTATCTCGCGGGTCAGGCGATGGGCCATGCGCATAGAGGTCATTACCATATTTCCCGACTTTTTCGGCTCGCCTCTCGACTATAGCATGTTGGCTCGTGCCCGGCAGGCTGAGGCCCTGGCCGTGGAAGTGCACGATCTGCGTAACTGGGCCACAGATAAGCACCGGGTAGTTGACGACTACCCTTATGGTGGTGGGGCGGGGATGGTGATGAAGCCAGAGCCGCTGATTTTGGCGGTCGAGGATTTGCTCAGCAGGGCCGGCCCGGACTGCCCGGTCATCCTGCTCACGCCCCAGGGCCAGCAGTTTGATCAGGCCAAAGCGGGACAGTTGGCCAAGCAAGAGCAATTGATTCTGATCTGTGGGCATTATGAGGGCGTTGATGAGCGCGTCCGGCAGAGCGTAGTTACTGAGGAGTTGTCGATCGGCGACTACATCCTGACGGGCGGGGAGCCGGCTGCGCTGGTCGTGATCGAGGCTGTGGCGCGGCTTCTACCGGGAGTCTTGGGCAACCCGGCCTCGCTGGATAGCGAATCATTTGGCGGCGGACTGCTGGAGTATCCGCACTACACCCGGCCAGCGCAGTGGCGGGGGATGTCGGTGCCGGAGGTGTTACTCAGCGGGCATCACGAGAAGATTCGCCGCTGGCGGCACAAGCAAGCGCTGCGCCGCACCGGCGAGCGCCGCCCGGAACTGCTGGAGCAACTCGAACTTACTGAACAGGCCAGAGAGCTATTAGCCGAGATAGAGGCAGAATGTAAGCAGGACTGAACTGTCATCTTTGGGCCTAGTCGGGACCTGGTAATACTGATAGCAGGTGTTCGGTAGCTAAATAGTAGTTAGGAGAAACAGCCGATGACCAACCTGATAACAAAAGTGGAAAACAAATATATGAAGAAGGATATCCCTCCGGTGGAGCCGGGCGACACTGTGCGGGTGCAGATGCGCATTGCCACGGGGGGTGGCGATGAACAAGCGACCAGGCTCCACACCTTCGAAGGAACTGTTATTGCCTGCAAAGGTGGCGGAATCAACCGCAGTATTACCGTTCGCCGGGTCACTTACGGGATCGGCGTTGAGCGGACTTTTCCGCTGCACTCACCAGCAGTGGTTGATGTCGAGATTGTGCGACGCGGCCAGGTCAGCCGCGCAAAACTCTACTACCTGCGTGACCGTCACGAACGTGCCGCTCGCCTTAAGGAACGCCGGGAGGTAATTGTCAAAGATACCAGTGTTGCGGATACTGAGGAGGCAGCGACGGCCCCGGAAGCCGAAGCAGTCGCCAGTGAGCCTGAGGTCGGTGAAGAGCCGGAGGCGCAGACTGATGAGGAGCCGGAAACCGACACCGCTGACGAGAGCCGTGACGAAGCTGCCGAATCCTCGGAAGTTTCTGAAGAATCCAGCGAAGATACAGACTCAGACTCTTGAGGTGACTCGCTGACCGATGCAGGACATGCTGGCTTTCGAGAATCCCTGGCATATGCTCGCGCTGCTGGGCGGCATCACGGCGCTGCGCGCAGGCATCTCGCGGATGCGCTTTCTAGACCGGACGCGAGCCGCGACGCTCGAATTCGTTGACTCCGGGCTTGTTGCTGTGCTACTGGTCTTTTTCATCCTTCGCCCCTTTGTGGTGCAGGCCTTCTATATTCCCTCGGGCTCTATGGAGCCGACACTGGTGGCCGGCGACCGCATTCTGGTCAGCAAATACATCTACTACTTGGGTGAGCCGCAAGTCAGGGATGTCGTAGTCTTTGAGGCTCCTCCTCAGGCCTCGACGGAGGAAAAGGATTTTATCAAGCGCGTCGTGGGAGTGCCCGGGGACATCCTCGAATCACGCAACGGCAAGCTATTCCGCAACGGCGAGCCCGTTGACGAGCCTTATATCCGAGGACCGGTTCCCAGCTACTGGCCGGGCCTCCCCCCGCCCTATAAGGTACCCCCAGGCTACGTGGTGGTATTCGGGGACAATCGCGGCAACTCCAACGACGGCCACAAGTGGGGGCCGCTGTCCCAAGTCAATCTTATGGGCAAGGCATTCGTGGTGTTCTGGCCTCCGCATCGTATTGGTGTAGTCCGTTAGGCCACTGCGCAGAGATGATTGGCCCCTCGGAGTGTCGGCGATGCGCCTGTTTCCTCGATATACAACGCAGTCGGTGGATGCGCCGCGGACAAAATACCGGGGCTTGCTGCGCACTGTCGAGCAGCAGGCGCAAGCTGCCGGCTACAGGCTGGTGGCGGGAGTAGACGAAGCTGGCCGGGGTGCGCTATCCGGTCCTGTGGTGGCCGCCGCTATCATATTGCCTCCGCAGCAACGCGTTGCCCACATCGTAGATTCTAAGCGCCTCAGCCCCGCCCAGCGCGAGTATCTTTTCCACCAACTGCTGTCCGAGAAGATCGGCTGTGCCGTGGGCATAATCCCCGCCGACCAGATTGATGCTCTTAATATCCGTCGAGCAGCGCTGAAGGCAATGGCGCAAGCCGTCACTGATTTACAACCACAACCGGACTTCGCTCTTATTGACGGCATCGACGCCCCGGAGTTGGCTGTCGCTCATCGCTGTATAACCGGCGGCGACGCCAGTTGCTATTGTATAGCTGCCGCCTCAATCATCGCTAAGGTATTCCGCGACCGTCTGATGGAGTATCTGGCCCAGCTTTATCCTCACTACGGCTTCGAACGCAACCGTGGCTACGGGACCGCTGAGCACCTGACGGCACTGCGAAAGTACGGGCCTATCCTGGTGCACCGCCACAGCTTTGCCCCGGTGAAACAGTTGAGCCAGATGGAGTTGTTGCCTGATCTGTGCAGATGATACCGTTGCTCAGTCCGGGCTGCAGAGGAGGGACAAAAGCCCAGACCTAACCTTCTTGCAGGCTTACGAGTCAGGTGACGAAGTGTGGCGTGGGAGGTCTGCCGCGTGCTCGGGATGAACTATCCAGTGCACTCACTTGGCAAAAAGGGGTTCTGTTATGCTATCCAGAATTAACAGCGCTGCGGTAATTGGAGTTGATGCTTGTGCGATTCAGGTGGAGGTGGACATCTCCCGGGGGCTGCGGAGCTTCATCACCGTGGGCCTGCCCGATGCCGCCGTCCGCGAGAGCCGCGAGCGAGTGGAGTCGGCTATTCGCAACAGCGGCTTTGAGTTTCCGGTGGAGCGCATAACTGTCAACCTGGCGCCCGCTGACATCCGTAAAGAAGGCCCGGCCTTTGACCTGCCCATCGCCCTGGGAATTCTGGTGGCGACCGGACAGGTGAGCATAGATGATTTGGATGAGGTCTCTGTTATCGGCGAGCTATCCTTGGATGGTCATCTGCGGCGGGTGGCGGGTGCGCTGCCAGTAGCAATCGGCGCACGCGCCTGGGGCCATCGCGCCCTGATCGTCCCTCCCGGTAATGGTAAAGAGGCGGCTGTGGTTGATGACTTCGAGGTCTACACAGCAGAGAACCTGTACGACTGTGTTTGCCTGCTGGAGCAGGGCCTGATGGCAGAGCCGGTCGAGGTCACCGAGGATGATCTCAACCTCGAGGCGCCCAGCTACGCCGTAGACTTCTCCGATGTCAAGGGACAGCAGCACGTCAAGCGCGCCCTGGAGATCGCGGCTGCCGGCGGGCATAATGTGATAATGATAGGGCCGCCCGGAGCGGGGAAGACCATGCTGGCGCGGCGGATGCCCACGATTCTGCCGCCGATGGGGCTGGACGAGGCCCTGGAGGTCACCAAGCTCTACAGCGTCTCGGGGCTACTTACTTCGAATACCGCTTTGGTCACTACCCGGCCGTTTCGCAATCCCCATCATACGGTCAGTACCGCCGGGCTGATTGGGGGCGGCTCTATCCCGCAGCCTGGTGAAGTGAGCCTGGCCCACAACGGTGTCTTGTTTCTGGATGAGCTGCCCGAATTTCGCCATGATGCGCTGGAGGTGCTGCGGCAGCCTATGGAAGATGGCACGGTGACGATCGCCCGCGCCCAGCAGACCCTGACTTTTCCGGCCAACTTTCAACTGATTGCCTCAATGAACCCCTGTCCGTGCGGCTACTATACCGATTCGGTCAAGGAATGCACGTGCAGTCCCGGGGAGATATCTCGCTATCGCAAGCGCATCAGCGGGCCGCTGCTGGACCGCATTGACATACATATCGAGGTGCCCCGGCTGGGGGCCGATGAGCTGTTCAAGCGAACGCCGGGTGAGTCGTCAGAGGCTATTCGTGGGCGCATCCGGAGTGCGCGGGAGACGCAGCGTGAGCGGTTCGCGGATAGCGACTTCCACTCTAACACCCAGATGACTCCCAAGGCGCTGCGAGCTTTCTGCCAGCTTGACGATGAGGTGGAAAGCCTGCTGCGGCAGGCGATTGACCAATTTGCGCTATCCGCGCGGGCCCATGACCGCATCGTCAAGCTGGCCCGCACCATCGCCGATTTGGACGGCAGCGAGGATATCGGCGTCCCCCATATCGCCGAGGCCGTCCAGTATCGTAGCCTCGACCGGAAGTTGTGGCGGTGAAGCCATTCCCGGAGCTGGGCATCGCAAGAACCATCGGGGTGTCCGACTTGTAGGTCGGCCAGCTAAGGTATCTCCGGCAGAATCTCGGCCATGCCACCCATATAAGGGCGCAATACCTCGGGGATCACGACAGTTCCGCTTTCCTGCTGATAGTTTTCCAGGATGGCCAGCAATGTCCGGCCAGCAGCTACGCCCGAACCGTTCATGGTGTGCACGAATTCCGGCTTGGCCTGTGGCTGGGGGCGATAGCGAGTATTGCAGCGTCGCGCCTGGAAGTCACCGTACTGGCTGCACGAAGAGATCTCCAGCCAGCGATCCAGCCCCGGGCAATAGACTTCCAGATCAAAGGTCTGCTGCGGCTGGAAGCCCATATCGCCAGTACATAGCTGAGTGCGCCGGTAGGGCAACTCCAGCGCCTGCAGTATCACTTCGGCGTCTTTGACCAGCTTTTCCAGCTCCTCCGAACCCTGCTCCGGCTTGATGAATTTCATCAGTTCTACTTTGTGAAACTGATGGACCCGCACCATCCCCCGCGTATCTTTGCCTGCCGCCCCCGCCTCGCGCCGGAAACAGGCTGTGTAGGCCGCGTAGTAGATAGGGAGCTGCTCGGCGTTGAGAATCTCGTCCTGATGCATATTGGTCAACGGGACCTCAGCGGTGGGTATCAGATAGTAGCCATCGGTTGTCTTGAATAGGTCCTCTTCGAATTTGGGTAGATTAGCCGTGCCGAAAAGAGAGCGCTCGTTAGCCAGATACGGTGGGAATACCTCTGTGTAGCCGTGCTTCCGAGTGTGGGTGTCGAGCATGAAGTTGATCAGCGCGCGCTCCAGCGTTGCACCGGCTCCGACATCAGTCACGAAGCGGGCCCCGGCCATGCGCGCGGCACCCTGAAAGTCCAGGATGCCAAGTTGCTCGCCAATTTCCCAATGGGGCCGGGGAGCAAAATCAAACTTTGGCGGCTCGCCCATCTCGTACATCACCACGTTGTCCTGCTCAGACTCACCGATAGGGACTTCATCGAGCGGGATATTGGGCAGTTCGGCCATCATCTGGTCGAAGCGCTCTTCCGCCTCGTCAAGCTCCTGCTCCAGCGCCGCCAGCTCAATGCCAATCTGGGTAGAACGCTCTTTGAGCGCTGCGGCGCCGCCGGTGCGCATGGTATCACCGATCTGCTCAGAGAGTTCGTTCTTTTCGGCGCGCCGGCTCTCCACAGCCTTCAGCAGCTCGCGCCGCTGGGCTTCGGTCGCAATCAGCGTGTCGAGGTCAAACTCGTAGCCTCGTTTGTCCAGGGCTTGGCGTATCTTTTCCGGCTCTTCACGTACCAGGCGTCTGTCAAGCACCACGGGTACCTCCTGCCGAGTTTACGGCAATCAACGTACCGCTACTTAGTGGCCGTTCGGGAACATGCTGGGATCGGCCACATAATACGCTGCGCCGATCACCAGCACATAGGCGGCCGCGAACATCAGCCCGTCTTTGACCGTCAGTCTGCGCCGACTCAGATTGGCTACCGCGAAAAAGGTTATGACCGTCATCAGTATGAATGGCACGGTGACAATGTTAGGAACGTTCCCCTGGCCGTGCCAGAAGTAGGCCACGAAGGGCAGCGCCGCCAGCAGCAGGCTATTGTGGTTGACCTTGGAACCCAGGAAATTGCAGACTGAAATCTCGGCCAGCTTTCCGTCCCGATGTACCGTAAAGTATGCCGTCAGCTTCTCAGGCATCTCCGAGGCAATTGGTCCCAAAATCAGGGCGATGGCAAATCGGCTGATACCCATCCAATCTGCTATTCTTATCATCGAATCCACGAATCGCTCGGTCAGGAAGAAAATAATTAGCGCGCCGATAACCAGCAAGGCAACTGCTTTGATCATCTGCCGGCGCCCGGGCTTATGTTCAGCCGTCACCGAAAACGCAGATGCGTGGCGGGCTAATTGCCACACGTACCCGCCGAACAGCAGCGTCAGAATGATGCCGTCCTTGACGTCCAGCCCTCCACCCTCCCAGGCTAAGATCAGAGCGACCAACGCGGTACCACCCAGATACCATGCATCAATCTCGGTTGTCCGCGACAGTTCAACCACCGGCACCGGCTTGCGACTCAGCCGGGTGGTGGCCACCACCAGCACCAATCCATAGCCCAGCGTCACCAGGATCACGCACGAACCGATGGCCGAGCCGATCGCCATATGATACTCACCCTTGATCGCCGCCCAGATCACGAACATATACTCGGGCATTGTGGTTATCAAGCCTAGCACAATGCTGCCAGTGAAGTTGGCTCCGTAGCGATCGGCCAGTATCTCGGCACCAAGGCTCAGCAATATGGCAGCGCCGGCTATTATCAACAGTAGTACGATGAATTCAACAAGGACCATTTTCGGGGGATGCCTCTTTCGCAGCAACCGATGGTATTAACTGACAATAATACTGTAAGTGGGTCGGTTTGGGCAAGGTGCAGGCGAACGGCTTGGTAGCTGTGGTCAGTTTAGCAGCTTGTCCATCTGATAGCCCAGGCCGGTGCCCTGGAGGCTGGAGGTTTCTGCCTGACCGCGCCGGACGTTGAAGATGCCGCCGTGGACGTGCTGTTCGGCTTCGGTGGTAGCGTCCGGGAAAAACTGGCGGCTGTTGGCCTCCACGCCCATTATCGTGTAGAGCCGTGCGCCCATACCTACCGAATGGATCAATGATAGGCTGGGGTTGGTCAGATCCTGCAGCGCATAGGGAATGCCCAATTCCTGGGCCTTAGCAGCAAAGAGCATATCGGCTGAGTGCCCCTTGCAAGTCTTTAGCGCTACGCCCGACCAGCCCAGCTCTATGGCCAGCTCGAAGCTCTCCAAGTCGGTCAGGCTTTCGTCAACAATGACCGGTTTGAGCTGGGACAGCTCGGTCATATCATAGCGGTGGGCGGTCATGTCGCGCTCGGTAGGTTGCTCGATGTACAGAATGCGCTCGTAGCAGTCTTCAGACTGCTCCTTGATCTTGTGCAACATCTCTATTATGTAGTCGGGACTTTCGCACTGTTCGTTGGTGTCCACGGTTAGGTGGAGCTCCGTAATGTCGAGGTTGGGCAGTTCCTGGCGGCCGATCCGATGGACTGCCAGCACCCGCTCCACATCCCAGTCCAGATCATTGCCCCGCAGCTTAACCTTGAGGCAGTACATTCCCTCGGCGCGGATCCACTCATCCAGACTCACTGGCTTGCCGTCGTCGGGGTCAGATTCGTCCTTCTCGGCCTGGGTGAGCTTGTCCAGCCCGCCGACCAGATGAAAGATGGGGATTTGCGGCAGATACTGGCTGCGGATGTAGTCCTCCACATATTTGCCTTTGAAGTCAGCGCCCAGGTACTTGCTGAGGTCACTCATAAAGTCAGGCCCGTAGCCGTCGTAGCTGTCAATGCCATTGACGTTGCCGAAGGCGTCGTGCAAGGCGGCGTCCACCGGTGAGGCGCATACTAGCCCACCCAAAAACGGCTGAGCCGGCACCAGGCCGCGCTTGGCGCAGACCTCTTCATTCATAGTGCGCAGATCGTCTTCCAGATCACAGAAGATGTCAATGGGATGGGCAGCAACTGGATAGGTCGCTGCCATATCGGCATAAAGCCGGGCTACTTCCATCATTGCTGCTTCTTTGTCCTCGTGTCCCAGTTCGGGAGTTGGCCAGGCCCAGTTGTCAGCTATGAAAATCCCGCCCCAGCCGTCAGCAACCTCGCCTCGGTCGTTCTCGACCGTGGTCTTCACTCGACAGAAGTGTATATGTTCGATAACCACCGCGCCGAATTTCAGCGGCGTGCGGGCAACAAACGGCTCGAACGATACCTCGATCTCTTTGATTTGTATATCTGAATTCATCAGCGGCTTTCTCTCCTCTTGTCTTGAATGTGGCTGGTCAACAAATTACACTTCGATACTGTCGCCGGACAATCCTTCACCGAACTGGGGCAGGAACTGAGCGGTTTCGTATAGAAGGTAATAGCCGACGAACGAGCGTAGGCTGACGCCGTGCGAGGTTAGATGCAGGTGAGCGAAGCCAGACCAGCACAATTGATTCGCGGCGGACCGGGATCAGGCAAGACCAGATGTTTGGCTGAGACCGTCGTTGGGGCAGTCGGGGAGGGCATATCGCCGGCCCGCATCCTCTGGCTGACTCTGGACCGGGCCGCTCAACGGCGGCAACGAGACTGGTTAGCCCGCCGCAGTGTAGAAGCAGGGTGCTCGGTCATTCCTGTCATCGAAACGTACGAGGACATTGCTCAGCAGATTCTGGACGAGAGTCCGCGCCACGGAGGGCGGGGCATGATTCGTCCGCTCTGCGAGCGACTCCTGGTCGGCGAGATGATCCGGGAGGTCACCTCCACGGCTCGCTACTACCGCGCTGAAGCGATTCGCACCAGCCCGCGGTTCCGTGACGATGTTGCCGACTTCATTGCCGAGCTGAAACGCTACAAAATTGACACCCGGACTTTCCGCCATGAGATAATCCGCCAGTTGCCTCAGAGTGATGCTCTGGCCGACCTGGCCGACATCTACGAACGGTATCAGCAGCGGCTGCGTGAAGCCGATACCTACGACCTGCGCGGCATCATCTGGCTGGCGCTGTTGGCGCTGGAAGATGAGGGGCCGGCTGCCTGGCGGAATCGCTATGACCTTGTTGTGGCGGACGATCTGCAGGATGCGACTGCCTTGCAGATCGAGTTGCTCGCCGCCCTGTGTGGCCCGCAGACGGACGTGGTGGCGGCGTATGAACCCGCCCAGGCGATATACCGCTTCCGGGGTGCGGTGGAGGACCCCGCTGCCTTACTGGATGCGCTGATGCCGGATCGGAGGGTGTCCCACCACGATATAGCACCGGACCAGCCGGGCCGAATGGCTCCTCCGATCGCCCGTATCGCACGGCAATTCGCCCGAGATTGGGATCTGGGCGGTCGCCCGGTGGGCGAGCGGCAGGCCAGCGGGGAGAGTTCGCTGTGCGTCTACCGGACATTCGCTGAGGAGCTGGCCGGAGTTGGTGATCAGATTATTGAGCTGTTGGAGCAGGATGAGCACTCTGCGGAGCAGATTGCGGTGATTGCGCGCAGCTCTGAACAGATCGAAGCGGCTCGCCAGCACCTGGCGTTGCGGGGCATCCCTGTCTGTGGTCAGGAGACCTCCGCCGGGATGTGGACTGCCGGCAGTCTATTGGGCAATATTGTAAGAGTACTGGTTTATCTGGGAGAACGGGACCGATATCCTACTGCTCGGCGCCAGCAGGAGCTATTGCAGGCCAACCTGGCTCTCTACCGGCTGATAAGCGCGACAGAAGATGACCTGACGGTGGCAAAGGTTCATCGCGACTCTCAGCAGAACCAGAATTTCATACTTGCCGAACCCGGCGGCTCCTCATCGCCATTGCCAGACGATTGGGCGGAAGCTGTCAAAGAAGCTGTGGCACTGGCAGAGGAGCAGCCGCTGACCGCGATAAGGGCGCTACTGCAGCAGACGGGCCTGTTGCGCAAGATCTGTGCGAATATGCCGCCGGCGGTGATGGGAGCACTGGCTGCGCTCCTCGAAAACCTGGAAGGGGCCAGCGAGGCATTCATTAAGGTGGCCAATAAGCCACTGTCCTGGGAGCAGATTCGCAGCGTGATTGAACTGAGCCGGCAGCAGCCGTCCGCTTCCGATGGGGAAGGAGTGAAGGTACTACTGGCCCACGATGCCCGCGGTCTGGAGGCCGAGGTCGTCTATCTGCTTGCTGTCAGTGATGGAGCCTTTCCGGCTCCCGCCGCTAGCTCGCAGCTTCTCGCCGACGAGACAATCAGAGCGCTGCGCGACCGTGCCCGCCAGCAGCTCTCTATACCCACCGGTGTGCTTCCCCTGGCGCGCTTTGGCGAAGCAGCCGGCCAGGCCCAGGCCGAGGAGGCGCGCCTGTTCTACAGTTGCCTGACTCGCGCCACCGAGAACCTGGTAATCAGTTGCCACCTGGAGGAAGACGGCGCGAAGGTTGGCCCCTCGGAGTTCCTTGTCTCCGCGTTGCCTGCTGATTTTGCTCTGGGCTCATTGGAAGAACAGCAGGAGGCCAACTTTGAATGTGTCTTCTGGGGACTGGCAAAGCAGGCCCCCGGTGGGCGCGTCAGCCATCAGAATTGTCCGGTAGCGCTGTGCGCAGGCCAAGCGGATGAGCCGCCGGAGCAGGAGCTACTCGAACTGAAGCCGGGGAGTCGGCCTCAGCCCAGCACCGCGCCTATCCTGGCGGAACTTGTGCCCGATTGGCCGCTGAGCGCCAGCTCAATCAATAGCTATCTTAGCTGTCCGCGTCGATTCTTTCTTGAGAAGCTCATTGGTCTGGCTGGTGAAGACCCTGAGATCTTCGTCTATGGCAGGCTGCTGCATGACGTCATGGGCCAGCTCAACGAGTTGTCCCCATCCCAGCGGAATCTGCAGCGCGCGCTGAGCTTGCTCGGCGAGGCTGCTGCACGCCGCAGCCAGGAGTTTAGTTCACCGTATTGCCGCGAGCTCTATCGCCGGCGGGCGCGGGAGGCCCTGGAAGCCTATGCCCGCACCGAACAGTTCCACGAAGAGTCAATAGCTCAGGAACAGCGATTTGAGTTTGACTTGACTGATGAGGAGGGAGAGGCCCACCGGTTTCGGGGCCGCATTGACCAGGTTGTGCCGGATGGCGACGGAGTTGATATTGTTGACTACAAGAGCGGGAAAGTGGACGGTGCTGCCGCGCTGCGCCGGAGTTTCTGCTACCGCGCTGATGATACAGCCAAAGAGCCGTCGCAGAAAAGCTACCAGCTCCCGCTGTATGCTCTGGGCTGGCAGAAGACCACCGGTGGTCGCGTGCAGCGGGTTTGCCTGCAGAGCCTTAGTCCCACCGCCAGGCCGCCGTATCGTCGCTCCTGTGTGGAGGTGGTGAGCGACAGCGAGCCGCCAGGCGGTGAGAGTATTACCACTGATGAGCTCGAAGCGATTGCCCGATACCTGGCAGAGTTGGCACGGACCATAAAGCAGCGGCCCGGCTTTGAAGGACATCCGCCCCGGGAGGGCTGCACTGCCTATTTTGCCTGCCCCTATGTGCTAATCTGCAATGAGGCCGAACCAGGTTGATGAACATGCAATACGAGTACGAACCCAGCCAGCAGCAACGAGCGGTCATTGAAGAGCCACGCCTGGACATTCCCTTAAAGGTGGTTGCGGGAGCCGGCTCAGGCAAGACCTTCGTGCTGGCTCACCGCTTTGTCTGGCTGGTGGTGAGTGGCAAGGTCCCGGAGGCTGACCGCATCCTGGCCCTGACGTTCACCAATAACGCTGCGGCGGAGATGAAGATGCGCATCAAGCGGCTGCTGCGGCTCAACGGCCACGCGGTTTCGGGTCAGCTATGGGTGCATACCTTCCACAGCTTTGCTGCCCGCCTGCTGCGAGAGTGCAGCTACCAGGTGGGTATCTCGCCGGAGTTTCAATTATTGACGGAAATTGGCCAGCAGGTTGAACTTGACCGAATCATTGACGGCATCTTCGCGGGCGATTTCGCGCAAAACCGGGCTCTGGACTCCGACCGTCTCGCTGACCTAGGGTTCTCTTCTCCCGGCGCGTTCCGCGTTCTGCTGACGAGGCTGATCAGGTATGCCAAGGGCGGAGGCCTGGGGCCGGCTGAGTTTCGCCAGCAGACACGCGAACTGAACGAGCGGTTCTGGGCAGCGATGCCCACCGCCCGCGAGGCTGGCGATCTGGATAGCGCGGCGGCACTTGCCCCCGAACTGCAGCGGCGACTGGGTCGTGTGTATGACCAAGATACTGTGGCAGGTGCGCCGGTAGACGATGCCAACTCGACTCGCAAGCTCCGCGGTTTGTACTACTCGGACCTTAGACGCGAAGAACTGCGGGATGACCTTGATCGGCGGCTGGAGCATGAACGGGAGATTGAACGGGCCATCCTCGATGCGGCCGAGGCGGCTTACCAGCTTTACGAGCAACGGCTGGCAGGAAGTGACAGTATTGACTTCAACGACCAGATAATGATGGCCAGGGAACTGCTGGCGGACAATTCCGATATCCGCCGCCGCTACCAGGAGAGGTTTCAGTATATTCTGGTAGATGAATTCCAGGATACTTCGCCGGCGCAGATGAAGATGGTGCAGGCCCTGGCTGAGCCTGCGCGGCTGGAGGTTGCAGAATCGGGCCAGATTCGGCAGGTGGACAGCTATTGCCGACTGATGGTGGTCGGCGACCAGAAGCAGTCAATCTACGGCTGGCGCGACGCCCGGCCCGAGAACCTGGATAGGCTGCTTCCGTTCACTCAGCATGACAAGGTGGGGGAGACGGCGCTGTTCCGCCCGTTGACGGTAACTTACCGGATGGACCAGCAGTTGACGGTTTGTGCCAATCGCGCGGCGGAGAATACCGGAATCGGTGACCCCCAGCTAGCCAGCGCCAGCGACCACCTTGGTATTATCATCAAGGTCGCCCCCTTCGTAACTGGGGAGGACGAGAAGATCCGCCACACTCGTCGGCGTGAGGCAGCTTATATTGCCGAGAAGATACAGGAACTTGTCACGGAGCAGGGGCGGTTCGGCTACGGCGATATCTGCGTGCTGATGCGCAGGCGCATGGGTTTTCGTCTGCTGAAGACCGCATTTGAGGAACGTCAGATTCCCTACCAGGCGATGGGGGGAGTGGGCTTCTTTGACCATCCCCTGGCCCGCGATGTGCTGGCGCTGGCCCGGGTCATAGCGGATCCTTTCGACGATGCGTCGTTAGTGCGATTGCTGACGCGACCACCGGTTAGCCTGAACGACCGGCAACTGTTTCTGTTAGCGACCAGGCCGGCTCCTGAAGAAGACGACGAAGTGAGCAGCCGCCGACCTGGTCAGCAGGCGATTATCAGTGCGCTGGCTGAGCTGGCTGAGCATCGAGATGGTTGGCGCAGCGAGGCCGAACGCAGCGCGCTGCCTGGCGAGCGGCTGGGCCA
Organism: bacterium; assembly: GCA_030615605.1. Lineage (GTDB taxonomy): Bacteria > Armatimonadota > Zipacnadia > Zipacnadales > Zipacnadaceae > JALGTD01. Next base: position 102,202 of record JAUWYY010000004.1, read on the forward strand.
GTTCTTTGAGTTGGTGGCGAAATTGCGCCGCGCCAGTGTGCTGCATCCGGCCCGCAGCGTTCTTGAGATGATGCTAGAGAGTATTCCCCAGTCTGGAATGAGTGTGGCGGAACGCTCCGCTGCTGGCGCTGTAAAGGCCACTTTCGAAGCGATTATCAAGGAGTTGGAGACCAATGGGGTTGCTGCCAGCCTGGATCAGCTAGTGCGAGCAGTTGATCTCTACGAGGCAGAAGAAGGGCTGGAGCTGCCGGCGGCGGATGTGCCCGCCCGCGATGCTGTGCAGGTTATGACCATTCACGGGGCCAAGGGACTGGGGTTTCCCGCTGTTTTCGTGATGGCCTGGGCCCCCAAAGGACGCGCCGCTGTATATGACGATACCTGGGGGCTGGTTGGATTCAACGTGGACGGAGAAGACTCGGCCAGGAAGCGCGTCTACAAGCTCTTCTCCGGCAACGAGCAGGAACTGCGCGAAGAGAAGCGCCTGTGGTATGTGGCGCTGACGCGCGCTAAGCAACTGGTGTGTGTCACCTACGCAGCAGGCGCTGAGGGGAAACCACAGATTCCCTGGGGCGAACATCTGGTGGGAGCGCAGGAAGAGTCGGGCGAGGAACTGGCCGCGAGGGTCAGCCAGGGCTCCGGCTACCGGCCGGCCGCTCCGCTGGTGCCGATGAAGCTGCCGACTGACTTGGAACTTGCCAGCCACTCGGCCGTCATTCACACCAGCTTCAGTGCCCTGCGTGATATCCTGGTCTGCCCCCTGCGCTGGTGGATGAGTGGCAACTGGAGCGTCGGCGAGCTACTTGATGAGGCCGGTTCGGGAGCGCAACTGGCGGTAGGAAGCTGTTTCCATAAGTATGTGGCTGCCCACTATCGGCGCGGTCAGCCCCCGGATGAGGATTACCTGGAGCGACTGTGCCGGCGGGCGCCGGTCAAGCTGGACGGTGCCGCTGTCGAGCGTATTCGCGCTCTGGTGGCTGCTTTTCAGGCAAGCCCGTGGGCGCAGCAGACTGTGGCCGCTGATGCCGTCGAACGACCGGTGCATCTAGTACGCCAAGTGGACGAAGCAATCGTGGACATCAGCGGCAAGGTTGATTTGGTTCTCTCGGATCAGCAGCAGTTTGTGGATTTCAAGACAAACCGGCATCTCAGTGAGGCCGACCTGGAGGACTATGCTTTGCAGATGTTCATCTACCAGCAGGCCCTGGCCGCCCAGGCCGATGATGGGGATGCCTGGCGCCCGCTGCTGGTGCATGTGACCCCAGAGGGTCTTCAAGAAGTAGAGATAGGACCCCCGCGGCTGACCCGTCAGCAAGATTGCCTGCAGCAAGCCCTGAGCCAACTCGTGGAGCTTGAATTGAGTCAGCAGCGCCCGTCCGCCCCGCCGACGGCGCCATGCACAGATTGTCCGTATGCAGACTGGTGTACCGGTGTGGCTATCGACAAGGAGGAGGCTGGCCAATGAGCATTGTGCCGGTGCGCTCGATTGCTGGCTGTTATGCGTGCCGCTGCTCTGGGTCACAGCCAGCAGGCTCGGGACAGTTGCAGGGAGTCTGCCCGCACTTGGGACAGCCGCTGGCATACTTTTGCACTGCCTGCTCGAGGTCAACGCCGGCAATAGATGCGGTGGTAGCCAGCCATGCCAGCACGTCGGCAAATTCTTCGGCAAGCTCGTCAGAGTTGCCACCGCGCAGCGCCTGGGCCAACTCCCCAACCTCCTCAATGAACCACATAAAGGTTGACGGCAGCCCGCGCGCGCTGTCCTTTTGGTAGTAGATGTCTTCGATTAGCCTCTGGAACTCGTTTATGGTCATCTTACTACAATGTTCGGCAGCAATGAACCAGCCTCCTTCCGGCTGGCGAGGGCGGAGCCTTGCTGATAAGAATCTTGACAGTTCGTCTTTGCCTTGATATGCTTGTAGTGGATAGCAGTAATGTCTCTTCAGGTGGGCTGAGAGATGACAAGTAGCAAGCTCAGGTCAACAGGTGCGGGCACGGAGCTGACTGAACGCCAGCGACTTATTCTGGCCGCCCTGGTTGATGAACACATCAACGCCACTCGGCCTGTCGGTTCGAAAGCCCTGGCTGGCCGCGAAGAGCTGAATGTCAGCTCTGCCACCATCCGCAACGAACTGGCCGAGCTGGACGAGCACGGTTATCTGCATCAACCGCATACCTCGGCCGGGCGAGTACCCTCGCAGAAGGCTTACCGCTTTTATGTCAATAATCTGGCCGTCTCCGATAGCCTGCCGCTTGACAAGCTAAGTTGGATTTACGGTCAATACCGACGCATAGAGCCGGATCCTGACAAGATTCTGCGGCTAAGCACCAAGCTGTTGGCCGACATCGTCAAGCACCCGGCGGTCGCTGTCGAGCCAGGGCCGCCCGCTGCGTGCTTGACTGGTATTACAATCAAACCGGTTAGCGCTCATGCTATCAGAATCAGTTGTACGTATTCGGATGGACGGCAGCACGAGTTTGTGGTGCGATCTGATGAGGGCTTCAGCATCGAGCAAGTCAATCGCCTCAGCGACGTCGTCAAGCAGCAGTTGGATAATCTGTCGGCGGCCAGGCTACCCGAACAGGTCGCTGCGGAGGCCGGCGAGGAAACGGTTTTCCACAAGCTGCTGGAGGCGGTGCGTCGCCAGCTTTCGGCCTCAGGCGAGGGCCGCATCTACGTTGAGGGGACAGCCTATATTCTGGAGGAGCCTGAGTCTCAACAGCTCTCGTACCTGCAGGCGGTGATCGAGACACTGGGGGAGCAACAGATGTTGCGGCAGTTGCTGACGATGGCCGGCAAAACGCAACGAGTGGCGGTACTAATTGGGTCGGAACACGCTATACCACAGTTGGTACAGTGTAGCACAGTGATGTCGCGATTCAGGGGGCCAAGCAATCGGCGTGGGATTCTTGGTGTTTTGGGGCCGATGCGCATGGCCTACCCAGAGGTAATATCGGCAGTAGACTGCGTCGCGCAGCAAGTCGGGCAGATCCTGAGTGGTGCCGAGGCTCACCATTCACGCTAGCCCCAGCGATCTGATGCCGGCAGCGGACGAGCAATCATGCTCCCGCCCTGGCAATTTTTCTACTATATTGATTTGCTATTTCTGTTGGGGCTTTGCCTGGCAGAATTGACAGGATTTGGAGGTCAAGTAAGTGACCGACGAGACCGAATGCAGTAAAGCAACTGAAGCCGAAGAGGGAAGTAGAGAGGCAACGAGGAAGACTCCTCTCGCACAGGCAGAGCTTGAGGAGCGAATAGAGGAATTAGAACAGCAGGTTGCCGAGTATGAGGACCGCTACTTGCGCGCTGCGGCTGAACTGCGCAACTACCGCAAGCGCGTAGCTGACCAGCGTGCCCAACAGCTTCAATTTGCCTATGAGCAGCTCGTCACGGCCCTGTTGCCAGTATTAGATCATATGGAATTGGCCTTACAGTCACCACACAGCGAAGGCGAGTCGCCGCAAGAGATTCTTTCTGGTGTGGAGATGACATACCGACAGTTCCAGGAGGTCCTACAGCAGTTTGGCCTCAGACGGGTAGATACCGTCGGTGAGCAGTTTGATGTGAGCCTCCATGAAGCTGTTGAACGCAGGACCGTGGACGATGAAGCAGTTGCTAGCGGCAAGATCATCGAGGAATTCCGCCCTGGCTACAAGCTACACGATCGGGTGGTGCGTCCTGCCCAGGTCTGTGTCTGTGTTGAGCAGGAAGTTGCAGGAGATGAGCCGACTGACGAAGAACGTGGACACAACTAGGCTGTGCAGTCAGCAGATTAGGCATTCGAGTTTCTCTTTGTGCGTGCTTTGCAGCGGCGTCTTGACAGGCCAGCAATAGGGCTATATAATCTGAATGCTTCCGGGTTTCGCGAGCCTTTTCATGCACACGTCAGCCAAGGGAGGGGCCGGTAATGCTAGATAACGTAGAGGACTATGCCCGAATACGAGTAGTTGGTGTCGGTGGCGGTGGGTCCAACGCCGTGGACCGGATGATTGAGGCAGGGGTCATGGGCGTTGAATATGTAGCGGTCAACACTGACCTACAGGTCCTGGATCTGTCAGCAGCCGACAAGAAGCTACAAATAGGGGAAAAACTTACCGGCGGACTGGGCACCGGTGGCGATCCCGACCTCGGCCGACAGGCCGGTGAAGAGAGCCGCCAGGAAATCCTGATGAGCCTTGATGATTCAGATATGGTCTTCATTACGTCGGGAATGGGTGGCGGCACGGGCACCGGCGCCAGCCCTATCATTGCCGAGATTGCTCGCGAGCTTGATGCCCTGACCGTGGGCATCGTCACCAAGCCCTTCGCCGTCGAAGGCCGTCGCCGTGGTGAGGTCGCCGACGAGGGCCTCAAGCGACTCAAAGAACAGGTAGACGCACTAATTGTTATTCCCAACGATCGTCTGATTGAACTATCCGACGAAGAGCTTACTCTGCGAGAGGCCTTCTCCCTTGCCGACCAGATTCTCCACCAGGGCGTGCGCGGTATCAGCGAAGTCATTGTCGTTCCGGGTCTGGTTAATCTCGACTTTGCTGACGTCCGCTCAGTTATGAAGGGTGCCGGTACTGCAATGATGAGCATCGGCGAGGCCAGCGGCGAGAACCGGGCCGCAGAGGCCGCCAATATGGCCATTGACAGCCCCTTGCTGGAGACGAATATCAAAGGGGCCAATGCCCTGCTGGTAAATATCACCGGCGGCCCCGACCTTTCTTTGCGAGAAGTCCATGAAGCTGCTCGTCTCATCCAGGAGGCGGCTCAAGGTGAGGGTGACAATGCCGATATGACCCTTGGTGCTGTTATTGACGAGCAACTGGAGGGCACCTTGCGTCTGACGGTGGTAGCCACCGGCTTTGACGAGGGGCCTTCGCGGCGACCGTCTGCCCGACGCTGGGCAACCGACGTCGAAGAACCATCTGAGGAGGCGGAGGCAAGTTCGCCAGGAGCGGCTTTTCAGGAAGAACTGCCCACATACGATGAGAATGACCTCGACATCCCCGCCTTCCTGCGCCGTCACTGAGAGGTGTGACGCCTGTGTTGGCCTGGGGTCATTCTATCGGCCCTTGCTGAGTATCCTCTGATACAGTTCCTGTACTTGCCGAGCGACCCGATCGGCACTGAAAAGTTGGTGCGCACGAGTTAGCCCCTCCGCCCCCATCTGCTGAGCACGCTGGCTATCGGCCAGCAGCGTCTGGATTGCGCTCGCTAGAGACTGTGCATCCTCCGGTGGCACCAGCAGTCCGGTTTGGCCGTCAAGTACTATCTCTGGCACTCCGCCCGACGCGGTGGCCACGACCGGCCGGCCGGTCGCCATCGCCTCAATTATCACCCGTCCGAATGGCTCTCCTACCGAAGGCAGTACGAATATGTCACACAGCCGCAGTAGCTCCGGAACATCGCTGCGAAAGCCGGTCCATATCACTTGTTCAGTCAGTCCCAGATCGGCTGCTCGCTGTTTGAGCTGCTGTTCGTAGTCGGCCTCCCAGAAGGCCACTTCGCCGACGACGACTAGCTTCAGCCGGGGCCAGCGGTCGGCCAGACGAGCAACCGCCTCCAGCAAAGTCATGTGGCCCTTCCAGGGGGTGAGTCGGCTGACCATCAGTAACACGCGGTCATCGGCGGTCAGCCCAAGCTCGCGGCATAGCTGCGGCGAGGGCAGACCGGGGCAAAACTTGTCCAGCGGTATGCCATTGGGGATAACGGTCACTTCGGCTGGCAATCCGGCGAATTGCTCTGCTACCGCCTCAGAGATTGCGATCACGCGGGGGCGCAGCAGGCGGGCCGCGCGGCGCAGTAGATGATAGCCTTCGTTCTCGGCGAGCAGATCACGGACGTGCCAGATCAGTGGTAAGCGCCCCAGGCGGGCGGCCAGCCCCCCAACGAAGTGAGTCTTCAGGGAGTTGGTGTGCACCAGTTGAGCGCTCGAGCGCCGCAGGGCTCCCCGCAACTTCAGGGAGAGTCGCAACGCGGTCCATGTGTTGCCGATCAAGCGTAGTAATCCGGTGCTGACCTCATCCCTTTTTTGTTCCAGCAGCGGATGGGGCGAAAACGCAGCTATTCTCTCGACGTCGGCAATCCGATCGGACTGCAGCCACTTAGCGCCCTCAGTATGGAGGATTATTGGAGTGAACGAAGTCCGGTCCAGCCGGCTGATAAGCTCGATGAGGCTATGCTCGGCCCCTCCGAAGTCTACAGCGTGGTCTACGTAGGCGATGGGCGTGGGGTCGTGGTGACTCATCAGCTCACCGCCGGCGGGCCTGCGGCTAGACCCCAATCGGTCAATGCTCTGTGACAGCGCGTGGCCACCCGTTCCCAGGTAAACTCCTCCAGCACCCGGGCGCGCCCCGCTGTCGTCAGTTGAGCGACCAGGTCCGGGTCGCTCAGCAGCCGGACGATGGCTGAGGCTATGGCGGCAGGATCTTCGGGATTGACCAGTAGACCGGTCTCACCGTCAACTACCGCATCCGAGACACCGCCGGTGTCACCTGCGACCACCGGCAGCCCACACAGATTTGCTTCCAGATAGACCAGGCCCAGGCCTTCGATTGGCCGTCCGTACAGATCGCGGCTGGGCATAACAAAGACATCGGCAGTTTGGTAGAGGGCGGGCAGTTCGCGGTCATCCACCTCTCCCAGAAACTCCACGCAATCTTCAGTTCCGTATTCTCTGGCCAAGCGATGGAGTCCCTGTTCTTCGGGTCCACTGCCGACGATGACGTATTTGACGGGGCCTACTTCCCTGACTATCTGCGGAAGAGCCGCTATTACCTGGCTGTGTCCTTTGCGCCTGACCAGGCGGCTGACAGTCAGCAGTATGGGTCGGCTATCTTTGGCCAGTTTGCGGGGCAATTGTTCATCAGGGGTTGGAGGGGCAGCAAACTGAGTTGGATCCGCTCCGCCATAGATCACTCTGACGCGGTATTGAGGAAGACCGCGACGGCTCAATTGATGAGCAGAGTAGTGGCTTATTGCCAGGCCGCCTGACGCACCGCGCATGACCAGTTGCTGCATTAGCCACTTGATCGGGTTTGCCCCGGTTTGCACCATCTCGCGGCCGTAGCCCATCACCACGTACGGGGTACCAGTCTGTCGCCGCACCAGCCACGCGGCGTAGCCGTCAGGCCACCAGTTGCCGGATAGTATCGCCTTGACTGTCTTCTCGTGTGTGCTCTTGTGGATGTAGTTTATGGCGGCATCGGCCAGGCTTCGGGCTGCTTGAAATCTCCGGCCGGTCGGCACCCGTACGATCGGCACCGGGCTGGTGGCATCAAACTCTGCGGCCTGGGGTTGCTCGGCGGCGATTACTACGACTTCTTCTCCGCGGTGGTGCAAAGCCACAGCCAGCCCGTACAGGTAGCGCTGGATACCACCGGTGCTGGGAGGAAAGTCGTTGGCTAGAATAAGCAGGGACACAGTTAACCATCCGTATTGTGATTTGCCCGCGCCTGCCGTCCTAAATGCCGGGCGCGACGCAGAGGCTCTGGCCATCGATAGTTCACTGTCAGGCTCATTATCACCTCCACACAGCTTTGTATGTCGGTGGCATGGCCGGGACCGGCTGAGCCTGAGTGTGGAAGGTAAATGCTGGCTGGTCGGCGAAAGACTGATGAGTGAACAGTTTCATCAAGTTTGGCTGATTCTCTGCAGGCCGATCAGCCTAGGGAGCAGTGGATTACGACCGGTTTTCAATATTGGCCTAGCTATGCTCAACCAGAGGAATGCTCCCAATTGAATGATGAGTTAGAACAACCTGAACTATCTGTGGTTATTCCTGCCTATAATGAGGCTGAAGGCATTCGGGCGGCGCTGGAGCAGGTGGCAGCCTATTTCCGCTCACGAGCCATAGCCGGCGAGATAGTTGTTGTTGATGATGGCAGTACCGATGGCACTGCCCGGCTTGCTGGTCAGGCTTCGGTGCCGATGTCCCTGCGCGTCCTGGTCAATGAGCAGAATCGCGGCAAGGGCTATTCGGTGCGCCGTGGCATCCTCAGCGTCCGAGGCCGCTATGTCGGCTTTACTGATGCCGATATGGCCACGCCGATTGACCAGCTTGATAAGGTTCGCGAGGCGTTGGTGTCCGGTGCGGATGTGGTAATAGGTTCGCGGGCCTTGCCTGACTCGCAGATCGCCAAGCACCAGCCGTGGTGGCGGGAGCGGGCTGGGAAATTATTCGGCAGCTTTGTACGCACGGCACTGCTCCCTGGTATCCCCGATTCTCAATGTGGATTCAAATTCTTCAGCGCCGCCGCCGCTGAGGCGATCTTTACTCGGCAGCGCCTGACCGGCTGGGCCTTCGATGTGGAGTTGCTTTACATAGCCCGGCGCCTGGGTTACAACATCGTCCAGGTCCCGGTGCGGTGGATAGATGAACCGCACAGCCGGGTTCGGCTGCTGCGCGATGGTCCCAAAATGCTCATGGATGTACTGCGGATTCGTCGGATACATCGGGACCTTCGGCCAGATATGAAGCTTTCATCCGATGTAGGCTCCAGCAAGGAGACTGAAGTAGGTGGATAAAGAGCAAGCTCACAAGCAGATTGAGCAGCTCCGTGAGGAGATACGCGACCACAACTATCGGTACTATGTGCTTGATGAACCGAGTATCTCGGACGCCGAGTACGACCGAATGTTCCGTCGGCTGGAGGAGCTGGAAGCTGAGTCCCCCGACCTAATAACTGCTGACTCCCCCACGCAGCGAGTGGGTGCCCCGCCGCGCGAAGAGCTAGGCACTGTCACGCACCGGTCGCCTATGCTCAGCCTGCAGAGCGTCTACAGTGAAGAAGAGATGCGTCACTTCGTTGAGACTGTCGTCGCCGAGGTGGGCGAGGATATGACTTTCGTGGCCGAGCCGAAGTACGACGGCCTGGCTGTTAGCCTGACTTATGAAGATGGCAGCCTGACGGTTGCCACTACCCGTGGTGACGGCGCTACTGGGGAGGATATCACTGACAATGTCCGCGCCATCGGGGCAGTACCGCTGAAGCTGATGTCTGGCGAGGGCACGCCCCTGCCGGAAGTTGTGGATGTTCGTGGTGAGATCTACATTCCTCTGGCCGCCTTTCGCGAGATGAATCGTCGCCGTGAAGCCGAAGGCGAGCCCGCTTTTTCCAATCCGCGCAACGCTGCCGCCGGGTCAGTGCGCCAGCTTGATTCGAACATTACCGCCTCTCGGCCGCTTGATATCTATGTCTACGGGGTCGGGGCAGTGAGCGGACATGAGTTCAGCAGCGAAGGAGAAGTGCTGGCGATGCTGACGCGCTGGGGCTTTCGCGTTGACGAGCGCAACGCCCTGTGCCGGGGCGCCGCCGAATGCCTGGATTTCTACCGCCGTCTCGCCCAGCAGCGCGAGCAGCTTCCTTATGAGATAGACGGTGTTGTTTTTAAGGTGAACGAGTTGGCCGTGCAGGAGCAGATGGGCACACGCACGCGCAACCCGCGTTGGGCAGTGGCCTACAAGTTCCCGGCCTATCGTGAGACCACACGCATCAATGATATCATTGTCAGCGTTGGCCGCATGGGCGCGCTTACCCCCGTGGCGCTGCTGGAGCCGGTCGAGATCGGCGGGGCTACAGTTCAGCGGGCCAGCCTGCACAATCAGGACGAAATTGATCGCAAAGACATTAGAATCGGTGATGCCGTAATTATTGAGCGAGCCGGCGATGTGATACCCTATGTCGTCAAGGCGATCAGTGGGCAGCGCACCGGCGATGAGCGGAAGTTCCGGCTTCCCGACGCTTGTCCGGTCTGTGGTACTGGGGTGCTGCGGGCTGAGGACGAACCGGTTGTCCACTGTCCGAATATTGACTGTTCGGCCCAGCTACAGGGGCGCATCGCGCACTTCGCCTCGCGCCGGGCTATGGACATCGAGGGGTTGGGGGAGAAGATAGTCGCCCAGCTCGTCGAATCTGGTCTAGTGGAACATCTTCCTGACATCTACGACCTCACTGCGCTGCAGCTTGCCTCTCTGGAGCGGATGGCCGAGAAATCGGCGCAGAATCTGCTGGACGCACTGGAAGCCAGCAAGCAGATCACGCTGGCCAGATTTCTCTACAGCCTGAGTATTGCCCACGTCGGCGAATATGTTGCCCGGCTGCTTGCCGAGCATTTCGGGACCCTGCCGGCCATTGAGCAAGCCAGTTGCGACGAGTTGGTGGCTGTCGAAGGCATTGGGCCCGAGATCGCTGACAGCGTTCTCAACTTCTTTGGGGAAGAGCGTAACCGCCAGATCATAGGTGACCTGATAGATCGAGGGATTCAGATTGAGCAACAGGAGATAGTCGCGGATACGCTGATGGGGCAAACCTTTGTTTTTACCGGCACGCTGGACGGTTTAAGTCGGGAAGAAGCCAGCGAACAAGTTGAACGACGCGGGGGTCGGGTGACCTCATCGGTCAGCAGCCGTACCGACTACGTGGTTATCGGAGAAGAGCCCGGCTCCAAGTACCAGCAGGCCCAGGAGTTGGACATCACTACTATTGGCGAAGAAGAATTTCAGGAGCTTCTGGGGAATAGCTAGCCAAGGCGGTAGCCGAAGCCGCGGACTGTCTGGACCCGCTGGGGACCTCTGGGGTCATCCTCAATTTTTGCCCGCAGATTGGCCATATGTACCTCGACCAGGTGGGTATCGTCGGTCTCTGCGCCCCAGGCCGCCTGCAATAGCATCTCGTGGCTGATGACCTTGCCCTGATTCTCCAGCAGCGTCTGGAGGATGAGGAATTCGGTGCGGGTCAGCGGAACTTCTTCGCCGCCCACCCAGACGCGACGAGCGGGAATATTCATCTCAATATCCATTGCCGAGAGCACTTCAGCCTCCGCTGCGGGGGGCGCCGATTCCTGTTGTTCTACAGTAGCTGCTGAGAGAGTCTCGGACAGGCCGGCATCCACCATGGTGCCCTCCGCTCGCCGCAGAACTACCCGGACGCGCGCCAGAAGCTCATTCAGCCCAAAGGGCTTGGCCATATAGTCGTCGGCGCCCAGCTCCAGGCCAACCACGCGCTCGGCTTCCTCAGTTCGCCCGCTAATGATGACAATCGGCAAGGCTGTGCGCTGGCGCAGGTGCCGCAGCACATCAATCCCATCAACATCCGGCAGGGCCAGATCGAGTAAGATTAGGTCTAGCTCCTCACTGTCGACCAGCCTCACCCCTTCGAGACCATCAGTAGTAGAGATAATCGCGAAGCCGGCATTCTCCAGCTTGCGGGCGATAACGTCAGCCAGCTCGATATCGTCTTCAATTATCAATATCTTGCGTTGTTCCATAAAGCATCGTCCCGGGTACTAGTCGCTACTGCCCTCGACGGGCAGGTGAACGGAGAAGGTACTGCCCTGCCCTGGCTCGCTGCTGACCTCAATCCGTCCTCCCAGCAGTGCGGTTATCTGGGAGGCAATGGCCAACCCCAGCCCCACTCCCTCAATCGGGCGACTTATCTCTTCGCTGCCCCGGTCGAAGGCCTCGAAGATGCGCTCCTGCAGTTCGGTCGGTATGCCCGGTCCTGTATCCGAGATCTGAGCTACTGCTTCTCTCTCTACGATGAGGGCAGATACCTCCACTTGGCCTCCATGATAGTTAAATTTTACTGCGTTGTCCACTAAGTTGATAAGGACTTGTTCAATTCGCCGGGGATCAGTGAATACCTCCAGGCTATCTGGAGGCAACGTAAGTAACATCTCTACCCCAGCTTGGTCGGCTCTTGAACGTAGCGTCTGAGTGGCATGTTCCATCGCTTGGCGCAGATCAACTTTGCGTTTGCGGATTGATATCTTGCCCGCTTGCAAATGTGACCAGTCAGTGAGATCGTCGAGAATGCGGCGCATATGGCGACAAGCCGAATCCATCCTCGCCAGGTACTGATGCTGATCTTCGTTGAGGGGACCGACTTCTTCATCCAATACCAGTTCGCTGGTTGCCTGCAAGGAGGCTAGCGGAGCACGCAGTTCGTGAGAGATACTGGACACAAACAGCTCCCGCAGCTTGTCCATCCGAATTCTCTCCAGGGCGACCGCGGCCATGGCTGCCAACGAGCGCAACAGGCGAATTCGCTGCGGAGGTATAGGCGTGTGGGTTTGGTGGTTGTCGGCTACCAGCAGGCCCACCACATCTCCGTGTGTGCGCAGTGGAACTAACAGTTGAGGGTAGTCGCCCTCTGCAGCCTCGCTATCTACCTCGTCATGATCTTCGGGGCCAAGTAATACATACGGCGCCTCACCGCAAGCGGCATCGGCCAGCAGATTGTCGCCACTCTTGAGGAGATAGCTGCGGTCGGATATATCGGCCACTCCGCCGTCAGAGGTGATCCGCAAAGTGCCACGCAGTAGGCTCTGTTCGTCATCGGTCAGGTAAATGCTGACCCGGTCAAAGCCGATTTCCACAGCCGCGTTAGTTGCAATCTTCTCGAGAACTTCCGAGGATTGCTGACTGTCAGTTATAGCCACCGCCGCGCTCAAAACCGTGCGAGCGCGCTCTTCTTCTTCCCAGGCCTGAGTGGCAGCTGCCCCAACTTGCTGGGCGCGGCGCTGCAAGAGCCGATCCAGGCGCTCATTGTTAATGAGCACTGCCGTCAGGGCACAAAGAAATTGCAAAGCATTTCTGTGTAGCTCATCGAGCGGCGTGGCGGCTGAACCAACCATAGCCATTGCCCCTATCGGGCGATTCTCCAAGACCATGGGCAGTGCAATCACCCGCCGCGCGCTGGGACCAGCCTCACCGATCTGATCGATGAGCAGCTCTTTGTGGTGTAGCGAGCGCCAGGCACTGTCACGAACCTGCGCTTCCCAGTCAGCCGCCTCGCCTTGGGTGCTTCCGTAGCTGTGAAAGTCCTCAAATTCGTTGCCTTCTTGATTCAAGACTCCTATCCAGCAGCGGTTGGTCTCCATTATGCTCATCGCTGCCTGAGCAATAGCGGCAAGCTTCGGGGTTAGATCTTTTTCGGTGGCCACTATGGTAGCCAGATCCAGGAGGCGCTCGCCCAATTCAGGGATGTGGCGAGTCTGCTGACGGCTGTTGATGATTTCTTCGGCACGCTTGACTACCAGGAGCAATTCGTTAATCCAGCGGTCGTAGGTGATCACATAGTAGTCAGCACCCGCTGACAGAGCGCGAGCTCCCAGTAGTTGGCTATCGCGCGAGGCCAGGACGACAAAATAGGTATCGGGGGCCAGCGCTGTGATGTGCTGCAGTTCCTGGAGGGCGGGGGAGGGTAGCAGTTTCAGATCGCAGGCAACGACGTCGTAGTGATCCTGGGCAAGTAGCTTCTCGAGCGCCGCGACCGAATAGCATTCGCTTGCCTGCCAGTCCGGGGCCACTCGATGAATCTCAGCAAGGATCTCGCCGACTTGCTCTTCATTCACACAAGCAATGAGAATTCTCATTACGTTGGCTTGGCTACTGGTGCTGCCCGCAATTCTGTCCCGGGGTCCTGTGACGGCAACTGTTGTTACCAGCCCAACTCTTTGAAGCCGCTCATTACCGACATCAGGCCTGGGCCGAGCACGGTAATAAACAATGCCGGCAGGATGAAAAAGATCAGGGGAAACAGCATTTTGATGGCCAAGCTGGCGGCAATCTGGCGGACGCGCAGGCTGCGCTGGGTGCGCAGCGAATCGGCTTGGCTGCGCAGGGTCTTGGCGATGCTGACACCGAGTTCCTCTGCTTGTCGGAGAGCCGCCACCAACATCCTGAGCTCGTCCAGGTCAACTCGGTTTGCCATATCGTGCCAGGCCTCCTGTCGGCTTTTTCCTAGTCGCATCTCGGCCAGTACTCGGCTAAACTCGTCGACCAGCGGGCCCTCCTTGCGCTTGATCACCACAGCCAGCGCGCCATCAAGGCCGGTGCCCGCCTCGGCACTTACCACCAATAGGTCAATGGCATCGGGCAGCGATTTGCGAATAGTATACTGGCGGCCTCTTATCTTCATATCCAGGTAGTAATCAGGGCCCAAGATTCCCAGTACTACCAGCAGGCCGCTGCCGAACAATCGGTGTAACAACACAGGTGTTGGCCATAGCACAAAGAGGGCGCCGGCGGCTGTCAGCCCTCCAAGAACGAAGATGAAACGCAATGTCAAGAAGCTGCCAACCGTCAGACCGCTGGGACTGCCCGCCCGATCGAGCTTGTCTCTGGCAGTAGCCTTTGCCTGGGAGGGCATAAGCTGCATGACCTGGTCGCGCACACGCTGCAGGCTGGGCACGATGAGTCTTTCGCCAATCGATTTAGACAGCTCCGTATCCAGTTGGGTGCCCTCCATCACCACCCGGCTGCGCTGCTGCACCTGCTCGACTCTTTCCGAGATACGCACTGCGTGGCTCTCGGTGACAAACCCGACTATCAGGACAGCGATGGCCGCGAACACCAGTAGCCCAATTGCTATGAATAACCCTGCCATAAGCCCTCTTCCACCTTTTCATCGCCAGGCGATGAGATGCTTAGATGTCGATAGTTACCAGCTTCTTAATTATTATGGCTCCCAGCCCCATCAGTCCACCGCCGATGAGCAATAGTATGGTGCCCAACCTTTCAGTAAAAAGAGGATCCATATAACCTGGGTTGGTTATATTCATCATAAATGCTATGCCGAAAGGCAGAGCCAGCAGAATGCCGGCCGACATTCTGCCTTCGGTAGTCGCTGCGGCGATTTCCCCGCTAAGCTTCACTCGCTCACGAATCATACCGCCGATATTGTCCAGTATCTCAGCCAGGTTGCCGCCGATCTCAAGTTGTGTTTGCACCGCCGAGACTAATAGTTCCAGGTCATAGTCCTGTGTTCGATGGATCAGGTTGTCCAGCGCCTCGGACACTGAGGCACCAAACTGAACTTCCTCTACAACCTGGAAGAACTCCTCAGATACAGGAGGATGCATCTGGCTGGCAATGAGCTGCAAGCCGCGTAAGAAAGAAAAGCCCGAACGCAGCGCCGAGGCCAGCATATCCATAGCCTCAGGGAGCTGAGCGTTAAGTGACTTGGCGCGAGACGACTGACGTGTCTTCAACATCATCCAGGGAATTGCTGCGCCAATCCCTGCTCCGAGCACTCCCACTGGCCAGCGCTGGCTGGCTCCCAGTCCGATGAGAGCCCCAAGCACAGCCGCACCGACAATCATCGCGATTAACTCTGAGGGCCGCAGTAGCCACCCGGCGCGCAATATCTGTAGCTGCAGGGCGTTCTGGATCTCCGTTCGCTGCAATAAGCTGGTAATGATTGGAGCGCGATCACGCACGCCAGGCCAATCTGTTATTGGCGCTGTCGGTTGGGCGGGCACGTCCTGAACAGCTATACTCGAGAGGCGTTTCTGGCCAGTTCTTGTCCTGACGGAGATCAGATAGAATATCGCGCCGCCAGTCACGGCCAGAAGTAACAGGGTGCCAGCAAGCAGCAGGGTATTCATGGCTCATATCACATCCCAACAGGTTGTTATTGTGAGGAGGGCATAAAGATGTCCGCAGACAGCTTGTAGCCTTCGGCCTCCAGAATATCTGCGAACAGCGGCCGAACACCGGTGGCGGTGTGTTCGCCGATAACATTCCCCTCCTCGTCTAT
The DNA here is from genome assembly GCA_030615605.1 of bacterium. Lineage (GTDB taxonomy): Bacteria > Armatimonadota > Zipacnadia > Zipacnadales > Zipacnadaceae > JALGTD01. The sequence goes on from JAUWYY010000004.1 coordinate 117,733, forward strand.
TCCACTACGTTTGAACGCAAACAGGTCCTGCAACACAATCCCTTCGCCTTCCATGCGCTGTACTTCAGTAATAGAAGTGATGCGTCGCGAACCGTCACGCAGGCGATTTTGGTGGACGATCAGATGCAGCGCCGAGGAAATCTGCTGACGGATGGCGGTGATAGGTAGCTCCATCCCCGCCATCATGGTCATTGTTTCCAGACGGGCTAGAGCATCGCGCGGTGAGTTGCAGTGCAGGGTGCTCATTGATCCCTCGTGCCCGGTGTTCATAGCTTGAAGCATGTCCAGGGCTTCTCCGCCCCGCACCTCTCCGATGATGATCCGGTCTGGTCGCATCCGCAGCGAGTTCCTCACCAGTGTACGGATAGTGACCTCCCCTTTGCCCTCTGTGTTCGCCGGGCGGCTTTCCAGGGTTATTATGTGGTCTTGTTGGAGCTGTAGCTCGGCCGCATCCTCGATCGTGATGATCCGTTCATCCACGGGAATAAATGAAGAAAGAACGTTGAGGGTCGTCGTCTTGCCGCTGCCGGTTCCGCCCGAGACCATCATGTTCAGGCGGGAGCGGACGCAGGCATCCAGGAAGTCCCTGATCTGGGGGCTCACGGTACCGAAGTTGACCAGATCATCAGGAGTATAGGGATCGGCAGAGAATTTGCGAATGGTAATACAAGGGCCATTAATGGCCAGCGGAGGGATAATGGCATTAACTCGCGAGCCGTCGGGCAGGCGAGCATCTACCATAGGCATACTTTCGTCCAGCCGGCGACCCAGCGGCGCAATGATCTTCTCAATAATGCGCATTACGTGGTCATCGTCAGCAAAGCGCCGGTTGGTCAATTGTAGCTTACCATTCCGTTCGATAAAGACCTGGTGGGGGCCATTAACCATTATCTCGGTGATGTCCGGGTCGTCAATCAACGTCTGAATGGGCCCATAGCCGAGTACCTCGTAGATTACTTCCTGTTCGACCGCGCTCATCAGCCGTGATCCCAGCGTCAGGCCTGAGTCGACTGCAGCCTGTTGGGTCAATTGACTAATACGCTCGGTCAACTGCTCTCGGGTCATGCGCTGCAGAATAGCAAACTCAGTCTCGGTCAGCAGACGCCGATGAACAGTACTCTTGAGTTCCTCAAGAGTCTCCTGTTTTTCTTTGCTCTCGACTTCGTATAGATCAGTAACCGTTTCCATTCTTCTTACATCACCGGTGCGTTTGGCTCCAATAGTTGTGTCCTATGTGTTGTTGCTATGTTGCTTGCTGCCGGTCTGTCAACTTCACTGGGGTAGCTCAGCTACGATATCTTGGGACAGACTGCGGATAGCCTGAACCACTGGCGAGCCCGGTGCCTTTAGTGCCAACGGGATGCCCTCGTTGAGTGCTGAGGTTACCGCAGTTGAGTCTTCGGGTATTTCCGCCGCAATATCATGATTGACGGCCTGCTGCAGATCGGTGATCGAAAAAGAATTGTGCTGGCTGCGCCGGTTGACCACCAGTTTGATGCTCTCAGTGGGCCTCTGGCTATTGGCCAGAGTCTCAATCAAGGTACCAGTATCACGAATGGCGGCCAGGTCTACCAGGTAGGTGACCACCACTACGAAGTTGCAGCGCGAGAACAGATACGAACTTATATTGCCGACCAGGGGTGGGGCGTCGAAAACTACGAAACGGTATTTGCTGCGCAGAATGCTGATCAGATCAGCAATGTAAGGGACGCGGATGTTGGGCTCGATACGGCTCATATTATTACCATTTGGTGCCGCCAGTATCCACAAACCAGAATTGTGCTGGGCCAGTTGCGATTGCACCGCATCTGCGTCTAGCTCGTCCAGCAACATCAGTTCGCCCAGTCCGCCTTGGGGATGCATATCCAGCAACAACGGCACATCACCATATTGGCCTAGAAAGTCCACCAATACCACTTGGCTGGGAAATTGTTTCTGCAGGCAGATGGCCAGATTGGTGGCAATCGTGGTCTTGCCGATGCCACCCTTGGCCCCGGTTACCGCAATGGTCACCGGCATTTTGCTGGGATCAGTGATTAATTGGTACTCAGGTTCATCTATGTGGTCGGTCAAGCTGCCGGCCTGCCGCACGGTCTCAAGGAGTTCCTCGACGCTAGCCGCTGCTGTTAGCAAGCCCCGGGCCCCCGCATTCATTGCTTTTTGCCAGGTCTCCTGGTTGTCGCTGCCTGGCGGCACTATGAGTATGCAGCCGGTTTGGGGGGCCGCCAGGCTGGCCATACGACAAGCCTGGAAGCCGTCCATGCCGCTCATATCTGTGTAGATCAATGCTGCATCCGGGTTTAGTTGCGCCGTCATCTGGGCAGCTTCCAGCCCATCGCGGGCATAGCCGACAATCTTAATGTCGTCCGCCTCGGTCAGTTTGCGGGCTATCTCGTCGGCAGCGCCCGGCGTATTTTCCGAAAGCAGCACTCGAATCATTGATTCATAGCCTCTTCAGGATTGAGAATCTCCGGTTCCGTAGCGTTGGGAATCCCACTCGGCCCTCCCTGCATTATTTGCGGCGTAACCAGGATAACCAGTTCGGTCCTCCCGTCCTGGAACCGCTTATGCCTGAACAGCTGGCCGATGATAGGCAGGTCGCCCAGTATCGGTATTTTGGTTATGTTTTGCGACTGTTCACGCTGGATCAGCCCACCAATGATTAGAGTCTGCCCGTCAGCCACAGTGACCGTCGTGCTCGCCTCTCGCTTACGCAAAGCGGGAATATTGAAGCCGAACATGGTTAGAGCGTTGGCGTAGTCCAACGACGAGACGATGGGTTCGACCGCCAGTTCTATCTGCTCGCTGCCCGGGAGGATCCGGGGCGTGATGGTGAGTTCCACGCCATACTTCTTATACTCGATGGTAACGATGCCCCCCGCACCGGGCTGCGGCACCGGAATTGGTATCTCCCCGCCTACCAGCATAGTGGCCTTCTCCCCGTCGTTGACCAGCAAGTTAGGCTCCGAGAGAACCCGGGCGAGGTCCTCGTTGATCAGGGCATCCACCTGGGCACCGATCTTGTAGATATTGCCCGCGCCGGGACCTTCGACCTGGAACAGTATCGGCTGGTCCCGGAACTCCCCGCCCTGGATCTGGCCCCAGTTGACCCCCAACCTCTCCAAGTCAGTGCGGTTTATCTCTATGATACGGGCGCGCACCAGCACCTGGCGGCGACCGGGATCGGCCATGGTGGTCAAGTTGACCACCTTAGTCTGTGGTTCGAACAGCTCAATGATATTGCTGATCTTCGCCGACTCCTCGTCATCCGCCACCAATCCCTCGACCAGGAGCGCCTTGCCTTCAACTATCCGCACTTGGTACCGGTCGCCCAGAGCCGCCTGGAGCAAATCGCGGTGGGCCTGCAGGGGCACCTCGGGCGTGTCACTAACTGTAACCAGGTCAATTATCTCTACATCACCAAAAGCTGCCAGCAGACTGTCAACTCGCTGTTTCTCTAGCTGATTGCGTGCTGTGCCTTCGACTACAATAGTATTCCCATGCAACGCCCAGACGGTGTAGTCGGGACCAATAGCTGTTGCGACCTCCGTTACCGGCGGACGGGCCTGGCTGGGATCAATTGTGGTCAGGTTGCTTATTTTGACTTCACCGCTGGCGGCCTGGGCAATATCATTCAGCCGCTGCTGTTCCGCCTGGGTGCCGATGTGACCAGTTATCAATACTACATTCTCATCCCACGCGATGTAGTCATACTTGTCCCCCAGCATCCTTCGCAGGGCTTTTACCTTCTGCTGAGCGGGCGTAAATTGAGCATTCTCCAGCGCTACCAGGTTGATGACCTCCGCTTCGTCGGTCAACCCCTCGATTACCTTGGTCACTCGCTCCAACTCCATTGAACTCGCGGCTTGTCCATCTACGAGCAGTGTCCGGCCGTCAATCACCTCGTAGCGGAATTGCCCACCCAGCACGTGCTTGAGCTCGATGGCTAACTGCTGAGCGTAAGGCGCTGCTGTCACTGAAACGCTGAACTGGTGCCGGCCGGCTCTGTCCCATACATAGAGCTGTGTGTGGCCGACAGTCTTGCCGATCACTAATAGCTCGTTGACCGAGGAGACCACGACGTCAGCGATGGTCGGCTGGACGACTGCCACCCGCTTCATCCGGTCAAATTGCAGGATACGACTGGATCCTTCTTGCAACACTAAGCTGGGTTGTTGCCCAGCAAGTGCCGGGCTGCTTATGGCGACGGTGAGCATCAGTGCTAACCCAATCAGACCCAACCGCTTGTGCCCGGAGATCAAGTTGTGCTGTGTTGAGGTTGGTCGTGTCATTGGTTATTGGCCTCCCCGCGGTGATGAGCTGGTTTGACTGCCGCCTATGATGACGATCTCTCGTTCGGTACCGCGAATCACTTCAACGGCAGGGCCCCGAGGTTCTCTAGTAAGAGTAGCTCTCGCCGCTTCGGGTGGTGGTCCATTGGGCCGCTGCTGAGCGGCAAGTGCCTCCTTGAATCCTTCCCCGATGACCTCAGCAGTGTCAGTGGCCGCGAGGGCGATGTACTGCTCTTCGAATTTCGGGCGAAGTGCCAGGCGCAGCTTGCCGCGGGCGTCGCTCAGTATCAGCGTCTGGGCCTGCTCGGGGTCAACGGCGAGGGTAGCATTGGGCTGCTCTTTCTCTGCCGCCTCCACCTCGGCTTCTTCACCTTCAGCGAGAGGTCTCTTCGGCGGGGCCGCGTTGGCGGTCTTACCTAACGCCAGCAGCTTGACATTCTGCAGGACCGTGCGGGTTATCGTGACCTCGCCGACCTCGAAGGTGGCGATCACATCCACCCGGTCGCCGGGTTTGAGGAATCCTGCCACACCGACAACCGGGTCAATGGCCACGGTTACCGCTCTCATACCCTCGGGGACGCGGTAGGAAAGTTGGGTAGGGGATTGTACCTGAGCGGAAGTAATCGGTTGGCCTGCTGGCAAATCAACAAGCCCAGCCTGCCCGACAAGCTGGCTTGCCGACCGCACGGCACCGGCCGGAACCTGATCTGCAGGTCTCTCCACAGTCCCCAGCATCTCGCTGCGGATTATGGTGCCGGCTGGGATGTCTTGGAGGGGCGTCACGAGTTCTACGTTCTTTGCTGCTGCCTCAGGCCTTGCCCGTTGCTCCAAGCCCCTGAGGAAGTAAAGCAGCAGCAAGGCCGCGACGGCGGCGCACACAACTGCAATTACTACCGCTAAGCGCCGTGTCATTCTCATCTACGAAGCACTCCTTCCATCTCTACGCTGTATCCGATTGCTGCGATTATTGCGATGATGTCGTGACGGCACTACATAAATTGTAGTTGCATTATACCACAATCAAGACAAAATGCAAAGGGCAGAGCCTAATAAAAGGCTCAAGGGTAGTTGTCGGTGCAACCCAACAGGTTATTGGTACTAGCTATTGGCTGGCTTCACAAGGCAAAATCGCTGTGGGATTGAAGCCACCTGAACCGGTACGCTTGCTGGCGTCTTGCCCAGGGAGGTGCGGATTAGTACTGATGGTGCGTAAGGCAGCAGGAAACGAGCGGGCTGGCAACGCACAATTGTTCATAACTACTCTCTGCGCATAATAGAAGAGGTAGTCAAGGTCATGGTTTGGGTGTCAGGGTCGTCAGCCAGGCCCGAGAACAGCCTGCCGCTGATTAGCTGATGCGGGTAGGAGACTTGCACTCTGATCTGAGCGCCCTGAGGAGCATCATTTTGAGCAGACTCACCGCTGCCGGTATTGCCCAGTGTGGGAGCACTGTCCCACGAAGGCCAGCCACCTGAGTAGACCCTGTACTTCAGCTCAATGGTCAGAGCATCGGGGGATATAGTCGCCGCGCTGGACCTGACCTGGCTGATTATCTGGGTGGTCGTCTCCCCAACTGCAGCAGTGCGGACGCCCTCCCGCGTTGCCTGCTTAAGAATGGCAATATCTTTGAATATTAGACCGAACTCTATGATACCAAACAGTAGCACCAGCAATATCGGAGTGACCAGGACCATTTCCACCGTGATGCTTCCGCGGTTAGCAGGCCGCTGGCTGCCTAGTATGCTTTTTTGGGTTTTGGTGTCTTGATTCTTCATTGCCGGTCCCCCTCCGTTCCCTTCATAAGATGTGTAGCCCTGCTATGGTCGCCACTGTACCCAGACTGATGGCAATGGCGTATGGCAGCCGGGGCTGGGTTGCCTCGCTGTCCTCCATCTCCATTGGTATCCGAAAGGTTAACCGCATGTAGCAACTGGCAAAGAGCGCTTTGATCTTCTCCAGGAGTATGCCATGGCGAACCGCAATGATTACGGCCAGGACGCCGCCGATAATTGCCGTACACAATATCGTCCAGGCCAGGAACGCCGGCCCTTGCAGGGCGCCTACGGCCATCAGCAGCTTGATATCACCGCCTCCCAGGATGCGGCCCAACAGACAACTTACCAGAAACAAGCCCAGTCCCAGACCCACGCCCGCTATGCTGTGCACGAAACCGTCTATGCCGCCGGTCAGCGAATTGATGATTAGCCCCAGGACGATTGCCGGCATGGTCAGACGGTTGAATATCTTGCCCCATCGGACGTCAGTATAGACTGCTGCCGCCACTAACAGCACTGTGAGGCTCGTCGTAATTATCGTGATGGTGATCATCAGTGTCAGTCGTCTACCTATATACTTCCCACGAATGGGCTTGCTGTAGACACGCCTTCGTGGTGCGCTTCAACTAAGCGTGTCGGCGACATCAGTGATTGCTGCCGAAATAGCACTGGTCAGGACCGTCCAGGCAACTCCCGCCCCCACCACCAATACACCCAGGAGTAGAGCATACTCCACGGTCGAAACGCCTGCTTCATCTTTCCACAATTCGCGTGCCATTCGTATCATCGGTCCCCCAACCTTATCGGCAACTTACTCCCGTCACTCCACCGGCGGCGATGATCTGTTCGGTCTCTTCGCCCGTACTGACCATGACGTCGGCAAGGGGTTGCCATGTGACGCTGAGCCCTACAATAAGTCCCGCAAGCAGTACGGCGTACTCGACCGTCGCCAAACCCTCTTCATCTGTAATTAGCGTCACAAACCAGTGTCGAATTTGCATGGTTGCTCATCGCCTACGACTACCACAGGTATTGCTCTCGAGACAATTCGCGTGCCATTCGCATTATCTGCTTAACGATGTTATGGCGTCCTGCGTGCGACGCCTAGGACGCCTAGTTGGAGCTGACCGATTGTCCGGCCTGTTCAGCAGGAGTGGTCAGAGCGCTGGCCAACACCTGCCATATGGCGCCTGCTCCAATAATAAGCCCGGAAAGCAGTACGGCATATTCAACGGTTACCAGGCCATCTTCGTCCGCAATTAGCGTCACAAACCAGTATCGAATTTGCATTGTTGCTCACCGCCTATAACTACCGCAAGTATTGTCCTAGCGACAATTCGCCTGCCGGCATGTTCGTTTTATTATTCTGTTGAGAAAAAGAAAGGGGAGACTGACAGGGCAGAGTCCGAACAGCTAAATAGTCTGTTGCGGCCAGTTTCCCCGATCCAGGTGCTCTTTGCAGCTACAGGTTTCCTGTTAGACTCGGATAGCAACTGCTGGAGAGAAGACACTCGCGGTCCGATTTGGTACTTCTCCTATTCTATTTTGTTCTGTCTGTTTTATCAGCTTCGGACCTGTGCTTCGGTGTTAAGTTGTCCGGGTGCTGATAGCGAGTGTCATTCTCCCCTGAGCTTGCAGTGTCACAACCCGCAGATATCGCGGGGTGGTGAGAGGCGCGTGTTGGTATGCTATCTTACGGCGTGATTGAAGTGGCTGCTGAGCTGACGCCGGTTGAGATGCCAGTCCTCAGAGCGGTCCAGATGCTAGCTGCACCGACGACCAGAACAGCCAACAGCAACGCGTACTCTACCGTGGTGACACCATCTTCGTCTGTCCACAGAGCCTTGATCGTTTTCACTTTTTTCCCTCCCTTCTGTTGAGGGTAGGATGTTGGAACAGAAAGTAGCTGGATGCCCGTCGCTGTATCTCCCCTGTAGTTCCGCCAGGTCTCCCGCTGGTAAGGACGCTACCGTCAGAGTGACGTCCGGTGTAGGACGTTACCCATTGCCCGCCAGCCCGCCAGTACTGCGGTAACTACCAGGGGGAAGAGCAACACGTACTGGGCAACTGCCAGTACTCCCTGCTGTGCGACTGCTTGGTGTATAATCTGACCCATGGGTATCCCTCCAGTTAATCTCCTAATACCTGCGCCCGACGAGTCTCTGCTTATTCTTTTTAGCTATTACTCAGACGCTTCGCTTAGGTGTATTTGAACTTATGCTGAGTATTATAGCATAACTGGAGAATATTGTCAAGGACCGCATGAAAATCTATCTTGTGATTAAAGTATACCTCAGCTTTCTTTCAGTTAAACCTATTTGCTGAAATCTTTTTCGTGCAGCATCGAAGACCCAGCGGTTAACGCCACCACTGGGGCAACGATGTGTCAGTTATCTTCGGTAGCATTTGTTGAATGTGAGAAGTCTCGGCACAATCAGAAGTCATAGAGGTACTGGGTTGGGGAATCGCGAATCCAGTATTGAGCAAGTGCACCATGCAGGGCCCACACCCTATCAGTATTCGATAGCATGACTAAGCAACTACCCAAGGCGCAAGATTCCCGGGACCGTGAGGAAAGTCAGCAGGCCCGACTGAGTAGCCCAGCGGCGAGGTCCTTGCTTATCTTCGCTGTGGTGGCCGGGCTGGTGGCAGTTGGGGCGCGTTTTGTCTTTCGCACGCATCTGCCCCTGACCTGGGACAGTGTGCAGTTCGTGCTGGGAGTGGTGAACTACGATGTCGTCGCGCATCAGCCTCATCCGCCGGGATACTTTCTGTACGTCCACACTGCCCGGGTACTTGGTCTGGTGGGTCTGCCGCCTTACCTGGCTCTGGTGGCGATGAGTCTGTGCGCCGGTGGGCTTACTGTCGGGCTTGTGGCGTGGTGGGCAGGACGTTTGCTAGGGCCGCAGGGCGGGTTGGTTGCTGCGGCCCTGGCTCTGTTCAGTCCGTTGGCGTGGGTGTATGCCACCCGTGGTGACACCTATGCCATATCGGGCTTCTTCGCGCTGCTGGTCGGATACCTGTGCTGGCGGATGCTAACTGATCCGGAGCAGCCGGTGTGGCCGGCGGCTGTGGCTATGGGCCTTGCCGGTGGGTTCCGCCCGACGGATGTGCTGTTCTTGGCTCCTCTGTGGGTGTGGGCGATGCGCCGGCGGCTCTGGCGCCAGGCGGCGGTCGCAGGGGTGATCTTTGGTGTGATCACCTGTGCCTGGGTGGTACCTATGCTGGTAGCTACCGGGGGGATAGCCCGCTACCAAGAGGTCTCTGGGCATCTGTCACGCATGGTCATAGACCAGGCCCCGATAGCCGGGAATATGCGAATGCTGGGGGTGTTCGGGTGGCATCTGATAGGCTCGACTGCTGGTCTGCTATTGGCGGCCTGGCCGCTGGTTTTGCTGGTGGGCCGAGAGTACTTGCCTCGGGTCATGGGCGACCGCCGGGCATGGCTGTTTTTCGCTATCTGGTTGGTTCCGGCGATCCTGTTCTATCTGTTAGTGCATTTGGGCCCGGCCGGCTACCTGTTGATTGTACTGGGGCCGGCGGTGTTGCTAGCAACTGCAGCGGTAATTCGTCTATCTAGCTCATTGAGCTTGGCACAGTTCGTGTTTTTGCTGCTGGTGATTGTCGTGCTCAATTGTGCCTTCACTGGGTCTGAGCTGATTGACGAAAACCAGCGCCTTGAGCACAGCTTTACCAACATTCAGCAGCTACTGGCTGGCTTCAGTGGCAGCGATACGTTGGCGATGACCGGACTGAGCGTGCGCGGAGAGACGCAGGCTGAGCACCCTATGCTCAAGTTCCGCCTGGCCATGTATCTGGCGCCACACATACCGGTATACATTTTTCCATTGGAGTGGCCTCGCTTGTACGGCGGCGACCCGCCTAACTATGCCCATCAGATGGAGGCTGGTCGGGTCAAGCCGCCGATTGTATACCACGGCATCCGCAATCTGGTGTTGCTCGATCCCAGACTGCAAGGATACCTGCCGGCGGCAACTCCGCGTAGACAAATCTGGGACGATGGCATGGTGCAAGCATATCTAGTCGAGCTGGATCCTACTGCTCCGCTTCGTCTGGGCACCGAGGGCCACATGGTCTTGACCGTGGCGCCCGGCGGCGCGCGGTAAGCATTGCTAAGCTGCCGGATAGAGATATGAAGTTCGGCAAGGAAAAGGGCAGAGGCGTAGCGCCTCTGCCCTCGTTGGCTTGAGTCCGAGTCCGACCCTGCCAGGTATCATCCTGGTGCTACATCATAGGCGGCATTCCCCCAGGCATTCCGCCGCCGGGCATACCTCCTGCACCAGGTCCCTTCTCTTCTTCGATTTCGGCGAGCACGCTCTCAGTGGTCAGGATCATGCTCGCGATGCTAGCGGCGTTCTCCAGCGCGGCGCGAGTAACCCGCACTGGGTCAACAATACCCGCCTCTATCATGTTTGTGTATTCGCCAGATAGCACATCAAAGCCGACATCTGGGTCCTTTTTCGCCACTCTTCGCACGACGACCGAACCCTCGAAGCCCGCATTATCTACCAACTGGCGCAGCGGACTTTCCAGTGCGTTGCGCACAATATCTATGCCGATCTGCTCGTCTTCGTCTTCCGCCTCTACATCGTCTAGTGTGGGAATGGCGTGGACCAGTGCGGCGCCGCCTCCGGGCACGATACCCTCCTCGACGGCGACCCGTGTCGCGGAAAGAGCATCCTCGTAGCGATGCTGCTTCTCTTTCAGTTCGGTTTCGGTGGCTGCCCCGACATGAATGACTGCCACACCGCCAGCCAGCTTGGCCAGCCGCTCTTCAAGCTTCTCGCGGTCATAGTCGGAGTCGCTGTCCTCAATCGCCCGGCGAAGCTGTTCGATGCGGCCCTTGATGGCGTCGGCACTGCCGGCGCCTTCAATAATGGTCGTATCATCATTGGTCACTACGATCCTGCTGGCAGTACCAAGCATATCCAGCGTCACATTCTCCAGCTTCACCCCCAGGTCCTCAGACAGGAAGGTCCCGTTGGTGAGGATGGCGATATCTTCAAGGGTCTCTTTGCGCCGGTCACCAAAGCCGGGCGCCTTGACGGCTACCACATCCAGAGATCCCCGTAGCTTATTAACCACCAAGGTAGCGAGGGCTTCACCTTCGACATCCTCAGCCACGATCAGCATAGCCTTGCCCGCCTGCACTACTCGCTCCAGCAGCGGCACGATTTCGTTGACGTTGCTGATCTTCTCTTCATACAGGAGAATGACAGGGTCTTCCAACTCGGCGGTGAGGTTCTCCTTGTTGGTAGCCATATACGGGCTGAGGTAGCCCTTGTCAAACTGCATCCCTTCGACCAGCTCAAGGGTCGTCTCGATACCCTGGGACTCCTCTACAGTGATTACGCCGTCTTTGCCGACCTCGCGCATAGCCTCAGCCACCAGTTCACCAATCTGCGGATCATTGCCGGCAATGGCCGCCACTTGCTTCATTTCCTCAGGGGTCTTTACGTCAATGGCTCGCTCGCGCAGGGTTTCGACGATTGCAGAAACTGCCTTCTCAATACCCCGCTTGAGCAACATCGGATTCGCGCCGGCAGTCACTGCTTTCAGCCCCGCATCCAGCATGCTCTGGGCCAGAACCGTGGCAGTAGTAGTACCGTCGCCAGCTTCATCATTAGTCTGCGAGGCTACCTCGACCAGCAACTGGGCTCCTGTATTCTTCGCATTGTCTTTCAGCTCGATCTCCTTGGCTACGGTCACCCCATCTTTGGAGATTGTGGGAGAGCCGAAGCTTTTCTCCAGCAATACGTTACGGCCAGCCGGCCCCAACGTCACCTTGACTGCATCGGCAACGGTACTGGCGCCCTCTTTCAGGGCCCGGCGGGCCTCCTCGTCAAATAGTATCTTTTTAGCAGGCATGGCCTACTACTCGCCTCCTTATTATCTGTTTCTGATCTGTCGGCATAGGCTGTCACCCAAGCCGTTCTACTCCAGCTTAGCGTAGATCTGACTGCTGTCCAATATCAGGTACTCTTCGCCTTCGTCAGTGATCTCGGTTCCGCCGTACTTCGCGAAGATGACTTTGTCACCCTTTTCTACATCGGGTGATACTAGCGTGCCATCATCCAGCCGCTGGCCTTCGCCCACTTCGATTACTGTGCCCCGCTGCGGCTTTTCCTGGGCGGATTCCGGCAGATGGATACCTCCCTCGGTCGTCTCGGGCTCATCAATCTCAATCATCACCCTGTCGCCAAGAATCTTCAGCGCCACGATATGTAACCTCCCTTCGTAGCGAGTGTAACTCGCACTTGCCCAATAGTATTTTAGCACTCTCGACTGTCGACTGCTAAAATATCATAAATCCGCGCAGTTGTCAACCCGATGTCTGCCTGGCTTCGCCAACAATCTCCAGCAGGTACTGTGCAGCAGAGTGGGCAAAGCCCTGGCCGCATGACGTGATAGCCTTTTGGGAGCAAGTTATTGCTGATATCCCCGCACAATTCTCCATCAGGAGATGTCAATACTTCAAATAGGACACTCATTGTGCTATAATCATGTTGGGTGATTGAAGTCTTATGGCTACTGGCTTGCAGGTACTGAAACGAATATTTGACTCTAACGAGCGCGAAGTGGCGCGACTGCAGCGTCGCGTCGACGAGATCAACAAGCTGGAGCCGCAGTTCCAAGGCCTCAGCGAGGAAGAGCTGCGCGCCAAGACTGAGGAGTTTAGATCGCGCCTGGCGGACGGAGAAACCCTCGACGATATTCTTCCGGAGGCCTTCGGTGCTGTGCGCGAGGCCGCCCAGCGCACGCTGGGCCAGCGCCACTTTGACGTGCAGGTGATGGGTGCCATTGTACTGCACGAGGGTAAGATCGCCGAGATGAAGACGGGTGAGGGCAAGACGCTGACCGCCACTATGCCCCTTTACCTCAATGCGTTGACCGGTCGCGGCGTCCAACTTGTTACCACCAACGACTACCTGGTGCGCTGGCAGGCCGACTGGATGGGGGGGATATACGAATTCCTGGGTATGAGGTGTGGGTATATCCAGCAGGGCATGGATCCTGCCGAACGGCAGGCGAACTATGCCAAAGATATTACCTACGTCCAGAACAGCGAGCTGGGTTTTGATTACCTGCGCGACAATATGACCGCCTACGCCCAGAACCTGGTGCTGCCTGATCTGTACTACGCCATTGTTGACGAGGTGGACAGCATCCTCATTGATGAGGCACGCACCCCGCTGATTATCTCAGGGATGCCCCAGAAGAGCAGCCAGTTCTATGGAGAGGTTGACCGGATTGTCTCGCGGCTGCAGCCGATTTTGGACCAGCAAAATGAGGAATACAAGAAAACTCACGACGGACAGGGTAGTCCGCAGGCTGATTACATCTATGATCCGAAGTTCCATCAGGCTGCCCTGACCGAAAAGGGGCAGGAAAAGGCGGAAAGGATGCTGGGACTCGACAACCTCAGCGACCCGCATTACTCGGATATCCGCCACCATATCGACAACTCCCTGAAGGCCCATACGCTGTATGAGCGGGACGACGATTACGTGATTAAGGATAATGAGGTCGTCATTGTTGACGAGTTTACCGGACATCTGCAGCCGGGCCGCCGCTACAGTGATGGGCTGCACCAGGCTATTGAGGCCAAAGAAGGCGTGCGTGTCCAGCAGGCCCGCCAGACCGTGGCCAGCATCACCTATCAGAACTTCTTCCGCCTCTATGAGAAGTTGGCGGGGATGACCGGTACCGCCAAGACCGAAGAGGCGGAGTTTGTCCAGATCTATGGTATGCGGGTGGTGATAGTTCCCACCAATGAGCCGGTGATCCGTAAGGACTACCCCGACATTGTCTACAAGACCGAAGAGGCCAAGTATCGGGGAATTGTCACGGAGCTACTGCATATGTACATCCGCGAGCAGCCAGTGTTGTGTGGCTCGCGGTCAGTGGAAGTCTCCGAATATCTGGGGACTCGCCTGGTTCCCGATAAGCTGCGCCGCCACTGCCTGGTGCTGCTGTGCCAGTGGCAACTGCAGGACGGACAACGCGTGGATGGTGACAAGCAACAGGAATATACCGAGGCGCTGCGTACGTCTATTGATGAACTGAGTCGCCACGATCTGGCGGCAATAGCTCGCGACCTCGACCTGGACCCGGACGTGCAAGCCGAAGATAATATTGATTATCTAGTGGGTGTGCTTGACGTTGGAGGCGAAGAGATTGATCCGGAGACTGTCCAACGCTATCAGACTCGCCTGGAGCAGGCACTGGAGGAGGGCATCCCCCACAATATTCTCAATGCCAAGTATCACGAAGAAGAGGGCCGCATCATCGCCCAGGCCGGCCAGCCCGGTCAAATTACTGTTGCCACCAATATGGCCGGCCGCGGTGTGGATATCGTGCTGGGCGGCAGACCGGAGGACGACGATCAGGACTTCTATCCTGAGCAGTATGAGAAGGTGAAGAAGGTCGGCGGCCTGCACATACTTGGCACCGAGCGCCACGAAAGCCGTCGCATTGACAATCAACTTCGAGGCCGCTCCGGACGACAGGGCGATCCGGGCAGTTCGCGATTCTACGTCAGCCTGGAAGACGAACTGATGCAGCTCTTCGGCCCGGACCGGTTCGGGATGTTCCTGCGCGGTTGGCCGGAGGAAGATGCCATAGAACACAGTATTGTCAGCAAGTCGCTTGAGCGTGCCCAGTCCAAAGTCGAGCTGCGCAACTTTCAGATTCGTAAGAACACTCTGAAATACGACGATGTGATGGACAAGCAGCGCAAGGTCATCTACGAACAACGCCGCCGCGTGCTGGAGAGCGAGAATATCCGCGACCATATCGTGGGTATGCTCGATCGAGCTGTGGATGGCGTGGTGGAGGCCTATGCCAGCCCTGAAATGCACCCCGAGGATCGCGACCTGGATATGCTCTATTCAGCGCTGGTCGAGGCCATCCCGGCGCTTGATTCGGTGCTTGCCCATGAAGATCTGCATGCGATAGACCCCAACCACATGGGGGATGAGATTAAGGAAATCGTCCACGACCTGTACCGCCGGCGTGAGCAGGGCATCGGGCCGGAGATAATGCGGGAGATCGAGCGAAGCTGGCTGCTGCACACCGTGGACCGATGGTGGATGGAGCATCTACGGGAGATGGACGATCTGCGCGATAGCATTGGGCTACGCGGCTACGGGCAGCGTGATCCGCTGATCGAGTATCAGAAAGAGGCCTACGAATACTTCGAACGGATGGTGGATCATATCGCCGAAGATATGACCCAGGCGATTATGATGACCGAAGAGAGCGTCGAGCAGGAAGAGCGAGATCTGGGAGGACTGCAGACCAGCCAGGAGATGCTCGCGCCGGAACTGGTGGGGGCTGGCGTTGCGGCCGGCCAGGAGGGGGCCAGCGAAGGGACGATGGAACAAGCTGCCGAGGACAGCCGAGGTGGCCCGACCACCTACCACGCCCCTACTGAGCCAGACCGTAACGACCCGTGCCCGTGTGGCAGCGGTAAGAAGTACAAAAAGTGCTGCGTGCTCAAGGAAAACAATCCCTACGCACGATGAGCCGCGCCCCTGCGTACGGTGAAGCCTAGATGATCTCCCATGCCTGGAAGTGGCCGGTTCTCACCCACTAACCGGCGACAGCTAGTGCGCATTACTCAGCGGAAGGCGGGTTGAGTGCGGGGACGAATGTCATAACCGTACTTGCGGGCGCGGGTCTCGAACGCTTGCTCTCCACCTTCCATGATCTTAGTGACCTGCCCAACGATCTCAGGTAGATCAACGGCACCTTGGGCTACGACATCACCCTCGGGGGGGGGCCGCAGAGCGCGACCAGCTACTGCACGTTTCGGCTTTAAGACTTCGTCTTGAACACCAAGCAGTTGAAGTCAATGGTGACCGGTTTCTGCCCAAAGAGCCCTGTGAGGCAACCTGGGGGTTGTGTCACTGCGATCTGAGCGATTTGGTCGAGCTCCCACCCCTGGCGTGCCCACTCATTGAGACGCTGTGCGATCAACTGGGCAGGACCCTCGGTCTTGCCTCCCGTCACTGTGAGATTGGACGGGAGGAACTCTACGCCGTACTGTGCCATTTGCTATCCGCTCCTTTCATGGTTTCGGTGCTGCTTGGTTCACCCAGGATGACCTATAGGATCTCCCACGCCTGGAAGTGCGGGTTGATCAGTACGCCCTGGTCGCGGGCGGTGGTCACCGTAATCTCCTCGGCGATTTGCCGGGCCTGGTCAGAGCTGTCGGCGGCCAGTAGCAGTACCCATAATATCCCCCGTCGGACTGCCGCAACCTGCCCACCGTAACCCAGCCGCTGGGTCAGCGCCTGCTGAATATCGTCGGCCTGGGCTCCTTCGGCATCAGTGACCAGCACTTCCACTCGCCACAAGCCCTCCTGCTGGCTGGGTCCGCCGCCTCGGTCTTGCGGAGAACGGATCTCGTAGCTGTGCTTGTTGGGGTTGACGAAGAGGTTGGTCTTCTCGGCCAGTTCGTGGGCAAGCTCATTGGCAAGCTGCGTATCGGTGGTATTCAGGTCGAGCGAGTAGTAATCGCTACGCCGCAGCTCTTTGAGCACCTCGTCATAGCCCAGACGCCGGCGAATAGACGAGGCGGCGGTCAGGGCGGTAACATCGGGGATCTTCAGGCTGACCAGCAGTTCAAGCGTCTGCATTTGAACCTCCCGGGTCTCTTCGAAGTTCTGCGTTGCTCAGTCCGGCATAGTGGTGTCTGGCTGTGGGCTATCAGTGAACCGCTATGAGCAGGGCCTGGCGCAGGGACTCAAAGATCAGCCGGCCCGGCCCGGGTTGCTGCATAGCCTCAACCTCGCCCCAGGCCTGGCGCTTGCGCTGGCCCCAGTCGTTCTTCAGTTCGGAAGGAATCTGGCGGATGAAACTGGCCCGCTCCGGGTGCGGCATCATCGCCAGCACATTGCCCGCCGGATTGCACAGACCCGCGATATTATCCGTGGCCCCGTTGGGATTGATCTCGGGGCTGTCATCAACATGCCCGTCGGCATCACAATACTGAAAGACGATCTGGTCGTTACTATGCAACTGAGCGATGACCTGGGGATCGCGGGTGGTAAATCTACCCTCGCCGTGAGCTATGGGCACCGGCCAGATGTAGTCAGCAGGCATCTGGCTACTCAGTGCGCAACGCCCCGACTGGCAGCTATGCTTCAGATATACCCAGCGGCAGCAGAAGTCGCCAATACGTCCGCCAGGGTCTGGGTAGTTGGGCGCTAGCCCCATCTGCACCTGACCGGGTTCAAGACCGGGGATAAGCCCGGCCTCGACCAGGACCTGAGCGCCGTTGCAGATACCCAGCACCGGCTTGTCATGTTCGATTACCTGCTCGAACATCGTGGTCACGATGGGTTCTTTGGTGGCAATCACGCCGGAGCGGACGCGGTCCTGGTAGGAGAAGCCGCCACCTATTATGTAACCGTGGTATTCAACCAGACCGGCCGGGTCGCGATTCCAGCGGAAGATGTCACAGGATATACCAGCGGCCTCCGCCGCCCGCTGGGATTCCCACTCGCAATTGGAGCCGGGAAATTGAATCAAGGCAACGCGCGGTCGCCCCTCGGGTGAGTATTCCATCAGCACTGCTCCTCCCTGCTCTGGCAACAATGTAGAGCAATTATATCTGAAGACTTAGGTTTGAACAAGCGCGACTGCGGCACATACATAACAGTTGACGTCAGACGGCTGAATGTCTACAATGAATAAGTGGCATGTCTAACAGTAGGAGGGGACGTGGGACGGAATCACTATTATGAAGCGTACCACAACAGTAATTTCTTATGCGACGACCCTCCACCTGCTATTCATATCAGGCTTACTGCTAACTGCTGGCATGTCGTCAACGGCGGGGCAGGGCCTGTTGGGTCCGGACTATCAACTGAGTCCGGGCGATGTGCTGCAGGTGGAGGTCTTCGGGAGTGCCGATATGTCGGGCGCCTACACAGTGGGGCCGGCGGGGACTATAACGATGCCCCAGCTTGGGCAGGTGTACCTGCGGAGTATGACCATGGAACAGGCGCGCCAGCACCTCACCGAGCGGCTCGGTGAGCTTCTGCGGCTGCCGTATGTCATTCTGAGCATCCGCGAAATCGAGTCGGTACGCAAGGTCTATGTCTCTGGCTATGTTAGCAGCCAGGAGCCGCTGATGCTGCCGTTTGGCGCAACGGTGGTGGACGCGGTGATTGGTGCGGGTCTTACTGAGCTTTCTGACCTGGGCCGTGTACGGGTGACTCATCCCGGCGAGCAGTCCAAAGTGTTGAATCTCAGCGGCATCCGCACCGAGCAGCCCATTGATATCACCGAGCGCGTCCAGTACGGAGACATAATATACGTGCCCAAGGTGCGCGAACGCATCGCAGTGCTGGGCTATGTCGAGAATCCCACGACTGTTCGCATCCCGGTCGGCGAGCAGGTCCGGGTCCTGGAAGCAATTACGCGGCTGGCTGGCGGGCTATCGGCAGGCGCGGATAACTCGACTGCCCTGCTGATCCATCAGGACCAGCGCAGTGAGACAATAGACTTGTATCGGCTGATGAAAGAGGGGGATATCTCCGAGAACAAGGTGCTGCAGGCCGGTGATGTCCTAGTCATCAATGAGGCGAGCAGCATATCTATCGTTGGTGAGGTGGTCACTCCCGCTACCTTCCGCAGCGGCGAACCGGTCCGGGTGCTGCAGTTGTTGGCTAGTGCTCAGGGCTTTACCCCGAAGGCGGATTTGGCTGAGGCGCGAGTTTACTCCCAGGACGGCGAGATGCGCCCTGTTGACCTTGAGGCACTCTGGGAAGAGGGCGATCAGTCCCAGAACATCCAGCTCTTCCCCGGTGACATATTGGTGATTCCGGAAAAAGAGCCGGAAACAGTGCTGATTGCCGGTGCGGTCGAACAGCCACGAGTGTTGGATATTGCAGAAATCAAAGAGCGCGACCTGCTGTGCATCGTGACGCTGTCTGGTCCCACCGAGATGGCTGACCTGCGGCGTGTGACTGTCTACCGGCAGGAGAAGCCCATCAGCGTTGACGTCCAGGCCATGATGGACGAGGGGCAACTCTCGCAGAACATAGATGTCGAGCCCGGCGACATCGTGATGATACCGGAGAAAGAAACGCTCTATGTGCTCGGCGCTGTGGGAGTTCAGGGCAAGTTCCCCTGGGAACCGGACCTGACCGCACTTGATGTGGTCGCGCGCAGTGGAGGGCTAAGCGAGACTGCCAACACGGAAGAAGTGCATATTCTGCGGCCGGATCCCGAAGCGGAAGAGTGGGAGCACATCGTAGTCTCGATAGGTGATTATAGAAAGGGAATTCCGCCTGACGAGGCGATTCTGAAGCCCGCGGATATAGTCTATGTGCCGCCTAAGAAGCCAAGCAAGTCACTGATGGACCAACTCCGCGATCTACTGTGGATCGGTGCGATGATGCGCCTGTTTGACTGACCTGAATCACCGGGTCAGTTTCGCCAGAATTCGGGTCATCCGCTCGAGGCCGTGGAGTTCGACCAGGCTATTATAGTCAGCTACGACCAGACGTTCGGCCCCCAGGCTGGTCGCCAACTGCTTTTGCCTCGCCACGCTGGCAGTATCTTCCAGGTCACTGGTAACCCAAACCCATAACTGCTTCCCCCGTGCGGCAACCGCGGAGGCCGCATCAGTGTAGCCCGCCATCTTACTGTCTATCAAACTCTCATCGTCCCCTACAGCTAACAGGGATACTGCGTCTACTGCGGCACTCTCAGCCAGCAGTGCCCAGTCGTCAGCGCCGGTGTAGCGGAAGCTGGAGGAGGCCAGCGGCGGTGGCATAACTATTGAGCGCAAGCGCCGGTCTACCGCATGTATGGCGGCCCGGGCGGCCAGCAGAAACATGGCGATGCTCTGGCGCCGAAATTCCAGAACCTCTGGCGTGAGGCGCTTGGGCAGTTCTTTGTCATAGCTGCCGCGGAACAGCCGCTGGCAGTGCTCGCAGCGGCAGCTCCAGGTGCCCCGTGAGTAATGAAAAGAGGGCTCATCCCACACAAATCCGTTGACCTCCAGCAGCCACGCCAGCGTGCGTATGCTGGAGTTGAACCATTCCAGGAAGCGAGGATCATTGGGGCAGGCTTTGGGGCAGCGCCGCCCGCGACTGTCAATCTGCAGAGTTTGTGGCCAGGTGTGGACGTACAGGCTGGGAATGCGAGGGTCAGGATCCAGCAGCCGGCCGTAGCCCCACGGGATAGCATAGCATTCCAGGCCGCTGCGCCGGGCCTCCAGTACAAATGCTGCCATCCGTTCGGCCTCCCAGCGCAGTTCATCCTCGTAGCATCCGATGAGCAAGCTGCTGACGCCGCTGCCCACGATTGCCTCGATATTTACCTCGTCCAGCGACTCTATTCCACCAGTGATGGCCAAGCCAACATCCATAGCAGCTACTCCCGTATGATTGAGCGATTGAGTGCTATGGCTTGCGCACTACTGCCACCAGCGAGGCCCCCCAGGGCAGCCCGCTGGTATGCACAAAGAACGCTTCCAGTTCTTGGATAGCCAGAAAAAGCCGGTCGATTCCGTAAGGCAGTGGGGTGATGCCGGTTTTCCGGGCACTTGCGCCAACACACCGGATCCACAGCCGGTGAATCATCATCAAGGGCAACAGAAAGCTGGTTACATAGGTCAGCTTGAGTTCTTCGAAGCCAGCGGCCCGCAGCATCCTGCGCAGCGGCTTGCGATGATAGCGGCGCAAGTGACTGAGCACCTCATCGTGGGGGCTCCACAAGCACCGCAGAGCCGGCACAGTCAATACCGCCACACCGCCAGGACGCAGCACGCGGTGGAATTCGCGGAGGGCCTGGTTGTCATCCTCGACATGTTCAATGACATCGCAGCTAGTCAGCACGTCAAAGGCGTTATCGGGAAAGTCCAGGCGCTCGACGCTACACTGCACCAGATTCCCTATCCCCCGCTGCCGGCAGAATGCCAGAGCCTCGGGCGATACGTCGCAGCCCCAGACCTCCCCCAGGTCTGTCAGCGAACTCATCAACGCTCCGGTTCCTGCTCCGGCATCCAGAATCTTCAACGGTGAGCTGCCCGCATATCTGCCAATCAAGCTGCGCACCAACCGGCGCCGCGCCACAAACCACCAGTAGGAGTCTTCCAGCTCGTACATTTGCTTCAGGTATACAGCATCCATGCTTATCTATTATGCACCTAGAACGAACGTTTGACAAGTTTCGACAAATCTGCTAAACTTTACAGGCAAGTTACCAGCTCTGCGAGGTGGTGAATAGCTATGGCCAAAGACGAGATAACCCGGCGACGACAACAGATTCTCGATTACTTGATCGAGACGGCTCAGGAACAGGGATATCCTCCCTCAATGCGCGAAATTGCCAAGGCTGTCGGTCTGAAGTCGCCTTCGACGGTGCTATTTCACCTGCGCGTCTTGGAAAAGGCCGGTCTGATTGAGCGCACTCCGTCTCTGAACCGCGCAATCAGATCTGTCACCGGGGGTTCCGAGCCCCGGGCTGAAGCCAAGTATGTGCCGGTCGTCGGCACAGTAGCGGCTGGCCAGCCCCTGTTGGCCGTAGAGAACATCGAAAGCCGGGTGCCTGTCCCGGAAGAGATGTTTCCCGGCCAGAACCTGTTTATGCTGCGGGTCAGCGGCGATAGCATGATTGAAGCGGGCATCCTCGACGGTGACATGGTCGTTGTCAGCCAGCAAAGCACGGCCGAAGCCGGCGAGATAGTGGTGGCACTTCTCGAAGACGAGGCCACCGTCAAGCATTTCTATCCTCGCGAAGATGCCATTGAGCTGCGCCCGGCAAACCCTGCCATGGAGCCTATTGTCAGCGACCGGGCCAAGGTCATCGGCAAGGTCGTCGGCGTGATCCGCACCGTCACCTAACCCGCCAAATTCATAAACGGCTTTCGCGGAAAACCCGCTTTTTGAAAAAAGCCGGTTTTTCCGCACCTTTCCGGCAAAAACTTCAAGAGCGGAACAGTACGACAGATAGCATACTGTTATTCCTCACAGGGGGCGAATAGTCTCCATTAAAAGGCCCCCTACAACCGACTTTGCGACTACAAGACATCTTTGTATTTGGATTTATGAATGATCCGCGCTGAACTGCGTAGGCAGGATGAACTAATAAGCCCCTGCCTGGGCATCACTGGCATCCATGCTGGCAAGCTGAGTGACACAATTATTGTGATGCCGTGCTTGGCCCTCGGCGCAACAATATCAAAGTGGCATCATCGCGGTCCCACTCGGAGCTAAACTTATGGCTTTCTCGTAGAATCTCGTCGCTGATCTCCTCGATTGATCCTCCGGCCGCCTTCACACTGCGAGCGACCTGGACGACTCTTTGCACGCCGAACTCCTCCCCGGCCCGGTTGCGCAGCTCAGTTATGCCGTCGGTGTAGCAGATGAGCAGGTCTCCAAGCTCAATCTGTGTCTCACGCTGCTGGTAGTTGGCATCGCGGCGACCACCGATGACGATTCCGCCGCTGGAAAGCTCTTGACAATAATTGTCTGTTCGCAACAGTACAGGAGGATGATGGCCGCAGGAGACGAATGTAAGTTTGCCTGTATCAGGCTGCAACATGCTGATGAATAACGGGGCATAGCTGTAGGGCTGGAGCACATCGTAGACCGTCTGGTTGATCCGATTGGCTATGGCGGCGGGTGGCAGACCGGCAAAGGCTGCTCCCCGTACCTGTGAATATATCAAGGACAGGTGGACAAGTCCGTAGGCACTCTTGCCCGGCATATCACCCAGGCAGACCAAGTACTGGCCGTTGGGCAGCTTTGCTACTTCATATAGATCTCCGCCCACCCAGCGGGCTGGCTCAAAGCGGAGGGCAAGTTGCCAGCCGGGCAACTGGGGCAGGCTGGTTGACAGAATCGTGTCCTGCACAGTCCGGGCCAGTTGCAATTCGTGGGTGAATTGCGCAGTAGCCTGATATTGGCGGTCCAGTGCTCGCACTAAGAATCCGCTGATTACGGCAATCAAGAACAAAAACAGTGCGCCCTGGTCCCACAGCACGTTTGAGGCCACATTGCCAAGTGCAGTGGGATAGGTTGCTACGTAACTGACCAGGGTAAACAAGACCAAAGCTCCTGCGGCTGTGCACAGCGAGCCGACCAGTTGGAACCATATTGCCCCAATAAGTACTATGAGATAGTAGACTTGGAAGAGTGACTGCTGCTGAGCCGGACCGATCAGGAGAATAGCAGAGCTGACCAACAGCAGATCTAGAGCAAGCGCTATCGGCCGCTGGTAGGGAATGGAGCGTCCCGTCCCAAATGCTAGGAACAGGGCTATCGTGAAGACTGTTGCAGCTATCAGCAGTATCCAGACGCCAGTGCGCACCTGGGGGTTGAACGGCGGTAGTGTTCCGGCGACAACGAAGGCGATGATAAAGGCAGTGCGGAACAAGCCGACAAAGATATCGGTCTCCCACAGAGGCAGGAGTCGGTCGGGTGCCCCGGTAGAGGTGGTGTGATGCAGTTGGCTCACCTCCTTTGCGGTTATCTGTTCTGACGGCTGTGACTATTTCATAGTTCCGTGCGACAGGGACTTATTCCTGCCTGGCACTTGTAGATGTTCAGCATACGGGAGAAGTTTGTATGCTACGCGGCACGACCAATAACTCAGAGGGTGGCGAGTTCGCTGAGCAGCGGCGAAGGATGGTCGAAGGCCAGTTGCGCCGGCGGGGAATCGCTGACGAGCGGGTTCTGACGGCGATGGGCAAAGTCCCACGCGAGCAGTTTATTCCGGAGCACCAGCGTCGCTTTGCCTACGATGACAGCGCCCTGTCTATTGGTGAGGGCCAGACCATATCCCAACCGTATATGGTGGCCAAGATGCTGGAGCTGCTGGCCTGCCGGCCCGAGCATCGCGTGCTAGAGGTGGGCGCAGGCTCAGGCTACCAGGCGGCGCTCCTTGGAGAGCTGGCAGCGGAGGTCTACGCGATCGAGATCGTCGAAACGTTGGCCGAGAGTGCGCGCCAGGTCCTGTCCCGCCTGGGCTATGAGAATGTTAGCATCGTGGTGGGCGATGGAACACTGGGCTATGCAGAGGCGGCGCCCTATGATCGGGTTATCGTGGCGGCGGCGGCCCCGCAGCTTCCCCCGCCACTGGCCGAGCAGCTTGCCGAAGGCGGACGACTGGTGGCGCCAGTGGGTAGCCGGGGCGTGCAGACCTGTACAATAGCCAGTAAAGAGGACGGGGAACTACATATTGAGAAAAGTATTGGGTGCGTCTTTGTGCCACTGATCGGCCAGCACGGCTGGTAGCTGCATCGAGGAAGCGAGGAGCGAGCAATGCGTCTGATCTCTTATGATGCTCACGTCAATATCGACAGAGCCTCGCGGGTATCTGACCCGGGCCAGTTCGTGCGCGCCGCCGAAGCTGCTGGTCTGCAGGCGGTTGCCCTGGTGACCAGTTACGCGCCTTCTGAGAACAGTGCCGATAAGTGCGCCGAGCGACTGAAGGCAGCTGACTCGGGCAGCCCGGTACAGGTCGTCCCGGCGATCCAGACGGAAATACTGGATACCTCGGGACGAATCCGCGCTCCGTCCAGCGCCTGCCAGTCCTTTCCCTTGGTGCTGGCCCATCTGAGCGAGCGCACCGCCGCGATCGGCCATGATGTGCCGGTCCGCTGGGAACAACTGATGGACAACATCTTTGCCTCCCTGATGGGCGCGGTCGAGACGGGGTTGGTTAATGTTCTAGCCTATCCCTTTAATCTGGGTCGGTTCCCTGCGCCGATCACTCCCGGTGAACTGCCTACCGCGCGGCTGGAGGAGCTGGGAGATGCAATGGCTGCGACGGAGGTAGCCTGCGAGTTGTGCAATCGGGCCTGGTGGTGGTATCCCGACCTGCCGGTGGATGAATTCACCGAAGAATTTGCCCAGGTCCTGCAAGCCTTCTCGCGCTGCGGCGTGAAGTTTATTGCCGGCAGTGATTGCTGCGATATCGACGGCGTAGGCAACCTTCGTTACATACAGCGGCTGATGCAGCAAGCTGGCGTCCAGCGATCTCAACTGGTTGATATAGCCCGGCTTTGAGCAGGGAAGCTGCCAGCTATTGCCCGCCGAGTTGCTCTCGTGTTCTCAGCCCCCAGGGCTGGTCGCCACGCGTCGGCCAGTCAGGGCCGTAATCCTTCTTCACTGGTGGGCGCGGGACCAGTTGTCCTAGCCAGCCGGCGTGGGGATTTTTGAAATTGAAGCTGAGGCCGACGATCTCCAGGGGCCGGACCCGGACGTAGACAGCCTGCTGGCGGTTGGTCCGCGCTTCGTCACTCAAGGAGAACAGTCCCTGGAAGCGTCGCTCGACAAATTGTTCCGAATAAGATAGCCGCAGCAGGTGCATCTGCAGGGGAAGTGCTTGCAGCAGTACCGCGACATCTATTGGCCTCGAGGTATTGTTCCACATAAATAGGACGCCTTCGTTTTTTCGCATAAACGAGCGGTAGACAATCGGTTCACCTAGCCGTCCGGAAAAGTCCTCTTTGCCGGCCAGTCCCCGCAGCGGCACCGTACCAGCCAGCTCGCGCGTCAGTTCCCGTATCATAGCGAATAGCGGTGAGGAGTTCGCCGCCTCCTCCTGTGAGGACAGTAGGTCCACTGGAAACGTGGCAGCGGTGCAGCCCTGGGCAAAGCCGCTGATCAGCAGCCGACCCAGCATCAGTGCGTCCAGGCGGGCCTCACCTGTCCCTTTGGCAGGCAAGCAGTCCAGGAACAGCGGGAGGCGCAATTGTCGCTGAGTGAGCCTTTGTCGCAGGCTGGCAAAGTCATATCGCTCATCGAAATCTGTCCAAAACGAGCCGGGCTCCCGGCGCAAATCACCATCTAGTTCTTCGGTCAGGATTGCACTATGTGGTAGATCACTGATGTGTAAGCCGACGGAAGCGACGGCTGTGCCCATGCCCGCGTCCAGGGCCTCCGCAAACTGGGGTGAGGGCATTAGTCCCTCATCGGAAGTGACTACTGGCAGCGGCGGACTGATGATGGCAGCCTGCGAGAGTTCGCTCCGTATCTGCTCAGTAGCAGAAGCTACCGCGGCAGCGATAGCGCTGCCGCTGCTTTGCTGCATTGAAGCAGGCAGGTACAGACCCACCAGAGAGGTCGTCCAGTTGACTTGCGCTGCGTTGGCCCCGGCCAGCATCGCGGAGGCATCACTGCCCAGCGGCAGTGAGAGGATGGTTTGGCCAGCTACTTTAGTTGGCCCCTGAATGGCTGCAGAGACAGATGCAGGATCTTCAGGCATGCGAAGATGCAAGAACTGAGCTATCTGACGGACATCAGGTAGAGAAGAGGCAAGTGACTGCGGGTCAGCGCAGATGCCGACGGCGGGATAGCGCGGCTCGCAGACTACCTCGATGGGGACCTCGACCGTCTCGGAGCCGGAAGACAATTTGACCTTGATCCAGTGATTGCCAACCTGCAGCATCTGGACAGGCGGGCGGAACAGCGTGGTTCCGCCGCCGGCGAAAGGCACGGTGAAAGTGGGCATATAAGCCCCGGGTGGGCCCTGCAGGCTAATGGTCAGGTCCTTTTCAACATTGCCGCGGTTGGTGACCAGAACCTCCATCTCATGGCGGACGCCCTGGGCCACCGTTACCTTTGCCGGGAAGGTGATACGCAGGCCACTTACGTCTGTGACCATCTCCCGGTCGGTGCCCACCGTGCGCCAGCGCCCGTCCAGACTGTCCGGCGGCTCCCAGCCGACCGGTAGCGGCTCTGGACTGGTTGCTGCCGGCAGCTCGGCCAGCGGGCCCGGCTTGCGCTCGGGAGGCGTCCAGTCGCCCAGTTGTATCTGTTCAACTATCCACTGGCCTTCTCCGCCGACGGCACCGATCGCCAGATGCATCGCCTCAGTCGTGGGGGCTACTAGCCCCAGTTCAATCCTGTGCGCCCTGTCGTCTTTGGGTTCCAGGTGCCACAGTGCTGTTATCTGAGTGGGTGATTCGGGAATGTCTGACACCAGGCTGATAGCAAGCGCGCCGCTACCCGAGCGCCTCTGTACTCGCATCGAAAGGGTCACAGGCTCGGTCATAATGGGCAGCGGTTGCGATACTACCCACGCCCCAGCCGGTGAGGACGGCGTGATGACAAACGCCGGTTTCTGGTCAGCATCGGTCTCAATGATAATCTCGGCAGCAGATCGTACCGGACCTACCACTGTCCAGCCATTGCGATCCAACTTGAACTGCTGGTCGGTGTCTGCCGCGCCGACTGCACTGGCAATAAGTAAGGTCAATAGCATTGGAACGACGGCGAGTGTTGCCTTCATGGCATCCATTCTTCAGCTCGTTCAAAGATAGCGTTGATGTAGGCTGTATATGCGAAATACAAGGCTGCCGCCACCGGCACGGCCGTTGCGACCGCGAAGCCGACCAGGCCGCCGGTGACCAGCTTGTTGATGATATTGCGGCGCTCAAGAGTGGCCGCTTCGGACAGCCGGCGGAGCGCGTCCTCGTACAGTCCGGTCTGCTGAGCGGTGGATAGCGCTCCTTTCTCGCGATCGGTGAGTGCCTTGCAGTCGGCCAGGGCCTGCTCAACGGGTACTCGTCCCTGAATCTTGGCGGCAGCGATGCGCAACTGGGCGTCCATTGGTCGGATCCCTGACGCCTGCGCAGCAAGATTTAGCGAGGTGGGCAGATCCCCGCCGGATCTGGTCATAACGTACATTGTTTCGAGGATGCGGGCGCGGGCGGCGCGCATCCCGAACGGGGCCAGCCAGGGCAGCGCACCAATGACATCGTCAAGCAAGTCCTTGACCCGCGGGACCGCCGCGACGACCCGGGCGGCTTGCACCAGCACAACCAAGCCCGCAATTATGGGCAGCAGCACCGTCAGGAATAGCCCCACATACCAACTGAACCCCCGCGCAATGATCCAGGGGAAAGGGGCCACAAGCATCGCCACGACAAACACCAGCCCGTGGTAGAGCTTAGGCAGGCGCATCTTTTGGCGCAGGTCGTGTTCTTCCTCATAGTGCCCGGCGATTGCGGCACAGATCTGATCGAGATTGCCCGAAGTCTCGCCGGCCTTGAGCATTGCCCGGATATGACCGGGGAAGATCTGGGGATACTTAGCCAGAATCTCCGAGGCATCTTCCCCATCGCCGAGCTTCGGCGAAACCTCGGCCAGAATGCTCTCCAGCCTCCGATCAACGCGCCCTTTGAGCGACTCGGTGGCCTCATATATCGGCACGCCCGCTTCCAGCAATTCGGCCAGTTGCGCGTAGAAGTCAGCGAGGTGCCGGGCCGAGACCGGACGCAGCGGGTAAAGAGGCGAGTAGCGGGCCGGTGCCGGCCGCTCGGACTTTTGCTCCAGCCTCTGAATGTCCAAACCCTGCCGACGCAGCTTGACGGTCGCCATCATCCGCGATTCTGCCTCGATGACGTCCGCGACCGGGCGGCCTTCGGGATCCGTTGCCTGGTATTCAAACTTTGGCATTACTTGTGCCTCGCGGGACCGGCCTGGCCGGGCCAGTTCCTGGCTCATTGCGTAGGGTGCGGAAGTATGGTCGCTGCGGGTCACTCTCGATGACGCCGGTCAGTGTGAGTAGGCCGACTCTCTTTGCTTTTCCCCGTATGAGTGTAGTAGACCTTCCAGCGGGTGGTGGGCAGATCAAGCCGCCTGCACCTCTTATCAGTAGTGCAGGCGTCTCGCCCGCGGCCTGTCAGCAAGAAGGAAAAGCCCACGAAAGGAAGAATATGGTATTGCACAATTTGGTGTGCAGCACTAAGCATCTAGAGACACAGAACGTGGAGGCGAATACGTATGAACACATTCGAATTTGTGCGGAGTTCGCTCCCGGTGGCGGTGGCCGCTGCTAGTCCCGTTGCTATAGAGATGGCACAATACTGTCACTTCACCGTGCGTGAGCAAGTCGGGGTGGGCGTAGTTGTCCTGGCTGGGGCACTAGGCGTACATTGGGTCTCTATGCAACGTCGGGAAGAGAAGCATGAAACGGTACGCAAACAAGAGAAACTGGAACGAGTCTTGAACACAGTGGTGCTTCGAACGGCCGAGAGGGAGCACACACTAGATCCAATAGGTGACTTGGACGTTCGGATGAATGTTATGATACCGTATCGCCGACGACTTAGGGGATTCGTCTACCAGACAGCTTATGATAGGCCAGCGAGGCACAAACCTCGCGAGGATGTCATACTACATATGTACTGCTGCAGTAGGAATTCGAAAGGGCGCTCCTCGCTGTGGGCAGGATGGAAATCGGGGGAGGGATGCGTCGGAAGACTGTGGAAGCAAGGAGACCATATTGTGGCAGCAGCACTGCCTGAGGGAGCAGATTTGAATGACTATAACTTGACTAAGCGACAAGCGCAATACACTCGGGATACACGATGCCTGATATCGGTCGCTATCACGGAGGGCATTGGCCCAGACTTGAGGCGAAGAGGCATACTCAACATTTCGAGCAGCAACGAGTACGCCATCGAAGCCTGGACCGAAGACGGCCAACCCCGCCAGTCGGTTACTTCCTACCTCGTAGAACTCGCACATACAATTAACGACGAGAATCTCTTGCCAGCCTAATGAGCTCCATCCTGCCACATGATCAGTCAAGTATTCTTTCCAAGTGCTTCATCCACGAGTTTGCGAATCTCGCTCCTGTACTTCTTTGCTTCCTGAAAGTCACGAGCCGTAAAATGCCTGCCCACAAGAGTAGCTTGCTTCCGTTCATCTTTTTCCCTAATGTTCGATTCCTGCTTCGTGGTGTTCGGCATCGTACTCTCCCTTCTGCTTTGACGTTCTAGTCATCTCATGAGTTCACCAAGAGCCCATTACGCATCTTCGCGAAAAGACCTGTAGGTATTATACCCAGGCACATACTTGTCATGTTCGCCCGAACCCGCCAGCGGCACTCTTTGTCACGTCTATCCCTTGTTCGCCGTCGGTGCTGGAAGTCCTTCCTACTCTACCTATCGGCAGAACAATTATATCACCTAAAACGCTCACGAGCGGTGATGTGTTTCATATATTACGCCGGCGCAGCTTCGCCGCTAGACCGAGTACGCCCAGAGCAAGCAGCACCGTGGTGGTTGGCTCGGGGGTGAAGACGAATACATCGTGGCCAGCGTCCAGCCAACTCCACGAGCCGGGGCGCAGTTGCAGGTAGGTCTCTTCCCACTCCCAATGCTGTGTCGGCGGGGGAACGCCGATATAGGTACCGGACAGCAAAGCGTTATCCTCGGGCCACCAGTAGTAGTCCTTGACGCCCCCGTACGAAGATACATAGCTCGTCGTCGTCGCTCCATAATCCACAGCAGCCTGGAACCATTCGTCACTGGTCATAGCATCCGCAGCGGTCTCGGCCAGCGCGAGGGTGAGCAGGCCGACATAGTCCGGGTAGTCACCGCTTATTCCGATACCGAGACCTTGCTCAGGCACGGTCATCATCACGTACAGGCCGTTGTTGCTGGCTGGTGCGCTGGCGTTCATATCGTTGCTGCCGCCCACGAACCCGCCAGCGTGACAGGTATCGTAGATGGTCAGCACGGTGGCGGAAGTATGCAACTCAAAGTCATGGAAGGCGGCCGCAATCTGGTCATCGTTAACGTATGTGTATGCCAGTCTTCCGATAGTCTCCTCGCCCGCGTAAGGCTCACTGTCGTAGGCGGCGTCGGGCGCGCCGTCGGGGCGATACTCGTTCGGGTGCGGGTCGTTATCAGCAGGGCCAGGTACTGTCCCGTCGTCAGCATCAGAATCGGTTGAGCCTGTGCCGCC
Source organism: bacterium (assembly GCA_030615605.1). Classification (GTDB taxonomy): domain Bacteria; phylum Armatimonadota; class Zipacnadia; order Zipacnadales; family Zipacnadaceae; genus JALGTD01. The sequence continues at coordinate 148,547 of JAUWYY010000004.1, forward strand.
GTGGGCCATATAATGGAAGATTAGCAGATCGTCTTCGCCCACATAGCCGGCGAAGCTGGCGATACCGCTAACGATATCGTTACCGGGGGCGTTATCGTGGAGGACCACGTGTATGCCCGTATCCCAGGTGGCCGAGCCGGTCACGCTGACGGGACTGTACGCGCTCCACTCCGGGAAGTCGTCGAGTGCGTCCCACATATAGTCGTTGGAGTAGGTGAAATCATCGCAGGCGACGCCGTAATAGTAATAGTCGGCTCCCGCCGGCAGGGCCAGCAGGACAGCAAACATCACCACGGTGGCAGCCGCTATCGCTATCTTCTTCATATCTCTGAGAGATGCCGTACAAGAATCAACTACACGCACGGATTATATATCCAGCGGCGAGCGTGGTCAACCCAGCCGACGGCCTGCTGTCAAAAAGAACATGGCTCAGGCGTTGTGAACCTGGGCCATTCATTTGCTCTCTCTTTGTCAGCGGCGGCTAGCTCCGCTGGCGGCGGCACAGCTTCGCACCCAAGCCGACGGAGGGAAGTGCGACCCAACCTGCACTAACGGGCGGAGCCGGGAACGGGCGAGTCGCCTGTCCTACCGGTCGAGGTGTTTCCGTATGGCCTGGGCGGCGGCTATGCCAGAGGCCCGCTATCGGGCTCCGCGTCAGGCCGGCGCCGTCCCCGCAGGCATAGAGGCCCGCAACTTCTGTCTCCAGGTCGGTGGTTAGCGTCAGCTTGCCGTCGCAGAACGCACCTGCCCCACCGAAGCCCTCCGGCATGACCGACCCGCGACGGATTCTGTAGCCAAAAGCATACCTGAGCTCCGGATGGGGCCGAAGGTGAAGAGCAATAGATGCCGGTCGGGGGTAAACAGCTACTGGCTGGTTGCCAGCAACTACATCCGCGTGGTGGCGCTGGCCAGGATTTCCAGGATGACCTCGTCGTAACTCATTCCGGCTGCGGTGGCTGCCGCGGGGATGTCAGAGAGTTCGGTTAGACCGGGCACGCTGTGAAGCTCGTGGATCCAGAGTTGCCCCTGGCTGTCCAAATGCATATCCGCTCGGTTGATGCCGAGGCAGCCCAACTCCTGATGTGCTTGTACGGCAATCTCTTGCGCGGTTTGCGTTGCTTGCGGGGAGATACGCGCCGGGGCGATAAAGTCAGTCAGGCCCTTGGTGTATTTGGCTTCGTAGTCGTAGAACTCCTTGTGGGGGACCAGCTCGAGGACGGGCAGCGCTCGTAGATTCTCTCCAACCCCCAGCACGCCGACCGTGATCTCGGTGCCATCGCAGAATCGCTCGACCAGCGCCTCCCCATACTCTGCGAGCAGCTTGGCCAGTGCCTGTCGCAGACTGTCTTCATCTTTGGGAATACTGACATTCAAACTGGAGCCCTCCGCCAGTGGCTTGGTTACCACGGGCAAACCGAGGTTATCTATCACAGCACTAACCTGATCATTCAGGTCGGCTTGCTTGCTTACGTGCACGAAGTCGGGAGTGGGCAGGCCGACAGCCCGCAGCAGCCGCTTGGTGAGCAGCTTGTTCAACGTCAGGGCGCTCGCCAACATACCCGACCCAGCATAGGGGATACCGGCATAGTCAAGCAGTGCGGGAATCGTGCCGTCTTCGCCGGTGCCACCGTGCAAGGCGTTGAAGACGACATCTACATCTGCTTCGCGCAGTTGATCGATCAAATCGGAGCCCGGGTCAATGCTCACCGCATCGAAGCCCTGGCGGGCCAATGCCTCCAGGACACCCTGGCCGGAACGCAACGATACTTCCCGCTCGCCAGACTGCCCGCCGCGCAGAACACCAATACGCTTGTCGCCTAGCACGCCCAGGAGCGCTTGCGGCATCGTTCTACTCCCCTTCTGGTTCTATCCTGCGGCTGCGCACGAGTATCCAGACTAGCGCGATCACTCCGATAATAATGCTGGCAGTCTGCGCTTCGGTGAGCGGTGCAAGGGGTGCAAAGACATTAGCACTGGCGCCTCTCCGGAAGAACTCAACTGTGAACCGGTAGATCGAATACAGCAAGAGATAGCCCAGGAATAGATTACCCCGGACTTTGATGCGTGGCTGGAGCCGGGCCAGTATGACAAAGATTATCAAACTGGCGACGGAGGCGTAGAGCTGAGTAGGATGACGGGAGAAGCCGCCTGCGCCGGCCTCGGTCCCACTGGGGAAAGTGACGGCCCAGGGCAAGTGGCTTTCGGTCCCGTAACAGCAGCCGTTGAGGAAGCAGCCAATTCGAGCAAATGCGTAGCCCAGGGATAGCGCGGGCGCGCTCAGGTCAGTCAGCAGCGGGAACGATATATTGCGGGCGCGGGCAAATACGTAGCCAGCGATTATGGCAGCGGCCACGCCGCCGTGGTAAGCCAGGCCGCCCTGCCACACGTACAGGATAGTCGCTGGTGCGGAGCCATACTCGGGCAGGTGCAGGAGCACATAAAGCAACCGGGCGCCGACCACGCCACTCAGCAGAATGACCAGGGCAAAGTCAATCCAGTCTTCCAGATTGAAACCGTGGACGCGGCCAGTTCTGGTCAGCCACCAGACACCCGCGGCCAGGCCGATCAAGAGCATAACCCCGTATGAGTGTACGTAGATTGGGGCCAGTTTGTTGACAGCAAAGATCACAAGGCCCGCGCCTGCCAGCACGAACACAGCCGAGAGCATCCAGTTGGTCGCTGCAAGAGGCTGAGACGCTGTTCTGCGACTCTCCAGCCACTGCACGAGGACTGCGACCAGTGCCAGGATGAGGACGATGATCGGGTAGGCCCACCACGGCCACGGACCGGTTTCAACCAGAACTGGACGCACTAGCTGTCCTTTCCGTGACTGTTGGAGTGAGCTGGTGGCGCTGGCTGTGTATTGGTAGGGTTGTCGCGTGGGTTAGTTCGGGCTATGAGGAACAGAGCAATCACCACCAGTATTGCGCCACAGGTAATGCCGATGTCCGCAACATTGAACACCGGCCAGAAATGCAGGTCAATAAAGTCAAGTACGTAGCCCAGCCGCAGGCGGTCAGTTAGATTGCCGGCAGCCCCGCCGAGGGCCATACCCAGTCCGGCTGCGAGCAGTCTATTGGATTGAGCCATCTGCGGGCCCCAGACGGCAATGAAGATAATTATTACGGCGGCCAAAGCAATTAGAGCTGTGGTGGCTGTCGGAAACATTCCGAAGGCAGCCCCGGTATTACGCTGGACAGTGAAGCTGAGGTAGGCTCCCAATAGTGGTCGGGACTCTCCGGCGAGCAGCAGCCGGGCAGCGGCGAACTTGGTAAGCTGGTCGGCTGCCAATATCAGCAGACCAACTGCATACATAAGAAAGCGGCTCACGCGTCACTCTCCGAACTAGCTGGTTCATCCGTAAACAGATCGAGGAGGACTGCTTGTTCTTATCTTGGGCCCACTTCTGTGTGGCACTTAGTGCACATAGTGGCTTCCGGCAGAGCTTCCAGGCGCTTCTTGGGAATGTTCTTGCCACAGACTTCACAGATACCGTAAGTGCCCTCTTCGATGCTTTGCCGAGCTTGGTCGATGGTGATGAGCATATTACGTAAATTGCCACTCATTGCTGCGTTTTGGCTGCGTGTCATAGCTTGAAGAGCCGCATCGCCACCACCCTCGAAGTCCTGTTGCGCCACCTCGCGGCTGAGTCGGTCGCGGCCACTGCTCTCACCCTCGAGACGCTTGATGTTCTCGGCTATCTCTGCACGTTTTTCTTCCAGCGTCTGCTTGTATTTGTTTAGATCCAGCTTCCGTTTACGAGCCACAACAGCTCTCCTCCTAATTGTGGGTTGCTTCACAGCACCAAACGTCAATTACTGCTGATTTTCCGGCCACTGGTTAATCCGCTGCACACAACGAGGGCACAGTGTCGGGTGTTCGGGACTTGTGCCGATACCCTCGTCGTACAGCCAGCATCGTTCGCATTTCTCACCGCGAGCCTGGGCCACTTCTACCTGTAGCTCACTCATTCCTTCGGCCAGTGGTCTTGCTTGCGCGGCGGAGACCACGAATATCATTCTCAGGTCATCGCCAAAACTCGCCAATAGCTGTTGTTCATCTTCTGGAGCGTAGATGGTGATGGCTGCGGTCAGCGGCTGGTCAATCTCCCCGTCTTCTTTGGCCTGTTCCAGAGCAGCGCTGACCTGGGTCCGCATTTGCATCAGGCGCTCCCAGCGAACCCTCAGCTCTTCGTCGTCGAATCGTTCGTCAACCCGGGGCCAATCTGCTAACTGGGCGCTGACTGGCAGTGAGAGGTCAGTTTCTCGGCAGTGTTCCCATATCTCGTCAGCGGTAAACGTCAGCACCGGCGCAATCATTTTGGTGAGGGCCAATAGTAACTGCCACAGCGCCGTCTGAGCCGACCGACGGGCTGGTGAGTCGGGCAGATCGGTGTATAGAGTGTCCTTGAGCACATTCAGGTAGAATGCACTCAGATCATTAGCGCAAAAGCCATGCACGTCGTGGTAGAACAGGTGCAGGTCCCAGCGGTCAAACGCCTCGGTCATTCGCTTGATAACTCGATTCAGTCTCAGCAATGCCCAGCGGTCGATCTCGCGCATCTGGTCCGGTGCCAGGCCATCGGTGGCCGGGTCGAAGTCCCGCAGGTTGGCCAGCAGGAACCTGGCGGTGTTGCGGATGCGCCGGTAGGCTTCAGCGACTTGCTGAAGGATATCCTCAGAATGGTGCATCTTCTGGCGGAAGTCGGCATAGGTGAACCACAGGCGCAGCACGTCGGCCCCATACTTGTTGTAGATCTCGGCCGGATCAATGATATTGCCCTTGCTCTTGGAGAGCTTCTGTCCGCCGTCGTCCACGAAGAAGCCGTGGCCGACCACAGTTTTATAAGGGGCCGGATCGCCCAGGCCTGCGGCGACCCACAAAGAGGTCTGAAACCAGCATTGATACTGGTCATCGCCCTCCAGATAAAGGTCGGCGGGATAGCTCAGTTCGGGGTGGGGGCGCATCACGCAATAGTGACTGCAGCCCGAGTCAACCCACACCGACATAATATCGGGTTCCTTGATGAAAGAGTCCGCCCCGCATTCCGGGCAGGTAGTCCCAGGGGGGATCAGTTCTGCTGCCTCGCGGGCGAACCAGACGTCGGCACCGTGCTCGGCAACCAGATCGCGCACGTGGGCAACTGTCTCTTCAGTTAGTAGAGCTTCGCCGCAGTCGGTGCAGTAGAATACCGGAATCGGCACACCCCAGGAGCGCTGCCGGCTGATGCACCAGTCGGGCCGGCTTTCGACCATACCAGCAATGCGGCTCTCACCCCAGGCGGGAATCCAGGTGGTCTCGGCAATTTCGGTCAGTGCTTGGTCGCGAAGCTGGTCAATATCCATAAACCACTGCAGCGTAGCCCGATAGATGACAGGCAGATGACAGCGCCAGCAGTGGGGATATTCGTGTTCAATTGTGGTGCGAGCCAGCAATGCACCGCAAGCTTCCAGCAACTCCAGGACTTTCTCGTTGGCTTCGTCACAGACTAAGCCTGCTAGCTCGGGGCCGGCCTCGTCAGTAAATCTACCGCAATCGTCGAGCGGGCTGATGATATCCAGATCGCACTCCAGGCTGACCTGGTAGTCTTCCAGTCCGTGGCCAGGAGCAGTGTGCACCGCGCCGGTGCCCTGCTCGAGCGTGACATGATCAGCCAGCACGAGCGGCGAGATCCGGTCGTAAAGTGGGTGCTGAACCGCCAGCCCAACCAGGTCCTTACCAGGCCTGGTCGCGACCACTTCGTAGTCAGAGAGTCCAATCTGCTGCATAGACTCGCTCAGCAATTCCTGGGCCATCAGATAGTAATCATCTTTCGCTTTCACGAGTGCATACTCGTAGTGCTCGCCCACGGCGATACCCGTATTGCCGGGGATGGTCCATGGGGTGGTGGTCCAGATAACTACGTGAGCCCTGGCGCCCTGCGGCAGTTGGTCGAAACACTGGTCGGCATCGCGCAGCTCGAAGGCCACATAGATGGCGTCTGAGGTCCTGGTAACATACTCGATTTCATCCTCGGCCAGCGCCGTCTCGCAGTGGTAGCACCAGTAGACCGGCCGCAGGCTCCGATAGACCAGCCCCTGCAGCGCGATCTTCCCGAATGCTTCTATCTGGCGGGCCTGGTAGTCTTTGTCAAGGGTCAGATAGGGGTTATGCCAATCACCGCGAACGCCCAGTCGCTGGAACTGTTCTCGCTGGATTTCGACGTATTTCAAAGCTAGCTCCTGGCATTTGCTCCGCCATTCCAGGACTGGCACCTCGTGGCGGTCAATGCCGTACTCGGTCTGCACCGCCTGCTCGGTGGGCAAGCCCTGGGTATCCCAGCCGGGCACGTAGGGGCAGTCATAGCCGCGCATCGTCTTGTACTTGATAGTGATGTCTTTGAGAATCTTGTTCAGCGCCTGGCCCAGGTGAATGTTGCCGTTAGCGTAAGGGGGGCCATCGTGCAGAATCCAGGTCGGCGCGCCCCGCCTGCTCTCCCGCACCTGCTGGTAGATGTTTATTTGCTGCCACCAATCGAGAATCTCCGGTTCGCGCTCGGGAAGCTTAGCGCGCATCGGGAAATCAGTCTTGAGTAGATTTAGTGTTTTGGTGTAATCCATGCCTCGCTCCAGGCGGGCTTAGGAATTCAGTAATAACTGGTGCGAAGAAGCCGCCCATAGAATAAGCCGGTTCTTCGCACCTTTTTCGCTGCAGCCCTGTAGAGGCAAGTGCAACGCAGATGCCCAAAAAGAATTTCAAATGTGATCAACGCGGGTGCAAACGGTTTGGGTGAAACTGCCTAAGATGACAATTGACGTAGAATTGTAGCAATATCATCGGCGGGAGTCAAGGGTCTCAGGGCAACTGATACCTCGACATCAGCGGCAGGCGGAGGTGTTTGACGATGACCAGGTTTATTGTTATACTCAATATACCGAATTTGTGCCGTCGTAGTGCTGCGCGCCCGAAGTAGGCAACAAACCCGTCACTACCAAGCGATACTGCAAGGGCTACCGCTGGCTCTTCTTTTGTGGTGGAAGCAAGCTGCAATAGTAGATGAGACTGATCGGGGAGACAGTGAGCAATGAACATTGATGCCGGCAAAGTTGCCCGCCCTCTACGTTGGCTGATTCCGGGGCTGGGCATCAAGCGCTGGTATGCCCTTATTCTGGTTGGGCTATTGTTGGCAGTAGTAGGGGCCGTACTCTTTTTCAACTTGCTCGCGTATGACTGGGCCGCGGCAGTCGGCTTGGATTATGCCGTGCCATTCGGCGCGCTGAGCATTGCCCTGGGCTTCGCTGCTGTGATATTCGGGGTCCGCGGCGTGATCAAGGTCATCGCGCGCACATTCTTGCCTGCCGAGGAACAACGGCTGGTAGATGTGATGATCTCGCGGCGCAATGCCGCCGTAGGGCTGGCTTGTGTGGTGGTGGGGGGTGGAACGGGACTGGGGAGTCTACTGCGCGGACTCAAACAGCGTACCACCAACATCACGGCAGTAGCGACTGTCTCTGACGAAGGCGGCAGCTCGGGACGACTGCGGGAGGAGATGGGCGTGCTTCCGCCTGGCGACCTGCGCAGTTGTTTAGTGGCGCTGGCCGACTCTGAACCGACGATGACGCGGCTGTTCTCGCACCGTTTTGGGCCGGAGGACGGCCCGCTCAGTGGGCACAGCTTCGGGAATCTGTTTATCGCGGCGCTGACCGAAATCACCGGCGATATTGAAGAAGCTGTCATTGCCAGCAGCCAGATTATGGCGATCCGTGGCCGAGTGCTGCCGCCGACTCTGCAAAATGTGACGCTGTGTGCTAAGCTGCACAGTGGTCAATCGGTGCGCGGAGAGCTGGCCGTGGCGAGCGCTGGTGGTCAGGAGATAGAGCGGGTTTACCTGGATCCGCCGAATCCGGCTGCTGTACCTGATGTTGTAGAAGCTATTGAGCAAGCACAGTTGGTAGTACTGGGCCCGGGCAGCGTTTTTACCAGTATCGTGCCGAACTTGCTGGTGCCGGAGGTGGCCGCAGCACTGGTCCGTACTGATGCGGTTCGGGTGTTGGTCTGTAACGTGATGACCCAGCCCGGCGAGACTGACAGCTTTGGTGCTGTTGACCATGTTGAGGCTATCCGTCGGCACGTCGCGGAGCGGGTCTTCGATTACGTACTGCTCAATGATGCGAAGCCCTCTGCCGAGGTGCTGGCTCGGTATGAAGAAGAGGGAGCAGGCTTTGTGACACCGGCTGCCAAGGAGATCGCCAAGCTGGGCTTCATTCCGGTCTATCGCGATCTGGTCTCTGCTGATAGCCTGGCACGACACGACCCCCAAAAGTTGAGTGATGCACTGCTGGAGATCGCAGCTAAACACAGCGACAGCTTCCCTATCTAGCAACCGGCACAGCGGCCTACAGTTGGCTTGAATGATTTCACAAATGCGTAGTCAGTAACTTCAATTCTGTCAGGAGGTATGTAAAGTGGCTGTAAAAGTAGGTATCAATGGCTTTGGACGCATCGGACGACAGGTCTTCAAGATCATCCAGGAGCGGTTTGCCGACGAGCTTGACGTCGTTGCCGTCAACGATCTGACGGATAATGAGACGCTTGTCCATCTGTTGAAGTATGACAGCGTTTACGGAAAGTATCCCGGAACAGTGGAGGCCAGCGGAGAAGCAATTACCGTGGACGGCAAGAGTATTGCGTCACTGGAGATCCGCGACCCTAAGCAGTTGCCGTGGGAAGATATGGGCGTGGATATCGTGCTGGAGTCAACCGGCGTTTTCCGGGAGGTGGACAAGGTTGCCTGGCACCTGGAGGCCGGGGCAAGCAAAGTGATAATCTCGGCACCGGCCAAGGGCGAGTGCTGCACGGTGGTGCTGGGCGTTAACACCGACACTTACGATTCAGCCAGCGACCACATTCTCTCCAATGCTTCCTGCACCACCAACTGCCTGGCGCCGATGTGCAAGGTGCTGAACGATAGCTTTGGCATCAGGCGGGGCCTGATGACCACCATCCACTCCTATACCAGCGACCAGCGGCTCCTGGACTTCCCCCACTCAGATTTGCGCCGGGCGCGAGCGGCCGCGCTCAACATCATCCCTACAAGTACTGGTGCAGCCGCAGCTATTGGTCTGGTCATCCCCGAACTCGCTGGCAAGATGGATGGGATGGCCCTGCGGGTTCCTACGCCGACCGGCTCTGTGGTTGACCTGGTTGTGGAAGTCGAGCAGGCGACCGACCAGGACGCGGTCAACGCCGCCTTCCAGGCTGCTGCAGCCGAAGGCGACCTGGCTCCCTACCTCGACTACTGCGACGAGCCCATCGTTCTGCAGGATATCGTGGGCGATCCCGCCTCGTGTATCTTCGATTCGCTGGAGACAATGGTCCTGGGTGGCACTCTGGTCAAGGTCCTGGGCTGGTATGACAATGAGTGGGGCTACTCCAGCCGCACCGCTGAGCTAATGAAGCTGATTGCAGACCGGGGCTGGTAGACTACGAGCGAAAGTTGACGGAGATGAACAAGAAGATTGTCCGTGACGTAGACGCCAGCGGCAAGCGGGTGCTGATGCGGGTGGATTTCAACGTCCCTATGGAAGACGGACAGATAACCGATGATACCCGCATCCGCGCTGCGCTGCCCACTATCAATTATCTGCGAGAAGAAGGAGCGTTGGTCATTTTATGCGCTCACCTGGGCCGTCCTAAGGGCCAGATAGTGCCTGAGCACAGCCTGGCGCCGGTGGCGGCCCGGCTCTCGGGGCTGCTCGACGATGAGGCGACCTTTGTAGATGACTGCCTCGGCGAGCAGGTTGCTGAGGCGGTTGGGGCAGCCCAGCCGGATGATGTCATCCTCTTGGAAAACACCCGCTACTACCCGGGTGAAACGTCCAAGGATAAGCAGGAGATGCTGGCCTTCGCCGAGAAGCTGGCGGCACCGGCCCAGATGTACGTCAACGACGCCTTCGGGGCCAGCCACCGCAAGCATGCTTCCACTTTCGGAGTCACCAAGTTCCTCAGCCCGTGCGTGGCAGGACTGTTAGTCGAAGAGGAACTCACCAAGCTCCAATGCGTGGTGGATGCCGACCAGCCGGGCTTCATCGCAGTGCTGGGCGGGGCTAAGGTTGAGGATAAGATCGGGGTGGTCAAGCAGTTGTTGCCCCGAGTAGAAAGCCTGCTCATCGGCGGGGCGATGGCCTGGGCCTTTTTCAAAGCTGAAGATATGGAAGTCGGCGAATCACTGTGCACCGAAGAAAGCGTAGCCGGCGCTCGGGATATTCTGGCGACGATGTCCGATTACCTGGACACTATGATGCTGCCGGTTGATGTGCATATGAAGAACGTCAGCACCGGCGAGACGAAGTACGCCCCTGCTGACGGTATCGAACCGGGCTGGGATGCGCTGGATATTGGCCCCGAGACGCAGCAGAAATATGCCGAGATTGTCCGCAGTGCTCAGGTGGTTTTCTGGAACGGGCCGATGGGCTATTTTGAAGAGCCGCCCTTTGACCAGGGCACGCTTGCCGTGGCTAAAGCCATGGGTGAGTGCGCTGGCTACAATGTAGTCGGCGGCGGCGATTCGGTGGCTGCAATCACCCAGATGGGCCTGGCCGATGAGATGGATCACGTCTCCACCGGCGGCGGGGCGTCGTTGGAATTTATTGAGAACAATGGCACACTGCCTGCGGTGGAGGCATTGGATGATAGCGAATAGTGGTTAGTGGCGAGTGGATAGTGGTTAGTTAACGGCTAACGACGCGGAACGACAGCCTGCCGTGGTGACGAACTACAATGGATCAGACAATGAGTCGTTTTGGCGGATATGAGGATCTGCCATTCATAAGCGAACTGTACGACCCTGTGTACACTAATGCTGCGCGCCCAGATGTGGACTTCTACATTGGATATTCGCGGGCCGCAGACGGTGCAACTTTAGAACTGGGGTGCGGTACCGGCAGGATTCTGATACCAACAGCGGCAGCAGGATGCGAAATCGTTGGGCTGGATATCTCGGAGCACATGTTGGCCACGTGCCGCAAGAAGCTCCAACTCCAGCCAGAGAATCTGTGCAAGCGCGTGCGGTTAGTCCAGGGCAACATGGCATCGTTCAACCTGGACGGTACCTTTGACCTGGTAACAATGCCTTTTCGTTCGTTCCAGCATCTGCTCTCAGTCGACGAGCAACTTTCCTGCCTCCGCTGCGTGAACCAGCATTTGGCGCCGGGCGGCAAGTTGGTGTTGGACGTCTTCCAGGTGAAGCCTTCGGGAATGCACGATGCAAGGTGGACTCAGGAATCCAAAGACTTCGACGACGTGGAACTGCCAGGAGGCCGGAGGCTGAGCCGCACGCATCGAATTGCTGCGTTTCACCGTGCTGAGCAGTACAATGACGTGGAAATAATCTACTATGTAACCCACCCGGACGGGCAGACTGAACGGCTGGTACAGTTCTTTCCGTTTCGATACTTCTTTCGTTACGAGATCGAGCACCTATTGGCGCGATGCGGCTTCCAAGTTGTCAGGCTATTCGGAGATTTCGACGAGTCGCCGCTGTCCGATGACTCGCCAGACATGATCTTCGTAGCGCGGCGGTGCGAGACTGCAGAAGCCAGGTAATTCACTGGGCACTGCGGTGACGTCGGTTGATCGTATAACAGGCATTGATCTAGATCGTGAAAGGTATTGCACAATCATGCGCACCCCCATAATGGCTGGAAACTGGAAAATGAACTGCGATAACGACGAGGCCTGGGAATTGGCTGCGGCGATTGCCGACGAGAAAGGTGACGTCGAGGGCTGCGAGGTGGTTCTGTGCCCACCAGCCACAGCACTGACTACTGTGCTGGCCGCTATCGAGGATACCAACATTGGTCTGGGTGCCCAGAATATCTTCTGGGAGGAAAGCGGCGCCTATACCGGCGAGCTTTCCGGGCCGATGCTGCTGTCCTGCGGTTGCCAGTATGTCATCATTGGCCACTCCGAGCGACGCGGGCGCTTCGGCAGCGCCGATGAGGATTTCACCCCGGAGTTGCAGCAGGTCTTCGGCGACACCGATGCCAGCGTCAACCGCAAGCTGCCGGCAGCACTCTCCCACGGCCTGCTGCCTATCGTTTGCGTTGGTGAGCTGCTCAGCGAGCGCCAGGAGGGCCAGACTGACGAGGTAGTTAGCGGGCAGGTCACAGCAGCGCTGACTGGGCTGGAGGCCAGTGAAGTGGATTGGGTTATCCTTGCCTACGAGCCGGTGTGGGCTATCGGCACCGGCGAGGTCTGTGAGGCTGAGGAGGCCAACCGGGTCATCGGCGTCATCCGCGCTACGCTGGCCGAGGTTGTCGGTGGAGAGGTTGCCGAAAGGGTGCGCATCCTGTACGGGGGCAGCGTCAACCCAGCCAATGTCGAGGGCTTAATGGAACAGTCGGAGATTGATGGAGGGCTGGTCGGAGGTGCCTCGCTTCAGGCTGAGTCGTTCTGTGAGTTGATCGCCGCCGCCGCTGCCAGCAAGTAGCACCACGGGCCGACATACAAACCAGATCACTAACTTCTCCGACTCCAGCCGCCACCACTGACTGCTTTACCTGCTAGCATTGCGACACTCACTGGCGGCGGTAGGAAGTCAACTCGGAAAAATCAACCAGCGCGCCCATAGCGTGATTGGTCGTCTCGATGCCTGCTTCTTCGATGGCTGCGCCGGGATTCAGGCCGGCGTAGAGTATAACGCCGGCCCGCTCCAGGGGCACGGCTATTTCCAGGAGCGGATGACTGGGCCGGCCTACTGAGGCCACCCCCCGAATGCCGGCTTGTGCTCTGCCAGTTCCAGCAATCCTCCGAACTGCGACTCCATTGAGATGCCGTAGTTGAGCAGGATGCCATTGATGGTCACGCTGCAGACGGTGCCGATAGCGACCATTCCCGCCGGCACTTGAGCGTCACCGACACGCTGCCCTGACCGGTAGACAGCAATCAGATCACTGGTACACAAGCCGGCCCGGAACACCGGGCGTATGACCTGCAATGCAACATCCAGCGCTTCCTCCGACAGTAGCGAGATGTTCAGAATCACCTTGCCCTGGCGGGTGGCCAGATCAAGAGTGGTCTGATAAGTTAGCCGCTCCAAAGTGGAGATGACCAGGGTCACTCGGTCAGGCCGGCCTCGTCAAGTTGCTGAAGCTGGTAGCGAACGGCCCGGTCGGTCAGGTCTACGCCGAGGTTAGCCAGCTCTTGGGCCAGGCGACTGCTGCCCAGCGGCTCGCCGTGGGTATCTAGAGCGCGGAGAATGGCCAGTTTCTTCCTGTTAATTTCCGGCACACTTTTCCTCCTAGGCGCGCTATTTATGGTTAGCGTGGACTGATCCCGGCCACTTCGGGGAAAGTGTATCGGAAAGATTGGGCTGTGTCAAGGGCCTCTCAAGTGAAAACTTGCCGGTAGTATTCCGTTGACAGTAGGAAGGAGGGGCCTTAGAGTACGAGTAGTATTTTCCGGAACACCTGTCGGTTGGGATACGGAAACGTATTTCCGTAAGTAGATGGACGACTGCTGTTTTGTCAGTGCGTGCAGATCCTGATGTGAATAGCTCAAGTAGCGAAAGGGTGTTAGTGATGACTCTATCAGTTCCTAATGCAAGCGATGCAACACAGACCAGGCGTCGTACACGTAATTCATATTCGCGGCTCAGTGGGATGTGCGCGACCTGCGAGGATGGCTGTCCCGGGCTCTGCGAAATCGGTATTTCGGCGTTCCGCGCCGTGGAGGCCATCTACCCCCAGGCGTTCGGCGAGATAACCGCTGGGTCGGAAAAGGCATACCCAGTGGACCTGTCTCACTTCACGATTAACGGCGGCGTGGTGGGAGCAGTCGGGGTTGAGCCAGATTCTGACAAGGCGGTTTTCCCCGCGGTGAACCTGGAAGTGAGTCTAGGCCACGACGACGGTATCAAGCTGGGATTGCCCTTCGTGATGCCCGGGCTCGGCTCAACCGACATCGCCGCCAAGAACTGGGACGGTCTGGCGGCTGGAGCGGGGCTAACCGGCACTCTGATCACCGTTGGCGAGAATGTCTGCGGCGTGGATGACGAGGCGGACTTGAAGGATGGCCGCGTTGTCCATTCGCCTGAGTTGCGCCACGGGATTCGCACATTTACTGACTGGCAGACCGACGGTCTGGGCGGTGTGGTCCTCCAGGAGAACGTGGAGGACAACCGCATGGGGGTGATCGAGTACGGTATTCAGGAACTGGGCGTCGAGATCGTGGAGCTCAAGTGGGGCCAGGGAGCTAAGAACATCGGCGGGGAGGTCAAAGTGCAGCACCTGGCTAAAGCCCAACGACTCAAGCGGCGGGGCTACATCGTGCTGCCTGACCCGGACGACCCCGGAGTAATTGAAGCATACGAGCGCGGTGCTATCCGCGAGTTCGAGCGCCATTCGCGTATCGGCATGGTGACCGAAGAGGGCTTTATGGAGCGTGTCGGCCAGCTTCGCGAGGCCGGTGCCAGATATGTCTTCCTCAAGACCGGGGCCTACCGGCCCGCCGCCCTGGCTCAGGCCATCAAATTCTGCTCGCAGGCACAGATTGACGTCCTGACCGTGGATGCGGCCGGTGGTGGCACTGGTATGAGCCCGTGGCGGATGATGAATGAGTGGGGCATGCCACTGATCGAGACGGTCACCCTCGCCCGCCAGTACTGCGATCGCCTGGCCCAGAAGGGCGAATACGTGCCCGATCTGGTGGTGGCAGGTGGCTTCGCCTTCGAGGACCAGATCTTCAAGGCCCTGGCAATGGGCGCGCCCTACGTCAAGGCCATCGGCATGGCGCGCGCCCCGCTGGCTGCGGCAATGGTCGGGAAGAACATCGGTCTGGAACTGGCGTCGGGCGAACTCGATCCGCTCCACGAGAAGTACGGCAGCCGGCTCGACAGCATCTTCCTGCTCTACCACGAGCTTAAGGACCGGCTGGGCCCGCGCATCGAGGAGTTGCCCAGCGGTGGGATGGGCGTCTACCATTACTACCAACGCCTGGCCCAGGGCCTGCGCCAGTTGATGTGCGGCGCGCGTAAGTTTAGCCTGGAATACCTCGAGCGCGATGACATCGCGGCGCTGACTCGTCAGGCCGCCGAACTCAGCGGGATCACCTATGTAATGGATCTGGACCGGGAGGAAGTGGACGAAATCCTTGGCTAGGGCAAGGGCAGCAAGGCCTGATGCCGGCGTTCTATAGTCCGACACCGAGGAGAACAACCAGCGGGTGACGAGGGGTGAACCTTGTCACCCGCTCTTTATTGGTGGCATTAGTTGGAGCTAGGCTGTTCCAGGGACCTCGGGCACCTCGGCCAGGGCCCTGTCAATCTCCTCCTGGGGTAGCTCGTAGTCTTCGAGCTCGCCACTCAGGTAGGCATCGTACGCGCCCAGGTCGAAGAAGCCGTGTCCACTGTAGGCGATGACAATGCACTTCTCCTCGCCAGTTTCCTTGCACTTGAGCGCCTCGTCAATGCCGGCCTTGACGCAGTGGGCCGTCTCGGGAGCGGTCAACGAGCCCTCGGTGCGGGCAAAGGTAATCGCGGCCTCAAAGACCTCGTTCTGGTGGAATGCCCGCGCCTCAATAACTCCCTGATTAACCAGCAGGCACATCAGTGGCGCATCGCCGTGATACCGCAGCCCACCAGCGTGAATAGGCGGTGGTACGAAGCTGTGGCCGAGGGTGTACATCTTCAGCAGCGGGGTCAGTTGCGCGGTATCGCCGAAGTCATAACGGTACGGTGCCCGGGTCAGCGTCGGACAAGCGGTCGGCTCAGTCGCGATGATGTCAATATCCTGGCCACCCAGCTTGTCTTTGACAAATGGGAAGGCCATGCCCGCGAAGTTCGAGCCACCGCCCACGCAGCCGACAATAACGTCGGCTTTCTCCCCGACCAGGTCGAGCTGCTTCTTTGTCTCCAGGCCCACAATGGTCTGGTGCAGCAGGACGTGGTTGAGCACGCTGCCCAACGAGTACTTGGTATCGTCGTGAGTAGCGGCATCCTCCATTGCTTCGGAGATGGCAATGCCCAGGCTCCCGGGGGAGTCGGGGTCCTGCTCGAGGATCGCGCGCCCAGAGTTGGTCTTATCGGTCGGCGAGGGGAAGCACTCCGCCCCCCACGCCTCCATCAGCATCCGCCGGTACGGCTTCTGCTCGTAGCTAACCTTCACCATATAGACTGTGATGGTCAGGTCGAACAGAGCCCCGGCAAACGCTAGCGCGCTACCCCACTGCCCGGCACCAGTCTCAGTGGCGATGCGGGTGACGCCCTCCTGCTTGTTGTAGTAGGCCTGAGCGACAGCGGTGTTGGGCTTGTGGCTGCCCGCTGGGCTGAAGCTCTCGTTCTTGTAGTAGATGCGCGCCGGAGTACCCAGATATTCCTCCAGCCGATGTGCCCGGAATAGCGGGCTGGGCCGCCAGAGCTTGTAGATCCGCAGAATATCGTCGGGGATCTCGATCCACGGCTCCATACTTACTTCCTGCTTGATCAGCTCCATCGGAAAGATCGGCGCCAGGTCCTCCGGCCCGATCGGCTGGCCGGTCCCCGGATTTAGTGGTGGCGCCAGCGGGGCAGGTAGATCGGGGTTGATGTTGTACCACCGCTGGGGCATCTCACTTTCGGGCAGAATTATCTTGGTCTGGTCCATTTCTTATTCCCTCCTTCGGGTATCTTTTGTACGAGTCATGGGCCAACTGTAAGGTTGCTCCGCAGTTGCGTCCATACACAACCACAATTACCTATATTCACCTCTGCTGTTATTTCTTCCTTCTCGGGTTGACGGCAATCGAGGGTCGTCAGCCGAGAAGCAATAGGCCGTGACCCTATCAGGCCCAGAACGTGCTATCTAAAGATCATGGGCCGGCTGAGCCGAGCCTGGCCAACTATCTGTCCATCTCCTCGAGCCTTACTGGTCTCCCTTCGGCCAGGGATTTTTCGATGGTGAACATTACCCGGTGGGTCTTGAAGGCCTCGGCAAAGTTGATGGACGAGTCCCGGTCCTCCAGCAGGCACTGGGCGAAGTGGTCCACCTGCGGCGGGTAGGGGTGATCCAGCACATCGCCGGATTCAGCCTGCGTGGTGGGCACCGTGATCCACTCGTCGGGTCTTGTGCCAGCGATCTGGGTGGACCACAGCTTGTCGTTCCACAGCGTGCCCTCACTGCCGATCAGGTGGACATTAAACACGTAGGGCTGGCGGCAGTCAATGCACGAGACGCACTTGCCACAGGTGTCGTCGGCGAATTTGAGAATCGCCACGGAAGTAGTGTCGTATTCGTACTCCTGCAAGTCGGGCGCAGTCGTCTTCGTTGAATACGCAAAGACTTCCTCGACCTCGCGGTCGGCAAAATACAGTAGCGCATCGAGGGCATGTACTCCCGCGGTGATCAGCGCGCTGCCACCAATCTCCTTCTTCACGTTCCATTCGTACTGCGCGTACCAGGGCCCGACGCCGTGGTAGTAGTCCACCTCGAAGTGGTGGACGTCGCCAAGCAGGCCCTGCGCCATCACTGACCTGACCAGGTCGAAGTGCGGGATGAAGCGCAGCTCAAAGTAGACGGTGGACTTGACGCCCGCCGCCTCAATGGCCTTTCGCATCTCCAGGAGGCTATCATAGTCAATGGCCAGCGGCTTTTCAATCATCAGGTGCTTGCCGGCCTCGGCCGCTTTGATAGCCTGAGGCGGATGCAGAGGATGGGGCGTGCAGATATCCACCACGTCGAGGTCGGGATGCTGCAGAAACTCCTCGTAGTCGTGGTAGAGCGCAGCGTCATTGCCGCACATCTCGCGAATCTCTTCCGCACTGAGCTCCTTACTTGAGCACAGCGCGGTGACCTCCATATGGGGGTTGGCTATGAATGCGGGCAGATGTCCGCTGGCCGCCCAACCCAGTCCGACTACACCGACGTTGATAGATGCCATACGGATCACACTCCTCATTGTCTTACCAGATTTGGCACGGTATCACTTGCGCCGCCAGATAGTGCCTGCTGGAGTATCCTCCAGAATGATGCCTTCAGCGGCGAGTTGGTCGCGGATTTCGTCGGCGCGGGGGAAGTCCCTTTTCTCGCGAGCCTGTTCGCGCTCGGCAACAAGCGCGTCGATCTCTGCGTCGGCCTGTGAGTCTGATCGCGCAGCCTCGAGTTGCTCGGTCATCAGCCCCAGCACGCTGTCGGCCTGCACCAGGAAGTCGAGCATCACGGTGCGGTCCTGATCGTGCAGTTCACCGCCATCATGCAGCGTGTTCACCTGCTTGATCAGCTCGAAGACCACGCCCAGCGCCCCAGGGACATTAAGATCGTCGTCCATCACTTGCTCAAACTTAGCCTGGGCTTCTTCAATACGCTCTGCAGCTTCTTCTGACCTACCCTCAGGCAGCGGCAGTTTCGGCAGCCGCTCGATGAAGGTGTTGAGCCGCTGCATAGCCCGTTCACTCTGCTCCAGGCCTTCCACGGTGAAATTGAGCTGCTGGCGGTAGTGGGCGGTGAGCAGTTGATGGCGGATAGCTTGAGAACTGTAACCTTCTTCCAGCAGGTCACGCAGCGTGTAGAAGTTGCCCAGCGACTTGGACATCTTCTCGCCTTCGACAATCAGGTGCTCGCCGTGTAGCCAGAAGCGCACGAACTGCTGGCTGGTGGCGGCTTCGCTCTGGGCGATTTCGTTTTCGTGATGGGGGAAGATGAGGTCAACTGCCCCGGTGTGGATGTCGAGGGTCGGCCCCAGGTACTCCATAGACATCACTGAGCATTCGATGTGCCAGCCGGGCCGGCCGGGGCCCCAGGGGCTGTCCCAGGACGGTTCACCGGGCTTAGCCGCCTTCCACAGCACAAAGTCGCCGGCCTCTTCCCGGTTATATTCGTCGTTCAGGCGGCTGTAGTCGCGGTTGCCCAGCTCTTCGGGCTGGATTCCCGACAGCTTGCCGTAATCGGGAAAGCTGGAAATATCGAAGTACATATTCCCCTCCACCTCGTAAGCGTGGCCCTTGTCGAGTAACGTCTGGACGAGCACCTGCATCTGCTCGATGTGGTCGGTAGCGCGCGGATATTCCCAGGCCCGCTGGATGTTGAGCGTCTCGAGGTCATCAAAGAAGTACTCGGTGTACTGTTGAGTGTATTCGGACAGGCTGACGCCCTGGGTCAGCGCTCCACTGATTGTCTTGTCATCCACATCGGTGATGTTCATCACGTGGCGGACTTCCCAGCCCTTGTAGGCCAGGTAGCGACAGAGGATATCGCTGAGCACGAAGGTGCGCAGATTGCCGATATGGGGGAAATCGTAAACGGTCGGCCCGCAGGAGTAGACACGGGCGGTCTTGCCGTCAGCCGGCTTAAACGGCTGTTGCTGGCGGGTTACAGTGTTATACAGCTCCAGCATTGGTCAGATGCTCCTTCAGCTTATTTGCTTGACGACGCCACGAGCAAGTAGGCGGTCGCGTCCTCAGCATCCTCTAGGGTGACAAGCATAGACACAACGCTGTTGTTGTCACGCTCGTACACGACCCCTGCAAGGCAGGCGCGCAAAGAGCAATGGCAATATTCGGCTTCACGCAATCACCGCCAACCTATCCTCGTGCCGTTTAGGGAGAAACACGCTCACCAGTTGGATCGACTACAGCCGGAAATAGCCGGCGCATGCCGCGAAAAATGAGACCATCCCGCCTAGGCAATCCCCACCGGCTCAATGTCAATCAGTGGTTGAACCGCCACCCAGGGTCAATAACCACCCAAGCGCCTTCGATCTTCTCGAGTTTCGTCTCGCCGTGGCAGTAAGCGTGGCCCCAGCTAATGGACGCCTCTTCTCTGTCGGGGCTAAACTCAGGTTCAGGCAGGCTAAGAGAATACAGCCTCCCCGTGCCGTACTTGTTCCGGTACGCTTCAGCTTCCTCTGGTGTCAGAGAGAGAAACCTGTCACTATGGTTGGGGAACGCCTGTCGCTGCTGCGTTATCACCATGATGGTTGACGCTTTTGGCAGTGATTCGCGGATAGCTTCAAACACCGCCTGCTGTACCAATGCCTCATCATTGTCGGGAACGGAAGCGGCCAGTGGGTCCACATCACTCCCGTCCGGTTCCCCATCCCCATCGGTGTCGGCATTCTGGTAATCAGTCAACAGCCACTCCTCGGTTATGTCTGTCAACCCGTCCTGATCGGTGTCGCGCGTCAGGCTGCCGTCTATCAGGAATACGTGGGGCCCTCTTCGATCCTCGGCGGAGGGCGGTCCATAATATTGCTCGTGGCATGGTATCACGGGCGCACACGACGTCGCAACATATGTGCGCTCCCCGACCACCGCCACAGCTTGGGTCTGCCCCCCGGTGCCTAGCCACCCCAGAAACAGGGGTTCGGACCACGTCTTCAGGTCCTGAGAAGTTACCAGGCAAGCCGCGCCCATTACCGGCTGATAGGTCTCGACTATTGCGGAAGCTACTGTCTTTGGCTGGATCCACAGGGAGCAAATGTTGAACGCTGGCCACGGCAGCGGGCAGATCACCTTCCACTCACCGGCACTACCCACAATGAGCTTGCCATGCTTGTCGGACAGAACCTCGCCTAGGGCTGTTAAGCCAACTTCTCCCCGGTAGCCAAGATGTGGGCAAGAGTCGGAAAACTTGCTTTCCTCACAGTGAATTGGCGAGAGGTGGCTCCAGCCTTGGGTGGGCCGATAGTGAGAAATGAGAGCAGGCCAACCCGCGTGCGTAATGGGGACAGCAAGCAAGCTGAACCCCCCGGATCCATCACCTGTAAGGCTGATATCACGTAGCCCGGTGTAGCCCGGGACCACTTCAGGCTCGGTCCACTCGCCAGAGGCCATCTTACGAGCCGCAAAGCAGCGGTCTTTGCTCACCCAGGCTACTGCCACCAGGTCTGACGTTCCCGACTCTGCGACGGTCGGATTAGCGGCGATGGCGACGGTGCGCCTGACGCGCTCGCACCGATTACCACGGTGAAACTTCGCTTCAATCTCCCAACTATCTCCGTCGGGCGACGAGGCGACGATGACCAGTTCTTCTGTGGGCTGCGACGCTGACCAGGCAAGGTACAGGTGGCCGTCTGGCGCAGCGGCCAGGGACAGCCGCCAAGGGCTCGATGGGTTGACGAGCACCCTCTTTCCCGGGCGGAATCGCCAGGTTGCCAAGTTGTCCCTGATTACCTCGGAAACGGGCCGTGCCCGCGCTGGCGAGACAACCGGTGAACTCTGTTGAGCCTCAGGACCTTGCGCAGGCATACGGGCGGGGCCTTTCCGACAACCTAAGACAGAAAGGGCGAGCAGTGCCGCTGGGATGAGCATGCACCATTTCTTGCTCAGCATGGGCCTGGGTTCTACTCTTGTTTCTGGTAGCGCTTCTTTATCTTGTTGGAGATGAAAGTCAAGAAGGACTTGACAGTGGCGCGGTCGGCGCTGCCGCTGCCCTGCATGCCGATCGCACACAGGTAGTTGCGCTGCCAGAACATGCCCGTAATGCTACCGGCCGCTTGTGCCACGAAGGCCTGCTGCTTGATACTGTTATACAGTTGATATGTGCCGCAGTCTTTCTGGGTTTCGCGGTGGGGCAGGAAATATCCCTTGGCCTGTTGCCAGTTGCCGAAGCGGTACATATCTACAGTTATCCGCTGGTCGCCTTTCTTGTATATGCGCTGGTGGGCCGAATGCAGGCCTTTTTCGCGCAGGGCAGGTACAGCTCCGTCGTAGATGGGGTAGAGCTGCTCGTTGGTGACGCCGTCGCGGTCAGTTTCTGGGAAGATTTGCCAGCAGCAACTCCCCGCCAGGACCAAGCGACGGCAGCGACTCCCCAGCAATACCAAACGGCAGCAGCGCCAGCCCGGCTAGGATCAGTATTAGCTTAGCAGGTCTACCCATGACGCCTGTGCACCCCGATCTTACCCGACTGGGGTATTACTTGAATTGTCTGATTCGTCGGGTGGTTCTTCGGTCAGGCTCTTGACTTCGTCCACGGCCTCGCGCGAGGCCTGCTTGAACTCGCGGATGCCCTGGCCGAGCCCGCGCATAATCTCGGGTATCTTCTTGGCGCCGAACAGAATCAACACCAGCACCAGGATAATCGCAAGTTCCTGTCCTCCTAATCCGAACATCGCTGTATTCCTCCTCTGTCTTCAATCCGGCTTCTGCCCTAATTATCGGATATTCCCGAGCAAATAGCAAGCTGGGAGATTAGAAAAAGGTTTACCCCGAATGGATGTGCTTCCTCGATCCCGGGCAGTTGACAGCCCCACGGTCGGCTAAACCGGGGTGGTGACCTCTTGATCCGAGCTTCATCGGCACGGCCCAGACCCATCTGGGCAGCAGTGAAGATATGGCTCATATGGCTGTTGCTGATGGGGACTTTGCCATTGTGCTGGCGAGCCTCGTTGATAATCTCGGCCCCTACAATCCAGAATATCTACCTTTGAGTGTAAATTGATTAATCCAGTGGTGTCAAGCTCGTATCGGCCAGCAGGTCTTCGACAGAGCTGCGATCGAGCAGCCCCGCGCCAAAGACTGAGGCATTGGCGGTGCCGGCGGCTACGGCCCATTTTAGCTGTTCGGTCAGAGGCAACCCCTCGACAGTGGCCGCCGCCAGGCCAGCAACCATCGCATCACCGCCGTTCACGGAACTGACTACCTCCACTTGGGGGGCCTCGACCAGCCAACAGCCTGACGGTGCCACTGCGATAGCGCCTACAGCGCCCAGAGAAGTGAGCACCAGTTCAATGCCTTGCTGGATCAACTCGCCAGCGCCCTGCTGCACGCCCTGTGGTACGGCCAGTTGGCGGCCCACCAGTGCCTGCAACTCAGCGAGATTCGGAGTGATGATGGTAGGTGCTGCTGCAATGCTTTGGGCAAGCAGGGCGTCGTGGGCGTCCACAATCACGGGGACGCCAGCCTGCTTCGCCGCGGCAACCAGATCGCGGTAGAGGGTATCGGGACTCCCCCGAGGGGTGCTGCCGGCGATGATAGCTATCTGGGCCTCTTCAGCCAGCAGTTTTGTCCAGCGCTGCTCCAGGCGGCGCAGCTCGCGGGGGCTGACTAACGGTCCCAGCTCATCCACGCGTGTCTCGGTGTGAGCGACGGGATCAATGAAGTTCTGGACAAGGCGGGATTCCTCGGCAGTTTTAACAAAGGCGGGCTTTATCTCCAGGCGGCGCAGCTTAGCTACAACGAAGCGTCCGACCGTGCCGCCGGCAAAGCCAGTGACGGTGGATTTATGGCCCAGGATGCTCAGTGCTCTGGCCACATTTACGCCCTTGCCTCCGGCAACTACTTGGAAGTCGCTAGTGTGATGAAACTTGCCGGGCTGGAAGTTAGCGACCTGGTAGGTACGGTCCATCGCCGCGTTGCAACACAGGATCAGGATCATCATCCAGCACTCCTGAGTGGGATAAAAAACGGGACACCCAGCCAAGATGCCCCGTTCGCTACCCAGTTTCGGCTGTCCTATTGCTCAGCCGGCGAGTGTTATTGATGGCAAAGTCAACTGAGCAGCTTATGTATCCGGCCTATCGCTTCGTTGATGTTCTCCACCGAATTGGCATACGCTAAACGTAGGTAGCCCTCGCCGTACTGACCGAAGGCGGTACCTGACAGCACTGCAACGCTGGCTTCTTCCAGGATCATATCGGCCAGCTCACGGCAGTCGTAACCTGTTTCGGTGATGTTGGGGAAGACATAGAAAGCCCCGTGCGGGCGCAGGCAACTGATGCCGGGGATCTCGTTCAGTCCATCCACGATGACATCGCGGCGCTGCTTGAACTCCGCGACCATCGCCAGGCTCGGTTCCATTGGTCCCTGGAGGGCCGCGATGCCGGCGCGCTGTACGAAGCTGGTGGTGCAGGAGGTGCAGTTGGTCTGCAGCTTGGCAATTTGGGCGGCCAGCTCCTTATTCATTATTCCGTAACCCAGGCGCCAGCCGGTCATCGCAACGCTCTTTGAGAAGCAATCCAGCAGTATCGTGCGCTCTTTCATTCCGTCAACCGCCGCAATGCTGTGGTGCTTGCCTTCATAGAGGATAGTCTCATAAGCCTCGTCGGACATTACGATGAGGTCGTTTTCGATAGCTACTTCTGAAATGGCTTCCAAGTCTTCCTGGGTTAGGACCCCACCGGTCGGATTCTGGGGCGAGTTGAGGATAATCATGCGGGTATTGTCGGTGACCAGGTCTGCCAGTTCCTCCGAGTCGAGGCGGAATTCAATTTCCTCCCGCAGCGTAATCGGCACTGGCTTACCCCCGCAGAAATTGATCATCGACTCATAGATGGGGTAGCCTGGGTTGGGATGGATAACTTCATCGCCGTGGTCAACCAGAGCAGTGATGGCCCAGTAGATAATAGGCTTGGCGCCCGGTACTACTACCACCTCATCAGGGTCAACGGGGAAGCCCCGGCTCTGCTGGATGTGGTCGCCGATGACCTGGCGCAATTCCGGATCGCCCGCGCTGGGCCCATAATGGGTCCAACCGGAGTTGAGGGCATCACATGCCGCATCGATGATATGTTGGGGAGTGTCAAAATCGGGCTCGCCGATCTCCAGATGGATAATGGGCTTGCCTTCGGCTTCAAGTTGTTTGGCACGGGCAAGTACGTCAAAAGCAGTCTCGGTGCCCAGTCGGCTCATACGCTCTGACAGTCGCATGCACGTCACCTCCTAAAGTGAGAAGCAGCCAGAAAAGATGATAGTTGCTAATATCTGTGACGAGATGGTTTGAATGAGTGTCGCCGCAGTGTCTCAACTTCTTCGAGAACTCGGCCAGTACCGACTGCCACTGAGGATATTGGGTCCTCGGGAACGTTGACAGGAATGCTGGTTTCCAGCTCCAGCAGTCGGTCCATGCCCGACAACAGGGCTATTCCTCCGGTCAAGGTTATGCCGCGTTCGATGATGTCAGCGGCCAGCTCCGGCGGGGTACGTTCAAGAATGGATTTGACTGCATCGACTACCTGCGAAAGATTCTCGCTGATAGCCTCACGGACCTCCGCCGAGTTGACCGTGATAGTCTGGGGCAGGCCGGTAATCACATCCCGGCCCCGCACCTCCATATCTTGCTCGTCAGCAACGCGTACTGCTGAACCAATTTCCATCTTTACCATCTCTGCTGTGCGCTCGCCGATATCGAGGTTATACACGCGACGAATATGCCGAGTGATAGCTTCGTCGAGTTTGTTACCGCCGATCCTAAGCGAATCGCTGACCACCACGCCTCCCAGTGAGATCACCGCTATGTCGGTAGTGCCGCCGCCAATGTCAACGACCATGTTTCCGCCGGGCATAGCAATAGGCAAGTTAGCGCCGATTGCGGCAGCCATCGGCTCTTCGATTGGAATGGCATCGCGCGCTCCCGCTGAGCGTGCGGCGTCCAGGGCAGCGCGGTGCTCCACGCTGGTCGCACCCGAGGGGATGCAGATTACGACCAGAGGTCGGAAGATGCGC
This sequence comes from bacterium, assembly GCA_030615605.1. Lineage (GTDB taxonomy): Bacteria > Armatimonadota > Zipacnadia > Zipacnadales > Zipacnadaceae > JALGTD01. The sequence continues at coordinate 173,940 of JAUWYY010000004.1, forward strand.
CCGCGTGTCCCACAGGCCTTACGGATAAGGTAAGCCAGCATCTCCCGAGTGATTGAATAGTCGGCGATAACGCCGTCGCGTAAGGGGCGAGTGGCTACGATGTTGCCCGGGGTCCGACCCAGCATAGCCTGAGCTTGCTGGCCGACGGCACGCACCTCGCGGGTGCGCTGGTCAATGGCTACTACCGACGGCTCACGGATGACAATTCCTCGCCGCCAGGCGTAGACGACAATATTGGACGTGCCCAGGTCAATTCCCAGGCGATCTCCTAGGCCAAGCATAGCAGTTCCTTGTTGTTATCGCTGTTGCGGCGCACCATCGGTGCGCCGGCGGCTCGGAGCTTGGCTTCGAAGTTCTCATATCCTCGGTCCAGGAATTCAGCGCCCTCAATGACGGTTTGGCCCTCGGCGCACAAGGCCGCCAGAACCAGAGCCGCAGCCGCCCGCACATCAGTAGCCTCCACGGGTGCGCCGGTTAGTTCAGGTACGCCCTTGATAATGGCTAGCTGTCCAGTGATGCGAATATCGGCGCCCATACGGGCCAGTTCATCAGTGTAGTGGTAGCGGGCGTCGAATATGGTCTCTTCCAGCACACTGGTACCCATTGCCCGCGCGACCAGTGCGCCGTGCGCCGGCTGCAGATCAGTGGGGAATCCCGGGTATGGCGCGGTGGTGATATCAACAGGACGAGGACGGTCATTGCTAGCGATGACGCGAAGCTCACTTCCGTTGGTCTCCACCCGTACGCCAGATTCACGCAGGCGGTCAATAACCATCGTCAAGTGATCCGGACGCACATTCTTGAAGAGGACGTTACCGCCGGTTATGGCGACAGCATACATGAAGGTGCCTGCTTCTATTCGATCAGGGATAGACCTAAAGCGTGTCCCTTCGAGCCTCTCGACTCCCCTGATAGTGAGCATATTGCTGCCGACGCCATCGATGTGGGCACCACATTGCTTGAGGAATTGCCCGCAGGCTATCACTTCTGGCTCACAGGAGGCATTCTCGATGATGGTGGTACCCTCGGCAAGGGTGGCGGCCAGCATTGCGTTTACTGTTGCTCCGACGCTGCACCAACGCGGATCAAGGTATATGCGGTTGCCATGCAGGCCGCGGGGAGCTTGAGCCCGCATAACACCGTAGGTCTCTTTCACTTCCGCTCCCAGCGCCTTGAATCCATCAATATGAAAATCAACTGGTCGCGAGCCGATTACGCATCCGCCGGGCAGCGGCACGTGAGCTTCACCCAATCGTCCCAGAAGAGGGCCAGCTACATAAAACGAGCCCCGCATCTGGCGCACCAGATGGTACGGGGCCTGACAGGAGCTAATATCGGTAGCATCAATCTTCAGCACGCCTGGCCCAATGAAAGTGCACTTGATGCCCACAGCTCGCAGCATCTGGAGCATAGTATCAACATCGTGAATGGCAGGTACATTTTCGATAATGGTCTCGCCTTCTATGAGCATGGCCGCTGCCAACAGGGGAAGCGTGCCATTCTTGGAGCCGCTTATCGGAATAGTACCCGTCAGCGGTTCGCTCTTGGAGACCAGTAGTTGTTGCATAATGGTTCCCTCCCGGTAGCATAATCTGCCTCGGACGAATTGGGCCCGAGGTGTTGCTGCCACGGCCTCTCAGTATAGCGTATACGGGGCAGTTTTGCAAGCGTGGCGCTGGGAAGACCGTATGGCAATTAAGCGCAGCCAACTTGTTGTGGTATGATTCAGACCGGCGTCGCGCAACCGTAGGAATTGCCAGCTTTAGTTAGTCGAACGCGCAGCGGCGTTTGCGCGTCTGTGGAAGCCTCCGGCACTTCCAATAGATAGCCGTCAACAATCGCCAGCAGCCCGGCATGAGGGACAGCCAGTACATCGTCATTGTTGATGGTAAGATGGTCACCGACCTTGTACTGGCGAACTTCCTCGCAACTTGTTGTGACTATTTCAAACTCCTCCGGGTGAATATCTCGGGTGGCACGGATGAATAGTTCAAAGGAGAATTCGTCTTCCAGTTTCTCGGTTTCCGTTCCCTGGGGTCCAACCAGAGCCAAACAGACCATCGGATCAGCCACGACGACTGCGGCACCTTCCTTTATGTTGCTGATGCGCAACTGGCGGGTGGCCCGCATAGCTACGGTTTCAGCCGCCAGAACCTTGCCGCTGCCGGTGCAACAGGGGCAAGGGGTTTGCAGCTTCTGGGAAAGATTACTCTCAGTGCGCTTCCGCGTCATCTCCACCAGACCCAGTCGAGTGATATGCTGGATGCGGGTGCGCTTCCGATCCTTGGCAAAAGCTTCGCGCAGCGCGCTACTGACCTGTTTGCGGTGTTTGGCTTTGTCCATATCAATAAAGTCGATAACAATGATTCCGCCGATACCCCGCAGCCGTAGCTGCTGGGCGATCTCCTCGGCTGCCTCTACGTTTGTACGCAACACCGTTTCTTCCAGGCTGCCGGTGCCGGTGAACTTGCCGGTATTGACATCTATGGCGGTGAGCGCTTCGGTTGGGTCAATGGCGATATAGCCGCCGTGGGGCAGCCATACTTTGCGGCGGAGCGCCTTGGATATTTCCTGCTCAACTTCGTAGTGGTCGAATATGGGCTCGTGGCTTCTGTATAGCTCAACTCGATTGCGCAGTTCCGGTACCACACTGTCCAGTAGATTTAAGACGCGGTCGTAGGTTACTTTGTCGTTGACGATGAATTGCTCGGTTTCCTCAGAGAAGGTATCGCGTACAACTTCGAATACCAGGCTGAGGTCTTCGTGCAGCAGGGCTGGAGCAGTGCTCTGCTGGGCCTTGTTTTGGATCGAGCGCCACAGCTTCATCAGAAACTTGACATCGTCTTCCAGTTCCTTGTAGTCAGCGCCCTCAGCTTGCGTACGCACGATGACGCCGAATCCTTCTGGCCGGACCCGCGAGGCCAGGCTACGCAGCCGTTTTTGCTCGGCGTCGTCTTCGATTTTCTTGGAGACGCCCACCTTTGTGCTCGACTCGGGCATGAGCACCAGGTGGCGGCCAGGGAGTGACAGGTGCCGCGTAGCCCGGGCGCCTTTGCTGGCCAGCGGGCCCTTAGTGACTTGCACCATTATCTGCTGGCCGGCGCTGAGTACCGACGATATCGGCGGTGTGCGACCAAATCTGTTCTGTGGCTCAGGTTGGATCGCATCGGAGACGTGCAGGAAGACATTCTTCTCAATGCCACAATCAACAAAGGCAGCATCCAGCCCGGGTACTACGTCTGAGACCCGGCCCAGATAGATGTTGCCGACCACCCGTTCCTCTTCTTCCTGCTCATATAGCACTTCGGCCAGGCGGCCCTCTTCGAGCATGGCCACCCGCGTCTGTCTTTCATCCACATCTACGATAATCTTTTCACTCATGGTAAGTTAACTTCCCAACTCGGACGGCGGCGGCTTTCTTCTGCAGGCCCCGGGACTCTTGCCCGGCGCTTGCAGACCGCCTCTGTTTTCGTCCAGAATAATTAGGCTACATACAGCTTTACTCGCGTTATCAGCTTGACCGGCAGGCTGGTGTGCCCGGTGAGTCTGCCCAACACCTGAAGAACTTCTGCAGGCTTGACCAGATCATCCTGAGCCAGGCTCAAGCTCATTTGAAGTTGCAATTCTTGACTGCTTGCCACCGCCAGCTTGTGCGTGCCCGGGCGGATGTCCACCGTACACAGGCTGCTCTTGGTTTCGCGTCTGATATTGATGCTATCTCTCTCCAGAAAATCGCGCACTGCTTTCGCCAGCTCATCGGCCCCAACCTTATCAGGGTCAATATCAATCGCATAGTCAACCTGATTCAGATCGGCAAACGGTGAGCGCTTCTGCCGGGGCAGGACCTGGGCGCTGAGCAGATTGAGACCACGCGGTAACTGCTTGTGCAGCCGCTTGCCGACTGCTGCTGAGTCTATGTCCTCCGCCAGATCGACGCCGCACAGCTCATGCAGGCCGGCTACCCCGACGGGCAGTGGCCGGACGAAAGTGAGCTTGGCACGGGGATGAAACCCCTTGCTGTAAGCCACCGGCAGCTTGGCTCGCCTTAGCGCGCGGTCGAAGGCAGTGGCCACGTCCAGATGGCCCAGAAAGCGCAAACGGCCCACCTTCTCATATTCGACCCGTGCGTAGGTACGCTGTTTTTCACTAGCAGGCTGGTTACTCACTCTTAACCCCCCCTTGGCGGCTGCAGAGTGCCCATCATAGCTGGGCAGGGCAGTAGTTCCTCAAGCCCGCAGCCATGGCAACCAGCCACACGGCAATCGGGAGTAGCCAGTCCCTGCTGAGCGCGAGCGTACTCGCGCTGCAGGAATTGGCGGGAGACACCCAGATCAATGTGATCCCACGGCAACTGTTGATTCAGGTTCCACTGGCGCTGCGCCTCAGTGGCAAGGTCTTTGCCGACAGCAGCAAAGGCTTGCTCCCAGCGTGCGTAAGAGAAATTCTCATGCCAGGCTTCCAGGACGCCGCCCTCGGCATAGACCTGTTCAATTATCGGTCCCAGGCTGCGGTCGCCCCGGCTCAGCAATGATTCAACCAGCATCGACTGGCTGTCGGGATAGGACAGCTTGAACTCCTTTTGCTTATTCAGACGCTGGCGCAGTAAATCTTGTTTCCGGGACAACTCCGCCGGATCACTGACCTGCAGCCACTGGAACGGAGTATGCGGCTTGGGAATAAGCGTGGCCAGACTGACGTTGATTTGCAAATGACGGCGTCGCCGGCCCAGCTTTGCGCGACCGATCTGTGCTACTTGCTCAAGCAGGTCGGCGATGGCCAGGATGTCCTGGTCGGTTTCGGTGGGCAGACCGATCATAAAGTACAGTTTGATCGTCTCCCAGCCAGCCTCAAAGGCGGCCTCGGTCGCATTGCGCAGGTCCTGGTCGGTCACGCCCTTATTGATGACGTCGCGCAGCCGCTGAGACCCGGCTTCGGGGGCAAGCGTCAGCCCCGCTTTTCGCACTCTTTGGACTTTCTCGGCTAGCTCGATGCTGAAGTTGTCAATGCGCAGCGAGGGAAGCCCGATAGAGACGCGCTGGCCGCTGAGGTCTTCATGCAGACCATCAATGATTTCGTTGATACAGTTGTGATCGGGGCAGTTGAGGGCAGCCAGGGAGATCTCATCGAAGCCGGTGTTGGCGATGATCTGGGTAGCTGCTTCTCGAATGGTCTCTACGCTGCGCTCACGCGTCGGGCGATAGAATATGCCGGCCTGACAGAAGCGACAGCCTCGGGTGCAGCCGCGGGCAATCTCGATTTGGCCACGGTCGTGGACGATCTCGGTCCAGGGCACGACGGGCGCTTTGGGAATAGCAGCGTGGGCGAAATCCTCAACAATGCGTCGCTTTACCGTTGGCCTGGCCTCGGGCGCTGCCGGCCTGGGTATCAGCAGGCCCTCGCCCGACTCCTCTGGCTCGTAGAGGCTGGGCACGTACAGACCGGGAATCGCAGCCAGTTCGCGCAGCAGCTCCTCGCGGTCGCTGGAGCTGCGTGTCTCGCGATTAGGGTGGTCCTGCTGCCAGCGGTCGTAGGTATTCAGTATCTCCCCGACAGCTTCTTCGCCTTCGCCAATCAGAAAGGCATCGAAGAAACCGGCCAGCGGCTCGGGGTTGCAGGTGCAGACACCTCCGCCGAGGACCAACGGCTCGCCCGGCTGCCGCTGGTCGGAGCGAATAGCGACCCCGCCCAACTCCAGCATAGCCAGCACGGTAGTGTAGGTCAGCTCGTACTGGAGAGTGATCCCGACGATGTCGAAGTCAACAAGGGGCTGGCCGGTCTCCAGGCCGCTTAGCAGTAATCCCCGCTGGCGCATAAGCTCAACAGCATCGGCTTGCGGATAGAAAACGCGCTCGCAGACAGCCTCAGGGCGGGAGTTTATTACGTGGTAGAGAATCTGCGAACCCAGGTGCGACATCCCGATTTCATAGACATCAGGATAGCACAGCGCGAAGTGGATTCGCACTTGTGCAGGGTCCTTGACTACCGCATTATACTCGCCGCCCAGGTATCTTGCTGGTCCCTGGACCTCGGCTAAAACTCTTTCCGGTAACATTTTCAGCTACTAACCGAATCCTATATCACTTGCCGCAGAAGCTAATGGCGAGAGAACCTTAGTGCTCTTTTCTCTGGCTCTGTCTCCTGCGGTATTTGGCAATTTGCTGGTACAGCAGATACTTGTTGGTCATCCAGCTCTGTGCGACTTACCACAAATCAGGCATATTGCAGGCGATATTGTCAATCGCGTGCTGGATTTGCCCCAGCTTATCGGGGCCACCGAGCGTCAGCGACATGCGAAAGAAGCCCTCACCGGTTGCTCCGTAAGCGCTGCCCGGGGTGACCAGCACGCTGCACTGTTCCAGCAGTGCCTGGGCAAACTGGGCACTGCTCTCAAAGCTGGGGGGCACCGGCGCCCATACGTAGAAAGTAGCCTGCGGCTTTTCCAGACTCCAACCCAGTGAATTGAGGCCCTCGATAAGGGCCTCGCTACGGCGCTGGTACTCAGCACGCATCTGAGAAACGTGACTATCGAAATTAGTCAGCGCGACAACTGCCGCCCGCTGGATAGCCACAAATGTTCCCGAATCCACGTTGCTCTTCACCGCCGAAAGCGCGTCAATGTGGTCGCAGCCGCCCCAGGCCCAGCCCACCCGCCAGCCCGTCATATTGAAGGTCTTGGAAAGCGAGTGAAATTCAATGGCAAGCTCCTTGGCACCCGGCACCTGCAGGATGCTGGGGGCCTGGTAGCCGTCGAAAGTGACCTCGTTGTAGGCAGCGTCCTGGACGATCAGCAGCTCATTGTCCCGCGCAAAATCTACTAGCTCCTCGAAGAACTCCAGGGTTGCCGCCGCTCCGGTCGGGTTGTTTGGGTAATTGACGAATAGCAGCTTGGCCTGCCGGGCTACGTTGGCAGGAATGGCCGCTAGGTCGGGTAGAAAACCGTTCTCTGGGAGCAGCGGCACAGGGAAAGCTGTCCCCCCACACCAGATAGTCTGGACCCCGTAGACGGGATAAGCTGGCTCGGGGACAAGCACCACGTCAGCCGGGTCAATGTAAGCCCACACAATGTGCGCCAGGGCTTCTTTGGCCCCCAGACAGCTCTGTATCTCGCCGTTAGGGTCAATCTCCATTCCGTAGCGGGTAGCGGCAAAATCGCTGATTGCCTGCTTGAATTCAGGAATCCCGTAGCCACTTTCGTCGTATTGATGGGTGGCAGGGTCTTGTGCGGCTTGGTAGAGCGCCTCAATCACGAAGTCGGGCGTGGGCATATCCGGGTCGCCGATGCCAAAGTCTATTATCGGGCGGCCCTCGGCCAGCATCTGAGACTTGGTTCGGGCGATCTCACGGAAGGGATAGGGCGGAATCCGTTGCAGTCGCTCAGCTAGTTCCATAGAAAAGGAGTCCCTTGGTTCGGTGTTACTTCCGGGCCGGCGCAATCAGTTGTTCATTGAGCTGTCCGGTAAATACTTCGGTGATTGGGCCGGTCATAAATACATGTTCGTTTTGGTGCCATTCGATCCGTAGGCACCCGCCCCGCAACTCCACCTCGACCTGGCGATCAGTGCGATCAGTCAGCACTGCGGCCACCACCGAAGCTGAAGCGCCCGTCCCGCAGGCCAGTGTCTGTCCGGCGCCCCGCTCCCACACCCGCATCTTGACGTGCGCCCGGTCGAGCACGGTTACAAATTCCACGTTGATGCGCTCGGGAAATAGCTCGTGATTTTCGATAAGAGGACCGATGTCGCCCACGGGAAACCGGTCAACGTCATCAACGAATATCACGCAATGGGGGTTGCCCATCGATACACAAGTAATCTCGAAGCTATCACCGTTGACTTCAAGTGGCTGGTCAATGACTGGCTCATTGGCTGGCTCTCCGAGCATGGGTATCTCACAGCGGTTCAGGCGGGGGATGCCCATGTCTACGGTTGCTGCGACGACTGAATCATCCTCGACGGTCAGCGCTACGCGCAGGACACCAGCGCCGGTCTCCACGCTGATTGTGGTGTTGTCAGTCATGCCGCGGTCATGAACGTATTTGGCCAGCCCGCGAATACCGTTGCCACACATTTCCGCTTCGCTGCCGTCGGAGTTGAATATGCGCATGCGAAAATCGGCGGTCTCCGAGGGCATAATCAGAATAATGCCATCCCCGCCTACACCAAAGTGGCGGTCGGACAGTATCCGGGCCAATTCGGCCAGGTCATATTCTTCGATCTGCTCGGTGAACGCATTGAGATAGATGTAGTCATTCCCCAAGCCGTGAAGTTTCGCAAATTCAGTCATCGCTATTCTCTGTTTCTTCGTCAATGGGCGGAGTTGGCTCGGCGATAGCTATGATAGCAATAGCACTTTTGTAGACCAGAAGCTCCGTGTCTTTAAGTTCAACCCTGACCGTGAATTGATCAAAACCCTTTATCAGGCCGCAGATCTCTTTGCCGTTGGACAGCAGGATGCTGGCCTGTTTCTCTTGCTTGCGCAGTTCGTTGAGAAAGTTGTCCTGAACCTTGACCTTCTCTGTGGACATGTTTCCACTCGTTGCGGCACTATCTTACTATCTGTGAGCCGTTAAATCACGTCCTGCTTGGATGAGCAGTTCGGCCGCCTTTTTCCACCGTTGCTGAACTGACCAGGTCAGCCAGTCGAAGCTTGTCCTGTTGCGAAACCACGTCAGTTGGCGCTTGGCGAACTGCCTGATGTCGCGCTTGATCTCGGTGAGAGCTTCGTCCAGCTCGCCTCCGTGTTCCAGATGCTCCAGGAGGTGACGATAGCCGATGGCTTGCATTGACTGCATCTGGCGATGGTAGCCAGCCCTGTGCAACCGTCGCACTTCGCCCGGCCACCCGCGCTTCATCATTTCGTCAACGCGCCGCTCGATTCTCTCATACAGTAGTGCTCGGGGGCAGGTCAGCACGTAAGATAACATATTATACTTGACTGGGGGCGTCTCGTCAACGCACTGCTGGCCGGAAAGCGGCTGGCCGGTCAGCTCGTACACCTCCAGCGCGCGGACGATCCGGCGCAGGTCTTGTGGCTCGATGCGGGCAGCGGCCTCCGGGTCAACTTCTCTCAGACGGTGATGCATCTTTTCGGTGCCCAGCTCCGCTGCCTTCTCTTCCAGGCGGTGGCGGGTTTGCTCATCGCGGGGACCGGGCGGAAAGTCAAAATGTTCGACGACTGCCTGGATATACAGTCCTGTCCCACCGCACAGGATGGGCAGCAGGCCGCGGCGATGAATGTCAACTATTGCCCGTTGCGCGTCTTGCTGAAACAGTGCCACATTGTAATCCTCATCCGGGTCAACGATATCAATGAGGTGGAATGCGGTCTGGCGCTGCTCCTGGGGTGTGGGTTTGGCGGTGCCGATATCCATTCCCCGGTAGATCTGCATCGAATCCGCCGAGATTATCTCCCCGCCGACCGCTCCCGCGACTTCAATAGCCGCAGCGGTCTTGCCTGTGGCTGTCGGGCCGGCAATCACTAGCAGAGGAATCGGGCTATCTTCCAGAATCATCACTCAGTCGCCGCGTGCGTCTCTATGGAACTTGCGATTGATTTCGTCAGCCGGCATGCTGACAATCACCGGATCACCATGGGGACAAATGGCCGGGGTCTCGCTCTCCAGTAGCTCACCCACCAGCTTATGCATCTCTTCGTCGCTGAGTCGCTGCCCGGCCTTGACCGCGGCATGGCAGGAAATACTGGCGAGGACCTCTTCGCGCAAGCTCACCATCTTGGTGCTGCTCTGCCAGGCAGCCAGGTCGGCGAGAATAGCTTCGACAACCGCGCCGGGGCTGCTTTCGGTAAGCTGAGCCGGCACCGAGCGCAGGATGTAGCTGCTCCCGCCAAAGGGCTCTACCTCGAAGCCCATCTCCGCCAGCAGCTCACAGTGGTCTTCAATCGCTGCCGCCTGCTCCGGGCCCAACTCCAGAGTCACCGGCATGGCCAGAAGCTGGCGAGTCAGGCGCCGGGGTTGGGCCACCAGCCGATCGAATATGACTCGTTCGGCAGCGCGGTGCTGATCTACCAGCAGCAGGTCGTCGCCATACTCAACGATCAGATACGTTGCACCAATTTGTCCCAGTATATTGAGCTGCCGTCGTTCGGTATCTATCTCTTCCGTGGTAGTCTTTGCTGGGGCAGGGCCCGCCACCGCAGCCGGAGCCGCGTGAATGTCAAGCCCATCCTCACGCTCGTCTATCTGGTCGAAGAAGGGATTGACGCGCAGGCGCTTGACCCGGCTGCTCTGCTGAAAGTCGACTGGGGCGAGGCGTCCCGCAGGTAACCCCGCACCCTTGCGAGGCTGGGCATCTGTTGACGGTAGCGGCCGCAAGCCGGCTTCGGCCAGAGCATTCTCCACCGCTTGCTGGACCAGATTATGCATCTCGCCCGGGTTGCTGAAGCGCACCTCAATCTTGGTGGGGTGAACATTCGGATCTACCCGCCCCGGGTCCATTTCTATCATAATGACCGCGACAGGTTGCTTCTGCTGAGGCAGCAGCATACCGTAAGCTTCGGTGAGCGCGTGGCTGAGCATGCGCGAGCGCACAAAGCGGTGGTTGACAAAGAAAAGCTGATGGCGGCGGGTCGCCCGAGTTACTTGCGGCGTGGAGATGTAGCCGTGACTGCGCAGACCATCGCTCTCCAGGTTGACGGCCACGAGCTGGCGCGTGGTGTTACTGCCATAGACAGCAGCGACTACCGATTCGAGGTCACCGGAGCCGGGCGTACTCAGCAGGATTGCTTCGTTGTGGGTAACTTGAAAGGCTATCTCGGGATGGGCCAGGGCCAGGCGGGATACCCAGTCCATACAGTGGCCCCGCTCGGTGGCCGTCGTGGCCAGAAACTTGCGCCGCGCCGGCGTGTTGTAGAAGAGATTGGCCACCTGCACAGTCGTGCCGGGCGGGCAGCCAACCGCGCGCAGATCACTGACCTCGCCACCCTCCACCAACAGCGCCGTGCCCTCGACGTCGTCGTGGCGGCGGGTGGTAATCTTCATCTGGCAGACCGCCCCGATGCTAGGCAGGGCCTCTCCCCGGAAACCCAGGGTGGCAATCGCATCCAGATCGCTATCCTGGGCTATCTTGGAGGTGGCAAAGCGCTGGACGGCGAGGACGACATCCTCCTGCGACATACCCGCTCCATCATCGCGCACCTCAATGAGCTTTTTGCCACCGTCAGCCAGCACAGTCTCGATGCGGCTGGCTTCAGCATCAATGCTGTTTTCCAGCAGCTCCTTGACCACCGAAGCGGGTCGTTCGACCACCTCACCAGCGGCGATGCGATTGGCTAGATTTTCGGGCAGGATCCGGACTTGGGTCATATTCTTAATGAGGGGCTACTTGAGTTGCCTCCACATGCCGTAGGTCAGTGGCTCAAACCCCAGGGCCTGCCAAAACGCTATAGCTGCTTCATTGCTGGTGGCTGCACTTAACCTGACCTCAACGGCGTCCTGCTGTGCAAACCACTGACTAACGGCCTCTGCGAGTCGGCGTCCGATGCCACGACGACGGTGGGCGGCTGCCACAGCCAGGTCGGTTATGAACCCCTTGCGCCGCGGTGCCATGGTCGGGAAACTGCTCCCGAGCCTGCCGTGGATGAATCCTAGGACTTCACCCTCTACTTCCGCTACCAGAAGCACGCGCTCCTCCTGGGCGAGCGTTTCCTCCATCCACTCGCGGTATTTCTCTGGCCCATCAGGAGCCGGTTCCCAGGCCTGGTCGTTAAGCGACTGGTAAAGATTGATCATCTCGAGCCACAAACTCGACACTTGCTGTAGGTCACTATGCTTACCCTCGCGGATGGTTACGGCCACAGGTTGTCTCATCGTGACTCACCGTTGTTGTTCGCGCCCGCTGCCGGCAGGCCAGTCTCGGCGGCTGCGATGTATTCGCGCAGTTGGGCTGCATCGTGCGGCAGGATCTCTTCAGGCTCAAAGGCAGCAATCCACTCGCCGGACAGCGCGCCTTGGTAATCAATGGAGGCCAGCAGCTTGACCGCCTCGTCATGAGGCACCATACCCTCGCCCATAAGGGTGATGGTTGTGTCACCGGGATTGTCGGCTGGCCAGGTGCCGTCGTGGATGTGGGTGTGCCTGACGTAATTGCGAACGTGCTCGAAGGCCTCCGCCATCGTCTCTCCCTGGCGAATGCAGTGCATCATATCCCAGTTGATGGCGATGTGGGGATGGCTCACGCGTGCGACCACCTCGACGGCATCTTCGGCACGCGAATAAGCATCATGGGTCTCCAGGCAGACATAGACGCCGCGGTCTTTGGCGAAATCGGCGACTGCGGCCAGCGACTCGTTCACGTACTTCTTAGCATCCGCAAAGTCCATTGCCTCAGGAGTAGGCCCGCCGAAGACTCGTATAGCAGGAGCGCCACAGTCAGCGGCCAGTTCAATATGCTGCCTGGTGACCTCTATCATCTGCTGGCGGTCCCTTTCGTCAGCGAGCGCGTAGCGGCACGAGGTAGCCAGACAGCACATCTGGATGCTCGCATCGGCGAACTGCGCCTTGATGCGGGCGCGTTCTTTCTTGGTGGTGGAAACTTCGATGCCATGGTTATGGCCTTCTTGTGCCCGTGGCTCGATGGCCTCATAGCCATAGCGTATCGCTGTGGCCAGAGCCTTGTCCAGCTCATATTCGGGACAGACGAAGGTCATAAAGGAAAGGTGCATCATCAAGTCTCCTTTTGGTCGTCAGACAGGGTTAGATAAATAGGGGCTGCTGCTCAAACAATATCTGAGCGGCAACTCGGCCCCACGCTCCGGGCCTAGACCGATGCGCGTGGTGATGGTGACTGGGCCGTCAACCGGTGGCTGGTTACTAATATAGAGCGGATTGGTGGTGATGTCGCCAAAGTTGTGGCGCAGGTTGATGTTCATAGCCTGAGTCAGCTTCGCCGGGCCATTAGTCAATTCCTGCGTATCCTGGCAACCTCGCCGCTGCTCCATCAACTCCTGGCCGCAGACCGGCTCCACGGCACGAATGAGGATGGCCTCGCCGATTCCCTCGGGTTGGGTGACGATGTTCAGGCAATGATGCATTCCGTAGATGAGGTAGACATAGATTGTACCGGGCACGCCGAACATCGGGGCATTGCGCTCGGTGCGACCGCGTGCGGCGTGGCAGCCGGGATCGCCCTGCAGGTACGCCTCAGTCTCGACGATAATTCCGGCGGTGATCCCTTCGGCCTCGCGGTGGACCAACATTCGGCCCAGCAGTTCCTGAGCTACCAAGGTGGTGTCACGGTCGTAGAAATCGCGGGATAAGGGCTTACCGAGGTCTAATTCAGGTGGCGAGTTGCTCTGAGTCTCCATACCGGTCATGTGTTCAGATGCTGGTGGAATTTGACTTATACTAACACACCCGGGCTGCTGTGTCGAGTGGCCGCAAGGGGGGTGTAGGGGACTCCGCACGTTCTTGACAATGGTGGAAAGTTGCCCTATGATATAGACAGTCGCAGAGGTGCCGAAGTGGTGGAATTGGTAGACACGCTGTCCTCAGGAGGCAGTGGGCTTTGGCCCGTGCCGGTTCGACTCCGGCCTTCGGCACCACCTGGTTCTGCCCCCTTTTGTGCGTCCCCGTCGTCTACCCTGGTGCCGTGCAGGTGTTGATGGAGCGATGGTGAAGAGAGTACAATGCAGTGAGGCTACACAGAGCACTTGACTATGGACCACCAGCGTCGGAAAGCGAAGCGAGAACGACCGAACCGTCGTCGTGAAGGGCATATCATTCTGGTGGCGTCACATGGAGGCCGCCCATGGACCCGGCCGTTCGGAACTACCTATACCGCAATCCCCACTTGTATGAGTTGGTATTCCCCGACCCAGACCAAGCTACCGCGCGGATGTGCTTGCGCATGTTCGAGAGATTCCTCCCCAGGCCTCCCCGATCGATTCTCGACATCGGATGTGGAACAGCCCGCGACCTGGACATACTCTCGCAGATCTGCTCCGACTGCTGGGGCGTAGACTACGTGGACGAACAGATCACGTATGCCCAACAGATCAGGCCGCACCTGAATCTGCTGGTTGGTGACATGCGCACGGTGCGCCTCAACCGTACTTTCGACGTCGTCATGTGCATGGGCTCAACTCTGTGCTACGCTCTGAGCAATGAGGATGTGCAGCAGACGCTGGCGACATTTGCGGCCCATGCCCATGAGGGGACGCTGCTGATTATCGACATCAACAATGCCTCCCACTACCTGGAAGACAGTGGTTTCAAGAAACAAGTCCTGGGGGAGATAGACACCGTCGAGTTCTCTGCGAAAGCGGTCTCTCTACACTCCCTTGACTACCGCCGACAGCTACTTGTCCGCCACCGAACCTGGACTATTCCAGGAAAGGATCCTGTTGAAGACTACTGCCAGTATCGGCTGTTCTTTCCTGCCGAGCTCGAACACTATCTTGCCGACGCAGGCTTCGAGGTGCTCGGCATTTTTGACAACAAGGAACTACAGGACAGCGACTTGTCAGATAGCCGACTGTACATCGCTGCTCGTTGGGATGCACAGGAATCCTTAGAAGGTGAGTATGCCGTGTAGGCGGAGAGGGGGGTGACCAAGGTCATGAACATCTTCAGTCGTGCTCCTTGCCCTCCGGGCCTAAGTCGAGGAACTACAGCGCCCCGTGGTGAGTGGATAACTGAGTTCCGGATGCCGTCGTTGCTGCACTTGGCTGGCGCATTTCAGGGAGGGCAGTCCCTACTCTGTTTCTGGCTCGATAGTCACGACGGTAATCTTATCCCGGTCGGCCTGGCCCAGCCGGTATTCGTCGGAGGCGGCATCCAGATACTGCCTGGCTACTGGGGGTTCGGCCGGTTCGATGCCTTCCTCAGTGCGCTTTGCTGTCAGAATCTCCAGGCCGACAATGTCCACGGCAACCGGGTCTGAGGCCAGCAACAGGCCCGCATATTCCCAGCGGGGTTCGGGCTGCGCCTCTGTGGGAACGGCGTAGAAGGGATGCAGGGCGACCAGGAAGTGGAGAATTACCTTCTGGTTGATCAGTGCTCGGGCTGCGACCGAAGCAAGCTGCCGCGGATCAGCGGTAACCTGCTTGGCAACTGTCGCCGGGGCACAAGCCAGGTGGTTGTAAACAGCGCCAGTCATCCCAAACTGCGAATGAGGGCGCAGCGTGGCGACATTGATTATCTTGTCGCACATATCAATGAGTATTCGGCTGATGTCGTTGCGGTAGCCCAGTGAAGCCGCTCCGTAGGCCTTGACGCCGGGACGGTCGTGGTCCAGCGAGAAACCGGCCGCGAACAGATCCCGCTCGTCTGCGGCGAATATCAGGATATTCTCGGTCCTCACTCGCGCGCTGACCAGTTGTCTGATGATCACCTCTACCATAATGGGGGGTACAGAGGGCTCCTGGACATCAATCATCAGACCGACCCGATCATTGGGGAGGAAGTTCTGAGTCCAGAAGTCATCAGGCTGCTGGCCGGACCACGCGGTGACCGCCCGACGCAACAGCAGTTCTAGAATATCGTAGTCTATCTTACCTTCAGGGTAAGCAAACTTGGGGACGAAGATAGAATCGGGCAGGTAGACGTGATCGGCGCGCGCCAAGCCAACTGTAGCCGGGCCGGGAGCGCGGCCAGGGCTGGCCTGGGCGGTACAGGCAACTGTTGCCAGCACTACCGCGCATGCCAGAACAGTTGTGATGAGACGAAGCTGGTTGTGGTGCATAGTCTCTATCGCACTCGCTGGTAGGGCGTGAATATCACAGATATGGACACCGTGGGGGGCAGATAGTTTCAGCATAGGCGCATGAAGTAGAGGCCAGTTGGACGGACAGGCCGAGAGTCGTGCATATTGACGGTGAATTCTATGTTTAATGGCAATAAACCATATGGGATATCGGAGATATGGCCTATCCAACAGCTACTCGGAGACCGAGGTCAAAGTATCTGTCGCCCCGAAAGCAATGAGCGCGGTTTGCGTTTCTATCCCTGTCTTTGCTATTGAGCCAAGAACCACCACGTATGCATCGTGGGCTAACCGACTCAACATTCTCGCGGCCATCAGCATTAATGCAAGGACCATAACCGCGGAACTCGCTGGAGCACCATTCCCATACATTTCTTGAATTGGCTCTTGACATATACGACACGATATCGTATACTTACGACATCGTGTCGTTCGTCTGCAAAGAATAAGGAGACATTTCAAATGAAGCAACCACCATTGGCTAACTCAGAATTGGCAATCATGGATCTGCTCTGGGATAATGAACGGCTCACCGCACGTCAGATACGTGAGCAACTCTATTCATCTTCTTCCAAGGCGCAGCATGGCACCGTACAGCGGTTACTGCAGCGTCTGGAAGAAAAGGGCTACATCGAGAGAGATCGCAGTCAGTTTGTGCAGCAGTTCATGGCCAAAATGTCCCGTCAGACATATGCGGGCAAGCAGTTGGAATCACTGGCCGCCAAGCTGACCGGAGGTTCGCTTGCCCCGCTGATTACGCATCTCGTTGAGGAGAAGAAGATATCCCGCGAGGAGATTGAACGGCTCCGAGCGATCCTTGATGGCCGACAAGGCGATGGAGGACAAGCATGACGGACCTCCTTCTTCAGATTGCGCTCAGCAACGTGTGTATCTCACTTGCCCTGGCCATCGCGGCGATGGTTGTTGAAGCAACCGCCAAGCGTCCTGCTCTTGCGCATCTGCTGTGGTTGCTTGTTTTCGTGAAGCTGCTGACGCCTCCTGTGTTTTCGATTCCCGTCGTCACGATTCCCGGACTGACTGACAACACCACAGTGGTCATCCAGGACCATTCGCAAATCGCCCCGCAGATTAGTGGAAACGAGAACGATGTTTCTGGTTCAAGGGAAACACGGACTGCGATATTGGCGCAGGCAAAAGCGGTATTCTCGCTGATCTGGTTGCTAGGAAGTGTGTTTGTCTTTGCCTGGTCCCTGGTTCGAGTCTATCGATTCAACCGCCTGTTGGGGATGGAATCTGAAGTTGCGCCACAAGAGTCTCAGACCGTCGCGGCGAGGATTGCGAACCGACTCAGACTGAAGGCCGTTCCCACAATCTATACGACATCAGCCCATCTTTCTCCGTTGGTGTGGTGGATTGGCAGGAAGGTACGGATCGTCGTTCCGGGTGTGTTGCTCGACCAGATGGACACGCGACAATTCCAATGGATCCTGGCGCATGTGCGTCGTCGGGATCACTTGGTCCGCTGGATTGAGTGGCTGGCGTGTGTCTGTTTCTGGTGGAACCCGCTGGTCTGGTGGGGGCGACATCGCTTGCGTGCCAATGAAGAGCTTTGCTGCGACGCCCTGGTCGTATCCAGTCTGAAACCCAGACCTCACACTTATGCAGATTCACTGCTGGCAGTGGTCGAATGTCTTGCGTGTCCGCCGCTCCGCCCGCCGGCTGTGGCGAGCGAAGTCAACAGTGGCGGATTACTCGAAAGGAGATTCAAAATGATCGTATCAGGAACCCCGAACAGATCGAACTCGCGGTGGTTGCAGGCAGGTGTTCTGCTGTGCGCCGCGGCAGTGCTTACCCTTGGCTTGACCTATGCCCAAGAGGTCAGCACCGAAGCCGCCCTGGACCACGACGCCGTTGCGAAGGAACTCAGAGCGGCCGTGGCGGCAGGCGAGATCACCGAGGAACAAGCCAAAGCCCAGTGGGAAGCGTTTAAGAAGCGGGCCTTCGCCCTGGATCACAACGGCGTTGCGAAGGAACTCAAAGCGGCCGTTGCGGCAGGCGAGATGACCGAGGAACAAGCCAGAGCTGCGATATACCGGGAGATCAGAGAGCGGATGTACGCTCGGGGCAGCGAAGGCTCGCAGGACGACATCCGGCGTCGCATCGAGGCCGCGGTCGAAAGCGGCGAGAGGACCCGCGAGGAAGCCGACGCGAGATACCG
>JAUWYY010000036.1 GCA_030615605.1 bacterium
AGGCCGCGATCCGCCTTGCCACGAAAGGCAACGCTGAATTGGCGGAGCAAGTGACACCCGAGATAGGTGCGGATCTCATAGCACAGCTAGGGCACCTTATGTTTGCGGGCAGGAAGTTGAAATGAGAAGTGGGCCGTATAAGTCGGGCAAGCGGGCGGAGGCGTTTCTGTCGCAGCGATTGGCAGGGAGGGCAGTGCCTGTGAGTCAGTTGGTGGCTGAGGCCGAGCAGGAGGGCATAGTACCGGCGACACTTCGCCGGGCGGCTAAGCGATTGAGTGTGACGAAGCTGGTTTGCTGGGCTTTGCCAGATGAGCAGGCCACAGGGCAGGTGGTGGCCGCGGTCGCAGACAGCGATCCCCGCGTGGAGCAGGCGGTCGCAGAAGCAGACAGGCTGATAGATGGTGGTATGCCCCGCGACAATGCCATTCATCGCGCTTGCCGAGGAAACCGTGAACTGGAAGCACGGCTGCTGAAGGAGCGATCTCGCTGAAATTTTTTCTAGTTTTCCAAAGCCAAGTCTAAGACATCTGTATACCGGATCGCGACAAAAACGAACTAGGGGGGCGGGTGTGCGCGACCAGATCGGAGGCCAGAAGCAGCCAGGAGTGCCCTGGTATGGCCGTTTGGAGCCGCAGGACGCGCTGACAGGGGTGGTGCAGGCTGAATCCCACCTAAAGCAGAAGGGCGCTTGTGGCGCGAATAAACGCCAGTATAGGCGGGGTTTTGACAGCCAGGGCAAGCAAGGCGACCTGCACCCACGGGGTAGCCCGCGGAAATCGCTGAGTGCTAAGACGTATTGGCTTCCGTGAGCAGGACCGGTGCCTGACCAATAGAACATCCTTTGCAGCAAGGGCATTGTGGCCGGGGATCGGATCGGGCGGGCTGTCAATAGTTAATTCAAAGCTACGAACGTAGCCTTGACAAATACAGCGAATTATGGTAGGGTATGGACGGAGGTGACAGCTGTGACAAACGCAGTAGCATACATTCGAGTCAGCACAGAAGGCCAGGCGGAGCGGGGCCTGGGCCTGGAGGTGCAACGCGAAGACATTGAACGCTTCTGTGAGCAGCAGGAATGGGAGCTGCTTCGCGTCTATGAAGACGCCGGTGTAAGCGGGGCAACGCCGCCGCCAGATCGCCCGGCCTTCGCCGATCTGCTAACTGACCTGGAGGCCAACGGTATAGACAAGGTTGTGGTGGCGCGCCTGGATCGGTTAGCCCGTGACCTGGGCGGCCAGTTGTGGGCAGAGAAGGAGCTGCTGGTCAACAGCGTGGAGCTGGTCTCAGTGGCGGAACCGTTCCGAGGGGACGATCCGGTAGCAATCGCCTTCCGGCAGATCATTGGCGTCTTTGCTGAGTTGGAGAAGCGTCAACTTGTCCGGCGGTTGCAGGCAGGCCGGTCGGCAAAGCACCGGCGCGGTGGCTACGCAGGCGGGCAGACAATTCCGTATGGTCTTCGGGTGCAGGGCGAAGGTGACGAGGCTGTGCTGGTAGCCAACGAAAGCGAGGCACTTGTGGTAAAGCGGATATATGAGTGGAGGGCAGCCGGTCAGACACTGAGGTTTATAGCTGAGACGCTTAATGACAAGGGCGTACCGACGCAGCAGGGCAGTCAGTGGGCAGCGCAGACAGTGAAGAATGTACTGAGCAATCCGGTGTATATCACAATGGGCATAGTGACACAGGAGCAGGTGGAGAAGCTGACAGCGGCGCTGGCAGGCCGTGGAGGCCCTGGAGGTGGCGCCGCCGGCAGAGGAAGACGAGGTGCAGCGGCTAGCTAAGGCCCTGGCCACCTTGCCGAAGGAGCAGTGGGCAGCTCTGGCCGAGGCCCTGAGCGCATAATTCAAGCAGCCCACAGGAGGGCAATGGAGGTGAACAATGCCTACGCCAGAGACCATCTATGCTCCTTGCATCACCCTAACTTGGAACGACTGGAAGCCACTAAAGCAGAAGAACCGAGGGAAACCGCCCAGGGCACCGGAGAAGCCGGGGGTGTACCAGATTCGATGTCGACTACAGACTGGCGACGCAGAGCCAGAAATTGTGTATATCGGTCGTTCTGACAAGGGCCTCAAAGGGCGCATCGACAACCATCGAACTAGACCAGGGCAAGTGGCAGATAACCTAGTGAATAGGCACCGGTTCTGGGATCACGCAATGGAACCAATCGAAGTACGGTGGGCTGTCACCACAGACAGCCATTATGCCGAAGCCGTGCTGCTGAGGACTTATCGGAATGACCACGACAACCGTCTTCCGCATTTCAACATAGAGGGCTGAATTCGGGGATGCGAGCTGCGTATCCCCGGTCCTACGGGCTTGCTGGTCTGGGTGGACGCACAGGAGGCCCGTGGACGCGACGAAACGACCAGACCGGACCCCATAGCATAGGGTAAATCGGGCCTTTTGAGCGGAAAGACGCAGGAAAGAAAGGTGGCTGTCAGTGTTTGACATAGTGGCCCTCCGTAGCTTATAATGGTCCTGCATCTCGTGGTAAAGAAGCTCCGTGCCGGCTATGGCCGGTTCTCGGGTGCTTGCGGAGCTTCATACTCCACGAGATGCCACCAGGGGGCCGGCCTTTTGTGTGCCCCCGGATCGCGAAATAGGGAGCGCAGACAGATGACGCGCAAGAGATTGTGGTTAGTGGCAGCGGTAGCGGCGGCGGTGGTGGTGTTTGGCCTTGGATTTGCGATCACGAGCGGCATCTCTGCATGGCGGGCGCACCGGGAGGAGGTTGCCACGGCGCAGCAGGTACAGGACGCAACCGCGGATATTCCTAGTCTTAAGCGGGTATTAGCGCAAGGAGTGGATGTAAATGCAAGAGACGGAACTGGATGGACTGCGCTGCATCTAACTGCCATGATGGCCCGTACAGAAGCCGCGGAGGTGCTGCTGAACCATGGAGCCGATCCCAATGCGAAAAATAATATAGGTAATACGCCGCTGCACACGGCGGTAGGGCTACAAGTCGATCACCTAGACGAGGCGATGGCCTTTCTCTTCGAATGCGTCCATCGCTCCGTTGCCGAGTTGTTACTGCAAAACGGAGCCGACGTGAATGCAAGGAATGAATTCGGGGCAAGCCCATTACACTTGGCTGCAAGTCTTGGCTATGTTAAGGGCGTCAGACTGTTATTAGATTATGGTGCCGATGTTGATGCAAGAACAGAATCCGGTGATACACCGCTGAACGGAACAGCTTGGGATGACCGGGTTGAAACCGCGCGAGAACTGATAGAGGCCGGAGCTGAAGTGGGGGCTACGGACAATGATGGCCTGACTCCACTTTTCATAGCCGCCAAGGAGGGATCTCACGAGGTAGCCCTGTTGCTGATCAACTACGGTGCGGATGTAAACGCCCAAGAACCAAAGGTTGGTCTGGCCCCCCTCCATGCCGCCGCCGGGAGGGGCCACGTGAAGATAGTTAAACTGCTATTGGCAAGAGGCGCGGATGTCAAGGCAATAACAAAATCGGGCTACACTCCATCTGATCTAGCAGCTAGGGAAAAGCACACTACTGTATTAGAGGTCCTACCTTCTGCTCACATACGGAGACCGGGTACGCTAAGCAAAGAAGAGGTTATGTCAGATGAGTAATTTGTGCAGATTTTTGGGAATGGCATTCGGCATAACAGCCGCACTTGGGGAGTGCGCACAGATTAGTCTTTTCATCTACTGTGACTGGCTGTATGTGCGAGAGAGTTTCGTGAACTTTATCAACCCGTTAATACTATTTGCTGCCGCCTGGGACTTACTTCATATGAGGGTCTTTTGGCTTTGCCTTGGAGTGACAATAGTATCTGGAGGTCTTTTCTGCGGATTTACCTATCTGGCCGATGCTCTCCAAGTTGAAAAAGGGGAGGCCGAGGAGTAGCCCATGCCAGACCTTGAGCTGCCAGTCAGACAGACGAGCTGGTGATGCATGCCGCTGCACTCGGTGTTTATCCGGAAAATGAGGGAGTCAGACCATGAGCAACATGAGAACTGAGGGAGCACGCCATGCGGTCATATATGCCCGCGTCTCCTCGAGACAGCAGGAAGAAGAGGGCTTTTCGATACCTGCCCAGTTGAAGCTGCTCAGGGATTATGCCACTCAATCGGGGCTGGCAGTAAAGCAGGAGTTCGTGGACGTCGAGACCGCCAAGACGACCGGAAGGCCGGGCTTTGCAGAGATGGTAGATTTCCTGACGAACCACGGCGCCCGGTGCAGGATCATTCTGGTGGAGAAGACCGACCGCCTTTACCGTAACCTCCGTGACTATGTCACGTTGGATGAGCTTGACTTGGAGATCCGCTTCGTCAAGGAGAACTTCATCCTGTCTGATGACTCACGATCAACTGAGAAGTTCATGCACGGCATCAAGGTGCTGATGGCAAAGAACTACGTCGACAACCTCTCCGAGGAAACGAGCAAGGGCATGCGGGAGAAAGCTGAGCAGGGCATCTGGCCATCCTTTGCCCCTCTGGGATACCTCAATGTGGATACAAATGGCAAGCGACACATTGTCCTGGACTCCGAGACCGCGCCGCTGATCCGCCGACTATTTGAGCTGTATGCGACTGGTGACTACTCGTTGCTGGAAGTGACCCACCAGATCAACGAGGAAGGCCTGGCTAATCGCACAAGCAAACGGCCAGTCACCAAGAGCGCTGTCCACAAGATGCTGAGCAACCCCATCTACTACGGGGACTTCATGTGGAATGGGAACCACTACCAGGGCAGTCACGCCCCGATAGTCTCCAAGGAACTGTGGGACAAGGTTCAGCAGGTTCTACACACCAGGGGCAACCGCCGGACTCGACACCAGAAACACTGGTGGGCCTTCCAGGGACTTGTGTCGTGTGCGCACTGTGGGTGCGCCCTCGTCGCTGAGAAGAAGAAGGGCAAATATGTTTACTACCACTGCACAGGCAACAAGGGCAAGTGCGGTGAGCCGTGGGTGCGTGAAGAGGAACTCTCGCAGCAGTTTGGCGACGCCCTAAAAGCGCTTCACTTCGACCCGGATATACTGGAATGGGTGCGGGATACCCTCCGCGCCAGCCACGTCGACGAGAAGGAATTCCACAACAAGGTGGTTGCTGAGCTGCAGAAGCGATACCAGAAGCTACAAGACCGGATTGACGCGATGTACGTTGACAAGCTCGACGGGAATATTTCAGGTGCCTACTTCGAGGAGAAGAGCGCCGAGTGGCGTAAAGAACAAGCAGACACACGGCGGAAGATCGAAGTCCACGAACAGGCTAATCAGAGTTACATCGAAGAGGGCATTCAGCTACTCGAACTCGCCGACAAGTCCTACGACCTGTACAGCGCACAACCGCCAGAAGAGCAGCGTAGACTGCTTAATTGCGTGGTTTCACATGCTACGTGGGGTAACGGCTCCTTGTCCCCGGTCTACCGGGCTCCGTTTGACCTCATCGCCCACTCGAACCGCGAATATGCCTGTAACCACAAGGGTTCTGACGATTTTGAAGCCCAAAAACACAACTGGCTCCCCGGGGCGGATTCGAACCACCAACCTACCGGTTAACAGCCGGTTGCTCTACCGTTGAGCTACCGGGGAACCCTACAAGCCAACTATTAGCGTGCTGCTTGGAAATCAGGCAACGAGCACCACTATTATACTGACCGTTGCCGCTCAAATCAACTGCCACTCCGCCGACCCCATGCTATCTGCTGCTCCTGCTAGCACAGTAGCAGGCCATCAGCCAGCTTCGCGACTGAAGCCCAATCATGCGGCAGCCTAACTGCTCCCCGGCAGTTAGTGAACCTGACATACTGCCTGAGCGGCACAGTGTTCTTCCCTGCCGTTGGGCGGATCGCTATTGAAGCCGCCGGATGGCTGCTTTAGCCTCTGAGGTCCGTTTGGCGTCAGCGGTCAGCTCAAGTATCTTCTCGAACTCCGCAATGGCCTCGGACTTGTTTTCTGCCGCCGCCAGTGTCCAGGCCAGGGCCCAGTGAGCGTCCTCGTTACTCTCTTCTTCGAGCACCGCGGCGCGGAGCTTCATCTCGGCATCTTCCAGCCGGCCAGCGTTTTTATCCTCTATGCCCTGCTCAACAAGCTCGTCCACGGTGACCGCAGGGCCGGTGGGCGCAGCCGGTGGACCAGCACCAGGTCCACCCGCACCCATGCCCATTCCCGGTGGGGCTCCTCCACGGCCAGGTGGTCCCGGAGTCATGCCCATTCCTGGTGGGCCTGCTCCACGACCAGGTGCTCCCGGAGCCATACCCGCTCCAGGTGGACCGCCTCCTGGGACCGGCATCCCTCCGGGGGCACCGGTCGGGCCTTCACCTTCGGCGACCCCTGGTGTGCCGGCCTCGCCGGTGTCCGCCTGCTTCTTACCACATCCCCAGACGACCACCAACACAAGGGCCAAGAGCAGAACAACCACGGCTGTCTTGCGAAGATTCACAGAATGTCCCCTCCTACTTGCTGGGTATGCTGTGCGCAATCACAGTACGTATTCGCCGACAACTATAATCTTCCTTCGCGGCTTTGCTGTTCCCGCACAACCTACATGTTGGCAGATTGGCCGATTCTCACCAGTGCCGCCAGGGCCCTACTGAGGAGAGCTGTCCGCGGTGACTTCTGCAACTGCCTCGGACACGGACGGGAATTCGATGACTCGCTCAATCTTGGCTATCTTTATTATGGCCGCTCGCATCTCCCCAGCAGCCTGGACGAGACGCGCCTGATAGAGCTGATTGGCCAGTGCTTCCTGGATTTCTTCAAACGGAGGCGTGCCACCTTTTTGGTACGCCTCCCGGCGCAGAATATCCCAACCCATAGTAGTCTCAAACACAGGACTGATCTCTCCGTCAGTCTTGAGTTTAAAGCCTTGCTCCCGCACTGGCTCCCAGGCCTCGTTAGATAGCTCACCGCGACCCATCGGGGGCAGCAGTCCGCCGTTTTCTCGGCCGTACGGATCAATTGAGTGCTCCTGAGCGGCTTTCTCGAAAGTAATCTCACCGGCCATAATCTGCTGCCGGATTCTTTCTGCCTCTTCTTTGGTGGTCACGGTGATGTGGCTGACCTGTACTAATTCCGGGCGCTCAAGCTGTTTCTGGTTACTCTCGTAAAACTGAGCGACCTCCTGGTCCGTCACTTCAATCTCGTCTTCGACCATCTTCTCCAGCAGCAGTTGTAGCTCAACCTGCCGGCGAAAAGTCTCGCGGTTGAGATTGCGCTGGGCCAACCACATCGCGAAGATCTGAGAGGCGGCCACACGAGGGTCGCGGGCCGAGCTGACGATTCTGCTTCTGGCTTCCTGGTAGCTGACCTCCACCTCGTCGGCGGTCACCGAAAGACCGCGCTCTGCGGCCTGCTGGCGGATAGCCAGCGCTTCGATCATCGTCTCAAGTACGGCATATCCGTGCCGCGACATCAACTCCTGGATAAGCTGGGGTTCGGTGATGACCGCGTTGTTTACCTTGGCGGCTGGCTTCTCTTCGGCCACCGCCACGCTACAAGCCAGTATAGTAACAAGCCCTGTTAAGAGAACTCTGTTCGCATATCTAATACTCGCCATAAGATGATTTCCTTTCCCATCAACTCATTACCTGCGATCCGATTGCTTCTCGCCCCTCTATCATACCGAATTCTACCCCCAGCCGTCAAACGACTGCGCTCAGTTGTGAGTGCCACCGGCAAAGTGATATAATACTGATATGACAAATCATAGGAGATTGCTATGTACAAACTGACCGTCCAGCTTGAGTTTTCCGCTGCCCACCATCTGCGTGACTACCCGGGCAAGTGCAGCCGCCTGCACGGACACAACTACCGCGTAGAGGTGACCGTAGCAGACAGGCAGTTGGATGATCACGGCATGCTCATTGACTTCGGTCGGCTCAAGCAGCTCTGCGAGCAAGTCGTTGATGAACTGGATCACAGTTTGCTGAACGATCATCCCTTCTTTGCGCAAAACAATCCGACCGCCGAGAACATCGCTCACTACCTGTACACACAGATTGCCCAGGCCCTAAGCGATATTGCGGTGAGCCTGGAAGCTGTGCGGGTGTGGGAGTCAGCAACCTCGTCGGCGAGCTACCGGGAGGATTGAAGTGCGCCTGGTCACGCTGCTTTCGGCAGGACTGGATTCAGTTGTTGCTACTGTGGCAGCCAGCCGCGAGCATGAGATAGTCCTGGCACTGACGTTCGACTACGGGCAGCACGCGGCGGGGCGGGAGAAGGCGGCTGCTATCCAAGTGGCTCAGGCCCTGGGGATTAACCACAGCGTTATTGCTCTTCCGTGGCTAGCAGAAATTACCAACAGCGCACTCGTCGCCGAGGCTGAACAGATGATAGCCGCCGATGCCGCCTCCCTCGATGACCCGCAGGCCGTTTCCGCGGTCGCTCAAGCCGTTTGGGTGCCGAACCGCAATGGCATCTTCCTTAACATTGCCGCTGGCTACTGCGAAGCGCGGGACTGTGCGGGGATTGTCTGCGGCTTCAATGCCGAGGAGGCCGCCAGCTTCTCCGACAATAGCCGCGAGTTTATGCAGGCTGCCGAGGAGTGTTTTGCCTACTCGACTCGGCACGGCTTGCAGGTCATCTCTCCGACCGTCGCGCTGACCAAAGCGCAGATAGTAGAGGTGGGCTACGAAATCGGCGCCCCGCTGCACCTGATCTGGAGTTGCTACCTGGGCGGCCAGACGCATTGCTGGAGCTGCCCGTCGTGCGTGCGCCTGCGGCGAGCGCTGGAAAGCTCAGGTTACTGGGAGCGGTGGCAGCGCCAAGCTCTGAGACTATTATCAAGCCACCCCCGGGAGTGAGAACTATGGCCAAGATTGACTTCAAGAAGGAGCTCAAGCACCTCTACAGCCCCTCCGCGAAGGAGGCCGTACTCGTTGACGTCGCCGAGATGAACTTCCTGATGATTGACGGGGCGGGCGACCCCAACACTTCTCAGGAGTACCAGGAGGCCATGGAGGCCCTCTACGCCGCGTCCTTCACGGGGAAGTTCACCGTCAAGAAGGCCCAGGGCATTGACTACGTCGTCCCGCCGCTGGAGGGCCTGTGGTGGGCGGAGGATATGGCGCAGTTCAGCACCGCCGACAAGGACTCCTGGCTGTGGACGGCGATGATTATGCAGCCGGAGTGGGTCACTGCGGAGCTTGTTGCGGATGTCATTGCCCAGCTCCAGGCGAAAAAGGACCTGCCCGCGCTGGCTAAGATGCGGCTGGAGAGCTATGTCGAGGGTCTGTCCGCGCAGATAATGCACATCGGCCCGTACGCCGAGGAGGGCCCGACGATCGCGAAGCTGCACGAGTTCATCGCCGCCAGCGGTCACGAGCTACGCGGCAAGCACCACGAGATCTACCTCAGCGACCCGCGCCGCACTCAGCCCGAGAAGCTCAAGACCGTCATCCGCCAGCCGGTGGCATGACCGGCCTGCCCTTGGCACCACCAGGCGTACTTGGTCTTTCTTGACGCCAGGCGAAGCTTTGAGTACAATTCTGTATGTGCTTGAGAACACGCGCTTCATAGGTGTACGCTCAGAGGATGAAAGGATGTGGGGTGATGTACAACTTCGAGGAGCTTAATGAGGTAACACGAAAATGGATGCTCGAGGAGTTCAGAAACGAAGAAGAAACAGGCAATCCGTACAGAAGCACTCGGCTCTCAGCGGCAGGGCTCGAGGCATTCCCCCAGGAAATGGAAACAGCGATAGTGACAGGGAATGAGGAGACTCTCGCTGAAAGTCTTTCTAACCCAGCATATTGGCTTCCGTTCGAGACTTATGAACGCGGCGGGAATGTACACAGAAGACAGATAAATCCTGCAAAGGCTGCTGAGTTTCTGGCAAATACAGAGTTTAACACTTGGTACGTAAGAGGC
Organism: bacterium; assembly: GCA_030615605.1. Lineage (GTDB taxonomy): Bacteria > Armatimonadota > Zipacnadia > Zipacnadales > Zipacnadaceae > JALGTD01. Next base: position 9,843 of record JAUWYY010000036.1, read on the forward strand.
CTTGCCCGCAGACTCATGGAAGAAGGGGAGGAATACTGCCAGGTGTACCGAGCTGCACCCGCCCAAGAACCTAGAGGCGAATGCTTGCTGCACGACGGCCAGACTTACCCCGTTGAACGAATCTATCGGGGCCACCGTGCCAGATATTGGTCGCCTCTCGGTGATCCAAATGCTTTATCAATTCCGGTGGGCACTAACTGTCACCATAGCATAAGGCGAGTACCATGAAGCCGGTGCCAAGGTCAAGGTGTGCAAACCACTTACGGGAGCGAAAAAGTTGCCACTTCCGTGCGAGAACGAAGAACGGGTAACTGCGCAGGTTCACCCGACGATTGACCTGCTGACGAACATGGACAAGTTGCACCCTGATGTGCTGCGCGAACATGCTATTGAGCCGGCGGACTACAAAGGTGGGCTGGTGTTCCGTTCGGCGGTTGAAAGCATCCGCGGCTCCTTTATCGCTTCCTCTACAACAACTCGTGAGGCTTTGGTGGGAGACGTTCTGGAGAATCTGCGCCGTCAAAATTCTATCGCAGATTATGAACGAAGCGGCAGTGCCCGGCGACACGACTTTACAGTTCAGATCGAACGAGATCCCGAGTACTTCACCGCCCTGGAGGTCAAGGGAGGCGAGGGCAATAGCATAAACATCTCTGAACGTCCCATGTGGGCAAAGGAGTTCGCCGTGTGGTGTCACTTGGACGGCGCCATCGTGAACCAGCCGGCGCATGGTGCACACTCGATCCTTAACCGGCTGACAAACGAATTAGTTAGGCGACAGAAGCTGGTAGACGTGCTCTTCTTCAAAGATGTACTCTGCGGCACACGTGCGCGGCCTTGTCCAAAGTACCCGGGCAAAGAGGATACTATTGGGTTCAACGCAGCTCCCGATGTATTCTTGTTCCCACAGCGCATTCCCTCGTTAGATGACCCTGAGCCTCCTCCGCATACGTTGACCACTGTGAAACTAGCGTCCCTGATTCTAGACTTGTTCTCTGTGGACGCAGAGGCCCAGGCCTACCACGTATGGGAAGTACATGTGAGATTAGTCGAGCTCCCAGAGCAGCGTGCTCGGCGGGATGTCGAGGTCTGGCATCGAGGCGAACTGGTTGATGCAAGCAAGTCTCGTACATGGAGGATAGAGGACTAACAACGTTGCCTGCAAAGAACAGTCAAACGGACCAGACCGCTCTCTTTGAACACTGCCACGAGTTCACCGAACTCGATGCGCGTGCATGGCACGGTTCATTCAATGCACGCGAGAGCACGTTGCAGCAACTGTCGCCTTACGTAGGCAAAATGAAGTCAGGTATGGCGAAAACCTTGATTAGCCTGTACTCCGAGCCTGGAGACATCGTATTGGACCCATTTTCGGGTTCCGGCGTCGTTCCACTTGAAGCAGCATTGTCGGGACGCTGTGCTTGGGCCAATGATCTAAGTCCTTATGGCTATGTACTTACGCGCGGGAAGCTCGAAGCACCCCCCAGCAGGAAGACCGCGATCCAGCGAGCTTTGATAGTGATCGAGGCTGCTGAGCAGCATGCGCCCTCCGTTAACCTATCGGCGATTCCGGAGTGGGTGCAAGAATTCTTCCACCCTGACACATTGCGAGAAGTCATCACCGCCTTCGAAATCCTGTCCGGCTGCGAAGACTACTTCTTGACCAGTTGCCTACTGGGAATTCTTCACCACGTCCGACCAGGCTTTCTTTCCTATCCTGCTAGTCATCTCGTTCCCTATCTACGGACCGCCAAGTACCCTCCAGAGGATTTCCCGAAGATGTACTCATATCGTGACCTGCGATCCCGGCTACTCGCTAAGGTTAAGCGCGCGTACCGCCGCCCTGCACTGCCAGCTGACTGGGAGGACCAGGCATACAAGGTATGGCAGACGAACTCAATGGACCTCCCCATTGAGAACGAGACGGTCGACACCATTATTTCTAGCCCCCCCTACTTTGGCGCACTCGACTACGCCCGTGACAACAGGCTCAGATTATGGTTCTTGGGGTGTGAAGACTGGAAAGAGCTAGACGCCTCCCTAACAGCCAATCGGAAAGTATACATCCCGCAAATGAAGAATTGTCTGAAAGACATGGCGCGTGTGTTGAAGAGCGGCGGCTATTGTATCCTGGTACTAGGAGATGTGGAACGTGATGGCGAGAGCCTACATACCGCAGAGATCATAGCTGATCTAGCGGTTGCCGTTACGGAGAACCAATTCTTAGTTGAGACGATTTATGATGATCGTATTCCCGACGAACGCCGTTCACGACGGCAAAGCCGGACTACAAAGTTCGACCGGATCTTGGTCATGCACAAAACGTAGATAAGGTCTTGCCTTCGCCGCTGCCTCCCCCCACCGAACTTTTCGCCCCGCAGAAGTGTCATATAGTATGTAAGTGAGTACAGACTATCGGGGAAAGGGTGAGCATGATGAAGAAGGTCTTCGTAATCTTGATAGCTGTTCTTCTGGTCGGGCTGCTGAGCACCACGGCGTTCGCCAAGCCGGACCGTGATCGGAAGATTGACAAAGACACTGCGGCGCTGCTGGCCCTGGGCTTTGGCGGGTATAATGACAGCTACTCGTCGCGCGGCTATTATGACCCGTGGAACCGGGGCCGCCATCGCGGCTACCAGCAGGGCAATCACTACGGCTGGCGCAACCAGTGGTCACGGGGCTGGTCGCAATATTCGCCTTACCGCTACCCGGCCCGTACCGGCTTCCGGATTCAAATAGGCGATGGCTACCTGGAATGGTGGGAATCAGATTATGGCAGCCACTTCAGCTACGGCAGCGACCGGTTAGGTTTCCGCAATCGCGACCGTGACCGTGATCGCGACCGTGATCGCGACCGGTACCACCGTTAGCCCGTGAAACGCCGGCCCCCGCCTTCAGAGAAACACAGGGCCCCAGGGAAAATCACCCTGGGGCCTTTGGTTTACTGTAGCACCTGCTGTACAGCCGGGGCCGCGCTACATTCTCATCGGCATCTTCGGCTTATGTCAGCGCCTCGGCCAGCCCGTTCGTCCATGCGTCGCGGACTTCGCCCAATTCCACGTCTACCACTGGCTCACCCACGGCGAGTTGCTGGAGCGCATCTGGCTCTATCTGCCGACTGTGCTGCTTCCTTTGCTCTCACCTCCATGCTCCCTACTCGCCATCCTAACCCAAAGCCTTGCTTCCTATCAAGGTGCGTAACTACTTAGCAGATCGCCCATTTGACATCAAGCCCCTCTCGTGCTATACTCATATTATGTGATGACATTTCCGACCAGTCTCTATCTCTATCCAGATCCAGGAGGAGATGACAGTGAGTACACCTCTTGACCAACAGCCGTTTGCCAACATCGATGACCTTTTCGACAAAGTGGATATCCACGACATCATCCAGTTCCGCGATGGCGAGATGTTCATGGCCTTCTCGCCGCCCCCTTCGACCCGAGAGACCGAAATCAGCGAGACTAATGTCTACGGTGCTTATTCCGGCGACGGTGGCGCGACCTGGAGCGAGCCCTTTCTCGTGGCAGACGAACAGGGCAACGCAGTAGCTATCCCGTTTGGCAGCCTGGTGGAACTGAAATCTGGTGCGCTGGGCCACTACTACCAGTTTGGGGATGGGCCTTGGGTCCGGCCTCCTAAGAATATTTTTTACCAGGATACGGGCCTTGGCTGGTGGTTCCGGCGCTCTGAGGACAGAGGCAAGACCTGGACAATGCCCATTTCTATGCTGTCGGAAGATGAACGCGCCCACCAGAGTTGTGTCTATACCAAAGCTGCCGACCACATCATTGTGACGCAGACCGGGCGCATCGTGCTGCCGGCTTGTGTGCCCATGTTAGGCCCTCGGTCGTCCTACCCCAGATATCCTCTGGGTCCAGACAGTGAGACAAGCCTAATGTATAGCTTCGCACTGTACTCAGACGACGAAGGCCAAACCTGGCACAAGAGTCATAATCTAATCTTCACTGTCCTGGAGGGCAAGTATCCCGGGGACGACGATGCTCCTGCCCTCGGCAAGGGCGGCTGCTACGACTTTGAGGAGCCAACCGTGGTTGAACTAAGCAACGGCAGCCTGATGATGTTTGGCCGTAGCATCATCGGCCGCACCTTCAAGAGCATCTCGGTGCCTGACCCAATGCCCTGGCCGGCCCATCATGTGTGGGAGAGCTTTGATACGTCCGGCCTGGGTGCCGGTGCCGTCTGGCGTCACCCCGTCCCTACACCTCTGGCCTGTTCCCGGGGCCCCAGCAACCTGAAGTATATTCCCGCTCTGAAGGCGATCCTGTGCATCTGGAACCAGGTCTCGACCAAGGAGATTATTGAGGGCATCTCCCGTCATCGGCTCAGCACTGCTCTTTCCTTTGACGATGGCGAAACCTGGCAATACTTCAAGAATCTCCACTCGCTGGATGATGTAACCTATGTGGAACCGCCGCCGGTCGAGCTGCTCCACGGCATCTATGGTCACCACTACAACCAGCCTACCGACCTCATCCGCTACCACCGGGCTCCCGGTTCGGCGCGCACCTGCTACCCATCCTGCCGGGTACTGGACGAGACGGTGATTATCTACTATTGCACCGGCGGCGCTGGCGGGGAGCCGCCTGATCCGGACCCCCTGACTACCGTGCGGCGGGTCTTGCCCATTAGCTGGTTTACCGAGCAGGGGACAATACCGCGATCACAAGCGTGACCGTGGTCGTGACCGGGACCACCATCGATAGTTCATGAAATGCCCGCAACCCGGGTTCAGGCAAACACAGGGCCCCAGGGAAAATCACCCTGGGGCCTTTGGTTTACTGTAGCACCTGCTGTGGAGCCGGGGCCGCGCTACATTCTCATCGGCATCTTCGGCTTATGTCAGCGCCTCGGCCAGCCCGTTCGTCCATGCGTCGCGCGCCTCATCCAAGGCCAAGTTGATCAGGAACTCATCGGCCACACTGATTTGGAACTGGGGATCACTGGTCACTGTCCCCAACTCCAGCAACTCCAGACCGTGGTCGGCGAAGATCTCTGCGACCCGCTGCTCGTGGCCCGCACGCACCTCCATCACAAAGCCGCTGGACTCAGTGAACAGCCATTTGTCGGGACGCAGCCGCCTTCGCCCGCCAGGGGCTTCGGCGTCCCAGGGCCCTTCCAGCATCTCCTCAGCAACACTGACAGCCACGCCGAGTCCGCCCTTACCAAAGCCGCCGAGGGCCATCTCAGCCAGAGCCACCGCCACTCCCCCATCGGAGATATCCTGACAGGCGGCGATATGTCCCGCCTCAATTGCGTCAATGATCGCCCAGATCATTCCCTGTTCTTGCTGCCAGTCAATCTGAGGCACGTTGCGGCCCAGGCCCAGGCCCAGCGCCTGATAGTAGGCTGAACCGCCCAACTCATCTTTCCGGAGGCCGACCAGATACAGCCTGTTGCCAGCCTGCTTAAGCTGCATGGTGACTGCTTTTGAGTAGTCTGCCAGGATGCCCACGCAGGCAATAATCGGCGAGGGGGCCACCGCCCGGCCGGAAGCTGACTCATTGTAGAGACTGACATTGCCGGAGATGACGGGCGTGGGGCTGTCCGGATAGTCTTTGAGGTGAATGTTCCTGGCGGCATCGGCCAGGCCGCGGGTGCCCTCGCGGAACTCCCAGAAGGACTGGGGGTTTTCGGGATTGCCGAAGTTGAGGCAGTCAGTGAGCGCGGCGGGGCAAGCCCCGACGGCGGCCACATTGCGCATCGCCTCCGCCACGGCGGTCGCGCCACCCCAGTAGGGGTCAATAAGCCCGTAGAAAGGATTGCCATCGGCGGATAGCGCCACACCCTTCCGGCAGCCCTCAAGCGGCGCACATACCCCAGCGCCGGCCTCGCCGGGCCGGATGACGGCGTTGCCCTGCACCTCCGAGTCGTAGCAACGATAGATATAGGCCCGCGAGCAGATATTATGGTGCCCGATAACCTGCAAGAAGGCTCCGTTCATATCAGCAGGCATAGCAAATTCCGGTTCAGTGCCCTCATATTCCTTGGACTGAGACTCGCGCTCATAGGAAATCCCCGAGGTAACTACCTCCGTGGGCGCCTCGCAGACGATCTTACCGGCTTGGGTCAGCCGGTAGATTCCATCCTCAGTGAACCGGCCGATAACCCGGGCGCAAGCGCCCTCGTAGATATTGGGCAGGTCCCAGTCCTCGTTGTAGATGCGCAGCACCTCTTCGCTGAAGTCACTGGGCACCGCCCATACATAGCGTTCCTGGGTCTCGGCGCAGCAGATAGTCTCAGAGAGTAGATTCTCCAGGCCTACGTGGACTTTGTCGAGGTCTATTTCCACACCCATACCGCCGGACGCAGCGATCTCGGAAGTAGCGCAGGCCAGCCCCCCACCACCAATGTCCTTGAAGCCGATCTTGATGCCCAGCTCGCGGGCGCGCTGCTTTACTTGAGCGTTGGCCTTCTTCATCGCCAGTACGTTCTTGAGGAAGGGATCGGGCACTTGGACGGCACCGCGGTCCTCTTGCTCTTCTTCTTTATCGAGGATCTTGGAGGCGAATGCCGACCCGCCAAAGCCTGAGTCGTCGGTAGGCTTGCCCACCAGGATCAGGTCATAAGGCTCTGCGGCCGCCTCCGGGGGAACCGCCGAGTGGATGATGTCCTCCTCAGCGACGATGCCCAGCGCGATGACATTGACCAGACAGTTGTCATCAAACTCCGGCGC
>JAUWYY010000044.1 GCA_030615605.1 bacterium
AGGCCGCGATCCGCCTTGCCACGAAAGGCAACGCTGAATTGGCGGAGCAAGTGACACCCGAGATAGGTGCGGATCTCATAGCACAGCTAGGGCACCTTATGTTTGCGGGCAGGAAGTTGAAATGAGAAGTGGGCCGTATAAACCTGGCAGGGCGGCGGAGGCGTTTCTGTCACAGCGATTGGCAGGGCGGGTAGTGGTGCCTGTGACTCAGTTGCTGGCTGAGGCCGAGCAGGAGGATATAGACCTGACGACACTTCGCCGGGCGGCTAAGCGATTGAGTGTGACGAAGCTGGTTTGCTGGGCTTTGCCAGATGAGCAGGCCACAGGGCAGGTGGTGGCCGCGGTCGCAGACAGCGATCCCCGCGTGGAGCAGGCGGTCGCCGAAGTCACCAACCTGGTAGTTGGGGGTATCGGTACTCTCGACTTTGCCATTCACCAAGCCTGCCAGGGAGACCCCGAACTGAGAGCACAGGTTGAAGCCGTGCTGGGTAAACACTGAAATTTTTTCTAGTTTTTTCAGAGACTGGTCTAAGACATCCGTATAGCGGATCGCGCGAAAAACGAACTAGGGGGGTGCGGGTGCGCGGCCAGATCGGGGGCCAGAAGGTCTGCAACGGTGGCTGTGCGGGTAATAGGAGGCCAGAGAACGCGCCGCGAGAGGGTGGTACAAGGATTCAGGTCATACTAGGGCAAGCCAGCTCTGTTTTGTGGGAAAAGCGGTGTGGGCCCAGTCTTGTCTTGGGCAGCAGTTTGAGGACGGAAGCTGGCGACATGACCTGTAACACATCCGCGCACTTCGCTGGCGAAAACGCGCAACACCAATCGCCGAAACTTGGAAAGAACCCAACGCCTGAGCCTGGCTGGACAGTGCAAGCGCAGTGGAGTGGCAGGAGAAGCAAGTATGGTAGTCCACTTAAGGCAATTCGGCGCCACTGCGTGGAATGTTCGGGTGACAATGCGCAGGAGGTCAAGCACTGTCCTGGTTCCACGTGCCTGCTCTGGCCATATCGGTTTGGGCAGATGCCTCAGACAGCGATAGCGAAGAGTAAGCCCGCAGATCCAGACCTGGCGCCAGTCAAGCCACTAAGAGACGGACCTGCCTGGCCTGTGAAACGAGATGGCAGATATGTCTCTCCTTTGAGAGCCATTCGCGGTTATTGCCTCGGCGGCGCGGGCACCTGGCACGACGTGGAATACTGCGAGATAACCGACTGTCCTTTGTGCGCCTGGAGGTTTGGGGTGAGACCGGAGACGGCAGCCAAGCGCGGGAAGACAGTAGACCCGCCGTGATGAGCCCGAACTACACCCTGCGGAGCCTGCTCGCAGGTAGTCGGAACAGATCCTCGCATGCCTTCGCCACACAGCATACCAGGGGCCTTTTTCCCAAATAACTCCGAAAACCCCTTGACAGATTAAATTGGGTATGATATAATACCTATAAGAGACTAAATCGGTAGCTAAGGGGGATTCGGTCATGGTAAAGCGACTGCCCAAGGTAATCAGCAAACAAGATGCTCAGAAGCTGCTCGCCGTGCCCAACGTGAAGTGCCCAACGGGACTGCGCAACCGCGTGATGCTGGAGGTCATGTACCGGGCTGGCTTGCGGGTCTCCGAGGTGGTAAAACTGAAGCCGGGCAATATCCGTTGGGAGAGCGGAGAGATTGAGGTGCGCGACGGGAAAGGCGGCAAAGAGCGCGTGGTGCCGGTGGACCACGAGACTCTGGACTGGCTCAGACAATGGGAGGATAAGCGTCCCAATAATGCCCGGTTCTTCACCACACTCCAGGGCAAGCCGCTCGATGCCAGGTATATCCGGCAGGTGGTGGACCGATGCGCGGAGAAGGTAGAACTGGACCGCAAGCTGGTGAGTCCTCACGTTCTCCGACACAGCTACGCCACGGAGAAGCTGGACGAAGGCTTCACACTGCGAGAGGTGCAGGAATTACTTGGCCACGCGAATGTGAGCACCACGCAGATATACACGCACGTGAACCCGGCAGCCTTGCGGGCGAAGATACAAAAGCAGGCGATTGCTGAAGCCGATGATATACAGCGACTGGCCAAGGCTTTGGCGGGCCTGTCTGCGCAGCAACGTGAGGCCCTAGCTCAAGCCCTGCGGGCAGATTGATGAACTGTCTCTCAGCAGTGTGCCGCTCATTGGACTGGAGTAGTCCAATTGACGGGAACCGTCGGCAACTGGATCGGCATAAGTATTGCATGAGGAGGAAGAAGTGCCCCAGTGCAGAATCTATAGAGCACTAGAGAACAGAGGTGAAGGGCAATGGCCGTTTATTCTGGGCGCGGCATGACCGAATGGCACCGTCTTATTTATGCAGCGCATGAAACGCCGGCTCGGGCCGTGGAGGCGGTGGCTGGATTCATGCGTGAGACGGGGCGAAATGTTCGTGCTCTGGTCGTTCTATCAAGAATTGCAGCGGAGCAGCTGGTCAGCCAGATAACACAGTCTGATGCATTCGTCGCACAAGGGAACGTCAATGAAACTGGGACCGTATTTGCTCTTTCGCTGGCTCGCACCTGGGGACGTCTTAGCCGCTGGGAGTCTTCCGGTGAGGTGCTGGCCTTCGAGTCAGCGTACCCTCACGCCTATTATTTTCTAAGTGATTATGATGGTAACTTCTGGAGAAACGTCCTAAGCTTCGCTATTCGAAAGTGCTATCCGACACTATCAGCGCCTTCAATCTCAACGGAGGAGATACAGGGGCTGCTACAAGGTCTAGCGGATCGATTCGATGCTGGGCCAGACAGATTCAGGATAACTAACCTCAGCTACAATGCACGCATAGTTGACCCACATGCCCGCAAAGATCGGGAGAGCGACAGTTCTTGGACCGACCGATCACTGGGACTCGTTTTCCAACAGGCAAGGGAAGAAGACTGGCAGGTGACACGTGTGCAATTTGAGATCCTGGGCGGTGCGGAGGGTAGTTGTCGGGGTCATGTAACGTGCGATGGCGAGATGGGCTTCAGCGGGGAGTTCGATGTCTTGCGTGAGCTATTGCTGCAGCCCGTCGCTCGAATGGCGAGCGAGATCTTTGTCAAGCTTGATAACCGTGAACGGCTCCGGGAACGCAGCTACGCGACGCAGCCATTCTTCATTGAATTCGCTGACGATATTCTCATATCGGCGGATGCGAGAGCACACCTGCTGGCCGCATTGTCGCGTATGCCACACACGTCTCAGTCGGTCATACATGCCAACCCATACCTGCACGTATCCATATTGGACTACCTCGAAGATACCAGTTGTGAGTTGTATGTGCTCTCACCCAGCAGAATATCTATTGTGCCCCAGACAAGGACCAGTCCCACGTCTCTCGCACGCCTCTGCGCGCACATTGCCAAGGAGTTCGGCGAGGGCCGTGTGGTCGACTACTCAGAGGTCTATTGAGGATGTCCGAAACGCAGTATGTGAAGCAGGTTCAGCAGCAAGCCGATGCGTACACGAGAACAATTGAGGCGCTAGTTTGTCTCGATTCCGTTCTGCGATATGACGACGATTCGCAAGACTACCGCGCGGGGTCGATGTCCTTTCAAGGGAGGGGCATGACAGCGTCGGGCCAGGACGTAGCCCCTGACCTAGTCGTGCAATTCGATAGCATAGGCGGGATAGTAAGCGAGATGAAGATCACGGCCAGCTCAGAAGAAGACTTCGACTCTGCACAACAACAAGTTCGGACCTACGACGATGAGCTGGTGGGATGGGACACGTCAGGCGGGGCAATAGACTCGTACGATCTCTGCCTCGTCGTTCCCTACCCACACGCCGGCAGCGCAGGTGAATTCTTTCGACGAGTTGAGGAGGAATCAGCGTACTCTCACTCCTTTGTGCTCCTTTCGGTGGCGCGCGATGACCTTCACCACTCCCATCTCGCGTTTGAAAACAGGCTCGGGGAGTTCTCAGACATGTTGGTGCGAGCGAAGTTTGAGAGTCGCCAAGGGATCGTGACGGTCCCGCTTGAGAAGATAGTCGGCGTGATCGGTGGCATCAAGTTCTATGATGCAAAGCCAGAATGTGTGGAATACACCATGGACGTGCTGTGGAGCCAGTATTTCACCGGTGACCTTCCATCTAGACAGGTGCCGAGGCGAGGTAAGCAGGTCGAGCAGAAGCATGTCCAGCCGAGCACCACAGCGGAAGACCTCCGCGAGCCTTATGCCTTGTTTGCGCAAGGACAGGTGCGGCAGCCAGAAATCCCCAAGACTGCCTGGATAAAGGATGCTCTCGACACATATGTTGCCATTGGTCATGCTGAGCTTGACGACCACGATCGTGACGTCTACTGGGTCGAATACAACCCCAGAGCTTGGAGTTGCAACTTAGCGGGCTTTGCTAGGCAAGTGTACAAGGAATCGGCGAAGAAGAGGCGGACCAGGTATGAAAGTCTACAGGATCAACAGCCTCGCCTGATCGAAGACAATCCCTGATAGTGGTCTGTTCTACACAGTCCCGAGAGGCACTGCGTTGTTGATCCAACTGGCTGTACACAGCTTGGCGAGCCGTGTTCGCCATGCATCTGTATCTTCGCCACTTCTTAGCTTGCTCGATGTACGCCGACGAACTACTCGGCCACGCCAAGGTCAGCACTACGCAGGTCTACACGCACGTGAACCCGGCGGAGCTGCGGGCGAACTTGCAGGGCAAGCACAAGCCGTGAGAGCAGATCGCTGAATTGCAGCAGCTTGCACAACTGCAGGAGCAGATAGCGGCGCTGGCAGAAGAGTAGCAACGCAGCGAGTGCGGACCGCCCGCGCGGGGCAGATGGCGAAGATACTATAGTGTAGTGAGGCCAGACAGCACACTCAACTATCGACCACCAGCCCCGGAGGCAGTCCAGCCATGGCCTCCAACTTGGGCTACGCCTCGCCTTCCAGCCATGGCTGTAGAGGCCGTGGGACTAACATAGCAGGTGGTACCACTAATGGGGGCAGGTCAGTCGCACGAGGCCAGCAATACGTGGGATTGCGTATCGCATGATCTTCTGGGACGCTTTTGCACCAAGACAAGGTGTAACTATCATCCGGAGAGCAACTCACTCTGACTTGATTTGGCTAGTGCGCTAGCCGCTTACGGGGTGAACGCGGTATCATCAAGTGCTCCGCCGATGGCCAAGTGGTCCACAAGCTCTGCCCGATTCGCTAGGTGTGCGACTAACACTGGCCCTCGGAGTCGGGACTCGTCGGTACCCGAGAACCCTCTCCGCAGTACGTACAACGTCCAGAGACCTGGTTGAGCGAGGATCTATTTAGAGCAACTATGGCTCGTCCATCCATGCAGGAGTATCGCTGCTCGACTATATGGGTGGTGGTGGTGGTGATTCGTTGCTGACATAGATGGGCCCTGGAAGCACCGTTACCTGCCCCGCGACTACAGTGCAATACATGGGCGTACTGCTGGCCAGCACGTACGGGAAGGGCAGTGTTACCGTAATCAGCTGTGTGCCTGGCGGGATTCCTGCTACTGAGAAAGCCCCAGCCGGACTCGTGGAGGTGGCGGAACGCCCGCCGATCTGAACTTCAGCGCCACTTATCCCGGAGCCGCTGGCGATCTCAACAACCGTTCCGGGTACTGTTCCCGTCGTGTTCGGGTCGAAATCCGGCCCACCTCCTCCGCCACAGCCTGCTACAATAACTGCTGCCAGGCAGGTTGCTAGTTTGGTCCGCCAGATCAGCGTCATCACAATGCCATTCCTTTCAACTTGTCCTCCAGTTGCTGTACAATTCGATTGGCGACTCCGTCAGCGCACGACGCTGGTCGACCGGATAGCGCTGACTCGTTGGCCGTCCTCACCCACGGCGTCAATGGTGATCAGGTAGCGCCCAGCGGGTACCAGCTGACCAGCCTGGCTACGTAGCGACCAAGTAGTTGCGTTCGTGTCCGAAATTACCATTTCGTCGCTGCACAGAGTCTTTATCAGTTGACCAGCGATATTCAGCACCCGGATCGTAACACTGCAGGGCTTGTTGACTGAATAGACTATCACTACGCCGCTCTGAGAAGGCTGCGCGGAAGCCGCAGATATGATCAATCCTTGGTGTTGCCTAGGTGCTACGGTGAGCCGAAAGTGGCGCTGGCTGACACCATCTGCGTCGCTCTGGAAAGTGTAGCTCGGCATGGTTCGGATGTACACGTTCCGCGAAGCGTCGAGGTCAGTCAGTATTACCGACAGGTCGTTGGGAATCTCACTCAGGTCACCCAGCCTTATCTCTACTTCACTATCTGCAATACCCGTCGTTACTACGAAGTCCCAAGTCATCTCGCTGGGACCGGCGGGCCGCACATCGTAAGCTAATCGCCGGCCCTGACTGTCGCTGAAATAGAGGTCTACCGTCTCCGGCGCGGAGGGTGGATTGTCAATTTGATATCCAGCCCCCTGCGTGGTAACACCTAACACAGAAGTCAGGTCGGCGCGATCAGCTACCCGCGCCAATATGCGAACGGTCCAGCCACCTTCACCCTGGGCGAGCTCTTGGGGTTCTGCTTCACCTCTCTGCGAGGGGCTGGCCGACGGCTCGATGGTCAGCGTCCCACTCTGAATGGCTCGTACCCATATGGCCTCCCAACGGAGTATCTCCGTCCGGTCCACATTCATGCCCGTTTGGTCCGTAACCAGAAGGTAGGAGCCTGAGTCGGAGTCATACACAAAACCGTATGCCAGAATGCCCGACGCTTCCGTCATAATGTTGGCAAAGGGCAACGAGCTGGGGTATGGGTTGGCTACCAGATGCCAGCCGGTCCTTCCGAGCGGCATAAGGAATTCCGCGTCAGTCGGAACCGGAATCCCAGCAACCGTGAGTTCGCGCTCACTGGTCATTCTGACGAAGTACCCTTTACCGGGCGCCACACTTAGGAAGAGCAGCGCGCCGGGATCACCAGGCATCACATAGTCGGGCGGTGAGATGTTGGGATTCCATCGAGCCACATTCGAGGTGCCGAACAGTACTGTCGGGTTATCAGCCTCCAGAGGCGTACACGGGACTCCGATCATGGAGAGGCCCTCACCCAGAGTCGTGGTGAAGATTGGCATGCCCGTGAAGTCAACGCCGGTCGCGTGGCCTTGAGTCTCATTGACGGTCACATCCTGGCTGGCAGGTGTGAAGCCAAACCCACTGAGGGTTGGAGTTACAGTGTAGGTGCCAGCAGGCAAGCCGTCGATTGCAAATGTCCCGTGTGCCCCAGTGGTATCTCCGTTGCCGTCGGCGGCAACTTCGACGCCAACTAGGGGATTCGCGCTGAGATCCACTATCGTACCCGAGATGCTGTAGGTCTTCTGCGTACCTACAAAGTCAACCCCGGTGGCATTGCCCTCGGTCTCATTGACCGTCTTCTCATCGCTGGGCGGCTCAAAAGTGTACTCCGCCAGGCTCGGCGTGACTACGTAGGTGCCCGCTACCAGCCCGCTTATCGTGTAGGTGCCCTCGGCTGCTGTAGTGGCTGACTCGCCGTCGGCAGTTACTTCGACACCCGTCAGCGGGTCGCCGGCGTTCGTGACGATCCCGGAAATCGAATAGGTCCTCTGCGTGCCAACAAAGTCAACATCGATAGCATCGGGTCCCACGGTGATATCCGGCGGATCGGGTGCAAAAGTGTACTCAGCCAGGCTCGACGTGACTATGTAAGTGCCCGCTACCAGCCCGCTTATCGTGTATGTGCCCTCGGCTACTGTAGTGGCTGACTGGCCATCAGCAGTCACCTCCACGCCAGGTAGGGGCACGCCGGCGTTAGTCACGGTGCCGGAGATCGAGTAGGTCTTGTCCGTGGCGGTGAAATCTACGCCCGTAGCGTCGCCCTGAATCTCGTTTACAGTAACATTCGCACTGGGCAGCGTGAAATCGTGCTCAGTCAGGCTGGGAGTAACTGTGTACGTACCTGCCAGTAAGCCGCTGATTGAATAGGTGCCATCCGCCTCCGTGACATCGGTGTTTCCATCGGCGGTGACTTCAACTCCAGCCAGGCCCGCGCCGCCCTTCGTGACAGTGCCCGAGATGGTGTAAGTCTTCTGCGTGCCGACGAAATCCACAGTTGCGTCACCTTCAGTCACGTTTACCGTCACATCCGTGTCAGTAGGCGCGAATTCATACTCTGACAAAGTCGGAGTGACCGTGTAAGTACCGGCCAACAGCCCGGTTATCTCGTAGGTGCCATCCGCTCCGGTGGTATCTGACTGCCCATCAGCACTAACCTCCACGCCCGCCAGCGGATCGCCGGCGTTAGTCACGATGCCAGAAATGGAGTAAGTCCTTGCGCCTACAAAGTCTATGCCAGCCGCGTCGCCGACGGTCTCGTTTACCGTGGCTTCCTGGCTGGGCGGCGTGAATTCGTACTCGGTTAGGCTGGGGGTCACCGTGTAGGTTCCAGCGGTCAGTCCGCTGATTGAATAGGTTCCAACCGGCCCGGTGGTATCTGACTGGCCGTCGGCAGTTACTTCGACGCCCGCCAGCGGACCGCCGGCGTTAGTCACGGTGCCAGAAATGGAGTAGATCCTCGTGCCTACAAAGTCTAGGCCAGCGGCGTCGCCGACGGTCTCGTTTACCGTGGCTTCCGGGCTGGGCGGCGTGAACGCGTAGCCGGACGCGCTCGGTGTCACCGTGTAGGTTCCAGCGGTCAGTCCGCTGATTGAATAGGTTCCAACCGGCCCGGTGGTATCGGTATGCCCATCAGCCGTAATCTCAACGCCGGCCAACGGAAGGCCCTCGCTGGTGACAGTGCCGGAGATTGAGTAG
>JAUWYY010000024.1 GCA_030615605.1 bacterium
GTCGGTAGGCTTGCCCACCAGGATCAGGTCATAAGGCTCTGCGGCCGCCTCCGGGGGAACCGCCGAGTGGATGATGTCCTCCTCAGCGACGATGCCCAGCGCGATGACATTGACCAGACAGTTGTCATCAAACTCCGGCGCAAAGTAGACATCGCCGCCCAGGTTGGGCACGCCCAGGGCATTGCCGTACTGCCAAATGCCGTCCACCACCCCGCTGACGATCCACCGGGTCCGCTCGGCATGCTCACCGTGCGGGTCGCCGAAGCGCAGCGGATCGGCAGTAGCGATGATATCAGCGCCCATGCAGTCCACGTCGCGGACAATTCCCCCGATGCCGGTAGCGGCGCCCTCATTGGGCAGGACCTGGCTGGGATGATTGTGGCTTTCGTGGGCGATTACAATACCGTAGCGTTTACCGTCCTGCTCAGCAAAAAAGACAATCCCGGCGTCTTCCTCCGGCCCCTGGATGACATTGGGCGCGTCGGTGGGGAGAAACTCCTCCAGAGTAGCTTTGCTGGATTTGTATGAGCAGTGTTCGCTCCACTCCACATTGAAAATGTGCAGCTCACAGATGGTAGGATCGCGCCCAATAAGCTCGACGATACGTCGGGCCTCGTAGGGCGTCAGCCCCACGCCGTGACGGTCCAGCTCAGCCTGAAGCTCTTCGTCATTCATCTGGGAGACAGCTATCTGTCGCTCGTCAAGTTCCATCTGATACACTCCTGTAAACAATAGATCCCTGGGGCCTACGTCAAGTGGCCCAGCGGACGGCGCTTGGCAATCTACATCAGCTAGGTTGACCGTCGCCGGCGGCTATCCCTTTTCCAATGCGCTGGCTTAATCCTGGGCACCGAGGTTCTGCTCGATCCAGTCTTGCAACTCCTGCTTGTTCATATAGCCGGTAGTGCGGGCGAGTTCCTCCCCGCTGTGAAACAGCACCAGGCAAGGAATCCTGACCACCTGGAACGCTATGGTCAGCGGGATGTTGCGGTTGGCGTCAACTGAACCGAACCTGACTGTGCCGGCATAATCGCGGGCCAACTCATCAAATGCGAGCCTGAAGTCGTCCCAGCCGGCACCGTCACGGGACCAGAACTCCACCAGCACGGGAATCTCCGCTTGCAGCACTTGCTCTTTGAAGTTATCCAGCATGATATCGATCACAGGGCCGCTCTGCTCTGCCTCACCAGTATCTGCGGCGGGAGATTGTTCACCCAACTGAGGCAGCGGCGCTGCCGCCCCAGGCGGCGCGGCGTCTTCACTTTCCAGCTTCATCTGTGGCTCGAAGTTGGGCGCCACCGGGTAGATGTGCACCCCGCCGTCCGTAAACGCGTAGGCAATGCCCCCGTCGTGGCGCGGCGGATCCGTAACTGCCTCGGGACCACCCGCTGCATTGCGCCTGTTGAGATCTGAACCGAAGACCACGGGAGGCGATGGTAGAGCGATATGGTCGATATTCACGCCGCTTAACCTGTCGTTGAAAGCATAGCCGTACTCGAGCTGAGAGGCCGAGGGTGATCGGAATACTTCCGGCGAGTCAATATACGGCTCGATCTCATCCATCCATTTCTCAGCCGAAGGCAGGTGCATATCGTGGTAGTGGGCATAAACGAGCAGGGCGGCTGCGATCTGCCTGATATTCGACAAGTCCAACGACTCTTCGACCTGCTGCCGCATCAACTCCACATCGGGCCGGAACGGCTCAGGCAGCTTTTCCAGCGTCGCCAACAGGTCCACCTTCCACTGGCCCCTCTCCTTGACAACGACCACGCTGAGTGGGCGCGGTTGCGGCGTTGTCGTGACAACTACAGCGTCGCCCTCCGGCCGTACGTCTCCCGCGGGCATCAGCCGTGAAAACGCTATGCACGCAATCAGTGGGTAGGTCACCTCGTTGTACAGTTCGTACATCGCCTGCGAAGAATCATCACTTAGAAGCTCAGAAAGCAATTCTTCATCAAATGTCATCGTGTATAGCGCCAGCGCATCCGCGAACTCTGTCACCACCTGCTGAGGTGTTCTGACTTGCTCAGCAGTTTGCAGCGCCCATACTTTGCCCGTCATCACAGCCAGGCTAACTATCACTGCAACAGCTAACCATCGTGTAGCAGTTCTCATTGTGCCTTCTCCCCTTTACAGTTCGCTGCCAGCGTGTCGCTGGCTCGAATTATGGTATCCAGAACTTGCCGTCATCAACTTGATTGGCGTGCAACAGTCTGGCGTGGCCATCCAGGAAGCCAAAGCTGGCCTTATCGGTATGGCGGAAGGCTACGCGGCTGAGTTGGTGGGCCATATATGAGCTGCCCATCGCCCCGACAACGGACGACTGCAGCTCTACCTATTCCCCTTCGTCCCACCGACGATCATCATATGTGACTGCTCATTGTAACCTTCAGGGCAGAACAGGGGGCCGCCGGCCGAAGCGCAGGCATCTCCATAGAACTTGAGTTCTATCATGCCGGAAGAGCTCAGAAGATCCGCGATCTCTGAGGGTTTGTACTGCAGATAAGTCGCCGGATACTCCCTTGGCGGGCTGCCGTTTTTCGGGACAATGATTTCACGGCTCACGAGTTTCTGCGCTCCCTCATCGAAGATCATCTCCGACAGCATGAAGTAGTCGTCGGTCTCGCGCCAACTCTGACCCACCCCGTTGCGTCTGTACCACGGGAGGTTGTGGAGATCGATGAGGATTCTCCCACCGCGGACCAAAGCGGCCACCATCCCCCTCACGGCTTCAGCGTCATCCTCTCGACTGCCATACCCGAGGCAGTTGCCCCAACACAGAACCGCATCGAACTCGTCCCTAAATGACGTTTCATGAAAGTCCATTTCCCGAATGGTGAAGCGTGGTTCGCATTCCGCGAGACGCATGCATTCGGCAAGCATGTAGGGACTTGAATCAATGCCCGTAACCAGGCAGCCCCTCTTCGCGAGAGCTATAGAGTACCTTCCCATCCCACAGCCAACGTCAAGCACTCGGCTGCCGGGCCCGACCTCAAGCGTCTCGCACATGAAATCCGTGCACTGCTCTGCTATGGCCTGAGATGGGATCCCCTCCAACAGCACGTAGTCATCCCCGCCAAAGTATCTATCCACCCAAGACACGGCTATTCCTCCGTCTGCCGAAGCAAGCAGTTCTCATGGTTCGTCCTCCAATGGGCATATCATGGTATCCAGAACTTGCCGTCATCAACTTGATTCGTGTGCAGCAGTTTGGCGTGGCCGTCCAGGAAGCCAAAGCTGGCCTTGTCGGTATGGCGGAAGGCCACGCGGCTGAGTTGGTGGGCCATATATGAGCTGCCCATCGCGCCGGCTCCAGATTTCATATCGAAAAACATAATCAGCTCGCTGACATCCTCCAGACTGGACATCGAGCGGGTTAGGTGTTGCTGGCCGTAGCCGGTCAGATAGGTCAGACTGTAGTTTATGCCGTAGCTGTGGGGCAGGTCAGTGCTGTTACGGGCCGTCTGCAGCGAGGAGTCCAGCGGGCAGGTCAGAATCTCTTTGTTCTTAATGTAGGGCTGAAGCAACAGACACCAGGTAACACCTAATGTCCCATACGAGTTGTCCCAGTTTCGGGCGGGGACCAGTCGCCGGTCATAATCGCTGCGGTAGAGCTGGGCGGCCTGCAGAAGCTGCTTGATGTTGGAGATACAGGTGACGCCATGGGCACTTCCCCGCGCCTTGGCAAAGACGGGAAACAGAATGCCGGCCAAGACCGCAATGATGGCAATGACCACGAGCAACTCTATTAGCGTGAAGCCACGGCGGGGTTGTATGACAGCGACAGTAGCGGGCATCATAGGTAACCGTTCGCGCCCGGCTCAGCTAATCCCTTTGTCAGGGTGGTACCTGTTTGTACTGTCAAACAGAGGCCTGTCTGATAAGTCGTTGCCGCGCTGCTGCTATCTGCCCACTGTAATGCGGCCCTGGCCGGTGTAGTTCAGCTCATCCTTGGAGTCAACGAACTTCTTGATGACCGCAGCCAGGCCGACATTGCCCTGACGGACGATGTCGTCTTTGTCGAATATCTGGAAGTAGCCTGAGCCGCCCTTGGCCAGGAACAGCGGCATGACCACCTGGTACTCCTTATCGGCGCGCAGCGGCCCGGTGTTGGTCTGCAAGGAGGTAATGCGATGATTGCGCGGAGCCTGGGGGTTGTACTTCACTTTCAGCCCCGAGACCTGCAGGAACGCACTGCTCGGCAGGGGCAGTCGGCTGAGACTGCGCTCCAGCGCGGCGCGGATCTGGGCGCCGGTCAGCTTGGAGACGGCCCACTTCTCGTCGGGAGTCTGCAACAGGCTGGCTATCTGCTGGGCTGTAGGATTGTCCGCAGGAATTGTCCCCGGCTTAAAGGCAACTGCGGCGACCAGTCCTACAGTGCACTTGGCCGCAGAGCACATGGCATCAGCGCTCAGATCACCGAAACTGGTCTCAGCGCGGGTGGCATTCTGGGTGGACAGGGTGGCGCTACCGGTTGCACTGATCGTCCACCACGCAGCACCGGTTGCTATTAGTGCTGCAATTGTCGCCGTTATCGCTAGCTTTCTCATTACATCTCACCGCCTTCTCCTGCTGCCGTCAGTAGGTAAGCGCGGATGAACTGGTCGAGATCTCCGTCCAGCACCGCTTCTACCCGGGACACTTCGACATTAGTACGATGGTCTTTGACCATTGTATATGGCTGCATGACATACGACCGAATCTGGCTGGCAAAGGCAATATCCTGCTTGCTACCGCGAATCTGGTCCATCTCCTCCGAGCGTTGCTGACGTTGGCGCTCGGCCAGGCGGGCGCGCAGCACCTGCAGAGCGAAGCGCCGATTAGCATGTTGCGAACGCTCGGCCTGCGATTGCGCAGTAATCCCCGTCGGTTCGTGGGTAACGCGCACCGCCGAATCGGTCTTGTTAACATGCTGGCCGCCAGCACCGCCGGAACGGAATGTCTCGATGCGCAGCTCCTCGGGATTAATATCAACCTCGAGGTCTTCTTCGACCTCCGGTATCACATCAACCGAGGCAAAGCTGGTATGGCGGCGCTTGGAACTGTCAAAGGGCGAGATGCGCACCAGCCGATGGACGCCACTCTCGGCTTTCAGATAGCCAAATGCGTAAGATCCCGCTACGCGGGCAGTGACATTGCGAAAGCCGGCGCTGTCACCTTCGACGAAAGAGATGATCTGGAACTCAAAGTCACGAGCACCTGCCCATAAGCCGTACATACGCAGCAACATTTCGGCCCAGTCACAGGCCTCGGTGCCTCCCGCCCCCGCCGTTATGGTCAGGATGGCATTCTCCGCATCATACTTGCCGCCGAGCATAGCAGCGACCTCCAGCTCTTCGAGCTGCTCTGCGGCGGCCTCCAGGCCCTCAGCAATCTCCTGAGCGACCGACTCATCGTCCTCTTCGGCAGCCAACTCCAATAGCACCTGGTAGTCTTCCAGCCTCTGGCTAAGCTCCCCCCATGGTTCGACGGTACCGCGCAACGCGCTGAGCTTCTGCATCAACTGTTGAGCGCTGGCCGCATCGTTCCAGAAGTCCGGCTCTTTGGTGCGGTTTTCAAGTTTCGCTATTTGCCCACGGCAGGCAGCAAGGTCAAAGACGATCGCCAACCTGTTGGAGCGTCTCGTGCAGTTCCTCGAGTCGATTTTCCAAATCCTGGGTTATCATAGCCTCAACCTAACTTTCCCGCGTCATTCCTTCTATTAGACATCCTACCGTGACAATGGTTCGGTATCAATGCCCATATTGCAATCGCTGAATGCTGAATCAGTTGGGATATTCGTGGCCGCTTTACGGCTCGGCCTGCAACTGCTGCAGCAGCACTACCGCATGTTCAATCCAGCGTCTTTCCTGTTCGGAAGCAGGCTCTCGTATGCGCTCAATTTGCTCAAGTATTCGGATTGCGCCGCTGCGATTGTCAGCTGAATACTGGGCCACCGCCAGAAAGTAACCCACCTCGGTGCGACGAGCAGAGTGAGGATGATCCTCAAGGTAGCTCTCAAGGGCACGGCCGGCCTTCGCCGGAGCATCTGGTATCGAGATTATGGTCAGATCCAGCTCAGCGTCGGCTTTGGCGCCAGTCTTGTTGTCGGGGTCTAACTGGCGGGTGCGCTCCAGGTGCTTCTTGGCTTCTTCGTGTAGTTCCAGTTCCATGCAGATATGACCCAGCCGGGCATAAGCTCGAGCCTGCTTAAGCTTATCGTTTTCCGCACCCTGTCCCTTAATAAGCAGTCGGACGGCTTCCAGGGTCTGGACAAACCACTGCGCGGGAATGTATCCGTAGACCTGAAAAACCTTCTTCCCAGAACTGTCGAAGAACAGATGAAAGGGCAATCGGTAGGTCGAAAAGCCCGCCTGTTCCTTATCTGCGTCAGGCAGCAGCCCCGGGGCGTGTTTGTGTATGAACTGACGGTTGGGTGGCACGTGGACTTCCAAATAGCAAAGTACGTAGTCGCGCAACAGGCTCTTTACCTGCTGATTGGCCAGCGTGGACTGACCCATCTGATAACAGGGATTGTGCTTGCCGACCCTCGCCCAGTCAGCACGCGACATACGGGGATATTCCCAGACGTAAACGTACACTGGCTTGCCGCTCTTCTGGGCCTGGGCGCTGGCCTCCTCCCAGTTCTCATACCAGAGATTAGTTTCGCCAGTGGCCGCCGCTAGTGCCTGCCCACTGGGGCCAGCACCAAGAAGGATGCTCGCCAATAACAGTTTTCGAAGAAGATCAAGCACCGACTCACCCCTCTCTACCAATGGCTCCACTTCGACCAAATCTGTCCCGTTCACCTCTCGGTATGCAGCACTTGTCTACCGGTTATCTGTCGGCAGCAAGCCGACAGAAACAAATGTTATCCTTGCAACCGGCAGACCTTTGCTCCATTGTGCCTATACATCATACTCTCCGCCGCAAGATAGTCAAGGACGAGGCCTGCTACCAAATATGTCGTGCCCTCACCGAGAAGAGGTCCTCAGCGTCGCTGTAGCTGAGTTGGAAGTACGAATATTCGAGCGCGATGCTTTCCAACTGTGGCCACTCCAGTAGCGACGAACTGCGGTTATCAATTCGCCTAAGGCCCGCGACTAGCCGGTCCAGCCCCATCCAGCCCTGCAGTTCACGGTCCCAGCTAGTGCGAAGGACGATATTGTCAGCTTTCATCAATTGCTGAAGCTGCTGTTCCAATTCGTCGTGCCAGACGAAATAGTGATTGAGCACCGTCTCTATCTGCCCGATGGGTTTCATAGTGGGGGCCATCATCCAGAGCAGATAGGTGCCACCAGCGGCGTACGCGCGGCCGTCGGCCAGAGCCCGACGCAGGCCTTCAGTTGTGTTGTCACTGGTCTCAATTGCGGTGTATGGCAGACCAACAGCAGCACCGTAGGGGCTATTACTGGCGTACAAAGCAGGCTTGTCGGCCAGTGCGGGGTCGTATAATATCTGGAGAGTACGGAACATCTCAAAGAGTCCCGCCTGGATCAGGTAGCCATCGAAGGGCATCTGGCGCAGCACTCGCGGTCCTCCCGCTACGCCTGGGTGAGCGAGAATCGCCAAGCCACCTTGGTCGTGTATCATTTCCACGGTCTTGCCCATTGTCATGCCTTCGGGAATCCAAGTATCCACAAACAAAGCAAGTACCCCGCCGCTGGTGGTATCTATGTACTCCCCGATGATCACCCGGAAATCAGCCGGCAGCTTCCCTGCGACTCGCAGCCCGTCGGCTATCCGTTGGGCCCGCTGGGCGCCGCCAATCCGGTTGCGGTCGGCAATGACTACCGCGCCCAGACCTCGCTTCGCAGCACGGAGCAGCAATGATTCCACAGAAGTCGTTGAATCGAAGGAGGTATTGCTCTCAACCCGCAAGTCCACTGCAACTTCGTGCTCGCCTACAGTGACTTCGCTTACCATCGAAGGCAGCAGCTCAAGCACTCTCGGAGCTAAATGCTCAATCACCAGGTCGCGAGACTGGTAGTGCTGTCGGCCAAGGGTGGCCAGCAGAGTATCTCGACCGACGGTGGGATGGTCCTTGTGCGTCCACCAGTAGGCGGCAGCCAGCCATGCGCGCCGCCAGGCGGCATCCTCATCCCGGTTCCACCGCTGCACTTCTTCTTTGGCAATGCGAAACGGATTCGCCCAGCCCCGCTGCTCCAGCCAGGGAGAGGTCAGATAACGTTGACCCAACATTTCATCCCAACTGCGCCCGGGATAGATCTCGGGAAGAAAGCCAGGAAAGATCTGGTCCGACATCCGCCACTGTTGGCCACTATCAAGGGGATACCGATACTGAATTGAGGGTATGCTGCGGACGGGCAGGCCGCGGCGGGCCGTATACACGGTGTGTCCTTCGCCATAGCCGCTGAGCTTGACACCGGGTTCGCCGGTGGGAAAATCTGCCAGCAGAGCTTTCCGCGCCGCAGAGTAGCTGGGACGAACTTCCCGTTCCAGAGCCAGGGGTGACTTCTCAACATACTCAGCCGACAAGCCAGCAGGCGAGGCCAGCTCCAGGCCCACTGCCGTGCCCAAGGTGACTGACACCAGCCAACCAGGAGCTGTCAACCATACGAGTAATCGAACAAGTAGTGATAGGGGTGTGCGCCAATCGATGATCGAGCCACCTTCACGTGGGCGGTGGGGGCTTCATCTCTGAGATCTGCCGAATGACCTCGAGACCTTCTGCCAGCGACCCCATAGGCAATTCATAGCTGCGGCCTGCGCTGTCGAAGCCCAGCTTCTCCAGAGCCTCGACGGCCTGCTGCACCATAATCGGCTTTTTGGGATCAAACAACAAACCAACAGCCACTTCTTGCAGCAGCGGCGTGCTGCGGCGGTCGCCAATTTCGCCTAGAACCCAGATGGCTCGCGCCCGAAATTGCTCACCTAGATGCGTATTCTTGACAAGTTTGCTGAGCTGCTCAATCACTGGATTGGTCTCGCGAGCCGCCGGGATCCGTCGACCGTGCTTGACCAGCGCCACTGCTACGTTATCACGAAGCTCTTCGTCACTGGCCAGAGCATCGCTGAGCAGTTCAATCGCCCGCCCGTCCCGCAAATTCGCCAGGGCGATAATCGCCTGCTCCCGAGTGGTTGTCCGAGGCGACTCAATCTTGCGGCTGAGCTCTTCGATGGGGTCGACAGCACAGCCAGCCATCAAGCCGACAAAGATGATTCCAACCGCTACAACGATCCCTGGTTTAGCTCTATGCGTCATTGACGATCCTCTCCGAAGGGACGATCTGCCGGCCACCTACAACTCTGCGGCCACAGCGTATCGGACCCAATAGTGCGGGTCGGACTGGGTTTGTGTGAGTGCCTGCTCAACTCTATCACTGTCCTCGTGCGCCCATGAGACGCGCAGCAGTGAGTTTACTGCCGCAATGCGGACGTCCCCGACATCGTCGCCAGCAGCCTGAATCAGAGCATCAAGGGCTGGTGCGGTGCCCTCCTCGGGCGATCCAGTCTTAGTCATCGCGTCGCCCAGAGCATACGCCATTGCAGTGCGTACTCGGCCATTGCTCTCTACATCTCCGGTAAGCCCATCAGACAGAGCCCTGACAGCTTCCGGGGTGGCGGTTGCGCCCAGTGCCCAGGCCGCCTCTACCCGTAGCAGCCAAGAATCGTCCTTCTCGTCTTCGTCTTCGTCCACAACGTCCACAACAGGGCGATAAGCCATTGCCTGGGCCAATTGCGATACTGCCGTTTGCTCAGCCAAAGAGACCAGAGCGCGCGCTGCGCTGATGCGGACGGCCAGCTCTTCACTGGCGCTGGCAACCAACTGTGCCAATTTGCTCACACTGTCATCGGCCCCCAGTTGCCCCAATGCTTCGGCCGCAGCAGCTCTCACGGGCGGCTCTGAGTCATCGAGCATAGGCATAAGCACCTCAGCCGCCCGGGGTTGACCGAGCTGGCCAAGCACCACCGCGCCACGGCGGCGCACATGGGCATCCATATTCTCAGCATGCTTGGCTACACTCGGATAGACGTTACTGCCCTGGGCAACCAGTTGTTCCATAGCCTTGGCAGCTTCTTTGTCGTCTACTCCCGACATTTGGTCAAGCCACTCAGTGGTCCTCCGAAGCTGCTGGGTGTAGGTTAGAAAATATCCTCCAGCCGCGAGTAACACAATGATTATGATGGTAAGTGTCGTGTGTCGGCTCACATCAGGTTCTCCTTCGTTGTAGGATGGCTGAGTTATCAGCTACCAGCGACAAGACCGGTTCACTTGCGGCTCAGAATGCGCGTTTTGATCCTACGAACTTGGTCAATCTGGGACTGCTCGGGCTTTTCTTCCTCAGGCAAATACTTCATTAGCCGAGTGGCCGACTGGCTACCAATAGCATCGAGCACCGCCACACACCACAGCCGATGCTGCTTGTCCTCTTCTTGATCAGCGATTGATGGGCGTTTTCTTTCACAGCCACCTGTGTATTGACCGCCCCGGCCAAAGCTCTTAGCTCTGGCCGAAAGTGTGGGATCGGTGGCGGGCTCACTGATTGCTGCCAAGATGCCGGCTGCCCAGGGCTTGACCTCCTCAGGATAGGTGCGAAGACCGTCTATCAACGTAGCAACGGGCAGGTCCTTCATCGTGGCCAGCGCACTGGCGACCTGCGCTCGCAGTTCCTCGTTTTCAGTTTCCGCGAGCACAGTTATCAGCTGGGTGGTAGCCTCATTCATCCCGGCCTCTTGCTTGGCCCCCGCTGCAGTCCGCACCCCGATCTGGGCCATGGATTGGGCAGCTTCAAAGACGAACGGCGCATCCGGCGTCAACAGATCATTAAGCACTGGAACAGATGACAGCGTGGCCACCGAACCCAGATTCTTAACTGCCGCCCGCCGCAGAGCCTCGTCCTCAGTGGTGTCTTGGACCGTCTCGGTGAGTACTTCCACCACGGTCTGGCTCTCCGCCGCTTGGGCCACGCCCCCCATCACGTCGAAGAGCAGGCGATTCGCCTCCGGTGAGCTGTGATACGCCAATATTATGGCCGCACGGCGGCGGGCGTCCTCGTCTCCTTCTTGCAGGACTTGTTGCAAGCATTCGGTAACCTCGCCTAGTTGCCAATCTCTCAGCAGTGCATAGGCCTCCTCGCGGACACTGGGGCTGGAATCCGTCAGCCCCGACACAAGTAACTCAGTCGTGGTCTCATCTCGAATATCACTGACTGCCCGCAGGACGGCCATGCGCACCTGCGGCGCGCTGGCCTTGACTGCCGTGAGTAGGTCGGTCGCAGCCAAAGATTCAGTGTAGCCCACAGCTCTAATGGCTGCAGCCCGGGCCTCAGCGGGCTGGGTAGGATCATTGAGTAACTCAGTAACAGGACCAATTACAGCAGAGCCGATCTTGCCAAGAGTTGTCGCCACCCAGTGACGGACGTCGGCCGCCGGAGAGCCTAGCTCGCTAAGCAGTGGCTTGATGGCTGGGAGACGGATGTCAACCAGCGCCTGCTGGGCCATATATTTGCTGCGCAGATCGCCGGTGGCCAATTCATTGATCAGTGCGGGGACTGCCGGCCGGCCAATCCGGGCCAATGCCTCCTGGACAGCATGATAGACGTGCCAGTTGCGGTCACCTATTGCGGCTAGCATTTGGTCAACAACTTCCGGGGTGCTGGCCGCCGTGAGCACATCTTGGGGCATACTTCCTAGAGTCTCAGCAGCTAACCGGCGAATAGCGGGGCTAGAGTCGGCCAGCCGCACTCCAAGCGGGGCAACCACCTGGCGGCTGCCGATGCCGGCCAGTATTTCAGTAGCCAGGCGGCGGGTTTCCGCGTTGTCCGAGCTCAGGGCCGGGGACAAGGCAGAAATAGCCGGCGCTCCCAGCCGGCGCAGGGCCAGTTGCAACTCAGGGACAGCACCTGTTGGGTCTTCTATAAGTGTCTCCGCCAGGACCGGTGCGACCTGGACTGCTCCGATCTGACCGAGTGCAGTCGCTGCCCCCGCCTTGACATCTGTTCTGGAATCACCGAGAGCGCCAACCAGAGCGTTGACAATTCCGGGCTGATCGCCGGCCGAGAATAGCTTACCCAGCGCCAGCGCTGCCTGCCGACGCACTCGCCAGTCAGAATCGTCCGACAGGTGTGCCATCAGCGGATCCACCGTGATGAGAGCATCTTCCAAAGGAGTTGGCACAAGCAGTGGGATAGGCTCGGCGACAGCCGGGTGATCAAAGGATTCGGAGGTCTGGTCAATGATGTCACCCAGCAGTCGCGCCGCTTTCTCGCGGACGGCGGCATCCTCGCTAGTCAGCAACTGGTTCATTGCGGGTGCCAGACTTATTGCCTTCAGGGCGTTCAATACTTCATAAGCGGTCCCCTGGCTGCGCACAAACTCTCCCGCCGACTGCTCGGGACCGGGACTGGTCTGCTGGAGGACTTCTATCAATGAGGGGATGCCAGCCTCGCCGATGCCAATCAAAGCATTTGTGACCGCAACTCGCGTATCATCATTGTAGACACCAACCATGGGCATCAACGAAGGCAGGGCAGGCGCACCAATGCCCGCCAGCACACCGAAAGCTGCTGTTCGGATGGTAGCGTCCTGGTCTGACAACTCTTGAGCCGCCGCACCGGCGGCCCGCGCTCCAACCATAGCCAGGCTTGCCTTGATCTCGTCCGCAACTGGCTTGTCAACCAGAGGTATCATCTTCACCAGCAGGCGAAAGGCTTTAGGGCTGCCGACCCGCAAGGCAGCAGCCACCGCCCGATCTTGCACCCAGCGTGGTTCTTCCTCGACAGCAGTGGCCAGCCGTCCTTCTCTAATCAAGCCCGCTGCCGCCGCGACTTGCTGAGCAGGGCTGCCCGCAGCCAGCTTGTTGAGCGCCCGCTCCACCGCCGTGCGCCTATAGGCAATGAAGATGATCAGTATCACGACAAGGCCTGCTACTATAACCCAGGTTATCTGCCGCCTGGTGCTGTCTTGCACCGCAGTCAACTCCCCTACAACAGTGGCGACCGGCCTCGCAGATCAACCGGACCGCCTTGGCTGCTAATTATAACATATCGTTGGCTTTATTGCAGTATTCCTTCATCACAACCGGAGGACCTTCCTGCCCTCAGCCCGAGTTCCACGGCAGTGATGATATCAAACCAACCCAGTTACTCTTCGCGGCACCGGCTCTGATTACCTGCCGCCCACGCTACGTCCTCAGCAAGGTTTATGCTGTTCGCCAGCTATCACAACCAGCCACTGGGCACCAATTCAGGAGGCAGCTTCCTCAGAGAAGAAGGGATTAGTCCAGGCTTTGCACCCCTGGTCATCAAGGACCTCAACACGGAAGGGATGATCCGGGAACTGGCGCGGCAGATGAGCTTCCTCAAAGGGGGGCTGGGCGGCCAAGCGGCCGGTGCTGAACCCCCCGCCGGGAGTGGCCTCGACCACCGCAATTTGCCGGCAGGGCGAACAACGCACCCAGACCTCTTCGGCTTCGACTCCAAGATCATATATCCGCGGCCCGGCCGAGGCGTAGAAATGCCCCTCTTTCAGGGCCTCGAGTATCGCTGCTACGCTGTCTTCTGCCGACCTGACCCACACCCAGCCCTGGCAGTAGTCTTCGCTGCGGTGAGCATCGTCGACCGCAAAACCCCACAGGCGCTTTTGGTGAGCGAGAAGAATATCCCAGACCATCTCTGAGGGACCTCGCGCGCAGCCGTGCTGGCAGGTAGCGTTGTATACCTCGATGCCCACATGCCCCTGCAAGTCCACTATCTCGCTGGCTTCGATCAGTGACCAGAATGGATGACCCAAAAAACACAGTTGACACTGGGCAGCGATAGCCGCCACCAGCTCGGCAAAATTATAGCTGTCGGGCAGTTGCGGGGTCGCATCCAGACCCAGGGCGACCACGTGCAAGGTCTGGTCGAGCTCGCCACGACCGGCGGCAAGCTCACAACCAGTAATGAGAGTCATCCCGTGCGGGTCGAGACCATAATAGTCCACGACCGCGTCGTGATCGGTCAGCGCCAGGAAGTCATAATCCCCCTCAGCATAGGTGCGAATCGTCTCCTGGGGGCTTAGTTCCCCGTCTGAGACAGTTGTGTGAGTGTGCAGATTTCCTTTGTACCAGTCGCCATCGCCCGAGAAGGGATTGGGCATGGTCTGCGGCCTCCTTATGGCCGGCTCAGGTCTTACTTGCTAATTGAAACCAAGAATGCTCCTAAGAATATGATTACTGCACCCGCCAGCACAGATATCCTCTCGCCCAAAAACAGATATGCCCAGATGGGGACCAGAACGATGCCGGTGCGCGAGAGGGGATAACCCAGCGACAGGTCGCTGTATCGGTAGGTGGTTGACAGCGTGACAGACGGCAGAAAACAAAACTAAAGCAATCGCATGGGGTGCCATGGGGTTACCTTGCTGCCGTCCGATAATACCCGACTCGTGACTGTCGGAATATAGCACATCCGATGCCTCCAGTCAAACCTCAGGCACCATAAGGAGGTATCCAGTTGACCGACAACGAAAATCACTTTGGAGTCCACTAATGTCGCCGCAGTGGTTAGATACTGGCTGGAGCTGGCAGGTGCGATCGGAGAGGCAAAGTCGTGAAGGATTCCGGCAACTGCCTGGCGAATATGATGTATGGAGGACAACCTAGCGCCGAGATGATGGGAGGAAACTACGATGATTCGGATGGGACTAGTCGGAATGGGCTTTATGGGGCAGCAACATTTTGCTATCCACCAGAGCCTGAAAAATGTCGAGTTGGTGGCGGTATGCGATGAGAATCCAGACAAAGTTGCTGAAGTAGCTCCCGCGGTGGGTGGCAATATCGGAGACGCCACCGAGTTGGATCTGTCTGCCCAGGCCCGATATGTCTGCGCAGAGGAGATGCTGGACAACGAGGAACTCGACTGCGTGGACGTGTGCGTGCCGACTTACCGGCACGCCGATGTATCGGTAGCCGCCTTGGCGGCAGGCTGCCACTGTATTGTGGAAAAGCCCATGGGGCGCAGCGTGGAAGACTGTGACCGGATGATTAGCGCCGCGCAGGCGGCTGGCGGTATGCTGTTCGTCGGCCAGTGTGTTCGCTTTTGGCCGGAATACGAGGTTCTAGCCGAGATGGTGAGCAATGGTGACCTGGGCCAGGTGGCCTCGGCCAAGTTCACTCGCCTTTCGCCTACTCCGACCTGGTCCGAGGGCGGCTGGCTCCTGGACACCGAACTCAGCGGCGGAGCGCTGATGGACCTGCATATCCACGATGCCGACTTCGTCCTGGCACTGTTCGGCCGTCCGCATGCGGTGATGACCCAGGCCAATAATGTAGTTACCAGCGGCGAAAAGGTCGATCACGTCTTCACCACCTATTTCTACGACGACCTCGTCTGCACTGCTGAAGGCGGCTGGGCGATGCCCCAGTCAGTACCCTTTGAGATGGGTTTTCAGGTGCTGGGCGATAAGGGCCTGTTAGAACTGTCGCTGGCCAAGGACCCGCCCCTCACCTTCTACCCCGCCGACGGCGAACCCTATTCGCCGGATTATGCCCAGCAAACCGGCTACGAGCGGGAGATAGCCTACTTTGTCGACTGCATCGAGAACGACCGGCCGCCGCAGCGCGTCACCCCGCAGTCAGCTAGAGAAGCCGTCGAGCTGGTACTGGCCGAACACCAGTCAGCTCAAAGCGGCCAGGTTGTCCCCATTGACTGAGTTGTGCAGAGGCTACGCACGAGCGGCCGCTGGCAGGTCGCCGAAAACCGATACAAGGAGGAATCCGTATGCGCAAGAGCATCAGCGAATGGTCATTTCCCGCCAATATGCCACTGCGGGATAGGATGACACTGGCCAAGGAGGCCGGATTCGAGGGCTTTGAGATAGCCCTTAACGAGGACGACGATGAGGGTTCGCAAAGTGATTTAGGACTGTTGTGTATGCAGTCGTTGCAGGAAGATGCTCCCCGCGTGGTGGGGACGGCCCGCCGGATGGGCATCGAAATCTCAGGAATTGCCTGCGGCCTGTACTGGAGTTACTCACTGACCGCCGACGATCCCGAAGAACGCAACAAGGCCACGGAAATCACCGAGGCGCTGCTGCGCGGAGCACACATGGTCGGAGTGGATGGCGTCTTGGTCATCCCCGGCTGTGTCCATGCCAGCTTCATACCCGACTCCCCCGTTGTCCCCTACCAGACTGTCTACGGGCGAGCGCTGGTCGCAATGAAGCAACTGGCTCCGCTTGCCGAGGAGTTGGGCGTGTCAATGGGCCTGGAGTACGTCTGGAATATGTTCCTGCTTAGCCCCCTGGAGATGCTCCGCTTCATTAAGGAGGTCGGGAGCGAGCGGGTCGGCTTCTATATGGACGTCGGCAACATGATGCCAACGGGCTTTCCCGAGCAGTGGATCCGCATCCTCGGCGACCACATCGTCCGCGTTCATTTCAAGGACTTCAAGCGTAGCGTCGGCACCATAGACGGCTTCTGCGACCTACTGGAGGGCGATGTCAACTGGCCCGAGGTGATGGCGGCATTCAAGGAGGTCGGCTACGACGGTTGGTGCGCGGGGGAAATGATGCCCCCCTACCAACATGCGCCCGACGAGCTGATCTACGCCACCTCCCGGGCAATGGACCGCATCTTTGCGATGGTTCCCTAAGCCGGCTATCCGCCGGTCCATGGGGAATGCCATATGGCCAGAGTGCGCATAAACAAATTCATCGCTGACGCGGGAATATGCTCGCGGCGCAGAGCCGACGAGCATATTCGCTGTGGGGATGTATTGGTCAACGGCGAGCCGGCGCAGCCGGGGATGAAGATTGATCCTGCAACCGACCAGGTTACTGTCTGCGGTAACCCAGTCTCATCAGACCCCGAACAACTCATCTATTACGCACTGCATAAGCCTGCAGGGGTAATATCCACTGCCTCTGACCCGCATGGTCGGCCAACGGTCACTGATCTGGTACCCGACAATCCCCGCGTCTATCCGGTAGGCCGGTTGGACCTGAATTCAGAGGGCTTGATATTGCTGACCAACGACGGGCAGCTGGCTCACGAGTTGATGCACCCCAGCTTCGAACACGAAAAGGAGTACGAAGTGCTGGTGCACTGCCCGCCTGCGGGCTTGGATCGAGACAGAATAGTTGGCACTTTCACCGAGGGCATCGAGGCTGATGGGGAACTGCTGCGGGCCGATCGGGTCTCAGTGCTGGAGGAGGGCCGACGGGACGAGAATACCGCTCTACTGCGCATTATCCTCCATACCGGATACAACCACCAGATTCGCCGTATGTGCGAGGCCGTGGGGCTGTCAGTAATCAAGCTGCGACGCGTGCGGATAGGGAAACTGACCCTGGGGAGTGTGAGCTTAAGACCAGGTGAGTACCGAGAGATAGACAAGTCCAAGGTGCTGTGACAGGGGCTGAGCAGATAACTTGTTGGGACAGCGAGCACGCACGGGTAGCCGGTCAAAGCGTGCCCGATAGCTGCCTAAGCACTCTCAAAGCTGGATGATTGCTGGTCGGTGAGGTTCCGGGAAGCGCCCAGATTCCTGATTTCTGCATCTCTGGCGCCAGCGTGAGTAGGAATCGATCGCGGGTTCGGAGAATCATCAAAGCAAGACAGACGGATGGCAAATTCCTGATGGGGGCGAGTCCTTGTCAAAGCAAGTTCCACCAACACGGCACATTGTTGCGATGGGTGGAGGGGGATTCTCAGAGGAACCAGACAATCCCCTGCTGGACGACTTTGTCCTGGGTCTCAGCGGCAGGAAAACGCCGCGTGTGTGTTTCGTGCCCACCGCGAGCGGCGACGCACAGGGCTACATTGATAAGTTCTATGACGCATTTCCTCCTGAGCGAGCGGAGGCCACACATCTGAGTTTGTTCCGAGATTCGGGTGTGAAGGATTTGAGGGTATTTCTACTAGACCAAGATGTGATCTATGTTGGCGGTGGTAGTACCGCTAACATGTTAGCCATTTGGCGGGTTCATGGTATCGACCGCATATTGCGCGAAGCGTGGGTTGCCGGCGTCATCCTCGCCGGGTTAAGCGCCGGAATGATCTGTTGGTTCGAACAGAGCCTGACCGACTCATTCGGTAGCGGGCTTTCGGCATTGAGAGACGGGTTATGTTTCCTTGAGGGCAGTGCTTGTCCACATTATGACATAGAGCCAAGTCGGCGGGCAGCGTACCATCAGTGCATTGCCAGGGGAGAATTGCTCGGGGGCGTGGCGGCCGATAACGGTGCTGCACTTCACTATGTGGGGACCGGACTGGCCGAAGCCGTTAGCTCTCGCCCCAACGCTCGCGCATACAGCGTCAAGCTGGAGGGCAATCAGGTGATCGAGACAGCCATCCCGACGCGATATCCGGCTGCGGACACCCTGTCATTGCCTAATTGCGGGGAGGGGCGATGAGAAAAGCCGCCTACAGCAGCATAGCGAGTACCTATGACGCAGCGCGGCCCATATCGGAAGACAATCTTCGACTGTGGTTAGACCTCATTGCAGAAAAGGTGGGAAGCCGGCGGGACGCGCGATTCCTCGACCTCGGCTGTGGCACAGGGCGATTCACAACTCCCATAGCCGACAGACTGGACTATTGGGTCATTGGGGCAGACGCATCGGAAGAGATGCTGCAGCAAGCAAGAAGAAAGACCAACGCCACCCGTGTGCGGTGGCTCGCCGTGGACGCACAATTCTTGTCATTCATTGATATGTGCTTGGACGCCATCTTCATGTCCCATCTTCTCCACCACACTGATGATCCCCTTGCAGTAATCAAAGAGTGCCACCGAATTCTAATGAAGGATGCTATCATTCTCAATCGCTCTGGAGCCATTGAGCACATTCGTGACGACCCAGAGCACAGATTCTTCCCTGGCACCCTTGAGATTGACGAAGCCCGTACCCCAAGTATTCGACAGGTTGAACAATGGTTTGCCCACTGTGGCTTCCACGATGTGGTATCGATATCTGTGGTGCAGCAGACATACCGGTCTGCAGAGGCCAGAGTCATGAAAGCCGCGCAGAAGCATACTTCCGTACTCAGTCTCATCAGCCAGTCTTCTTTTGAGCAGGGGTTGGATGCACTAAGGCGATATGTTGCAGAAAACCCGGATGATCCCTGGCTTCTGACCGATACGATCACTCTTACCAGCGGCAAGAAATAGGACTGACGGGCGCTTATCGATGCTCACTCCACGGTGGAGGATGAAAGATGGAGAACTGTCTCGCTTGCAGCCTAACAAACGGCAAACTAGACTTACCGGGTGGTAGAATCTACGCCACGTCCTGCTGGGTCGTGGAGCACTGCATCGGGCCACTCGGCGTAGGGACGCTGATCGTCAAGCCGTTCCGCCACTGCGTTCACTTCTGGGAGTTAACCGACAACGAAGTCAGAGAGTTGGGTCCTCTGCTGCGCCGCGTGGTGGCCACCATACAGGCTATTCTCGAGCCTGATCAGGTTTACATTTGCCTTTGGTCACACGCGGGCTGGAGACCTGGCCACTTGCATTTTGTACTTCAGCCCTCGTGGAATCGTTCTCGACGAGAACATACCCGCCCCGGCCCATTTCTCCAGGTAGAGATGTTTCATGCAGATGCAAAGCCTCCTCGCGAGCAGATTGAGACTTTCGCTGCAACAGCACAGAAACTGATCCGAGCGCCGTACCTAGCGTCCGTAACTCCTGAAATGAATACCGAAGATGCGAACAAAGAAAGCCCAGTCTGAGGCGCGCCATCCACAGCAGAGCTCCTCTCCCGCTAGGACTGTCACTGAGCATATCGCTGGTAGCGGAGCAGACCCAGGTACTCCTTGCAGCGGTCGCGGACTGCCGCAAACCAGGCGTCGCGACGCGGTGGATTGGCTACAACGGCCAGTTTGGGCTCTATGGGCAGCTCATTGTCGCCAAAGTCAGGTGATCCGGCCACCTCGCCAATCACCCCTTTGGCTACAAGTTCTTCGAGGTGAGCCTCGGTGAAAATGTTGCCGAGGTTATTCAGCAGATGCCACGCCACCGCCTGCCCGCCGCTGACCGCCAGCGTAGTGTAGATATTGACCTTGACAAAGCCGTCATCAGGCAGGTTAGCGGCGGAGGCCGGGCGCAGTGAGGAACTACCGTGCAGACAGAGTATCTTGCCGACGGCTGCGCTGATCTCTCTGGCCCGATCGGAACGATACTCTATCTCCTGGGCAGTAGCCCGGTGCTCGGTACCCACGTTGGGAACCAGGATATCCACACCGGTCTCGGCGAGAAATCTTTGCGCCTGAGCGACGGTTGTCGGCTCGTTCTTTATCTGCTCGCCGCCCGACTCATATAGTTCGTCCACCGCCCCCTCGACAGCGACACGGCCATGGACCTTCTCGACATACTCGGCTGTGAGCCTGATATTCTCCTCAAAGGGGCGCTCGCTGGCATCAAACATAACTACGGATAGCTGATCGATAAAGCCGTTCAGGATGTCACCATCCAGCCAGGGAAAGGCGTGATCTGCGTTGGGCAGGATACGCAGCTTCCCGTAGGGGCTTTCCTCACTGGCAAACAGCTCAAGGTCGGACAGCATAAGCCGCATTCCCAGCACCGGATCCCCGCAGGCTGTAATCAGCTTCATCTGGCCCCGGGGGGGATAGCGAACCGTCCACGTCGGCAAAACCGGCAGGTCTTCAACACCCAACTCCTCACCCTTCTCTTTTGTTGAGGCCAGGATAGCCTCTAATGTTTCGCGATCCTCACAACAAAAGGCGGGCATAGCTACACCCAACTCGGCTGCCTCCTGGTAGACGTCCTTGACCTGCTGATAATCGGTTACTAGTGGCATAGGAGCACCTTCTTGGTCGGTATCGTGGAGAATCTTGTATGTCGGGCTTCAGCCAGTTGTCTCGGGCACTCCGGCCCGCACGTCAGTGCATCACTGCACCGCCGGAGACGTTGAGAGCCTGGCCAGTTATGTAATCCGCCTCGTCACTGGCCAGGAACAGGGCGGCCTGTGCTATCTCCTCAGCCTTACCTATTCGACCCATGGGGATATTACTCTCAAAGTAGGACATAACTTCCTCGGGCTTCAGGTCGCGCTTGCGGGCATAGTCTTCAATCTGTGTATCCCACATTGGCGTGGCCACAACCCCAGGACAGATTGCGTTGACCCGTATGCCCCGAGCAGCAAACTCCACCGCCAGCGACTGGGTCAGGCCGATGATGCCGAACTTGCTGGCACAATAGGCCGCATAGTGACTGTTGCCCACCCTACCTGATTGTGAAGACATATTGATAATGACGCCGCTTTGGCGGGGAGCCATCCGCCGCACAGCCGCCTGACAGCCCAGAAAGGCCCCCTTGAGATTCACTTCCAAAGTCTGGTCCCAGATTTGCTCGGTGCACTCCAGAAACGGCAGAATGTAGGAGACGCCGGCGTTGTTCACCCAGATGGCCAGCGGCCCCAACTTCTGCTCTACCTGGTCGGCGGCCTGCTCTACATCATCGCGATTGGTCACATCGCAGGCCACGGCCATGGCCTGGCCGCTCGCCTGGCGGACCTGCTCGGCCACCTGTTCGGCCTCTTCCTGGCGTACATCCAGCACCCCGACCAGTGCGCCCTCATCGGCAAAGGCCCGGCAGAGCTCTGCCCCGATACCGCAGCCTCCTCCTGTGACAACTGCGATGCGCCCTTCAAGTTTACCGCTCATATGGTTCTCCTCGCTGTCAGCATCTCGCAATTCCCCGGCCTAGGGAGTGCAGTACTCCTCAACGCTGGGAAAAACTAGCACCTTCAGGGACTGTTTCTGCTTCATCAACTCAAAACCCTCGTGGATATTCTCCAGTGAGACTCGATGAGTGACGATCTTCTCATAGTCAATCTCACCGTCAGCCAACAGCTTAACAGCCTTCCGGACATGCTCGGGGCGTGAGTCAGACGCCCCACACACCCGCAGTTCGCCATAGTGGATAACACGACTGTTGAAGGTAATATCGGGGGCATCACTGGGCAAGCTGCCGAATAGACTGACCGCGCCGCCTTTACGCACATAGTTGATTGATTCTTCCATCGCGCGAGCGGCCGGGGCGGCGACAATGACGACATGCGCGCCCAACTCCGCCGTGTGCTGCTTGACAATGGCCGCGACGTCTTCCTGGGATCCGTCAATGACCACGATGTCTTTGAACTTGCGAATCATTGACAAGCGGGGTTCGGTTAGCTCAACAATCATCACCTGTACGACGCCGAGCGCCTTGGCTACCTCAACGTGAATTGCACCTAGCGGCCCGCCCCCGATGACCAGCACGCTGTCACCCTCGGCGACGCCCACTATCTGCTGGGCATTGATCGCGCAACTCATCGGCTCACACAGGGCAGCGGCCTCGTCAGGAACCCGGTCGGGGACTTTGACCACGTTGCCGCCAGCCAGCGCTTCAGGCGGCACTCCCATCAGCTCAGCAAAGGCACCGTCAGCGCCCAAACCGATCGGCAGCGAATTGGGGCAGAGGTTACCCAGGCCCATCACACAGTACGGGCAGTCCCCGCAGGCAACGGTGGTTGCAAGAGTGATCCTCTCGCCTGCGGCGAAGCCTTCAACGTTTGCGCCCACGTGGACGATGTGCCCCACCATCTCGTGGCCGATGACTCGGCCCGGCTTGGCTCGATGATGCCCAATAGTGGCCAGCTTAACGTCAGTCCCACATATCGCGCAGCAATGCACCTGTACGACGAGGTTGTCCCCGCTCGCATCCGGCTCAGGGCGATCTTCTACCCGAATATCCCCTGGACCGTAGTAGACTGCTGCTTTCATGTGACAAGACTCCTCACGCGACTAGTCAGTCGATTTCTTGCCGAACCGGTAAGCGTCCACGCCGGACAGGTCGCCGACCTCAGCGGCAACACAGCCGGAGGTAACCTTCATATCCTGGGCACATAGGGGAAGAACTATCCACAATAGGACTACGGTTGCAAGCGCTGTGCTTTTCATTTTATCGCCTCTATTTTGAGAGCAATCAGCCCCCACGGCTCGATAGTGGCGCGGCGGGTGAGCTGACCGCCACGGACGTCAGTAACCGACTGTAGGCCTTCGTCTTCATTCAGCCCACTGATATAGTCGCAGGCGCCTGGCTCTGCCCCAGCCGGCACCTTCGGCCAAATCTACGGTCCAACTGAACTCGTGGGCCTCTTCCTTGTCATAATTCAGGAAGAATATGCCTGCCGACCCGTCCGGCGCGCGCCAGGCGCTAGGGACTAGTCGGCGCAGCGAACTGAAACGAATACAGAGCAGCATTGCGCATAAAGAAACGCAGCTTCAGCCGCTGGGGGTGCTCCAGGATTGCCTTGCCCTGCCAGGTGACTTCGTGCCTGACCTCATCACCGGTGAAGGTATCACAATCCTCTCTGCTATATCCGTCAAGTACCTTGTCGGCGGCGTCAGTCACCTCGACCTGGAGGTAACCCCCATCGCTGACCTGTGCATTGACTACCAGCTTGCTGCGCGCTGCCGACTCATCGGGCCTGTCCAATAGCAACGGCCGCGTCACGATGATACCCTCGCGAACCGCTCTGGCATCCAGTCCTTCTTTCAGGCCGGTCAGCCACCAGTCGTGGTGGTTGATAGCTCCCCCATAGTAGACCCAGAGTTCGTCACCGACCTCCAGCGGCACGTTGCAGCAACTCGCCATCACGCCATCCCAGGCATCTTCGTGCCCGCGGGTGATCCAGGGCTGGCGCTGGCCGGTGCGCTTCCAGATCTTGCCATCGCGACTGTAGGCCAACTGCACATCCATAGTGTTGGCCACCTGGTGGAAAACATTGAGCAGACCCACCCAGACATTGCCGGCCCGATACCGGGGCATCCCGTAGAAAGTATCATCAATGTTGTCTTCCTCATCGTCCGCAGCCATGATCAGATACGGCTCGGCCCAGTGAAAGAAGTCACTGCTTTCGGTCTGCCAGATGCGGCGGTTGTTGCGCCGCCACCATTCGTTGGGATGGTACTTGCCAATAAAGCTGTTAGTACTGGGCGAGGCAGAATTGACCATGCCCCATCCCTGAGCGTAGTGGCGGGTGCTCAGCACAAACTGGCGAGCCTGGTGGTCGTAGGCCATAATGTGTACGTCATTCAGATGGGGGCCACACAGGCCCAACTCAGGCAGTTGTTCGTACTGGGTCCAGTGGATTAGATCTGGCGAGTGGGCCGCTCTGACCTCGCCGTGCCGGCCGAAGCTGCCCCACGGGGGAGTCCAAACATAGAGGCTCTTGTACCGCTGCTCCGGGTCGCTTTCTTCAGGGTCTGCGACCGGCGACATGGCGTAGACCGAGCCATACTCATCTGAGCCAAAAATGATATTGGTGTCCTGCCCTCTTTCTGGACCAGACCCACCTCCGGCTTGACCCAGTTGACACCATCCTCCGAATAGGCATACAACTGACGCATGCGGCTGACGAATGAGACATCGCCGCTGGCATGGCCCTGCTGGTCGTAGTCCCAGTCGGTGTAGATACACTTAAACAGCCCCTCCTGCTGGTCATACAGGACATTCCACACGTTGGTGCTGAAGTAGGGTACCGTCTCCCAGGGCTTGTCCTTGTAGATCAGCGGATTCTGCTCCACCTTTTCGGGGCGGTGGAGGGTACGGGTGATGTCCTGGACGGACTCTATCACCACATAGTCGAAGAACAACTGTTTCTGTCGAGCGATTCTGAGCAAAGAACTGTCAATGTCGTACATACGACTCGCCTCCTTCTGTGCCTGAATGGGGCGAGAGGCCGCACCCGCTCTATCCACTGGTCGACTCGCAGGTGCATCCCCCACAGCCCGTTGACCCGAAACCGCACCGGCATCACCTGCTCCACCTCATCATCGCGGCGAAAGCCCGCGCCGGGCTCACACTCCAGCGTGACATAGCCTGGCGGAGTGCAGGCACTGCCGATGACTACCACACGGACGATGGGTCCCTCCTCCTCGATGATTATGCCGTCAGCCGGGTGCCGCTCTGTCTGGGGCCAATAGGAATTGATCGGATTCATCTCCAGCCCGTGAAACTCCCCACAGTTGTACTGGCGGTCCACCACCACGTTCTCATAGTTGAAGGGGTGGACATACTGGAAGGTGCGAGTGGTCAGCTCCTCTTTTTGCTGCACCCCGTCGGGGTACGGCGGTATCCTCTTCTCACTCATCGGCCTCTCTCCTTTGATCAGCACTGTTGTCTCGCAGCAATCTGTACATTCACCAACCCTCGGCCCAATCCCTTGCTGGGTACAACGAGTCCGTGCCCGCCGCCGCTGGTTGTTAGCAGGGTGGGCCTGTGGTATACTGCCTGGTAGTTGGTGATGCTTCTCCTCAGCGCTGGCGATTATCGAAACAGCACGGCGGGTTGGACGATCTACTAGCAGATGCATAAGTACCGTGGTGAAAATCCAGCTTCGTCTCGAGAAGAGACTCCCGACGCCACCGGCAGCAAGCACCGCATGAGAAACTCGCTGGCGGTCATCGCCATGGCGCTGGCGGTAGGAATTGTCTACCTGAGCATCGCCGGCTGGCAATTGCGGATGCCCGACGCCGAGCAGTACGCAGCAATCGCCGCTCGCTTCCTCAAGACAGGTCAGTATCAGGGCGTCTTCACCCGAGGCAGCGAGATGGCAACTCTCTCCGGCCCGCTGGATAAACACCAACCCTGGCCGGCCTCCTACCATCGTCCGGGCTTCCCCTTGATTCTGGCGGCGGCTTTTGGTATTGGTGGGGGCAGTGATGTCACGTATCACGTGATAGATATCGCTTTCTTTGCCCTGCTGCTGTGCGCTGAGCACGACCCCGACTTGTATGCCCAGGGCAATACTCTCCTGCCCAATTTCACCAAAGTAGCCGCTTTCGACAAGCCGTCTTCCGTCTGGCATTGTCGATACAACGTCTATCTGCGCCGTGATCAGCCGATAGCAACTGCTTCCTCTGAGGCGAAGGAGAGCTCGCCGTGACCGGCCCATACACACGCCTGTCCATCATTATTCCTATGTACAATGAGGAAAGCACCATTGCCCAGGTGCTGGACGAAATTGCTCAGGTCGCTCTGGAGGGCATTACCAAGGAGATAATTGCAGTAGATGATGGTTCGACCGATCGCTCGGCACAGATTGTGCAACAGTTCGCCCAACGATCACCGCTTGACATCAATCTGGTGATTTCACCAGAAAACCAGGGCAAGGGGGCGGCGATCCGCCGGGGACTTGAGCATATTACTGGAGACATTGTGCTGATCCAAGATGCCGACATCGAGTATGACCCGCAGGATTATCCCAAGCTGCTGGCCCCAATACTTTCCGGCCAGGCCCAGGTTGTCTACGGAACCAGGTTTCACCGCAAGATCAAGGGGATGGCGCTGCCCAATCGCCTCGCTAACTGGATTCTGCCCCGGCTGGCTAATCTGCTATACGGTACCACCCTCACTGATGAGGCTACAGCTTATAAGGTCTTCGACGCGGAAGTGATCAAATCAATCGATCTGCGGTGTATTGGTTTCGAATTCTGCCCTGAGGTCACTGCCAAAGTGGCTCGCGCCGGCTATGAAATCTATGAAGTTCCCATCAGTTACCAGCCTCGCAGTTCGCAGGCCGGCAAAAAGATCCGCTGGACAGATGGAGTAATTGCTGTCTGGACGCTGATCAAGTACCGCTTTTTGCCGTAGTAGCCACCGAGGAGAGGAATCTGTCGCAGGTGACCAAGCGCATTTTCAGCTATCAGACTCATCTTGCTTGGGCCGGCCTTGTACTTCTAGTCGCATTTCTGCGGCCACCAGCTCGTGACTTCGTATATGTAAACGAGGCTACCTATGCCACAGTGGGCCAGCAGATTCTGCTGGGCGCTGAGCTGTACCACGATGCCGCTGACTGGAAAGGGCCTATTGGATACTTGCTTTATGCCGCCGTGTTACGAGTGACCGGAGGCAGCGTTGTAGCAATTCATCTCTTCGGACTCCTGGTATTCTTCGCCGTTGTGGTCTGTGCTGCGGCCCTGGCGCGCCTGTGGTCAGGCCCAAAGACAGCTCTACTCACTGCGTTTATGACAGTGGTATTCCTTGCTCACACCGTCGGCTTGACCGTCGAGATGGACCTATTTATGGCTGCATTCAGTGCAGCAGCTTTCTTGTGTTTGGTAAGTTTTCTGACTGCAAAGAAACCGCACGCGGTATTGCCCGTGATGAGCGGAGTTTTCGCTGTGCTGGCCGCATCATGCAAGCAGATCGCACTTCTGGACTGTGGGGCTCTTCTGGTTGGTGCTTTTCTAATTGCCAGACATCAGTCCACCTCGCGCCGGGGCCGCTCTGGCCTGCGGCTCCTCTTAGCCGGCGTTGCGCTGGGCGTCTTAGTAGTGGCTGCGTTGGTGGTCCGATACAGCAATTTTCAGGACTTCGTAGCATGGGTGTGGGTCATCCCCGCCGTAGCACAAAGCGCAGGCCTGGCAGCACGACTTCACGGCCTGGCAGAATCAATGATACACCCAATCAGTTCTACAGCCCTGATTTGGGCATTTGGAATTGTCGCGGCAATTGACTGGGTTCGGCGATCATCCACCACAGGCAACCATTCCGACCAGCGACTCCCAACGCCCATCGGATGGCTGCTGGTTCTGTGGATGGCGGGAGGAATAATTGGCAGTTGCGTTAGCTCCTGCCCGCTACAGTACCACTTCACCCAGCTTGCCGTGCCACTCTCCATTCTGGCATCCGTCGGGGTGGCACGGTGTGTCGCTGCAATGCAGGCCAAGCATTGGCAACGATATCTGCTTGTCGGGATGACACTGTGTCTGATTTTGTCCATGCCACGTCCGCTAAGGCACGCAGCGTGGGTATGGCGAGATCGAGTCTTCAAGATGCCTGATAACTCACAGGTCCGTGCGGCCCTCAATCTATCTGCCCAAACAACCAGCACTGACCGCATCCTGGTGCTGGATCACAACCCGGGAGTAGTCTTCTGGAGCAAGCGCCGGGTGGCATCCCGCTACTTGGTACTTGAGCACCTGCTGAATCACAAATTGTGGGAGCAGTTGCCGCGATATGAACCAATCATTGGTGAGCTAGCCCACCCACGCCAGTTATTTCTGAAAGAGGTGCGCGCGCATCGTCCCAAGTTTATTCTGCTGCCAGATACCGACTGGTGGCAGAAGGAGGTTAGCCAGCCAGGCAATCAGGATCTGCTCGATCAAGTTCTGGAAGGGTATAGATGTGTGGATACCGCTTATGGATATCAGTGGTACGTTTATGATAAGCAGTGATATGCTGGCAGCCATCCGTGGTCTCCCTTAAGCATTCCAGCAGAGAAGGAAAAATTATGCACATGCCGAATAGTCTATCAGGCCGTGTACAACACGCCAGCACGAAGGTGTTGGCAACAGGAGGATTTGATATGGACAGGTTCAAACTATCTTTGGTTGTCGTCGTAGCCGTCTTTGCCGTCTCCACCTCGCCAGCCCTGGCGATCAATGTGGTAGTCAACGGGCAGCAGTTGCCC
This sequence comes from bacterium, assembly GCA_030615605.1. Lineage (GTDB taxonomy): Bacteria > Armatimonadota > Zipacnadia > Zipacnadales > Zipacnadaceae > JALGTD01. Next base: position 28,405 of record JAUWYY010000024.1, read on the forward strand.
TCTCAGCCACCTGCTGTGGAGATCAGCGGGCGCGTGCTGTTGCCAATGCGCACGGTGTTTGAGGCGTTGCACGCGACTGTTGACTGGGACGGTGCCACACAGACGGCCACCGCTGTGCGGGAAGGTACAACGGTAACGTTGACCATTGGAGTGGGAACAGCCTCCGTTGACGGGCAGCCGGTAACTCTGGATGTGCCCCCACGACTGATTGCCGGCCACACCTACGTGCCGGTGCGCTTCCCCGCTGAAGCGTTCGGGGCCCAGGTGGGTTGGAATCAGGCCACTCAGACGGTGAGCATCTCCCTGGCAGTCCCGCCGGGCCAGACGGTTCCTGCAGGCGCCCAGGGCGTGCACGCCGGCGCTCCCATCGTCTACTCGCCACGCAACGGCGACCGACTGGGCACGCGCACCGAGTTCAGCATCAAAGCGACTCCTGGTGTGCTGCAGGAGATTTGGACCGTGGTCAAGCGTGCGGATACCGGAGAAGCGCTGCGGAAGGTGCCTGGGATTCGCCACCTGCCCAAGGCTGATGGCACCTACCAGGGAGCGATCGCTACTCCTCGCGTGGCCCTCGGTGACCGCAGCGTGGAGCTACGCTACGAAATTCACTTCCGTAACGGCCCTAATGCGGGCGACCCGGAAACAGTGGTAACCTGCTATCCGCAAGACTGATTCGAGCAAGCGCGCTAATTGCCAGTGATCTCGGGCGACGCCGCAAGCGACAGCCTGTCTGGCTAGCCGAGTCGGCTGTGCTGCTCCCTAAGCAATAGGAAGGCGCAGGTGACCTCACTTTTTCGCGTGCCGGTCAAGTGCGAAGCCGTTGTCGTAAGCTCAAACCATTGCTTGTTGAGGAGCCAAGTGGCAAATGGCAATTGAAGAGATTTCGGCAGACAGACTAGATGCTGAGCAGTTCATAGTCACCCAACTGCAAGAGATCTCGGCCACTGTGGGCGACGAGATTGCCATCAATGCGCTCTCGGGCGGAGTTGATTCGTCAGCTGTCACTATGCTTGGGCATAGGGCCATCGGCAACCAGTTGAAGACTTATTTCATCGACAACGCACTTATGCGGCAGGGCGAACCGCAGCAAATTGTCTCGCTGTTCGCTGACCTGGGCGTCAATGTCGAACTGATTGATGCCCAGGATGAGTTCCTCGATGCACTTGCCGGCATCACCGACCCCGAAGAGAAGCGCGAGGCGGTCACGCAAACCTTCTACCGGGACGTCTTTGGCCGGCTGGTCAGAGAAAGCGGTGCGAAGTACCTGCTACAAGGCACCATCCTGACCGATGTGGATGAAACTGTCGCCGGAATCAAGCGCCAGCATAATGTCTTCGAACAGATAGGCATTGACCCCCAGGAGGTCTTTGGCTATCAGATCATCGAACCCCTCATCCAACTGCGCAAAGACGGTGTCAGGAAGGTGGCACAGGCCCTGGGGCTTCCCGAGTCCGTGTATAACAGGATGCCCTTCCCGGGACCGGCCCTGGCGGCGCGGGTAATCGGGGAGGCTACTCAGGAGCGGCTGGCCCTGATCAGGCTGGCCACCACCATCACCGAGGAGGAACTGGCCGACGTTGAGGCATTCCAGTATATGGCAATACTGCACGAAGATCGCGTCACCGGAATGCGCGAGGGCCGCCGGGAATTCGGCCAGCAGATTGAGATCCGCTGCTGGGACAGCGTGGATGCGCGAACCGCCACTCCTACTCGCGTAAGCTGGGACATCCTTGATAAGCTCAGCCACCGGATTGTGACCGAGGTGCCCGGCGTGGTCAGCGTCACCTACAACATCGCCACCAAGCCACCTTCGACCATGGAAGCAGTCTAGATCTGAGGAATACAGACTACGGCGCACTGATACTATCCCACGCCGCACCCTGTGCTCTCACTTGACAAATACCACATTCTCGTCTATACTAAATAGGATTGCAGTGAGGCCACAGGCCAAGCTGCGTTCCTCTCAGCACCTGGTTGCACTGCCCATCGAAACCGGGCGAAGAAGGGAGGGTATCTCGCAAAGCCAGATTGGCAGTAAGGTCAGCAACCAGCAAGTCATGCACTTCCGGCAGCAAGCCGGCGACGGAAACAGGAAACATAGGGAACTGGAACCACTCGCCACTTCGCTGTTTGGGCGTATGAGTGAAGTTGCTGCTTTGCAGCAGCTTCCTGAGAGACTATGCGAGAGAATAAATATGACCAAGTATATCGTAACTGCCTGTTTAATCGTGCTCCTGGCAGTTCCGGCGTGCGCTCAAGTAAGCCCCGCACAGACCGTCCCGTTCGACCACTGGGCCTATGACGCTGTCCAGCAACTGGTGGACATGGGGATAATCATTGGTTATCCCGATGGCACTTTCCGCGGCAACCGGGCCATGACTCGTTACGAGTTTGCCATGGCCCTCAGCCGCCTGCTGGATGCCATCGAAGAGGCGCCGCCACAAGTGGGCCTAGTCGGCCCGCAAGGTGCCGCTGGCCCGAGAGGTCCGGCAGGCTCGCAAGGGCCGGCAGGCCCGCAAGGCCCGCCCGGGGAGGTTGACTATGATAAGGTGCGCGGCATCGTCGCGGATTTGACCGACGAGTTCGCCGATGATCT
>JAUWYY010000040.1 GCA_030615605.1 bacterium
CTTCGCGCAGCGCGGCTGGCACACTGTCTGTGCCTTCCAGACGCGCAACGTCCCCCATCGCGGCCACGAAGAGCTGCAGAAGACAGTGCTGGGCCTTGTTGATGGCTTATTCATTCAACCGGTAATCGGCAAGAAGAAACCTGGGGACTACCGCGACGAGTTGATTCTGGACACCTATGACGTGCTGATAGATGAGTACTATCCACCCGACCGGGTGGTATTGAACATCTTACCCTTCGAGATGTGCTACGCTGGCCCCAAAGAAGCCATTATGCATGCAATTATGCGCAAGAACTACGGGTGCACTCACATTATCATTGGCCGCGACCATGCCGGAGTTGGCGATTACTATGGCGAAGAGGACGCAATCGAGATATTTGATGAGCCAGAGTTCGCTGATCTGCAGATCCAACCAATCACGATCCGCGGGGACTTCTGGTATTGTGCAACCTGCCAGCGAGTAGCCAGTGATAGAACCTGTCCTCACGGGCCAGATTCGCAGATCTCGTTCAGCGGAACCAATATCCGTCAGCTAATCGTCGAAGGCCAAGCTCCACCACCCGAGGTCATGCGCCCCGAGGTCTTTGAGGTTATTCAGAAGTCCGATCAGCCCTTTGTTGAATAGGAGTTCGGTGAGTATGTCACAGGTACAGCGAGTAATGATAATCGGCTGGGATAGCGCGCCGGCTGATTTGCTGACAGCTGAGTGGCTCCACGAGCTGCCCAATCTGCGCCGGCTGACCCACCAGGGAATAGCGGGGCCTATGCGCAGCAGTGACCCGCCCATTACTGTCCCCGCGTGGACGTCCATGGTCAGTTCGCAAAATCCCGGGCGCCTGGGCTTTTATGGCTTTCGCAACCGTAAGCCCGGTGACTACGAAGGCATGTGGATTGCCACCAGCGCAGCAGTCAGAGTCCCCCGCCTATGGGACATCCTCAGCAGTCAGGGCCAGCGCTGTGCGGTGCTAAATGTTCCCCAAACTTACCCAGTTGCGGCGGTCAACGGCGTACTGGTTTCCAGCTTCCTCACGCCGGGGACAGATTCTGAATATACTTACCCGCCCGGGCTCAAGGATGACCTGCATCGGGCCACCGGCGGCTATATGATTGATTGTGGCAACTTCCGGACGAACGACAAGGCCGGGCTGCTGGAGCAGATCTACCAGATGACTGACAAGCGCTTTGCCGCTGCCAAATATCTATTGCAGCGTGAGGACTGGGACTTCTTTATGATAGTCTATATGGGCCCGGATCGCCTCCAGCATGGTTTTTGGAAATACTGCGACCCACAGCATCGCAAGTTTGAGCCGGGCAATCCTTTCCAGACTATTCTCCTTGACTACTACAAGCACCTGGATCAGCAACTGGGCGAGCTGGCAGGTATCGCGGGTGATGATGCCGCGGTGATGGTGGTCTCCGACCATGGCGCCAAGCGCATGGAAGGGTCATTCAATGTTAACGATTGGCTACGTGGCCAGGGGCTTCTCACGCTCAAGCAAGCTCCGGAGGGAGTCACTGACTTTTCAACTGATCTGGTTGACTGGCCCCAGACGACCGCTTGGGCCTGGGGCGGGTACTATTCGCGCATCTTTCTGAATGTGGTCGGCCGCGAGCCGCAGGGTATCGTAACACCCGCTGAATACGAGAGCGTCCGCGATGATCTCATCCGCCGCCTGGGACAGATAACCGATGACCGAGGCCGAGTTATGAAGACGAAGGCTCTTCGTCCGCAGGAGCTTTTCGACGGGCCGTATGTGGATGAAGCGCCCGACCTGCTGGTCTATTTCGACGACCTGTTCTGGCGAGCCGGCCAGCATATAGGCAACGACAGCCTGTACAGCTTTGATACGGAAGTCGGCCCCGACGACGCGGTTCACGACTACGACGGAATATTTGTCCTGGGTATACCCGGCGAGCAGCGGGGGCAGAAAGTCCGCCTGCAACTCATGGATGTGGCACCGACTGTTCTCAAGCTGCTGAATGTCGAGATTCCCGCCCACTTTGAAGGCACGGCGGTTGTATAGAATACGGCGAGAGTCTGAAGCATAATTGGAGGGAAATAGATTGGGTATTGGTAAACATTTTTGGGGGAGGTCAGCAGTCTGCGAACTGTTGGGGGTTACTGTGTTCTTATCCCTATCCCTGCTTATGGTAGCAACCCCAGCATCTGCTCATGGATTGCAGAAATTGCTTCCCGATAAGGCAGGAATAAGCATCCAGCTAGACCGAGAGTTGGACACTAAGATGCGGCTCACAGCCAACTGGCAGCTATATTCACTTCGGCAATGTCAATTGGTATTCCGATTTGACTGGGATTGCATTGCACATAGGCCGAAGTGGTCGCCTTCACTACGGCTCAACCGGACGTTATATGACAGGAGGCACAAGTAGTGTTTTTGCCAATCAGCGCATTTATCTGCGAATACGTTGATAGTACACTGGGGATGGGCTATGGCACAATGCTCACACCTCTGTTACTGATAGTCGGTTATAAGCCACTTGAAGTGGTCCCGGCAATATTGTTTAGCGAATGCGTGACGGGGCTACTGGCGGGGTTTCTACATCATCGAGCAGGGAATGCTAGCTTTCGGAAGCACAGTCCAGATACTGCAGTCGTGGCAATATTAGCAATTACGGGCGTTGTGGGCGTAGCGGCTGCTGCTTTAATTAGCATTAATCTACCTGTTCACTTAGTAAAATGGTATATCTGTGTAATGTTGTTTGGCATAGTAATTCTCCTATGGTTCCGGCGCGAGTCGGCGCCCGTATTTAGCTGGCGGGGTATTGCAGGCATAGGCTTGCTAAGTGCCTTTAACAAAGGCATTAGTGGAGGGGGATATGGTCCCCTAGTCACGGGTGGGCAGATGATCGTTGGTCGGCGCGATGCCAATGCCATAGGAAGCACCTCATTGGCTGAGGGTATAGTCTGCTTCGGTGGCCTGTGCGTTTACACATTCACTATTGGTTGGCCTGACTGGCACATAGCGTTACCCCTGGCGGGTGGAGCCGTATTATCAACGCCTATATCAGCTATTAGTGTACGACTGTTGGCCCAAAAGGGTGTGCTGCGACGCATTGTCACCGTTGTAGTTGGGATATTGGCCGTACTGTATTTGGCGAAGTTGTTGTACAGTACCTAGCAGTCAAGAATGACTTATTTCGCGCTACCCTTGGTCTGGTGGCAGGTTTGCAATGAGCGGAGTGCAGTAGGGAACACCGAAGAGGATGTATGCCGTGAGACTTGCTGACGGAGAACAATTGGGCGGTCTCCTTGCACTGGCCGTATTCACACTCGACGTACTACATATGTATCGAATAGCCATCGGAGGAATATAATGTCCGAGACGCCAGCCTTAATAATAGTAGCAACAGTTATTAGTATTATCGTATGTTTGATGAGGGCACCGCAGAAGAGGGGCGTAGTCGTCTGGTTCACAGGCATCCCTGCTTCTGGCAAGAGCACGATAGCAGTTGAAGTGGAGCGCAGATTGTGCGGGGATTATCCCGTCAATAACCTCGACTCTGACGACGTTCGCCAGAACTTGACGCCTGATCTCGGCTATTCCCCGGAGGACAGGGACGAGAACACGCGGCGCTTGGCCTGGATGGCCAAGACGCTTGCCAGGTGCGGTGCAATTGCGCTAGTCACCTGCGTCTCGCCGAAGCAGTATATGAGGGAACGGGCAGGCAGGATGGCCGAGGAGGCGGGCTGTGAGTTTATTGAGGTCTTCGTAGACTGTCCTGTTGAAATTTGCCAAGAGCGCGATCCCAAAGGGCTGTATGCCCGGGCTGCCCGCGGCGAGGTCAACGACATCGCCGGCATGCATATGCCCTATGAGGCGCCCAATGCCCCAGAAGTTCACTGCCTGACCCATCTGCAAAGTGTGCAGGATTGCACACAGGCAGTTATTGCCAAGCTAAAGGAACTGGGCTACCTTGCCTTGATCCCCTCTCCCCCACTGGTCCCTTAGAGCGAAGACTGATCCGAAATGACCGCTCCCAACGGCATGGCCACCAGGAAGGAATCTGTGCGCTGATGGGCAATACTGTGCAAGCGAGCAAACGCAGACAAATCATCGCCGGCAATAGCCGACAGCTATTGGGGTGAACAAGCTGACCAGCAAAGAACGAGTAATGACGGCGCTCGCCTTCAAGATGCCCGATCGCGTCCCCCGCTTTGAGCATTTCGATGCTTTTGGCGTGGGACGCGAATTTGCCGATATTTGGCGGGAGAAGAAGGGCTTCGCCCCGGAAGTCAGCATCGATGATTACTACAACAATGATATCAAGATAGCGGTCGGCGACGAGGGTTTGATGCCGACCCGCACCGGAGTACTTGAACAGACGTCGGAGTATACGATAACGCGCAATAGCTGGGGATAAGTAATACGACGCGCTACCGGTGACGCCTTCTACAAACCGCTGGAAGTTCTCCTGCAGGACAAGTCCGACCTCGAGACAATTCACGTTGACCCACCCGATCTCGACAGCCGCTATCAGAGTCTAGACGAGCAGATGGGCGAGCTGAAGCAGCGGTACTGCGTCTTTGCCAAGACCGGGGGGCCGTTCATCCGCTCCTCATTTGTACGCGGCGACTGTCACCTGCTGGTGGACATGGCCGCCGCCCCCCAGTTCGCCCAGAAGCTGTTCATGTTCATGGCCCGGCATCTGGCTCGAATCGGCCTTGAAGAATTGCGCCGCTGGGACCTGTACGATACGGGGGTATGGATTTACGACGATATGGCCAGCGTCAAGGGCCCCATGTTCTCGCCCAAGATGGCCAAGCAGCTACTGGCGCCGGCCTGGCAATATATGATCGACGCCTTTAAGCAGGCCGGAGCACAGAAGGTTTACCTGCACAGTGATGGCGATCTGATGCCGCTGCTGGATCTGTTTGTTGACATCGGTTTTGAGGGACTTAATCCTGTCGAGCCCCGCACCACCATGGATGTGGTAGAAATCCGCGAGAAGTATGGTGAAAAGCTCGGCCTGGTCGGTGGGCTGGATAACTCGGTGATCTTGCCCCGTGGTAATTGCGCCGAGATTCGTGCCCACGTCCAGCGTTGTCTGTCAATCGCCAAAGAAGGTGGCCTGGTCATCGGCGCTCACACCATTGGGCCAGATATTTCGGTGGATACCTACGACTATGTGAGCCAACTAATTGATGATTATAACCGGCGTGAGATGGATTATTCCGAGCCAGCATAACCCAAGGCCAGTGCATTACCTCGCAAGGAATGACAATTATGAACACGCTTTCGAGGCTTAGTTGCTACGTTTTGTGCTGTTGGATAGGGCTAGTTGGCTGGGAGCGCAACACGCTGGTCCGGACCATCGTGCCTTTGATGGGATGAAGAACACCGCAGTGCTTGTCAACACCAGCCGTGGGGCAGTCGTAAACAAGGAGTATCTGTGTGCAGCGCTGGGAGCCGAGCAGATAGCTGGGGTTGAATTGAGTATGCAGATCTCCCCAGTACAGCTGGTATGTCATTTATTGGCCCCCTGCTTTGCCGCTGCGCGCCAGTGTCTCGCTATGCTAGCTTGACCGGCAGGCTGCGGCGGGCTGGCTGCTCGGCTGCACACACCATGGCCAAGCTGTGATAGTCATCTTCGACGCTGGTCGCGGGCTGTTCGTCGTTCTCAACGCAACGAATCATCATATCCAGGGCATAACCAAGCTCGGTAAGCTCCATCTCGACCGGTTCAATGATTTCCCCCTCGACATGGCCCGGCGCAAAGTATTGAACCACGCCCTGGGAGTCAAGCTTCAGGCAGCCCTTATCACACTGACCGTTATCTCCCCGTCCCGCCCAGGTCCCGTTGTAGTTGATCGTAATTCCGCCCTCCATGTGCATTACCGCCTCCCTGCCGGGCTTTCCGGCAAACTCGCTCCAGGTCGGGCGGTACGAATGGGCGAAGACCTCTTCGCAATTGCAGCCGCACAGGAACCTGACCAGATCAAAATGATGGATGGAAACGTCCTGCAGCAGCGGCATCTCCAGAAACTCACGATATCCCAGCAGATCCTCGGGTTGGCGAAACTCTATATACACCGTGCCCGGCTGGCCGATCATACCCTCGGCTATTGCCCTCTTCAACGTCTGATTATGGGGACGCCACCGGTGGTTTTAGTCTACCAGGTACTTCTGGTCGGGATAGGCTTGCTTGAATTGCAGGATCTCGTCGGCCTGCGCCATATTGGCGGCCAGCGGCTTCTCGCTGAGCACATGCATCCCGCGGGCCAGGGCCAGCTTCGCTGCGTCGGTGTGGTATTCAGTGGGGATGGCGATGATCACGATCTCGGCGTCTGTCTTGCCGATCGCTTCCTGGTAGCCAACATGTCCCCGCTCAGCCGGAAGGCCGTATTGCTGTGCAGCCTGGTCAACCAATTGCTGAGAGGCCGCCGCCATTCCTGCTATTTCACAGTCGTCCCTTCTGCCCAGTGTCTCCACCCAGTTCCCTCCCCAGAAGCCCACACCCAACAATAGTATTCGATAGTCTGCCATAGTTGATCTCCTCCTTGAAACCTGCTACTGACCATCAATCAACCGCTGATTTCTTCCAGAATCAAGGCGCGAATCTCTGATTGGATCTCGCCGAAAGCTGCCGGTCGGATACTGCCCTCAAGGATTGTCGCCATCGGCTCGCGAGCGGCAAGCTCTTCGGCCAGCTTCTCCGCAATCGGTTGTTCCTCGCTGGCTGTGTAGTAGACGCACAGAATCCGACCATCCGCGAGCCTGACAAGGTCAGGATATGCCATATCCCACATGCTTTGATCCACCGCGTTGCCCAGGTTCTGCCAGCTCTGGCCACCGTCAGGCGAAGCCACCAGCCCAATGCCGAGCTTGCCTGCTTCAGGCATGTGGCGGATAGCTGCCAGTATTCTGTTGCCAGTTAGCCGAATCATACTGGGGGAGTCGCCGCGGAAACTCAGTTGGCACATCGCTGACCAACTCTGGCCTTCGTCATCGCTGTGCGTCTCAAAGAACCAGGGACTGCCGGCATTGTTGCCGTAAATGGCCACGAATCTGCCACTGTCCAGCCGAACCAGGTCTGCCTCGGAGAAGCCGATACCCTCGGAAGAGTCAGCTATCACCTGGTAGGTCCAGGTGCGCAGATTGTCGGTTGTCATACAGGGGAAGGCAAATTCCCTACTCGACCACCACCAACTCAGTCGAAAGTGGTGTTAACCACTCACGGCCGTCAGCAGTCACCAGCACGTTCTCTTCATTCTTCAGCGAGATAGTGGTTTCGCGGAACGGGAACTTGTCAAAGACATTGCCCTCCAGAGCCATCACCATGCCTGACTCCAGCACCTCCTGGCAGGTGGAGTTAAGCAGCGGCAGTTCGTGGATGGTCAGACCGATGCCATGCCCCAGGAAGTCTCAGTCTGCCTGCTGCTGGCTGCGCAGTGATTCCTCAAACCCTAGCTGACAGACCGTCTCAGCCCAAAACTCGTAAAGCTGTGCCCCGGTGATGCCCGGTTGGACGTGCTCGAGCGTCGCCATATTAGCATCGCGCGAGGCATAATAGTACCGCTCTTGATCTTTGGTGGGCTTTCCTATCACCGCGCAGCGTATCATATCTGCTCCATAGCCCTGATAGACGAACCCCCCGTCAATATAAACGGTGTCGCCCTTCCGGAAACGGTAGTCGCTGGGGATCCCGTCATAGGCAGCCGGCCCGCGCCCACTGGAATGAACAAAGATTACCCACGGGTGGTTGACACATACGTCGGGAGATTGGCGGGCCATCTCCAGAGCAATAATGTGACCCACCTCTCTCTCACTCATACTCTCTTCAATAGCGTCCAGGCCGGCGGCAAACGCCTGGCAGGTAATGTCACAGGCGGTTTTGAACTTCTCGATCTCCCGCGGTGACTTAATCTTGCGGATCTGCTTCATCACCTCAGTGCTGTCAATCCACTGCACCTCGGGCAGCGTCTCCTGAAGCTCCTCCAAAAAAGGCAAAGACATCCCCGGCCGGTCATGCGGCCCAATCTCCAGTCCTACCCGTGCCCCGCTCAGTCCCAGATCGGCAAAGCCGTCCACCACAGTATCCACCGAGCCCTTAGTTGCACCGCCGGTAAACTGACTCCACACTCGAATGTCGCTGATACAACTGGTCCGGGCCGTCTGCTCCAGACTGTCAGGCACAAACAGCATCGGCTCATCGGCAGGATCGGCGCTTACCAGGGCCAGTTGTGAATCATCGTGCATCGTGGCTATCCAGTAGCCATCCAGCAGACCAGTACAGTAGACGACATTGGGTTCGGTGAACACGAGTACCGCGTCCATCCCGGCCTTGACTATCTCACTGCGTAGGCGGCTGAGTCGCTGTTGATACTCGGCTAGTGGAAAATAGTCGTTGTTTTGTGGCTCTTTCATGAGTCTCTCCCCTTTCGGCTGGCCGGCGCATTCATCTCTCGTCAGCTTCAACAGCCTGCTCAATTGCAGCAACCTTCGGACGTACCTCTTGCAGGAATCTGCGGCTTGTGGCTTCATCAAACCTTTGCCGCGGCTGGCGGAAACAGTAGGGCGCCAGGTCCTGGTCCCGCATCAGTGTTTCAAACGACGGCCGCAGCCCGTAGCTAAATATGACGTCGGCATAGGCTAGAAAATGAGTCTCCAGCTCCATAGCCCGGGCGACATCACCGCTATTTACCGCCTCGTAGATACCCAAAAAGAGCTTAGGAAAGAGATTGTAGTTCATCCCAATGCCGCCGCTGGCCCCGTACAGCAACCCCGGACAGAGGAACTCATCGTTGCCGTTGAAGACAGCTACGTCAGGCCGGGCCATTAATACCCGCTTCATGAAGAACAGGTCCCAATCGCTGAACTTGAAGCCAGCCACCCCCTCGATATCCACCAGGCGCAGCATCTCGTCAACGGTCAGCGCAATTCCGGTCAGCTTGGGAATGTGGTAAACCACTAGCGGCACCTGCGCCGCGCTGGCTATCTCCCGGTAGTAGCTAACTAATTGCTCAATGTTACAATTGGCTGGAGGCATAGCCGAGACCCCACCCACGCCTGCCTGCGCCGCATGAGTGGCCAACTCAACCGAATCTCGCGTGGTAGATGTGCCGACATGAGTGATGACAGTGCGGTCATACTGAGCCGCCAGATCAACAGCTATCTCGGTGACCCGCTTGCGGTCTGCCATCAGCATATGATAACCGTCACCGGTGGCGCCGCACACATACAGTCCGTGGACGCCCTGTTCATACAGACTTTGCGCCAGGGCCGCAAACTTCTCCTCCAGAAACATATCATTTTCGTCACACGGACTGGCTACTGCTGGTAAGATTCCCTTCAGCACATTGGCCATAGCTTGCTTTCCTCCCTATCAGATCATTAGTTGGGTCAGTTTTTCGGTGCGATGCAGTACAGAACTACTTCTGCCCAAGGTCACAAATATCCTGCCTGTTAGCACAGACTATTCAGCCCGACCGAAACATACTTGGTTTCCAGGTACGGCTCCAGGCCCTCCTGGCCCCCCTCTCGGCCGTAGCCGCTCTCTTTGATGCCGCCGAAGGGCGCTTCGGCAGTGGCCGGGACCATATCGTTGACGCCCACGATGCCAAAGTCTAACTGCTCCGCCACCTGTACTGCGGTGCTCAGGTCCTCTGTGAAAACATACGAAGCTAGGCCATAGGGAGTATCGTTGGCCAGTTCGATGGCCTCAGTGGCTGAGCCAAACTTCATAATCGGCATAATTGGGCCAAAGACCTCCTCGCAGGTCAGCCTCATAGCCGCTGTGACATTGGTGAGTATCGTCGGCTCGAAGAAGTATCCTCGATCAAACTCATCAGGCCGCTTGCCTCCGACAACAATCTTGGCGCCCTTGGTGACCGCATCTGCTACGAACTGTTCGACCTTTTCCAGGGCCTGGTGGTCAGACATCGGCCCACAGTCCACGCCATCATCCAGCCCATTACCCAGCTTCAGAGCCCTGGCATAGCGGGCGGCGGCGTCTACATACTCATCAAAGATACTGTCGTGGACGTAAAACCGCGTTGCGGCAATACAGACCTGGCCCATATTCCGGAACTTGCCCTGAACCGTGGCCGCAGCAACTGTCTCTACATCTACGTCGGGGAAAACCAGCACCGGCGCACTGCCGCCCAACTCCAAGGACAGCTTCTTGATCTGCTCAGCGCTTTGCGCGATGAGCTGCCGCCCGACCGCGGTTGAGCCGGTGAAGCTGACTTTCCGACATATCGGGTTGGTCATAAACTCATCAGCACACTCGGCGGCTGGCCCCAGAATGTGATTTACCACACCCGGTGGGCCGCCCGCGTCGTGCAGGCAGCCAATCATCTCCATAGCTCCCAGGGGCGCCCGGCTTGACGGCCGCGAGACAATCGTGCAGCCGGCGGCCAGAGCCGCAGCAATTTTGCGGGCGGGCAGCAGCACGGGAAAGTTCCAGGGCGAGATGGCCGCACACACCCCGACGGGATCCTTCATCACCCAGCGGCGCACTCCCGATTTGCTAGGAGGCACAATCCGACCATAGGCCCGCTTGCCCTCCTCAGCAAACCACTCATAGTACGCAGCCGCCGCATTCACCTCGCCCAGTGACTCACCCAGCGGCTTGCCTACTTCCAGGGTGACCCAGCGGGCGATCTCTTCGGCGCGCTCGCGGATTAGCTGCGCTGTCCGCTGCAGTACTTCTCCCCGCTCGTAGGCGGTTAGGTCTCGCCATGACTCAAAAGCCCTCTGAGCTGCTGCCAGGGCGGCCCGAGCATCGTCTCTGCCCCCGTAGGGCACTTCCTCGATAGCCTCCTCGGTGGCTGGATTGACAATGCCTATTCGCCCTCCGGTACTGCCTTCGCTCCACTGTCCATTTATGTACAAGCTGTGCCGTTCACTCATCGGTAGTTGCCTCCTTGCGATGTAGAACTACTGGCTGCGCTCCGCCGGCCGCCGCCTCGGGAGAGACGTGACCGATACAGGGGCCCCGGGTAGCGCCGGAGAACCGCCCGTCAGTGACCATGGCAACACTGTCGCCCAGGTCCATGCCTATCAACAGCGCCGCCGGTATAGAAAGCTCACGCATCCCCGGACCGCCGCGCGGGCCTTCATAGCGGATGACCAGGACATCCCCCGCCTGTACATCCATCGGCAGATTGATAGCAGTCGGGTCGGGCCGACCCGAGCGCATATGATTGAAAGCTGGTTGCATCGCATTGGGCAACTGCGCCACATCGGTAACGCGCCAGGCGCGCTTGACGACTGGTTCCAGTGCCCGGAAATTATCGGCTGAGCGGCGCCGCTCGATCTCCTGTAAGACACCCCATCCCGCCATATGGACGTGGGTGTCGCCAGTCAGCGCCAGATTACCGTGACCAGGGATACCGAAGATATACCGACAGCCTTCGCCGATGAGATGCCCGACAACGATCTCAGCGCCGGTCAATGTCATAGAATTGCCTCCTAACTACAACAGTCCAGCACAATCAACGAATTACTCGTTGTCATGTGCTTGTGAAAACTGTGCAATTTACTTTTACTGTACAAGCCACTACACAGTTCCTTGCCCACGCCACTAATGCCTTCCCGCTAGAATGCTGATAAAGCAGTCAACGCTTCAGCCCTGTATGGAGTTGCTCCTGAGCACTTGAGCGGCTATACTGTAGATACTCTTGTTCGGACACCCACCTGACCCTGGCATTTATGCTCAGTCCCGGGTTCCAGTAGGACCAGTAAGAATCGGACCCACCTACTTGAAGGAGGAGCGACATTGAAAGCCCCCCATCGCTTCCTACTGGATATGTGCTGCCTTGTTACCAGCGTTGTCCTTCTGTTCGCAGCCGCTGGAGCGGTGGCCCAGCCAGCCCTTAGCATCGCTGGCTTCGACGGACCGCCACGGGTCGTGTGGGCAACCCTTTCGCTGTCTCCGCACAGGTGCGCAACGACGGCGACCAGCCAGTCGCGCAACTAACGCTCCAGATAGTGCTATCGCCGGACACTCAAGCCGACGCCCAAGACCCAATACTGCTACGTCGGGAGCTGGAGCCGCTCGCGGCGGGCGATAGCCGACGGCTCAGCGCGACGCTGACTGTCGGCCGATATATCGGCTGGCCCGATGGTGACTACTATCTGATCGCCACAGCGGGCACCAACCAGGCTCTCGAACCGATCCACGTGGAGTCGAGATACATTGACAAGGAAGATGTGAGGGAGACTGGTCTTTCTGCTTAAAGACTACCAGGTGGGCGAGCCGGTGACGGTGCGAGTCAACCTGCGGCCCGGGGAGAAGGTTACGGGAGTCTGTAAGATCGGCGTCGTGTGGGGCATTGAAACGCCGCTGCGCTTTCACACCTACCACGACCGGCTTACCTTCCGAGTCAAGATGAGCGGTGACGAGCCTCACCCGGAGATGTGCTACATACAAATCACCTGTGCCCAGCCTGTGACAGCAATGACTGACCACTCGTTATACTGTGTACCAACGATAGCGCGTATCATAGGGCCACAAGCAGATAGGGGGAAACAGCAATGAAAATGGCAGCTCCAGTGTTGATCATTCTGATGGTGGTGGCCGTCTGCATCTATGTGCCGACCCAAGGAGAGGAGATCATGATGACACCCGAGCAGCAGCGTGAGCTAAACACTGCCCTGTGGCAGCACTACGACTTCACCCAATACGCCACTAACCTGTGTGGCTTTACC
>JAUWYY010000005.1 GCA_030615605.1 bacterium
CAGGATTTCTCGCCAGGTCTCCGGCCGCAAGCTGAGACCCTTCTTTGAGGGCTTATACTCGCCGCCACCGTCATCATACCAAATCCGGGCGTGCAGCAAGTCCGTGCCCTGGTACTCCCCGCGCTCTATGCGGATAACCTCAGTCGCGTTCTTTCTGATCTCGGTTGCTGTCGCCACACGATCACCTCCTGTCAATCGTCGCCGAAGATGTCTTCACCCTCGGCGCCCGGGCCGAAGTCGTCTTCTGGCACCGTGCTCCTGCTCGCCACAGGCTGCTCCTGGCCGCTACGCCTACGCTCGGCTTCGGTCTTGCTCTCCAGGAACTGCACGCTGCGGGCATTGATCTCGACCGCGGACCGCCGCTGGCCGTCCTGGGTCTCCCAACTGCGCGACTGGACCCGGCCTTCGATACCCACCAAGGCGCCCTTGTCCAGATACTGAGCACAGTTCTCGGCTACCGTTCCCCAGGCCACGATGTTGAGCCAGTCAGTCTGCCCTTTGCCCTCCGGCGCATCACGCTGGGGCGGGCGGTTCACTGCCAGACGAAAGTTAGTGACCGCTGTCCCGCTGGGGGTATATTTCAGCTCCGGATCGTTGCCCAGTCTGCCTACTAACACGACGTTGTTGATCATCAGCTACACCTGCTTTTCGGGTAGTTTTCCACAAGTCAGCACAACATATTATGCTGACGTGACGGGTTGTGACGGGTTTAGGGCTTCTTGCAGGTTTCCCCACGCGAGGCCATTATTGTAGCTGCAAAGACGCAAATCCTGTAAATCAGATTTCTCATTTCGGTGTAGAGCACTCTATTTTGACCGTAGAGTAGGCAAATCGGCGTGACGGGTTCCTATTGCCAAACCCGTCACAAAGCTAGTTTTCCCACTCAAGATTTGGCTGATGTGCCAGGGTAATTCCTGTCCGCCACCGTTTTGAGGGACCGCTTTCCCTTGCCGTGCCAGATTCAAAGCCTTTGTCAGTGAGTCGGCGCCCAAAAGTGGTCGAGCTAAGCTTCACAGCGCCTGTCTCCTTTCTCCACCGCTCATAAGCCTTGAAGAGGTCAGTTGGATTCTCTTTTGCTTCAGGACTGACCACGCACTCAGCCTCAATAAACTGTTGGACCACATCTTCCTCCGTCTTGTACTGAGCAGTCGCATTCTGCACCTCGGCGGGCGCGGCCAGGCCGTCGGCTTGCCAGGACAGACAGCCCTCTAACGCCCAAGTGAGAATGCCGGGCCGTTCATCACGAAAGAGGGTCTTGCGCAGGCTGAGGTCCTTGTCTGGTCCACGTTCGCCCGGATCGGTGAACTTCACGTTGAAGGGGATAAGCTTGATACGCCTCCAGATAGCATAGTCCTGGCCGGTGACTTTGGGTTTCTCGTTCGCTGCCAGCCAGATTTTGTGAGTCGCTGGGAACTCCCCAAAATCCTCCCGCATCCGTCGCGCTCTTATCCGGTCACCACCGGTAATCTGTTTCAAGCGTTCTTCGTCGAATCGGCGGCCCTCGCCGACCTCCACGGAGACAGCAAGCCGTATCGCGAAAAGGTCGGCAAGCCCGGTGGGGTGAGTCTCGTACCGGTGCGTCAACAGCAGGCCGGGCGATACCTCAATAGCATAGGGTCCGAGAAGCTCCTGAAGGGTGAGGAAGAGAGTCGTCTTGCCGTTTGCGCCCGTGCCGTGCAGGAAGAATAGGGAGTCTTCGCTAACATCACCGGTCAACGAGTAACCGGCGGCGCGCTGCACGAACTGAACTAATTGTCTGTTCCCGTCAAAGACTCCATCGAGAAACTTAATCCACTTGGGGCATCTTGCAGCAGCGTCGAACTCCACGGGGGCGAGCCTTGTAATATAGTCCTCGCAATGGTGATGTCGCAAGTTGCCGTTCCGTAGGTCAAGCGTCCCATTTCGGCAATTGAGCAGCCAGGGATCAGTATCAAAGGCCGTGTGGTCGCAGGCGACACCTGGCTCCGATTGCGCCAGAAAGACCATTGCTCGGCGGCGGTGTGCGCTTTCGGAGCGGAGAGCGTGGTCTGCCAGTTCAGAGCGCTTATCACCATCCAGCTTGGCGGCTTCGCTGTACATCCGACCAACGGTGCGCTTAGCTAGTTGTAGTACCTGGGCCTCGGCGTCTACCTGCCAGATTCTCCCTGTCCACACCAACCACTTCGCCCAGGGGTAGCAGTAGCGTATATTCTTACCCTCCTGGGCTATCAGGCGCTCGGCATTCCCCGTGTCCGTTAAGTGCGCTTCTGTGATTTGCGCCCTGTCCTTGCGGGCAATTGACTTGAGACACTTGCGTACGTCGCGATCAGGGAGCGGCGGTCTGTTGCTCCTATTCCACGCCAGCAGAAGCTTCAGAGCCTGTGGGGCGTCCTTGCCGCCCGGCCCTAACAGGTAGCCCGCTAACCTAGTCGCGGTATCATCCCGCCGGCCTTCCTCCACGCCGCCGGCAACGTCCTTCACCCACTGTGGCGCGTCTTTGATCTCGCAGAGCAAATGCAACCAGCCGGGCATCGGCGCGAGCTGGACATCATCCGGTGACAGCCCATCAAACCATGTGTACTGCTCACCAGCTGGCCGCTGGCTAGGAGGTGCCACCACGTAGGAGCCCTCGCCGCGCAGGTCAACGCCAGGCAGGAGTCCCACCGCGGGACCGGGGCAGTCACCGTTGACGTGATAATAGCAATGGGTGCCGTTCGGCGTCCGCGCTGTTACCGTAATCGGCATGTGCCGACCCTTGACGCTTGCCTCGCCTTCCTTGCCGTCGACATCGAGCACAACGAGGCCACCGCTCACCGCACCGCAAACCACCCCAATTCCCGGCCAACTCCACCTACGGATCTGTTCCTCCGAGGGCCGGTTCTGCTGATATGGTTTCCAAGCCTTCAAAGTAGGCTTCTTTGACATATCCGCATCTCGCCCTCTGGGGCCTCTGGTAGGGATGACGCAGAACCCAAGCTCGTGCAAGTGCAGTGCGTCATGGACCAGATTGTCTGTTGCTTTCGTCACTGACTGGCTCCTGTGCTTCGGGCACTCGCCGCTTCTTTGCCTCCGCCACGACTATCAGAAGAGCAGGCTTCATCGTCGCCTTCAGAAGTGCTATTGTCCCACTCAGCCACGAGTTCGAAAAAGACCGAGACGTTGTGAATCGCCTCGCGGGCCTCTTCTGTGGAGACCGCTTTGCCGGTTCGCTCGGACCAGAGGCGTTGAGTGCGCTCCAGGATTTCGCGCGAGGCACCTTGCAGCAAGCTCTAATCCTTCCCCTGCTTTCTGGGCTCTATGCGTTGTCGCAATGCCTCAATCTGGGCATCATCATAGTACCGGTAACCTCTGTAGTCCCGGTATGGCGTGACGATCCCGCGCTGCTCCCAATTCCAAAGTGTCGAGCGGCACACCCCAAGAGCCCTCATAACTTTACCGATCGCCTTCAGCTCCGAATCCATCTGACTAGCCCCCTTGTAGCTGGAATCAGTCACGAAGTTTGCAGTCTACTACAGGAGAGTGTAACCAAATCCAGGGGGCATCTGTGGAGTTATCGTTCTGTCTTTGTGGAGTTATCGTGGGGAGGAAATGCCGGGGAAGGACGGACTAGAAACGACTGGAGCAGGTCGTTATCTAATCCAATACCACGACCTCGAATGGACTTAGGAGCAGCTCGTAGGCCGCTAGACTAAATCTGCCCCGCCTGGTCTCGATGGCCTTGTCACGGACTTCACGGCCGGCGTTGGCTGCTTGACGTGCGGCATGCGCGAGCTTGCCTCGGATTTGACTAATGATGCTCCGGACGCTGCCGAAGTCATTAGGGCCGTCTGGGCCCCATCCTGCCCGTCCGAGGTCGCCAACGGCTACCGACTTTCCTGGACGTTGTGCAAGAGCAATGAGCACTTTTCGTTCAGTCGGAGTTAGTTTCACGACTTCTCCGTAGTATGTGACAAACAGCCCGCTGTCCTGAACCACGAGGACCTTCTCGGCGTGCTCCTGCAATTCTGTGGGTGTGGCCGCTAGGGCTGCCGCCTCTTGGCCCGCTTGTTGGATGAACTCCACGATAGTCTGCGCCATGGCTCGAGCTGTTTCTGGTCTCTCCTCGGGGCGAGTAGTGAGCCCGCCATACGACCTGTGCAAGGCCTGGTACACTTGCTCACAGTACACATCGCGGGCCTTATTGGCCTCAGACTGCAATTGGTCGAGCAGGCATAGTGCGCGATCAAGAGCCTGGTGGTCCCCAGTGTGTATCGCTGAGAAGTAGTGGTCCATTGATAGCTGAGGGCGTCCCAGTGAATCAATATCGATCAGGCCAGCAATTTCTTTGCGTGTCTTTCTCCACGTTCCGATATCAACTTCCTGTTTCAGATGCCACGCCATTTCCAGTAGGTTAGACAATCCACCGGGCGGAAGGCCAGAACTGTCGGTGTGTGCGCGGGCACGATAGAAGCGATCCATGCCAAAACACAATTCTGTACCTCTGGCCGAGAGCGCCTGGTATATTAACTCTACCAACTCGTTCGGTAGCCTGGAGACATCGCGGCGGCGCAATCGCTTAAATAGTAGCGCGAGCGTATCAATCTTGAGATCAAAAAGCTGGCTTCGTATCTCAGCCACAGCGTCTACGTCTTGAACAGCAAGCCCGCCGAGCAAGTCCGCTTCTTCATAGGTACACTTCCGGAAGCCCTTCTTGCCCACATCTTCTCCAATTGCTGCCCTTTTGCCCCATTGGTAGGTGTAGGTGTATCCCGAAGGAAGCTCTTCGACCGCGGTGTCTGCGGTGTCGTAGCCCCCGCTCGACGGAACTGGTATTGTCTTATCGATGCTTATGGGCAGTTTGGTGTAATAGAGGTTGCCTAACCACGTCTGAAGCCATTGTGACGGCTCAAAGCTGGTTTCTGGATATCCCGTTGTGAGTAGGTGTGTGCGGTTGCGTTCCAAATAAGATGGAAAAGACTCTATGAGGCGCTCAAGTTCGTGGAGGGTCCGGAGATAGTCGCTCATGCCGCGCAGGTATTCTGTCCCGAGTACCCGATTCGTAAGCTGGGTCAGGTCCTCGGCCTCAAACAGCGTTAAAGCATCCTCGGTCGGTAGGCTTTCTAGGGCCGGCTTCAGGTGAGGACGAAGCAGCGCTCCGCATCTCAGCATCTCATCGTATTGCTCTGATTCTGTGGCACTCTCCAACGCACTATCGCATGACATTCTTTCCAATATCCGCCTGAGGCGGTGCTCGTCCACTTTGTAACGCCGGGCCAGCTCGTGTGCTTGAGTAGCATTTGTCTTCTGCCCTAGCTGGCCTAGGCCGCCTCGTACTATCGGTTCCACTGCTCCCCGTCCGAAATCATCTGAGGGCTTTGCGAGGCTGTCGTCGGGACAAGAATGTGAACCGTGTAAGTCGTCCGTTGGCATCCATACCGCCTCCTTGTACCTCTCGTTTTCTCCATGGTGACGTTCAGACCTTCTGGCGAGCAAGCAGACTTGCTTTCCGGCCTCCCGCATTGCCGTACCGTGTGGCCACAATAGGAAGGATTTCAGCTGCACGTATGGAACTGTACTGATGGAGGGGTCCTGGAAATGCCTGAAGCTCACGAGCCACGCTTAATGAAGGCGCCGGATGATACACGCGACGTTGTTGCCGACCTGGTAGAACGCTATCGGCGCGATGCTGACCAATACGCGCGCGGGTCGTACAAAGAGGCTCAACTACGCGTGGAGTTCATTGATCCCTTTTTTGAGGCGCTGGGCTGGGATATCGCCAATGTGCGCGACTATTCCCAGCGCTATAGGGACGTGATCTACGAGGATACCATCAAGGTTGGCGGAGCGACCAAGGCGCCCGACTACTGCTTCAAGATTGGCATCGACCGCAAGTTCTTCCTGGAAGCAAAGAAGCCCTCGGTGCATATCAAGACCGATCCCTCTCCCGCATATCAACTGCGCCGCTACGGCTGGAGCGCCAAGCTGCCCCTGTCCATCCTGACTGACTTTGAGGAATTCGCGGTTTACGACTGCTCCAAGCGTCCGCAGGAGACCGATGGGCCCAGCGTGGCTCGGGTTGACTTCATAACCTATGATGAATACGTCGACCGCCTGGACGACATCTACTCCATCTTCGCCAAAGAGGCGATACTGAAGGGCTCCTTTGACCGCTATGCTGAGGGCACCCGGCGCAAGCGTGGCACCAGCGAAGTTGACTCGGAATTCCTCCAGGAGATTGAGCAGTGGCGGGAGATGCTGGCCAAGGACATCGCCCGCCACAACCTTGACCTGTCGGTTCACGACCTGAACTTCGCCGTCCAGACCACCATTGACCGCATCCTGTTCTTTCGCATTGCCGAAGACCGCGGCGTTGAGCCGTATGGTCGCCTGCGCGACCTGCTGGACGGCACGGGTCTTTACCCGCGTCTGTGCCAGCTCTACCAGCAGGCTGATACCAAGTACAACGCCGGGCTGTTTGACTTCAGCGCCAGTGGCGATCGGCTAACGCCCGACCTGGAGGTCTCCGATAAGGCCCTGCAGTCTATTCTGGCCGAGCTTTACTATCCGCAGTGCCCATATGAGTTCTCGGTGATCGGCGCTGATATTCTGGGGGCTGTCTACGAGCAGTTCCTGGGCAAGGTCATCCGCCTGACCCCCAGCCACCGCGCCAAGGTCGAGGAGAAGCCTGAGGTCAAGAAGGCCGGCGGCGTCTACTACACGCCCACCTACATCGTGGACTACATCGTCGAGCACACCGTCGGCCCGGCGCTGGAGGAGAGCGAGACGCCGAAAGCGGCCAGCAAGCTGCGCATCCTCGACCCGGCCTGCGGCTCCGGTTCATTCTTGCTGGGCGCGTACCAGTATCTGCTCAACTGGCACCTGGACTACTACACCAACCATAGCCCTAAAAAGCATGCCCGAGGCCCGCAGCCGGCGATTATACAGGTGCGCGACAACGAATGGCGGCTATCCACCTTCGAGCGCAAGCGCATCCTGCTCAACAACATCTACGGTGTGGACATTGACTCGCAGGCCGTGGAGGTCACCAAGCTCAACCTGCTGCTCAAATGTATGGAGGGGGAGACCGAGGAGACGCTCAGCGGGCAGTTGCAACTGGCCCAGGAGCGGGTGCTGCCCAATATTGACGACAATATCAAGTGCGGCAACAGTCTCATCGGGCCGGACTATTATGAGGGTAGGCAGCTTGCACTGCTTGACGACGAGGCGGCCCGTCGCGTCAACGCCTTCGACTGGGAGACCGAGTTTGCCGACATTATGGCCGCTGGCAGCTTCGACTGCGTAATCGGTAATCCGCCGTATGTTTCCTTCTATTCCAGAGAGTCGATGAAGCCAGATAGGGAAGTTGAAGCGTACTTAGAAAGCCGATTTGCGGACAGCCTCGGAGGTAGACGAAACACGTTCCTGATGTTCTTGTCTCATGCCACAGAACTCGTGAGTGATAGTGGATATGTGAGTATGATCGTCCCGGACACGCTTGCCAACAATGAGTCTTATGAGATAACGCGACGAAAGCTAGTCCAAGCAGGCCTCCGAAAGGTTGTTCGTCTTGATTTCGCTGTGTTTGATGGCGCTACGGTCGGAACGGTGATACCCATATTGGGACCTGGAACGAATAAGGTTGAGTTGCTCGCGTTCTCAACAGCAAGCGACGTTACGTTGCCTCGGGCCCAATCGAAGGCAGTGCTGCCAGTTTGTGAGCTTCTGGAACAGCCGTACTGCAGGTGGACATTTGGCGATCTTTCCGTTCATGCGTTGTTAGCGAATATATCCGCCGGAACGGTACCCATGGAATCCATCGCCGAGACTCGTGACGGTGTCAACCCGGGTCCGAAATCTTTCCGGTCGCGAATGCTTAATCCAAAGGGGGCGCGCAAGCCCACCTGGCGTCCAGTTATTGAGGGACGGCACATTACGTCTTTCTACATCCATCCAACCAATGAGATTGTCGACTATGATCCCGCTCTGTTGACCCAAGAACTCAAGAAACAGGGAGCTTCCTTCAGGCAGCCACGCATATTCAGTGCTCCTAAACTAGTCAACCGGCAGACTGCTGATACTTTGATCTTTGCTCTGGACGATGTTGGCTATTGTACGCTCAACTCAGCTCATAATACGAGGCCCAAGGACGGCAAGCGAACTACATTGCTGTATCTTCTTGGGATTTTGAACTCGAACACTCTACGCTTTTACTACAGACGCCACAGCGAGGAGACCCGAAAGGTCTTTCCGCAAGTCCATATTTCTGCCCTCAGACAACTGCCCATCCGCCCGATTGGCTTTGATGATCCGGCGGATGTGGCGCGGCATGACAAGATGGTCGAGCTGGTCGAGACGATGCTGGAGCTGCACAAGCGGCTGGCCCAGGTCAAAACGCCGCGCAGCCGCGAGCGCCTGCAGCGCCAGATAGCCGCCACCGACCAGGCCATTGATAAGCTCGTCTATGAGCTGTACGACCTGACCGAGGAGGAGATTGCGATTGTGGAGGGACAGGCGTAGGAGGAGGTTGCTATGACACTTATTGTTAGCGAAGTGAGCAGGCACGGGATAGCTATGGCTACGGATTCGGCAGATACTTGGTCGCCCTTGGGAGACTGGGATCTGCCATCTGGCAAAGAGGCCGATCCCGTAGTAAGAACAGGCGCCAAGAAACTGGTCACGATTGACGAGATTGATGCTGCCATTGCCGGCTGGGGCATAGCTTGGTTGGGAACCCGAGCCTGTCCCGAGAAACCAGTGGTCCCGCTGGACGCCTTCTTGTTGGACTTTGCCAGCGAGGTTAAGAGCAATGAATCCTTAGAAGAGGTTGGTAGTCGTCTAGCTCAACGCGTAAATGAAAGGATCGTGCCCGGGATGCCGGGCACCCAGGGCGGATTTCACCTTGCCGGGTATACGGAAGAGGAGGGCCAAATATTCCCTGCTCTTTACCACATCTATGCTAATCATACCACGGGCGGCGCAATGGAGTTCCATGCAGACTGGCCCAGGGAACACTCACGTTGTTACCGTTGTGCTGGAATCAGGGGTTGGCTAGATGAACTTGACAGTGGAGGATTCGCTTTCCTTACCAACGGGGACTTTCTCCTTTACAAGCGTCTTGCCGACAAGCTAGCTAATCTGTTGAAGGAGGAAGAACAGCAGAAGAACTTCATTTGCCCCCATTACAAACAGGGGCAGCCGGAATTCAGGAGCGAGCTGGAAGTACATGGACGTTACTTGAAGCTGTTAGTCGAGATTATATGCCAACTCTACTTGCTGAGCAATAAGCCGGCGAGAATTGGGATGCCTGTGTCTTGGCTGACGATTTCTGAACAGGAGATCGAAGAATATCATCCCGCTGGAGTTTGAACTACGAGCGAGCTGTGTTGTCCGCCACCGACCAGGCTATTGATAAGCTGGTCTATGAGCTGTACGAGCTGACCGATGAAGAGATCGCCATGGTCGGAGGGGGCGACGAAGTGAAGCTGAAGTGACAGGGCTTCACTCTCCGGGGACTACGCGACTAACATAGCAGGTGGTACTATCTATGGCGGTACATCAGAGTCCGAACAAAGCTGGAGCACCTGCTCCCAACAGCAGGTGCTCCAGCTTGCGTTATCGTAATAGTGTATTATTGGCTTCAGCTTTTCTTGCGTCGCCCGCCGCGGACATAAGCTATAGCCCACGGCACAAAGCCGAGGCCCAGGAAAGGGCATTCCCGAGCAACAAGGCCAACGGGCAGACGCGCGCGAGATATTCTTGTGCAGTTCTCTGTGGCAAAGAGGGGTAGCCTATTCTGCTAAGATACCTTCGATCACCCCACCTGTTAAAGAGTTATCCCATCAGCATAGGTTTCTACCTCATCTTCTCGCTGCCAGTTGCTAAGGCAGTGGGGTGCGAGAGCAATGTGGCCCAGCAAAGGCCATTCCCGAGCAACAAGGCCAACGCACACGTGCGCAGAGCAGAACTGAGATCCGGGGCCGTCACCTCCCCACCACCCCAGCCTACA
The DNA here is from genome assembly GCA_030615605.1 of bacterium. Taxonomy (GTDB): domain Bacteria; phylum Armatimonadota; class Zipacnadia; order Zipacnadales; family Zipacnadaceae; genus JALGTD01. The sequence continues at coordinate 9,965 of JAUWYY010000005.1, forward strand.
ACTCACCGAGCGCCTTACGCAGGGCGTCAATGTCACCGGTCAGGCTATCCATGTAGCGCTGGGTGACATCCAACGAGTAGTGACCTAAGGCCTGCTGGATGAACTTGGCGTTGACTCCGGCTTTGGCGGCCCGGGCGGCAAAGCCGTGGCGCAGGCAGTGCGGCCTCAGTCGGCGGGAGAGATTAGCCTCATCACAGGCCTGGTTGAGCCGCTGGCGGATACTGGTGGGGTTCAGCGGCGCTTCGCGACGCTTGCCGGCATGGTCTATCCATATCACCGGCCAGTCAGCGCGCATCCCCGGCTTATGAGCAGCAGCCAGCGCCCGCTGCAGCCGCGCCGATGCTATAGGTAGCTGGCGCAGCTTGTTGCCCTTGCCCGCCACTGTAATGCTAGCGCTGGTCAGGTCAACATCTTTCCAGCGCAGCCCGGTGGCCTCACTTACCCGCAGGCCCAGGTCGAACATAAGCAATATTGCTAGGCGATACGGCGCGGGCAGGCCGCCTTTGCCCAATATCAAGTCGATCTCCTCTTCGGTGGCTGCCACCGGCCGGCTGGGCGCGTAAGTAATAGTTACGGGCAACTGCTGCTTGAGTTGGGCGTCGACCAGGCCTTGGCGGGCGGCCCACCCCAGAAACGACCGCATGGCGATAAGCCAGCTATTTGCCGTGCGCCGAGTCACGCCCCGGTCCAGGTGGCTCTGCAGGTAGCCAATAATATCGGGAGCGGTTAGCTCATCGGGAGCTTTGGTCACATTCTTGGCCCATCTCCTTATGATGTTGGTATATCCTTCGTGGGTAGAAGCAGCCAAACTGATCCTGACATGTTCCAGCCACTGCTCAACTACATCTTGCAGCGCGGGGGACCCAGCCCCATTCTTTACTGGGGCACTTCCACCAGCCCCACTTAAAGCAGGTATCTGGATAGTTGTGCTATCGTCTATATCAATAACTGGGTTACTCACTGGCGGTATGTTTACAGAGCTGGGCTGATTAGCCTCGAGTGGGACTTGACTTTGCGGCAACTCAAATAGCTGGGGCTGTACAGTAGCGCTAGTGCTTGGCACGGGCTCCTCGCTCGCCTTAAGGTTTACTGGGGAAGCTGGCTTATTATCATTCATACAATAGATTGACTTTTTACTGTCAATCTTGCGATACTCGTCACCAGGTAACTCCACCTTCATATACTCCCTCGCCCTCTCTACATCCTCAGCCTCCACCTTCTCGCTCTGCCTCAGATCGGCACATGTTCTAGCTACAGCCCTCAGCTTATCTATCCCTCTGGTGCTTAGCCCCAGCTTACCTCGCACCTCTTTAAGCACATCTATAACCTCCTTGGTTTCATTACATAACTCATCGAACAAACCAGGCCCCAGTTCAGCATTACGGGTTATGGAGGTATGCTTGTATCTTTGCTCTTGCATCTGCTTGGCAGTGGTTACTCTTTTGCGGATGGTAACTCTGCTGATCGGGCAGAAGGTAGTTCTCTTGGAGCGAGTTTAGAGGCCTGCTGGAGAAGCGGTGAAAAAAGGGGAAGGGATCGCCGCGCGTACGGCGAACAGTAGGTCACTTCGGAATACCAACTGACGCTGTCTGGTAGAAAGAAGGGCAACATAAGCTTGCTTCAGAGTGTGGTCATAACTCTGGGAGTTACGTACTCATCTTCAGCTTGGATGTGTATCTCAGCTTATCGGGCCGCTTTTTGCTAAAAACCGTCCTCGCAATTATCGATTAGGCACTGGGCGAATTTATCTGGATGATGCGGCTAACCTCAGCGGTCCTTTCTTGGGCCTATGCCCGTGATGCTCAGTCGCCCGACAGTCGTTCCCCAGCTTGATGGGTGCTGCCCCGCGGATCCCAAATAATCTTCCCGGACCAAGAAGGAGATGCTGTTGCTGGCGGCGAACTAATGGTGGGGAGACTCCTCAACGGCTACAGCCCTGGATACCTAAGCCAAAGCTGTGGCGCGTGTAGCGGTTGAGATGCGGGCCCTGGCTTTGCTGGTGTGCGGGTGCTGAGGGCCGCCGGTCGTTGCCCAGCTTGCTAGCAAAAACGGGGAGCTGCGAAGTCCGGGGGGAAGGGTGTGCCAAAGGGAAGAGCCGCCAGATACCAGAGTCGCCTCTGGTACCTGCTCGGCAGTCCCCCGGCAGACCCGTGCCAACACAGCTCCCCAATGGCTGGTCCGTCGGCCGGTAAGTCAAGGTGCAGTAGGTGCTAGGTCATCAGCATCATTTCTTGTGGCTGAGTCCGTACCTCTGGGCATGGGTCACTCACTTCGGGACCGTCCCTAGAGTTATGCAAACAGTGCGCTAAGATTCGTGTGTCACGGATGAACTGATCGCGTGTAATACAACGGGAGAATGAGCTGCTGGCTTCCCCCGGGCTTCTCAAAACTGAAGACGGGACGTGCTGGCGGCAGGCCGCGGGCTCGAAGGTTGCTCGGCTACTGCTTGCTCTGTGCGACATCATAGCTGTGCTGTAAGCGGCCTGCCCGATATTATCCGCAACTGCCAGTTGGCAGGGCTGCGCAGTTGTCACTGTACGATGCTTCCCGAAAGTCTGTCCTGCTCGCTTTTCCATAGTGCTGCTTGGTCCCATTCAACCTCTGCGGCCCCGTACCTCGTGACTCGAAAGACGAATCGCCCCGTCGCCAGAGCCTGCATCAGATAAATCTCAAACCTTTATCAACTTAGTCTCAACCTACATGTACCCACCAGTTATATCAGTCAAACATCGCCGGAACTTTAACTGCTGTTCCGTGGGGCCTTGCTGCATCACCGCTCGCAGCGCTAAGAAAGTACCGATGGGTCGTGTGCTCCGATTTCTGCGGATAGCGCTATTGCCGGGCGCGCTGGTCGCAGCGACGGCGAGCACTCGTCACTGAAGCCTTACCAGGGTGGATAACCGCACAGGGGTGAGGAGCAGATTCTGGTGGCGGACAGAGCAGGCCGTCGCAGGCGTGCGGGTGACAGTTGGCGGGGAAGCGGGGCGAAGCTCTGTGCAACGACCAGCGCGGAGAGACTGGCACCCCAATGGTACCAGCAGTTGTCTGGGATCAAAGGTTATGGAGAAGCTACTTAAAGCAGACGAGCGGGGCAGGACCCGAGGGCGGTAAGTATCCCCGTGGGTGTGGTGATCGTGATCTGTTCTAAGAAAATTGCTCAACAGAGGAAAAAGGTCTTGACAACAAAAGATGTTTCTGGTAAACTAATAATGGTACCAGAAACAAACGTGCAAAAAGTCGCTGAGCCGAAACGGCTCAGAGTTTATTGCGAAACGCCCGTGCGGCACCACGAGCCGCCTCGGGCGTTTTTTGGTACTTGGACCTGGCTACCAGTTGCATTGCACTGACTTCCACAACTGTACAATACATTAGGGGAGCTGCGAGGATAGCGGGGGGAATGTGCTTTGAAGGGCGGGCGAGGAGCCGACCTCCGGCCCTGCCCACGATCCAGGCACATTTTCGCCAACACAGCTCCCCTTTTCCGTTAATCCCATCAAATAAATGCAGATGGGTACTTCAAACCCCAGATGGCAGGGCACTACCCAATCATAAGAACACTGCCGCCGTCCGCGTTGGGCGAAGCCGGGCCAGTAGGCTGCGTGGGGATGGCCGACAATTATTGGTTCAGCCGTGTAGCAAGGTGGAGGGTGTGAAATCGTAGCGAAGTTCAGGGCAATCCACTGAAGAGGAAGAGCAGGCCAGCGCTAGCGCGTGAAGACCTGTGCAGTCGGTCAGCGGCGCAACAATCCGCACCGGGTCAAGAAACTCCGGCAATGATGCAGATAGTGGTCTCATCACTTGCTGCCTTCTAGTGCTGTGTCGTTGAGCGTCTAGCTGCTGCTTACTCTGCTGCTACGAGTTCGGTGTCAATGAATATCTGCAACTCGGTAGTCTGCCAAGTCAACTGTATGTATGATTGTACTTGAAACTGTCCTGGCATGTCAAGGGGCGTCCGCTGCAAATAGCGGACGCCCCTGATTCCTACCAATAGCTTGCTGCTTCAGCTTGCTTTGCGCCGGCGGCCTCGGATGTAGGCCAGACCCAGGGGCAGCATGGTCACAGCCAACAGTGCACTTGGGGGCAATTCAGGGGTAAGGTATTTGCTATTCTGGGCCCGCACGAATTTGCCGTCTTTATACCCGGTCCACCCCATCTGGGCATTCTGGGCGCCGGGGCCGTTGGGCAGCCAGATATCCACACTGAAGCTGACGGTTGTCTGCTGTGTGGGATCGAGAGGAATGCCGTAGGCGAATTCCATCGAATCCTCAGCAATAATGTCATATGTGGTCGTGGGCGGGCCCAACGTGCCATCGTTATCCACGAAAACGCCCACAAAGCCGTCATTCAGTGGCTGACCGTAGTGGGCGTCGTTGCCGGGTGGGCCTGGGTCATAGCCCTGTGTCCACTCATCCTTGGGCAGATTCCCACTGACATAGGTATCCCACATAAAATGATTGACCAGATCCCCCCCATCCGGCTGCCAGACCATACCGGTGAAGCGCCATTCGTAGCTTGGATCGGCCCATTCGTCTGTGATTGTGGGCAGCGAGGTGACGAAGTCCAGGGGTTCCAGCGTCATAGTAATGTCGTAATGCCACACCGGATAGGCAGTCGCATCCCATCCGGGAGCCTTACTCAAGCTGTAGAACCCTTCCCCCCACTGAGTGGCGTCCACTGCAAAGACAGGTATAACAGTCACTGACATCCCGACTAAGACCGCCACGACAACAATGGCCCTACTTCTGAGTCTCATGATCATGCCTCCTGCTGACTTCAGTTGCTCGCCCCCCGAAGAGACTATATACCCGATGCCGACCAGAAACTAGACGCAACAGGTCTTGATTCTGAGTGAGTGCCAGTTCTCTGATGTGTTTCTCGTGACTATGTCTCGTGTCTGTGTTTATGCCGGTCATGAAATGCTCTGCAGAATTGACAAGCCCATGGACACTCGTGGTGCCGCACGGGCTTATGGTGATGTTCTTTCCTATTTCTTTCCTAATTTGGTAACAAGTATACCACAAACTGATATCTATGTCAAGGCCCCTCTACCCAACTTCTCAGCGAGCCATGTCCCTACTCTTTCTTCCGGCGCCGAAAGAAGCCCACCAAACTGCTGCCTCCGACCAATAGCAGCACCAGGCTGCTGGGCTCGGGGGTCGGTCCTGTTGTGGCCATGGGCAGCTCCTGGCTGCCGATGTCATTCCACAGCAGTCCCCCGGAGCCGCCCGTCGCTTGCATGCGGAACGAAGCGTAGGCAAACAGCTCGTCGGCATACAGATAGCCGTCCTGGGAGTTGTCCGCCAGAGCAAACCCGTTGGCTCCGGGCTGCAGCCCTTCGATTACCCCTTGAGTGAAGTAGCTACTGACGTAATCCCAGTTGCCCGCTGGCCACGGTTCGTAGTTCTGGGCATATAGGCCGATGTCCTCATCGGCTTGCCCCGTGGCGAGCACCGCCGTGTTGTCACGCAGATCAACCGCCCCGCCGGTAATGTCAAAGCTGTATGGTCCTTCCAACGTCTGCCCGGCGTAGCACATGTCAAAGACCGTTACCACAGTCGCGTTGTCCGCGAAGCCCCCGAAGTACTCCGGACTGGTCAGCATATCCAGGGTTATGCCACTGGCGCTCGCGCCCGCTGGCACGTCCAGCAGCGGCTGCGTCGTCCAGGCCTCGCTGGAAGTGATCTCGATTTCCCGACCATGACCGGTGTAGTAGAATAGGAAGAAGTCATCGTCCCCGACCAGATTCTGATAGTAGGCAAGTTCGTCGAGCAGCTCATCTGCCGTCGGGTCGGTCTGCAGTGTGGGACTGGTGGTTGACCAGTCCGGCCACTGCGCGAAGCTGTCCCACAGGGCATCGGACAGGGCCCCGGGCTTGGGATAGGTCGCGTTGTCCGTGTCAGACATCCACACGTGATAGTAATAATAATCACCTGTAGCCCAGGCACTGGTGGTACACAGGATTGCCCCGATCACGGCCATACGAAGGACCGTCACGATCATTCTTCTCACAGTTGCCCTGCCTGTTCATCCCCCCGGAATAGGAACTAGTCGTGAAGTTGCTCACTTGGCCCGCTGCCGCTCACATCCACTGCGCTTAGGTCCTCAGCACCGGCTGACCGGCCCCACAACTCCACCTCTCGCTGTTCAGTGACAGAGTATATCATATTCACAAAACCTTGTCAAGTTGTTTTGAAAAGATTCACAATATGTGCTGGATTTGGAGATTAGACTGCTTCGGGTCGGGAGCCACTGTTTGCCGTATCACCCGAATTCAAACAAAGAAAGAGCGCCCGCCGGCGACAGCAGACGCCCTCGTTTCAGTTGGTGCATCTATTGGTTCAGCTTTCCTGGCGGCGTCGGCCTCGCAGATATGCCAGGCCCCACGGTAGCATGCTTAGGCCCAGCAGCGCGCTGGGCGGTAACTCAGGAGTGTTGTTGGCGCACTTCAGGTCGTCGTTGGTGGCATCGTAGTAGCTAATGTGCACTTGGCCGTGGCTGTCCAGCGCCAGGGGAGATGTCACCGCCTAGGCCGCCTACCCAATCCACGGGCTCTATGTCCCAGGACGATCCATCTCAGGTCGCCTACTTCAGGTCCATGTTAGTCCCATCGTAGTAACCGATGCGGGGATAGCTGCTGCTGTCCAGCATCAGGGAGGATTGCCCGCCCACATTGCCTTCGCCGTCCACCGTCTGAATGACGGGGAAATCCGCCTGGACGGAAGCAGTAGCTTCTAAAACCACCACCAGAACCACAACAGTAACTGCCAATGCCAACTCACGTACAATATGCTTTCTCATCCTAACTCATCTCCTTGATTGGTGTGTGAACTTACCCCCTTTATAACAAAAACCCCGGGGCACTCGTGGTGCCGCACGGGCTGGAAAGAACTCTTCGCTGGGTGGCCAGCGTCGGGTCATCGAATAGCCAGCCACCGTTTGGTCGATTAGGTAACAGGGTATGTATAGCAGAGCTTGAGAACTTTCTCAAGTGCTGCGGCCCATATCCCGGAGGAGCCGCAGGGCTCTGTTAAGGCTGATTGCCTTGGTCTGAGGCTTGACAGGCAGACCGCTATACTGTAGACTATGAGAGTTCCGGTTGGCTCTGAGCGCGGGGGGGACTCGAGAGCATCGCCTTGACAGGGACTGTACCACTGATATAACATTCGCAGCAATACGTCAGAATATACGAAATCCGACACCGAAGCAGATATGTGACGGGGCATACTTTGTTGCTCCAGGCGGTGACCCTTATGACAGAGGGGCGTCTAGCCAAACACAGTGCTCGAGTAATAGCGCGCCCAATAGCGGCCTTGCTATGTAGTCTTCTCATTGCATGCGTCCCTCTTTATGCTCAGCCAGCCGAGTTATCCCCCGGCGACTGGCTTGAGGTCAAGACCACGCAAGTCCCCAGCTTGTCCGGCCGTTATCAGGTTAGCGAAGCGGGCTCCATAGACTTCCCGATAGTAGGTCCGGTGGACGTCACTGATGCGGCTTTGGACGTGTTGCAGCAGCAACTGCAGGACGCCCTTGCTGCCAAAGGCTACCAACGACCGATAGATATCGCCCTCCGGCCCGCCCCAGCACTCACGCTGGCAGTTGCCACATCAACACCTGCTCACCCCCTGCAGCCAGGTGACGTCCTCGTCATCGAAGTTGCCGGCGAGCCCGCTATTTCTGGCCAGTACACTGTAAAGCCCAGCGGCACCATTATCCTCCCCATGGTCGGGGAAATCCCTGTCACGGACCTGACAGTGGAAGAGCTGACCGGGGTACTGACCCAACGCCTGAAACAGTTTGTGGTTCAGCCAGTGGTCAGCGTCAATCTGCTTAGTGCTATCCCCCGGTTTGTCAATATCGTCGGTCACGTGAGCCGCCCCGGTCTGTATCCTATTGAGCAGACTCCTACTGCCTTAGCTCTGCTAGCCGCCGCTGGTGGGGTGTTGCCTAACGGTGATCTGGCGGCAGCAATGCTCTTCCGGAAGGGCACGCCGCAGAAGTTGGCTCCGCAGGGGTTGCTTGCGGGAGATATTCTACCCGGTGATGTCTCACTGCAAAGGGGCGACACTCTGGTGGTCCCGGAGACGCCACCCGAGGTAGTTCTAGTTGTGGGAGCGGCCCAGACTCCCGGCGCCATACCGTTGGAGATGGCTAGCAACCTCATGCGGGCTGTCTTGTTGGCCGGAGGCCCCACTGAAGGAGCCGATCCCGCCCAGGCCTATATTCTGCGAGGGACCGAGCGCATCGACGTAGACCTCCGCGACGTCATGGGAGATAACCCGTCGGGACAGGCCTCGTCAGCACAGATTACCCTTCAGCCTGATGACGTTATCGTGATACCGCCCAGCGCAGGGCGCGACCCGATTTACGTGATAGGCGCAGTCATTACGCCGGGCCCCTATCCCAGCGAGGAGGCCAAGACGGTGCTTGACCTGTGGTCGCTAGCAGGCCCGGCTTTGCCTGATGCCGACCTGCACCACTGCACTATCTTGCGTGGCCACGAGACCATTTCCGTTGATATTGAAGCTCTGGTTAACCAGGGCGATATGAGCCAGAACATTGCCCTCCAGCCCGGAGACAAGCTAATCGTTTCGGAAATCCTGGAGCGTGTCTACATCCTGGGTCAGGTGGCTCGTCCCGGCCCATACCCCATCAAAGAAGGAGACACCTTGATGGATATACTGGGGAAAGCGCGAGGGCCTACGGTTATGGCCGATACCGGCAAGATGGTGCTTATGCGGCGCAAGTCTGCTCAAGTCGAACACGAGGGCCGACCCGAGCGCACAAGACCCACCCAGGAACAACCAGCCGCTCCAGCGAACAAGGAGTTGGGTCCCGAAGAGCAGATTAGTCTGCGAATCCTCGCGGCGGCCGAGTGGCAGGATGTAGCCATGCGCCCTCGCCCAGGTGATGTGATCTACATACCAGCCAGAAAGGAAAGAATCACTACTAATGATGTCTTGCGTATTCTATTAAACACACTTCCGTACCTATTGTTTCGCTAGTCGCTAGGCCCACACCGTGTCTGGTAACCGGGCTTTTCAGTCGCCCCCAGCTTGAGACGTTGGAGCATTGCAGGAGGGGACGTCATTGGAGTTCGTTGAATATTACAAGATAATCCGCCGCCGGATTTGGCTAATAGTGATGTTAGCTCTTATAGCTGCTGCTCCTGTTGTAATAGTCCGGCTCGTGCAGCCTGGCGCCACGCATCGCGCGCAGGGAGCGCTTCTAGTCCACGATGCCGCCAAGCGCCATATAAGTTTCACAGGCGCGGAACTCCAGATCGCTGCCCCGACGGGAAGAGATGCTGGACAGATGTTTTGGAGTAATCTTGATGCGTTTATAGGCAGTCACTACTTCCTCACGACAGTGGCGGCGCAAATCAATATCGTCGGGGGCGAGTTGGAGAGACGCCTGGAGCCCTTCGCTGGTGACCGGGCCAGCTCCAGCGATATGTTCCTAATAACAAGCACAGCGGACTCTTCTGATACGGCGCTTGCTGCATGTACAGCAGCGATGGCGCAGCTATCAGAGCTTTGGAGAGAAAGGCAAGTATGGTTGGCCGAGCAGGCCCAGGAAAGGGTTACAGAGTCTGAACCAGATGAGCAACAGAGAATCGCGGAATTGCAGCCGAAAGCAGGCAAGCTCATAGATGCCTATGATGGCAGCAGTCCGACCGAATATCTTACGAATCTGACGCAGCAATTGGGCAGTATCGAGCTGCAAATTGCAACGGTTCAGGTTTCCCTGGGAGCCTCTCGGGCCAGAAGCAATTTGCTCGAGCAACGTGGGCAACCAGGCGCTACATTGGCCAGGGCAAGCGTGTTGATTGCCTCCAGTCCGAGAGTGATTGCACTGGTGGGAGCCATAACGGAGAAGCAAATTGCGCTCGATGAAACGCGTGCGCGTCGGACCAGCGATCATCCTGAGGTGAAGGCGCTAGAAGCTCAAATCCAAAAGTTAGAAGAACGGTTAGTTGCAGTCAGAGAGCAGGAGGCCGAAGAGGGCTCGCTCGCCCAGTCGCCGCTGCTGCAACAGAATGCACTGCAGGCCGAGTTAGACTCAGCCGCTTTGGCCAGCCAGTTGGACGTACTGGGCAACAAGGCTGATGATATTCGCGCCAGGCTGCCGAAGGTGAGAGACGACGCCCAGACATTTGACGAGATCAACACGGATATAGTGGTGGCTAAGAGCCGTGTGCAGACTCTGGAGGAATATCACAGCCAGCTTGAACGGGAAGCACAATACCGCCAAAATGCTATCATGATGGAAGAGATATCAGCGCCGAGGCTGCTACCGCGTGCAGGCGCTATCGTCCGGTTCATAATGACGCTGGCTGTTGCTCTGCTGGCTGGAGCTGGTATTGGCATTCTGATCATATTCGTCTGGCATTATGTCGATTATAGCTTCTACAATGCGGAAGAAGCCGAGAACATGGTGGGAGAGCGGGTACTTGTGGGTATCCCCAGAAGCGACGTCGTAATACCTGTGACCCAAGCAGAGGTGTCTGTTGAAGGCCAAGAGCTGCCAGGTGTGTAGCTAGCCCAACCGGAGGATAGCAGGTGCTTATTACCAGCGAATCATTACTAGGCCCCAATCCCCCCACCTCGGCGTATCTGGAGGCCTACCGGATATTGCGCTCCGAGTTCCTGATTCTCCAGGAGCATGAGGAGTCCCGCATAGTGCTCGTTACCAGCCCGTGGCATCAAGAAGGCAAGAGCACTGTGGTTCTAAACTTGGGCACGATGCTAGCCCTGATAGAAAAGGACACCATAGTCCTTGACACCGATTTTTATGGTGGGGGAATAGGAGAAACACTGGGCATATCAGGGTCGCCGGGATTAACTGACCTCTGTTTGCACGACATAGCTGTGGCTGAGACTGTGATCGAGACGGAGCTCTCAGCACTGCGGGTGGTTCCAGCAGGCACGGAGGCGGACCGAGGTCCGGAACTGACCGAGGGCGCATCCATGGGGCAGGCACTGCGCAAGATCGGGCAGCAGGCACAGTTCGTTCTCTGTGATTCTACCCCGCTCAGTGGCTTCGGCGCGACCCTAGCTTTGGCCCGAATGGTTGATATGGTGTTGCTGGTTTCGTTGGCGGGCAGTCGGGTTGAGGACGTACAGAGATGTCTGGCGTCACTGAAGGAAGCTGGAGCGCGGGTCGGCGGCATTATTGTGAACGACGAACTTCCCGGGGAGTCAGTAGTATATCGCTCGTATCATGAATATCACAGATAGGAATGAATGCGCGCCGCGACCAGAGGAATCTTAGGTGAATGGTGAGGACTGACGTCGAAGCAAAGAGCGGCGCCCTCCGGCAGACACACGGATAGTCTGGCCCATGCGAAAGTAAGACTGACGCTGACGAGGCAAATGGCGAAGAGAGGTGCAGACGTAGTAAGAGCTACGTGACAGCGGAGCGGGCGAGCGAGGAAGCCGAAGAATCATTCGAGGGACCGACAAGGGGACAAGCGTAGAACAGTTAAGCCTGGTGCGGCGCGGCGTCGCAGGTGATAGGGCGCGAGCGCCGTTCTGTCGAAGAGCTCCTGAAGCGGGCAATGACGGTGGGCACGTCACTTGGAGCGCGAGGCTGGGTGGTCTCAGACCCCTCTTGACACTTTTTAGCAAAATTGTTATACTAATTGTCACATAATCAGGAGGTCGGCTAACATAGTCAGCTTGGCAAAGGTAAGGGGGGAACCTGGCAACACACTGACGTAATAAGCCGCAGTATCAAGCGACAACACAACTCGAACTGTGCCAAGCTCACCGCAACGGGATCGAACGAATAGCAGTACGTAGCCGATGAGGTGCGGCCTGTCGGCGCCGGCCGTGAAAGCCCTGGCTCGAAGAAAAGTGGTGCCGTATATTGTTGCGGGGGGCATAGCCACCGAAAAGGGGGCACGTGGCATACATACTTGAGAAGTTCGAGCCCGCGGTGTGACACCTCCGATCGCATAGGACACAAGGTCGTAAGACGAGTTTGGTAGCATCTGGGATGACCATTCCCTGGATCTCAGGAAGTGGCGACGGGTGCAGAAGAGGTGACACGCGTGAATGCGGGTGTTTGTTTTGGCGTAATCCGCGAGTATATTGACCACCACTGCGCGATACTGCTTAGTATTGCCTCATTTATGACTCGGCGGCTGCACGCAAGGGTAATTATTGCAGGGCAGCGTGCTGTAACGCAAGTCGATGATGCTGCTAGGCCGTATACGTGCATAGTTCCTCCGCTTAGCTTCACCCTAGGAGAGGCCTCCAATTATTATCAGAGAGCTCGCAATCTCCTCGCCGGCCGAGATTTGCCGTATGCGGAGTCCAGCGAGGAAATAGCTGCTGATGCCTCTTGGTATTCCTTTCTCCCACTCGCCTTTCTAAACGTCGGCGCCTGCGTGACTTCCCATATCCCTTGTTGCCATGGGGAGCAGGCTGGGTGCGCCATTGGCGTTAGCAAAGTGGTGATCAGAAGTGTATATTCCACACACAGCTTGTTGACTATGCCGGCAGCCATGTGCGGCGAAGAGGTTTGTGCGGATGTTTGAGAAACGGACAGCAAGTGCTGAGCGGGAGGCAATTCAGCCTCTGCAACTCAAGAGATCGGGGGGGCGGCCTGTGTTCCCGCGGGGCCTAGTTGTTTGCTTGGGCACCGCTGCGATTTTCGGCCTCATCGGCATTTGGTGGGGTCTACCCAACACGGTATCCTGGGACACGGATTCCAGCGTGCCAATGACTATGCTACGAGGGGCGCTATGTGGCTTTTCTCACGGTTGGACCGGACAACACCAAGTGTTTCACCCGGCACTGATTGCCCTGCTTTCAGCTCCTTACGCTGGATATCTGATACTCGCTGGCGGCCTTGATGTCGGGAGTGTAACCCATGAATACCCGTGGGGACTACAGAATCCGCTAGCCTCCCTGACTGTATTCATCGTAATCGGAAGGCTTGTCTCTCTTGGCTTCTTCCTAGTGCTTGTCTACTACGTCTACAAGTCCGTAAGTAGTTGGACTACGCATGAAGCTGGACTCTTGTCGGCGATAGCTGCAACCACCTGTTACCCGTTGGTCTATTATGCTCATACCGGGAATCCGGATATGACTTGCATATCACTGGCGGCCGTAGCGATATTCTATTACGCGCGAGGACTTAGAACCTTTAGGCTGTGCGACGTCGCTCTGTTTGCGATTTTCGCCGCTCTGAGCGCCAGTGCGAAAATCCAGATATTGCCGTTATTCGTGCCATTTGCACTGGTGGGGCTGGTTCCCCCACTGAACAATGAAGCACCTTCTGAGCAGTCGCGTTCTTTGAAGCACAGGCTGAAGATCGTTATTGCAGGCATTGTCATTTTCTTTGTGGTGTTCGCCGTAGCCAACAATTGGCTTTTGAACTTCAGCGGCTTCGTTAGTTGGGTCAGCGGAAAGATTTCGTGGACGTCAACTGCAGTGTACGATCCCACGGGCCTTGGACAAAAGAGCTACTTGGTAGACACCCTCCGCGCGTTTTCAGCAGCTTTAAGCATCCCGGTAATATTGCTGGGGGCATTTGGGTTCGTGGAGCTAGGTAGGTCCAGGCAGAGATTGGCGCTGGGGCTAGTGTTAGGGATTGTGTCGTACGCTCTGTTTCTCGCTTATGTACAAACCTTGTTCATACGCTATCTCCTCCCACTAATGTTGGTCTTTGTATTGTTGTCGGGAATTGGGGCACTATCAATATGGAAACGAGTAGAGAAAGCCAGGTTCTGGCGAAGGGTTTACTTGGTAGCGGGGGGCATCATTGGTGTTATGTTGCTGCTGCGTGTTATAGGGATGTTGTTGCTGTTGACTGGCGAAAGCCGTTATCAAGCCGAGAAATGGCTTGCGCGGCACACACAGCCCGGGGATATAATCGAAGTATATGACGAGGCAAATTACTTGCCCCGCCTGCCGAGCCAGTGTGTGGTGAAGAGCTTGTACCCATTGCAATATTACCGCGAACCAGAGAGGGATCCACATAACAGAAGTGGCACCCGGTACAAAAGGGTGCCGCCAGAGGTGTTCACGAAAGAGGCATTGATGCAGCGACGGCCGCGGTGGATATGCTTGTCGGATCATCCCCGGTGTCCCGAAGAATGGCTGGCTGCACTCGAGAAGGCATCACTAGGGTATACTCGCCGAGCCCAATTTCGACGAAGCTTTTGGTTTATGCCTGAGTATCACCTGCGCGCTAACCCGCTTGTACGCATCTATGGCCTCGATGAAGGCCGAGAGTATTCCGGCGAACCACGGAAGATGACCAACAGGCTTGGGTCCCGCAGTCAATTGCGTGACAGCAACGCCGTAGCGTCCATGCAACCCGGTTCGCCTGGAGGAAATTGGGTTAGGCAGGAGAGTGCAAGCAGAAAGAACCCGCCCGGAGGTAGCCTGAATGGCGACGCCCCTAAGACGTGAACCGCCCGTGACTAAAGAGGAGGACAGTACACCACTGCCGCTTGTAACGGTCGTGGTGCCCGCGTACAATGAAGAGCTGGGCATCGCCGCAGGGCTAGCTCGGCTTGTCCAGGTCATGCACAGCCAGGCTCGCAGTTATGAGATCGTAGTCGTTGACGACGGATCTGATGACAACACCGCCCAGATCGCAGATGAGATGCAAGAAATCCGCCTGGTTCAACATCGCAGTAACCGCGGGTATGGTAGCGCCCTTAAAACTGGCATCCGTCAGGCTCGCGGCGAAGTGATCGTGATCACTGACGCCGATGGCACTTACCCGCCAGAATACATCCTCCAGCTTCTGGAAGCATTGGAAGATTGTGAGATGGCCGTGGGTGCCCGCACGGGTGAAGCGGTTAAGGTGCCGCTAGTGCGCAAGCCTGCCAAGTGGTTTCTGAAAAAACTAGGCAGCTTTCTGGCTCAACGCAGCATCCCGGACCTTAACTCAGGCTTGCGTGCTTTTCGCAAGCGCGATGTTCTGCCGCTGTTTGGCATTCTGCCCTCGGGCTTTTCCTTCACTACTTCCATAACGCTGGCCATGCTGTGCAACGATATGCGTGTTGAATACATACCAATCGACTATCATAAGCGGGAAGGTCGCTCGAAGATTCGACCGCTGCAGGACACTGCCAAGTTCCTACTGCTGGTGCTGCGCACGATTTGCTTGTTTAATCCGTTGCGGGTTTTCGCGCCACTCGCAGCGGCCCTACTTGCACTTGGCCTGATCAGATTGGGCTGGAACGTCATCGTTTCCCGTAACATAGCAGAACTGGAAGTAATGCTGATCTTAGGTGGTATCCAAATCGGGGCCTTTGGTCTTCTGGCCGACATGGTAGCCCGCCTGCGCCGATTGCCGGGCAGGGGTTGAACCTGATAAGGGCGCCATTGGCAACGCACGCACGGTGAATAAGATGCGAGTATTGATGTTATGTCACGAATGGACTCCACTGGGAGGAGGAGCCGGTCACGCGATGCCGTTTCTTACTCGGAAATTGGCGCAGCGCGGTCACGAATTCGACGTGATCACGGCCCGGTGGCGAGAAACTGTGCCGGATAGCCCAGCGCAAGGAGTCAGAGTGTACACAGTTGAGGTGCCTCGAAAAGACATCCACGCCAGCTATCCCTGGGGTCCATTGGTCTATTTCGGTAGAGCCTGGCCGATAACAAGGAGTTTAATTAAGAAGAGGTCGTATGACCTTTGCCATGCAGTTTTCGGCCTGCCAGCTGGGGTACTGGCTTGGCGTCTTGCCCGTGCCCACGGGATTCCTTATTTGGTGTCGTTGCGTGGATCAGATGTTCCGGGTTATGATGCTAGCTGGCGCTGGGTGCATACACTACTTGGCTCTGTCAACACGCGAGTATGGAAGTGTGCCGCACGCGTTGTCGCCAATAGCAAAGCCTTGAGAGACCTGGCCAGTGAAGCGGAACCTGACCTGCGTATTGAGGTAATTCATAACGGAGTAGATGCCAACGCATTCAGGCCGCTGTCAATCGCCAAAGCAAGGCCCGATCACCAGCTCCAGCTCATTTTCGTGGGCCGGCTGGTGGAAAGGAAGGGTTTGCAACATGTGCTGGTGGCGCTTGCTCAGCTCCCCGGCTTGACAGTGAGCTTGACTGTTGTTGGGAGCGGCAACTACCGACGTCAACTTGAGGATCTGTGCCGAATTCACAGTCTGCGGAACAGAGTGCGTTTCGTCGGGCACCTGGCGAACGAGGAATTACCCAGCGTCTATAGCCAGCATGATGCGTTTATTCTGCCCTCTCTAACCGAGTCGCACGCCATGGTATTGACCGAAGCGATGAGTTGCGGCCTGCCCGTCATAGGGTCAGCCGTCGGGGCAATTCCAGAAGTTGTTCGTGACGGTACGGATGGTCTGCTAGTTGAGCCCGGTAACGTGCAGCAGATAAAGGCAGCGATAGTACAACTTGCCGACGACGATGAGGTTCGCGAAGAAATGGGAATGGAGGCTATGCGCCGGGTCCGGGAAGAGTTCAGTTGGGACAAAATAGCAGACGAATACGAAGAGCTCTACAATACGGTGAGCGTGGCCGATGCTTGATAGCCTTTAGCGGCCATGCCCTGCCTCGCGAGGGCGACGTAGAAGCTGGCCACATCTGCCGGGAGAAATGACTGATGAAACTGTTTCGCCACCTTCATAGCCGTGGGCTGAATCTGCTTGCACGGGCTGTGTATCTGGCTAAGGGCACCCTCCGGTGCCGGCGTGAGCTAGAGCGCGCCGACCACCTACCGCCCGATGAACTAGAGGCGCTGGTGATGACCAAGCTGCGCAGGTTGCTGAGCCATGCTTTCCAGAATGTTCCCTACTACCGAGCAATTGCTCGCGAACGCGGCCTGACATCTGACGCTTTTGATCATTATGAAGATCTTGTCCAGCTCCCGATATTGACGAAGGAGCAGATACAGACTAACCGGCAGGCCCTAACCGCCGAACGAGGGCCATCTCGCGACATAAGAGAGAACCATACCAGCGGTTCGACAGCACAGCCACTTAAGTTTCTGCAGGACCGGCAGTATCGTGAATACAATACTGCGGACAAGGCACGATTCTACGAGATGTGTCATTACCGTTTGGGAGAGCCGTGTGTGTTCTTGTGGGGATCAGATCTCGAGGCTGCCGCGCACAAAGCATGGTGGGCGCGGCTACTGGACAGGATGGGCTATAACCTGATCTGGGTCAACACCTATAACCTCTCAGAGGAGCTGCTAGCTGGGTACGCCGCGCAGGTCGCTAAGCACGACCCGGTCCTGATCGTCGGCTACGCGTCGTCTCTGACAATGTATGCAAGATACCTGCAAGCAAGCGATGCGTCTCGGCCCCACCCGAAGGGTATTCAGTGCTCGGCCGAAGTCCTCACCGAGCCCGAGCGGGACTTGCTCACGAAGACGCTTGATTGCCCGGTATTTGATCGGTATGGCTGCCGGGAAGTGGGGATGATAGCTCACGAATGCAAAGCACACTCGGGGTTGCACACGTCGCCGCTCAACAACCTCACCGAGGTTGTCGGGCCAGATGGGGAGCCGGTACAACCAGGGACGATCGGTCGGATGGTGGCAACTAACCTAAACAACTACGCTATGCCGTTCATTCGCTATGAGGTAGGGGACCTCGCCACAGCCACGACACAACCGTGCTCATGCGGCCGGAGAACAAGGCGATTGTCCAACGTCGCGGGCCGGGTTTTCGACATCATCGTGTCTCCCACCGGAAAGCTGGTACATGCCGGGTTCTTCACCCATCTCTTTTTCGGATTCGATGGCATCAAGCAATTCCAAGTCGTGCAGGAAACTCGCGAGCGATTGGTTGTGCGCATGGTCCCGGGAGCGGGAGCAGACTTGGCGGCGGTGCAGGCCTATCTCACTGACGCCATACAAGAACACGGTGATCCTGCCTTTCAGGTTGAGTTTGATATCTGCGACCGTATCGAGACCAGTGGCTCAGGGAAGTACCGCCCCGTAATACCAAAGGTGGCGGATGAATTGACGGTACCGCCGTCAAATGGTCAGAATTCAGGTATAGCCATGCAGTGATTGCTCTTATGGAAGATGGCTCTATCGACAGGAAGTAATGAGCAGCACGCAATAACATTACGGGACGAAATAAGTATGCAGCGAGGCAATCTGCGAGTGAAGCCAACAATGAGTCCAATCAAGGTGCTTTACCTAATTGACAATCTACGCGTAGGCGGTGCCCAGGCTGCTCTCGTGGGGCTTCTGCGCCACTTGGACCGTGAGCGGGTCACCCCAGTTGTCTGTAGCCTCAGGGGAGGCCAATTCCACCGGGAGGCCATCGATGCATTGGGAATCCCTGTGACGAGTCTAAAGGGGGACTGGCTCAGCGTTGCTGCCGGAGCGTTCAGTGTAGCTCGACTCATCCGCAGGAACAGGATTGATATTGTTGACACTCGTTTGGACGGTGCCCGGGTGATAGGTTATATGGCCAGCCGCTTGCTTGCACGAGGGCCTAAACTTGTCTGCCACGAACGGACTCAGATTACCAAGGCTTCCCGTCCTCTGTGGTTACGAGCACCGTTCGCGAGGCGGGCTGACATGATTGTAGGAGTCGCCGAGAGCGTCACGCGAAGTGCAATGCAAGCCTACGGACTTCCAAAGGAACGCTTCGCAACTGTGCATAACGGCCTGGAGCTTGAATCCATGGATGTTGCACCACCAGCTCATCTTAGGCAGGAGCTTGGGCTACCTGGTGAGTGCTCATTGGTCGGCTTTGGAGGGCGCCTTGTCGAAGCAAAGGGGCTCACCTATCTGTTGCAGGCAATCCCCACCGTTTTGCAGGAGTACCCGGCTACTCACTTCGTGATCGTGGGTGATGGCCCTCTTCGGCCGCAGTTGCGAAGACAGGCAGCCGAAGCTGGCATTGCTAGCCAACTCACTTTCTTGGGGCTCCGTCGTGACATGTATGGCATTCTGAAGGCACTGGACGTGTACGTGCAACCTTCTCTTCAGGAGGGGATGCCCATGGTCGTCATTGAGGCCATGGGGGCAAGCTTGCCGATAGTTGCCACACATGTGGATGGAATCCCTGAGGTAGTGGTAGACGGCAAGACAGGGCTGTTGGTATCTGAACGCGATCCGATGGCTCTTGCCGGAGCCATACACTATTTGCTTGGCAATCCAGATGCTGCGAGAGTAATGGGGAGGGCTGGACGGGAGCGTATCGAGAAGCACTTCACCTGGCGGAGCGTTGCCGAAAGACTGGAAGCTGTCTATTACGGGGTGGTGAATGGACAATGAGAGCTGGTGTCACAACAGGAATTATGGCAAGGATCATTGATCGTATGACCGAGGGATTCGTGTGTAGTGGGTCGGAGGTGTATACAGCTGCATGTCAGCACCTATACGCATTCTTCGCATAATTAACTCGCTCGAACCTTACGGCGTCGAGCTCGGGATCGTTGACATGTGCCGGCGACTAACTGAAGGGTACCAATGGGCGGTGCTGTCTTTCATGGGAGGGGCTGTGGCGGATAAGCTGCGTGAGTGCGGCGTCGAGGTCTTTGGGCCCAACGAATCTCGTGACAACTCACCCTCCATGTTTGCCATGTTTAGGGAAGTGAGAAAGGCGGTGGATTCTTGGCGGCCTCATATCGTGCACGGCCACCTGGATCGCGGCAGCATTCTCGGAGGCTGGGCAGCGAAACTGCGCGGCCTGCCCTCCATAGCGCACGTACACAATCGGCCACATTTCGCGCCGCCCCACTTCAGGTATGGGAAGCTCGCGTACCGTCTCGGCTATCGAAGCATAGGTCGCACCGCTGCTGTAGTTACCGTCAGTAAGGGCATAGCCAGGGAGTTTCGCGCTTGCACGGGGCTGAGTTCTGTGGTGATCTACAATGGCATTGACCTTTCACGCTTTGTCAAGTGGAGCGGCCGACACAACGGACTGCGAGGTGAACTGAGCATCCCTGATGGTGCCATAATTGTAGGCGCAGTTGGCAGACTTCATTATCAGAAGAACTATCCCTGCCTACTGCGTGTGGCAAGCCAAGTTGCCGAACAGACTCGAAATGTTCATTTTGTCGCTGCTGGCGATGGCACCCTCAAACAGGAGTTGGAGACCTATAGGGATGAGCTGGGATTGCGAGGTCGATTCCACTTCCTCGGCTATCGGTCTGATGTGCCGCAGCTGTTGCAGGAAACGGATATCTTCGCATTTACTTCATGTTTCGAGGGATTTGGCCGGGCTGTGGCCGAGGCGATGGCCACTGAGTGTCCTGTAGTGGCGACTGATGTCGTAGGAGTCAATGAGGTGGTGGAACCAGGTCAGACAGGATATCTGGTCCCGCTCGATCATGAGGAGGAGTTGGCGGCGAGGATAATCAAACTGGCTCGAGACCCAGAACTGCGGCGCAAAATGGGACAGGCGGGCAGAAAGCGGGTCCAGGAACACTTCAGCCTTTCGTCCATGGCCGCCAAGTTCGCACTTCTATATGCTCAATTGGCGAGCAATAATCGCGTGACGTCTGACAGGATATAGGGTGCTTCTGAAGTGGGCGCCCCGCCCATCTCTGTAAGATAACGTCAGGTAGACATGAAAGATATTGCGCACAAAACCAAGACTGCTGTTCTGTGGCGTTTCGCTGGGGGGGGTGTGGGCTCAGTCATTGAGCTAGGGACAAAGATCATCCTGGCCCGCTTGCTGATGCCCGAGGACTTTGGCATCGTCGCCCTGGCCCTTATAGTTATCGGCCTTGTGCGAAACCTGAGTGTGTTTGGCCTGGGCCAAGCTCTAGTCCAAAGAGACGAAATCAACCATAGACATCTGACGGCGGCGTTTTGGGGCTCAGCGGCACTGGGTGCTCTTCTTGCTGGCGCGGTTTATCTAATTGCTGGTCCGGCGGCCCGCTTCTTTGGGGAACCTGCGGTCAAGCCGGTAATTCAGCTTCTCAGCATCGCCATGATACTAAGCTCACTGTATGTCGTACCGTCGGCGATGCTACAACGTGAGCTTGCTTTCCGCGAACTGTTCTGGGCCAACCTAGCTATGGCACTGACTTATGGGGCAGTAGGTATTCCTCTGGCACTGATGGGCTTCAACTTCTGGAGCTTGGCGTGGGCTAGCTTGAGCCGCGAGGTCATCGCCTTGTTCGCATTCCTTGTTATTACCCGGTACTTGCCTTCGCTGCGTTTCCGGCTCAGCGGGCTGATGGATTTAATGCGCTTTGGTGTGGGAAATACAGCAGCAGGAATTCTTGGCTATGTCGGCTCGAACGTGGACTACTTCGTAGTCGGTCGGTGGCTTGATCCTTCTGCCCTGGGACTGTATAAGAAAGCCTATGACATCACAGCACTTGCCCCTAGGAAACTCTCCGAGTCTCTGTACGTGATATTGTTCGCCTCTTTTTCTCGATTGCAGTCGGATACATCTCGAGTGAAATACGCCTACGCACGGGCCCTGACCGGAATTGGTGTTGTTACCTTTCCGTTGATTGCAGGTATGGCCATAACGGCTCCTCTATTCATACCCATAGTGCTGGGCCCCCAATGGCGCCAAGCGGTCATACCGACGCAGATTATGTGCATTGCTGCTGCATTCATGGTACTGTCCTACCCGGCAGCAGCATTGATAAGAGGAATGGGACACGTGTACGCTGAGTTTTGGCGCGAATTTCTCTACTTACTGATCGTTAGTAGTGGTTGTCTAGTTGGTGTCCGTTGGGGCATTAACGCCGTGGCCGTGGTAGTAGTCATAGGATATGGTGCCCTGGCGACAACTAAGGCACAATACACATACAAGCTAATTGGGTTTGGCCTAACCGATTATTTTCGAGTTCTCAGGGTTCCGTTGCTGGGCTGTGCTGTACTGCTAGCTTCAGCTGCTGGCACGCTCAATCTATCGGCGACGGGCATGACTGATAGCGCCGTATTGTTGGTCACCATAGCAACTTCCGGATTGGCTTACTGCTTAGCGGTATGGCTCCTACCATGGAACGATGGCCGTGACATTATGCGTGATCTTGTGCAGTTAGTCCGTCGTAAACATCGTGTTGTTGATGACAAAATCGCGATATCAACGGAGGTGGGAACTGATGAGTAGCTTGGCTGGCTGGTGGGGCAACTATACACACGATCCACGGCTGCTGGAAAGAATGACGGAAGTAATGAGCGGCCCTGACCCTGTCGTCGAAAACTACCAGGCCGACGGTTTTGCCGTCACAACAACGCGTCCGGCGGTGGCTGTGGGTGGCTCGCATGTGGCAGCTTCTGCAGATGGCAACACAGTAGTGGCGTTCGCTGGACTCCTGTTCTCGGAAGATCCAGAGCAGCAGCGCAACCCGGCAGAGCACTGCCTTAAGCTGTACGAAGAGCTCGGGATAGAGTTTGCGAGGGAGTTGAACGGTTCGTTCGCGATAGTGATATGTGACCGGCGCGGCGACCAACTCCTGTTGGTTACTGACCGGCTTTCGACCAGAGCGCTTTATTATTCTTGCCAGAAAGACTTTGTGTTTGCCAGCGAAGTTAAGGCAATTTTGCAATATCCGGGGATTAGCCGCAAGCTCAATGAAGACCGATTGCGTGAGTTCCTGGTAATGGCTTGCGTGGTGGGCCGAGATACCTATTATGATCATACAAAGCAAGTTCCCTCCGCTTCTGTGCTGATTTGGGATGGGGCAGAAGCTCATTCTGTCAAGTACTGGCAGGCTCGATTTGATTGGAGCACCAACTCTGATATCAGAGAACACGCCACCAGAGCCGTCAGTGTCATGCGGGGTGCGGTGCGCAGGGGCTGCATGGGGGCACAACGGCCGGGCCTGATGTTGAGCGGCGGTCTTGACTCTCGGGCCATTGCCGCGACGTCAGACCGGCGACTGCTCTGTATGACTATGCACCAGCAAGAGTGCTACGAAGTTGGGACTGCCCAGAAAGTAGCCAGCGCCTTGGATTCTGAGCACGTATTTGTGAGACTACCCAAGACTTTCCCCTTGGAGCTGTTGAAGGAGGGCTCGCTAATTGGGGACGGTATGTACATCTACGCAAACGCGCAGCCACTGATGCTGCGAAATCTGCTCCGTACTCGTGGCATTGATAGGTTGCTGAATGGTATGATACTTGACGTCTACTTCAGCGGATTGTGTCTGCCAGCGCGAACTGTGACACTAGGTCGTAGGGAGCTTCCTCTGCCTCTGCTTGTATCCCCCAATAACCTCAATGTCTGTGACCATTTCATAAAGGGCCATCAAACAGGGAGTGTGAACACTCTTGATGTCCTCTTCGGTCCTGGTGCAACCAGTGAAGTCCTTGAGCTGATCGAAGCACGGGTAGCTAATGTCATAAGCCAACATCAGGAAATAGTGCAGAGCAAGTATGACGCTGTTGACTGGCTTGAAGCTCTGGGCAATGCAGTCGGGCAGGCGGATTATTTGCACGTACTTGCCATTGATCGACTGGTGCCGGCAGCAATTCCGGCCCACGATAGCGAGGTGATTGACGCCTTCCTGAGCACACCGCCCCATTATCGTTTTAACCAGCGGGTCTACTTACACTTTTGGCAGCTATTGAGCGAAGACCTGCGAGCGATACCGTACAGTAGCATTGGCGGGCCGATATCTACTAGCGTCTGGTGGAACTGGGCGCGCACATGGAATCGCAAAACACGCCGTGAAATCACCCAGAGCTTGAGGCGGCTGTTACACCTCACCGAGACGCGGTCGGGCTGGGAGTCATGGCCCGACGTAGGCCAGGCGATGCGTAATCGCGAGGAATGGCACGAGACATTACGGACGCGCGCATCCGACTCATATCTTGCTGCTGCGGGAATGGTTAGGGGCGACGGTCTGCGAACACTGATTGAGCAGCACTTGGAGGGGAAGTTTGACCATACTCGTCTTCTGGGATCTTGGCTTACGTTAGAAGAGTGGCTGCGACATTACGGGTAGCCTTACCACAGTGACGAAGCTTCCTCTTGTGGTAAACAGCTTTGACACGGCATTGTGCTGTGAAATGTTAGCGCACCCTGACTGGACTGGGAGAACCACAGTGAAGGTCGGAGAATTCGGAGAGGAAGACTATTTGATGGCTGTGCATGTTAATCGATTATTGTAACTCTATGAATCAGTCGTCAAGTAGTTCGCGCCGTCGTATTACACTACAGTTTAGGAGGATCTAGAAGTGGGTACAGACATCAGCACTTGGGCGAGCTGTCATCCAGAACTCGGCGAGTCCTCCACGAGGCACCGCCACATGACTCGTTACGAGTTTGCGCGCGAACATTTGGCGAATATCCGACCTCAGAAGCTGCTTGACGTTGGCTCGGGCCATGGGTACGGGGCTGCAATGCTGCTACACGTGGCGGAGTTCGTGGTAGGCTTGGACGCCGATCCGGAAAGTCTGAAGTATGCCTCAAGCCAATATGTGATGCCTGATCTTCGCTTTGTACACGGTGATGCGCATAACCTTCCCTTTGATGACGAGACCTTTGACGCACTGGTCACCTTCGAAGTAATCGAACATGTTGAATTCCCCGACAAGATGGCTGGGGAGTCGGCCCGGGTCCTTAAGCCGGGGGGGTGCCTTATATTAGCCACCCCCAACTGCCACTTTCACGGACCACTACCTACAAACCCGCACGCCAAGCCTAATACTGGCTATCACATGCGCCACTATTATCCTGAGGATGTCTTAGAGCTTCTCAAGCCACTCTTCGCCGAGGTAGGTTTGTTGGGCCAGTTCATAGACCCTCGCTATGTCCGCCTGGAGCAATCTACCATTGCCCGGGCTATACTGCGGGTTAAGCGGAGTGTAGGCGTATCCCGCGCTCTTTTTCCCGGATCCTTTAAGACTGCTTTGAGCCGGCGGCTATTCGGAGTCAGCAAGGAAGATATCACCCCCAAAGATATTTCGTTTTCAGCAGAGAACATAGAAAAGTGCAGCCACATTGTGGCAATCTGCACAAAGTAAGACATTGTCCGAGAGAACGAGTATGAAAATCTTACTGGCGCACAAGTACTTCTATCGCGGCGGTGGCACTGCGACTTACCTGTTCGCGCTGATTGAGCAGCTTGAGCGGCGCGGGCATCAGTGCGTGCCGTTTACCGTCGCCTATGAGCAGACTGAGGTGAACAGTTACCAGGAGTACTTTGTCTCGCCGCCCCTGGCAGCCGATCAGACTCACCTCAATGGTATGAGGTTATCGCCCTGGGCGATGCTCAAGTTGCTGGGGCGGGCGACGTATTCCTTTGAAGCCCGAAGTAAGGCCTTGAAGCTAATGGATGAGGCCCAGCCAGATATCGCTTACATACACAACATTTACAATTACATGTCCCCCAGCATGATCCACGCCTGCCGCAAGCGCAGGATTCCCATAGTCATGCGGGTCCCGGACTACAACCTGATGTGCGCCGAGTTGCATTTCCTGCGCGATGGGCGGGTGTGCACGGAGTGCTTGGAGCACGGGTATAAGCGAGCACTGTGTTACAGGTGCCTCAAGGGCTCACTCGCTGCCACAACAGCGCGAGTAGCCTCAATGTACGTACACAAGTGGCTGCGCGTTTATGACAATGTGGATTTGTTCATCACCCCGTCGGTGTCTATGCGGGAGACAATGATTAGAGCAGGATATGATGCGGAAAAGATCCTGCACGTACCCAGCTTCTACCCGGGACAAGTTGACGAGAACAGGTCGCCTGTCGAGGATAACTATATCCTGTACTTCGGCCGTCTGGCCCCGGAGAAGGGTATTGACATTCTCATTCAAGCTATGGCCATGCTAGACGGCGAAGTGCGATTGGTCATCGCAGGAGCTGACGTCGATGGGACCCAGGCTGTTCTCGAGCAACTGGCTAAGGACCTGAATTTGACTAATGTGCGGTTCGTCGGTTTCCAGGACCGGGAAGCACTCGATGAACTGATTAGGCGATGCCTATTTAGCGTAGTCCCGTCTCGCTGGTATGACAACAGCCCGATGGCTATATTGGAGAGCTTTACTCACCGTAAGCCAGTGGTGGGCAGTAATATCGGAGGGATACCAGAGCAGATCGCTGAGGGCTGCGGGCTTCTTTTTGAACCAGATAATCCGGAAGACTTGGCTGAGCAGATGCAGCTAATGGTGAATCGCCCAGAAGTGCGAAGACAGATGGGACGCGCCGCAGGAGAGCAAGTAGCAACACGGTATTCCCCACAAGTGCATTGTGACCGATTGCTCGGTTTGTTCGAGGATGTTATCGCTGCTTATGTCTGAAATCAACCGAACAGACAATACGCTCTACGTGGTGATAGGATGCGACTGTGACCCGGATCGGCCACAGTATGGCGGGACCAGGTACGACAGTCGCGCACCTCTGAAATGGCGCGGAGTACGGGAGGGAATCCCCCGGGTTCGCGAGATTGCAGACGGGATACGAGATGACTTTGGCAATTCAGTCAAGATAACGTGGTGTGTGCGCTCTGATCTGCAGATGAAGGAGATTTACGGAGATTGTGCGTGGCCCTACGCTGAATTCCGCGATCTGTGGCAAAGCCTGGCAGACCAAGGCGACGAAATCGCCTGGCATCCGCACCTGTGGCGATGGAGCGACGAGCATGGCTGTTGGTATCAGGAGATCGAGGATGAAGGCTGGATGCGGGACTGCCTGTATCAGGGATACACGACACTAACTGCTCATATGGGGTACGCCCCAACGACCAGCCGCATGGGGTGGGAATTTCACAACAATATAACCATGCGGCAGATTGACGAGTTGGGTATCAAAGTGGACTTTTCCGCGATACCCGGGCGCTTTACGCGCGGCTCCGCTGATCACTTGGGCAGCGTCTTTAATTGTTATGTCGACTGGCGAAATACGCCTGAAAGAGCTTATGTGCCCTCGGGGTCCGATTACAGACGAGAGCCTAAAGCGAACGAGGAAGCTTTGAGGATAACAGAACTGCCGATGTCCATCTTCCGGTCGAGAGTCTTGAGTATAGCGGCTCGCCTCCGCCGTACAGCCAAGGCTAAGGACTGGGCTGGGCTGAGGCAGTTGTTTGGCACGGCGAACGGAAACGCCCCTTCCCTTAAGGCCTATATCACCACTCATCCGTACATCTTCTCACGATTGGCTGCCACCCAACTGAATAAAGTCAAAGAGAACGGCTGTAGCTTCCTGGTGACCGCCTTCCACGCCGATGAGCTGCTCAAAGATAGCCGGATGCTCGCCAGACTTCATGGTGCTGAGCATCTTCAAAACAATCTTGAGCGGCTGCGGCGAGCGTGTGCGGAGTGGGGGGTGCATCTCAGATTTGTCACGGCGAGGGAGCTGTCAGCAACAATTAAGGAGCATGCCAGCGCCAGTGTTACTACGCCGCGTCCTCACCGGGAGAGTCTGGTCTGATATTTTCTGTACACAATTACTGTGAAACGCTAAAAACAGTGTGAACGTAGAATCCTGCATGGCAGCACAGGAAGGAGGAACTGAACGGTATGAGGCCCATGTCACCTAGCGCTACGGTCAAGGCATTGAACGAAGCTAAGGCAGCGATGCGGGGACGGTACAACACCAGACCTGCCAAACGCGTGACTTTTGTTAGGTATTTATATGGACTAGCCGACGCACGAATGGTTGGCAGTGAATTGCTCGATCTCGCTTGTGGGGGGGCATCCTGGCCACGAATAACTGTCACGTAAAGGCTAAGAGACAGCTAAGTATGGTGGAAAAGGAGGAGCCTTATGTCGAAGGAAAAGCTTGAACGCCGGCAGCGCGAGCTAAGTGCCAAAATAGGGAGAGCGAAAAAGAGTGGGCAAGACTCGTCGGATCTGATTGAACAGAACCGCGAGGTTTCAAGACGCATACAGCAGATAGAGGCGAAGCTGGCCGAAGAGGAAAGCGACCAAACAGCTTCTGCTGAGGATACTCCGGTAACGAACGTTCTCACAACAACTGAAGCATTCCGGGACCTGCGTGACGAGTGGGGTGAGCTTATATCGAAAGCCAACGTATATTCTCCATTTATGATGTGGGAGTGGTTGTACCCGTGGTGGAAATTCTTTGGCCGCAATAAGCGCCTGCGCTTAATCACCGTACGGAATAGGCAGAATCGCCTAGTTGGGTTGGCACCGATGATGTTGGGATTTACGGAAGATGGCCGATGTCATCCCAGAGTCATGGCTTTCCTCGGTTCGGGAGAGGAGGGGCCGCGAGGCCAGTACTTTACGTTCATAGCCGACCCAGCGCGGCGGGAAGTAGTTCTGGGTGCAATAATCGACTGTCTGTGCGAACTACGCGGCGAGTGGCTAGTTATGAGGCTGTGGCGCCTACGGCAAGATGACGTCTATCATGACTTCCTGGACGTACTGAGCTGCTACGACGAGCTAGCCGCGATAGTCCAGCGAAAGGGGACCACTGTCCATGGCCCGCTACCATCCACCATGAAGGATTTCATTGCCTCAGTCCCGTCCAAGAGGAGACGTCAATACTTGCGCAACCAAGAACATAACCTCAAGAAGACGTTTAATAGCGTGGGCCAGGAGGTATGTGGGAGCGTAGACGAACTTCCGCGTTTTGTAAGTACAATTCATGAGCTAAATATCCGCAGGCATCAGGCAAAGGGAATGAAAAGTTCTTGGTTGGCCTCAGATAAGCAAGCCTGCTTTGAGGAGGCAGCTACCTTGCTCTTCGCCAGCGCCTCCTTCCGGGCAGAGTTGCTGCACCTAGATGGGCAGCCTGTTGCTGGCATAGCTGGCATAATCCGAGATGGCACATATTTCGCCTTCGAACTTGGTTTTGTGCCAGAATTCGCCCGGGATCAGGTCGGTCACGTGCTGCTTGGGCTGTGTATACAGGACTGTATAAACAGTGGTCTGACGCACTTTGATATGCTGAGTACCTACGATTATATGTATCAGTATTTCTCTGACGAGCAAACGGTACTTCAGATAACGGTCTTCCAGCATAGCAGTTCAAGTCTAAGACACATAGGCTCCTCACTGTGGCTCGAGGGAGTCAAGGCACCAATTAAGAGACTGATACGGTGGCCCCAGATCAAGAGGCTTCTGTACAGGAGAAACTGATGTGTCGAGCAAAAAATGTTAGAGCCACCAAGAGCCTGCATGGGAGGTTTCCGTTTGTATCCACAAGAATCATCGAATAGTCACAATGCCGCAGCTAAGCATTCCGGGAGGTGTTCCAATGAAGCCCGATCTTGCTCAGTATCTGATCTGTCCTGACGACAGACGTGGAGCGCTGCACATTGCCGAAATCAATGAGGAACGACCGATAGAGAGCTCTTCCTCCCAGCGGGAGATATGGGAAGGTACTCTTGTGTGCGCTGAGTGCACCCGCACCTTTCCGGTCATCGAAGGGATACCGCGTCTCCTGCCCAAGGAACTCCAAACCCCGGACGTTGATGAGAGGCAGCACTACACCTTAAAGGAGATGCGCCTTCGGGACGCTGAGGCGCCATGCTACGAAGATCTCCTCACGCCCTTCGAAAACGTCGTCGAGCTGCCTCTTTTTCCCAGACACTTGCGCCTGAATACAAGTAGCACGGTTCTGGAGATTGGTTGTGGCACAGGCCGCTTGACCCGATGGCTCTACCGATGTGCAGCTCGCGTGATTGCCTTTGACATTGCCGCGGACTCCCTACGGATTCTCCAGCGCTCCTTGAAGCCTCGCGGTAGACTGAAAGTCGACATATTGCAAGCGTCGGCGACTCACCTCCCTATTCGTCAGCAATCTGTCGACGCTGCAGCAAGCGCGGGGGTACTGTCCCATATCCCCCACGAACGGGAGATGGTGTGCGAGGGCATTGCGGCGGCTCTCAAGTCAGGAGGACGCTTTGCTTTCACGGTGCACAATCTAAACCGGCGCATGATGGCAGAATGGCCTTCGGGAAAGAGATGTGGCGAAGGCGTGTTCATAAAGTACTTTCGTCCGAAGGAGCTTGTTGCAGAGATACGGGAAATCCTGTCAGTTGAGCGAGTCTTCCCGATTGATTGTTTCGGACAGCGGATGGCCCATTTAGATTGGTTTGGTTTGCTCATAGAACGAGTATTCGAGCTCACACAGATAGGTTTGCCACGTGCCAAACTGCTTTTCTGTGTTACCCGTGCACCAACTCGCCGATGATGGGGGGTAATGTCCCTAATATGTCATTCCTTGCATCAAGACTTCGCAGCAGGGCGAATCCTTGCACAATTTACGCTTATGGCAAGAACAATATAGCCGAGGCCGTGAGAGATGTCTAAGACTGCAAATTGTCGACAGACGACTACATTCATCGTAAGTGTTGACACGGAGGCAGACAACGAATGGGCACGAGGTGGATTGCCGACTTACGACAATATTCGGGGTCTAACTCGCTTCCAGGAATTGTGTGACCGTTATGGTGTGCGACCTACATACTTGGTGACGTACGATGTGGCTGCTGACAAGGATAGCTTGGCAGTACTGAGGGATCTTTTGCAGGACGGCAACTGCGAAATTGGCGCTCATTTGCACGGATGGCGAACGCCGCCCTTTTATGACCCATTGGACAGTAGTAGTCAATGCCATGCCTATTTGTACGAGTATCCGATGCCAGTACAGGCCGAGAAAGTCAAGATGCTCACAGAATTTCTGGAGCAGTCATTTCAGGTGAAAATGCAGTCGTATCGTGCCGGTCGCTGGGGCATAGATTCGTACGGAATCGCGCTGTTAGAAGCAACCGGGTACAGAATAGACACTTCAGTCGCTCCCTTGCGCTCCTGGGCAGAGAAGAAAGGAGACCCTGAGGGGAAAGGCGGGCCTAGCTTTCTCAGAGCTCCTATGCGTCCTTATTATGCGTCAGTGGACGATGTCCAACAGCCAGGCACAAGCAACATCCTGGAGATACCTGTATCAGTGCGCATACTGTCACCGGCACTTAAGGTAGACTGGGTCAGGGCATTTGCAGGAGTGTTCAGTGGGGAGGGAATCGGATGCCGCATCATACGCAACATCTTGCGCAAGCTGGGAATAGCCGACTTAATCACACTAAACCCAACCGTGAATTCGCTACGCCACATGACTATGCTGGCCCAGCGGTTAATTAGGACTGGCGAGCCGGTCATAAACATGGCATTCCATTCCAGCGAGTTGATGGCCGAATGTAGCCCTGAAGTTAGAGACGTGCATGACCAGCAACTGGTGTGGCAAAGATTGAAAGACATATTCACATTCGTCTCCAACTATTCCCAAATACAAAAGGTGACCTTAACGGAGTATTCTCAAGTACATGGAGAGCCTGATTGTGCAACTGCCGAGCGGACAAGGAAATTGAGCACGACCGATGTCAAGAGCTGAGCGTGCAATAAGAGACATGGGGAAGCTGTACGGGGCAGAGCTAGGAGCGGGAGCGTTTGCGCTAGTCTTCTCGGCTTGGCTCGCTACGAACCTGCCGAGCGGAGAGTACGCACTATTGCCCGTCTGTATCATGTTGGCCGCTTTGGTGGAAGTATTCGCGTGTTTCGGGATGGGAAACCTGTTTGTGCGATTGATCCCTTCATTGCTGCAAAGCGATGAACGGGAGAAAGCGGCAGCTTTGCTGCGTGTCGGATTGGCTATCAACGTATTGGCTGCCTCATTACTAACGACCTTACTCCTACTGGGAACTGAGGAGATCGTGAGCCTATTACACCTCCAGGGGCAGGTAGAAGTATCAGTTGTTCGTCTGCTAACTGCCGCTGTTCTGTTCACCGCGATGTACAAGCTTCTCGAGCGGGCTCTATACGCTGTCCAAGAGTTCGGGAAGGCAGCTTTCATACGGCTGATTATGAGAGTGATTCGCTCTCCTCTGGCAGTGGGTTTGTATGTCTTAATGGGTATTAATGGGGCAGTATTGGCTCTGTCTTTTGCGTCGTTTATCGCTACTGCACTGGCAGTGATTTGGCTCTGGCCCTACGCTGCGGTCTGGGGCTATCCCCATCAGCCCAAACACGTCATTTCGCAAGCTCTGCCGTTTTATGGAGCTTCGCTGGCCAATCTGAGTACAAGTCGCCTTGATTTGCTAATCATGGGGGTTCTTACGACGCCAACGATGCTAGCAGGGTACCACATCGCGCGCCTGTTTGCTGACTATCTGCGGCAGTTAGGCACAAGTGCGATCGAGGCGATAACCCCTAAGCTCGCTGAACAACACGGCCAGGCTAATAGAGAGCGAGAGCATGCTTTTACCAGGTGTTGGAGATATTTGTTTTTAGGGATGCTGCCTCTACACGTGGGACTGGCGGTTACTGCTGGCCCGATTGTCGCACTATTCGCGGGCGACAAGTACCCTGCGGCGGGGCTAATTCTAAGTGTTATGGCACTAGGCCTATTCGTAGACACGTTGGCCAGCCTATACAGAGCCCACGTAATGGTTTTTGCCAGGCAATGGCACTTGATGCTACTTGATGGTAGCGCCGGTGTCGTCAGTATCGGCCTAAGTGTGGTGCTTGTCCTGTACCTGGGAGGATTGGGTGCAGCCTTAGCTCAAGTTGCTCAATTCGTGGTGCGAATGCTGCTGGCAATTGTCCTTCTGAAGCAAGTTCTTATCCTAAGATATGACAAGCAGGCTACATGGGCGGCTGTATCAGGAAGTGTCCTCGTAGCAAGCACCGGTCTGATATTGACTCCCCTTATTCCCGGCCCTTGGTCTATCCCCGTAATTGTCGTGGCAGGAATTGGTATCTATTTCCTCGCCTTAGGGAGAAAGCTAACTCAAAATGATATGGACCTTGTGTGGCGCCTTATGCCGTCCCGACTGCTGGCTGCCAGAAGTGGCGCTTGGTTCATGAGGGGCATTGCCCGTTTCTTATGTGAGCCGTCTACTACAACTTCTGAAGCGAAATAGGTATTGGCGATGCAAGTGATGACAAGTGATCGCAGCTCGATATCTGCAGAACAAGTTTCGCGACGAGCCCTGCCTGGTCTGGTAGCTGTCGCGATAGGGGTATGTCTAGCTATAGGCGTAGGTTTGCTACTGCTGGGAGTTGATCCGACGGTCGGGCTCTTCTTCCCTTTGGTCATTGGAGTAATACTGCTGGCGTTCCGGTGGCCCTATTGGGCGCTAACAATAGGCCTCGCGCAGCTCGCATTTATTCCCCAGGAGGGCCACCTGTTCGGCTATTTTGTACCCAATACACTTCAACTACTCGCGCCCCTAGCGGTGACGTCAGCCCTATTCCAAGCTCTCCGGAGGCGTGATCACGAGTTACTGAGACCGCGGGTCATGGACTTTCTCATAGGGGCCTTTGGGCTCTGGGGCTTCGTAGGGATGTTTCTCAATGGTGTGGTACGTCTGAAATCGTATGGCAACAACGTCATATTTGTCATGTTTTGGTACTACGCAATCCGCCTCCTGCCCCTGAACCGAAAGAATGTCCAGAGATTACTGTTCATCCTGCTCGGTGCGACCGCATTGCAGTCGGTTCTTATGGTGCATGAGAGTCTAAACTGGGCTAGCCCTCTATATGGGACACCCTCCGCAGACGAGATCCTGGAAGGGGTTGCTGCCGCGATTGGCCCCTTTGGATTCCATTGGGGTGCAGGTGCCTACTTGTGTATGTGGCCCTCTATTGCAATATATGCTATAGCAAGGACTCGCCGGTGGCGCGGGAAATTGGTATGGTTCGCAGCCTTGATGGTGATTCTGGCTGCCGCCATACGTACTATGCAAAGAGCGAGTGTAGCTGCTAGTCTGTTGGCCATCATGGGTTGCTTAATTAACCCCAAGTTGAGACCAACTGCCTTAGGTGTGATAGGGATATTGGCTATTGCCTACATTCCCTGGTCAACGGGTTCGTTCGGGGCTCCCCTTATGACACGTTTTCGCGAAACGGATCAGTCACGGTATGCTCGCAGGGTGGCGGCGGTCAATCTCATGAAGTCCCCTAGATGGAATCCAATCTATGGGATTGGTTGGCTTAACTTTAGTAACTTTAACCGAGGATTTGGCACTGAAGAAGAGATTGTTGCTTGGGGAAGATACTCCACAACAGTCGAAGCAGCTGCTAGCGGCTCTGCATTACACAATGTGTGGTGGGCTATTCCGGTGGAATATGGGGTAGTGGGAACGCTAATGTTCCTGGGAATACTGGCCGGACTCGGGCACGGGACACTGCGCATTTGGCGTAATGCTCGAACTGGTGCCAAAGTAGATGACGGCTTGTTGATCGCCATGTTAGGCAGTCTCGTTGCTTTAGGGATGGTTGGATACTACCACAACATCTATTCATTTGACGCTTGCATGTGTATATTCTGGGCTTTCTATGCGCTATTGACAAGCCACCCCGATTCATTTCTGGAACCGGAGGCAAGACAAACAGCCTCCGAATCCGCGAGGTGAATGTGCATGCCGGTAGCATACGCCGGTGCAACAAGACTTGGCTGGCGAGCTATAGGTTTGGAATTCTGAAAGGCATTGCGGACCCAGAGAATGACAAAGCGACGCTGCGAGCTAGGGGCCAAACCATCCATTTGTTTCGTGGAAACTAGCAAACCGATGGTCGATATCCTTACGTCGGGTGGCGAAGTGGCCATGGGTGGTGGGGAGCTGCAATTGTTTATGCTAGCTCACGCTCTTCGCAAGGAGGGATGGTCGGTATTATTCTTGGTAGGAGACTATGGGCAACCCAAGGCCCTGCGAACAGCAGACGGCTTCCCGGTAGTTCGAGCATATTGCCGGAACGATCGGCCAGCCTTCTTGCCTCTATTTATTGGATCCGTACGTCAATTCTGGCGATCATTGGGTCAGGTCAATGCTGATGTTTATATGTCCCGTGGGCTTTGGGGACAGGCAGGCGTCATTGCTGCCTTCGCTCGGCGGTATCGGCGCAAATACGTATTATGGTTCGCTCGCAACTGGGACGCTCAATACGGGGTGCCGTGGCTTTCTTCTCAGCCGCTCATTGAACGATTGCCGGCTTGGTATGCTGTGCATCATGCTGATGCCGTTGTTGCACAGAGTAACGACCAGAACAAGCTGCTAAGAAAGCATACTGGACGCGATGGCGTGGTAATACCCAATGTTTCTCCCTGGGAAGACAGCACGGCTCCCCACGTGACAAGGGAGCACGTGCTTTGGATTGGCTCGATTCGTCCCGTCAAGAGACCACATATGTTTCTGGATGTAGCCGAACGGCTCCCACGTATGCGATTTGTTATGGCGGGGGGAGAAATGCGTGGGCATTCGGAGTTGTACGATGCCGTCGCCGGTCGAGCGGACAAGTTGTCTAACGTAGACTTTCTGGGCTTTGTGCCTTATGATGAAACCATGGAACTCTTTCAACGAGCGCACGTCGTGGTTAGCACATCCGAATCCGAGGGCTTCCCCAATGTCTTCTTACAGGCGTGGAGCACTGGCACGCCAGTGGTAGCTACAGTTGATCCAGACGGAGTCATATCTGCAAACGGCTTGGGGTACTACTGCCGGAATGCAACGCAAATGGTGGAACGAATAAGGGAGATAGCGGAAGATGATACTTCACGAGGCGAGATAGGTCGGCGAGGCCGCGCATATGTCTCCAAGCGCCATTCCCCAGACCGGATTGGTAGTCAGCTTGATAGTCTTCTGCGGGAGCTTATTGATGATTGAAACAGTGTCAACCGAGTCCCCTCAGACCGAAGCACCCACGGACGCGAAGCCCGAAGTGTGCATATTCCATACGGGGCCTGCGGTGCCGCAGATGTTGTTGGGCGAAGAAGTGGTTGGTGTTGGGGGGGCCGAACTTCAGCTTGCTGCCATAGTGCGTGGCTTGCGCGAGCGGGGATGGTCAATAAGCTTTGCGTTACGCGGCAGCAAGCCGGGCGAGACGCCCACTTGTGTAAATGGTATTAGGCTGATAAGAGCACAATCTACGAGGCGGGGCGTTCCAATTCTT
Organism: bacterium; assembly: GCA_030615605.1. Lineage (GTDB taxonomy): Bacteria > Armatimonadota > Zipacnadia > Zipacnadales > Zipacnadaceae > JALGTD01. Next base: position 45,753 of record JAUWYY010000005.1, read on the forward strand.
CGTTTCTTTACTCACACACTACCCTCTAATCTGAATCTAATCAGACAAGCTGGCGCGGATGTGTACGTGATGAGGGGAGTGGGATGGCAGAGCGGCCTGCTGGCGTGGGCTTGCCGGAGGTATGCTCACCGTTTCATATTGTGGTTAGCCTCTATTACTGATCCTACGTGCGGTACACGGCGGCATTCGAGGCTGGCAGTTCAGGAGCGCTGGCTTGCCCGCTACGGACTCAGGCACGCTGATGTTATTGTAGCTCAAACTCGCGACCAGCAGCGATTGCTCCGCGAACATCAAGGGCTGGATTCCGTACTCATCCGCAACATTTGGCCAATGGACGAAAGCGAGTACGTGGCACCAGCTGATCCACCTGAAGTATTCTGGGCAGCCTCTGTCCAAGAGCTGAAGAGGCCCGAGCTTTTCTTAGAAATCGCTCAGAGACTGGAGGATATTCGGTTCTGCATGGCGGCTGCCCCGGCCCCCGGCAAGGCCGAGCTCTATCAGGACATCAGGGCAGAGGCTGCAAAGATACCCAACGTGGATTTCCTGGGCTTTGTGCCGTTTCGAGAAATAGACAAGTACTATGCCCGGGCGTCGGCGTATCTGTGCACTTCGACCATTGAAGGTTTCCCTAACACATTCTTGCAGGCGTGGAGTCATGGCCGGCCAGTTGTTTCTACGTTTGATCCAGATGAAGTTATCTGTGAACATAACCTTGGGTTTCATTGCCAGGATCTTGATGAGCTGGTAAGTGCTGTGCGGACAGCGTGTGAGAACAGTTCAGACTATGCAGAACGAGTGCGCACGTATTTGCGTAAGTATCACTCGCCTGAGGTGATAATGCCTCAGATCGAGAGGGTTCTATTAGGAGAATGAATCTATCTATGACCCTGGCTGGGGCCGGTGATTCACCGGCTGCTTGGAGACGAGGAGGTGATCCTGGTGCCGCAGGAGACGATGTTTTCGATTATCCTCGCGGGGGGACGAGGAACACGGATGCGATCAGATTCCACCCATAAGGTCTGTTTTGAGGTGGGAGGCGTCCCAGTTATCTTACGAGCACTCCAGACCTATGAAGAGTGTGGAATAGACCACCACATAATCGTGGTGGGTGAGCTTGGTGAACAGGTTGTTTCCACTGTGGGAGACCATTTCACCAATGTGTCATTTGTCTACCAGCCAGTGCCTCTGGGTACGGGAGATGCCGCCAGGTGTGGAGCGCGTGGGCTGGCGGCGGCCGGCTACGAGGGCCTGGTTCTCGTGGTAGCGGGAGACCGGTTGCTTGCTCCGCGTGCTGTGAAAAAGTTGGTAGAAACGTGGCGCGAGTCCGGAAGCGACGGGGCATTCCTTGTTAGTCACAAGGAAGACAATCCCTTTTCTGGGAGGGTTGTATGCGACGACTCGGGGCGAGTTGCCGGTATTGTTGAAGCCAGCGAGATTGCGCTTTCGGAGGTTGTCAGCGCTCTGCAGAGGCACAGATACGGAAACGGCCAACACCTGGCATGCACTCCACTTCTGGAAGAGATTCACGCACGTTTTCCGAACCCGGACAAGGCTGCTACGGCTTGCGGCAAACTGTACTCTGCCTTGGCAAGCCAGGATAGTGTCGCCAGTGCGGACTTGGGCGACCTCATTGAACCTCTACGCGAAATGACCAGTCTGCAACTGTGGCTGAACAACGAGCCAACGCTTCTGCCCGCCTACGAGGCGGAGGAAATGACTTCTGAGGTGAACCTCTCAGCCTATCTGTTTCCTGCTCCAGTATTGTTTGAAGGGCTTCGGGGTTTGACGACGGACAACGCACAGGGCGAAGAATTCCTGACCGACTGCGTAAACAGTCTTGCTGCAGCCCGCGACGATGGCGGACACCCCAGATACAGAATAACTACTGTGCTGGTAGATGAGCCTGACGATGCCCTGGCGTACAACACTCCTGGGGAACTGGCGGCAGTCGAGCGAAGGCTGCGTGCAGAACAGAGCGAGACCATTAAGATAGTCGAACGGCCCAAGTTCCTGCACGAACGGAGCCTGCGATCGGTCGCCCAGTGGCATACCTTGTTCGCCACCAATGCGCCAGAAGTCGAGGAGTTCATGAGCGATACTTATGGCCCCTCCGAAGAGGTACGGGAGAAGAAGCGGCAGGAGTATCTGGAGGCTCTGGAATGCTATGGTCGCCATCATGACTTCGATGAGCAGGTCTTCATTGTGCGGTCCCCCGGGCGCATTAATCTGTTGGGACGGCACGTTGACCACCGCGGAGGGCGGATTAACGTAGTAGCCATCAATGACGAGATTATCATGGTTGCTTCGCCCCGCGAGGATGACGTGATTGAGCTTCGTAACAGTGATGCGGAGGCCTTCCGGCCGGCTTCATTTTCTATCAGTCAAGAGGTCGCGAATCTAGACTGGGGGGACTGGCTGACCTGTGTCAACAGCCCTAAGACCCTGGCTATGGTCAGTAATGGCCACTGGGAGAACTATGTGAAGGCAGCCGTGCTCCGCCTCCAGGAACGTTTCCGCGAGGTGCCTCTGCAGGGCCTGAAGGCGGTCACGCATGGTAGTATTCCCATAGGCTCGGGGCTCAGTTCCTCCTCGGCAGTGGTCGTGGCAGCTGCCGAAGCCATGGTCGCTCGCAACAACCTGCCTGTCCATGCCAATCTCCTGGTAGACCTATGCGGCGAGGGCGAATGGTTCGTGGGAACCCGAGGAGGCAGCGGGGACCACGCAGCCATCAAGTTTGGGCGGCGCAGTCAGGTGGCTCACGTCGGCTTCTTCCCCTTTGAAGTCAAGGAATTCCTACCCTTCTTTGATGACCATTGTGTGGTGGTGTGTAACTCAGGCATAGAAGCCAGGAAGAGCGAACAAGCCAGGGCAACCTTTAACCGAAAAGTCCTGGGGTATGTGGCTGGCGAGATAATATTCAAGCAGCTCTTTCCCGCCTTTGCTCCGTCCATTCATCACTTGCGCGATATCTCTTGCCAAAACCTGGGCATCGAACTCGAAGACCTATACCGAATGCTCAAGCAACTGCCTCTTCGACTGACTCGGCAGGAACTGTTTGAGCAGTACGGGCCCTTTGATCCCTCCAGTAGCGAAAAACTTCGGAACCTCCTGTCTGGTATTCCCGAAGGTGACGACGCCTTTGAGGTCCGGGGTGTGATGCTTTTCGGCATAGCCGAATGCGACCGAAGCCGCAGGTGCGTGGAATACCTCCGACGCGGAGACGCTGAGGGCTTTGGCGAGTTATGGTACATATCGCATGATGGCGACCGAGTTGTGGCATACGATTCACAACTGCAGCCGCAGCCGTGGGACTATGAAGTGGATGATAGTTATCTGGATGCACTCATCGCCGACCTACAGAGCGGCGAGGCGGGCCGGGTGCAGAGGGCTCAGCTTCATAGACAGCCCGGTAAGTACGCCTGCAGCACCCCAGAAACTGACATGATTGTGGACATAGCCCGCAGGATACCGGGAGTCAAGGGGGCGCAGCTAGCCGGTGCGGGTCTGGGCGGATGCGTGATGGTGCTGGTGGAGGAACAAAGCTGTGACGAGTTGTTAGAGGCCCTTGAGTCTCATGACTTCGAGACAAAGCGATACTATCCTCCTGAAGGAGCTGGGCTCGTCATTGTGTAGGCTGATTTCAATGTTACACAGTAATGGACGCCTGATCAAGTCAGGAGCGATGTCGCCAGAGAAAGGAACCGTGTAAGCGATGGCAGTGTACTTGGTCACGGGCGGCGCGGGATTCATTGGTAGCAACATTGCTGCAGCATTGGTCAAACAAGGCGAAGAAGTACGAGTGCTGGACAACCTCTCCACCGGCAAACGCGAGAATATTGCTGGTTGGGAGGACGATATCTGGCTTGTTGAGCAAGATATCACAGACCTGGAAGCAATCAGGCCCGCGTTTGAGGGCGTGGATTATGTGTTGCATCAGGCGGCCTTGCCCTCGGTGCCCCGGTCTGTCGAGGACCCTATCGCTACCACCCAGGCCAACGTCAACGGCACATTGAATGTCTTGCTGGCTGCCCGCGATGCTGGAGTGGAGCGGGTGGTATACGCCTCATCTTCTTCGGTCTATGGTCAGAATCCTGACTTGCCTAAGCACGAGAGCATGCGTCCTGAGCCCATCTCGCCATATGCAGCGTCCAAGTTGGCGGGAGAAACCTACACAGCCGCCTTCTACGAAGTCTACGGACTGGAGACCGTCTCTTTGCGCTATTTCAACGTGTTCGGGCCGCATCAGGATCCGGAGTCGCAGTACGCCGCAGTCCTTCCCATATTTGTCTCGCGGATGTTGGACGGTAAGCCACCTATGATCTTCGGAGACGGCGAACAATCACGAGATTTCTCCTATGTCGCCAACGTGGTGTACGCCAACCTTTGCGCTGCTCAGGCGGAGGGGGCAGCAGGCCAAGTCTTCAACATCGCCTGCGGCCAGCGTAGCACGCTCAACCAACTGGTTGAGTATCTGAACGAAATACTGGGAACCGACTTCGAGCCGGAATATGCTTCCGAACGCCCCGGCGACGTCAGACATTCATTGGCAGATATCTCCGCGGCCCGGGGAGTCCTCGGGTATGAACCACAGGTGGACTTCCGAGAAGGTCTTGACTTGGCGGCACAGTGGTATCAAGAAGGCTGAGCAAACAGTGCAGAACCTGTGAGATTGGCGAACCGTTAAGTAGCACACTACTGGAATACTGATACTCGGAGCAGCCAAGATGACCACAGATGAAGTGGATACCCGGGGGATAATTGCACTTGAGGCAGAGGGGGAGTGCGCGTACAGCAGCAGGTCGGAGGACTTCTTGCGTGACCTCAAATATGGTATGCTTGAGCTATCATGACAAGATTCAAAGAGTATAATCCAGAGCAACTGTTGCTTTTGCCGCCTGATCTTAGTGAGTGGCTGGCAGATGGCCGTCTGGCCATTCCATTCGCGATGTCGTCGGCGAACTGGACCTTTGTGAGATCTGCGCCGACTACGACTCCAGTGGTGATGGTCAATGCGGAATAAGAATCGAAACAAGAAGAAAGGCAGAGGAGGTCTTGGTCGTAGACCTCGGGCAAATTCCGCAACGTCAACCCAGGGCCGTCGAAGCAGACACGATAGGCCCACATCGTTGTGAAATGTCTCCTGGCTTGGCGAGCAGGCTAGGTTAGATTGAGGGGATGAATCAATGAGAATATTTCGACAGTAATATGGCGTAGTTCACCGAAAGTTGAAGAATTGGGAGAAGGCACTTGACAAACAGAGAAGATTTTGCTATACTACAGACAAATTAGGCACCGGAGTTACAGCATTATGGCCGACCGCAGGCGACGGGGGGAGCTTGCTATCGAAGAGAAGACCTGACGATTCACGTTGATGTGTTTGATCGAGTAACAGACACAGCCACCGGTGTATTGACCGCAGAAGTTTGTGCGGACCGGTGGTTGTTTTGATTGGGGGGGTAAGACAAGGAGAGGGCGAAACCAAAAACAGGAAAGGGCCGAGGAGGTGTCGCTCCTCGGCCCCAGGACAGACTAAAACCCTGGCTCGGGCTTAGTGCTGCCGCTTGGTTAGCATTATAGCATATCGCCGCCACCGTTGTCAAGCCAGTCTCTCGGCGGCATGCAGCACCCCCGAGTACCCAACGGTTCACTTCTGTCTTACCCCCCTTATGGGTTCGCCAAACGCATAGGTGGCTCTGGCGGATCAATACCTGAAGACTTCGGTGGCTTGCATCTTAACTGGAAGACACGCGCCGTACATTGGGGGAGAGAGGTTGCTGCACGAAAACATCCAGGAGGTGCCGCTCCTCTGTCCAGGATGTATCCAAGGCCCTGGTTCGGGGGGATACAGTGAACCGGACTCTCTCCCCCAATACTCATACATATCGCGGTGTCACGGACTGTCCGAAGTGACTTTGGGCACATCACCGGGGGTTGTGCTGGGAGGTGAATGAAGATGGTGATCCAGAAGTGGGTTGGGGCACGGGTTGGCTTGATGGGCAACCCCTCAGACGGCTTCGGTGGCAAGACGATTGCCTGTATGGTCCGCAACTTCGGGGCGCAGGCAATCTTGAGAGAAAGCAGTACCGTGGAGATTGTGCGGCATCCCATATACGATCCACTCTCTTTCAGCAGCTTGGAGCATCTGGAGGAGACGGCCGCGCACGATGGCTATTACGGCGGAATACGGTTGCTCTACGCCACTTGCAGCAAGTTTCATCACTACTGCCGAGAGCGCGGAATACATGTGCCTGACCGCAACTTCGCGCTGCAGTATGACACGAACATTCCTCGTCAAGTTGGCCTGGGAGGCTCGAGTGCCATTATTGCCGCGGTCCTTAAGGCACTAATGGAGTTTTATGAGCTCTCTGAGGATGACATTCCCAGGCCGGAGCAACCCAACTTGATTCTAGCGGTGGAGACCGACCAACTCGGCATTGCGGCGGGCTTGCAGGATCGTGTAGCCCAGACCTACGGCGGCCTTGTATACATGGATTTCGCTCCAGAATACATGGAAACGCACGGGCACGGTTATTATGAATACCTGGACATGGCTGAGCTACCCCCCATGTATCTCGCTTACAGTTGGGAGCCTTCCTATTCGGGGAAGATGCACAACATAGCGCGGCACCGTTTTAACCAGGGCGACAAGGAGGTCATCGAGGCAGTTCGACGCTGGGCTGCCTATACAGATCAGGCCCGAGAGGCCATTGCGGACAAAGACTGGCGCACATTTTCCGTGTTGATGGATATGAACTTCGATCTGCGCCAGCGGGTGTACGGAGCCGAACACTTGGGCCGGGGCAACCTGGAAATGATCAACCTGGCCCGGAAACATGGCCTGCCCGCGAAGTTCGCAGGCTCGGGCGGAGCCGTCGTCGGCTTCTGCGAGGACCGTAGCTCGCTACGCAAGGCCGAGCAATCATTCTCTGAGCATGGGTACGGATTTGCGGTGCTGGAACCGGCTGATTACGAAAGTATCAATGACGCAGTGGAAGCTGGCGTCCCAAACGGCTCGCGAGTCTACGTTTGAGAGCCGGTATGCTGGTGACCGTATGCGAGCGTGAGATATGCCGTGTACAGCTTATGACGAACACGCGCAGAGTCAACCTGCTACCGAGCCCAACGGAGCAGCAATATCGCTATCGGCTGTCCGACAAAGCCTGCCCTGCGGGGGGGAGGCGTCACAGACATGGCCCAAACAGTAGTCGTTGAAAGAACCGAAGAAGATTCACGGGTAAGCGTCCAAGACGCGGCTGTCCAGCCTATCATTGCAGCCGACGATGTCATCGCACGGCCTCGAGGGTACGGAAGGGCCAAGCGAGTGACGGATGTGTTCGCAGCAGCAGCAGGACTCATTGTAACTCTACCCTTGTGGGTGCTTACTGCCCTCCTCATAAAGCTCAGCAGCCGCGGGCCCGTTCTGTTCCGCCAAGAAAGGCCAGGCAAAGACGGTAAGCCATTCCGGATGCTCAAATTCCGTACTATGGTGCACGATGCAGAAAAAAGACTGCACGAAGTCATTGATATTGAGGACACTGCTGATCCGCTGATAAGGCTGAAAGACGACCCCAGGGTCACGGGAGTAGGACATCTGCTGCGGGTAACCAGTATTGACGAGCTACCGCAACTCATCAATGTCTTGCGAGGCGAAATGAGTCTCGTCGGGCCCCGCCCAATCTCCCGACCCTTGCGGGACCCGCGCAATGCGCTTCGGCTCAAAGTCACACCAGGGATAACTGGCCTCTGGCAGATCTCGGGACGAAAGAACCACAACACAGATTATATGCTCGAGAAAGATATGGAGTACTTGCAGCGGCGTTCGCTCGGCTTTGACCTACTATTGCTGTTGAAGACTGTGGTCGCCGTCATCAAGGCTGATGGCGCCAGATAGAAGACATACTGTGAAGACTGAAGAGACCAAAGCTATAATTTCAAAACGGCGATGGATGCAAGCCGTAGTGTTGGTAGCCTTGATTGCCACAATGAGCATCGGCTGGCATGAACGGAGAGAGGTATCTGCGGCAGATATTCCTCTGGCGCAATTGCCGCAGGAGCTTAGGGGATGGCAGACCGTGCAGGAAGAAGTAAGTCTGTCGGAGGGTGGCGCTTACAGACTGCTCGAGCGCACGTACGAAAATGGTGACGGATACAGGCTGCACATGACAGTTCAGGCTACGCATACCCGTCTCGGGAGTTTGCGCGATTGGTCGCTGTCGAGTATGGCGGAGGGTTGGTCAGTCGAGGACGAATCCATTTGGAGCAGCGCTCGGGAATCTGCTGTACGGGCACGGATACAGAGATTGGTCAAGGGCGCGCGTTCCCGGGTAGCTCTGACCTGGTACACTTCAGCTGAATCTCACGCACCGACCTTGCAGTCGGCTACCTTGAAGGCCTGGCGCGACCGGCTGCTCGGTGGCAAGAAGCCGTGGGCAAGCTTGTACATGGTAGCGGAGACGACGTCGGACACTGCGGCCGAAGACTCCGTAACGGACTTAGCACAACAGTTGGGGCCTGAGCTGCAACAATTGATGTCCGAACTGGGACCGCAGTGATAAGGACAGCAAAGTCTTGGGCCGGTTAGCAGCAAGAGTTTCGCACAAGTGAGGCACACCAGATGGCTGTAGACGAGACGTCTCAGACCGCACAAAACGCTCGCAGGTCGCACCAGGCGCGAGCCCGCGCTCGGCATCGGGACTTGACTGAAAGGCTCAACGTGTTCGCCAAGGCGGTTGGCCTGGGCGTGTTGATCGTTCTCATAGGCATAGGCGCCTTTGGGCGATTCTATTCCATTCGGTTTAATGGCCTGGCATCCGCAGACGCTATGGATGCTGGCCAGATAGCTGAACAGCTACGATATGGGCGCGGTCTATCAACCCGAGTGATCCGTCCTCTTGCACTATCATATGCTGGAGTAAACGAGGACGGCGTAATGCCGGAGATGCTGCACGCGCCTTTGTATCCGTTGTTACTGTCCTGGCTATTCAAGGTCCGGGGGGGGGGAGACGCCTCAGTAGTCATGTTTAATGGCCTGGCCTTCTTACTCACTGGTTGGGTGCTGTATGCCATAGCAAGAAGACTCTGGGAAAAGACCACAGGAGTAGTGGTCGTAATCTTATATTTCGTCAGTGTGGAGGCATTGGGTAACGTCTTGACTGCCTCCGGAGCATCACTGACTGGGTTGTTGATCACGCTCGCAATATGGGCGGCCTTGCGCCAGCGCGAGACATTGGAGGCTATCCAAGAACAGAGTCAAGGGCTTACAGACCGTCGGTGGTTTATCGGGCCGGCAATAGTAGGGGGCCTATTTGGGCTAACTTATCTGGCTGGTCTCGCTTCTTTACTGTTGGTGCTCCCCTTAGCTTTCCTGGCCATCACCCGGGCCCGCCGCCTGCAACAAGCTGCAGTCATGGCAATTGTCGCGCTCGTGGTGATGGTGCCGTGGTTTGTACACAACTTAGCGGCAACTCACACCCTGTTCCCGGCTTTGTCCACCTACAAACTTCTGACGTACACCGACACTTATCCCGATAATTCGGTGTTTCAACAGCTACCCGGCCAGGTGCCATCACCGGCTTCATTCATAGTTGCTCACCCCGGAGAGTTGGTGAAGAAAGTAGCGTGGGGCCTCACTCGCCTGTACCGTCCGGTTGCTCGATTGGTTAGCCCATACCTGTTTCCCTTCTTTCTGCTTGGCGGATTGTGGTTCGGGGCCGCCAGTCCAAGGCGAGCCCTATGGCGAACGGTAATGGCAATGTTGGCCATTCAGGTTCTCACTATCTGCCTATATGAACACAACCTAGAGGCAATTATGCTCTTCACGCCCATAGTGCTATGCTTGGCCGCTGGAGGTGGTCTGCAAGCCTTGCGGGGCACCGGGGCTTCCCGGCTCTCTCAGGGTCTGGTAATAGGAGCCGTTTTCGCTGTGGTCCTATTCCCTACTGTAGGCTCCATGGTACTGGGAGGAAGAGTGGAGATAGACCGGTCGGCTGCCAGCCTGGGCCTACTCCGCAAGGGTCTGACGAGCGATGCGGTGATCGCTACGGACAAAGCGCCGGCAGTGGCTTGGTCCGCAAGTAAGCAAGCAGTGCTACTGCCTAGCAAACCTGAGGACCTGAGAGTGCTGGAAGAGCAAGGCATCACGGTCGACTACGTCTACTTCTCTCACAAAGTTTTAGGGCCAGAAATTCGGCCCTACTTCCAGCCCTGGCGAAGCGAAAAGGCCGCCGAGTATCTGGGCAAACCGTTAGCCATTGGCTACGGAGAAATGCTTTTCGAGCGAAATGACAAGAGAGCCGTAGGAGATGTTGGCTCAACTGGCTAGGGTTGCAATGAGAGCTACACAAAGGCCGTACGGTTCTTCTCGCGGCGTTGTATGTCGCGGGAGCAACCTTCATCACCGCGGTGAGCAAAGTTGTGCACAACTGACAGAAAGGAGGTGAGGACTTATGAGACGGTTTAGTATAATGAGCTTCGCCTGCGTAGTCGTACTAGTTGCGCTGGCGGCGGGTACGGGGTACCCCATTATCATCGAGAACGACACGTACTACTGGCCCCCGGGGACCGTTGAGGGTACCTGTGACCTGAAGGTCGAGGAGGACGTCTACTACATCGACTACGAGCTCTCCGACCCGGCTGATGCCCTAAATTGGGTGTACTTGACGCCGGGTGACCCAGACGGCAAGTACCTGTACCGATACACCGTTACTCGGGTGAATTGGACCGAGGGTGTTACGGAGTGGGGCTACGCCATGCCCGGAATTGGGTTTGAGTACGCCAATTCGCCGGTGGGCTGGGCCCCCGGTGGCCCCGCAGGTACTGACGTGGGCTGGTATGACACGGATGTCGACCCAAACGGGCCCATCGTCGACGCCCTGGATAGCTTCATGATCTGGTCTGACGCCGCGCCGTTCGTCCTGTACGCCGGCACGGCCACAGGCACCGATGAAGGCACCGTGACTGGAGAGGTCTCCGGGCCGACGCCGGAGCCGATCACCATGGCTCTGCTGGCGCTCGGTCTGCCGCTGGGGCTCCTCGCTAGCCGACGCAGGAAAGAAGACTGATCTCTTAGCTGAGATATAGTCTTGGGTGCCGTCTGGTTGCCCCGGCGGCACCCAACGTATTCTACATGTGCGATGTTGCATGGGAGCACAGACTGTTCGAGTTCTGTAAGCTGTATACGATGAAGATACCCGATTATATCAAGCAAAACCGCCTGGCAATTGCCTGGGCAGGCGCAGTGGCAGTACTGCTCGTGGGGATGTACTGGGAAGCCGGCTCAGTGTTTGTCAGACGCTGGCTCGGCGAATCCGCATACTACCACTGCATGGCGGTGCCCGCCATTGCCGGCTGGCTGCTGTGGCGGCGCTGGGAGCGTGTGGTGGACGCCGAGCGAAAGACGTGGTTGCTAGGTTTCGTGCTGCTGGGCTTTGGGTTGCTTATGTACCTGGGATACGCACGAACCGGTGTGCGTATGGCCGCCGGGGTAGCGTTTCCTGTCATCCTGGCGGGCATCGTGGGCGCCGTCTATGGTCGCCGGCTGTTGAAGATTACGGCTGTGCCTATTGGCTTGCTGATCTTCGCAGTTCCCTTTCCGGAGCACGCTATTGGCATGGTTGCCATGCCCATGCAGAAGATTTCGGCTGTTATTACGGGAAAAGTAGCGCCTCTGCTGGGCCTGCAGGTGGTGCAACAGGGCATCAACCTGGATCTGCATGGATTTAGTTTCGTGGTCGCCGAGGAATGCAGTGGCATGCATTCTCTGGTGGCTTTGCTACTTACTGGAGTGGTGCTGGTCGAACTGTCGCAACTTCACAAATACCGTAAAGTCATCTCTATTGCAGTCATTCTGCCTATCGTATTGCTGGCGAACGTAGTGCGACTCACTGTAGTGCTCTTGCTCGCCGAGTACTTTGGTCCCGAGCTAGCCCTGGGTGCGATGGTGCATGGCTTCTCGGACATCATAGTCTACCTTGCAGCGATGCTCGGTTTCATTCTGTTTATTGGCTGGCTGTATGAACATCAGACCAAGCCACAATCTGGAGACATGCCGTCGTCACCCCCTAGGGCTCCAGGGGGACTTGTGGTTCATGTTCCCGACGAACTGCTGGGTTACTACGAAGTAGCGAAAGCTGGCGCTTCTCAGCTCGGCGAAGAGCTGGTAGGGAGTAGCCGGTCGGGCGCGAAGAGTCAGACCGAGGAGGCCCGGCAATGAAGATCGCCATGCTGGGTGTCAAGGCAGTCCCTTGTGCGGGTGGGATCGCAGCGTATGCCGAGCAACTCGGCAAGCGACTTGTGGAGCGAGGCCATGAGGTAACGGTCTACTGCCGCCGCCAGTATCTTGACGGCGACGCTGGTTCTTCAGCTCTTCGGCCACATAACGGACTGAGGCGCAGAGCCACACCGGGACTACGCGGCAAGTACCTGGATGCCGTCACCCACACTTTCACCGCCGCGCTCGATTCACTGTGGCAGGACTACGATATCATTCATATTCACGGCTCTGCCCCAGCAGTGGTGGCACCGTTGCTGCGATTGCGTCCCGGCCGCCGCTTGGTTGTCACGATTCATGGTGTGGACTGGCAGGGAGGCAAATGGGGTCCCTTGGCGACGGGGGGCATGAGAATTGCAGCAAACACGCCAGTTCGGTTTGCCCACGAACTCACTGTAGTCTCCCAGGGTCTGCAACAATTCTACCGGGACAACTTCGGACGAGAGACGACCTACATACCGACCGGGGTTGAGCTGCCCGAAATCCTGCCCCCGCGTGAGATCAGGGACACGTGGAATCTGGATACTGACGACTACTTGCTCTTTGTAGGCCGCCTCACGCCGGAAAAAGGCCTGCAATACCTGCTATCAGCCTATGAGACCCTTGATACTGAGAAGAAACTGGTGATAGTTGGAGACGCTAACTTCAAGGATTCCTATGTAGACGATTTGAGAAAGCTCGCGACGGATGATGTGATATTCACTGGCTATCGCAAGGGTCGTACTCTTACGGAGCTTTTCTCGAACGCATATCTGTACGTACAGCCCTCAACATTGGAGGGCATATCGGTGGCTGTGCTTGAGGCCCTCAGTTACGGCCGTTGTGTGTTGGCCAGTGATATTCCGGGCAACCAGGAAGTCCTAGGAGAATGCGGCCATACCTTCCAGGCGGGCAATGTAGACGACCTGCGCCGCAAGCTAGCGATGCTCGTGGATGATCCGGACTTAGTCGCAGCTCAGTACGGCGCAGCCAGAGACTATGTACGCTACGAGCACAACTGGGAGACGACCACTGACCAATTTGAGGGGCTCTACCGTCGGGTAGTAGGCGAAGACCTAAGGGATGTGACGAGTAAGAGTGCCGTAACAGCGAAGGTAGAATAGGATCAAACGCTGCCCGGACGGGGACCGGGATCCGGAGGTGTTCAGTCGTGAGAATATCGGTCATAGGCGCGGGGTACGTAGGTTTAGTGCTGGGAAGCTGTATGGCAGAGAGCGGGGTGGATGTCGAGCTGATAGATATTGACCACGGTCGCGTCCGCCTTCTGAACAAGGGAATGGTCCCCCTGCACGAGCCTGGACTAAAGGAATTGCTTGTATCCAACCTGGAGGCGGGCGGTATTGCGTTTACTGCCTCTTATCCCAAAGGACTGCGTGGTGCGCAGGTCGCCTTTGTGGCGGTGGGCACTCCTCCGTTGCAAGACGGAGGTGCAGACCTCAGCGGTGTCAAGGCAGCCGCCGCAGAAGTTGCCCGCTATGCTGCTGCTGATTTAGTTTTGGCGATTAAGAGCACAGTCCCGGTGGGGACTGCATCGCAAGTTCGACAGCTACTCGCCGATGAGGGGCGCACCGACATCGAAGTCATCTCTAACCCCGAATTTCTCCGCGAAGGCCGAGCAGTTGAAGACTTCCTCCATCCTGACCGTGTGGTAATCGGGACCAACTCCGCAGAAGCTGCCCGGCTTATGAAGTCTCTATATCGGCGCTTCTTGGATTCTGACATCCCTGTTATGGTCATGGACAATGCCTCGGCCGAGATGACCAAATATGCCTCCAACGCTTTTCTGGCTACCCGGATATCATTTGTCAATGAAATAGCCAACATTTGCGAGCACGTGGAGGCAAATGTTGACGATGTGGTTCGAGCCATGGGCGCAGACCGGCGCATAGGTAGCCATTATCTATATCCTGGTTGTGGCTACGGCGGATCGTGTTTCCCTAAGGACGTACAAGCCCTTATCAATATGGCCAATGGTAACCGATATGCAGCCAGTCTGCTTTCTTCTGTTCACCAGACCAATATTAACCAGAAGCGGCGGTTGGGTGAGAAGATCGCTGACTACTTTGCCGGTACGCTGCGGGGCCGGATGATCGGCGTGTGGGGACTGTCGTTCAAAGAAAACACTGATGATGTTCGTGAATCGCCGAGTTTAACACTAATAGACTACCTAGTTGGAAAAGGTGCTCGTGTTCAGGTATTTGATCCTGCCTCGCTGCACCGCGTACCCGATATCTTCCCCGATGGCGTGACTGCATGCCGCGATCAATATGACGCCGTACGCGATGCGGACGCCCTTGCAGTGGTAACGCCGTGGGAACAGTTCCGCAGCCCCGATTGGGAACGAGTGAAATCGCTGCTGAAACATCCTGCAGTGTTCGACGGCCGCAACCTCTATGATCCTGATCAGTTGATGGATATGGGCTTCGCTTACGATGGCTTCGGTCGCCCCAATGGACATCAAATTCGACCTGTGTTACAGGATAGCGATCTCGTAGATACTCAGCTCATCACTCAAGGATAGTCGGGGCATCTATGCGAGTGCCGTGTTTGGATGGTAAAACTAATGCTAAGAGTCGTCAGAAGAAGAATACTGTCAGACTTGGGGGAGTACTGACGAGGCTATCGTGACTTGGTGAGTTAGCACCTTTTGGAATGTGGGAACCAAGTCCCAATAGCCGAGAATGGAGGATATGGTGCGATGAAATTGATTTCGAGATTGAAGAATCGGGACGCGCAGATCGGTGTCATTGGCCTCGGTTACGTGGGACTCCCCCTGGCCATGGAGTTTGCCAAAGCGGGATTCCAGGTGCACGGAGTGGACACCAGTGAAGAAGTCGTAAGACGAGTTAAGGAGTGCTGCCCCGCGTGCAAGGATGTCTCTCCGGAACTGCTAGCCAAACTGATTGCAGCCGGGCGTTTTGAACCTACGACTGACTACGATGCATTGCGGGATTGCGACGCAATATGCATTTGTGTGCCGACACCTCTTGCCGCCGATCGAGAACCGGATCTCTCGTTCGTGGAGTCCGCCTCGCGGGAAATTGCGGCCCGTCTCCGCGCTGACCAACTGGTAGTGCTGGAGAGTACAAGTTACCCTGGGACGACTGCCGAGGTTGTGCTGCCCATCCTGAGTAGCAATGGTCTCGCTGTCGGACAGGACTTTTTCCTGGGCTACTCGCCGGAGCGTGTGGACCCCGGTAATAAGACGTACACGGTCAAGAATACACCCAGATTGGTTGCCGGCATAACGCCCCCATGCTTGGAGGCTACCGTCACCCTTTACTCCCAAATAGTAGACCAGGTGGTGGAGGTCTCCAGCCCGGCGGCTGCCGAGATGGCCAAGCTCTTGGAGAACACGTTCCGTGCTGTGAATATTGCCCTGGTAAACGAAGTAGCGTTGCTCTGCGACCGGCTCGGCTTGAACGTGTGGGAGATCATTGAGGCAGCGGCGACTAAGCCCTTTGGCTTCATGAAATTCACTCCTGGTCCTGGTGTCGGCGGCCATTGCATCCCCGTGGACCCGCACTACCTGTCCTGGAAGGCCCGGCAGCACGGCTTTAATACCAGGCTTGTGGACGTAGCGACTCAGGTAAACGCACAAATGCCAGAGCATGTTACACATAAGGTGGCCGCGGCTCTCAGCGAGCACGGAATACCCATTGACCAGGCCAGCGTCCTGATACTAGGAGTGGCCTATAAGCCTGATGTCGGGGATGTCCGGGAAACGCCGGCTGCCGGCATAATCGAGGGATTGGCACAAAAGGGTGCAAAAGTGACCTACCATGATCCCTTCGTGCCTGAGTTTTCGGCGAATGGCTACAGAATGCACTCTCAACAGATGACCGAGGAATTGTTGGCCAGTTCGGATTGTGTTGTTTTGGTGACCAACCACTCAGCATATTCCCACGGGAGGATAGCTGAGAAAGCGAAAATACTGATCGACACACGAAACTCGGTCAAGAGCTGCAATGGGCGGACGACCGAGAACGTCATCTCGATGTATGAGGTAACTGGGCAAGGGCAGGGGTAAGGAGAATGGCGCACTCGCAGGCTGTATCTGCGGCGCTGGCGGTGGAGGCTGCATGACGATGTTCTGCAGGCCCGGAGCCCAGCGCGCCGTCATCGCCGCCTTAGAAGATCTTGGCGCCGAGCACATCCCCTACAGCGTTGACACGGATGGCCTGAACGTCCGGGTGAGGGAGAAGTCCACTCACGCCCTGCGGACGACCCTGGCAGGTGCGCCCATTGATAGCAGTGCTTGGCAGCCTGTTCCACACTAGGCTAAGCCTCTGACGCAATTGTGTGTCCTCGACAGATTCTCCCCCGTTAACTGTCAATGTAGCATTCTACGACAGCAACTACCATGCCTCTGGCACATATTGCACATCTTTGCGGTGTACTATTGGTAACGAAGACCCCCTGGCTTGCGTATCCTCTTCTATATCCCATTAACTGTCTTACTGTCTGAACCAGACCGCTGGTGAGCAGCAGCAGCCTCACTTGCGCTAACCTCGTTACGTCGCGCGCCATTATCGCTCTTAGATCGCAATAATCTCCTGCACCGTGGCCTCACGGCTGCGCCTTATGTTTTCCTGAGAATAACACGAAGTAAAGTTTAGCTATCTAAGTAAAGGGTAAAATACACTCGCCGATACATGTTGATAGACGAACATGTGAAGTCGCTGCGAGCAGGAACCTTGTGATAGGACCTTGCGGAACCAGGGACGAGCATACTATCAACAAGTTGCAACAGCACAGTAAACTGTCCCTCAAATTCCGCAGGCCGGCCTTAAGAAGCTTCGGTTGGTGCCCTATACAAATAGTGACAAACACCGGGGGAAATCAATATGTTACCGAACACACATTGATAAGGCGATGAATGAGATAAATGAGAAGACCCCTCCCGCACCGAAATGATAGCTACTTGTTAATCCTTGTCTTAGCAACTGCTTGCTTCCTTATCCCCACAGCCCTCGCCGACGCCGCCACATACTACGTCGCCACTGATGGTGACAATCTCAATCCGGGCACCATTGAGCTGCCTTGGGCTGATCTTTACAAGCCGAGGGAGGTTGTGGGACCGGGTGATACCATCTTCTTGCGCGGTGGTACTTATAGCCCCGAGCTGGACAGAGCGTGGAGCTTTCACCACGTCTCCGGTACTGCAGCACTCCCCATAACGCTGCGCAACTACCCGGGCGAGCATGTGGTTTTTGACAACAAAGTGGGCGAGGACTACATGACCCGCACTATACTGGAGACTCGTAGCCACTACGTTGTTCAAGGCTTTGAGTTCGTGCACAATGACGTGTACGGGATAGCCGCAGCCGACGCCCAAAACGTTGTGATCCGCAACTGTGTCTTTCATGATGGAAACCCGGCCATAGCGGGCGACTTCATAAAGTTCCAGAGGTCCCACAATATGCTTGTTGAACACTGTGAGTTCTATGGAGTATGTGCAGGCAATGCCTTGGACACGACTCATTCTCAGGTTGAGTTTAGATACAACTATATCCATGACTGGGTACCCGTCATTAGCGGACAAGCCACGACTATCTACAACAAGGGCGAATCCTATGACAGCAAGTTCCACCACAACGTCTGGAAGAATTGCCCGGCACCAGGTACTAGTGGCTGGGCGAATTATTCAGGCTATACAGTTGTATTGGGGGAATCGGTCGGTGCAGGGAACCCAGACACCTATGACTGTAATCGACCTGAGTTCTACAACAATATCATCTATGGGAGTGACTGGTGGGCAGTTTGCATGTGGGATTGTGTCGATGCTAAGATTTACAATAATACGTTTGTCGTTGAGGATACACAGTCAAGCTGGACTCGAGGGGTTATACTGGTAAGGAGCAATTCCCACAACACAACTATCAAGAACAACATCATGATCAGCAGGCGGCCAGGCTGGGCTGTCTTTATCTGCATGGCCAACGACACCAGTGACCAGGGCTTTGTGTCTGACAATAATCTGTTTTATGCTACAGCAGGCACTCCGTGTTTCGCCTGGAAGCCGCTCATAGCCAAGTATCCGCATCAGGACCCACTGCCCATCACTCTTGAGGAGTGGCAAGCGATCAGTGGGCAGGATGAACACAGTACAGTGGCCGACCCCCTGTTTCTGAGTCTCCCCGGCAACGACTTCCACTTGACTCAGGACTCGCCCGCCATTGACGCTGGCGTATACGAGCTTGGTGTGCCATCAGATGATTTTGACGGTAATCCTAGGCCTTACGGCGACGCCATAGACATTGGGGCTTATGAGTATACGGGTGCGGGTGGTGGCAATGAGGCGCCGGTATTGGCCTGGGCCGGGGAAAGTGGCTATGAATCAGATGGGCTGGACCCGGAGACCGGCACTGCGGCCACCGACTTCACCTGGAAGATTGAATATTCGGATCCTGACGACGATGCGCCATATGGTGTCTATCTGCACGTACTTGAGGACGGCACAGAACTGGGCGATAGCCCACACGACATGACGGCTGAAGAGAGCGGTGATTGGTCGGCTGGAGTGGTCTTTGCAAAGGCGCTGACGCTGCCCAAGGGCAACGACTATACCTACTACTTCTCCGCCGCTGATGAGCACGGTGCCCAGACGTCTTATCCTGCAACACCGCTGGCCGGGCCCCAGGTCAATAACTCGCCTCCCAGTACGCCGACTGTTACCATATCGCCGGAATCTCCCACTGATCAGGATGAGCTGCAGGCGACCGCAGAAGGCAGCATTGACATTGACGAGGGCGACGAGATTTCCTATCAGTATCAGTGGTATTGTGATGACGTGCTCCAAGAGGACTTGACCGAAGCCACTGTCCTCGCCACCCGTACCTCCGTTGGCGAGGCGTGGGGCTGCGAAGTTGTCGCTACAGACGGGCAGGATGATAGTGAGGCCGGGAGCGCGGAGGTAACAGTTACTACTGCGTACTCCATCTCTGGCACAATGCTGGGCACTGACGGCAATCCTGTTGCTGATGTCAATGTGACAGCCGGGGGCGATTCGGCGACCACTGCTGCAGATGGTACCTATACGATACAGGGCCTCCCGGCTGGCACTTATACAGTCACCCCAAGCCTGGCCGAGTATGGCTTTGATCCAGGCAGCCAGGAGGTCACCGTAAACGAGACTCAGGGCGATGCCAGCGCAGTCGACTTCACCGCTAGCCAGGAGATCTACTCGATCTCGGGTATTGTGACCAGCGGAGGGAGTGGCCTGCAAGGAGTGCAAGTAGCCGCTAATGGGCATTCGACCGCTACCGCTGCGGATGGAAGGTACACTATACAGGGCCTGATCGCTGGCACCTATACGGTGACACCAGCACTGGCTGGATACGGATTTGCCCCCGAGAGTGCCGAGATAAGCGTGGGGTCAGGTGAGGGCAGTGCCACGGGAGTTGACTTCGTCGGAGGCAGCATATTCACACTGACAGTTCCCGCTGGCCTGTCCCTGATTGGAGTGCCGTGCACCCCGCTGGGTGATAGCAGCCCAGGCTCTCTGTTCGGTGATGCTCCGGTGGTCGTGCGGTGGGATCCGATCGCACTGCAGTATGTGGCCTCCGACCCGGGTGCTGGTCCTACCACCGAGGAGTTTCTTGCAGTAGCACCCAGCAAGGGCTATTTCGTGTACATGAGCGAGGCACAAGAACTGCGCATCGCCGGAGAGCCGGCGGGCACTGCGACCCCCTTCGCAGGCGTGGCACTATCGCCAGGTTGGAATATGGTGGCCAATCCATTTAATGAGGAACTACCGTTTGCCAATTTCCTCACTCACACTACGAACATCCGGCCCTACGGTTTCGCCTACGATTGGGAAGCCAATTCCTACCGCGTAGTGATTGCGGAGGCAGGAATAAGCGGGGTGGGGACCTCGCTCTTGCCCGGGGAGGGCATCTGGGTGTGCGCCGTGGAAAGCGGGACCTTGATCGTTGAGCCACCCATGGGCACCTCAGCACAAGCTGCCCAGCAGCAGGAAGAGCCACAGCATGACGGTTGGACGATTCCGATAGTGGCACGGGCCGCTGGCTGCGCTGACTTGTCATCTCTGGCTGGCGTTACCGGGACCGAAGTGAGCTGGCAAGTATACAATCCTCCTTCGGTGCCGGATAGCGTGGATGTCTATTTCGTGAGTACTGGCGATCGCCGGTTGGCGCACGATCTCAGGCCGGGCATCAGCGGCAGCTTTAGCTGGGACTTCGTGGTATCTACTGATATTCGTGATGCTGAGGTTGCTGTGTCACTGCCTGATTTGAGCCGGGTTCCGGCTGATCTGTCGCTCATACTCGAGGATAGAGACGTCTCACGGGCGATGTACGCCCGCACGATGACCAGTTACATGTTTCGGAGCAACAACGATGGTCCCACCGAGCGACATTTCCGGCTCAGCGTTGCTCCTCCCAACGACCGGGGCTTGGTGATCTCTACGGCCTCGGCCCACGCAGCAGGTAGCGTAGTGAGATTGGCCTATTCAGTCAGCAGGCCCTGCAGCGTAAGTATAATAGTCCTCAACATAGCAGGGAGGTTGATCGACAGACTCTGCACCGACCGAGTGGTGTCGGAGGGGACCAACATGCATACTTGGGACCTGCGCAGCCAAGGCGGGAGCCGGGTACCCGGTGGCTTCTACCTGGTATCAATTGAGGCCAAAGCCGAGAACGGCCAGCGCGTACGCAGTATCGTTCCCGCTACAGTCATGCTGCGATAGCTGGTGTGGCGGGCGTGCTAGCGCTGTTCGCGGTTTGCAACGTATTGGGGGTGAAAAGGAGAATACAGATGAAATCTACGACTGATCGAGCTGTGCTTATAATTATGTTAGGAATGGCCTTGGTTGGGTTCGCGGGCTGTGGTGGTGGCGGCGGTTCACCAGCAGAACCCGGTCAATCCGGCACAGTCACCGGGTTTGTAGTGTCATTGGACACCGACAGTGGTGATGTCGAGGGATTGGCAGGTGCGGAAGTGAGCATAGCCACTCTGGCAGGCACGTCCGATGCGGAGGGATACTTCTCAGTCACCGGCGTTCCGGCTGGCCAGCAGCAGCTCGTCGCCGTGACGCTGCCCGAGTTCTTCGTCCTGCTTAGCAGCGAACCGATTTACTGTGATACAGTCTCGGGGCAAACAACGCAACTGCCGGAGCCAATCATGGCAGTTCCCGAAGACATGGGCGTCCCTGATCCGCCTTCGCTCTGAGCACAGTGGGGGCCCCGCCAAGCCTGCACACACTGTGCACGCGGATCTGCGCAACGAACGCGCAGCCCCGCCGGTGTTGGCTTGTACCTGATGCGGCTTACAGCTCACAGACGAAGGGATCAACCAAGCCACGCCCCAACTGGGTGCAATACCTCGCGGCGACGAGACCCCCCCGCTGAAGGGCACTGTCTCATAAGCCCGCCCGGATCACCAAGTGATTTGCGCACTCCTTGCACGTTAGCGGCCGACAGTCGCGGTGTTTGCCCATTTCGGCTGTGTTCTTGTGGCGTCGTTGGATCGCGGTCGCCAGGTCCGCATGACCGTGGGAGGGATTATTGGCTCCCGCGGTCAATGTTCGTGGGAGATAGTGTTCCCACACCGGACCTGATGACAACTCGAGGTGACCCAATGACGATTGACCCAGTCCTGGTGACCGGCGCTGCTGGCTTCATCGGCTCCCACACAGCGGAGGCGCTCCTGCGGCGGGGAACTTCGGTGGTAGGGATAGACAACTTCGATCCCTATTACGATGTAGCAATAAAGCGCCGCAATGTCCAGGAGATCGAGACCACTGCTGAGCAAGCCGGTACCAGCTTCGCGATGGCCGAGGGTGATATCTGCAATCGTGACTTGATACAGGAGCTCCTGGCTGGGCACGATGTGCAGGCCATCATCCACCTCGCTGCTAAGGCGGGAGTGCGCCCGTCACTGGAGGATCCAGTGGGGTACGCACGTACTAATATTGAAGGCACAATCAACCTTCTCGAAGCTGCCCGCGGCGCGAAGATAGTCCGCTTCATTTTTGGTTCCTCTTCTTCGGTGTATGGTGACGCTGCTCAAGTGCCTTTCTCCGAGGATCAGCCCGTAGCCATGCCGATTTCCCCATACGGCGCCTCCAAAGTCGCCGGAGAAACCTATTGCTATGCTTACCACAGCTTGTATGAGGTGTCTGTAGTGTGTCTTCGCTTCTTCACTGTGTATGGTCCTCGCCAACGCCCTGACTTGGCCATAAACAAGTTCGTTCGCTTGCTATCGACAGACGAGGCCATTCCCAAGTATGGCGACGGCACCTCTATGCGCGACTACACCTACATCGCAGACATCGTTCGGGGGATTCTGATGGCTCTGGACAGCGATATACAGTGGGACATCATCAACCTGGGCAGCGATAATCCGATTATGCTCAACCAACTAATCGCCGCCATAGAAGAGGTCCTGGATAAGCGGGGGACTATTGACCAGCTTCCTCCCCAATCTGGCGATATGCGCCAGACCCACGCGGACATAAGCAAAGCCGAACAGCTACTTAACTGGCAGCCCCAGATCCCGCTACACGAGGGCCTACGGGAGTTTGTCCAGTGGTGGCAGTCAACATGACACTCGTAAGCAGCGGCCTGTGGGGGTAAGTCATTACAAATCGGCGAAGATACGTCGCAGCGCCAGGAACGCCTCCAGGAACTCCTGTTTGGATTTTGGATACATGACCCGGCGTACATCCTTCCGGCAGTGGAGCAGAACCGAGATTGGCGAATATAGTGCATCTGCTTAGTTGATTGCCCTCGTGGCTGTGCCACGTGCACACGCGCGGGCGCAGAGAGGCAGGAGGTGCTGGACGTTGGCAAGAAGATTAACTTACATCTAGTGCCCAAAGCAAAGGGCTGATTGAGTTGCTAATGCTTCGCGGACCAGATTAGGTCGTGGGCTTATATTCCCTTGGTGCATGGGGTGGAGGGTAGGAGGTCACATGACCAGTGTATAAGTGGCATATAAGCGTTGCCGCAGAGACAGTCAATATGCGATTATTCAGAAATATAGCTGGGCAAAGGTCATATAAGCCCGAGTGGGTACATAACTCAGGAAACAACACTGGTAAAGCGCGCAACCTGGCGGCTCAAATGCTGCCCACCGTGGCCCGAAGGGATATAACTCGGCTTATAGATTCACTTTCCGGCATTTTGGGCTATTTCGCCAGTATTATGGCCTCACTGTGAGGGGACATAATCCAGACTTATAGCCCGGTTAGCTCTTCCTCGCTGCAACCTCGTATCGAGCCAAAACACTAACCGAAAGGATGTGTGATGGCGCATGCGTATCGAGGAAGCGGCACAGTTGTTCCTGACGTATCTTCAGCACGAACGAGGTTGCAGCGCCGCCACGTCGACAGCCTACGGCTCCGACGTGGTGGCGCTGCTTCGGTATCTGGCGGAGGAGGGCATCGAGCCGTGCGTCGAGTGTGTTACGGCGCAGGTGCTACGGCGGTATGTAAGCTGGCTGTCGATGTTGGGGTACAGCGCGGGGACTATCGCGCGGCGGGTGTACGCGATTTCGTCGCTCTACAAGTATCTGGTCAACTACGGGTACGCGGAAAGGAACCCTTGCGGCCAGGTGGTGCTGCCGAAGAAGGTGAAGCGGATGCCGGCGGTGCTGACTCTGGAGGAGGCGCGGCGGGTGCTGCGGGCGGCTGATGACCACCGGTGTCCGTGGATGGGCTTCCGCAATCGGGCGATGGTGGCCGTGCTTCTGTTCTGCGGTCTGCGTCGGCAGGAGCTGGCCGACCTGAAGCTCTCCGATGTGGATGTGCGCTCGCGGTGGTTGAAGGTGCGGCGGGGGAAGGGTGGCAAAGGTCGGTCAATCCCCTTGGCGCCGGAGGTAGCGGAAGCGATCAATGACTGGCTGGAGTTCAGGCCGCAGGTAGATCATGAGTACCTGCTGACGGGTCTGGGTGGTAGGCGGTTGGAGAAGAATGGGCTGGTGGGAGTGTTCCGCAGGGTAGCGAAGCGGGCAGGGGTGTACCGTAAGGGGGTAAGCCTGCACACACTGCGGCATACCTTCGCTTCGCTGCTGCTACAGGAGGGGTGCGATCTGGTGTCTATACAGGAACTGCTGGGGCACGCCGACCTCTCCACGACGGCGATCTACTTGCACCTGGACGCAGCGCACCTGCAGGGGGCGATGGAACGCCATCCGTTAAGTGGATAATGGGTCAATGAGAGTAGTGGTGCTGATGGGAATAGGTGAGCTGAAAGAGAAGATGGGCAGAGCCGGTGCGTGGTGTCAATGCGCCTTGGGCTACGATGCAGGAGACTACCCCATGTGTGAAGCCAATGTAACCGATTATTGTTGCGGTCTGCTGGGCGTATACGATTGCAGTTTCAGAGACTCTGGTGCAGGATATGGGAGAAACGGTCGAACATATGGGGGAGATAGAAAACGAGGAACAGGATAGAAAAAGTTAGGAGCAGCCAGATCATACAACCGCAAATGGATATAAGAATGCCCTTTAGCGCCAACCTACTATTTTCGCCGGTACGGTGGGATTTAACACCGGTCCATATCGCAAATGGTGCGACAAGCGGGCAGAGCAGAGATATGAAAGCCAGCACTACGGACCAGATGGCCCAGGTTTCCCGTTGTACAGGTGGAGCAGAGTAGGGAGGCTGGGCGTGGGTGGGTTGCTGTCCAGCAATGACAGATGGGCCGTGTGAGATGCCAGGCTCATTGGTAATGTAGACTTCAGCGCCACAGTGCGGACAATTGTGTGACTCGACCATGAACCTTCACCATTCGATCAACAGAGATAGGTATTGTGCATGTTAACAGCTACGTCCTGGTTACTTCTCTTAAGTATAGCCATTTGGCTATGCGCGTGAAACACGGGCAGCGGAAATGATTGATGCAGGGCAAGAATATCAGATGATAAATGCAGTAGCAAAAGACACGAGGAATCTCAGTCCGCGGTTCCTTCCAGATGGGTTCTAGGTTGTGGCGGCAGGTGGGCGCAAGCAAAAGTCAACCGCGACTGCGGCTCGTTGTATCTCATCGAGATCATAGTTGAGGTACAGGATGGTGGTTTGCAGCTGCTCGTGACCGAGAAGTATTTGGACCTGGCGGATGTTGAGGCCGCTCTCCAGCCAGCGTTTGGCGGCGAAGCGGCGCAGGCTGTGGAGGGTATAGTGAGAATCGGTGAGGCAGGCGGCTTCTGTCCAGTGTCGGAACCAGCGGTTAAGTGTGCTGAGACACAATGATCCTCCCTGGCGGCCTCGAAACAGTGGGCCGGTGTGGGGGAAGTGTTGCTCGGCATGGAGAGCGTAGATGGCCGGGAGAAGGTCGTCGAAGATCAGTACCTCGCGTTGCTTGTCACCCTTGCCATGGATACGCAGGCGGCGGTTGGGAAGATCTGCGTCATTCCAGGTGAGGCCAAGAAGCTCAGCGCGGCGCAGGCCGCTAGTGGCAAGGGTGAGCAGAACAGCTCGTTCGGTGAGGTTGCGCGTCGCGTCAAGCATGGTCTGGACCTCCTGGGGGGACGGGCAGGTAGCGATGCGGCGGCGCTTCTTGGGGCGGTGTACGAGGTCAATGGGATTGCTGGAGGCATGGCCGAAGCGAATGGCCCACTTGAAGAGACCTGATAGTGAGTTGAGGGCGCGGCGCACCGTGGCGTCGGAGAGATGGTGCACGGTGGCGATCCAGTTCTCGACCGTCGGGGTGTCGATGGTGGCGAGTGGACGCTGGGGGTCGCTGTCGAGAAAGCGGGCGAAGCGCGCGAGGTCCAGACGATAGGCCGCGATGGTGCGGGGTGAGCGCCGCGCGACCTTCTGCAGGTAGTCAAGATACAGGCTGATCGCCTCAGTCATCCTCACGGTGATCACCTCGCTCGTGGGCTTGGGCAGGCCAAGTCCCAAGAGTATCACCGGGACTTGGGTACAGTTTTGAGTGGTTTTGTTGTGATTGGGTTTCGTTGTGCTTAGCGATTAGGTCGACAACGGATTCGGCTCTCTTGTGTGGAATGAGTCTCCCTGGGGGTGTGAAACGCGGGTCGGGAGGCCAGGCTATTTCGAGCGGAGGGAGGTCTTCTATGTCGGCGAGGGCGCGGGCGAGGCCTGCCTGGGCGGCTTCGCGGAAGTAGCGGTTGACGGTATGACGTGAGAGATCAGCCTCGTGAGCGATGGTCTGTTTGTCGCGTTCCTGGTTGGCGCACAGGGCACCATAGATTTTCATGACTTTGGCGGGTTTGTAGTAGAGGCCGAGTTGCCGGAGGGAGCTATCCCTGGTGGCAAAGCGGCAATTGAAGATGCCAAGGTGTTGCATGTCACGGCGTAGGATGTCGAGCACTGGCTCGCGAGCAAGATCGCCTAGTCTGACGGGTTTTGGAGCGCGAAGAGCTGCGGCTGTGGTGTCGGTTTTGTTGTAGTTACTCTCGTGGCGGAGGGTTCCAGGAGGGGGAGAGACTTCGCGAGGGAGGCGGTGGTGTTTGGCCTCCTGGAACTTGTCGTAATACTTGGTCTTGGAGGAGACGGAGCGGTATTCGACGCCAGTACCCATGAATGGTACGGTCTGGCGGCGGGGGTATTCGAGTGTGTTGAGGGCGCGCAGGTAGTGGGGAAGTGCGTCGCCCACGAAGTAATTGTAGCAAGCGTCGATGCGCATGAGCTGTCCGTCCGCGGCAGTGGGGATGTATGGGAGGGCCGGGCAGTCGTGGAAGAGGGCGTCGAGCGCGGCAATGGCCGTGGGGATGTCAGGTATCATCGGCCAGTTGTATCCGTAGAGAACTCTGGGCAAGGACAGCTCAATCCAGAAAAGCGGGTTGCCTTGCCAATCTATGGGGCGGTAGGTGGCTTTGAGGGGGATGCGGTATATTTTGTCTGGATTGTAGACGAAGAAGCTCTCGATGTCGCCGGATGCGAGGTAGGTAGTGCCCTTCTGTTCCCATCCAGCACGGAAGTGGTCGTCAGTGGGCTGCACGTCGAACTTGAGTCGGACTGAGTCTATCATCTTCTTCTCCTTGTTATGGGGCGGAGCACAGGGTGCTCTTTGGTGTTGCGGTTGAGCATATCAGGAGAAGAAGTGAGCGGGGTGTAACTTAAGGAGCGGCTATGTTTCCGGGTTGTTTTCGGGGGTGTTTTCGGCGGGTATGGTGCGGCGGAGCCAGTCTCGGTAGTTCTGGAGGTTTTTCCGAATGGTGTCGGCGTCCGTGCGAAGAGCAGCCTCGTACTCGGGCGAGACGGTGTCGAAGTCTGGGCGAGGGCGAAATCCTAGTTCATAGGAGATGTCGGCGAGGTGCATGTGAATGTTGTGTCTGGCGTGGTCTGAGAGCCGGAGAATGCGGTCGCAGGCGTCCAGCCAGCCGGTCTCGGTGATCAGGTCGGGGCCGCGGCGGCGCTGGGGTAAGTCAAACGTCTCTTTGCAGGTATCGCGGAACTCTGTGAGAAGCGTGTCGAGGTCGGTGGCGGCGGAAGCAACGGCTATTACCATCAGCTCGCCGTCGATATCGGAGACGCAAACGCCTCCAAAGATCATGGGGATTGGGGCGGGGACCTCAAGGAAGCCGGTGACGATGTGACGCGAGAGGGCCCGGCCGACTGCGATGGGGAAGTTGTCAAAGTCTAGGGCGGGGCGAAGAGCCTCGATGATGGAGGGGATAGTGTCCTGGGGGCCCGTGGGCGGCGGCGGGGATGGCTGTGAGAGGAAATCGGGAAGGCCAGGCGAGTCCTGGTCGAGGTCTTCGGTCAAGGTACGAAAAGCGAAGTCACAGGCTTCGGCCTCGAAGTTCTCGGGCGGGTGGTGTTCCAGGTTATAGCGAAGACCATCGAGGGTCTCGGCTGGGACGATATCCTCCCGGTCGCGAATGGATTCGACGAAGCGTTGGTATTTCTCGCTGGATATGAGGCGCCAGGTGATGGCGTCGGCGAGTTTGTCGGGCGCGCCTATGAGTTCGGTGTCGAAGTCGCTCATGATAGGTAAGAGAAAAGGTCCTCGATGTAGTGGGGCAGCAGTCGCCGATATATTCTTCGCGGCGGGTAGGATTCCTTTGGTGTGGTTGGGAGAAGGTTAATGGTGAAGGTGTCGAGGGGGTTATTCATGGCCGATGTTCTGCACTTTCTGCACCTCAGGTGAGTGCTGGTGTGATCGAATTTGCTGTGACAAGCTCTTGGACAGGTTAAGTGGAGAGGAGGTTCTCAGCAGGCGGCGAAAGTGGAGAACAGCGGCGGGCCGGGACAATTGACAGGAACCGGGGGACCAGCGTACACTGGGGGTAAGTAGCGGTGACGTTGAACGCTGCCATAGTGGCACCCGCCGAAGGCAGAGGTCCGACGGCGAAGGAATAAACGTAGTCGACGGAACGGGAGCCCGGCCTATGTCATACGAGTCCGTTGATGCTCTGCAAAAGTTGCTATCCGAAGAAGTGTTTCACTATGCCAGCGACAAGAAAAAGGCCGCCGGTAGGGCACTAGGGACCATTGTTGAAATTATTACCTACTATATCTTGCGCAGTTGGGGGCTTCGAGATTGTGTAGCCATAGAGACGCGACTTCCCGAGTTCGCAAATCCTGAGATCAGTCATAATGTTGAATTTTCTCTCCACCCAATCATTGCGACCCGCTCCGTCGAGTTTGATGCAGTACCTCCGATCACTGCGAAGAAGATTTGCAGGCAAACGTGTATCACTGCCGATGATCAGCTGAGCAGTAGCAAGAGTACTCAGCTGCTGAGCACAGATGGACTGCTAAGGAATTCCTGCTCTGTTCTAGATGTACCGATAGGTTCGTACGTTGCGCATTTGGATTCATTCTTGGATGGGAAATGCTGTATTACGCTTTGTCTTCACGATGCGCACCCTTACGCAGTTGTTGAGTGCAAGCGCGTGGGGGTGGAAGAGGGTATGAAGAAGGGACCTCAGACTATCGAGAAGGCGAAGCAGGGCGCATATGTGGCAAGTAGGGTGTCGAGCGTTCAGAAAATCAGATTGAGAGACGGCACTCTGGGCGGTGTCGTTGAGAAGGTGAATGGAACACTTCTCTACGAAAAGAGATACGACGACCTTCGAAAAAGGATCATGGACTCAGATGTGTCGGAACTGCTGAGGGGGTTCATTCTTACAGTAGGTGTTGTGAGCAATCACGGAAATTGGTTTACTTCTGGCGATCAAAATAAGGAGCTCAAAGTCCTATCCCAGTCGTATGATTGGTTGATCTTCTTGACAGATACAGGACTGGTGCAGTTCATCAATGACCTATTGATGGACACGGTGGCAGAGCTAGAGTCAGCCCGAGATGCTTTCCAGCGAAGCTATTCGGAGGGTAAAACGAAGAACAGGTTTACAAAGGTCAGAATCGACTGTGAAGCTGATGAGGGAATGCAGGCATATTTTGCCCGGAACTCAGAAAAGGTTGAGACATGGTTCAATGTGATCGCGCCAGAATCACAAACACTTGAAGTACTGCGAACAGAACTTGATGCATTGAGTAGAAAGGATTGGAGGCGGATTCATTCGTTATGACAGCTGGGCGAAGCGCGAACTCATTGAGCCAAGATTGGGGCACTCCTAAGAAATATGTGGATGCCGTGAAGAAAGTTTTCGGGGGAGTGATTGACTTAGACCCGTGCTCTAATGAGCATTCGGTCGTTGGAGCACAAACAGAGTATTGCCTCCCAGAAAAGGACGGACTTTGCGAATCGTGGTGCTTTGGGCGGATATACGTTAATCCTCCTTATGGAGCGGACCGTGAAAGAGGGACAAGGATCAGTAACTGGTTGTCTAAGTGTGCGGAGGCCTACAGAGCACATGGGTCAGAAGTTCTGGCGCTAGTCCCAGTGGCCGCCAATACTACTCACTGGAAGAAATATGTGTGGGGGTGCGCAACAGCGGTCGCCTTTCTCTATGACACGAGATTGAAATTCTTGATAGGTGGGGTAGAGAACGGGAAGGGAGCACCGATGGCTTGTGCAATGGTTTACTGGGGAGGTAATTACGATAGATTCTTCGATGTCTTCACTATGTTTGGGGCGGTCGCTGACTTGCGACCACTGAAGGGAAAGAGGATTGGTGGACGTGACTTGGCTCTTCCGGCGCTGGCGCAATAACGCACGAAGTGCAACATCCAGTGTAGTGTGGTTATTGGGGAGGACTTCCAGTGGCGAGCAAGGATGACTACGAGCAGGTGGGTGGTTGGGTAGGGGCGGGGGTGAGGGGTAGAAGCGAGGCCTCGGGGGTAGTGCGGCAGCAGTGGGTGGTGTATTCGTTGCGGGGCGTAGGATTCCGTTGGCGTGCCGGGGAGAAGATTAGTGGTAGTCGGTGGGGAAATGTCGTGGCCTAGTCTATGAGGGGGAGGCTCGTCGGGATGATGCAAGAGGTAAAGCGCTGGTTAGGGTGTCCGTTGCGCCGATGAGGGGGAATATAGATTGGGTATGGGTTAGGCAATCCTCGCATATGGGTAACCGGCCTTCTTGATGTGCTGGTCGAGGTAAGTGCCTTTAGAGGAGGCGCTTAGAAGACCTAAGTGGTGGGCTTCGGGGACGCCAATATATTGGTAGACAGCTCCCGTTAGGAACATGATCTCCAGAGTCTGGGTTTGAGGATCGTAGCCGACTTCAGCTAGGTTAGAGGAAGAGACAGGCATGCGGTCCATTTTCTGTTCTCCTTAGGATGTGGACTGGGTACGCCAGGCTGTGACAGCTTGGTCATAAGGGGTTGATGCCTCCGGGTTGGTGGCCCACGCCGCGATGACATCAGGATCAGTGCTCTGGGGGCGTGGTTCAACGAGCGGGAAGCGGACTCTTGTTGGAATCTGAATGGCTTCGCCGCTGACGACGGCCTCTCCGGTGCGGAGGGCCGGGAGGAGGTCGACGAGGGCGGTCAGACCCTCGGGAAGAGTGGATCGAATTCTGGCTCGGTCATCGGAGTTGGATAGACGTAGGGCGAAGAATGTGCCGCACTGCGAGAGAAGGGTTTCGTCGATCTCTGCGGGGCGTTGAGTGACCAGTATTGCGCCGACGCCATACTTGCGACCCTCCTTTAGGACGCGCTGAACTGCGCGCCTTGCATAGCCTGTGACTGACTGGACATCTGATCGTGGGAGATACGAGTGGGCCTCCTCGTAGACTAGGACGATGGGTCGCTGGCGGCCGATGCCCGGCAGATTTCGGCCCCAGAACATGCCCTCAAAGAGTATGCGGGTTAGTGTGCTCACTACGAGGTCGATAACCTCAAAGGGGACGCCAGCGAGGTCGAAGACGGTGATAGGGTGAGTATGTCCTATCCAGTCTTGGAGAAGGTGATGGAGGTCTTTGTTGTGACCATCGTACTGCGTGGGGTTGAGAAGGAAGTCGAAGCGACGGTCTTTCAGGCGGCCAAGTATCTTGCTGACATATGATGACATGGGAGTCTGGATGGCTGGCTTGTACGGGGCTGCAGAGCCTGCTCCTGGGGGAGTAAACGTGGCCGAAATCAGAGTGGTGGCATCTCCCTCGCTGACTAAGGCTTCTTGCGAGCGTGGCATGTCGAGGTACGTGACGCGCTCTGCTCGGTCTAAAGCGTACCAAAGCTCGCGGATATCAAAGGGGATAGGTGAATCAACAGTGATCTCGTCTGGGCTTACGGCACCGGCTGATAGGGAGTCGGCGCGGGCGCGCTTGGCCTGGAATATGTGCTCCCGAAGGATGACGTCCTGTAGCGATTCTGAAGTAGTCTTCCGTTCAACGAGGAACCAGGAGAGTTCGTCAAAGGATAGTGCCCAGTAGGGGATGAGCAAAGGGTGTTGAGGGTCACGGATGCGATAGACGCGACTGTAGCCTTGGAAAGCACTCGCATACTCGCCATGCGGGTCGATGACGAGGAAGCGGGCGTTGGGGTAGGTAGCGGGGTTGACGGCTGTCAGAAGGTTGGCGACGGCGTTGGACTTTCCAGCGCCGGTTGCGCCCACGATACATAGATGTCGTGTCACAATCTTGTTCAGGTCAACTCTCGCTGGTAGGGATTGCGAGGCAGCATGGGTGCCTACGATGATGTGGGATGGTCCCTGCGGGGGATAGATGGTTGCTGTGTCTTCTTCGGTGACGACGTGCACCTCGTCATCAATGGTGGGAAAGATGCTGATTCCTCTTTGGAAGGGGTCGCCGGAGTAGGATTCGCCAACTAGCTGGACCTCTATCCAGCGTTGGCCGGTTGGGGGAAGAGGCGGCGCGCTTTCGAGCACGTCAAGTTCGGAGGCGCCGACCATGGATACAATGCCATAGAGGTTGAGGTAGCCTATGGGGATCCGAACGAAGGAGCCGATTTGGCCGAGGCGGTGGAGTCTTCCGCCAATGATGGGGCTGGCTGAGGGAATCTGCGGTGACAGTTCGATGAAGATTCTCGCTCCGACGACACGACGAACGATCCCTAGGAAGGTTGGGTCAGTCTTCATTTGGGTGCCTCGTCATCTCCTGGTGGTGGGGGAGTCGGGGGCATTGGTGGCTCTGGTGGAGACGAGTGGACAGTGACTGACGAGCCGAGAAAAGAGGCCAGGTACTGCGCGAACTCCGAGAAGTGGCCAAGGGTGAAGACACCGGATGGGGGGCCTTCGGCAGCGGGGGGAGCGTTCAACGGGGGTTCCTGGGGGGAGTGCCAATCTCCTTTTACGGTGCCGACGTAAGCGTTGATTGGATCATACACGGTGAGGTTCCGATGCTGTGAGGCGTGGCGGGCGAGGGTGGGGGTAGCTGGGTCGTGGAGCAGGACCGTAACTGCAAGGCTGGAGTTCGCGCGTAGGCATTGGAGTATGATCTCGTTGATGTGCTGATCAGCAAAGCTATATCCAGCGACGATGAGAAGGACGTCTGGGATCAAGAGCAAGGTGCGGAGACGGTCGTGGTATGCCACGAATGGCAGTTTGCGTGAGTCGGAGTACTTCTCGTGGGACGGAAATATGATGTATTCGTCGGCTTCAGTGACAGTGTCAAGGGGAGCTCGGGCAATGCGATGGGAGTCGTCGAGCTGGGTCTTGACGCGTCGCCAGCCGATTGAGCCATGGAGCTTCCACAGACGAACCCAGGTGCGGGGCACCGCAGATATATCTGTGCCGAGTCTGGCGTCAGCTTCCACGGTGGAGGGGGCGAAGAATGGCTCGACGGAGCCAACGAAACCGTCGAAGAAGTAGGTACCAACGTCTTCCATGGCCATTTCGAGCAGAAGGTCGTAATTGGTGGTAAAGACCTCGATAGGGTAGTCTCTGGGGATGGTACGTAGCCATTGTGCGAAGATTCGCTGGGGGAGGGAATCTTTGGGAGGGGGCTCACTGAGGATCTTAGCGATTGACCTGCATATCTGGCGGTCGAGGGGGCAAGCATGCGGACAGGCCAGGGCGGTGTCTGTGGCAGACATTCCAGGGTCGCCATGAGCGGCGCAGATTCGCCCGCTATCGAGAGAATCGGGAGTCATTGGCGAGACGATCTCGCGGCAAAGACGGATGCGGGTCAGTGCGGCCTCTATGTTGGCATCCGGTCCAAGGCGTTGGAGCAGATCGGAATAGATGGCAAGCCAGGGAGGGGAAAGCTCCTGTGGAAGCCTTTGGGTGAGTTGGGCCATTCCTGGCATTCCGACGGCCATGGAGGTTCCGGCGCCGAGCAGGAAGGCGATTCGCCGCTTGTCGGAGGCAAGCTGTTCTCTGAGTTCGGACCTCTCGCGCGCAGGGTCATAGATGAGCCGGTTGGTCAATGGAGGCCTCCCCGTCGGATGAGGTACGGGACGTTGGGCTGGGGTGTAGGCCGAATGGATGTGACGCAGTGTCAACCAGCATTTGATTTAGTATACAGATTCGCGGTCACTAGTGCAAGTTCTCCAATGTGGAGAACAGGGGACGAGGAATGGCGGCGTAACGAGTTTTTGGGTTAGAGGGGCAAGGAGGTGGCAGGCTCGGTTTGGTCGAACTATGCACCAGCTCGGTGTGGTGGTGGCGGGGAAGGGCAATAGTGGAACCTTTGGCCGATATTATGTATTCACTGGGAAGCCTGAAAAGGCCGAAGAAGGGGCATTTCTGAATACATAACTCGGCTTATAGACTCACTTTCCGTGGACAAATCGGGGCCGGATGTTCACAAGTAGCCAGAAAAAGCGGGCCATAACCTCTCTTATCGTGCCTACTTGTGGCAGGCTTGTGAATTCCGGCAGACAAATGTAACTCCTGAGCGCAGTAAGGTTCGCTTCGCGCTTCTGGTGCACAGAAAGGATGTGCACATAAGTGCAAAGCATTATAGACACACTTGCTCAGGAATTCCTGCTCTACCTGCAGGCCGAGAGGGGCTGCAGCCCCCTTACCGCCACGTCTTACCGCTCCGATCTGACACAATTGTTCACACATTTGCAAGAAAGCTACGGGGTGGATGAGCCTGCGGAAATCACTGTGGAAATGGTCCGGTCGTGGATCGTTGCCATGTACGAACGCGGGCTGTGCAGCAACAGTGTGGCCCGTAGGGTCTGTTCGCTGAAGAGCTTCTGGAAGTATCTGTGCGAACGGGATCTGGCTGCACCAGAGGTCGTAGCGAGAGTCAGCACGCCGCGACGGGAGAAGACGCTTCCGACTTATCTCAGCAAAGAGTCGTTGCAGAAGCTGCTAGATGCAACTCTGCAACAACGCACTGAGTATTGCGCTTTCCGTGACTATGCGATAATGGCCACGTTCATCTACGCGGGCCTACGGCGGGGCGAGCTGCTCAATCTTAAAATGGGCGATGTTGATCTAGGCGCTCGGACACTGCGTGTTGTGCGCGGAAAGGGGAACAAGACGCGTATTATTCCGCTGGTCGAGGAGCTGGAGGAGGCGATTGCTGATTGGCTAGAGTACCGCCGCACCAAGGGGCACGATTACCTGTTCACCACCAACCGGGGCAACCGCATCTACCCAAGCCGCCTGCAGATCATCTGGAAGAACATCCTTAACCGGAGTGGCATCAACCGGTCCGGCGTGAGCATGCATACGTTGCGGCATTCTTTTGCGACGCTCCTGCTGCAAACTGGTAACGCTGATCTGGTCTCCATCCAGCATCTGCTTGGCCACAGCCGACTGGACACGACGGCCATCTATCTGCATGTCGATGCCCAGCAACTGCGTGAGGCAATCACGGCGCATCCGCTGTCTAGCGCAAGCGGAGGCGCACAGCCAAGTCGCTCAGTACAGAGCTTATGACCTCCGGGGGAAGAATAGAAGATAGTCGCGGCGTGCCTGGTGAGGGAAGGACGCTGCAGCGGCTGCATCCTCCGCGGACGCCAGCATCCTGGGTCCCGCCAACAGTCACTCCATCTTCCTAATGCAAGCGGTACACCTTTCCTCGCCATCAATGAACCATCGCTGGCAGGGCACGTCGGTCGCCGTGTCGCCAAAGATGAGTAAGAGCCCGTAGCGGTATCCGAACTGTCCACAGCGGCTGGTGAAGCGCTTGAGTTTGTCCTCATCTATTGACATGCTATCGGGGTGGCACCGTTTCTTGGCCTCGATCACCAGCAGGTTGTGGCTGGTGCACCTGCGGTGGACGATGATATCAGGATAAACCGTCTTGGCCTCTACGTCATCTGGCTCCAGACATTTGTACTTGGCTTGCGAGCATTCGTATTCTCGGCGCAAGCGCTTAATCTGATCGCCGTCCCTATTGTACTCGCAGTCTACATCCCAGTCGGGGAAGACCTTCTGCAGATGCTCGCCAAGTTTGTGGGTGATAGACCGCTCGTTCGCGTCGACGTGGATCAGGTCTTGGTCATTATTGAGGAACCGCCCGAGTGCTTCGTCAACGCGTTCCGCCACCTCTTCACCCGATGGATACTGTGGGTCTGCTTGCTCCCGATTTGCCATGCGCGTCGCCTCCGGTGCCACAAGAGTGCCTACTTCGTCTTTGCCGCGTCTCCCATCCGGTACTTGATGTCGTAGTTGATGATGAAGTCCAGCTCCTCAATGGCGTGGTCGGTGGCGCTTATCTGCCGCTACGTGCGTGTCAATTGAGTGTAGACGTGCGCAAGTAAGCCAACAAGCCGTGTGAGAAGGTACCGCTGCAGCTTCCGATAGTCGCCAGGCCCATGAGGCATGGCCTTGCCAATGCACTGGCTAAAGAACTGAGTGAGCCTAACCATCTTCTCCTCAGCACCACTATCATGCTCCA
Source organism: bacterium (assembly GCA_030615605.1). Classification (GTDB taxonomy): domain Bacteria; phylum Armatimonadota; class Zipacnadia; order Zipacnadales; family Zipacnadaceae; genus JALGTD01. The sequence goes on from JAUWYY010000005.1 coordinate 82,114, forward strand.
CATCGTGGCGATAGAAGTTGTCACGTAGCAGCCTGACTTCATCGTTGACAAAGTCTTGATGTTGAGCATCCAGCAAGCTCCATAGAAGACCTTCCTTCTTGCCCCCATCTTCCCACAGCAGGAAATATAAATAATCTACTACCTCGCCAAGAAGCTTCTCTGTCGCCGCTATAATGCCAGGGAAAGCTGCGATTATACTCATGAACTTCGAGCTGGCACCGAATATGGGTTTCTCCCCGGCAAATCTGGAAGCTCTGTCACAGTCGAGGATCAATGCACGCACTTGTAGCCCCAATGCCAACTCTGTTTCGTACGGGAGATCTGCCAAGAGTTCTTCTGCATCGATCTGAATACCACGTTCGGCGATTCGATCGTGTATCTCGGTCCGCTGGACTTGCAGGATGTTATAAGTAGGCAAGGCTCCCACAAAAGGTCCGGAAATGCCCGTTTCTGGATCGTACAGAGTCAGTGCTTCAAGGTTGCTCGCGCATACTATGCTCGTTGCAGAAGAACTAGCGACTATTCCTGCGCTCGCCCGAACAGTCGCGATCTCATCACCTTCGGCTTCTTCCTCTTCTATGCGGTAGCGGTTAGCAGTCTGCTCGAACATTCTTGGGGGCTGCAGCAGAACCTCGTGAAGTAAGTCACTCCGCGGAATGTCAAACTGGGCCAATGAGGCCCTAACTGCAGGGCCCATTGCGAGAGCAGCCTGCGCTGCTTCGGCAATCGCTAGGCTCTGCCCTAGCGCTGCGGCCCGTGTCTTATCCATTCGCGCCGACCAAGACAGCAGCGGCGCCATGGACGCCGACACCGCTGCAGATTGCGTTATGGCCGTCTGCATGATCGAGGCCGATTGTTCTTCCAGTCGCTGGAGGTGCTGAAGATATGATCCTGACACGACGGACGCCAATGATATGGACAACATTACAGATTGGCCTATGGTCACCTCCATCATCCGGTTAGACTGTTCTTCCATATGCTGAAGGTGCACACCCCATGATTGTGAGAACAACGAGGTTCGATCAATGGCAGCCACAATGGATGATAGGTGGTCCTGCCGCGCTGCCCACGCCGCCGTGCGCGCCTCCATTAACGAGTATATATGTGACGGCGAGTAGCCACCCAGCACCCGACTCAGCCCTTCGAAAGATGCCATCCGGGCTTGGAGTCCTTCGATCGCCTCAAGCTCGTCCTGGTCATCATCTGTCTCGTTGCTCATATCTATCACACCGCCTTAGGAACAATGCTTTCACCCTCTTATGATATGATTTTGATAAACATCCGCCTGCGTCGCTTCCCATGTAGGTAGGTGACTTCATGTTTCCGCTGCTTGGACCATCGCGATCTCCTCGTCGGTCAGCTCGTACAGCTCATGGATTAGCTCATCAATGGCCTGGTCGGTGGCGGTTTACAGACTCAGGCTTGGGCGTGTAGACGCAGCGAAACCCGACGGAGTTGTTGCTATATTTGGGTGGGGGATGGTGTTCGCGGTTTGTCGTGCGGCACTCATCTTCTCCGTAGAAACAGTTGCCGCCCCGGACGACGCGGCCCTCGCCCTGGAGACGTCCCCGAGGGTCTTGCACGGTGGCTTCGCTGTCGGGGTAGTCGCCAAACCAGTCTTCGCACCATTCCATGAGGTTTCCGGCCATGCCCAAGGCTCCGCGCCAGCTTGCACTGTCTGGGAAGGAACCGACAGGACTTGTATACGTAACCTCCGTTTCGTCCCAAGAGTCACCCTCCTCTACGTACTGCTTCCTTTCCCAGTGCCATGCTCGGCCTTGATTCTCGCTGCAGCAACACCGAGTCGCGTCCCAACAGTCGCCCCACGGGTATATTCTTCTCTCCGGCCCACGAGCGGCCCACTCCCATTCCGCCTCTGTGGGCAGACGCAGGCCATAGTACTCGGCGTAGTCGTGGGCCGCCTGCCAGGTCGCTCCGACAACGGGGTACTTGTCGCGGTCTTCCAGCGTTCGGTAGTGCCCGCTTTCTAGCACAATATCGGACGGTTCGCACATCACAACGGGGTCAATTCTGGCTCGGTTGTGACCGCTCTCAATGAGCTTGTTCAGATACTGTGCGTACTGCGTGTTAGTAACGAGACACTTCATAAGCCAGAAGCCATTGGAGATGCATACCTTTTGAGTCGGTCCACCCCCGGGCTTGTCGTCTCCCATTAGGAACTCGCCATCTGGCACCCAGACCATGGACGCAAGCGTCGGGCCAGCAATTACCTGACCCAGCTCCCCTGGGGTGCGCCAGAGGTGGCCCGACGGCCCATTCGCTGCGCCAAGGCCTCGCCGCAAAGCCTGGCCCGCTCTGCGTCTCGCTCGGCGCGCATTCCACCATCTGCTGAGCCGTGTCTCGACTGGCCCCGACACCCGACGCTTGAAATCGCTCCACAGCACTACCAATAGACTGTTGTCCTTTATTTCCACCTGATCCCCCTCCTTCAACTAAGCATAAGAGTGTCTGGCTCCTGGCTGACCTCCTACGTCTGTCCCTCCACTATCGCAATCTCCTCGTCGCTCAGCTCGTACAACTCATAGACCAGCTTATCAATGGCCTGGTCGGTGGCGGCTATCTGGCGCTGGAGGCGCTCGCGGCTGCGCGGCGTCTTGACCTGGGCCAGGCGCTTGTGCAGCTCCAGCATCGTCTCCACCAGCTCAACCATCTTATCGTGCCGCGCCACATCCGCCGGGTCATCAAAATCAATCGTGCGGATGGGAAGGCGCTTAACGTATCGCGGCTCATATGCAAACCAACCGCCCTGAAACCGCGAGCTGATCTTCTGGAGATAGAAGGTAAGAACACGTGAATTAAGGACACCGAGAACGTACATTGTGAGCGCCTTGTCGGCGATGACGATCCCCATTCCACCACCAGCCCCCTGCGGGAAATAGAGCCCAGAGTCGTCGAGCGCGAACGCATTGGCTGGTGCGAGTGTCGGAGTTACGATTTTCGTAGATTCGAACATCATCATAGACGAACTGAAACTCAAGCCATACCAAGCAGGCCCCTTCATCTTGCCTTTTTCTCGTCGTTGGAGTTTGGATTGATTGTCACGGAGGCGCTGCCAAATCTCTGGCGCACTTGCCTTGACGGTCGCTTCCGGCAGTAAGGTAGTGGCACCACCCTCAAGTGCATACGGATAGATCAAGTGCCTAGCACTAGGACCGACATAATAGCGTTTAAGGCTTTCAGCCTTAAGGTATTTCTTGAGACAGCTACTACCTTCTTCACGTGTGGCCATTATTCCAATTCCGTTCGGAATCTCTCCCGCCTCTAACACGAACACGTCATTGGCGCCTGTCTTAACACCCGTGATCATTTCCGAAGCGAGAGCAGGCAGTGGCTGGCCAATCTGATCCAGCTTCTGGCAGAGGTCTTGTTCGTCCCTATACCCGAGCGTCCATGGCCCAGTGCCCAATCGCCCGACGTCTATCTCCTCTATACGCCCGCCGCCGAGTAGTGTCTGCGGTGTCTCGTCTCTCGGATTGAACTGTGCTAGGAAAGAGTCTTGAGGAGAAGGCGTTGCAAATACGAGGCATGTGTATGATGTTGCGCCCTCGAAGACCTGTGCTGCTTGGAAGTCAACTATGCGCTGCAGGCCGCACTTTTTGGTCAAGAGTTGACGCAGACCCACACCATAATCAGCCTGTAGGAATTTATTGGGGACGATGAAACCCATTTGGCCATTGGACCTGAGGACCTGCAGGGCTAATTCAATGAATGCAACGTAGATGTCAACCTTGCCAAATATAGCCGATCTGAAGTGCGTTTGAATGTAGCGAACCTCGGTTGGGTAGAAGTCGACAAGTCTGTGTATACGAATATACGGCGGATTACCGATGACGCAGTCGAAGCCGCCGGCGGACATTATCTCGGGGAACTCCGCGTCCCAGTCAAAGGCGTTGACGCGGCGGGCCTCCTCCTCGTCAATCAGTGCAAGCTGCCTCCCCTCATAATAGTCCGGCCCGATGAGACTGTTGCCACACTTGATATTATCGTCAATATTGGGCAGCACCCGCTCCTGGGCCAGTTGCAACTGCCCGCTGAGCGTCTCCTCGGTCTCCCCCTCCATACATTTGAGCAGCAGGTTGAGCTTGGTGACCTCCACGGCCTGCGAGTCAATATCCACACCAAAGATGTTGTTGAGCAGGATGCGCTTGCGCTCGAAGGTGGACAGCCGCCATTCGTTCTCGAGCACCTGGATAATGGCCGGCTGCGGGCCACGGGCATGCTTCCTGGGGCTATGGTTGGTGTAGTAGTCCAGGTGCCAGTTGAGCAGATACTGGTACGCACCCAGCAAAAATGAACCGGAGCCACAGGCCGGGTCGAGAATGCGCAGCTTGCTGGCCGCTTCCGGCGTCTCGGCCTCTTCCAGCGCCGGGCCGACGGTGTGCTCGACGATGTAGTCCACGATGTAGGTGGGTGTGTAGTAGACGCCACCGGCCTTCTTGACCTCGGGCTTCTCCTCGACTTTGGCGCGGTGGCTGGGGGTCAGGCGAATTACCTTGCCCAGGAACTGCTCGTAGACAGCCCCGAGGATATCGGCACCCAGCACGGAGAACTCATAGGGGCACTGCGGATAGTAAAGCTCGGCCAGAATAGACTGCAGAGCCTTGTCGGAGACCTCCAGTTCGGGCGTCAACTGATCCCCGCTGGAGCTGAAGTCAAACAGCCCGGCGTTATACTTGGTATCGGCCTGCTGGTAGAGCTGGCACAGACGCGGGTAGAGACCCGTGCCGTCCAGCAGGTCGCGCAGGCGACCGTACGGCTCAACGCCCCGGTCTTCGGCAATGCGAAAGAACAGGATGCGGTCAATAGTGGTCTGGACGGCGAAGTTCAGGTCGTGCACGGACAGGTCAAGGTTGTGGCGGGCGATGTCTTTGGCCAGCATCTCCCGCCACTGCTCAATCTCCTGGAGGAACTCCGAGTCAACCTCGGTGGTGCCACGCTTGCGGCGTGTGCCTTCGGCATAGCGGTCAAAGGACCCCTTCAGTATCGCCTCTTTGGCGAAGATCGAGTAGATGTCGTCCAGGCGATCGACGTATTCATCATAGGTTATGAAGTCAACCCGAGCCACGCTGGGCCCATCTGCCTCCTGAGGCCGCTTGCTGCAGTCGTAAACCGCGAATTCCTCAAAGTCAGTCAGGATGGACCGGGGCAGCTTCGCACTCCAGCCGTAACGGCGAAGCTGGTAGGCCGGCGAGGGATCGGTCTTTATGTGCACCGAGGGCTTCTTTGCTTCCAGGAAGAACTTGCGCTGGCCGCCGATGCGGAAGCAGTAATCCGGCGCTTTGGTGGCACCCCGGACCTTGATGGCGTCCTCGTGGATAACTTCCTTGTAGGGCTCGGCATAGCCCTGCTCGTTGGCAATATCCCAGCCCAGCGCCTCAAAGAAGGGGTCAATGAACTCCTGCCTCAGTTGCGCTTCACGGTACGAGACAGCAGCATACTGGTCAGCGTTACGCCGGTACCGTTCCACCAGCTCCGCTACAACGTCGCGTGTATCATCCGGCGCGTTGATTGAGCGTGGCTCGTAAGCTTCAGGCATTTTCAGAACCCCTCCACCAATACAGTTCCACACGTGCAGACGGAATCCTTGCTGTTATGTGTCCGTAACGTGTGGGGAAGACTTCGCGGGCCGAAAGGTTGGGCCGTCTCCCAAGAGGGCTCGGGCACGTGATGACGAAAAGGATGGGCATAGAGAGGCGGTGCGGATGCCAACCGACGAACCGTGCGAGGAGGATCTTCCCAACGCCCGGAGAGCCGCGAACTCGGCTTGGCACGACGTGTGCGAGCAACTGGGGCGCTTTCCGCTGCCCCGGCCTATCGCTACTCATCCTTGGCAGCGGGCATCTCTCCGTCTTTAGCCCATTTGTAAACCGCCAAGGGCCTTACCTACAGGTATTCCGCGACCTCCTGTGCCACATCAGCCTGCTCTGTGCTCTCGGAGGACACGGTCGTTTCCGCGAGCGGCCGCCGTACAGAAGGCACGGCAACGCCCGCCTGCAATGCCGTCATTACACCAACTGCCTCAAGATAGTTGTCTACAATAAACAGCTTTCCTGGCGCAAATGGGAAGGCTTCGAGATCGTTCCTCATGCGGTTGCGGTTTTCTCGCACGGCTACTACCGGTATGCCCTGCTCCAGAGCTGCAAGGGTTGGCAGTCCTACGCAACCGTCAGGAATCACCAGGCACGATACGTCAGCCGCAGTTAACACACCAGGGCGCTTCCAGACCGCCGCGCCTCGGACAATGCGCGGGCTCCGATGCAGCCCCTTCAGGACTGAGTAAAGGAAAGAAGTCGATATGACCTCGGCTGACATGCGGGGGTCAACTGCCCCAACATCCAGGTTCAGAATCTCCATGGACTCTGCCATAGGGGCATGCGCAGATGGCATGTTGAAGATCATCGATATCGCATGAGTCAGCATCGCCTCAACACCGCCCCATGGATTGACAATCTCGCCGCGGCTCTCGTAGTAGTCGTGATGAAAGCGCTCAGGCACATCAATTATCGAACCGAGGGCGATAGCATCGAATTCCGTCCGGCGGCGCGAGAGCACCTCACATAGCCGTTCGAGCCCTTCAACCCGTCCGACGGCTCTGCCAGACGACGAATACTCGCCCCACATGTGGATCGGTGGGTCCAGCTTAACAACAACCGGACAGTCCAAGCCTAACGTGGCCCGTGCGCTGTGATAGCATCCAGCTTCTGCATCTCGTAGTAAGCCACCTGTCACCAACGAACGATGGTCAGTCAGCAGTCCTGGCGGCGCAACACGTACACAGGAGCCTCGACCTCCTCATTCGCTGCGGTGCCTATTGGCCGCTGTTCCCAAGGCGGCGGTTGTCGCTCAATGCCGGAAGCTGCAACAAGGGTGGAAACAGGACACTGCCATGCGGCGGCAATGGCGGAGAGCACGATTCCTACAAGGGTGCGTGAGTGGTGGGTAACGGGATCTCCCCGCATTTCGCGCGGCACCGGCCACAATGCAGGCGTTAGCTCCCACCCTATGCCGACAAGGTTAGCAACGTGCGTGTGTGTCGCCACAACATGATCCTCGACGACAATATCATGCGCTTCTTCGCGTTTCTTGTTGAACACGCCGATAGCCATGATGAGCACCTCATCACTCCACTCAATGGTTGACAGCTCTGTTGCAGCGCGCGGTCGACCACCGACATATGCCACGGGGAGCGGGCCCGTATCACCACCCACTGCACGAACAGAAGCGGCAAGTTTCATCGCGTTCTCCGCTGCGAGCGTCGACCCCAAGAGCTGCGCCTGTTCGGTCGCCCATCGCGCGAGTTCCTCATCGTTGACGATGGGCCTGGCAGCCCCTCGGGATGCGGTGACGGGCATCCCGAACAGCACGCCAGCAACACCATCGAGCCGGGTGGCGTGGAGCCCTCCCACGACCACAGCCCCCGGACCCGGTCGGCCGCCTCTCGGTCCACCCACGACGGCGACCGGGGGAATGAGCCATGCACGTCCGATCACGCGGCCAGACCGGTCATGCAGAGCACGGCAATTGCTCGCGAGTGCAAGCATCGTCTCCGCATTGTGGGTTGATTCCCAGTAAGGTGTAATCCTCTGTAGACGCGCGACAAGTTCGGTCGGGTTCATTTCCATCCAGTCGTTGACCCTGACTGGACACCGCGTATCTCTCCCCTCATACTGCGTCTCAAGCGTCACGTCAAGGCATGGGTATGCAGCCTCGCAGAACTCGGCGAGCGGGTCCTCCCGAAATGCGATGTGCCCAATGAGGCCATCTTCGGCGCGTGGCGGCTGATCGAGCCAGACACGCACCACTGTACCCCCGTCTTCGAGCCTCTGGTCAGTGCTCGCTGGGCGAACCACGGGTCGCCGCTGCAGGGAGTTGAACTCCAGTACGAGGGTGCTGTCCAGGCCCCTATCGCAGCGCCTCGTCGTAACGCGGACACGTTCGCCAAGCATGAAGACTGAGAAGAAGCCAATCCCGAAGCGACCGATCGGCCGAAAGCCGCTCGACAGCAGGCCCGGGGATTCGCGCTGCAGGAGAGGGCTGTCCCAGTAGCATGTGCCAAAATCGAGGAGAGGCCCTGTGAGGACCTCCTAGGACATGCCCACACCATTGTCCTCGACCTCAAGCCAGTGGGTGTCCCCGTCGCTGCCGATTCTGACACGAATGGTGCCCCAGCCATCACCGCGCTCTTCGAGGGCTCTGCGAGCACGCACGGCGTCTGCCGCATTCTGCACGAGTTCGCGCAGTGCCACGCTTGGATCGTCGCCATACAGAGCCCTGCCCCCCAACTTCTCGATCACCGCGAGTGGCTCGGATACCCCTACTCTCGCATCGACGGGCACCCATCCCACGACAGGAACGAGTTGCGCGAGCCGGCGCGGGCTTTCGATACCGGCCACGCCGCGCACGGCAAATCGCTGCCGGCCCGTATCGGCGAGAAGCTGATCAACGCGATGTAACTCGTCGTCAACCGTGACGAGTGTGTCGTGACACAGCCACCACGCATCTGCCAGATCCTCGCCGAACGGTGCTCCGGCAGTGAACATGAGGCGGTCGACGTGAAGGTACGGACGGTGAAGGTGCTCCTGGAACCGCCAGTGATCCCGAGAGAGCCCCTCCGGCTTTCGGAGCACTCTCAGGAGAACCGGAGCCCGGCTCGCGTCGATGTGAGCCGCGTCAGCAGCCCTCAAGAGGCACGCCACCTTCAGCGGGTCCATCTGCCACTGCCGAGGGAAGAGGCTTGGCGCCCCAAGGCCAGACCCGAACTCATGTTCGAGTTGCTCCACTGACCACCAGTGGCTGTGACCCAACCGGCCTATGGTGGGCCCGAGGTGCGAGCGGAGAGTGGAGTCCTCGAGCAAGAAGATCTGCTCACCTGTATCGGGATCATCCCAGTACATTGCAGGCAACTCCTCTGCCCTTAGAGCATGAAGTTCTCTAAGCGTGATTGCGTCCGCGCGCCGCTTGATGTCTTCAGGGGCGTTATCGATTTCCTCCTCACCTGGATATTGGCCCGTGTGCTCACGCAACTCCGCCACAACCGTGTCTCGCCAGATGGGATGCTGTCGCAACTGATCGGCGCCTCCGGGGTAGACGGCCAGGCTCAGTCCCAGATCATGGAGAAGGAAGGCCGCGCCCAAGACGAAGGCCTCGCACGGGGTCATTTTGTAGTCCTCGCCGGCGACCAGATCAGCGCTCTTCCAGAGCCCATCCAGGTGGCTGACGTCGTGCAACGTGTAGTCGGGAAGATCACGGGCTATCTCGCCAGCAAGTAGCGCCGCCCTGGCCCGCATGCGCCGGAACGAGGTCCTGAGGCGCTCTCGCGGTTCCTCATGCTTGTCATCTGGTATTGACGCGAGCGTGGCCCTCCATAGAGTGGTAGACTCATACTCAGGCATGTGACATCTCCCGTGCTGCCTTTGTCACTGTCAACTCAGCCCAGTCGCACTGGATTCGTCGCAAAGCCCCATGGCAATACTGCGCAGAAGCGTTGTATTGCCATTCCCGTTGTCCCCGACCAGCACCGTCCACATCGTGGTCTCCCCTTCTTCAGATTCAAGATTCAGGGTGACATCATCAAAACACCGGACGTTTTCCAGGACGACCTTCGTTATGTACATTGCCGATTACCTCCCAGCTCTAATACTCCCACGGATCTTGCCAGCACCTGACCTGGCCGCATAATGGTACCACCTGCTGTGTTAGTCCTAGTGCGCCTGTACAGCCATGGCACCTGGAACCGGTGGCCGATAGTGAAGCGCACTGTGTCGCCCCCAGTTTTGTAGTATCTTCGCCATCGCGCGCTCGATCCCTTGCGCATCTCCACAAGTGCCTCGTTGGACCACTATTCCTCGGCCAGCGCGGCAATCTGCTCCTGCAATTCCGTAAGCTGCTGCTGCAACTCGACGATCTGCTATTGCCGTCTGTTGTGTGGTCAGCTCAAGGTCTGGCACGATCCCTGCTGCAATTCGCCGCTGTGTGTCTGCCACCTGCTCGACGGTCAGCTCATTCTGCCAATAGCGCTGCGGCACCTTTTTCGATAGCCTCGGCAAACAATCGCAGTCTCTCGTCGAGTCCCTTTCCTGCGAACAGTCTGCACAACTGCTGCTCCACGCCTGGGAGCAGGATCGGATTATGGATCATCTCTTCATGGCACCAGTAACACAGAACAATCAGCTCCTCCCGCATCTCCTCAGGGAAGCTGCCAGTCCATTCGCTCAGCCGCAAGGGGAGGCGATGGTGCCGGCTACGGTCAGTCAGGTTGCGGCCATAGTCGGTATTGGTCAGCTCACAGTCGCATAGTGTGCATCGGTCGGTCAATGTGTTCACCTCCTATCTGCTCGACGGTCAGCTCAAGGTCGGCATCGGCTTTCTCCTATTATTGCCGAGGCAGCCTTCAGCGCACGTATTCTCTGCCTCAGCAACTTCAGAGAGTCCTTTGTCCATTCCCTCCCGTCGTCGTCTAATTCCCCTTGCCGAAGGTGCCAGCGCAGCTCTCTCGCGCTGTCCTGTAGACAGGCGATGAGCCTGCTACCAAAACCCCATTCGGCTGCCAACTGGTCGGCCTCCATCTGTAGCCGTTGCTCCTCGGCCTCTGACCACTCGTCAACCTTATGACTGCACTGATGACCGGCGACAACGTGGCCTATCTCATGCGCGAGCGTGGCAGCCAAATCTGGCGAAGAAAAGCCGATATCACCATCGGGCAGTGGGCACCAACCTATGTGTACCTCGTATGTCCTGCCATAAGGACCTCTAACTTCGGTGTCCAGTGAGTCCCCGAAGCCCTCCGGGTCTACCATGCTGAAATAGAGCGCTGGTCTGCCGCGCCGGATACGGTCCCAGACCTTTGCGGGTAAAGCCTCCATGATCTCAACGATATCCGGCTCAACGATTGGCCGGATTACTCTCGCCCACGCCCTTGTGTTCCGGTTCCTGGCCAAACGATGCTGTTTCTGGCTTGCCTCCTCAGGGCCTACCCACGCAGGAAGCGGAGGTTCTAGTTCTAATGGCTTGAAGTGATGGCGAACCCACTCACGTCTACTCAAGTTGTCTTCAGCGTCTGTCTGATCGCTCATCGCTCTCCCATTCGGTACGGTCAGACCGGCAATCGCTTCCGCTTCTTTCCGCTTAAGAGCCCCGCCCTACCCCATGCTATGGGTCAGATCGAGTCCTAGCTTTTGCTCAGAGGCCCCCTGCTATACGTCCTTATCTGGCTGATTCGGTACGCCGCGCGCCTGGGCCACCATTGCAAGCATTTCGTTGGCCGCTGCCTCCATCTGGTCTAGTTTCAGGTCAGACTCTTCGGCGGTCGGCGCACTTTGTACCTTCTGGCGCAGGTCCTTGGGGTTGACGTGTAAGTACACGCTGGTCGTGATGATATTCGAATGACCGAGAAGCTGCTGCACCTCCGCCAGCGAGAAGCCGCTGTCCAACAAGCTGCTTGCGTATGTGTGCCGGAGTGCGTGGGGCTTAATACGGTACTGCCTCTGCCCGCTTTCCTGCACTTCAAACTCCTGAATACCCGTCTCCTTAGCATACCTCTTCACCATTTGGTCAGGATATCGTGAGTTGATCTGTTTGCCTGGCTTCGCGCCGCTAATAGTTGTGAAGAAGTACCGGCTATGCTTTGGCCTCTTCTCATTCCATAGGTGCAGCCAGTCCATTGTGCTGCGGTGCAGGGGAATCACCCTCTCCCGGCCGCCTTTGCCATTATGGATTTCCACCTCGCCAGTATCCCATCGGATATCACCAGGCTTGAGGTTTATAATCTCCCCGACTCGCAGGCCACCATGCGCCATAAGTTCGAGTACGCACCTGTTTCGCAGGCCGGTTATCGTCCTCACATTCGGCTGATCAAGTAGTACTGTGAGTTCACTTTGGGTTAGAATCTGTGGCAGTTTCTTTGCCATGATGACTCCTTTGGGTATAACTATTGTACTTCACTCTATGTATTATATAGGATTGCTTAATCTATGTCAAATAGTTATTAGATATAGTGATTCGGTAGGTAGGCACAGGCCCAGACTGCACCTGTCCGGCAAGCGGGGGCCTATTGTCCGGCCACCTGCTCCTGCCCTGCCCCTGGGCCGCGCCCTGCCCTGGCCTTCACCTCCGTGCCACCTCCTGCTCGACCGCCGCTGTAATCCTGTGCCCGACTGCCGCAAGCACCTGCGCCTGTGACTGCACGGCCCGCAACTGATCGCCGGTTAGCTGACAAAGCTGCTCCACGTGCTCCATTGCCCAGGTGTCAAGCCGCCCGATAGCCTCAAGCCGCCGCTCAAACTCACTCTTCGCCCGCACAACCTCCTCACTCAACTGGTGGTCAGAGAATCCAAGTGAGGTCTGAACCGGCGTTTCACTGAGTCCATACCCGCCCTTGACCTTCTCAATTATGGTGATCACCGCTGCAACTGGCCGGTTTCGCGCAGCAGAGGTGGCTTCTTCTTGGGGATTGCCCACAACCCAAGCTTCCGGCAGGTCATACTGGCAAGCTTCGCAACGTACTATGCCCTCCGCGTTGATCTTATGACAGCGCGGGCAACGCACTGGCGACAGGTTAGCGCAAGGCAGCTTGCTCAATTCCTGCAACGCTACTAACCCCACCTTCCCGTCAATGTATGCTTGCTTGAGTTTGTCGCCTGCGTTATCGGCGAGATCAATTCTCCCGTCAATGAATGCCACTGATCGGCCCGCCTTCTGCCCTACAGCCGCTGCGCTGAGACCGTGTTTCTCGATCAGCTCTGCGAAACCGGCCCCCTCCTCCCAAGGCCAAATATCCTCTCGGTTAAGATTGTCCAGGAGAACATATTCCCGCGCCGCCTGGTCGTCTAGGTCAACAACAATCGCAGGCAACTCGTGCAAGCCCGCCTTGATCGCGGCAAGCCGCCGCCGGTGACCGGCCAGTAACTCAAACGACCCGTTCGACCGTCTCACCGTGACTTGCCCAATGAACCCCTGCGCCCGAATGCTATCGGCAAGCTGATCAATGCCTTCGGTGCCGAAATGCTGCCGAGGTTGATCCTCACGCGGCTTGATCTGCGCTATCGGAATTGTCGTTATGCTCGTCATCATCATTCTCCTCTTCTGCTACAGGGAATGCCTCTCGCGGCACCCAACTTTTCTTAAACACCTTTGGCAGTCCGCATTCCTTCTGAGAATACACAAACTGCTGCCCGTCAATCTCTCGGGTTCGCGGCTGCCCTTCGGCGTCAAGCACTGGCACCCAGGGCCGCCCAGGATAGTAAACACGCCGGACATAATGCCAATACCCACCCCACCATATAAGCACGGCTAATAAGCTTGCTATCGGTGCAGAGTTAGGTGCGCTAAACACTAACCCGATCCACACTGCCGGCCCGATTATGAATTGACCAACACCCCACGCTAACCCGAAGAATACAACACAACACCCAGCCATTGTTGACCAGAAACTCGCAGGTTCCTGTGGTAGAATCTCCACGGCCTCCTCGTCAACCGCCTCGCTGTCGTTGTCGTTTGCTGTCGTTGTATTCTCTGAGGCCGTTCGTGGCTCTGGCTCTACCTCCACGCCTAGGGCCTCCTGCTGCACCGCCGCCTCCCCGCTGCCCGTCAACCTGTCCGGTGGCACCCAGGACTCGTTACCGAATTCGTCCACGGCAAGCACCCTCTCCTCCTGCCCGCCAGCAACCTCCTGCATCCGACTGACCGTTTGACCTTCTCTGCGTATAGGTATAAGCATTACAACTCACCTCCTCTTTACAAGCCCAGAATGACCTTGATTAGCCGCGCCACCACCCCGCCGCCAAACAATTCTTTACTGAAGATTCGCCCAAGCTTCCTGTGTACTGCGCGTCGAAGAATTTTTCTCGGGGCCTTCGGATCTAGCATGAATAATTCTGCCCAGGGTTGCACGTTCCCCTGCCATCGGGCAAGCCGATAACAACCCTGCCGAACTCGTTTCCAACTCCTCAGTCTCACTGTCCTCGGCATTTTGACCACCTCCTCCTGCTCAGTTTATATTGATGAACACTATTATTATACTCTTTCTAGGCACGTTTGTCAAGTGTTTTAGCTTGTATTTCAATTCTTTTTTTTGGACCTGCCCTCTTCGCCACCTCAGAAACGCCCCTCTAAGCCCCTGCCCTCCTACCATTCACTTCTCCCGTGTCCACCCCCGCCGTCGCCCCTGCTCGCCCTGCTTGCCCTGCTCTACCCCCCTACAATCTGCATTGTGGTATTCTCACCGGCACCACCACCCTCCCCTCCTATATTGAAGATAAAGAGAGAACGGTAGCGGAGTGCAACTGAAAACACACTTGCCGGGGGCTTGCGAGCCCCTAGGGATCTACTGGAGGGGGCAGCCAGCCCAGGTCCAGCCAGCGGCCAAATCACCGCCGGCAACAGCGCGGCAATGGCGCCGGAGCCATCTACTTTGCGAGTATCGTTCCTATTATACATTAAGCGACTGATATACGCCTTCTTAACTACATCTTCTGTATAGAATATGTAGTATATCCTGTTTTGCCTGTCTGTACGATAATTAGAATATATGTCCAAAACCCGCACGCTCGGGGTCAGCCGAAATTGAGATTGCCAGAGCAACGGGGGCTGCACGAGAAGTTGCGGGGCGTTGCGAGTTGTGTATGTTATATTGGGCGATTTGGGTGATACATTCGTGATGTTTTGTTACAAATTTGATGTGAAAAGGGGGTAAAATGGCTGGCCGTGGGGGTAAAACTGGCGTCTGTGGGGCCGAAAATGGCTAGACGGGAGGGCGAGAGGGGGTAAAATGGCTAGACGGAGGCTACTAGAAGCCCGAATACTTGCTCTGGTGGATTCGTGATGTGGCGAGACAGCCTAAGATTTTATCGTGTTCTTCCTCGCGTTCGCGGTCTGCCTGGCGGCTGTCGCGGACTTTGGCGCGGATCTGCTCGACGTCGGCGCGCTGTTCGTCAGACCAATCGGCTTCGGCAATGTCCCACCAATCAAGCTCCTCGGAGTCCGGGTTCCCAGTATCTACCGCACCGACCGCGGATACCAGCCAAATACGGATGATATGCCTGCGTCGGAGGGTGCCCTCTCGCCCGCGCTCGAAGTCAATGCCGGCGGCAAGGAGTTCTGGCGTCCAGTTCCGAAGGTAGCGGATAAGCCAGGAGGCATTTGCAGGCCAACCTTTTTGAGCGACGTCAATCTCATTCTCTTCGGCACACTGAGTCAACTCCTCAAAGAGCATCTCAGCAGTCCCCAGCCACTGCTCGCCCGGTTCCGAGAACAGGAAATCACGAATGGCTTCAACCAGGATCATAACAACACCTCCAAAGAATTAAACGACAGCACTACAACGTCAACGGCGTACAGTGGCGGCTCCCAGTCCGGCTCTTGGTAGAGAGCGAGGGGTTTATCGGATTTCGGAAAACTTTCCAATTTCCGACGTTCCTTCAAGTTCTCCGTGATTGTATCCTTGTGAACCCCCACCTCGTCGGCTATCTGCTGCTGGCTATAGCACGTCAACGCCGTCACCGCCTTCGTCAAAATGAAGCTCTCTCACGGCGTCATCATCGCCTCCTTCCTTTGCCGTGGTCGTCGTGCTGTTCTATGTTTTCTGGTTGTCGTTTCTCTGCTTTGCTCACTGACGGTTATCCAAAGCAAGTCCGAGAGCAGTTTGGCCTTGAGTCTGCTAGGCAGGCTAAACTCGTGGCCTCGACCATTCGCTCGTTGAGTCGACTCAACGAGTTAACCTTAGGTCTCTGCAAAGGCGGCTTTCCTGTGTAAAATTCCTGTGTAACCCCCTTAAGGATATTACACAGGTTACACAGAGAGGACATTGCTCCATGTTTGGGGGCTTTGAGACCCCCCAAAACGTTGGTAGCTCGTCCTTTGTCCTGCTGTGTAATTACACAGCATTACACAGGCTATTGACTCTGATCCATTAGCCGGATTTCAAATCGCTGTCTCGGCTGCCTATCCGTGGGCCTAACTGAGACAATCCCTGCTGCTGTCAATTTGTCAATATGATTGAATACGGTTTTACTCGTGACGTTGGCTGCTGCCTCTACCGCAACCTTCACTTCATTTGACCAATGCCACTCGCCGCCCTTGAGTTCGCTAGTTATTGCGCTGTCCGTGGCGTCGAGTTGGACTGGCTCCAGCCCGTGTTCCACCTCGCCTATGCGCTCGAACCGCAAACTGCCATCGGTGAAGATCATTCGCGTGTTGAACCGAACTGGCGACCCCATGCGGTTTTTGTCCTGCATAATTTGCAAAATACCCGAATTGTCTGATCGCCGGATTTGACATACCACATCCACGCCGCCCATAAGTGCCGACGCGCCCCTTGCAGTCTGTTGGGCGGTGCCTGAGGTACTCTTCGCGACATGATGAATAACGATCACTGAGGCCCCAGTCGCCTCGGATACTTGCCGCAACCGCCCTGCTGCTGCACCCATCTGCGAATTGCTGTTCTCGTCGGTGTCGCCGAGGAAGTCTGATAGTGAGTCCAAGATGATGAGGCGGGCCTCTGCGTCTATTGCCAAACCACTTAGCTCCTGCACAAACTTGTCGGCGTCTAGGTCAAACTCCATATCCGTTACTATGGTGATCGGCAAGTTGGCCTTGGCTGCCAGCTTCTTGAATCGTTCCCTCAAGCGGACTGGGCGGTTTTCCTTATCCACTAACAACACGCCACCCTGGTGGACGGCGAGGCCTTGCCAAGGCTTGTCACCGGCCAGCGTAACGGCGAGCTCAAGTAGCAAATAGCTTTTGCCCACCCCCTCTTTACCTGCTAGTACAACCACGCTCTCTCCAGGCACGAACCCCTGCACGACATCCGGGGGCACGGGCCGCTTGTCTGCCAGCAGGTCGGCAAGGGTGAAGATATTTCGCTGCCGCCAGGCCTGCTTTCGCGCATGGTGCAGAATATCTTCGTAGCTGTGTCCGCCGAGGGTGGCCCAAGTCAAGCAAAATTGTTCGGCTGCTTGCTTCTCTGGGCTTGCGACAAGAAGCTCTGCGAGGTCTACTACTAGTTCCTCAAATGTCGGGCTTTTTGTGTCTAAGACGAAACTGTCCTTTTTCATTTCTACGCCTCCTGACTAAAGTTTGCGGCAACGGGCGGTCTTTAGGCCCGAGGCTTGGGCAGTGGTAAAGCCACACCGCCCGCTGCCGCTGGGATGAGGGGCCTCCTGATCAAAGATGCCCCGGCTGACTGTGCTTTACAAGGTTCAATGTGCCGCTGGCCTCGTGCGGGCTATGCAGACCGTAAGGACACCGAGGGCACCAGCGAGCCCCCGTCGCGAGAGGGCTGATGTCTAGCATTGGCTGAGGTTCGGCGGTCATTGCCAAACCGGCATGCTGCAACTGGCCGACATGGGCCACGCCGCCCAGACTATTTGTGAACCCGGCGGCCCTGCCCGACTGACTGACCTTTGCCGCAGCAGGCCCCCCAGGCTGGTAAGCGTCTTCGGAAAGGATGGCATAGGCTGGCACTCTGACTATCAAGAATTGCCGGCTCTATCGAGCTCTGTGTGTCTTCAGCGGGGTTGGCGCTTGCCGGCAGCAATGTGCCCCGGGAACTACTACTTGACAAACTAGTGATAGTACTCTATACTTTGTACTCGTAGATGTCAAGCTACTACTTATAGGAGGATGATGACTGTGACAAAGAGCAGCACGAACGAGGCACCGCTGCGCAGGATTCGGCGGGAGCTGGATCTGAGCCAAACGGACCTGGCGACCCTCTGCCAGATCAGCTCGCACAGCGTTACGCTTGCTGAGCAAGGCGGCACGCAGCGCCTACCCGGCAAGATTCTCGGCGTCCTCGCGGATCTGGGCTACGACCCGGATGCCCTCGCTGCAGAGCACGAGAAGTTCATGGCAGACCGCCGAGAGCAACTGCTCAAGCAGGTGAAGGCAAGGCGTCGCAACGGATAAGGATCAAGCGAGCTCAGAACGCTGCTAAGTAGTTGACACAAGACCGGCCCGCGCGAACCTGGCGAGGCAGACGCGGGCCGAATAGCAGACCCGTGGGGCACCATCAAGACCAAGGCGGTTATGACGCTGTCCACGAGCTATCTGATGAGTATACCGAAACCAGGTCCCAAGTGCAAGGCTCGACGACGTATGGAAGTGGCGATTCGTTATGAATCTGATTCAATGTATGCGAGGTCGGCCGTGAGAAAGGCAGACACGGAGAGCAGATTTGGTGCAAGCGGTTGTAAGCTCGCGGAGTGGCATCCATGGTCAGTGTGACAGCAGACAAGATCAAGACAATCGCGAAGACTGATCCACAGAGCGCCTACCGGCGCGCAGGCTTCAGTGGACAGCTCAAGAAGCAGGGCAAGAACTTCGTCGGTCTATGCCCATTTCATCAGAACACCAAGCCGAGTTTCACTATTACGCTGAGCGGCGACGACGCTCAATGCTTTCACTCGGGCAACCGCGTATTGACGTGACGCAAGTGGTGTCGTGATGCCCCCGCCGGACACCAGTTAGGGATAGATATATGAGAAGCACTGTAGCTGAACATCAAAGCGAGACAACAACAATAAGCCCCGGCTGCCAGCCGGGAGCAGCCGTTGTCGCTGACAATGAGCAGGGAATCTACGACTTCCAGTACTTGGTGGATTCTTTTCTGACCTATCTTGGCCAGTACCGCCAAGCTTCTCCGCTTACCCTACAAGCCTACGGCCGGGATCTGAGGCGGCTGCATGGCTTCCTGATGTCTCATGGCCTAACGACGGATGCCCACAAGATCAGCAGCCGCCACCTCCAAGCCTTTGCCATCTCGATGAGTGGACTATCCGCAGCCACGATCACGCGGGCACTGAATGCCACCAGCTCGTTCTTCAGTTATCTAATGAGGAGCGGACTGGTAGACTCCAATCCGGTGGCCGGCGTGATCAAGCCTAAGCAGAAGTCGAGTCTGCCCCAGGGGCCGACAATTCAGCAATGCCATCGGTTGGTCCAGGCCACTTGCGATATTCGCGACCGAGCCATGATCATGATGCTTTTGACCGCCGGCGTGCGACGCTCCGAGCTGCTGAATTCGCGAACCAGCGATTTGACAGCCGATCTCAGTCGCATTCGCATTACTGGCAAAGGCGGCAAGGAACGGGTAATCCCCCTGCCGGGACAGACCCGGCGAATACTCAAGCAATACCTGGATGAGCGAGAGTCAACATCAGAGCTTCTCTTCCCTAACACGTGCGCTAAGCGCATGGGCAACTCGACGTTCTATCGAATCTTCAAGCGCATTGTGAAGAAAGCCGGGCTTGACCAAGCAGGCATCACGGCCCATAGTCTGCGTCACGCCTATGCCACAATGCTGCTGCACTCGGCAGTGGATGTGAAGACAGTCCAGGAGCTGCTGGGCCATGCTGACCTGAGCACCACTTCCCGCTACCTGCACTCGGATGGCGCCACCAAGCAGGCTGCCGCTGAGGCTTTGCCTGAGTTTCTGGATGTGAGCGACGAAGGGGAAGAAACCAACGAGTCCTAGAATGGTAAACTGACACCAGTAGGGGATGCCGGAGATGCGCGAGGAGCTCAGCGTCGTGGCCCAAGTCGAGAGGTTGATCTAGGTCGTCAAGGACTTCTTCCACCACGGCGGCGAGGCGTACCACGAACTGGGTCTCTACTCACTTATGACCTTTGCCGAGGGTCCACATCTCTACAGGCAACGTAAGGCGTCCAGCAGCGAACGAGGTCGGCCTATTGGGGTGGTGGACTAGCTGTGGGACCGAGAGTGATACACAACTTGCTGTAGACAGACGGAGAACTGATGTGCGCGTGCCTGACTGGACGAGCGCACGAGTCGAAGGTCCCCGCTGAATGGCCCTTGATGGGCAACTGTAAAGGTTCGGGGGGCCATTCTTGTACAACGCTTGACAAGACCCGCACATTGTGGTATTATTTTTCAGCAAAATGACGTGAATGGTGGTGGTCCAACGGATGCTTTTCCGGGTTCCCACGACCTCAGGAATCGGCAACGCGGGCCAGGCTGCATCGCACACAGAGGGCGGCCCGGACGAACTCCATGGGTGAGCCTGAGGGAGGAGGCCGGGGACTTCCACGAAGGGTGCACGTCGTTCGGAGGACAAGGGGGAGGTGATTACCAGGTTGGCGTCGAAATGCACAACCTGTGTGAAGTTGTAGCTAAGAACAATGTGACTTGTTCATTCGGTGCCGTCAGGGCAGGGATAGGGGCGGCGCATGAAGAGGAACACGGTATTGCACGATTCGCGGGATACAGAGTTCAGATAATGAGTTGGCCAACGCCTGGCCCGAGGGGGCGTAACACTAAGCCGAGCGGAGCATCAAGGCTCGTTGACAAACTCACATACCAGGGCCTCGAAGCTACCAGGCGGGTGTGGCTTGCGAAGGCTAGGGACAGACAGCACGGTGTAGCCGATCAGAGATAGCTTGCCGGATGGATAGCTCATGAAGGCAGGTGTCCCGTTAGATACAAGCGCGACCCGGGCAAGGCCGAATCAGGCGGCGGGGATAGCAGGGCAGGTACGCCAGAGCGCAGATCAGGACGTTACGCATCAGGCAACGTATTCGTACGTGCGCAGGGCGTGGTTCATCTGTAATACCTGAATTGGCGGTCAGGAAGTTCACTTTCGCAAGCACATCACGGTATAATTGGGTGGCTTCAGCGGCCGAGCCCAACGAGCAGTTGTTGACAAAGTGTGGCGATCCCTGTATGATGAGTGCAGCAATCCAGCCACATGTGTTATGTAGGGGGCTTTCTGGGCAGTCTGTCACCCGAGACTACCCGGTGAGCCAAATGTCTATTCAAGCCCGTGCGGCACCACGAGTGCGCGCGGGCTTTTGGTTCTTATATATGAGGATGTGTCTTGTGTGGAGCCCGCCTTGACAACGGCGCCCTCAGCGTGTCGCTAGGCCGAGAGTGAGCACCTTGATACGGAAGTAGTCTGGTTGGGTGTCCCGAACTGAGCTAGGGGTTTGTCTGGACAGGCAGGTGTGGGGCAGGTCGACCAGGAAATGGCACATGATGCCCCAAGTAGAACCTACATGCAAATCTCGGATTAGGAGCAGAAGAAACACTGGGGTGTGGCCGGGTACGGCACTGGGGCTTGGCGAAGACTGCTATTTGAGACTCGCTGACTTGTATTGGGGTCAGCGGCGAGCAACTGATGCAACTGCTTGATAGTCCGCCTTACGAGCCAGGGTAGGCTATGGCAGGGCGAAACAGTGCGGGGAGGAGGTAATTAGCTAAAGGGCGCGAACATAAGCAGCGGGCAAGGGAGTAATCATGCTCCGAAGCTCTAAGAGTGTCGACAGCCCTGATCGTCTCCAAAACTATGTATGGTAGATCCATTGTCAACGGTTGCCTACTGTTCTAGCCGGTCAAGAGGCCTGTGCACAGGTACAATTGAGTTGGCGAATCATCCTAAGCAGGCATAGGAACGGATGTGGCCGGGGAGAGGGCGAGGGGGCGACACAGTATGCGAGACGTGGTGAGCCGCAGGCTGGGCAAGAGGTTGGTCATCACTGATGTGTGAGAGTATAGGTCCCGCCGGGATCAGGGTCGTGACGGTCGAGACGCGAGTGAGTGCAGACAGCGTGGACACCTCGATGAAGTAGGCTGAGACCGTTGATCTGACGGAGGCAAGTACCAAAGTAGCCAGAGAGGCGAATTTAGGCTAGCAACGAGTACTAGCTAATTGGGAAAGAGTGGGTCGAATTCATGGATCCTGTTTACGTGTGGTCAGTTGGGGTGGTTCTTGCTGTCGCAGCTTGCGTTGAACCGATACGCTTGTTCTGCCGTAACATGCGCATAGCCGCTCAAACCGGCAGTGATCTCATTCTGGGCATCATAGAGCAATTGGATGATCCCGCGGATAGAGCGTTGGTGGCAGGCTGGGTGCATGGGCGGGGCAAAGGAGCCCGCGCCAGCCAACCGAACCATACAGCAAAGTGGATACTTCTAATCGCGGGTTGCGTGGCCTTGAGTCTCTGTTTGGTGGGTTTGCCATACCTACTTGAAAAGTTAGTGACTCAAGGGCCAAATGTGGGCTACAACGTCGTGGTATTCCCGCTTGTTCTGACAGGGGTATGTTGTTTCTCGAGCATTTACTTTAGGCAAGTGGTCCGTGCATACACGGGTTGCCCCTATGAAGAGGCTCGCCACAGGTGGGTGACCCTACTGTTGCCGCTGGTGCCGAATGGTGGGCACGTATGGGTGTCAGCAGGTGCCATGGATCCGGCACTGTACCACGACGACGTTTTATTGGGCGCACTGGGGTGGGTGAAGCGAGAGAAGGGTGCGAAGATTCGAATCCTGACATGCAACCCGTTCAAGGAGCTTGTCGAGAACGAGCAGAACAAAGAGAAACTTGGTGACTGGGAGGAGACCATTAGGATGCTGGCAAACCACGGACTGTTCGAAGATTTGTGGATAATAGATGAAACGCCGCTCGTGGGATTTGCGGTGTCCGAACGGTTTGTGTGGATGCAGGGGGGACACGAATCTTGGATAACGCGGGATGCCGATATTAAGGTAGAGAGCCACATCCGCATTAGTGACAGAAGGCTACGGGACAAACTGCGGAGCACGTTTCAGAAAATGGCGGCCGATGCGAATCCAGCCGAACATATTCCAGAACTTCACAATCTGATCACAGGAGGCTAACATGCCCACTGACGGATCATTGTTCCTACTTAGCATTACCGGGCTTCTGTTCGCACTAGTCGAGACTGACGCTGCCTCAACGTTGGCAGTGGTGCAACGCATTAAGGATCAGCAGGCACGGATGGGGAACTTTGAATGGATGTTCCATCTAACTCACTGCCTCTTGTTGTTGTTTGTCGGTGTGTGTTTTGCTTATTCTGTGACTCACCTCACCCTACCCTCCTCTGGCATGATTCCTGCCCTGTGTGTACTGGCAGTAGGCTTGATGGTAGTTACTTATATTAGCTACCGCAACCTCGCGAGCGAAGTAGATGAGTTATATATGTGGCGGGCATCCCCAGGATGTCAATAGCGAGGTTAGCAGACCTTCTCCGGTTGCCGCGTCCAGCTTCAAGTGTTCCATCTGCTATCTGGTAGGCGGCGTCTGTAAGGAGATAGTAGCCGGGCAAGGATAAGCCAGGGCTAGAGTAGGTTTCCGCGAAGCCTATCAAGGCGATCGCAGCGGTTCCCTTTAACACAGGATACAAGTCGAATACGAGCGCGTCAGGCATGTTGTTACTACGCGTATGCGGCTCTTTGAACCATCGCGGGAGAAGCTCACTGTAGAGTACGGCGGGCAGAGTCTGTTGTGTGAAGTCTATGAGATACCGGCCCGTGGTGGCAAGTGACTTACACATGCAGGACACTGCTTCTTCAAGTGATCGCATCTGGAAGCGAACTCGATTACTTGTGTTGTGTGTCATCTTCATCATGGTACTTCTATACTTGGGAACCCCATGTAATGTGTATCAGTTGTCAGAATGCAAACCTTAAATATCTTTCGGTTTTGCTCATATAATGCTTACCCGTTCCCGAGCTAGTTAAACGCGTGCTCATGTTCGGAGGCTGGGGCAGAGGACGTTCGCAGAGCAGATCCAAAGGTGCGGCGAATGAACACGGAGGAGTACTACAGTGAGAAGGACGGATGGTAGGACATAAGACGAAGTGCTTGCTAGGAAATCAATAGATTCGAGCGGAAGGGGCAGTATAGGGGTTACATTGGGCTGGCATTGCGCGTAGCTTCTGCGTTGTTCGGAGTCGACGCTTAGTTCCCGTCCTGCACTCTCGATTGGTGCATATTGCAGAGCACGACTGCTGGATTACCCTGAGGCCAAGTCTTCAGATCCGCAAGTTCGTCTGTTAGGGAACACTGGAAGAGAAGACCGACTGCATCAACGAGCGGAAGAGGGAGGTCGCCGATGAACAGTAGTGTCACTTGTGCCTAAGGTGCACGGTTCCTGCTATTTGCCCGAAAGCCGTCAAGGCTGCACAATGCGGTAATAGATTCGTATCATCCGGGCTGCGCGAGATGCGGCCGGATATCAGAGTGTGTCACGAGCAATGCTAGCAAATCGGCGGGCTCCAAGTCTTGGTTCTTGTGGCCCACATCCAATCGAACCGCAGCGAGCAGTTCCCCAAAACGTTCCAGTTGCTCGGGCTGGGCATGAGTCGGCTGCGTCTCGGAGGAGGCAAAGCTCTTCGCGAATTGGGCGCACTTGCGGACGACATCGTCGGCCCCCCAAAGGATTAACTTCTGCGTGAAGGTGGTTTGAAAGTCGAGCGTCTCCTTCTCAGAGACTTCGGCCACTCCGGTCTTGTCTCCCACTACGACACGAAGCCAGAACTCCAAGAATTCCTTGTAGAGGCGCAGCTTGTGCTCGCGCTGTTCCTGCTGGACCTGGCGTCTGCGTTCCCACTGCTTTGATACCACGGGGGTCAGAACCGATGCAAGGACAGTGGTAATGCCTGCAACAAGTGCCGCCGCTACTTGTGGGGCAAGGCCGGCAAAAGCCCGCCAAATGCTCACGCCAATTAGCACGATTAGCACCAGTAGTAGGACCAGCAGTACATGCGGGACAGGATCTTCCTTCCAAGAGCTGGGTGGCCTACGACTACTTGGTCGGTGATCTACCATTGGTTCGCTGCCCCCAATCTGTGCGGCAGGTTGGCTCGTGTTGGTCGAACAAGATAGGTGGTCTGGTGAAGTCAAGTATACTTTGGCATATATGTGCTTGTCAAGTGGACTCCGCACGGGATCGATGCCTCAAAAGAAGGACAACCACCCTGGAAAGAATGCTGAGCACAATGAGGTGCTTGTCGTGGCGACATCCACCTCTGGATGGGCCGGTTGCCGGCTAACCATCAACACGGGTGTGACGCAGCAGATGAAGACCCGGCGGGTAGCGGTCGAAAAGTGAAGCACCCGTAGAACTGCAGCCCGCTTAGACGCGGTTGCCAGTCCTGACAGAGTCTCCGTCTACTCAACTGGCACCCTCAGCCAGGACGCTCCAGGATGAGTTTCCAGTGTTAGCAGGATGTAGCTGCCTTTCATGGCGCCAGCGGGGGGACTTGCTAATTGTTGAAGCATCCAGCATAGCATTCGCGCTTGAGTGCCCCAACACCTGTATTCGGACACTGACCCCTGGCGGGGCGAAAAGCATAAATGGTCGCTTGCTGTGGCAAGCGACTTGCCCTGCGGGCAACTGTGTGACCTCAGGGAAGTCGTCCATTTCACGAACTGTCGGTCCTAGATGACCAGAGGGTGGCAGGGATGCTCTCCCAAGCGTCGGACGATGCGTGATCACGTGGCGGCAGTGCTTGACCTAATCTTCGTGCTGGTTTGGAGGCGGCGGGACAGAACACGGTTGCATCCGCATGGGAGGCTTGCCGTGAGGGCAAACGAACAAACTCACAACAAAGGAACTCGACGGGTGCCCTGATGCGATGAGTAGCAATGGCTCAGGGCAACGATACGACCCATTTTGAGCGATATCCTTCATTTGGGCTGTGTCAAGCGAGCTCATATCGGGGGACTTGGCCGGGTGGAAGTGCCATTCACCCAGGTAGTACTCACGCTTCTCGCCTCGCCAGAGCCGAGCCAACCAATCACGCAGACCGACCACCCCCCTGTAGAACCGGAGCCGTCCAGAGCGTGAGTCGGCTGGTGCTTCGGAAGCCTTGGTGATGATCGCGCACTCGCGCTTGGGTGTGTAGTAGCCGACAAGAATGCCTCCTGTCTCCTGGTGTCCAGCAGCGACGCATTGGTGTCGGATGAACTCTATTGCTTTGTCGCTAGCCTTGGCAGCGAACGTGCCGTCCTCGGACAGCCACTCAAGCGATTCCATCGGTAGTGACACTGCTTTCAGCGTGGATGCCTTGGAACACGCCTTCTGATTGTTGCTGAGTGAACACTAGTAGTGTCTCCTTCGGATAGCGTCCGTCGACAGTCCCAGCAATGAATTTGGCAGCGACAGATGCCATCAGCCAAATGTCGTCAATTCTGGCGGGGAACACTGGATGCCAGCAGCCGATCCCTTCCCAAGGGAGCTCGTCAAGAGGGTGCTCACATCGTTCACGTTCCCAATGAGGTGTGAATTGCTCAAGGAAAACCGGGCGAGGAAAGGAATCTCCTCTGGCTGAGAAGCAGTACAGGGAGCAAGCTGCGAAACCGACCGACAGAGTAGTGAAGTCAAGGTTACGGTCCCACTGATAAGTCTCAAGGAATCGAAGCACGTCGTCATCGGCAGTGCAATCCACGACCAGGTCGCAGTCAGCGATGAGCTGCCTTCCTTCATCGTGTTGGGGTGGGAACGCTTGAGCGATTGCCTGGACCTCAGCATGAATGCCAGTGTGATTGAGCCTCGCCGCCAATGCAGTGGCCTTGTTCGAGCCCACTTCACAGACGGTCAGAGTATGACGCATGAGATTTCCCGCAGCAAGGCTGTCTCCATCCATTAGTACCAGGCGTCCAACCCCGCCGCGGACAAGCGTCTCGGCCACGGGTGCACCCAGTGCCCCACATCCTAACAGCAGGACTTTCTTTGAGCAGAGCTCTTCCGAGAATCTTCCCCTTGTTGACAACTGATCAGCCGCCCAGTTCTGTGAGTATCGCCAGTCTATCTGTTTTGTCTCATCTTTGTGGAATACAACGTTTTTATCACGACGCCAATAGCCCACCTCCTTGGCTCTAAAGCCGTCTTGTGGGCGGCTGGTGAGCGCTGGGAGCATGGCAGCCTGCCAATGAATACGCACCGGCGGGCCGCCGAACACTTGCGGAATTGGGAAACCTATCAGCAGAAGGTGACGATTCCCGTCACGGAGGCAGTTGGCGGCCTGTCGGAGCAGATCACTGACTTGCCCACCGGTGTTTAGAAGATCCGGCCACGTAGCCGGGACTTTCCAGTCACGCATAACAGGCACCTCATCGAGGCGTATCCACGCTCCTACGCTTGCCTCCTTCATGCGACCTTCCTGCCAACGTGGTGCCAACAGTGGCGAATCGCACAGCGTTTTGAAAGCACGAACAAGGCTCACGTTCCCATTGTTGTCCAGGACTGATATCTTCGAAAGTCCAACTCGGTTACTCTCGGACGACCATTCATCGAATGTGTCTGGGGTCTCGATGAAAGCCACAGTTGGCCCAGAAGAAGGGAAATGTGGCAGCTCGAAGGGGTCACCGTCGTTTACGAGCATGCCACGCGAGGCAAGGTAGAGCCACTGAAGGGCGCGCCGGAAGTGCCACTCGAGTCGCCGATGGGCATCGGTGGGCTCATCTTGCGGTTGGTCAGTTATTCTAAGAGCGTCAGCGGCGGGCGCCGTCAGACAGAGCCACCCTTCACGCCAGGGAACATCGTCAGAACCAGCCGCGTTGTACCATTGGTGGTGATAGGTGCTTGTGATACCGCCCTCTTTCGCGGGGTAGAACCTTACCCGCCCCCATGGGTAGGCAGTTGCACAGTGAACGAACCAGTTGGTGATCGGTGGAATTGAGCTATGCTCGGCTACATCAGCTTCTAGGCGCACACGAATGACCCACGCCCGAGCTTGTTCATACCACCACCAGTCATTGACGACATCTGCCTCACACACCCCGTCTAGGGCTCTCCTGCCCGCAAGAAGTTCCTCCGTTGGCTTTTGCGGATGATCGGTCATGCAAAGCGTCCGCCTTGTGGATCACTGCTCTGCGAGCGCGACGTATAGGCACCAGCAACTCCCTTCGACGCAGCACCCTCACCCTCACGCGGCGGCGCGGGGAACTTCTCCCCGAAAAGCGCGCGCCACAACTGGACGCTTGTGTTGAGATCCTCTTCATCGAGCGCCTCGCGAGCTGCCTCGGCTGCGCCAGAAGCTTGTTGATGAAAAGCAGCGAATTCCTCTGGAGTGATCCGCGCGAGCACGTTGTGTTCCGGCACACCTCGGTCTGGCAGCGCCGGCACCTTTTCTGCCTCAACGTAGGGGGCGTATCTCGATGAGATGGCTGCCAACGTAAGTGTAAAGCCCTCAGCTATGGAGCCAATCGCATCAGGACAGCAGTCGCCCACAATGTGCTCGAGGGGGTAACCTTTCGGATACTTGGGCGTGCTGTCGCTAACCAAGCGCCACCACTTGATAGCCTTCACTACATTGACGTAGTGTCTGTTGCATTGTTTGTTCTTGTTCACTGTCCACGCGATTTGCGACAGGGGGTGCGTGGGTTCCCAGTCGCCAGCGTCCCGGTCAGGTATCAACAGAGGTTCCAGCTGCCACTGTGGCTTCTTGGTGGAGAACTCCTGGAGTTGCTCTCTTGCTGCCTCGAGCATTAGGGTCTCTTCGTCAGACCCGTGGGTGGCGGCATCAAGAGAACGATAGAACTCTTTGTCAATCTCCGATGGTGCGGCCGTGATCACCAGGTCGAGGTCCACGTAACTAAGCTCTATCTGAATCGAACGTGCCGC
This sequence comes from bacterium, assembly GCA_030615605.1. Classification (GTDB taxonomy): domain Bacteria; phylum Armatimonadota; class Zipacnadia; order Zipacnadales; family Zipacnadaceae; genus JALGTD01. The sequence goes on from JAUWYY010000005.1 coordinate 110,515, forward strand.
GCGCCGGTACTTGCCGCTGTAGTGCTTCTTTACGAACGGAACGAAAACTCCTATTGCCTCCTCAGGTGTGGAGTGATCGGCGTCGATATTCGTGACTACAACCACGTCAACGTCCGCTCGCTCCTCTCCTTTAGGTCGTACCGCAGTATGTCGGCAGTAACTGCCCTGCAGAAACGTTGCGACGATGATTGATGAGAGGTCGTCATCCGAGTGAAGTCGCTTCCGTAGCGTCGAATGGCCGGTGATCGCATCGGTGCGCTGGTTGTCCGTCAACCGGATGTTCCGCATGAAATCGGTGAAGTACGAGGGTGCTTCCATGCAATCCACCTCCAGTGGATGTCTTAGTTCGACACGGGCACTCTGATCGAGGGAGTATACCCGTCCGGCTCATTTGCTTCAAAGTCGTATTCATAAAGCTGACATGGTCCAAGGCCGCGAGAACGCTGGCCGAAGAAGAAGAAAAGCGCATTAGGAACTGCCCCGAAGATGTGCAGGACCCCGCGACGCTCGGAGTGAGTCCGCCGCTGCAGCAACTCCGTTATCTGCGTTACCAGTGCGTGGGCGTGGTCACCTGAGCGAACCGTGGCGGAACTCGGGCAATCAGGCAGAATGCAGTGGAACATCCTACTCAGCCGAATCGGCTGGCACTGCAAGAAGGTATGCACATCTGTTCTTACGTTGTGGGTCGCGCTCAACGCCAGTACGACGTCATCACCAACGCCCATATCCTCTTCCGTGACCTGCCAAGGGGGGAAGTCCCTGGCACTCGAGGGCGCCTCTGGTCCCCACTGCTCGACGCCGTTAGGAGTTCTTTGTGTCACGGTCACGCGGAAGCCGGCCTTGGTGTCTAGACAGTAGCCCGCATAAAACGTGATAGAGGAGTGAGAAGCGGACAAATCAAGTGTGATACTCTGTTGATCGTACGGCAGCTCCCGGACCAATTCATCGATTCGTGGAACCACCCTAGTCTGCCAAGCATCTGGTGACCGAACGTGACGTCCGTCGAAAAGATCTGCAAGATTGACGTAACGGTCCAACCTGGTGATGTGGGCTGACCTGCGGCCAAAGCTACGAATACCTATTCCCAGCGACTTCCCGACAGCAATTGGAGTCCCGACAATCAAGTTGTCCCTTTGTAGCACCTCCTCAATGGTGCTCTTGTCAAACATATGATTCCCTTCCTGCACGAGCTTCCGTATCAAATCATCATAGGGGTTTATCCGAGCATTGAAGGCAACTTCGCGAAGGCCGGCGGCGCGAAGCCAAATATTTAGATCTTCCATAACCGTAGCCTGATCGCTGACCGGTTTGATGTAGAAGTGCCGCAGAATTGGCCGAAGTTCCTCGGCATCCCAAAGATCGAGATGATCCTTCCATCTCAGCCTTGCTTTCCCCACATTTGAATTTGGCCCTTTGCTTAATAGGAGTTCGATGTCGATGCTGCCGTCTATGCGATACCACAACTCGGCCAGGGCATCACGAGGTGCTGGGACCCAAGTGGAACGCAGTATGCACCGGTATATCTTATTCTGATCACGCGTCAACTCCGCCACTGCCTCAAGATCATCGAGGAGGGCGGTCTTCTTTCTGCGAACTGCCTTCGGGTCAATAAGATCTTCGGCCGTCAATACTCGGGCACCGCGAACGTTGAACTTTACCTGGAAACAGTCGGCTCCCAGTGTCTCCCCATTTCGTGTCTTCATTCCGGGCTGGTAATACACTACCACATCATCGAACCCTTTGACGTTCGGGTCACTATAGGCGACAGCCCGAACCACTTGGGGCTCCGTACGAAGCCGGCAGGCTTGCTGCCAAAAGATACGACATTGCAGGTCATCTCCTGCCATCCGTCCACCTTCGCCAGATCGCTTTGATTTTGAGTTATCCTCAATCATGGCATAGCCTGCAAATCAAACATATAGACTGGGTGGCTAAGCGCACTCAAAAGAATCCTAGTCCTCACAGATACGTTTGTTCCATAATACAGGGCATTCCCGGTCCGTGTCAAGAGAAGTGCTGCCGTTTCTGTACCACCCACTATGTTAGTCCTACGGCCCCTACCGCCCTGGCTGGATCGCCTCCCGGGTCGGTTAGCTACTCGTTTAGACGCCGGGGTGTGACATCCCGTCTGTGCGCGATGGGCTTCTTCGGAACTTTTGCTCATCTCCTCAAGTGCGGATAGAAGGTATGGCTCCAAGTGTTCTATTAGGTCATCTGTGATTTCCGGATTGATGCCATCGCATTCTAGGACCCGGCAAAGGGCCTCTTGGTCACGGATCTCAGCATTCGTGAACATTCCCCGGACCTTATGCAGACGGTCTACCAAGAGGGGCGATAAACCATCATTGAAGCTCTCAACAGCCATTACCCAGACAAGATCGAATACTGAAATCTCTCTGGCGGAATGGAGTTTTTCCAACCCGGATTCAATGGCACTTTTCGTTCCAGCGCTGAGCAAAGCGCTCAGTATGTCCTTACTCACTCCCACCATAGTGACTCCCACTAGTCCTGTGAAGATATCCATTTATCGTGAAACCTCTGTAAGACCACGCATTTTCCCACCATCACCTGGAGGTGTTTCAGTCGCCAGACAGTACTAGCAACGTTAGAACCGATCCTGAAAACGAGGGCCATGATTGCTCTATCACATCTCCGGCATCTGTATCCGTCCACGCTACCAACGGCACCTCTACGAAATCGTGCTCAGCCTGTCTCCCAATGCTTATGGTATATGCTTCGGTCCGGGGATCCAGACGTGTAGCGCTGGGGATGTAGTGTGGAAATAAGTAAGATTTGATAAACCACTGGATCTTGCCGTCCTGCGAGAATACTAAGGCACAACGATAGTCGTTCAGTTCAACCATTCGCACGGCCGCTGCGGTGAGGGAAACGTCGTACTCCTCTGCAATAGCCTCGGCAAGCTCCAGACAGGGCTCGTCCTCGCGTATATCCCCGACCACAAGCTCTTCGGGCATCAACAGCTCTGATGCGAAGGTGTTTGCTTCAATCTCGGCTTTGCCGCTACCAGGGTGTTCGATATCCTCGAGCACTTCTGGCCTGAATCTGAGTACATCTCGGTGAAGAACAAGGTGTCCTAATTCGTGCGCAATGGTGAAACGCCTACGTCCGGCGTGCGTCACGAGGGAGTTCACGAAGATGATGGCATGAGTATCATCCATCGCGATGCAACCATCAACGCCCTCCATCGGCTCGCTCACGACAATGGCCCCCAGCCACTTGCCAGCGGTCTCCACGTCAGTAGGCTTGTCAAGCGGCCCAATTGAACTGGTCAGCTGCTTCGCTTCTCTCTTGGCCCGCCGGGTTCCGATTACTTTCTTTCCTCGCTTCACTGTATCGAGAGTGCCCTGGGGGATTCCTCGATACATTAGCGCGGGTGCCATAGCACGATCAAGTTCTTCGGGGGTTTGGGGACCCCAGTCAGATATGGACAAGATAGACGACGCCAACTCCTTAATAGTCTCTAGGGTCAAGCGGCCTGCTGTTGCTATCGAGGCTACGCACTCAGCCACCTCATTTTCAATTTCACTGCCGGATTGTGCGTTCTCAATGGCCTGCTGGACAATTGCCACCTTGCCTTCAGATATCAGGAGGTGCGGATGATTTGAGGACAGACCCATAGCACCACGGACGGCCATTCCCAGCTTGTCACGCTCGCTGGATGGGCAAGCATTCAGGAACTCATCTATTACCGGTTTTTGCCCACGGGCGGTTTCGCTGAGAAACTGCTCGAATAGCCTTGCAGCCTGCAATTCATCATTGTTGTTCATCGCGCAACACTGCTCCCGTTGCTCGAGTGATCACATGTTTTCATCAAAGAAACGTCCGGTCTTCTGCTGGACCCGGTACAATAGGCAAGTGAATCCGTCGTAGCTTCTACCCAATCGCTCAGCCGCTTCCTGGTTTGAAAGACCTCGGAATTTGGTCAGCTCTATTGCTTGGCGTTCGTCATCTCTGAGGGCAGCGAGCGCTTCCTTCGCCACGAGCTGCAGATATGCGAGTTCCTCGACATCCGCATCTGATGCAGGCTCGTCATTAAGGTCCTCCAGGCTAATTGAACCTGTTGTTGTGCGCCTGGCAAAGTCTTCCGCCACATGTTGTGCGATGCCCAAAACCCATGTTTCCAACTTGCTCTTACCTTCGAATGAGTCGATGTCATTGTACGCCTTCAAAACCGTAACGGCCGCAATATCCTCTGCATCTTCTCGCAGAAGGCCCTTCGCCTGGGCCCATTGAGTTACCAATCCCATTAGTGGCCTGGTGGCATTCTCGTGTCCACTGCGAAGTGCATCTACGGTGATAGCTTTGATCGGCAAATCCTGCGTGTCATTGTACGGGTCTCTTGGCATCGGTTTTGCCTGCCTATTTACTTAGTCGTACTATCACACACAAATATGTCACATTGACCCATGACAATATGATACTCCTATTCTACAGGGAGTACCAAACGGCCATGGTCTAAGTCAGGCCCCTGGTGCTTCTTCACTTCAGATGTGTGAGAGAAATAGACGCCAACCAGATGGTGGCGAGTGCCGTCTGGAGTATGATATTGGCTAGATGGATAGAACGGTCGGAGAGCTAACCCAGGCACCCAAGCTCGCAGGCTGTACCCGGCTCGAAGCAGCGCCTGACCTGGCAGTTCCACTGACTGGAGCTTCAATGTCAACTCACGAAACTGGGCGACACCCCCCGTCACAACACTCACACCCGACCCCTGGCGGGGCGAAAAGCACAAAAGATCTTCCGGGAAGTTTCGCTCTGCTCCACTCCCCCCAGACTCACTTACTGATTCACTGCCAACCCAAGCCAAGCCCCTCTCAGCAAGCTCGCCTGCGGTCATTTAAGCTTTTCGGTCTCTTCGAGACTCTGGCTGCTGTTGCAAGGAGGTAATAGAGTAAGGCCATGGAGATGTCCTGTCCATACCCTGATGGGTAAGGATCGTTATCAACAGGGCATTCACATGCCTGATGGAGGCAACTCCAAACATGAATCATTAAAAGGAGGTGGTTAAAATGGAAATGGAACATTATGCCGAGCAGCTCAGACAGATCTGGCAGTGCTTGCTTGACTTTGGAATGGCCCATGAGGATTACGCCGTAGCCATAATGCAAGAGATGGCCAAGGATAGACGCATGAAACAGATAGCAAAAGAAAGACGCAATGATGAAGGACAAGCAACTGAGAAGCAGATAGCCTACTTGAGAATGCTGGGAGTTGAGTCTGACGACGACATGACCAAGACAGAAGCATCTGAGTTGATCGACCAAGTTGTGGCCAGAAAGGCAAGGGCTAAATAGGTGGCCAGAGAAGAGCCTGCTCGAGAGGGCAGGCTCTCTTCTCTTGATAGATCGAGTGATGGCTGGTAGGTAGAGTGTTACCGTAACGAGTGCCGCGACAACGGATTTGTACCGAGAGCTGGCTGGAAGGGACAAGCAGGGCAGGATGTGGTGGAGGTACAGATAATCTAGCAGGATCCAGCGTTTGTGAGTTACCAAAGTGTAGGGCCAGGTTCTGAGATTCCCGTGATAGCTTCCCAAACATGCTTCATTCGCACATACCAAAGTGCTCTGCTACAGGCTGCAATATGGCGGCGAGCATGGGCTGAGGATTGTGTTGCAGGAAGCCGGCATTTCGAACATCTCATGGAGCAGGATGCTGCGGGCAGCGTGAGCTGAGACATCTTGGATTCATGGCCTGCTTCGTGGAGTTGTGTTTCGTATGCTGGGAGGCGTCGGCACGGCCCTTTTCAGGGCGCCTGACGTGGCCTCATCCAGGTCCCTGGGGCAGGGCCTATGCTGGTATGACCTAAGCTTTTGACGCACAGGTGGCCGGATCGCATGTTGACTGGTTATTGTGAGGGGGCGAGATTTGGTTGGCGGATTGTGGCGGATAGCGAAGTGGGAAGGGATCCCAGGGAGGGTCGAGAGGGCGTTGCGGTTAGAAGAGGAGGAGGGTGCTGTGTGGGGTGTCCGGCCGCCCATGCTCGCCGCGCTGCGGCGCACGCCCTAGCGGGGCGCGACGATGGTCCACGAATGCGGGGCATCGGCAGTTCTGCGAACTGCTGCCCGACGTGGAGTTGGCGCTGTGATAGAGTTGTGAGTTCAGGAGGGAATGAGCGAGGAGGGTCTGGGAAGGCTTTCTGGTGATCAATGGTGCGTCGAGCAAGGATAGCCTGGCAACTGTGGTTCATATGTTTGCTGAAGGCCAAGTGTCTTCCTGAGAACGACAACTGGAAAGTGTTCGCTGTGGCAGGGGTTCGGGGGGATGGTCTGAGTATTCTTTATAAGGATGGAAGTTCTAAGTGGGTTTCTAATCCTAATGGAAAAGAGCAAGGAATGAGCTCCTGGAAAGAGTTGTTTGGAATTTTTCATAGGCAATGGTCTGAGATTCTTTGTGTTTGAACAAGTGTGGGTTGTGACGGCGTTTGGCTGGACTAGGGTCTTGGGAAAAGTGTAATCTCGCCATTGCGATGGCTGACTAAAGCGGATTGCTGGCTGGAGTTGAATTGGTATGAGTGAGGTGGGCTGCTGGAGGTGCTCGGCAGCAACTGGGTGTGGTGGGTGGTGATGCGTTGGGATGCATTGTGTGTGGTGGAAGCTGGGCTAATAGAAAAGAAAGGTGTTGAATAGTGGATTAGGGCTGCGAAGGCGGTTTGGGGCTGCGTAACTGCTGTGCATCGTCTTCGACGATGCAACTGGCTGCAAGGCGCGGGCGCTCTGCGCGCCCGCGCGGGGATCTTGAGACGTGCGCGGCGGATGTAGCAAGGGCTGGTTGTGCTGGGGGTTGGGGACACACCGGTGTCAGAGGGGAGATTGGTGCGAGAGGGAGGATCGGTGCCAGAGAGGGACTGCGGGGGATGAAGTGGGGGGAGAGAAGTTGTGGGTTTAATGGTGAGGGGAGGGATTAAGGGGGAATGGAGGGTGGGCAGAGGGGTGGAAGTGGGGTGAGGCGTCAAGGGTGAAGAGTGGTTAGGGAGAGTAAGTAAGGGATGATTTGTTTTTGATATTGGAAGAAGAAGGGGGTAAATAGCGGCAGAAGCAGAAGCAGAAGCAGAAAAACAGTGCAGAACCAGGACCAGAATCAAGAAAGGCCCAAGCACATGCACTGCGATCGCTCAGACTCGGTACCCTCCCCGCTAGCCCAGCCACACTTCGGTACAAGCTTTATAAGGCGTATCTCCGTGCCGTTACTACCGGAGAATTACCATTCCCCGGAACGATAAAATGACACACACACGTTATGATATTCCGATATTGAAGGAACCGGTTGGCCCTGGCTATCTTTCGGCAACTGCTCAGCCTGAAAGCGAGCAGCTTCTCTGGACCGGCCTGGAGGCAGCGGGAGCAGTCGTTCCCCAGGAGGCTAAGGTGGTGGCAGAGTTTCTGGCCCACAGGCTGTCTCGCGACGATCCCGCCGGTGCGGTTATTGAGAACCATTTGCGCTATCAACGAGCCAGCTTGCTGCAGCTGTTGGCGCTGATCAAGCAGCGTGAGCAACTAAGTGTGCGCAACATCGCGGAATTGAGCTCCCGATTACAGCAGTGCCAGGCCCAGCTCTACTGCCTGCAGATCAACCAGGTCTCTGCCAACGACGTGGGAATAACGCGATTGCAAAGCAACGTAACCGCTCTGGAGGACCAGATCTGCCGGGAGCGGATAAGATGCTGGAGCGATACCGCCGAGTTGAAACAGAAGCTGTTGCAGGTTGCATCAGAGCACAAAGCAGCTGTACAGCGCCGGGAGCTGTTCTGGGGCGACCGGAAAGAAAGACAGGAGGCTGGGGCAAATGCCGGACCAGCCTGAGGGAAGCCTGTCGCTACCATCCACAAATGGGGCAAGATGATCGGTGAGCGAAAGAGGGAGCGGATAAAGGAGCTGTGCCGGAGACTGCGCCCGGTACTGGGCACCAAAGCTGATGACATCTGGCTGGCCTATACGCTGGAAGACGAATCAGGCAAGGCCCAGATCACTGAATACTTAGAAATCCTCGCCTCGCAGACTTTCCCTGATAATCTGCAGGATGAACCCCTATTTCTCATCCCTCCTCCCAAGTCGAGTGCCGAGGGAGATTATCACCTGGGAGAGGTCGTGTACCTCGATGAAGTTCTATACCCCTTTGGCTTGCGCGAGGACGAATGGATCCAGCACGTGGGCATATTTGGTCGTTCCGGGGCGGGCAAGACTAACCTGGGCTTTATGGTGGCCCAGCAGCTGGCCTTCAAGGGCAAGCCCTTTGTAGTATTCGACTGGAAGCGAAACTACCGCGATCTACTGGGCAAACCCGGCTTTGAGGATATGCTGGTCTTCACGGTGGGGCGCAATATCGCCCCGCTGCGTTTCAATCCTCTCATACCACCGGCTGGTACTGATCCCAAGAGCTGGCTGAAGAAGGTAATCGAAGTAATTGCCCACGCCTATTTCTTGGGCGAGGGGGTGATGTACCTGCTGCAGAAGGCCATTGACACTTGTTACCGCGAGTTCGGAGTCTACGAGGGGACGAGCAAGTATCCCACATTGCTGGACGTGCTGCGGTGGGTCAGGAACTATCCGGCTAAGGGTAGGGAGTCTAACTGGCTGAGCTCGACGCTGCGAGCGGTGGCGACGCTGTGCTTCGGTGAAATGGGCCGGCTGGTCAACGCCGGACAGAACGTAGGATTGGAAGAGCTGCTGAGCAAGAAGGTAGTCTTTGAGCTGGATGCGCTCACCCAGTCCGACAAGATATTCTTCATCGAGACGTTAGTGCTGTGGATCCACCACTACCGCCTGGCCCAGGGAGGAAGGGAGCAATTCAAGCACGCGATCATTATTGAAGAGGCTCATCACATTCTGAACCGCGAGAAGCGATCGCTGACCGGCGGCGAGACAGTTATGGAGATCACCTTCCGAGAGATCAGGGAGTTGGGCGAGAGCATGGTGGTGCTCGACCAGCATCCCTGCCAGATATCGCTGCCCGCACTGGGCAATACCTACTGCACTATCTGCATGAACCTAAAGCACAGAAAGGACACTAATGTCATGGCTAACTGCATGCTGCTGGAAGACGAACAGAAGAGCTGTTTCGGCCAGCTGCAGTTGGGGGAGGCGGTAGTCCGACTGCAGGACCGGATCCGCAGCCCGTTTGTAATCAGGATGCCGGAGTTTGAGGTGGAAAAAGGGGCCATCAGCGACGAAGCGATAAGCCACAGGATGGCGAGGTATTTCAAGCGATTTCAGTCAGCGCAAGACGCCCTACGACAGGTCTCCCCGATTTCACTGGCAGACGAACATATAGAGGGCAAACCGAATATATCCTATGAAGAATCACAACTGCTGATTGATATAGTGCGATATTCTTCAAGCACAGTGGTAGCTAGATACTCAAGACTCAAGATGAATCGGCGCCGGGGCAATATCGTGCAAAAAGCTCTTATCGAAGCCGGACTAATCCGACCGCAAGATGTCATCACGGGACAGGGCAGGATTGTGCTATTTGAGGTCACAAAAGCCGGCAGGCAAGTTCTGCAGGATTTGGGCCATCAGATACCAGACCACCGGAACGGCATTGTGCACCGGTACTGGAAGAAGCGGATTGCCCGGCAGTATAGAAAGCAGGGGTATGAGGTAGAGATTGAAAAACCAATTGACGGCAGGCCGGACATTACAGCAGTCAAAGGCCAACGGCGAATAGCAATTGAGATCGAGACCGGCAAGTCTGATGTTTTGGGCAATATTGAAGCTGATCTGGGCGCCGGCTTTGAGGTGGTCGTCTGCGTCGCCACCGACCGCCGCGCCCTGGACTACATCAGAAGCAAGATCGAGCAAAGCAACATCGACCGCGACAGGGTCGTGGTAGTAGCAGCCCAACGGCTTGAGCAGGACTCGCCGAAGGCCGGCCAGTAGCCCGCCCTCCTTCAGTACAGACTATTTAAGCACTGAAAGCCTCTTCTCCAGCAACCATATATTGATTTGATTTCAGATAATTCGATGGGCACAGCCCATTAGCTTGTTGGCGCACCAGTTTGCGCTATACAGATGCAAAACAAAAGAGGCATACCAAGAAAGTGAAAAAGTGAAGAGCTAGCTGTTGCTGTGTGAAACTGCTGTTTCTGGAAGGGGTTATTTCGGCTGTTTCGGCCAGGGAGAAGACTCTCCGTGGTCTTTTTGTATGTTTAGTTCATAGAAACTCTAAGAAAGGAGTGATGCATATATCGAACGTGCCCCTGGGTGCACGAGATCCGGCAACCGCCGGACAACGATACCATGACCATGCCGTACCCCAGTCCGACGAAGGCCTGTAGCTAGTCTGCTGCCACCAGCCAGCGCAGGCTTTCCGCATTTCACGAAAGGAGCAAGCACCATGATAGTACGAGACGTCAAGGCGTTAGCCCAAGTCAGCGAGCATATGTACGAACTGAGAGAGCAGATCACCGCCCGCGACCTGCTGCAGGTAGTCCGCTTCCTATCCAGCATCGGTAAGCGCACCTACAGCGGTTACTGGCGAGGCCAGGGCCGATTGCTGTATAGCTCAGCAGAGGAGCTAACCGAAGCTGAGTTCGGTCGACTGCTGTCCCAGATGGGACCTGGATATTCGAGTATCGATTACATCCTGAACAGTCGCTACCGGCGCGAAGAGCTGCTGACCAAGATAGCTTCGGCAACCAAGGTCAAGCGCACAGCAACCAAGCACGAGCTGCTGAGCCTGGCCGCCGCCGACCCGGATCTGTTGTTTGTCGTCTTCAAGCAGGACATCGTAGAGGCAGCTGCCGGGCAGCTGGCCGAATACCTGAAGAGCAGGGAGCAGCTAGCTTCGGACTGTGGCGAGTACCACCTCACTTTCGCCACCACGCAGCTCTACCACCAGCCGCTTTCGGGCGGCGGGCAGTACCACTTCTGGGTCCTGGGCAAGGACAGAACGGTTGAGCCGGCAGACTACACCACCACAGGATATGGCTCGAACCTCTTCCTCAACCTGGCGGACAGTGATCAGGAGCTGAGCCAGGCTATGGAAGAGCTGAGCGCGCACGACCCGGGTCCCTTTGAGTTGAATCCGTACTCCGAGTCGCTGCGTGTAGCAGAGCTTGTGCCGGACCGCCAGCCCATCCGCTACCAGAACGACATTGAGTGGCTGAGTGCCTACTTCGGTAGACGCCGCGCCAGCAAGTTCGAAACGTTTGCCTCCGGATTAGCCGAGCGAAGTGACCCACAGCTGGTGAATGAGTTAGGGGGCAGCAAATTCGTGGTGTGGTTTGGCAATCAGCCCGTCTACATGGGTCGGGCCTGCGACCAGGAGCTGTTCGAGAAGATAGCCGCGCACCTTAAGATTGAGTACCTGGGTAACTGCCTCATCTGCACTGTCACCGAGAGCCAGACGACTGACGCGCTGTTGGCAATCTGGCAGCAGATAAGCTCAGGGCCCAGAGCTTTTGACCTGGTAAGACTACAGTGAAAGGAGACCTAAAATGTTAGAAGAGATTGTAGCTGGTTGGGATAGTATCGAGCCGGTATTCTTGGCTAACGTGGCACTGCGCAAGCCGTTTATGCTGCTGGGCCGGCACGGCGTGTGCAAGACTACCGTAGCCAAGCAGCTCAGTCGCATCTACGGCAGCGACGGCTTCCGGTTCTACGACTGCACCAAGGATGACCTGATCTCCATTGCCGGGATTCCTATCCCCGAGCAGCTGGCCCAGGGCAAGCTGGAGTTCTCTCGGCACGACCGCACCATCTGGGAAGCCCGAGTCATCGTGGTAGACGAGCTGACCCGCGCCAACAAAGAGAACCAAAACCTATGGCTGGAGATTCTGGAAGAAAAAACCTGCTTCGGCAAGGAGCTGCACTACGAATGCTTGATCGCCACCATGAACCCGGAGAGCTACGCCTCCACCTTCAAGTTGGACCAGGCGCTGCTGGACCGGTTCTATGCGGTGGTGCCCGTCCCCGAACTGCAGCAGGGCACGCCGGCGCAGGTCTACGAGCGCATAATCAGGATGAACCTGTCCGCCGCTCAATCAGAGCCGGACATCGAGGCCATCCGCCAGAGGCTGGCCGAGATCAGAAGCAACTACAAGAAGCTCACTACCAGCGAGGTAGTCGAGACAGTAGCTGAATACGTGGGCAACTTCATGGAGATCCTGCTCTCGCAGACCGACTGCTATGTCTCGCCGCGTAAGGCGGTGCAGTTGTCTGAAGAGATTCTCGCCCTGGGGGCCGGCTGCGGCAGTGACCTGGACAAGGCTGCCCAGCTCGCCCTGACTTATACCCTCAGTGTCCCGCTGCAGATCGAGCCCGGATTGCTGCTACAGATCCACGAGAACATCAAGCCACTGCTGCTGGGGGCGCTGTTGCCGGAGGACAAGCTAAGATTGGAGCTGGGCAAGCTGTGCGAGTCCGACGAACTGCTCTGCTATCTGGAGCAGAAGGCCGCGGAAATTGCCGAACTGCTGCCCTACGACGAAGTAGAGACGCTCCTGGCTAAGCTCCAGAGTCAGCTGTCGGAGCATAGTCCCGCCGTATGGCGGCTGCAGCAAGTGCTGGCGGCGATGGAGGGCCACGAAGAGCAGCAGCGCCAGGCCGAGGGTAAGGCCGTACTCTACCTGATTGCCCGGCTGGAAGCCATCGTGGCGACGATCGCCGACCGCTGCATATACAGCCGCAGAGACGTGGAGATGAAGGATAAGGTCAAAGCCTTCCTGGCTTTGCTAGAAAGCCTCCCCCTGCCGCAAGAGACGCTGGCCTTCCTGTTCAGCGAGGCGGCGGAGGATCACAGTCGTGTCATCAGCTTCATTGAGAAAGGAGAGTTCCAATGACAAGCCTCAACCACAAACTAACCCAGGCCTGCGCCGGGTTGGGAATCAGCCTGCTGGAGGTTTCCCGCCTCGTGCAGGTAAGTGACCTGCCCAATGTTGCCTGCTGGGGGTACGATACGCGGACCAAGCAGGACTACATTTTCGTCAACCCGCGGGTACTCCGGTTCAAAGTAGAGCAGATCCGGCTGATCTTGACCCACGAGATGCTCCACTATGCCGGCTACCAGCAGATTTCCGGTGCCAAAGACCAGGATCTGGCCAATATCGCGCTGGATATCGCCGTCAACAAGGTACTGGCACTTGCCCACGAACCGGAGATGAAATCGCTGTGCCGCAGGATCTATCCGCAGGAAACCACAGACGGGATCGTAGCGCTGGCCCGGCCTGACCTCACTCCCAGCCAAATAGACGACCCTGACATCAGAACCCTCTGGCAGCAGATATGGGAAGAAGACGAGATTCCTTCGCCTGCTTCCCTCTACTACAAGCTGCAGTTCAGCGCCGAGCCGGTGGATCTCATCGTTTGGCCGTTCTGGGGAACCGGCGACGGTGACATAGTACTGCGAGCAGGCGCTGGCAACGGTGAAGGAGACCAGCTCGCAGCAGCAGCCAAGGGCACCATCGAAAAGTTGATTGCCGAGGCACCATTCGGCGGCGGCTTCAGCCAGCAAGTCTCGGAGTTGTTCTCCCCGATCCTGGTGGGAAAACAGGTATGCGACACCGCCCAGGTAACTGACTTGCTGCGCCGGATCAGTGTCCGGCAGCAGGTCGAGCAAGGCGCCGCGAGGATCATCCGTGCCCTCGACGGCAGCTCCGGCCCGCAGCTCTACCCCTACAACCTGAGCCGGTTGGGGCTTATCTACATGGCCTGCGGCGTAAGCGGGACAGTCCCGCTGTACTGGAACAAGCAGCCTGTTCAGAGCAAGCCGCGGCTGGCCATCTACCTGGATACTTCGCCCAGTATGGAGCCGTTTCAGGAGATGGAAGTGTTCCTGGTCGATGAGCTCAGGGACCATTTCCCGGCCCAGGCCTTCGCCTTTGCCGGCAGCGTAAAGGAGATATCGCTCCAGCAGTTCGCTGACGGCAACTACGAGGCCGGCCACTCCACCAGCTTCGACGCGGTCATTGAACATCTGCTCGGTTCCGACTACGAAGCCGGCGTCGTCTTCACCGACGGCTACTCCAGCGTGAGCTCGTGCAATCAGCAGCACATCCGCCAAAACGGCAAGCGGCTCTTCGTCGTCTATTTCACCTCCCATCACAGCCAGCCGACCTCCGACCTCGACCAGGTCGCCGAGGCAACCGCGGTTATCAGGCAGTCACGCTAACCGCTCACTCAACCACATCCTCAGTAACTCCCCCCGGTGGTATGCTCTACCGCTCCAGTCCCGAGACTACGTTTCAGTACACACTATATAAGTGTCGGCACTCTGCAATAGGGATACGCTCAAATGACACCAGCAGATCTCGAAACAAAATGCAAGCAGGCGATTCTGCGAATCGTCGATATTATCAAAGACATCGATATGAAGCTGGCCCATATTATCGAGTATGGCATACCTGCTCGTGTGAATAGGTACCACGGCAGATACGGTGGTGACAGATCCAACAACGACGCTGGCGAGGGCTATCGCAGCGACAAATGAACCACGAAGAATCATACAAGTACCAGGATAGGCATTCGCAGTCAACCTACTCGCATAGCGGAGCTGATGAGCCTGAGTCAACATCTCGGCAACCACGCGATCGTGCCTCCGACATGTCCAACCTCGCAGACCACCTCGAATGGAAGCCGCCGCTGTGGCTCACGATCCTGGAATCGTATCTCACTGCGGCCAAGATCAAAGATCAGGGCAGCAAGTACTACGAATCCCACAGCGTAACCGGCGATGCCTAACCTTCTTCTCCTGCTACTAGTACGACTTGTTCTGTTGTCTCCATGGGCAGTGAGGCCGTCGCCCGCTGGGCACGACCCTGGCCGCAAGTCTTATATAGTCGTGCTTATTTCCATACTTATGAAATACAAGATCATTGGACGGATTGCGCTTGATCGGAAGGTGATGCGTTTTGACGGTGCCGTGTTCGCCGATCATGATGAAGAAGCCGTGGAGCATGCTTCTCTGGCGGTGAATAAGTTCGTGAAAACCTTGCGCGCCGATGACTATAGCCCAGGCCGCTTGCCTCCTGCTTCTGCCACCACCACAACCTACCACCTCTTTGCTCGCGATGGTCGCTTTGTGATGACGTGCTGGCTCAGTGGTGGATTGATCACCCACCAATGGAAATGATACCGCTTATCAGCGATGAAGCGACGCCAGCGCCCGAATGCCCCCGAAACCGAACAATAACTATGTCTTCTCGCTGGGGGCATCCTTTCAGTACAAGATTTATAAATGTAAGAAGGATTTGATTTCTGATTATTCTCCTCTGAAGATGTTTTCGATATCTTCTATCATATCTCTTATTCTAGTATTTAATAGTTCCAGGACTTTCACTATTCTGTCTATCATATTTTCTAAAAGCAAGAGAATGGTTGCTATGATGTTCGCAACCGCAAACACTAAAGAAGTAACAACTAATAGTGTCAAAGCAATTGGAACGTGCAGGGCGAGAATTACCATAAACTGAAATATAAACAAGAACAGTTTAGTTGTTGCTATTGCTAATGATTTAAAACTATAAACAAGAGTTTCCCATATTTCTCTGGCGTAACCAATCAAATTCCTGGTAACCCCATCCAGAAACCAAGACTCCATTACCTTCTCATCCTTTCATTACTTGCCAACCCCTCTAACCTTTGATCAATTCTTTCAGCTGTTCTGTTAGCTTCATCCAGCCTTTCTCGGGCTTTCTGTAGAAGAGTATTTGACGAAGCATACAAGCCCTCAACTGCATTGTACAGCCTTCCCAAGGCCTGGTCAAGATATTCTAACATTGTAGTAGAACCAGAGAGAAAAGAACTTATAAAACTTCCTACTTCTTTGTCAGACTCTCTATAAGCGCACAAGAACCATGCCTGCTCGCTGGGGGCATTACCACTTCTTGTGCTAAAGAAGGGAAAAGTTTATATAGTAGTGGTGTCTGCCTTTTCCATGGCAATCGACATCCATCGGTTGGGGGAAGCTTACGAGAGGCGACTCAAGTCTCTCAAAGCCGACCGCACCCTCCTGACCCGGAACAAGCAGCTCATTCTCAAGTTTTTGGCAGATTGCGAACTCGGCAAAACCATCAAAGGCCGGGCTAAAAAGAAGATTGGGCCCAGCCGATTACTCAAGTATAGCTCCGTGCTCAAGACGCTGTCCGGGTGGCTGGGCAGGCCCTTCGACCAGGTAACTCAAGCAGATATGGAGAGGCTGGTCGGGAATCTGGAAAAGGATGTCTACCAAACGAAAAGAGGTCGACCCTTCGCGGCCGAGACCAAGGTGGACTTCAAAAAGGCCCTTAAGAAATTCTATAAGTGGCTGCTCGGTGATAACCGCAGGTATCCGGAAATGGTAGAGTGGATAGACACCTACAGCGAGATGAAAGAGATACCGGCTCTGACCAGAGAAGAGGTTAAGCGCCTGGCCAATCATTGCCGAGTGAGAGATAAGACCCTGGTTATGGTACTGTTCGACAGCGGAGCCCGAGCTTCCGAACTGCTCAGCATCAAGATAGGCGACCTGACCAGAAAAGACGAATACTACATGATGCGGATCCGCCAGGAATATTCCAAGACCAAAGGCCGGACTATTAGTCTAGCGATGTGCACCGAACCCCTGGATGCCTGGCTGCAAGCCCATCCCGAGGGCAACAATCCGGAGGCCAGGCTGTTTCCTCTGAGTTACAATGCCTTGCGCATGCTGCTTAGCAGGCTGGGTAGAGAAGTACTGAACAAGAAAGTGACGCCTCATATTCTGCGCCACAGCTCGGCCACCTACTACTGCCACAAGCTGAATCAATACCAGCTTTGCTACCGGTACGGCTGGAGCATGGCCAGCAATCAGCCGCAGCGCTATATCGACAGAGAAGGTATAAGCGAAGAAGGCACGGCCGAGTTGGTCAAGGGCGACGAGATGGGTACGCTGAAGAAAGCCAACCAGCAATTGCAGGAGTCGCTTTCGTTGCTCAAGGAACAGCAGGACAAGGTAATGGCTACTCTCAGAAAGCGGGAAGCAGTTGACCCCATCTTGGATCGGGTATTCAGCAACAAGCGTATTGCTAGGATGATAAGATCCCAGTTGGCACAGGAGGAGATCGTTCAGCCGAGACCACCAAAAGCAGCAACAGTCAGGAAACGTCGGTCAACAGCTGCTTGATTTTCAGTCCAGTCTTGCTCAGTCTGTATCTCGCCAGTGGCTTGCGCTTCCCTCTTTTTCTGTGTTCCTCTTCTCTTATCACTATTTCTCCCTGTATCGCTTTCTGCAGTATATCATTCAGATTTTGCCTACTTATCCCCATCGGCTCAGCGCCAGCTCTCTGCGTCCTGGGCCGATAGCGCTTCTTGATCTCCTGCAAGATCTCTTTGGGCCTCATCGCCTCGTCACTCATCGCGCAAACGATGGCTTTCTTCTGACGCCCACACGCCACCCAGCCGTAGCTGCGCCAGTTGATTCTAGGTTGCTGGTAGACACTAGCTAGCCCACGTTCTTCGCACAGATGTGCACGCAACGCACGTCCCTTGGCGGTCAGGCCGTAGACTGTGCCCGGGCGACCCCGTGGGAGGGAGGGTGTCAGGCACTTGATGATGTGCTGCCCTTGAAGCTCGCGAAGAATAGGCGTCGGCTTGGGGTGTTGGATGAGGTTCAATTTGCCAGTGATGCAGCGTACCAGTTCGCCGGCCAGCTTGGGCTTGTCCAATGTCAGAATCGCAGGTGTCGCCCTATCCTTTGTAAGACCAGTACGGATACTTCTCGCGCTGATGCGTCGTCTTGTTGCTCCCATATGGGGCTAACACTTACCATCCGTTTAAGATTGTTGTACTGAAAGTGTTCCGTGCCGAATGCGAGGCACTCCTGTGGCGCTGGACACACTCCGAGCGTGGGTCAGCCGTGGCCAGCCGTGTGCTCTCAAGTTGTGTTGTGTCAAGTGAAGGACTGTCAGCCCTCCAACGCGAAAGATGGTTGGGTAAGAAGGTTGCTCAGGCGCTTTGGCAGGAGGACATCAGTGGACGCCAAGTTTCTGCGTAGTATTGAACTGCTATTGCACCAAGGCAAGCGTGACGAAGCCAAAGCCCACTTTGAACAGGTCAAGGGATCCGCCGCGAACTCAGCGACAGCACTTGTGGCCGAGGCACTGCTGCTCTTCTTTGATTATGATTGGAAACGTGCAATCACGGCTGCCCAGTCGGCGGAAACGAAATCCCGTGCTGCCGATGATATGCTTCTCACTTCATGGGCCTGCCGACTGTGCTCGGAATCGCAGCGTGGGCTGGCCGACTACGGTGGAGCCCTGTCATCGGCCGAGGATGCTGTGCGAGCTGCCCGAGCTGCGGAAGACAAGCTTGCCGAATCCAGCGCACTCGCCAGTTACTCAGATGCTCTGCGTATGTTGTACCGGAATGAAGAGGGCTTGAGTACGGCTGAGGAGGGATTAGAGGCTGGGCTGTCTGCGCAAGACGTGCTCGCCCAAGCTTACGCGCTTCTCGTGAAATCCCACGTGCTCGTGGTACTGGACTGCTACGACGAAGCACTGGAATCAGCTGAGGAGGCCCTGTCACTATGCCAATCCACTGAGAATAGGTACTGTCAAGGCCTTGGTCATTTTGCTAGGTCCCAGGCCCTGCGCATGCGAGGCGACTTCGAGGAGGCGGTGGAAGCTGCAGATCAAGCGTTGCTGATCTCAGAAGATGCTGGACATCAAGTTGTCCGAATCATCGCACTGCTCTGCAAGGCAAGAGCGTTACGCATGTTGGATCAGCGTGAGGGTTCCCTGATAACAGCTCGAGAGGCACTGGCCATCGCCCAAGCTATCAAATACAAGCGCGGCGAAGCCAACGCACTCATCAGCATCTGCGATGCGCTATTTGTGCGGGAGCACTATCATGAGGCGTTGGCAAGAGCCGAAGAGGCGTTTCGCGCTGCCCAAGCGGCTGAAGACAAGGTTGTAGAAGCCAATGCATTGCTGAGCAAGTCCAAGATACTGCACGCTATGGAGCGGGACGAGGAAGCCTTGGTGGCAGCCGAGGATGCAGATAAGCTAGCCTCGCTAACTGCCGATGCAGAGCTAGCGGATTCCGCTCGCAGCAACCTCATTGGGCTTCTTGAGGAAAAGGGCATGAGCAGCGAAGAGATAGCAGAATTACTATACATGCTGAGTCAGCGGCCCCTCGGGAGATACACCATTCACACCCACGACAAAGGAGAAGAGCGTGTGACCGCAAGGCAGCTGAAGGAGTTCCGGGAGAGACGCAAGCCCCATGACCATTTTGTCTGGATAAACCAGCTAAGGAAAGAGTGTTACATCAAGGCCACGGAGGACACCAAAGAAACGGTGAAGGTTGAGCTGTCCGGAGTGCCACTCGCCACACTAGCAGAGCTGGTCAAGGCTCATGGGCAGGAAGTGCCCACCGCCGCACTGTATGAGGCGGGACGTGACCACGCTGCTGGACGGACGACGACGGTGGCTGAGAACGTCCGTGGCACAGTATATCTTATACGAGAAGCTCTACGGGAGGTCAATCTGGACGCCGACAGCTTGATACCCGAACCACCGCGTGGCGGAGGCGCGTACAAATGGGCTGGACCTGTGAACTTCTGCATCATAAGTCACCAGAGCAAGCAGAGCGGTTAACTGCGCTGGGCTGACCACCACTCGTACGGCGGCTTGCACTCATGCAACGAAACTAAGTCTGCCATAATTAGTTCCCAAGCTGCCACGAACTCATCCAAGTGCTTGTAGGAATCGTCGTTCTTGGGCCGCAGTCGCGTTAGCTCCTCCCAGTTGGCCATGCATTTGTCGTATTCAGGGCAACACAGTTCCTCGATGTTAGGTACCATCACCAGATTCTGAACGTATCGGCCTCCGTCCGCCTCGGGATCATGGAGGTACTCACGCTCAAGCGCAGGCAGCTGCTCTGCAAACCGCTTCTTTCGCCACCCTCTCGTCAGGGAGTTGAGTGTCCGTCCCGTTCCGAACGTGAGGTATCCACAGGGCCCTCTCGTAGGGAACTGTGTGCCGTGCTTGGCTGGCTTGGCAAGTTGGTGGGGGCAATATGCGACCCGCGCTCCTTCAACTAACGCAGCGAACATCCTGGCGAGGTTATCTGGTGAGAGAACTTCATGCTTGTATAGAGG
This sequence comes from bacterium, assembly GCA_030615605.1. Taxonomy (GTDB): domain Bacteria; phylum Armatimonadota; class Zipacnadia; order Zipacnadales; family Zipacnadaceae; genus JALGTD01. The sequence goes on from JAUWYY010000005.1 coordinate 130,588, forward strand.
TTCCCAGAGACGCTGCGTGACGAGCCAGGAAATCACCTTCTGCCTCTGTCTGCCACCAATCTCTCCTGTCCGCAGTGGGCGGAGCTGAAGGCTACGATAGAATCCTTCGTCCTGACAATAACCATCAAGAAAGACCCCTAAGGTCGTTCCATAATCGCATTCAAATTGAACCATACAGCATGGGTAGAGAATGAGCCTTATGAATCTTGTGGTGGGTGCGTGCTGGCCAAGAGACAGCAGAGTGGCAAATTCGACCCAAAATCGACGAAACTCCGATGGGTTCTAGATATTCGTTCTGGTTACACTGGGGTAAAATAATAGCAGAAGAACGGGGCAGCCCGCGACTCTCGAGACCTTGGGTGGGAACCGAGATGGATCTGTCCATACCAGAGAACAGTAGGTCCTTGGTAGGAGCGGCCTGCATAGGCCGCCGGGCTGCCCGTTCTAATGATCAGCATAACCTGCACACATAAGGGGTGTCAAGCAATGGGCAACCATCTGGCGGTGGAAATGCGTAGCAAGGCCCTGCTGCTACGCATGGTAGACCAAGACAACCAGTCGTACCTTGCCGGAATGGAGGGACGCCGGCGGCTGATCGTGGGAACGGATGGTTTCTGCCATGTGCAGATCAATCAGGATAGCGACACACCTATCCGATTGGCTCTGACCATTGACCACGCCACCCAGAGGCTCATCGGAGGCGAACGATCTCAAGATAAAGGCCAAAAAAGGAGCACACGACGATGATTCTTTCGGCTTGTGATGTGTGCGGACTATCGTGTCAACTCAGCCACCAGGCAAACCATTTGGGTGATAACAGGAGGTTCAACCCTGATTCGTCGCAGCCGCACCATCAAGTCGAGGAGAGGCCCCCGGAGGTGGATGGAGAGCGCGACCGTTGGTCGGATCCGCCACTGCGGGCGCTTCTCGACAGGAAGGAGGAAACCAGCAATGGGCATACTTGAAATGCCAAAACCGCTCCCAGACATGTTCCCGGTCAAGAAGCTGCCGGAGTGGCCCTTCCGGGTACCGTTCCCCACCAAGCCGATAATACCTCACACTCCGGCGCCATTTGACCCCTTGGCTCGGTGGAACAAGATATGGGTCAAGCGGTTCATCAGAGCGGATGTCGCCCGCCGGAAGCGGGAGAGACGGCAAGGCTATCGGTTCAGGATCCACTAGCTGCACGTCCAACTGCTCTGCTGGGGACGTCGCTCTCCCGTCCCCAGTTCTGAGTCAAGTACGGGCATGGCGCCCTGGCCAGCAGCGGGAGAGGAGGTCCGCAATGGTTTCCCGTCGATCCAACAAGTCATTCAAGGAGGTGAGAAAGATGCAGGCAATCACAAACAGCCAACAGGCGGCCGAGATCCTGCGGAAAGCAGGCATTAAGGCCAAAGCAGAGAGTGAAGAAGTAGGCAAAGTAGAGCGGCCGGGTATTTCGTTGGTGGTCTTCAACCGGAAGCCGCTGCTGGAGTTGGCAGTCATATGCGACGTATTCCCGGCCCAGTCCAGCCGGCAGCGAATCCAGCAGGCGGCACTGCGCCTCTCAGATATCAACGCCTCACTCAGAGGAAGTTGCAACGGCAATGGAGCCACCATCGCGTTCTTCACTCCGGGCCAGGAAGTACTAGTGGTCTCGCACCTGATGGCCACCGCTACGCCTGACAAGCTGCCGGCAGCAGCATTGTGGCTGCTTGAAACCGCTCGGCGAATCGGCCACGACGTCAATGGCATTCTGTATCCGGGGTATCAGGAAGAACGCGAGAAAGCGACGCCAGGACAAAGCTAATCTCACGGCAAGAGCACGGCGTTGCCTGGCCAGAGCGAGGGCCGCGCACAACATCCGAAAGGGGGTGATCTACCATGAAAGACCTGCTCATAGTAATACCCGGGGCTCAGGACGAGAACGAGTCCCGGAGAGAGATCACAATCAAGCCGGGCACTACCGCCGCAGACATCCTGCAGGCGTGTGGGCTGGAGGGATACTTCCTGTCCAAAGACGGCGGGAGCACGTTCTTCACTTCGGACGAGGATGTCTACAAGCAGGTTGAGTCCGGAGCCAAGCTGTTTGCGACCTCGGACGTAAAAGTCGGCTGGTAGTGCCGGGGACAGTCCGGCTAGGGGGAGGGGAGCTATTGAGCTGCCCCTCCCCCCTACAGGAGGTGATCGTATGCGCAGAATTGTCGAACCCAGCCGCACCCCACGGAACAGGATCGTAGTAGACAAGCACAACGTGCCCTATTGGCGCGAGCAAGGCTGGCGCAGTGTGGGTGGTGGCTATGAAGGCACATATCGCTCGCCAAACGCGAGACTATTTGGGGAGATTGAGCGCGGCGGCGGCGGCGGCGGTCGGCTGCTGTTGTTCATCAGCGGCCCGCCTCGGTACGTCATCAACAGTTCCCACGCGCCGTGCTTCCAGCACATCGGCAACAATTGGTGGTCGATTCACTTTGCCAAGAGGCCGCGGAGTGTCTCCGAGGGGATTCTCGCAGTCGAGCAGACACTGGCCAGCGCCTATCGGGAAACAAGCAGGGAGGTTTGAGAGATGAGAACGCAGCGGTTGATTCTACCCAACAAAGAGATTATCACGTTTCGGCCTGGTCGTGGGGAACAGGCCGACCAAATCTGGCAGGAGTGGGCCAAGCCTCGTCGCGAGCGACGCCTGGAAACCGGTCAGCTGAGCTTGGACTTCTCGGGGGATCCGGGAGAGCCGTACCAGCGGGCCGAAAGCTCGGCACTTGAGCCACAGGAAGACATCTCTTACTACCTGGTCGGCTCGCGCTTCCTGACCTGGTGCAGCAAGCTGCTGCTGCGCAGCGCCGACGAAGGGCTGGTCTTCGTGAGCGGGCTGCAGCTAGAGCCGATACTGACACTGGATCAACTGGTCGGCTTCGGGTTGAAGCGGCAAAGCCTGACCGGAGCTGAGGCCGACCGCGGCTCGGCCCTACGGGCCCTGATCCAGCTCGACTGCTTTGGGCACAAACTTCACGGTGTGTTTCACAGCCATCCGGGCGACGGCCCGATAGGCACGCTGCCTTCGGGCATCGACCACGAGACCCAGGCCCGCCTGGAGCGGGGCGGCTACCCCGTGATCGGGGGCATCTTCTCGCGCGACGGGTATGTGCGGTTCTTCTCTGAGAAAAACCAGTTTGAGGTGATTACCTATGGTACAGGCATCGAGTCAGCCGGTGAGAAGGTCTTCCGTGTCTGTAAAGACAGTAACCTACAAGACCAAGCCGCTCGTAGCTGAGTGGGGCGAGGACAGATTCAGCGACCGCCAGGAGCGAGTGCCGGGGTTCGATCAGGACAGCCTGTCCGCTACCTCAGTGGCCTTGGTCGGGTGCGGGGGATTCGGCGGTGAGCTGGGCGAGGGGTTAGCGCGAAAGGGCGTCGGGAGCCTCTATTTGTTCGACGGGGATATTGTGGAGCTGTCCAACCTCAATCGCCAGCGCTTCTTCCGGGAGGACCTCTACCGCAACAAGGCTGTTTGCGCAGCCCAGAATCTGGCTACAGAATGCTCTGGAGGCACTACGATCCAGGGCTTTGCCGCTACTTTCCAGGACATAGCCGAATCGCCCAGGATGCCGCCAGCCGACCTTATCGTGTGCGGCGTGGACAACAACGAAACGCGCGTCTACTGCGCCCGCTACGCCCTCAACAGGAGCCTACCGGTTGTGTTGCTGGGGACCGATGAAACCGCTGACTTTGGATACGTCTTTGTCCAGACGCCGGAGCAGGCTTGTTTCGGGTGCCTGTTTCCCCACGCTGTAGCAGAGCAGGCAGCGGATCCTGCTCCCTGCGCCAAGGTCGCGGCCGTGAAGGATGTTCTCAAGGCTCTCGCGGGTATTGCGCTCTATGCCGTTGACAGCTTGCTGATGCCCAGAAAACGCCACTGGAACTACCGACAAATCTCTCTGTCCGCAGAGCTGCCCGATGTGACCAGGACGATCCAGAAGCGGCCTGACTGCAAGCTGTGTGGTCGGTCAGAGGAGGGTTGATGTCATGCAATGGGATCAGATGCCAGGGCGACCGCCACCCCGGCCCGGATCGCGGCTGACGCGGCCAACCCAGGGGGCACCACACGCCCAGACGACGCGACGCCCGGCGCGGCTACCTCGGAGACCAGAGGCATACAGGGAGCCAGGCCCCTTCGCACGGATACGGCTGCTGGACCGATGCATCGGTATCTGTCTTTGCCTGGTGACGATAGCAACTCTCGTTGGCCTGGCGGGAGAGTTCTTCACGGATCTGTTCAGCGATCCGCTGACCTTTGTAGACGCCCTTTGGAAGATCCCCTTTGCGGTGATAGCCGGGGCTGTAGTCTTGTTTCTGGTAGCGGCTCTGGGCGATTGTGCGTGGTGCCTGTGGCGGACCAGACATCAATAGCAAGTACGGAGAGATACTGATGGAGATAGGCGACATAAGGCAAATCCGGCTGCACGGCGGCATAACTGCCCAGCAGAAGGGAATTGTGGCGGGAAAAGAAAGTCCGGCCCAGCTGGCAGCTGTGCTACCTATGTGAAAGGAGATAAGTATCATGCGACCAGACGAAATAGATCATTTTCCGCTGCCCCAGCCTCGGGCGAGGCAGATGCCACCCCGGGAGGCGACGCCCCGTGTCGTCGGGATGAGCCAGGTACCGAGACCGCATTATCCGGCCCCGCGCACCAACTGGGCACGAACCATCGTTCGTTGGTTAGCTATGACAGCGGCGCTGGCCGCCATGGCCACCATCGCTGCAATCGTGGCATTATTCTTTATGGCGCTGTTCGCCGATCCTCTAACCTTCCTGAAGGCGTTGTGGAAGATACCGCTGAGTGTGATAACGGTTAGTATAGCTCTGCTGGTGGAGGTACCGCTAGCGCAATGTGTGTGGCACTTGTGGCGGACCAGATATCGGTAGAAAGCGAGGAGATAGACATGGAGATAGGAGACCTGCGCGAAGTTCTGTTGAATCAAGGCATAACCGCCGAGGACCAGGTAATCGTCGAAGGCCAGACCCAACCGCTGGTCCAATCGGCTGAGCAAGCTGTCTTCACACCCGAAGGCTATGTCCGCAGGCGCGTCATGCGGGTAACCCAGTGCGCCGGTTGTCTGCGCCTGTTTCATCAAGCAGGCGCTGCCGGGTCGGTATGCGTTGACTGTGGCAGGACCCTGTGCCTTACGTGTAGCCAGACGGTCTGTGCGGATCCGTACTGCCGAAAGCCCGTCTGCCCGGACGACTATACTCTGTGGTGGGATGGGCCTTTGTGCCGCTGGCATAACTGGCTGCGGGTCAGAGGCTACATCATCCGGGCCCTGGTGATGGCCTCATGTCTCGGCGGATTGGTCTGCTTACTGTTCAACAGCTAGTGGCGCCATAGTGACTTACAAAGGAGAGATCGCAATGAACAGACACGAACAGGACTACACTCTGGAAGAGCGCTTGGCCAGGTCCGGCCTCAAAGGCCATCCCGGGGCCACCGCGGCCGCGGCCGCAGCCGCCCTTTCCGGGGATGAGAATCTGCTCAATCGGCTGGTGCAGTTGCTTGATGTCCACGCGGTCATGAACATGGCCGAAGACCACGCGTTCGTGCTGAATCAGCCCGAGCCTGAAGACCTCCCCGCTGAGGGCATACCGTGGGTCTGGACTCTGCGCAACGACGGGTCGGCCTTCCCCTGCCCGTTGCCCACCGAGCAAGACTGGAATGCCTGCCTGCTGGGCACCACCGGTGTGGGGAAAAGCTACGGCGTCAAACACCTGGCCACCCAGCTGCACTTGGCCGGGGAAAGTGTGTGGATCTTCGACGTGGAGAACGAGCACGCTGACGTGGCCGTGCAATTTCCTGCAGAAGAGTTCTTAGTGATCGACTACCAGCAGCTCAAGCGCAACATCTTCCAGCCAGTGCCCGGGGAAAGCCCCAAGGAGGCTATCCACCGCTGCCGCTCGGTGTGGCGGGAGTCGTGCTTCTTGCGCGACGGCAGCGAGAACATGCTGGGGGACATTCTGTGGCGGGAATACGAGAATCGTGGCGTGTTCCGCGGCAGTCGCAACTACCTCACGCTCGCCGACGTCTGCACCGACCTGACTCGCAAGAAATACCGCACCCGCTCGCGAGAGTTCGCGTACTGGGAGACCTTGATGAACCGGACAACCTCGCTGGAGCAGCTTTTGGGTGAGCCTTATGATTGTGTGGAAGGCTTTGATCTGAGTGAGCTGGTCGGCAAGTCGATGGTCCTGCGCCTGCGGGGCATGGCTGACCAGCTCCGGCTGTTTTTCCTCAACGACCTTATCACCGCTGCTCTGACCTGCCAGGCACTGCGTCCGGGCAACACCCTGACCATAGTCATTGAAGAAGCCCACCTGACCTACTCTGCGTGGGAGCGGCGCAGTGACCTGGCCGAGCCGTGCATTCTGCAGGCTGCTCGCCGCGCCCGCAAGCGAGACACACGGCTGGTTTGGGTGGATCAGGTGCCGGCAGCGATGCCGCCTCAAGTACTGGCCACCACCCGGGCCAAGACCATCTTTCGCCTCGAAGACGGCGATTCGAAGCGCACGGTGGCCCGCAGTTGCTCGCTGACGCGGGAGCAGGAGGAGTACTTGAGCGAGATTCCCGAGAGATGTGCCGTGCAATTCCTGGGCGGTCTGTATCCCAAGGCGTTTCTGGTCAGGTTTCCCGAGCTCAATTTCATCCAGCCTACGGAGGCGGAATTGGCCCGCAGGATGCGCCTCGTTCTGGCAGGCCTTCGGTACATGCCCAGACCGCAGCAGCCCAGCCCACCAACTCAGAAAGTGGTGGCGAAAACCACCCCAAAGGTGGAAGTCAAGCGCCAGCCTGCTCAGAAGGAGCCCACAGCATCCTCACTCACACGGGATGCCATTGACTACCTGATTGAGATTGCTAAACATCCTTTTGAGACGGTAACGGAACGAGATGCCCGGCTGGGTCACAGTGGCTACATGGGTGCACGGCTGAGGGATGAACTGGCAGAACGCGGACTGGTCGAGCCCTGCCGTGTCAATACCGGCAGGAGGGGTGGAACCATCGTGCTCTATCAGCCGACAGCCACCGGGTGGCGACACCTGAAGTCGGTGCTGCGCGTGCAAGTAGACCGCCCTCGCGGCAAAGGCGGCCCGGAACATCAGTACTGGCAGCACCAGGCAGCCGCTTGGTGCCGCAGTCGTTTTCCTGACAGCGAGATAGTGATAGAAGATCATCGCCTGGGCAAGGCAGTGGACGTGGCAGTGTACCTGCCTGACAGCCGCAAGATCGCCATGGAGATTGCCTTGGGTACGGCCGAGAAGCAACTGTTTGAAGTCGGCAACATCGAGGCTAACCTGGGTGTGGGCTATGACCAGGTGATCGTGGCGGCACGCACCGAGAAGGACCTCGACCGGATCAGACGGACAGTGGTCCAGGAGCTGGGCGAGGATGCTGCTAGCAGAATCGAGTGGCGGCGGTTGCGTGAATTCCTGGAACAATCCGATAACGGCGCCGCAGAAGTCTTAAGTGATCAGCAGTCCCTGGATCTTTCGACACCTACCACACCAAAGGTGATAGTGAAAACGAAAAATGAGTCTGGCCTGTAGGCAACCGCATATAGATCCGGCGAACATCATGTTCTGACCCCCCCGCCGGACACCAGTTAGGGATAGACACATGAGAAGCACTGTAGCTGAACATCAAAGCCAGGCAACGACAGTAAGCCCCGGTTGCCAGTTGGGAGCGGCCGTTGTCGCTGACAACGAACAGGGAATCCACAATTTCCAGTACTTGGTGGATTCTTTTCTGACCTATCTTGAGCAGTACCGCCAAGCTTCTCCGCTTACCCTACAAGCCTATGGCCGGGATCTGAAGCGGCTGCATCGCTTCCTGGTGTCTCATGGCCTAGCGACAAATGTCCGCAACATTACCAGCCGCGAGCTGCAGGCCTTTGCTGTCTCGATGAGTGGACTGGCTCCAGCCACGATCACACGGGCACTGAATGCTACCAGTTCGTTATTCAGTTATTTGATAAGAAGCGGTCTGGCAGAGTCCAACCCGGTCGACAGCGTGATCAAGCCCAAGCAGAGGCCTAGTCTGCCCCAGGGGCCAACCGTTCAGCAATGCCATCGGTTGGTCCAGGCCACTAGCGATATTCGCGACCGAGTTATGATCATGCTGCTGTTGACTGCGGGCCTGCGCCGCTCTGAGCTGCTGAATTCGCGAACCAGCGATTTGACAGCCGATCTGAGCCGCATTCGGATTATGGGCAAAGGCGGCAAGGAACGGGTAATACCTCTGCCGGAACAGACCCGGCGAATACTTGAGCAATACCTGGACGAGAGAGAATCAACCTCAGAGCTTCTCTTCCCTAACACGCGCGCCAAGCGCATGGGCAACTCGACGTTCTATCGAATCTTCAAGCGCATTGTGAAGAGAGCCGGGCTTGACCAAGCAGGCATCACCGCCCATAGTCTGCGTCACGCCTATGCCACAATGCTGCTGCACTCGGCAGTGGATGTGAAGACAGTCCAAGAGCTGCTGGGCCATGCTGACCTGAGCACTACTTCACGCTACCTGCACTCGGATGACGCCACCAAGCAGGCTGCCGCTGAGGCGCTGCCTGACTTGCTCAGCGCGAATGAGGGGCAGGACACACTGAGCGAGAGCCATAGCGAGGAGGCCACGGCCGTTCACCCTAAGAAATTCCCCGCCAAGAACCGAATCAAATCAGTCTTCAAACGACTATAGTATAAGATAAGGCTGAGTGGATCAGGAGAATTGCACTTGACCTTGGCAGGAAGTCCGGGCGTAGTTCCGGTAAGTAAACTCGTTGATTAGCTTCGGACTCACAGAGTCGGGAAGGCAGGCTCGAGGAGACAGCCGCATGAGGGCACGTGAGGAAGAGTGCAAGATGTGTGCTATTGGCTCAGGGGGTTGCACAATTGCTGTGCAAGGTGGCCTGCGCTTCTGTGTTTGAGCGAGCATATGACAGCACATATGATGCGGCGAGAGGTATTGAGGCAGGCTTAGACTGGCAAGCAGGCGGTGAGAGAAGGCCAATGTTTCGAGGTATCCAACTCGGGCGGTTGCGCGATAGGAGCGCAGGAGCATGCCCGTTAGCTGTCCGAAGGCCGCTAATGTGGGTTCGTTCAACCGAAAGGGCCTCCGGACAGCCCACAAATGCCTGACTCTTGTACATGCATCACCAGGGCAGACAGGGACCTGTGGCAGATTCGAAGAACATCGAACAGACCAGAAGGTAGGTGAGGAATTCCGGTTCTACAAGTAAACAGGAGGAGAACATGTTAGAGAAAAGAGGATTTGCCTTGATTGAATTGATGGCGGTGGTACTATGATATTCTGGTGTGCTCCCGATAAGGAGTATGCCGTCAGACAAGCCCTGCGCGGCGTGGATGCCACTATCTTTGATTGCTCGATCAGCAGGGCTTACTGCTGTGGTAGGAAGTAGAGAACTATGGTCGGCACCGGGAGGAATTCGTGATTGACTCAAAGAATATTATCCGAAACGAGCACCTGGATGAGAAATCCAGGTCAAACAGATGCTGTCCGGCAAAGTGGCTTGGTCGACCTACGAGTTCGGTCACATACCCGAGGCTGCCGCCGTCTGTCAGGAGATAATGGAAAAATACCCGGATTCACGTCACTCCGGGGAACCGAGCGATCTGTTGGATCAAATTCGCCGTGTCGGAGCACCGAGCGAGTGAGGCGCAGCGGCATAAGGTCGCGGCAAGCAGCAAGTCGACAAGAACCGGTTGACGGTGATGTCGTCTTGGCAGCACACTATTCTGGAGGAATGTCACCATCGCGTCGACGGGGAAGCAAATATGGATGCTACTTAGTCGCGGACAAGGACAAACAGACAGAGATTTTGGGCGGAGGCTCTCATAGTGGGTGGCACTTTCGACAGCCTGAGCCGGGATGCCAGACCTCCGGCCGCAGACTCGACGGCACAAATCCCAACGCCAGAACGTGTCTGGGCAGAGCTTGTCCAGCTCTGCGCAGTAGGTATGGGTTTCGACAGCCAGATGAGCCTGCCGCATCGACAATTCCAGGAGGACTTGCCTGCTGTCTTCGACCTGAGCCAGAGACACGGGGTGACGGGACTAGCCTATGAGGGATGCGAGAGAATGGGATATGCCAAAGCTATGGATCCGCACCTTATCAGACAATCAGCAATAAGCTTGCTGCTTACAGGAGCAAGGCAGAAGCAGCACGGTCTAGCAATCGCAGAGAGCACAGATGCGCTGGAGAGCGCCGGCATCCGTAGCGTGGTGCTCAAAGGGCTGGCCACAGCCCATATGTGCTACTCTGACCCGGCGTTACGGCCCTCTGGCGACATTGACCTTCTTGTGGATGTTGACAACAAAGAACGCGCGATAGCGGCGTTGCTCAATATTGGCTACGAGGTCCGGGCGGATCCCGTGCCCACCAGTCATATTCTGGCATTTTATTACGCGATAAGCTTAATTAGGGACGGCATTACCATTGACCTTCACTGGGACCTGCTGAACTGGGGCAGGGAGATCCCAGAGAGCCCGACGATAGAGATTGCAGAGAGGATGCTCAACCGTCGGGCCCTCAGGAAGCTGGGTGAGGCCGAAGCTTGCGTTCTGACGCCGGGCGACGCGCTGTTGAGCTCCTGCCTTCACCTGTTCGCTCACCGCGGAGAGCGGCGTCTTCTGTGGCTGTGTGACACAGCTGCGTTGGCCAGGCATCTCAGGCCTAACCAGTGGTCCGGGATCCGAGGAGAATTAGCGCGGTCCGGCCGTATGGAAGTGTTAGGCACTGCAGTTCGCACGACACTGGCGCAGGCATGCCGTGATTTTGGCATACCCACTGGACTGAAGTTCTGCAAGGGACTGCCGTGCAGTCGTGCACTACAGGACCTGTTCGTGTGGCGGCCAGACCTGCACCCGAGGCACAACTTTGATCGCTAGAATGAACGGGTGTTGCCAGCAGGCCGTTTCGCATTCACGTCTCTCCCACATCTCATCGCCCTGCCGTCGCTGGGTTGAACGCGGCTGCCCGAACACGCGACAGGCGCGGCACTCGGAGACCATTTCCCGACCCAGCACTTCCCTCACTTGCTCTACCGCTACCCGGCGCCGGGCCGGGCTCAGTAGTTTCCCGACGCCGCCTCCTTCAAAATGGAATTGTCCAGAGCCTGCTCGGCTACCAGCTTCTTGAGACGAGCGTTCTCCTTTTCCAGCTCCTTAAGCCGCTTCGCTTCATCTACGCGCATACCCCCATACTCCGCACGCCACCAGTAGTAAGTATGATCCGTTACCCCCATCTTCTTGCATACTTGGTCCACCGTAGCTCCCTTAGCTAACTCCACTTCTGCCTGCCGTAACTTGTTGATGATCTGCTCCGGGCTGTGTCTCTTCGGGCTCATCATACCGCCCTCCCTTGCATCCAGATTCCCCAAGTAGTAACATTCAACTGGGCTCGTTCTCAGGGGCAAGGACAGCGACTCGTATGACTTGACAAAAAGCGCAGTACCTGGCATAATGGGCACATCGTGCGATTATCTCGCGCTGGCGGATTCACTAAAGCGAGACGGATTTAGTAATAGGGGGTACGTGGCAATCTGCCAGCAAGGGGTGGTGTTAGTGTCAAGAAACGATTCGGACCTGGCGCAGTGCGTGGTCAAATCTATCGATACAGTCTCAGAAAGAGTCGGAGAGCAGGTATTCGTGTTATCAACACGAGATAATAGATTATTTACCTTCAATGGGGTTGGTGCCGAAATCTGGGAGCTCTTGGATGGGACAAGAACCACAGACGACATAGTCCAAGCCGTGTGTTCGAGGTTCCATGTCCGTCGTGCAGACGCCCGAAGGGACGTGTCACTGTTTCTCCAACATCTGGCGCAACGGGGTCTGACAGATGTGTTTGCCAACCTCGCATGCCGCGAAGATTAAGACGTAACAAAGACCTCAGCACAAGATTTTGCTGCCTTTCGTGGCGCGAGGGTGCGATTGAGCAGCGCTAACGGCTCAGGAGGGAGCCCAAGGAGCATATGCAGGCGGGAAGAGGTGTACGGCAAGTTATTCGGTACACTGCGAAGAAGATACTCAGGATAGGCCATTGCCTTTCATGCTCTGTCAAACGCCATGGCCTCAACGCCAATGCGGACACGGGCCGAGCCTTGGACCTTGGCTCGGTGAAACTGTCACTTGTCAAGCGGGCGATTCAGGCACAAGGCGGCTTGATGCTGGAATTTGGGGGGTACAGCATGATGCCCAGCATCCGACCTGGGAATACGCTTAAGGTAGTGAAGGCTAGTCCTGATACCCTCACAACAGGAGATGTGATAGCATTCTTGGCCGGGAGACGAATTGTGGTGCATCGGATTGTGGGGTTGAAACATGGCTGGCGGAAGTGGTACTTCGTCACCAAAGGGGATAATTGTCAAGTCGAAGATTCACTCGTTGCACCACACCAAGTGCTTGGAATAGTGTGTAAAATACAGACGGGGGCACTAGGACCTGAACTATCAAGCTCTGTCACTACCAGTACTATCGGGGGATATGAAATGGACCACCAAGCAAGGCCCGTGGCCAAGCCAGGTGTCATATGTCGTAAAGAGGATGCCGACGGTGTCCTGTTCGACCACGGTACAGGATCCGCAAAGATCCTGAACAGCGTAGGACTCATCGTGTGGGGTTGCTGTGATGGCAGTTGGACGCTGTCGTCGATCATTGACATGGTTCACAAGCGGTTCCTCGACGTACCGCGCGAGACCATCTCTGCCGATGTCGACAAGTTTGTAATGGAATTGGAAGAGCTCGAGTTTCTGAGCATTGCAGAGAAGGAGCTCAGCAAGTGAAGGACCATCTGCCATCCGCGCCTTTTGCTGCTTCTGTGGCGATTACAGCCCGTTGCAATCTCCGGTGTAAACACTGCTTTGCTACAGGAGGCGCTCCTCTCGATGACGAGCTTTCTACACCTGAGCTCATCGAATTAGTGCATGGTTTAGCCCGTGCCAAGATCTTCTGGGTAACCGTGACAGGGGGAGAGCCGCTTTGCCATGATGACTTGCTGGACATCCTCAGCAGCATTGAGGAACACAACATGCGATGCAGTCTGAACACAAACTGCACCTTGGTGTCTAAGAGTGTGGCTCAGAAGCTAGCTGCTGTTCCTGTACGTGGAGGGATATCAGTGAGCCTAGACGGGTCGAAGGCGGTGGTGGTCGATGCTATCCGGGGCGCTGGAGTCTTCAAAAGGACGGTTATTGGGATCGAGCAGCTAATTGAGTGTGGACTCACGGTTCGAGGCGTCACTGTGGTCAACAAGTACAATCAGATGGATCTGCTCAACATTGCCCGACTTGCAAGGGAGCTAGGACTTGTCGAAATAGACTTCAACGACATGGTGGGCGCTGGCTGCGCCAGCGTTAACGCACTGCAGCTTCAACTGACGCCTTCACAAAGGAAGTACGCGGTTGACATAGTTGACCAACTCTCGGAAGAGTATCCTGGATTCATAGGCGGTGCCTACCTTCAATGGGGAAGGCAGCTGAAAGGTTTCTCGAAGAGTCCTGAAAGGTTGTTGGAAGGCAAACAAAACACTCTGGATGGGTGCGGAGCTGCGTTTAGTGCGTGCACCATTAGACCTGACGGGTGGGTCGTTCCTTGTGACGCACTGTGGGATGTGAAGGCCGGCAATGTTAGACAAGAAGACATTGTGTACATATGGCGAAGTTCCCGGGTTTTCAACGAATTTCGAAGGCTCAAAACTGTCAATTTGGGCCAAGTGCCAGGCTGCAGTGACTGCCAGTACAATACGCTGTGCCACGGAGGATGTCGTGCCTCCGCCTACCATGCAACTGGTAACTTGGCGGGCCGTGACCCATTCTGTTGGTATTGACGTCAGGCGCGAGAGAAGCGTCAAATCGTGGAAAGAGCGTGCCCCAAACTCAGGACGATGTCGTTGCACGTCACGGGCAGATGTAATTTGAGGTGCCGCCATTGCTGGGTAAGCCCGGCCCCAGCTGAGTGCTCGCAGATCGGCAGCGCAGAACTCAGCCTTGCCGAGATTGACGCTGTCATGTCCGAGGCGGTTACCCTCGGATTAGGCTCAGTAACAGTAACCGGGGGGGAGCCGCTATTGAGACCAGACATACTGCAAGTACTTCGATGCCTCCGTAGTCACGGTCTCTCGGCATCGCTTGAGACAAATGGCACACTGGTTGATGATCGAATCGCGGAAGACCTTGGTGGTGTGAGATTGGCCGTGGTAGCGGTGAGCTTGGATGGCGCGTGTGGGGATACACATGACAGGTTTCGCGGCGTTATCGGCGCATTTGAAGCCACAGTTCACGCCATCGAATTGCTCAAGAAGCGGGGCGTTTTTGTGCAGGTCATAACCTGTGTGTGGAAGGGTAACTGTGACGAATTGCGTAGCATTTTCGAACTGGCTTGCCGTTTGGGAGTGGACGAATTGAAAATCACCCCAATCTCGGCATTTGGTCGCGCTAGCAACAAGATGAGCACGAAGCAACTACGCTTGTCGATGCCAGCACAGTTGGAACTTCACCAACGCGTGAGTTCGTGGGTCAGCGAATCGGGGCCAACACGTGCATTCTTTTCTGTACCGTACGCGTTTCGACCATTGGACAGCCTAGCCAAGAGTATGCATCCGTGTCCGCTTCACACCCGTCTGGGGGTACTGCACGACGGTCGCGTTTCTATTTGCGGGATCGGAGAAGCAGATGGGAAGCTCCTTTTCGGCAACATTCGTGAGACTTCCTTGGCACAGTTATGGCATCAGAGTCTTGGTCTGGCAGAAATACGGAGGAGAATCCCCTCCGAACTCGAAGGGGTATGTGGCAACTGCATTCTGAAAACATACTGTCTCGGATTCTGCCGATCCGCGGCATATTTGGAGAGCGGTTCTGTTACGGCTCCTAATTCGTTCTGTCAAGAGGCGCTCGAAAGGGGATTGTTCCCACGCTCCAGGCTGATTGATCCCAATCTAGCTACATGATTGCGCACTAGGCAAGGTGCGAAAACGCCGCATTGTTCGCGCGTCAAGAGGATTGAGACGATGGGTCATCTGACACTTGAGATTGGTGGAGTGAGCCTGCTGGTCCGATCCGAAGGCAAATTGTGTGCGAAGTTACGACCCCTTATGCACGGCTTTCTCGGCGAATCCAATGAGGCCGATTGCGTTGTACACGTAGTGGTACTCGAAGCGCGACCGGGTAATGGTGGTGTGACAGCAGATTGGGCGAAAGGACTGAGAACGTACGTCCAGGAGCAATGCACAAGGTTGTTTCCTAGATCCCGCTTGGGCCCTCAGTTCGACCGGGTTGTGGAGTCGAGAGTCGGGGGTTTGTCCCCGTACTGTGACTCCGAAAGATTTCGTGATTGCTTCGACAGATTTCGCGGATGCGAAGGGGGGCACATTGTATGCCACATTGGGTTCGACCACGTCACATTCCTGGACAGGACCGAAGGGACTGGCACACTGTTTGGGCTGAGCGGCGCTTGGGGAGGTTTTCCGTGTGATCGTCGGCTGTTGTGGTTGGCCACAACTTGGTCCGCACTTGTGCCACCGTCCGATGGGCTGTTGCTGCATGCGGCAGCGATTGTGAAGGGTGCCCAGTCTTATATATTCGCTGGCGAATCCGGAGCGGGCAAGACGACGGTGGCCGAGCGATCGCCTGCAAGTAATGTGCTGACGGACGAGATTGTGGCCGTGCGTAAGGTAGGAGACGAAGTACGCGCGTACAGCACGCCTTGGCGGCAGGCGGAGGGGACAGCGGACAAGAGCCGAGAAGCGATTGTACAGAAGGTGTTCTTCCTTAGGCACGGGGATCGCACCTACTTCCGCGAGTGCCAACAGAATGAGGCGGTGCCCTGGCTGATCGCAACTGAATATGAGACTATGTACTCAGTACTAGTAGATCCGGCTCGGACAAAGGGAGTGTTCAGATCTTGCTGTCAGCTGGCAAACAATGTGGGCTGTTATGAGATGTACTTTCACAAGGACAGAGATTTCTGGTGCGAGTTGACCCTCTTGACATAGATTGAGGTATGTGGTATAATATGTCCCTGGGGTAGCCGAGTGTGGCTCACGGAACAGGAGGACAAACGCGAACCAACCACATGAGTGCACGGTGTTACATGATCCACGGGGGAAATGGCTCCAGAATTGGCCCTGGGGGGGAGTGGTGAGTCTGGCCGGGTAAGCCCTCGGAAGAACGGCTGCGGAGTCTACACAAGGTGGGACCTCGCGGCTCAGCCCCGGCTCAGAGCGACGAAAACCAGCGTGTGCTTGAGGCGAAGAATAGACTAGAGCGCAAAACGAAGTGCCAACTAGGCGCCACTAGTATGTTAGCATATTGCGTGAAGCTAAAGGCAGGTGTGTGAACATGGGTGAATTAGATAGTAAGACTGCTATAGGATCGACGGACAGCGAAATCAGTGTCCAGTACGAGCCGCCTCGTGTGCTTGATCTCGGGGAGCTCGGCGAACAGGCGTGGGGGGCCGGACCTTTGGGAACGTGCACGAGTCCCGGAAACAGCCCAGGTAGACCCGGCACGTGCGTGAATCCCGGCAATAGCCCATTGTAATAGCGCCACGTCGAACAGAAACCGTCCGCGGATGCTGCGCGGCCAAGCAGGCGGGTGGGGGCCATATAGTGTGCAGGTCGGGCAAACTGCTGCCCACCACGCAACGAACTGGGCGCAGAGTGGTGCTCGGGTCCGGAGGAAGCGGGTGGGTGTCGCGATCAGTGTACGTTGTGGCCTACTGGGATGCGTGCAGACGGGTAGCTATGTGAGCGCTGTATCTATTGCCCACAGTACGTTTTGGTGCAAAGTGTGGAAGCCGGTCCTTCAGCGACGAGGTGGGATAATGAACGGCTTTGTGCGGAGAGAGACAAGGCCGTGCAGGTTGTGGAACGAGTTCTTCGATCTCCGTGGCACTCGGTGGTGACGATACCATGCGTGGATGTCAGCGGGAGCCGGTATCGGGGCGGGACAGTGGCTTCCCGAGTGGTGAGACATGTCATACGTACTGGCACCGGAAGTGCGGAGCTGTCTGTGTAGTACGGCAACCATCGGGCAGACATTAAGAGTCAGCCTTATCAAGAGTTGTCGAGGGCTGCGACAAACAAATTATCTGGGCGACACACCCAAAACTCCTGAGTTATTCACTGGTGCGGCAGACTGGCTGAGGGCACACACATGTGGGTGCCGTGGTGATTGGCTTCTCCAGAAGCCGGGGTGCTCGCACACACTGGTATTAGCGGCTCTCCCATGCTGATTGCACTCATGTACAACGGAGTCGCCTCTATCTTGCGCCTGCTCACATGGTTCCTATCGCCGCATTTCGGACGCGATCCCATTCAGAGCAAGGAGGTTCCCCACTCGTCAGGCTTATGATAGGAGGAGCGCAAGGAGTCCCGCAACCCCCCACAACGCGGGCGTCTGCGCGTTTTCCAACCAATGCTTTCGTGTCTGCCTCACCGTGCTCCCACCGTGGATTCTCCGAGAGCTACATGCGGTAACGCTCTGCTTGCAAGCCGAACAATTTCGCATAAGTGCCACCAATACACAGCAGGGCCTCATGCGAGCCGGCCTCAATGATTCTACCGTTTGCCAGCACGAGGATATGATGGGCCATCCTCGTCGTAGAAAACCGATGCGAGATCAACAAGGTCGTCTTGCCGGTCGCCAATTTGCCGGCTCGCTTGTATAGATCATGTTCGGCCCTAGCATCAAGCGCTGCCGTAGGCTCATCGAGTACTACAATCGGCGTATCGCGCATAAAGCCGCGTGCTAGTGCGATCTTTTGCCATTCGCCAGTTGAAAGATCTGTCGATCCCTCAAAGGTACGTCCAAGAACTGTGTCATAGCCCTTTGCCAGCTTCGCAATCAACTGGTCGGCTGCTGAGCGCTCGGCTGCCCGGGCGACTGATGCCATGTCGTCAACTTGGCTGACGTCACCGAGTCCAACGTTGTCCCGCGCTGTCAACTCATAACGGACAAAGTCCTGGAAAACCACACTGAACAACCCTCGTAGATAGTCTACATCGTAGTCCCTAATATCTAATCCGTCAAGAAGAATCTGTCCTTCCACAGGATCATACAGACGTAGGAGCAGCTTTACGAGCGTACTCTTCCCAGCACCGTTTTCTCCGACCAGAGCAGCAGTTGTGCCACCATCAATCCCAAGCGTCACCCCCTGTAAGACCATCTGGTTCGTACCAGGATATCGAAAATGAACGTTCCTGAATTCTATCTCAGGCGCCTCAGACACCGAAATCATACGCTTCTCCGACTTGGGCCAGGTAGCTCCCCTGAGCAGACTTCCTTCAAGCGATTGCGGATCCAAGTCTAAGAAATCAAAAAGGTTCTGGAGAAACAAAGCCCCCTCGTACCCGTACCCGATATTCGTAGACAATATCGTAAGCTGATTGATCGTCGCCCCAATGGCTGAGAAATAGAGAGACACGTCGCCAACGCTGATGGTGCCCTGCAGAGCCCGAAGCACAACATAACCCCACCCCCCCGCGAGCCCCACGGCTGTCACTATTCCGAGCCCGAGCATCATGCGACTGCGGAGCAGCACAAGTCCCACATTCTCAGTGAAGAACTTTCGCCATACATTCCAAGTCTCGTCTATCAAGTAGTCTGCCAAGCCAAAGACGCGGATTTCCTTCGCGGCGTCTCGCCCCGTCAGCAGGTTGCAAAGGTAGGTTACCAGTCTGGTCTCGGGGGCGCGCTGTGTCACCACACTCCAGTTCAGTCGAGCATATCGGCAGTAACCTACAGCGTAGGGAAGTGAGACGGCGACCGCCCCGACTGCAGCCAGCCAGTGAAAACGAACAAGGACGACTATCATTGACGACAGGGTAACCACCGCTTGAATCAGCATAAGGAACCATTGTATGGCACCAGCTACTCTGTCAACACTTGCCCTCGCATTCTCAAGCTTGTCGTAGAAGGTTGGGGTCTCAAAGAAAGCTAGATCCAACCGTGCAGCCTTTCGAAGAATACGGAGATTGACGTGCTGGCGCACAAGATCTGAGAAGATCTCGCGGGTGTTGACACTCATACTCGCCTCAACCTGTCTAATGACCAAGAGTACGAACTGGGCGCAAAGTAGCCACAATAGGGTGTGAACATTGTCCTGATGTTGTGTGTGTGTAGTCGTGATCGTGGAAGTTATCTCATCAAGAAACAGTTTGATGATCCACATCTGGGCGACCGGCGTTAGGCCAGCCACGACGAATGGAACGATGGCGCTCAGCATTCGGCCAGGGCTCACATCCCATCCAAGGCGAAATGCAGTTGCGTAGCTGTTGACAGTCTGTTTGACTTCCGCGGACGCCGATGCCAGCCGGTCCGTTACCCTCATCACTGTGCTCCCGCAAACGGAGATTGTTGCCAGAGATAGCTCTCCCGAAAGAGAAGGTACGCCATTCAACCCTCGAAAACGGACTTGTCCTATGAGACTGTTCAGTTGTATAGTTTACCTTGCCTCGTGAAGGAACGCAAGTAGGTATCACACTACTGCCTGTAGGTGGTTCGGCTTTTCGGGCTCTTGCACTACTGATCATCTTCTCAGTCCACCACTGGACACAGTCCGCATAAGCGCTGGTCAGAAAGTGAGGCGGTAGTGGGGGCGGTTGAAAAGTGCGGCACCCCTTAAACTTAATCAGGGCGGGGGACTGGCCGTTCGGGAGCTACTGAGCATTGTCCCAGATGGGTTTGAGCCTACAGGAGAAGTGGTGCATACCGACATGAGATGGTGGACACAGATTCGTATCCAGGTACTGCGCGAGGGGGCCAGCAAGCGTCAGATTCTGCGAGAGACGAGCATCCACTGGAGTACGCTGCAGAAGATCCTGGAGTATCCGGAGCCTCCCGGTTACCGACAGAGCAAACCTCGTGCGCCCAGCCCAAGCTAGGTCCCCACATTGGTCGTATCCAGCAGTGGAACAAGACCAGACGGTGTCCAAAGAGCAGTGCCACACCACTAAACGCATCTTTGAGCGGCTGCAAGCCGAGGGCTACATCGGCGGCTATACACAAGTGAACGCCAAGGTGCGGGGACTGCAGCAGCTCAGGCAGGGAGTTCATATGTCGCTAGCGCACCGGCCGGGCGAAGCGCAGATGGATATGGGCCAGGCCCTGGTAAAGCAACGAGGCCAGCTTGGGAAGGTGTTCTTCTTCGTAATGTGCTTGCCCTACGCGGATGCTTTGCTTGTGCAAACCTTCCCCCGCGCCTGCACCGAGACGTTCTGGGAATTCCACCGGCGGGCGTTTGCTCTCTTCGCCGGGGTCCCCCTGATCATCTACGACAATGATTGGGTGTTGATCGCTAAGATCCTGGGAGGGCATGAGCGGGCGCTGACTGGCAGCAGAGGATGAGTCGGCCACAACGAAGGCCAGAGTACACGTTATTTGTTGGCCCGATTTGTCCGAATAGATAGGAGGACATAGTATAGTGGACCCCAAAAACTGGACAACAGAAATGGGTACCAGAAGTAGCATGACCAAGCGAAAGACGTATACGGCAGCCTTCAAGGCCAAGGTAGTATTAGAGCTTTTGCGGGAGGAGAAGCCGCTGGCGCAAGTGGCGGCTGAGTACGAGGTGCATCCCAGCCAGTTGCGCAAATGGAAGCAGAAGGCGGTGGAGCACCTGCCTAGCCTGTTTACAGACAGCAAGCAGGATCAGGCGCAGCAGCAAGCCGAACATCAACGCCGGCTTGAACAGCTCTACGCAGAGATCGGGCGGTTGACCACGCAGATAGGGTGGTTGAAAAAAAGCTGGTATCGACCAGCTCCCGGAGTGAGCGGCGCAAGATGATCGAACGGGACCATCGACAACTGCCGCTGACGGTGCAGTGCCAGTTGCTGGGCGTAAGTCGTTCCAGTGTGTACTACCGGCCGGTGGCGGTCTCGCCTGAAGAGGTGGGGCTCAAGCACCGGATCGATGAGATCTACACGGCGTGGCCGTTTTACGGTTCGCGGCGGCTCACGGCGCAACTACGGCGGGAAGGTCATCAGATCAACCGCAAGCGGGTGCAACGCTACATGCGCGAGATGGGTATATATGCTATCTGTCCGCGGCCGAACTTGACCCGCCGAGCGGGTGGATCTATCTGGTGGCGGTGGTGGACTGGCACTCGCGCTACGTGGTCAGTTGGGAGCTGGTTCAGACCGTGGATTACTGCACACCCTGGGAGGTCTATTCTGACTCGCTGGGCCGGCTTGCCCCCCGGGGGGGGCAGCGGTGGGCACAGCGAACAACCCTTTCAAACCCAAGCCAGGATACCAATATGAATCTAAAAAAGAGCGCTATGCCTGTCTTAACAACGGGGCCCACCTAAGCTTCACTTGCGCTACCGGCTTGCTCAAGCTGCTTGCCGTGTTCTTTCTTCTCCCCGCTGCTTCTTTCTTAGTTCTATGTCTTCCCTCCTAGAGGAGGAGCCTTCTGCCTTGTCTACCTAACGCGCAACATCCCCATTTGTCCCATTTTCGCTGAGGACGTACACCGTTCACGTTTCTCGGCTTTGCCTTTGTCGCCGGACTGCTCATCTCTATCCTGGAGTTGTTCTGTACCGGCCAGATATACCTTCCTACTTTGATGTATATGTGGAGCACTGAGACTCTGCGGGCGAGGACTTTCCAATTGCTTGTGCTATATGTCGCCATGTTCACGCTGCCAATAGTAGCGTTCACTCTAGTAGCCTACGTTGGCGCTAGCTCCCAGCACCTGGCCCAACTGACTCGCAGGCATACAGCACTCGTGAAGCTGGCGATAACCGGGTTCTTCGTTGTCTTGACCATCTACCTCGGTTCGGTTTCCTTCACCTTATTCTGGGGTTGACCTTTTTCTCGCTACAAAGCTTACCGACTCCGAAGGACGTACTGGCCGATGGGCTCGAGTTGCGGGCCTCGTCGTGGACGCGCAGATGCAGGAGCCAGTTGCCCAGTGCGGCCGCAGCCGGAGCAGAGGAGGCCTTGACAGAGAGTCACCCCTGTGATATTGTCCTCCGCACCATCTGATCGCAGTTGCGGTCACCACCCCAAAGCACCGGAGGCAGCGAAGCGGCACATAACCTGCGCGCAAGTGTGTACATAATCCCCTAGTACTTATGTCCACAGTCGGCTAATAGATGTGTCTATAACTCGGCTTATAGACTCACTTTCCCCGACTTATGGACTCATTTTCGGCGTCCTGGCCACATTCGGCTTGAAGAATGAGTCCATATGCAGAGTTATGGACTCAATATCAAGTCACCAGCTTCAGCCGTCAGAAGACGGCTCCGAAGCGTAGAAAAATGAGTCCATAATAGTGCTTATGGTCCAACTGGCTGATTTCGCCTCCGACAACGCAAACCAGAAGGGAGCGTTGTCAGATGCGAATCGAAGAGCTGCATCAGGAGTTTCTCACTTACCTGTCCGTCGAGCGCAACTGCAGTCCCCTCACAATTCAGGCGTACAAGTCCGACGGACGAATGTTTCTTCAGTCATTGGAGGAACAGGGAGTACCCCCGGAAGTCGAGGCCATCACCAAGCAGGCTGTGCGTCAGTACGTCGTGTGGCTGCGGGAGCGGGGCCTCAAGCCGTCGTCAGTGGCCCGACGGATCAATTCTCTGCGGTCGTTCTGGAACTACCTGTGGGACAACGACTACACGAAGACCAACCCGTTCCGGCACGTGACGCTTCCCCGCCAGCCACGCAATCTGCCCACATACTTGTCCGAGGACGAGTGTCGGCGGGTGATCAAAGCTGCGGGCAACCAGCAGTGCCAGTTTGACGCCATTCGCGACAAAGCAGTGCTGATGTTCATGATGTTCACGGGCGCTCGGCGTAGTGAAGTGCTGCGCCTGCACTGGAGCGACGTAGACTTGGACCAGCAGATAGTGCGCTTCTCGGCAGCCAAGGGCGACCGGACGAGGGTATTACCGCTGGCGCGGGAAGTCTGCGATGTGCTGCACGAGTGGCGAGAGGTGCGGCCCGAAAGCAGCCACAGACTCGTATTCACTGCCAAGTGGGGAGCCCGACTAGGACGCTATGGACTCGCGAGCGCACTGCGTCGAGCACTGGAGTCGGCAGGTATCGACCGGCCCGACATTACACCCCACAAACTGCGCCACTCATTTGCCTGCATGCTGCTGAGCAACGGTGCTGACCTGCACTGCCTGCAGGAGATGCTGGGCCACAGCCGCCTGGACACAACCGGCATCTATCTGCATGCCACAGCCGACAGCCTCCGCGCTGCCATGAGAAGACATCCGCTGTCGAGCGACTGCGGTTAGTGTCGACACCTCGTCGACGGTAGCAGCGCTATCACGAAGCGCTGGCAAGCTGCGGCAAAGGGATGTCTACCGGGGCCGCACGGAGCAAGTGCTCAGCAGCAGAAAGGAGGTAAGCGGCGAACTGTACAGCGGGGCGCCATCATAACCTGGCGCTAATCAGCAGTACTGGGCGAGTTAACCAAAAAGGGGCCAAGTTGCACCCTACCTTTGGCCCTCAAATGCCCAAGAGGTTCTGACGACGTACACCTCGAAGTCCCACTCTTCGTGATTTACGCTTTGATGGCCGAGTAGCATCGAGGGGCACCAAAACGCGAATCAGCTATACCTCGATGCGGAAATCAAGACATTTCGCCTGTCCCAACAAGCTTACTCACTGTGGCTGTCACAGCCCTAAATGGCGAAAAGGAAGCTCCTAAATCTGCTACTATTAAACTGCACCTTCGATGGCGAAAACCTATACGCCATATACACAAAACCCTTCTGCTGGTTGGCAGAAGGGGCTGCTCGTCCTGACTGGCTCCCCCTACCGGACGATTATCGCAACTTTTTCGGAAGCAATGAGTGCCGGGAGCTTGCACTCGCAATCTAGCTGAAAGTCGCGTTTCGGGGGCAAACGCAACAACTCTTCAAGCTTCGTTCGTAGTGAGGAGTGTCGCCAACTGTCCGGAGTCACGTCGTGACCGCTGGCTGCACCAACTGCAGCCATTCTGCCTTCGTATTCCAGAGAGTGTGTCTATAAGCCGAGTGATAGGACACTTTCTTGAGCGATTCTTGAGCATTTTCGTGCCAAAGTGGGCCCATAAGTGGGTGGCTGGGACATCCTCCATCTTGAGACATTGGACAGCTTACTTTGTACATCATTAGTTCCCCGCCGAATCGATTTGTCCTCCTTGCTCCGAAAGTTCCGGTGACATAGACGCAGTTGCGATATTGCCTCTTCCTTGCATCCATATTCCTCAAATACCAACACTACACCTGGACTCGTTTTCGGGGGCAAGGCCAGGGCAAGCGAAACAAGTCAGCTTTCGCCTGCAGATGAGCAGCATCAATGATGCGCAGCCGGTCGCTTACCAATCCCGCCTCGCGGGCCTCGGTGATGATCTCATTGAATATCTGCTGAAACTTCTCGAGTCCCAGACGGCTGCGGAATCGTGAGATGATGGAGTGATCCGGCAGTTCCAAATCATAGGCGTCCACGGCGCTGTTTTGGACGGTCCTCAGCACCTGTTCGGTCAGACTATTCATGCACCGTTCGCGCGCTTCCCGCCAGTCATCAGTAGACGAAAGAAAATCAGGCGGTTCCTTCCAGATTGCACCAATCAGGTTCAAGAGGGTAGCGGAAGAGCCGCTGGCCACGACTGGCTCATAGACGAAGCCCACTACGGGGTCAGCTATCCACCCCTTGGCCTTGGCGGATATTAGCGGATTGCCTTTGCGGTTACGGTCATCTTCATACTCGTACACACCCACGAGAGCTACCCACGCGACCACGGGCCGATCATCCGTGGCCCGAAATCTATCGCCAAGTGCGAGGCATTTGGAGCAAGCGGACTACAGAAAGCATGTTAGGCGACCAAGAGCTGATTCGGCTGACTTTTCGTCGCGGCTAGCCTTGACACCATCGCCCCAGCTCAAAAAAAGGTTCCAGAGCGCGACCGAAATTCTCACCACCAATCGCTCGCCGGTGGCCGAGTATAGGCCGGCTGGCAGACGACAGTCCACCCTTCAGTGGAGGCATAGTAATCGCATTTATGGACGCCGCGTTCAGTATGATGCCACTTGAAATATCGCAGCGCCAGTTGATTCGGGACGAGGGTGTGGAAGTATTCTGGGTTCGTGAGGTCAACAACGACGATAGCAGGTCTTTTGTCAACGCTGTCCCACCGCAGAGCTTGCGCGATGGCAAGGCGTACACCGCCATACTCCTCGGTCGCGAGAGCAGCCTGGAGCACATTCCTTGCGGCGTTGGTGCCCAACTGTCCCAGCGATAGAGCAGCCTGAGCGCAGCAGAAGGCAGCGGCATCCCGGTGGGCAAGTGGTGCAGGACTCTTGGGCTGGTAGCTTAAATAACTACGGAGTGCATCAATAGTACCAGGCACTCGGAGTGCTCCCAGCGCCGCTATCATCTCCGGCGTCGGGGGCTTGTCTTGCGTGTGTTTCTCCAGCTCTTCTAAGATAGGATCCAGCGCTACATCTCCCATCCTTCTCAACGCGGCTATCGCAGGCCATGTCTCATAGCCGTAACGCAGCCGGGTGATAACTAACGGGATCAGTTGCGCATCCGCAGACTTCACCACGGTTCTATAGACAGCATCCTGGCACGGTGTATCGTCGGTTAGGCGATTGGCTATTATGCGACTTCCATCCGGGCCCATGCTGAGTAACTCTGCGCAGGCCTCGTCCAGGACTTCCTCTTCACTGCTGTCAAGACACGCATACAGCCATGCGGTACGCTCAGTCTTATCCTTCGCGCGCCAACCCAAATAGTATAGTGACTCAGCCGCCTGCGCGCGGGCCCGCGACTCAACGGATGTCAGCTTCCGCAACGAAAGCCTAATCGCGGCGTATCTGCGAATTGACAAGCCCGCTATCACCATCAGGACAGTAGCCAACAGAAAGGCTGTGACGCGGACGCCTTTCTTCACTTTGTTTCACCTCCCTCTTGAGCACCCGCCTTGTTGTCTAACATCGTTATATCAGAGCGCACTCTTCCGATAAAGTGAGGTTAATACTTAGTATACAATGGGATAGTATACCGTGGCAAGCACAAGACGGGTCCGAGGAAGACCGGCCAGTGTCAGCACACTAGCAGTCGCTGACCAGCTCGGAGACGAAGCCAAAGTCCACTGCTGCTGATAATCTACGCAACAGGTGGTCGGCAGGGATCAAGTCCTCATAGATCATGCCAAAGAAGCTGCTTTGCCTACTGTGCTCCCCTTGCATAAGTCACCTCACCGTTGCTACACAATAATGGTGCAACCACTACCGATGATTCTAGCACAGTGCCGTCTTGACATCAAGCCCCCCTGCCATAATATGAGGTGACTTTTGCACCAGTCTCACACTGCAGAAATCGGGGGAGGTGCGCCAAGCGCGCACGCTGAGGCCGGAAGGTGAATGTCCGACCAAACGGCGCTTCCACGAGTTTCACAAGGGAGGGGAGACAGCAATGCGAGACGCAAAACTGTGGCTCATGATATTGCTGATCCAGTTGACGTTCTTTGCAGGTGTTAGGATGGGCTTGCCGAAAGTGGAGTGGAAGAGGGTTATTTCTGCCAGGAGCGCCGCTGAGTCTCTCTCGTTCTCTGAAATTGCGTACAAAGAGCAAATAGAAGACAAGCTGGCAAACCAAAAGGTGATCACGTTACCCGAGCGTTGGGCCCGACTGCTGCATTGCCCCGGCAAAGGGCTGCTGAACGAATCGTTCAATGACGTCCTGGTATTCTCTGAAGGTCCACCCGGAGATGAAAGTGAGAGTGACTTTCTGCAGCCGAGTTTTGTAAACTCCGGCAGATTCATTCCAGTTCATGAGTCACGCATGCTGATGCTCTACACTGAAGTGAACTTCTGGCAACGAGAGTTCTTACCACTCACCGCAAAGCCCAACAAGGTCAAAGCAGAAATTGCCGAGACGAAGCAACTTTTTGAGAAACTCTACCCCGAGCTTGTAGAGAAGCAGCAACGCGAAGCTTGGGCTAACGTATTTGGTGTCCTAGATGGGATATTGGCACTGGTGGCACTAGCGACGCTAGTCGCAGCAGCCGTTGCTTGCCGGCGAACGAAGGACCTACGGCACGTGTCCTCCCGGGAAGAATGAGTGTCGGACATCTAGGCCGACCCGTTCGTGCCAATGCTATCCTGCTTGGGGATGCCCTTCCGGGCTTGACACATCCGTGAGGGTCGTATATGGTCGTAGTGGGAGAAAGCCCCTCTTTCAGGAAGCCACTCTATGTATGCACCAAAGGAGAGAGTCGCGGAGAGCGGGATGAGCCAAGGACGCAACTCCACGTTCGTCGAAATAGGAAACATGGGTTAGAGAATGTCATGAAAAGCAGACACCTATGGGATAGATCGAGATGTGTACACGGTCGACAACCTGTGCGCAACAGTTGGTAAAAGGAGCCTAACGTATGCACACCACTCGAGACAGCGTTGCGACGATCCTCCTCATGGTTGGAATAGTGACGGTGATCTTAATGAGCAGCGGATGCTCGCGGCAGGGGCGAATGTCGGCTGAGGGCGAGTCCAGGCGCGGCTTCCAGAGCAGGCTGCGGGTGGAGCTCAGGTGCGTTCCGCACGCAGAGATGAGCTTTACAAGCCCAGAGGACAAGCCGCTTGTGAGAGCCGGCGAGTCTGAGCAGGAACAGCAACAGACCCGGGAGTCCGCCAGATACCAGTCGCCTCACACTGGCGAAACACTCCAGGCCGCCACCCACGATGTTCTCCAAGGAATTGCCGCGGACCCGTCGAAGATTACCATCTCGGTAGTTGGTAACAACCGCCTGCTCGTAGAGACACAACCTGCGAACCCTCAAGAGGCTGAAAGGCAAAAGGATGCTGTTGCCACATACCTGCGCGAGACCTATCCTGGCATCGAGATACAAGCCGAACAGATGCGCGCCGTTTTCGTCGGGGATAACACCGCTGACGAGGTCGTATCCATCCTCAAGCGGCGGCTCCGTTCCTTGCGCGTTCGCAAGTCGGTAGTCCAGAAGCAGGGGCATGACCGCGTCATGGTCGAGCTACCTAGCCTCAAGGACCCGGAGCGTATGCTCAGTATTCTCGGGAGCACTGCCATGCTCGAGTTCCCCCTCGTGCCCACAAGGTACAGGCCAACCTCGCCCGAACCAAACACTAACGAAGAGTGGAAGGACGAACAGACCGGCGAAACTGTTGGCTGGGAGCAGGTGCGCGCCGAGTCCAGGGTCGCGTTCACCGGGTATGACCTCATGGAAAACGCCAAAGTTCAATCGGGCGAAGCCGGTGACTGGGTTGTGGCCTTCGAACTTAAGCCCGATAGAAAGGACAACTTCCGCGAGTTTACCCGTTGCAATGTGGGCCGCACACTGGCCATCGTCCTAGACCGTAGGTGCATCATGGCACCCGTCATTCGCACTGCTATCCCGGGCCGAGGCATAATCGAAGGTAACATGACGGCCGAGGAAGCCCACGACCTCCAAATCCTGCTGAACGCAGGCGCTCTGCCCGTGCCGCTTGAGATTCTCGAAGAAGGCACTTATGGCCCTGCTTGATTAGTTTCACCAAGGCAGCCTTCCAAAAGGTTTCTACTGGTGGCGTCGCGCCAGCTATAACCGTCTCTAGGAGGGTGCCGCACTTACCGACTTGTGGGACCACTCGGGCGGGAGCAAGGTGAAGAATGGGGCAAGACGTTACAGGAAGGTGCTGACAGTGCAACGGCGACTAATCACCAAGGCCTTCTTAAGGGTTGTTTTGGCGGGCGGGGTCGTTGTCGGAGGCTGGTGGGTAAGCTTCGGTCGCGACGACTACGCATTCGCCAAGGCCAAGAAAGAGGACATACTCGAGGGACCTCAGGGCGTGGACGAGGTGACCATTCCAATGAACGGGTACATCAAGCATTACCGCACAGCTAAATCAGTTTTCGAGCCTGCTTGTTACCAGAAGGGAATAGCAGCTTACAAGTGCTATCTCGAATCGTTCTCGAATGGTCGGCACCGAGACGAGGCTGAGCGCAGAATCGCTGAGCTTAAACAGGCAGCAATCTGGGCTAACCAGCGGCAGGCTCTGATTGAGGTAGCTAACGCTCCGTCGTGGGGCGAAGCACGGCGTCACATAAGGCAGGTGTTGGATGCACACCCAGTGGACATTGGCCTGCTCTTGCAGATGGCGCTACTTGCCTGGGGATTTGACCGGTTCCACCACCAGGCGTGGGAGGAGTCGTGGGCGTACATAGAGAAGGTGGCGGCGCTCGACCCCAGGAACGAGCTGCTGGAGGCCGTAAAGACACATAATCAAACACACGCCCCCATGGCCCAAAAGGCTGCCAGGAATTGCGGCGACTGAGTGGGGCGTGCCCAGAGAGATAAGCGTGCCGGCCGGGGCACCACAAGCCTGGGTCTGGTCAGCAGCAGTGCCAGGTTGTATGAATGTTCATCCGGGACAAACGGCCTTTTTCCGGCCTGATGGCACCCTTGGGAAGATTGTGGATAATGCGACCGACCGGACGGTTTGCATGGCGGACACGACAATTCCAGGAGGATACGCCTTCTTTGATGAAGGGGGTGTCAGGTCCATACTCCTCCAAAACGGAGGCCTGCTAGCGATTGAAGGAATCATTCGAACTCGCCAAGCGGCAGCGGAAGGGGCCATACTCGAACACGTCGCGTACCGCTAACCGTATTGCCAAGGTGTACAGCCGGTGCCAGGACCAGACTGCTGATATGAGGCAGCGTGGGGCTTTCTTCGTCGAATCCTTGTTCTTGTGCAGGATATACCGTCGGGCAAGGTGAAACTGGATGCAAACATATTGTTACCAATCACCAGGAGTGTGCCGAAGGAGGCGTCGGTGAAATGCTTTGTCCAACATGTGGGCGAGCCAACGTTGATTATGCCGCATTCTGCGCGTATTGCCAGACACGCCTGCTCCCCGAGCAACTCCGGTTGACGGAATTCCCGGTCTGGGCACTACTACTTCTGCATTACTTCACGCTGGGTATCTTTTCGATGGTGTGGATCAATCTGTACCACGGGAAACTGCCGCGACGACGCCCCAACGACCCAACTGCCGGCCGAGCGGTCGGATTCTTATTCATTCCCTTCTACGGCTTGTACTGGGTCTTCTTCACCCACCTGCGCCTCTGTGAACGTGTTGACCAGGAACGGACGCGTTGTGGCCTGCCCGAAGAGAAACTGAGGCCCTTCGCCATCGCCACATGTATTGTCCAAGTTATTCCTTATGTCGGCTTGCTCAGTTTCTTCCTGCTATATCCGATCCTCGCTGGGGTTGTTCAGGCCAATATCAACGAAGTTGCAGCAGGCGGAACCTGGCGGTGCGCCACCTGTGGCGCAGACAACCCCGGCAGGAACACTTTCTGCGCATCCTGCGGGGCCCGGTTGCCGGAGGCTACGAGCGTCGTTATGCCCCCACCCGCAGACCAAGTTAGTCTCCAGTTTACCGGCACCGGGTTGCAATACCTCGGGTGGGGACTGCTCGCAGCGGTTGGCTCATACACCATCATCCCCGCTGGCTGGACAGCCACGGCAATGTGGCGCTGGTTTGTCACAAGCCTCCGCCTCAGCGACAGGCGCACAGCTACGTTCAGCGGCACAGGCAGCCAGGTATGGGGGTACTGCAGTGCCGCTGCGGTCCTCGGGATGACCACCTGGCTGGCCTATCTCTCCGACAACCCTGATACCGTTCTCCTCCTCACGTACGCCATGCTTGTGCCAGTGACTATGGGCCAGGTTGCCCTGGGGCTTGTTATCCTCCGCAGATGGTTAGCCCATACCCAGGTTTCTGGAGGCCAGCCGCTGCAATTCACGGGAAGTTACTGGCCTTTGCTGGGGTGGAACCTCTTATGCGCCGTATCTATCTACAGCATAGTTGGTTGGGCGTGGGCGGGGGCAGCCGCGCTACGGTGGTTCTGCAGCAATGTACGAACGGACCGCGCTGTTTTGCAGTTCCGTGGACGCGCGGCCACACTCCTGTGGCGTGGTGTGCTATGCTACTTGATGTGTATTCCCATCGTCACCGCTCCTTGGGCCGCAGTCTGGTTGTGGCGCTGGCTTGCCGAATCTACTGTTGTGCTTAGTCGCGCCGAAGCAGCATTTCCAGCGGGTGCCAGTGTCGCGCCTATCCCCAGTGGCGGTATTGTTTGCCCCAGGTGCGGCCAGCGTAATCCCGAAATTGCTGACTACTGTGCACGCTGCGGAGCATCACTCCGCGCCCTGACGCAGTAACGAGCAAAAAATGGCTTGCAGCATTCGGTGACTTTGTCACTGGGAGCAGCGGAACGGAGGCCGTGCACATGTTTTGCATAAAGTGCGGAAAAAGAAATCCTGAAGGAGTCCAGTTTTGTGCGTACTGCGGGCACAAAACCGTCGTGCCGGAGCAGCTGCTGCAGGCGCCAAGTGTTCCTGAGGTCACGGCTGCTGATGTCAAGACCTTCGCGCCGCCGGAGGCTGCCGTCCCACCAGGCGTGGCTCCACGTATCAGTGGCCTCGCTGTCGCCTCACTGATCCTGGGCATACTGGGAGTGACGGCGCTAGTGGGACTGATCCTGGGTATTGTCGGCTTGGTACAGATCAACGCAAGTCGGGGACGACTTCGTGGGCAAGGCCTGGCAATTGCGGGGATCTCAGTCTCGGGCTTCATGGTTCTGATGGTGCTGCCGGCGATGCTATTTCCTGTCTTTGCCCAGGCGAGAGCCAAGGCTCGACAAACACAGTGCCTGAGCAACCTGAAACAAATCGCTGTTGCCACGATGATGTACGTGAGCGACTGGGATGGCCACTATCCGCCTACACGCAACTGGTGTGATACATTGAACCCCTACATAATGAACACTGAAATCTATCGCTGCCCCAGTCTACCCACTGAGCGGGGAGGGTACGCTTACAATACACATATGAGCGGTATCCGGGAATACCAAATAGTAGCGCCCGCCCAAACGGTTATTCAATTCGACAGCACAGGCGGGTGGAACTTGGCCGGTGGCCCCGAATTGGCAGACCTCCGGCATAACAATGGGCTAAATATGGGTTTTGCCGACGGTCACGTAAAATGGTGCCCAAGTGCGGTAGATGACTGGCTATCGTGGTCGCCGCGCGCAGGGGCTTCACTGGCCCCGCCGCCCGGGGGTCCGCCGGGCCCGCCCGTCTGGGAGGAGGAAGCGCCTCCGGCTGAGGAGGAGCCGGCCCCAGCGCCGTGGCCATCAGCACCACCACCAGGTTGATGAGAGACCTACTTACCTAATCCTTTGCTGCTGCACGGGAGCCTGATGGCGGCGGCTGTATCGAACGCCAGGACAGACTGGCTAGTACCTGCAGAGCGAGTTCATAATGGGTGGTACAGACGAATTGACACAATCCAGTGGCACAGCGCTGGGGCAACCCAGTATTGAGAGGGGCGGAGCCCAGATGGGGGAGACCGAACTCCTTCTGGGGCGACTGACGCTGCTGGCCACTGAAGAGGCGTTAGAATGGTTGGGGGGCCGCAATTGGATATCGGAAGAACTGGAGCAAGACGTACGAGGGTGGTGGTTTACGAAGCTGGGCCGGCGCTGGCAAATTGTCAGACGAATAGCGCAGCGTTTGGACAGTTTGGCACTCCCCCAAGTCAGCCTCACCGAGTATGAGTTGAGATCTCGCATGCTGCGGAGAGTATTGCCAGACGCGCACTGCCAGGTCTGTTACGGTACAGCTAATCGCCAGTGTCAGGCATGTCGTGGCACGGGGCGCAGCCGGGACGACCTGTACCCGTGCGCCGAGTGTGCAGGCTGGGGCACTGAAACGTGTACCTGTGGGACCAAGCTCGACGTTAGGCTTCCCAGCAATGCATGCGATGGGATGATTGCCGCGGCGTGGTCGAGGCAGTCGAATCGGGTCTCGCTGGTGCGACTACACTTTGCCCGTGAACGCAGTTCGAAGTTAGTAGTAGGGCGAATTAAGTTAGATGCCGCACATATGTGGCGAAAGATAGTCTGGTGGCTAGCACAAGCCGGAATCGTAGTGCTTGTGCTAGTAGCCCTGCAGTCGTTGCTCAGGTGGACGCTGGAAGCTATGCGCTCAGGTTTGGAACCAGCGCAGGTCTTCAGGTTAATGATGGTGATTGCGTTAACAGGCCTCGTGGGCTGGGCAGGTGCCTTAGTGCGAGCACCTGTCGTGCGGCATTGGGCGGGGGAAAGAACCGCACTTGGTGCCGAGAAAAGCTTTTGGCTTGCCCCTGTCTGGGAAAAGCTGGCCGCAGCCATGGCTACACGCTGGGGCCAGAAGGTAGCGGCGTTAGTATTGGTCATCACCCTAATGTTCATTATTACTGCTACCTTGGGCCGACGGCAAGTGATATTTGTTGGTGGGCAGTTGGCATTGTGGATGTGCAACCACCAGATAGCCATAGACCGGTTTGGCGCATTGGTCCGGCCAGACAGTAGTGTGGGGACGGATCGCGCTCGTGCCGGACAGCTCGAGGCACAGTTTCGACGTGTGCAGGCCGTGGTCAAAGATCACATACCCCTAGGCCAAAGTGACTGTAGCCCTGACACAGCGGCGGCAATACACCGTGACATCAGCTCGCTAGTCAAGCACCTGGACTGGTTGACGCCCGAGCGTAGGAGCGCATTGCCTGGTCTTGTGGCCTCGACGGCGGAAGTGGAAGTGGACTGGCACAAATGGGACCTGGCGCACGACCTTTTCGTGATTCTATTGCAAGAATTCCCCGCCCATTCCACATCACAGGCGCTGTCAATGCGTGCGGAGTGGCGCGTGGCGGCCATAGAACGCGTGAGCTTTCCGTTCTCTGTCTCTAGCATGGCCTTAGGAAGAGCGACCCAGAACTGGGACGGTTCGTGGGAGGCAGATTGCCAACGGCACAAAGCTGCCGCCAACCAGAAACTGATTGTCGTCGAAGCGAAGTTGGCACACGTAGGACGTACTCGAAAGGAAGTAGTGGCTGACCTTTTTAGGGTGCAAGATTCGGAAGACAATAGCTACGCGTGCCTCGGCTTTCAGGTTGAT
This sequence comes from bacterium, assembly GCA_030615605.1. GTDB lineage: Bacteria > Armatimonadota > Zipacnadia > Zipacnadales > Zipacnadaceae > JALGTD01. The sequence continues at coordinate 164,577 of JAUWYY010000005.1, forward strand.
GAAACCGAGACACTGGAGTTCGTAGACGGCACGAAGGCTCCGGTGCGGCTACAGTACCTGTCATCAACGAGAGAGTTCCCGGGGATCTCGGTTGGGCCGGATAGCGTATGGGTGACAATGGTCTTTGAAGTGCCCCAGGAGGCAGGACGACTAGAGCTGATTGCCCGCGGTCAAGAACCAGTCTTGCTGTCCGACATGTGAGGAGCAAGGCCTATGCAGAGAGACGCGTTTAGAGTAGAGCTTTTTCCCTTTATGGCGGTGCTCATGTGTTTTCTGGGCGGCCTGCTGACCATTGGCTTGACAGTAGTAGCACTGTCGGTACTGTTTCCCCAAGAAATCTGGAGCCTCGGCATGCCGGGCAAGGCCCATCGGCTACCTGCTGTGATCGAATGGGACGGCTTTGGCGTAACGATCCATCCCCAGCGCGTGGTAATCCCCGCCGCGGTAGCTCTTGAGAAGGATGGCGATAACTCATCGGAGTTTGGCCAACTGCTGCGCGAGGTCAGAGCGCACCCAGACAAGAGGTTCTTGTTTGTGCTCGTCCGGCCCACGGGCTTTTCCACATTTCCCCAATTGCTCCAGATGCTACAGCAAGATGAAGTTGATGTTGGGTACGAAGCTGCTGTACCGGAGCAAAAGATTAGCATAGTAATATCCGAGGGGGCGACAGGTGTTCCATGAGGCGGCGTAGGCGAGTAGTAGAAGGCGTTGGTCTCAACTTAGATCCGTTGGCAGATATGCTGGCCAACAGCATTGGGATATTGCTAATCGTCATAATTTACGCAGTCCTGGCAGCGAGGGGAACATTCATTTCCCGCAGTTTGCCTTTTCAAGTGACAACCACGAAAGAGTCCGTCAGTTTTCTCGTATTGCCCACCGGGATCCACTATGCACCCCTTGAGGCAATGCTCGATGATTTTTTCGTGGGCCTGCCCGGCTACTCCACGGCCCGACGACAACTATCACTGACCTATCATAACATACCTCGATTTGTGGATGCTGTGAACAAGAAGCGGTTGAAGCGGCATGGCTTGGAAATATGTGCCGAGGCGGACTACGACGAAACTTCTGACTGGCCTTACATGAGGCGCGAGGTTACTCGGCTCATTCTGCACATAGATCTCAAGACGAGGGATGAAGTAGTTGGACTGACGGAACTGGCCGATGCGCTGCCCAGTCTCGATAAGAACCGGCAGTGGATTCTGTTCTATGTAGCCCCGGATGCAATACCTATGTATCAGCTCGCCAAGGACTTAACGCTGCAAGCTGGCCTACAAATCAACTGGATGCCTTGGACCGAGCTGTGGCCTGTCCCGGTTTCTCTTGTACCCCCGCCCTCTCCTGGACAGGCGTTGATTACGGGCCCACAGGTTACAGGCGGATGAGGATTGCACCTGATGCAACTATGCTGTTCGGTGCTTTCCCACGCAGTCTCGAAGCGGTGGTGTAGCGCAGCGAACTGGTCTGTATCGCAATTAGAACAGAACGCAGAGAACACAAGGAGGCGACGATGATGGCGAGGGTATGTGCCGAGTGTGGTGCTGGAGTTACATTGCCAAATGCCGAATTCTGTGCCCGGTGTGGCAAGCCTTTACCTGAGGAGCCCACACAAGACCCTTCCGCCTCTACGATTTCTGATAAGGCGCAACCGGAAACGCGATGCGCGGCGGAAAAGCCCTTAACCGTACCGTCTGGCCACGCTGAGGAGCAGATTGCTGCCCCGCCAGTGCCTGCGGTTCCGGTCAATCCGTGTCCATATTGCGGCTTCATGGTAGAGGTGCCTTGGCCTGAACGCTGCCCCAACTGTGATCGCCTCCTGGAGACACGCCCGTTGGACAGCCTGCCCCGCGTGCCCTGGTCGCTTCGGATTACCGACCGTATGGCATTTGGGCTCAGCGTGCTGCTAAGTGCGGTGCTTGTGGGAACATTGCTTCGGACGGTGGACGACATTGTCGCCAGAGAGAGTTTAATCCGCCAGATTCTGTTGCCGGAGGGGATGCTGCGTCTCATCCCGGAGGCAATAACAGTGCTTTTTGTGTGGTCCATACTCCAGGTATTGTGGCGATCAATTATGCTGATCACCCAGCATCGCTACCCCAGTGGACAGGTTCGCCAAGACTGGCTCCAGACGCTACGGTCGGGAAGGCTGCCTGGTGACCCCGAGGTGATCAGGCAACTGGGGGGAGAACAGGCCCAGCGGAGCTGGTGGGTCAGCCGGCTGCGAAGATCCCTAACGCATTGGCTCCGCACACGAGACCCCAGCCAAGTCAACGCAGTCCTGGAGCAACATGCAGTTCTCGACAGCGAGGCGGTACGCTCGAACTACTCGCTCGTGCGGCTGGCGATCTGGGCGATGCCGATTCTCGGCTTCATCGGTACCGTTATCGGTATCACCTTGGCGATCCAAGATTTCTCCCAGTTCCTGGGCGGTGAGGTGGACGACATAGATCGAGTTCGCACCCAGTTGATGCAGGTCACCGAGGGCTTGTCATACGCATTCCTGACCACTATGTACGGGCTTGTCACCGCCTTGATTGCAATGTTTGTAACGTCATTCGCGGAGAAGGGGGAGCAGGACTTGTTGGTGGCGGCGGATCGGTACGCTCTCGACCAACTGGTGCCCGCTCTACAATCGGGGAGCGCGCCAGCAACACAGCGGGGGATAACTGATGTCAAGCAGCGCCCTGAGACGGGGCCGGAACAGTTGTCAGAGCAGGTTGATGTGTTGAGCGACCAAGTGGGGGACCCCAAAAAAGAGTTGGAAAGACCACCACGGCGGGGAAAAAAGAAGCGATCCCAAAAGCCGGAGTAGTTTTGGGCTAACGGAATCAGCGGTGAGGAAGCCGCGGATTTGTCGCTTGACGAGTCTTAGTCGCTAGTTTAGAATGGGGTGTAAGGAACCTTAGTCGCTAGTTTAGCAGGAAGTGTGGGAAAATGAGAACAAGCGAACATGTAACAAGGCCTAGGCCCAAGATAGCCATTGTTATTCTGGTGGTGGCTGTTGTGTTGTTGGCTGTCTGGTTTGCTATGCGGCTTGTTTCGCTGCGCGCTGAGTCGGCTCCCGGAATAAGCGGGTATGTTGAGCGGGCGATTCTCGCTGAAGACTGGACAAAAGTCACAGATCTGCTAGGAACCGTCGATGGAGGAACGGTGTCCTGCGTACCCCGCTTGGTCAAGGCACATGCGTGTCTCGCCCTGAATCGAAATAATGAGTCGCTCTGTCTTTTCCTGAGCGTCTCGTCGCAAGACGAGCTGAGCGAGTGGAAAAGGTGGACCCAGAACTTTGCAGGAAGAAACCCGAAAAAGGCTATCGCCCAGTACTTCCGGGGGGATGGCCTGGCACGCCTAAAGCAATGGGACTCTGCCCTGGCGGCGTTCAACCAGGCATTGGACCCTAATTCGGCCCATGCGCTGGCCTTAAACAGCCGGGGTATTGTGTATGCCGCCAGAGAGCAGTGGAACGAGGCCCTGCTTGATTTCGTTGCTGCAGCGGAGGCCCAACCTTCCTTTGCTGACGCATACGCGAGCCGGGGTACCCTGAGTATTCAACGGCAGGAAGGCCCCACGGGGGCAGTGCGTGCCTTCAGTCGGGCCCTCGAGATCGAGCCAGACTTTGCCCTCGCGCGTGTTGGCCGCGCCGCAGTGGAGATGGTCCTGGGTAAGTGGGACGAGGCCGAAAAGGATCTCAAACGGGCGCAGGAGTTGTGCAAAGCCGGCCTCGAAACTCTGCATAGGGCGACGTTACTCAACGCAGCCGCCCTCGCTGAGGCTAGATCAGAAGCGGCGAGAAGAGTACTCCTCGTGGCGACGCACGCGGACCCTGGCATGGGCCTTGACACTCTGATCGGCCGTTTCGACAACCTGTCTTCCAGGGAGCAGCAGGTAGTTGCTGGAGCAGTGCTGGACGCTGCCGCGCACAACGGAGCCGTGATGGACCTACTACCGGATGCAATCAGCTTGAATGTTGGCCCTATGGTCGGCGTCGGCCCCAGTGGCCCCATGGTAGGGATGGGGGTCGGTGGCAGCGTTGAGTTCAACCCGCGCGAGCGGACGCAGAACAATCTCGATTGGCAGCAGCCCCTCCTCGACCATGCACTGCGCAAAGGCGTAGAGCCCGCGGACATGACCGGCTTGGGCGCGTGGGGGCGCTCACGTCCGGGGCATATAGCCCACGAATTCACCCACCCGCAGCCAGGCGGAGTGTCTTCCGAGGAGTTCGCCTATGCACCCCTTGACACCGGTGAGTGGAATGCTTACTCGCTTTACGGCCTTGCCTATAACTTCAGAGAAGGAAACGCTCAGGCAGCGCAACAGCCCAAGCTGGAGGAGGCGGAGTGATGATGGGTGCGCGGGTCCGCTGGATTATTCTCGTGTCGCTCGCAATGCTTGTTGCAGGGGCTGGCCCCAGCCAGGCCGGTCCATTCGTGGCGTACTCTTTGAGAGAAGCCGAACAACACGCTAAATCCGCTCAGCCCGGCCCCAAGGCCAGGCTCATGGCAGGTATGACCCGTATCGTCGGTGGGGTGTATGACAGGGCCAACAGCGACCTGATAGTCGTGGGCCAGGGTAATCCAGGGGAGCAAAAGATAACTCTCGACCATCTAGTCGTGGCTCTTCGTTCCCTTCTGGTGCACCACGAATGGCCCTTGGTGAGCATTGACAATAGCCCCCAAACTCGTCGTACGCACAAGCAAATCGTTCGCTTCAACGGAGGTATAGAGAATACAGCCTTCGGTAAAGACCTTCTCGAGGCTGATATCATACTGAAGAAGCTGGGGCTCGGCTTGCTTCCCACTGAACCCGTTGGCATCCGCAGCTATTTCGATCTACGAGTTGACCAAGCCAAGGAAAACGCCGTTGTAGGCAGCATGGCCAGTCGCTTCTGGTTCTACCCTATGGACCCGGTTCTGGCGGTGCGCGAGGATGTGTTTGCGATTCAAGAGGTGCGCGTTGGAGTGCGCACTGAGGTACTTGGCGCGCGCTTTGAGGGCAAGTCCATAGCGGACTTGGCCAAAGTCCACGACAAGATGGGCGACTGTTTCGCTGCGTCTCTGACGGAAAACTACAATCTTGTGAGTGCCGGGTATCCAGAAATCAATCGCCTCCGGGTGCTCCTCGATCTGGCAGCGCTGAGCTGGGGTGTCAACCGTTTACCGGCGAAGCCCGATTTGAGGTACTGGCTGCGTGACTACGACGTCAGGTATGTAGAGACTCCCGCCGACTATCCGGTCCTGAAACGCGAGTCGAAAATCAGCGGGGGAAGGGGCACTTACGTGCTGCAAATGTCTGGGGGTGTAGAATTGAAGGCGTTGGTGTTGAGGCTGGAGGACGGCGATGTGACAGCCCTCAAAGAAGCGGTTCTGAAATCGCGGCCCGGCCCCCACGCCCTGGCCTGGCGAGTTCCCCTCGAAGGCTGGCACATTCCCGGTTCGCCAAAGGCGGGCAGGGAAGCCGCAGAGAATTCCATTATCAACGATCCAATGCTGCCGCATCAGAACATGGGGTGTTCCATCATGAGCGGTCTGAGGCGTGCTGATGTACCTGCACTCAACGATCATTTCACTGCTGCCGCCATGCCTGGAATAGGCAAGTCGTTGCCGACGCGTCTTCCAGAGTTTTCCACGCGCACAACGTTGCTACCCTCAACCTCCAGCCCGGTAACCTCCGGTCCACGTTTGACCTTCGAGCCGGTTCCTGGCGGAGGGCTGGAGCCACGCTTGCTACCAGCCGGTATTGAGCCTGACTCTCTCACACCTCCCTCAGCACCGTTCAAGGCTGCTGACGTCGGCGGGATCCTACTGCGCGCCGATCCCAAGGCCGAGCTCAGCGAAATCCGTGGCGCGGTGTGGGACGACAAGGGCCATCAGCTAAGCCTGGTGCTATCCTCGGGTACCAGCAGTGTCCCGATCGAACTGGTAGACGATTGGCGTGCCATACTGCTGTCGGTCTACGGCGGCGAGGACCCGGGTATCTCCATTGACCCCGGCCCAACGCGCAACGTGATGCTGGTGCGCACCATTGGCAGGGTCCGGGGCACTCGCCTGGCCAAGGTTATGCTGGAAGCTGACCGGCTCCTGAAGAACTATTCGCTGGGCCGCGATAACCGCACCGGGGAGCCGATGAACCCTGACATCCCTGGCTACAATCCACTCGTAGACATTATCTGGGAGACCGGACTGCGCTACAATGGGGCTCTTACGCGCACATGGTTCGTGCCGCGCCCGGTCCCCATCAGCGAGGCGAGAGGGCGGTTATGCTTTGGGGAAGTGCAGATTGAGGCGCGCACCGAGTACGACATGGAGGGGCTGCGTGGGGAGCGCGAGCCCGCTGCCAAGCGCTATGCGCAGTTTTTCACCGACAACTACGAGCAGTTTGCAGAGCTCCATGCAGAGCTTGGGCAGCTCAAGGAATACGCTAAGTTAGTCGCTTTGGCCAAGTATCTACGCCAGGAGGCCGTGCCCCTGAACTGGTTGATTTTTGCCCTACCCTGCCGCCAGCAACCGATAGAGTGTCCGCCTACCGAGATGGGCTATACGATAGGCGCGGAGGAGACAGGTGGCTTACAAATCTGGGGCGGAGTGCAACTAGGAACAGGCGTGGAGACGCAATACGATCTTTCCGCCATGCCTGCTGCCACCCTTGATCTACTGGCTCTGGAAGCCTACGCGGCGGCTCAGCTGAGGCAGATCGACGGCGTCATCGAACCTGGGCAGCTGCCCGCCCTCCAGGCTGAGCTGGAGAACCAGCCTCAGACTGTGCTTAGTTTTCCCGCTCGCGTGCGTACCACGACGGGACGTTGTGTGGACATATACAACGACGCCGTCGTGCGAGACCAACACGGGCCAATTCTGCAGCTCACTCGCGTTCAGGGCACGTACGGAGGCGAGGAGTTCGGGCGTGGCTGGAGCTTGTTCGTGCCGTATAGCTTGAGGCCGTCAACTCGTACAACGACCGTCGGTCAACACTCAGTCCCGCGCCGCATAACTATAGAAGACCAGCTCAGCGGGTGCTCATTTGTTCTCGAAGTTACCCGGGACAAGGACGGTACCATAAGCTACCGCTCAGATGATTGCTGGTGGATACGGGGGGTTTATCCACGGACAGGGACAGATGGCGGGTGGGTAATGGAAGACTACTGGGGCGACATATTCAGCTTTGACAAGCACCTGCATCTGGTACTAGTCGACCTTGGACGAGATAACCGCTGGGCATACGAGTGGAGCGATGAAGGCAGAATCGTGAGTATCTGCGCACTACCGTATTCGATCACTCTGGGACCGCCTGAGCACGATACCCCGCTCGGACTGGTCCCTCATAACATTGCTGTTGAAGACCGGGCGGGGCGTCACATTCTGTCGTACGAAGCTGTCAAGGGAACCGCAGTCAGCTACAGCGCAACTCAGGGGCCATGGCGGGTCTTTGTCATGACTGAGGGACAGCCTCTGCGTCTCATAGACGCCGCCGGGCGCACACTGGTCTACGACGCTAGCGGCGTTCTCCTGTGCGTTGAGCGCCAGCCCGTCCCTGCCCCAGGCGCCATGGGCTATTGGGCAATAGACCTCAAGTATGGCAATCAGGGTTACGTTGTGGCTGCAGAGTTGGCCGGGGCCGGGGACGTCTACTATGCCTACAACGACAAAGGCGAGCTCCAGGTGGCTGTAGATCCACGCGGCTGGCCGGTATACTCCTCACCAACTCCAGCGCCGCAAGCCGGTCCACATGTTGCCTGGCCGCTCGCGGTTGCCTTGGTCGTGGTCGTGATGGGTATCACGTGGTATCGTCGGCATCGGGGCGCTGGAATCACAGGCGCTCGAAAACCAGCGATGCACGCCGGCAGAGATGCCGAGCCAGACAAAGGTTCCCCTGGGGCCCGATGAATGCAGTCTTGGGCTCCAGGCTCCGCTACGCCGCACCTGGCGCCCCGGGCATAGGCAGCCCCGGGCAGGACGGCCTCCGGCGCCTGTGGTCGGTAGCCGAGTGAACTGTGTGGTCGCACCGTATTATAGTGCCTTCGCCAGCGTTCGATGAGCACCTGCGCCTCTTTGAGTGTGTAGAAAATCTCCCCATCGAGCAACTCGTCCCGCAGCTTGCCATTGAACGATTCAATGTAACCATTTTGCCACGGGCTGCCCGGTTCAATATACAGCGTTCTCACGTTCAGTTGGCGCAACCATTCGCGCACATTCTTCGCCGTGAACTCCGAACCGTTATCGGACCGCAGGTAGTACGGCGCACCGCGCTGAGTGAACAGCTGCGTCAGCCGATCCAGCACGTCCTATTGAATCAACCTCTGCAACTAACGAGAATGTCTGAAAGCATAGCAGACAACGCCATGGGCCGCCCGCTTGCTGTATCGCTTTGACCGCGTGGTATTTGAGACAGTCGGACTGAGACTTGCGCTACGGATACTGATGTGTGGAAACTACATCACAAGCACGGGCCATCACGAGTTAGCTTCGGCAGCCGCTATCCAAGAGCCGATGATTGCGCCGATCACCAGTCCAGCGAAGGTCAGCTCAACTAGGGGCCAGTCAATGACCTGGAAGTAGCAAAGTGCCAGCCCTATCAGGCCGCCTATAGCCCCGGAAACGTAAACTGCAAAGACTGGGGGTGGTGTGAAAACTGGTGCGCGATATGAGGGAATCCCGAGGGGATACCGGTCGAAGCTGGGGTAGTCCGGCAAGTGACTGCGTGTGCGATACGGCTCTTCAAACAGTTCTTCTCTTACCTGATCCGAGGTGGGGTTCACGAGCCTTGCAAGCTCGTTCAGCGGGGGCAAGGATTCGATCCAGTCACGAACGTCTGCAGCAGCAAACCACTGTTGGGGGGCCTGCGACCACGAGATCCTCTTTAACAGCGTGATGTAGGCGGAGTACAGCTTGGGCTCGGAAACATCCGCAAGCGCGTTCTCCACGGCGCCTCGGCCGAGGTGAGGCGCAATCTTGACCACTTGATCAACGACCATTGCCAAGATGTTGCCGCTTAGCATGCTTCTCAGCTCCCATGCTCGCCTGATAAGCCCTCACTCTGCCCATTCTCGCCTCTTTGCCAGTGTCTTAGGTATGGCGCCAAGATCCCAGGTAGACATAACCGGTCATTACCCCCCAAGCGATGGCAAATGCCGGTAGCCAGGCAGTTGGTGAAGCGATCCAAGCGATGGCCCCGATAGCTGCTGGTATCTCGGTGGCCCCAACCAAGAACTGTAGAATGTGGAATGGGTGTATGTCCATGGATTCGACCATCGCCGCTGCCAGACTGGGTGTAGCGGCCTTGATGACAAAGACTATTGACACAGCCCATAAGAGTAGCGTGTAGATATCTTCGGTGCTTCCCTTTGACATCCTCATCTCGCAGCATGCGTAGGCCAGAGGGACAGTAATCAGTGCTGCGAGGGCTACATTGCCCACGATTGTGGAGAAAAATGCCACCGTGGCACGTTCCTCCTCATCATCTGTCCGTAGCATTCGAATGAATAGTTCGTACCAAAGCCGTCCGATAGCCAGAGCGATTATCATCATCCCTCCCGGCGCGAAAACTTCGTGCCAATCGATGTCGTAGTAAAGCAGGAGTAGTCCTGCGCCGAAAACTACAGCCACTATTGATTGGGCGGCCGCGCCAATATGCGCGATTGCCGCCGCGATGTTCACGGGCTGTGACTGAGCGGCTGCGATAAGTGTTACGAGCCTGGTGAAACCCCAATGGACAGCCAGCAAGATTAACGCTCCGTATCCGCCGATCCATACGACACTAGCGATGGTCAAGCGCTCCGGTTCGAGGCCATAGTCATAGTAGGCGAGAGCTGCCATCACCAAGGTCCCGAGCGCCGCGTGGCCAAACAGAGTCGCTAAGAAACCCAAGAACGCTTCACTGTGATCAACATGCTCGGTCTGTGTTGCAGGTTGCTCTGCGGCGTCACCGTTTCCGTTTGCCGAGCGAGCCTTGTACATGGCACTGAGACATGTACGCCACAGCACGGCAAGCCCGGCCACGATACTGACGAAGAGCACGTCTAGAGGGAAGGGCAACGCTCCCTCAGACGCGGGCTCCCTGTCAAACCATACGAGGAGGGATAACCCCAGAACCGCGCACAGGAGGGCTCCGGTAGTTTCGCGCCGGTCTGGAAAAAGCATGATGACTGCGCCCGCCGGCACCAGCGGGTTGAAGAGTCGACTGATGATACCCAAGATGTAGGGCGAGACCACCAGCAGGAACCAGGCAAGGCCACCGCTGACCAGTAAGAGGTCCCAGCCCTGAAACCCGAAGGTCGCCGCCAGCGTCAGGACAAGCGAGTAAACTAGAGTTGTGCTGCCGGCCCACCTGGCAAAAGCAGCCGATCTCTCAGTGCTGGGAAAAGCAAAAAGAGTCCCGAACCAGTAGCGCAATAAGAATGGCAGCGGTACAAGCATGACCAGCCACTGCACTTCCACACCGACCTTGTCAAGTGCATTTGCTGCCAGTTCAATGGGCACGGCGAGGGCAAAGCAGCCAATAGTCCCCTGTATCGTGGTCAGTAGAGCAGTGCCGATAGTAGGCCGGCGGAAAGAAGCGCGCACAAATCGACACTGACCGGCTATGGTCTCTTGGCTTTTTAGCAGCCACTGAGATCGGCAGCCTGATGGTATGAGGAACTCAACGTTGCGTCTTCCCACGCTGAGCGCTACGGTTCTGCTTGTGATTATTTCCCATCCGGGGAAGTCCATGTCCTGAACTCCCGCCACGGAACTCTGGCACCAGTTCAGGACGCGACGTCTCAATTCGGCTGGTTGAATGTCACGTTGTGCAGAGGCCTCGTCTTCGATGTGTCGCCATACATCTGCGCGGGGCAACAGGTCAAATATGAACGGTCCCCAGCGGGCCCGGACGTCTCGCAACAGCCGGTCCCGCACGCGGACACAAGCCAGGTGCATTTGACGGTGTTGAAGGAGTTGATCGCGCGCGTGCACGACCTTTGGCTGTAGGTCAGGATAATCGGCAATCAGGTCAAGCGTCGCATCAATGATGCGGGGACCTTCCGCGCCAGGAGATACTCCCAAGGCTTGCAGGTAGTAGCCCTGGTCCAGGAGCGCGTTGACATCCTCCATTGTATTTGTCATCATTCTGTCATGAGCCAAGATGCCTATACTACGTTCAACTGTTCAGATGCTTCTCAGCCTATTCACGATATCAGTGTATGCCTCATCTGTTAGGCAGTCTTGTTGCTTTGCGATGTGAGCGACACTGCTGGCCGCCTCAAACAGCCTGCGGTACGTGCCTTGGGGCACGACAGCACCCGCCGGAAAGGCAGCAAGTTCACGCCGTAGCCTGTCGTATGCCTGTCTGGCTGTCCCATTCATCTGGCCGATGGCGCCCTGTATATGCTGGTCCAGAGCGAGGGCTAGAGTGCGCAGTCTTTGGGCCCGCTCCTGCTCAACATCCTTGGGCCTCTCTTTTCGCCGTATCAGGTCTTCCTGTACCGCAGCCACGGCTTTGCCAACATCGCCATTGAACTGCTGGTCAGCGACCTGTTGAATCATCTGATAGTCATTCAGTTTCGAGGCTGCAGTGGGCTGCGAGAACTCGGTGCAGTTGGCATTCGCGACATCTTCCAACGTAAACGGATGATCCTCTGTCTGCCGGTCATTAATCTCGATGCTGGCGATGCCGTCCGCGTCGAATTTGAGCGTAAAATCCACAGCCGCAAGTTCGGGATCATAATAGGGGGCGAAGACATATTCATCCAGACGCAGGAAACGTTCGCCTGAGGCACTGTCCGGGGTCTCTTCGCGTAGGTACAACCCGCACCGTTGGCCTTGCCCGGGACTGCCGACATAGCGAATGTCTTCGCTTGTTCCTGATGCGGGTAGGCCTCCGCCTTTGCGGATCAGTATGTCCCCCACGACTCCCTGCCAGGAATCATAATAGTAGATCCCGTAATCGAATGCCGGCTGGTCCATCCCCTCCTGCACTCTCACTGCACCGGGGACCTGTCCGATGGCAGCACAACTCGCCGCCCCGCGCGCAACCGCCTCCATCGGGTTTACAGGAAAGCCTTCTTCTTCGATCGCCTCTATCTGCTTGATGACAGATCTGTTATCGGCAAAAACACTACGCAACACCTGCCTTGCACACGGCATCCACATCGGCCCGCCGGTGAGTATGAGATAGTCTATGTCAGTCGCCTGGTAGCCGATTCGAGAAAAAGCAAAGTCTATATGTGCTCGGAAGCGCTCAAGTATTGCTCTGTCTTCAGGACGCTTCTCCTGATACGCTTTCGCATCCCATTCGACGGTCGCCTCCCGCAGGCCCAGAATTTCATCGAGGACAAGACAACTGCCGACTCCCTGTGGAACATTTCCCCGGTTCTGAGCCCCCCAAACGTGGACTGTCTCGCTACCATAGAGCGCCATGGTGTCAAATGCGGGCCGGCGGGAAAGTTGGACTTTGACTTCTTCCAATTGTGTGCGCCAATCTGCGAATGCCTCGCGGAATTCCCGATCAACTTGCTCGTGCTCTCCGCACAAGATCGCTTGTTGAGTCGTCCTAAGCTCCCCAAGTCCATACATATCAATTGCGGCGTCTAGCAGTGCAGTGTCAATGTCATTTCCGCCAAGATTGACATCCCCGCGCGCCGGATCCGCAGCCATTATTTGAGGTACTCCGTCGCGGCCCTTGCGTAATCGGCATATCACAATATCCAGCGTCCCTGCGCCCCAGTCTATGACCATCACCCGCTCTGCATCCTCGGGGTCCAGTTCCAAACCGTACGCCAGTGCAGCCGCTTCTGGCTCCGTAATCAGTTTCGGGTCACAATTAAAAACGCTGGAAGCTGCCTTTTTCAATGCTTCTATCTGACTGGAGCGAAAATATGCTGGGTGCGCAATGACAACACCGGTTATCGGTTGACCGTTCCGGTGTTGGTTTACCCCCGGGTTCTCGGCATCTTCCTTAATCCATCTGAGGATATCTGCAGTTACCTGTACCGGTGTGAGAGAGTTCTGTCCAATGCGAATGACCGGGGCACCCTTTTCCGAGATCACCTGATATAGCAGGCGGTCGGTGGGGACTTCGTCGAAACCGCGGCCCAGCAGCGACTTGACGTCCCAGATGACCTGGGCAGGATTGATTGCCAGTTCATTCTTTGCCTCTTGCCCGACAGCCAACACCTGCTCGCCTGCCGCATCATACTTGACAAAAGAAGGGAAAACATCAGCTCTCTGAATGTCTCGGCCTTGACTATTCATCACCATTGCCGTGGAACCATCCGCAACCACAATGCCAGCGGCGGAATTGTAAGTCCCGAAATCAATTCCAATACTCTGATTGATCGCTCTAAGCATGGAGACCACCTTAGGTGTCGATGAGCACTCTGGAAACCGGTGAAAAGTGCTTAACTTCAGTTCTAGCAGCGGCAGGTATCACTGGCTATCGGCCTCGTCGCCATCGATATCATCCAGGATTCGCCCCAAACGAAACAGAATTCCGCGCATGTTGCTTTTATTTGCCTCTGCCTTTTCGTAAAGACCTATCAGGTCCCGGCCATTCTGCCTCAAAGTTGCTAGAGTCTTGAGCATTTGAGTCCGTTCAAGGAATCCGCGATCAAGGGCCTCGCGCCAGGCATTGTAGGCATCTTCGAGCCCACCGGCGTTGCGATATAGGACCTGCCACACATCAGGAAGATCGTCGGCCCGGGCTCCTCTGCCGTTCTGTCTTGCAATAGCATAGGTCATCGCCGCCCCCGCGACCAGGCAACTAAAACACGCCAGCACAAACCAGCCGACAGAAATGCCCTTTTGAATTGAGCCAGGTGCAGCAGAGGGACTGACTTGAGGAACGGTGCGCCGAACCGAAGCAGCGTCTATCACTCTCGCAGATGCCACACCAGTGCGGTATAATCTCAAGTTACCCGGTGTCTCAACCTTCAGACCCCACTCATATTCGCCGGCCGGCACAGACACGTCCACACGCTTGCTCCACACGCCGTCTGCTGCTGTCTGGTCGCCGCCGCGCCCGCTGTCATTGAGCGCGAATTGACACACCCGCGTGCCCCGCCTGAATAGGACGGCAGTGACATGTGTGCCTGGTCGCTCAACGACGGCCTGTCCGTCTGCCGTGACACGTACGCGAATGTTCAAGTCTGCAGGCCCGACTGTCCCCACGGCGCTTTCAAATGTTGCCGCAAGGTCGTTTGAAGCAGCAGCAAACCCCTGCAAGAATGCAAGGACAGCAAAACACAAGAAGACCGCAATCCTCTTCATCGTATGGCCTGCCTTCTCAGCATCCTGAGTATTGTTTATCTTTCGAAGCCAATGCGTCGTGGCTTGACGTCAGCTACCACCTTCTTGACTTCATCAGTGGCTTGAAGGAAGTCATCCATCTGGACTGCCGCGTCGGGTGGCGGGTCGAAACCGACCTGGCGCAAGAGATTGAGACCGGCTCGACGTGTCACTTCAGCGATATCCGCTCCGGAAAAGCCATCCGTCGCCTCAGCAAGTGTTTCGAAGTCGAGTTGGCCGCACTTCAGCGGCTTGGTGTGTATGGAGAAGATCTCAGCTCGCTCTCTGGCATCCGGGAGCGGAACCTCGATCTGATAGTCAAATCGCCCGGGGCGAAGCAGAGCCGGGTCAATGACATCCACTCGATTGGTCGCACCGATGATGAACACGTGCCAGTTCTCTTGAAGCCCGTCCATTTCTGCAAGCAGTTGGTTTATGAGACTGGCGCCCGTCTGGTCAACTGGAGTTCGAGTGGCTGATATGGCGTCAATTTCATCAAAGAATATGATGCAAGGCGCTGACTCTCGGGCCTTTGAAAATAGCTCACGCAATCTGCGTTCAGACTCTCCACGCCACTTACTCTCCAGTTCAGGGCCACGAACAGCGATGAAGTTAGCGTTGGCGCGTCTTGCCGTAGCCTTGGCCAGAAACGTCTTGCCGGTGCCCGGAGGTCCATACAGCAGCGCGCCCTGCGCAGGCTTCACTCCTATGGCCTCAAACGCCTTCGGAGCCAATAGCGGCTGTATGATGTTGTCCTCGATGAGTTGCTTAGCCCCCTGAAGACCGCCGACCGTATCCCAGGACACATCACCGGGGATTTCGACATAGAACTCTCTCAGCGCGGACGGCTTCGCGTCCTTAAGGGCCTCACGAAAATCCTGCATTTCGACTCGCGTGTCCCCCAAGTCGAGTTCGCTACTACTCAACTGCTTTTCAGAAAAGCACCTTCGTAATGCGCAATAGCCAGCCTCTCGGCATAGGGCGGCCAGGTCAGCTCCCACAAACCCGACGCTCTGATCGGCAAGTTCGTCCAGGTTCACATCATCAGCAGTGGAAATGCCCCGGAGATGGATTTGCAGTACCTGGCGGCGGCCTTCGGTATCGGGGGCACCAATCCGTATCTCCTTCTCAAAGCGCCCTCCTCGCCGCAGAGCCGTATCGATCGCGTCAATGCGGTTTGTGGTACCGATAACAGTAACCCCCGAGGCCTCCTCCAGCCCATCCATCAGCGTCAGGAGTTGTGCTACGATGCGAGGTTCCAAGTCTCCAGTTGTCTCAGTGCGCTTAGGCGCGATGGCATCTAACTCGTCAATTAGTATTACAGCGGGCTTGTTGACATTGGCCTCTTCAAACTTCTCGCGCAGCAGACGTTCACTTTGCCCGTAAAAGGCGCTCATTATCTCCGGGCCTTGGATGGTGACAAAATAAGCGCCGACCTGATTGCTGAGTGCTCTGGCGATGAGTGTCTTGCCAGTTCCCGGCGGGCCGTAGAGTATCAATCCCCGCGGAGCCTTGATACCAAGACGTGCAAACGCTTTTGCTGCCCTGATGGGGTATTCAACCAGTTCGCGTATCTTTTGGACCTCGTGCGCCAAGCCGCCGATGTCTGTGTAGGTAATGCCAGGCTCTCCGACGGCCAGGTGTATCTCCGCTGACGGCTCCGCTATTGTGGTTGTTATCTTAGTCAGATCGGTTACCACCGCAGTCGGAGAAGGCAAGACAGACAACACTGGGAGAGGGATGGCGCTATCCCCGGTGAACGTGTAACGTGGAATAACCAGGCCGGAAGTGAGTGGTCTTCCTTCGAGAAACCGGTAGTCCTCTGTGTGCTCGTGAAGGGGGTGATCAGGTGAGATGCCGATTTCGACGCTCGAGGCTTCGGGGTAGATGCACGACTCTACCTGAACGCTGACCCCATCATCAACCGCTAGGAATGCGCGCAGGTACTTATCGACCCGCAAGTGGGGTTCGCCTTTCTCGCTTCGCTCGACAATGGCTCCTGACTCTCTGTCATCGGCGCAGACACGTACATAGTCGCCCGGCGAGAACGTATTCTCTGGGTCAACAATGATAACCGCCGGCGTCCTGGCCAGACTCGCATCCTCGGTCAATACTGCATCCATGAGTCAAGGCTCTTTCCCTTAGCTCCGCGTTATGGCATCTGATGCAATTCCTTATGACCTTTGTTCGACACGGCGCATTCATTCCCTTCCAAGTAAGTGTTTGGGCGGGCAGACGTAGCTGCGGGGGCCAGAGCCCTTGTCACTTTTCTGCCAAGAACCCTTCCTTAGGTCGGTGAACGGTATACCCCATACCGCGAAGCGCACGTTCGCACTCCACCCCAATCTCCTGCGGGTCGAATCTCGGGGCCGCAACGAGGCGCTTGCGTATGACGTAGAGTTCCCGGTAGTACTCATCGCACCGTTGCTCGAAGTCTGCCAGGGTCGTCGCATTGATGAGGTAGCGTACCGCTTCGTCTCGACTTCCCAGCTTCTTCAGAGTCATGCCACAGATCCACAACAATGTCCCGGATCGTGTGGCGACCGTCGAGCCGCTTCCAGACAAATACGCTGATTGGGTTGAGTCCGAAGCTCTTGCCCGTGTCGGGGTCAAAGAGGATTGCCCATTCGTCAGACTCCTCTCGAACCACCACGGAGGGATTGGCTATCGGCCCGTCGTTCTCTGCCACCATTTTATTGCCCCTTTGCAACTACTCGCCTTTCCGCCCCGACGCCTGAGGCCACGGGAGGCAGGGCGGGGTTAACATAGGCATTATACCCCCTCTCCCCACAATACTGTCAAGCTTGTATACACTCACCGCAGAGCGTATACAGCGGAGATTGCTCCGCCCGATTGCTAACCACCCCAGCCTCTAACAGCTCCTGAGACTCATACGCGAGGGCAAGAGGATGTCTGTAAGCGCTGTCTTCAGGTCCCTCAATATGGGATTTGCCCGTAATATCAAGCTCCTTGGGCAAAATGCAAAACACTCAAAAAAGTTATTGCAGTTGTCGGCCCCGGGGCGCCTTCGGAATTCGAGCCCACCCCTTCTGGCCAGCCCCCGTCCCTTCAGCGTACCCACACATGGCTCATTGGGCGGAACACGGAACGACGCCCTGGCGCTTGCTTGTACTTCTACGTCTCCATTGGGGGCACCTGCCTCGTGCGGGTGGTCCTCACTCGTTGGGCTACTGCTCTGCCGCCAGCGCCGCAATCTGCTCCTGCAGTTCTGCAAGCTGCTCCTGCAACGCTGCCACCTGCTGCTCAAGTGTCAGCTCTTCTGACTCATCACCGTCACCATTGAGCGAGTCTATTGCAGCCCTCAGCTCCTCCTCCTGAGCGTGATTGCCATAAGTGTCAAGTGTAGTGGTGATCCGGCTGTGGCGCATCGCCGCTTTGAGCTGAGCTACACTCCTCCCGGATCGTACCAGCCGCATAGCGAACGTATGCCTCAGTACATGAGGACTCACGTTCTTCTCAATGCCCGCCTTCGCTGCCAGCCGCTTGATCACTGCCCAGACATACTCGCGCTTGATCCGGCTGCCCCGGTTGCCCTTCGTGATAGTGCAGAAGACCGGGCCGCCCTCGATGCCCAGCTCCGCCCTAGCCGCCAGCCACTCGCCCAGCCTCGCCGCGGCCTCGTTGGTCAATGGCATAGTGACACCCTTGCCGCCCTTCCCGTTGCGCACTACCACGCTGGTCAGTTGGCCGCCCTCGCGCTCCAGGTCACGCTCGTCAGTGCCCAGTGCTTCGCTTACACGCAGGCCAGTGTCTACCATAAGCGTCAGCAGCGCGAGGTTGCGCTTGCCCGTCAGATAGCGCGAGTTGACCTGCTCCAACAGTGCAGTCAGCTCCTCTTTGCTTAGGTATTCCACGGTATTGCCTCTCCTGCTTGTCTTAACAGAATAGCCTATTGTGTTAGTTATAACACAGCCCGCCCGCGAAGTCAAGCGCTCTTACCACTTTTGTATATCATATAGCAGTTTCGCCTGCCGGCTCTGCCCGTTTACAACAACTCCGATTCGACCCTCCTGATAATCCCTTTTCCGCTCGCCTGCAACCGCTAACTGCTCGCCCTATCTGCTTAGACTCCGCCTATGCTACGTTCATTCGCGCTGTAAGCCCCGCTCTGCCCTCAGGCACGGCTTAACAACAACCCAACCCCCTGTCGATGCGTCCTGTGACCTGCTGTGGCCCATCAATGGGCGCTTCTATGCCGCCATGCTCTCTCCGACGACCGAGACGCCGGCGGTGTCAGCTTGGTGTGCTTCGGGAGGGACATGTTGCGTTATTGGGGAATTGGTATCCCCAACGGGTGCCATTCCTTACTCTCTTCAACCAGGAGATGACTCATGGATCTGCCGTTCGACAATCCCATCGTTAGACTCTGGCAGGAAATTGAGACTGCTGGCGGCTCTCTCGAGGATGCCATTCCTAAGGTCCGCGACCCCTCATTCGCTAGTATACTCACAGAAGCTGACATCACTGAGCTACACGAGATGCTGGAATCCGGCGAAATGAGTGAGGATAGCGCCCCGCTGCTATTGCTCCTTTACCAGGCCGCAGGGGTGGCTGACCACTTGTCCGCTCTAGTCCGGCGCGCACCTATGTTGACGCTGGCCAGAAGTATCCCGGCGCGAGGCGCGCAAGCACTACAGCTTCGAACAGAGATTCTTGACCTTGCACTTGGACTCACTTCGCGAGGAGAAGCCGAGCTCTGGTCGGCAATTGCCAACAGCCTTGCGGGCGTGCGGGCGCAACTCGGCCAGTATGGAGCAGCTCTCCCTTTGCTCGAGGAGGCCCTGGCCATTTGCAGGGAGCTGGCCGCCGCCGAGCCGGCTGCCTACCGCCCCGATGTGGCCGGCACCCTCAACAACCTGGGGACTGTGCTTTCTGACCTGGGCGAGCGGGCCGGGGCCAAAGCCGCCTACGAGGAGGCCCTGGCCATTCGCAGGGAGCTGGCCGCCGCCGAGCCGGCTGCCTTCCGGCCCGATGTGGCCATGACGGTCAACAACCTGGGGAATGTGCTTTCTGAGCTGGGCGATCAGGCCGGGGCCAAAGCCGCCTACGAGGAGGCTCTGGCCATCTATCGGGAGCTGGCCGCCGCCGAACCGGCTGCCTTCCGGCCCGATGTGGCCATGACGCTCAACAACCTGGGGGCTGTGCTTTCTCGGCTGGGCGATCGTGCCGCGGCCAAAGCCACCTACGAGGAGACCCTGGCCATCTATCGGGAGCTG
>JAUWYY010000001.1 GCA_030615605.1 bacterium
GGACGACATCCGGCGTCGCATCGAGGCCGCGGTCGAAAGCGGCGAGAGGACCCGCGAGGAAGCCGACGCGAGATACCGGGAGATCATGTACCGGGAGATCATGGAGCGGATGTCCGCTCAGGGCAGCGAAGGCTCGCAGGACGACATCCGGCGTCGCATCGAGGCCGCGGTCGAAAGCGGCGAGAGGACCCGCGAGGAAGCCGACGCGAGATACCGGGAGATCATGTACCGGGAGATCATGGAGCGGATGTCCGCTCGGGGCAGCGAAGGCTCGCAGGACGACATCCGGCGTCGCATCGAGGCCGCGGTCGAAGCCGGCGAGATGACCGAGGAACAAGCCAGAGCCCGGTGGGAAGCGTACATGGAACAGGAAGCCACCGAAGAGAAGTGATCCGAAAACTTCTGACTGCCGTCAGCAGTGAATCTGGCCTTAGTTGTCTCTCTGCAAGAATTAAGGAATTGTGACTACTCACCTTGTCCACTTGGGGGGCCGAGGAGGATAGGGTTGCGGGCTAGATGGGGCACGGTAGGCAACGGGCCCAAGTGTGCGTGCTGTGTTGGCGGCTCTGGTTGCCGGCGAGGATTGTGGTGCAGTCCAGCTCTCAACTGGCGCTGAGTCTTCCATATTCGACCCGGCTTGCGCCACCGGCAACAATCTCGAAGCAAAACGGCAATTGCTCCCAGTAGCTGCTGCCTCGCGGTTGCTTAACGACGACAGCGCGGCGTGCCACCCGGTGAGCTTCCCGCAGTGCGGCCGCATCCACTGAATGCTGGTCGGCTAACGCCCGCAGCAGATCCATAGCACGGGAACCGTCCAGAGGTTGGCCGAAGATGGGATCAAAGTAGACAACATCGAAGCTTGCTGAGTCGGCATCGACCAGGACGTTGTGGTAGTCGGCCTGGTGCACCTCGATGCGGCGCATCGCGGCGGCCACATCCGCTGGCTGGATTTCATAGTTTGCCAGACCGTGGGCAGTCAAAGCAGCCAGAATCGGTATCCGCTCGACTCCTGCCACCTTCCCAGTCTCGCCGACCACCCAACTGGCGATGATTGCATCGCAGCCGCGCCCCAGCGTGCAGTCCAGGACGGTGTCGTCACCACTCAACTGCATAGCCTCAACCATGGGGTCGCCTCGTCCGGCTTTGAGGTTGTGGATGCGCACCTTGGCCATATTGGGATGGAAGAAGTACTCAAGCTGGCGGCCGGGTTTGTAGTAGACAGGATCCCGGTCGGATATGACGAGTACGCCGGTCACGTCCTCGTCGGTCGCAACTTCGGCGATGCTGCGCCCCTTGCGTGGGACAAGCGGCACCGCGAGTCGCTCGGCCCAGGCGCGGGCTCGATCCTGCTGTTCGGTGCTGGCTTTGCGCGAAGTAGTTACTGCCAGATCACTCATTGACCGTCCTGCCGGCCTCGTCTTCGCGATGACGCGTCAGTCCGTAGACGATGCTGTCCACCAGTGCGCGCCAACTGGCCTCGATGATGTTCGCATGGGCGGCAACAGTCGCCCAGGTCTCTTCGCCGTCGGTGGCCTCGACCAGTACTCTGACACTGGTGGCTGTCCCGTGAGTCGCGTCCAACACCCGCACTTTATAGTCAGTGAGGTGAATGTCGGCCAGGGCCGGATACTTCTCCAGCAAGGCCTTGCGCAGGGCCTGATCAAGGGCATGCACCGGGCCGTCGCCTTCAGCAGCCGTGTGGAGATGGTCGCCGTTGACGGTTATTCGCACCGTTGCTTCGGCATGCGGCTCGGCATCATGCTCAGCCTTGTCTACGATGACGCGGAAGCCGTGTAGCTCGAACAGCTCAGGTAGTTCCTGTCGCAGCCTGCGAGCCAGCAGCTCCAGCGAGGCTTCGGCCGCTTCATATTGATAGCCCTCGTATTCGTGCTGCTTGACCGCACTGAGCACCTCGGCGACTAGCGGATCATTGCGCTCCAAGTCAGGCCACAGATTCTGGAGCTTGTGCAGCACTGTGCTGCGTCCGGCATAATCAGAGACCAGCAGCCGCCGTTCGTTACCTACAGTTTCCGGGTCAGTGTGCTCGAAGGAGTCCGGGCGCTTGAGCACCGCATCAACGTGCATCCCACCTTTGTGGGCGAAGGCAGCCGCTCCCACATAAGGAGCTCGATCGTTCGGAGATAGGTTGGCCACTTCGCTGATGTACACCGACAGAGAAGTGATGTCCGATAACTTACCTGCAGGCAAGCAGCGCCGGCCCAGCTTCAACTCGAGATTGGGGATCAGCGTACACAGATCAGCATTGCCGGTCCGTTCACCGTAGCCATTGACAGTTCCCTGAACCTGAGTGGCGCCGGCCTGTACTGCGATTACACTGTTAGCTGCGGCCATACCGGTGTCGTTATGCACGTGGATGCCCAGAGGCAACTCGAACTCGGCGGCAACTGCCATCATTATCTGCTGCATTTCGTGGGGCATAGTCCCGCCGTTGGTATCGCAGGGTACCAGCCAGTCGGCACCGCCCCGAGCTGCCGCCCGCAAGGTTTCCATGGCATATTCAGGGTCAGCCTTGTAGCCGTCGAAGAAGTGTTCGGCGTCGAAGATCACTTCTCGGCCCTGGCCCTTGATAAAAGCGACCGAGTCTTCAATCATAGCCAGGTTTTCATCTCGGCTGGTGCCCAGGACATCGGTAACGTGCAACTCCCAGGACTTGCCGAAAATAGTGACCACTGGCGCCTGCGACTCAATCAGGTATTGCAGAATCGAATCTTCTGCAGCGTTGATGTCTTTGCGGCGAGTGCTACCGAACGCTGCCAGCTTGGTCTGGCCCCAATCCAGGTCGTGAGCCTGCTGGAAAAACTCCAGGTCGGCGGGATTGGTCTCGTGAGGCCAGCCGCCTTCGACGTAGGCTACGCCCAGGTCAATCAGGCGCCGCGCCACCCGCAGCTTGTCCTCGACGCTGAACGAAATCTGTTCGGCCTGACAGCCGTCGCGCAGGGTTGTGTCATAGACCTTAACATCGGCGTTGTTCATCTTGGCCACCTCTACTTTGTCGGCTCAAACAAAAAGCCCGCCTCTGGACATTTTCAGAGACGGACATGGCTATTCCGCGGTACCACTCTGATTGGCGAGCAGTAAGCTCACCCACTTGGGTAGATACGGGCAGCAATTGCTGTCGGCCGCCGATATCCTCTCCTGGTAACGGGGGAGTCCCGACCCAGCTTACTTGACGGCGTGCCTTTCAGCCGGTGGCTCTGGGGTGATTTTCGGGCCAGTTCAGCCTACCGGGCTTCCACCCTCCCCGACTCGCTTTCAGGATCCCTGGCCTTACTCTTCCCCGTCGTCGCCTTTGACTCTGTAATAGGAGTATACCACAATTTTCTTAGTTTATGCAAGTCCGGAGGCAATTGGTGCAGCCACTACGCAACCAAGAGCTATACGCAGCACGAGATATCCTAGCGTCAAATGTTGAACCACTTGTGCATCGCGGGGAGGAAACAGTGAACTTATCAGGAACAGTCTGGCTTGATGCAGTCGTGGCGTGCTCGCGGTTGAGGCACCGCCAATCGGCGGCACCCGTGGATAGTAACAAGACTGCCATAGGTGAGGCCGGACCTGCGGAGGATTCTCTATGCCAATCAGGAAAGATACGTATGGCGATTCTGTGGAGCATCTGGCCAAGTTGCGGAAACGGGCCGGGAAGCTTATAATTCGTACGACCGGGGTGGTTCAATACCTGCGACCGGCGCTGTGACAATCAATGCATATACATCCTGTTCTTTGCACCGAAAGGAATGCTACAATGGACAAAGAGCGTAGAGAAGAGATCCTGAGTCGTGGCCGCCCGACTGCTAATTGGGAGGCAGAGCCGATGCTGGGCGTATGGTACACTGAGGAGGAAATTGACGCTGTGGTTAAGGCAATAAGGTCTTCGATGGACTGGACGGTGGGTTTTGGATTCTACTGTGATGAGATCGTCGAATTCGAGGAGAGATTCGCCGCATACTGCGGCAGTGAATACGCGGTATCCATTACCTCAGCGGGTGCTGGGCTGGAGATGGGTATGATGGCGCTGGACCTGCAGCCCTATGATGAGGTGATCAGCCCGGCGATAAACTACTGGGCAGCCGACTATGCTATTATCGGGCAGGGGGCGAAGCTGATCTTCTGTGAGGTTGATCCTGAGACGCTGTGCGCTGATCCGGCCGATGTAGAGAAGCGCATAACGCCGAATACTCGCGCCATTAACGTGACGCACATGAACGGGCTTTCAGCGGATATGGACGCCCTGCTGGAAGTCGCCGAGCGCAACCCACATCCCGAGCATGGCCCACTGAGAGTCATCGGCGATGCCGCCCGCGCCTGTGGCGGCGAGTATAAGAGCACCAAGGTAGGCAAGAAAGGATGGATGAATGTTTTCAGCTTCCACACTATGAAGCTGATGACGACGCTGGGCGAAGGTGGGATGATCACCACCGATGATCCCGACCTATATCAGCGTCTACGAGCCATAAGAATGTGGGGCGAGGACACTGGTGGCTGGGGGGCAAACTACAAGATGACTAAGATCCAGGCGGCAGTGGGTCTGGTGCAGTTGCGCCGGCTCGACGAAATGAACGGCCGCCGCTACGAAGTGGGCAAGCAGCGGACCGAGCTACTTCAGGACATCCCTGAGCTGACTCTACCCTCGGAGCCACCCGGCTACAAGCACACCTACTACCTTTACACCTGCCTGGTGCCGCGGCAGTGGTCTGGTCAGAAGCGCGATCATCTGATGAAAATGCTAAAGGAAGACTACAGCGTGGGCTCTGGGGTATTGAATCCGCCCACGTATGAGCGCCGGCCTTTTGTTCGCCAGCACACTGAAGGCCAGCGACTGCCGCTGTCCGAAGAGCTTGGTGCGCGTATCTTCTGTCCCTCTCTGCATCCGCTAATGTCGGCTGAAGACAACGAATACGTGGCCGCGGCCATCACTGATGCGGTCCAACGGGTAGGCAAAGAAGAGTAACTGACTGGCCGAAGCTGCTACTGAGCACAGAGGTCAAACCGAGGTGGTCTCAGCTGAACGAGACCGTGTGGCCTGCCCGATTCTCAGACTATCCGATGCACGGGTCAAAGCCAGCCAGTGAGCTGGGCCAGCAGGCGGGAGTACTCCACGAAGTTGGGCCAGGAGATATCGGACGGGACGGCGTGGTCGCAGTCAGGGATGTAGCCGCCCTCAGCCAGAATAGAACAGCGATAGGTGACCTCCTCGCGCATAACCTGGCCGCCTTTGGCGATGGCCCGTTTGTCGATTCCCCCCAGATAGCCTATCTGAGTGCCGTACTGCTCGCGGAATTGAACCACATCGCAGCCGGCAGCGACTTCACTGGGGGATTCGACGTTTATCCCCGCCTCGATCCACAGCGGGATGAGTTCGCCGACATAGCCGTCTGAATCCATTTTGAATAACGGACAGCCGCTGGCCTTGACTTCCTTGCCCCAACGGGTCCAGCAGGACAGCAGAAATTCCTGGCACATTCGCGGAGAGATCATACTGTGCTCCTTGTACGCCATATCTTCGCTTACCAAGACGAAGTCAACAGTCACGTACCTGGCGATCCGGGCGAAAGTCTGGGAGACGAACTCAGTCCAGAACTGCATCATTTCGTGGACCCAGTCAGGCCGCTCAATCAGTAGGACACAAAGCGCTTCGAAGCCGACCCATTCCCGGATTTGCCAGAATGGGCCATTCACGTTAAGGCCGATGACATAATCACGGTCCTGCAGCTCTGCGCAACGCTCGTCAAAGTCGCGGGGAAAGCGCCTGGGGTCGTGCGGGTCGAAACGACTCTTCATCTGCTCCCATTCGTCCCGATTGGTGACGGGGAATCGCCACCAGCGCCTGGTAACGAAATCCTTGGACTGGCGGATATAGGTGTAATCATATTCGTCGGAGATCTCGGTTATTGCGCCCATCCAGTCCCGGACAAGATAGTGGCCGTTTTTGTGTTCGAGGATCTTTTCTTCGAACTTGGGGATCATCTGAAAGAAGACACCCAGATCAACGTGTGGCTGAGTCTGCTCTTCTTCGACACCCAGCACTTCGAGCAGATAGTTGTACCAGCCGACCTCCTCGGGCAGTCCCTCCTGACGCCAGCGAGCCAGGGTCGTCTCGCGGGGCTCGCCAGGTGTAAAGGGAATCTTGTCAGGGCTACCAAACAGCAGCGTCTCGCGGTATCGTTGGCGAGGGGTCACTTTGATTCTCCGGTATGTTACTGTGGACAGCGGCAGCATTCATCGGAAGATTGAATCAGCAATCGCCGCCGGTAATGTTGCGCTTACTATACCAGAGCCACAGCAGTAAATCAAGTCACGGGCGGCGTTGTCCCTGGCGTTGACTGCGGTTGTCGGTTGGTGTAAGCTTAGAAGTAGAGTGTTCTTGGGTGTTTGAAACTTCATTCGAGGTGAGCTATGACCATTACAGAAAAAATCCTGGCGCAGGCGGCGGGGCGTGATGAGGTCCGGCCCGGCGAGTTTGTTACCTGCAAGCTTGACCTGGTTATGGCCAACGATATCACCGCGCCCATCGCCATCGAAGAATTTGAGAAGATGGACGCCGGGCAGGTCTTCGACCGGGACAAGGTCGTGTTGGTCGCTGATCACTTTACCCCTTGCAAGGACATCAAATCAGCGATGCAGGTCAAGCTGCTGCGCGATTTCGCCCACAGCCAGGGCCTGACCCATTTCTATGAGGCCCAGACCGGGGGAATCGAGCATATCATCCTGCCCGACAAGGGCCTGGTTTTGCCGGGAGAAGTAGTTATCGGGGCCGACTCGCATACCTGCACTTACGGAGCGCTGGGCGCGTTTGCCACTGGCGTCGGCTCCACGGACTTTGCGGCGGGGATGGCCCTGGGCGAGTGCTGGTTCCGGGTGCCGGCCAGTCGCAAGTTTATCTTCACTGGCCAGCTTAACGAGTGGGTTAGCGGTAAGGACCTGATACTGTACACCATCGGTCAGATCGGCGTGGACGGTGCCCGTTATATGGCGATGGAGTTTGCCGGACCGGTGATTGAGCGGATGGATATGGCGGGCCGCTTCACTATCTGCAATATGGCGATTGAGGCTGGCGCGAAAAATGGCATCATCGTGCCGGACGACACAACATTAGATTGGGTCAACTCCCGCACTACGCGAGACTTTCAGGTATTCCGCAGTGACGAGGACGCCCAGTATGCCGAAATTTACGAGTGGGATGCGGGCAATATCGAGCCGCAGGTGGCCTTCCCGCATCTGCCAGAAAATACCTGTGGTATCTCTGAGGTGGGGGAGATCACCATTGACCAGGCGGTCATCGGCGCCTGCACCAACGGGCGGCTGGAGGACCTGCGCATTGCCGCACAGATCCTGAAGGGACGCCAGGTGGCGGATGGCGTGCGCTGTATCATCATCCCCGGCAGCCAGCAGATTCATCTGCAGGCGACCCGCGAAGGCCTGGTGGAAACCTTCCTGGAGGCGGGCTGCCTGGTATCGACGCCGACCTGTGGGCCGTGCCTGGGCGGGCACATGGGCATCCTGGCCGCCGGCGAGCGGGCGATCTCCACTACCAACCGCAACTTCGTCGGGCGTATGGGCCATCCCGAGAGCGAAGTCTACCTGGCCAGCCCGGCCGTCGCCGCCGCCAGTGCCGTCGCCGGCAAGATCTGCGGACCGGAGGAATTGTAGGGGAAAAGAACGGCTTGCGGGGAACCCCTCTTTCGGAAAAGAGCGGCTTCCCCACACCCCTCCGCAGAAAACTTTGTATTAGGGTAGGCCAGTCGTCTCGCCTGTCGAAAACTGGTAGGAGCGACGTTGCTGCCTTTGCAGGCCATAGCCTGCTACGGCGGGCGAAGGCCTGTCGCGACGGAGGAATGGTGAGGACAGTTATGTGGAGCCGAGCGACGAATATCAAGGTTTTGGTGGGGATCCTGAGCTTATTCCTGGTAGCGGTGGCATTCGGGGTTTGGTTCGGAGTGTGCACCCTGCGGCGAACGGAAGCCGGGTCCGTTGCGTGGGATTTCGGTAAGATTATGCTCACTTCTGGAAAAAAGATCCACACTGAGCTTGAGGGTGAACTGCAGAAGATCAAGGAAGCAAGTGAACCGTTGACACTGGCCGACCTTGCGTTGCCGTCGGTGGCCGATGATGAGAATGCAGCAGTGATTTACGCTAAGGCTTTTGAGCACCTTAATCTGAGCGATTCAGATCTAGAAATACTTGGTAGTCTTACGCCCAACCATGTAGCTGTGCCCGACAGGGAGATACCGCTTGCTGAACTCGGCCGCATTGTCGAGAGCAACCCCGCTGCGATAGAGCTGCTAGTAGAGGCCGCCAAGCGGCCAAGATGCCGTTTTGCCATTGACTGGGAGGCGGGCATAGAAACTGAGTTTCCGCACTTGCCACAATTGAAGAATAGTGCTTACCTGCTGGCCGCAAAGATTCTCTGGCATGCTGACCGTAACCAAATGAGACAGGCGCTGGCGACCGCCCGGGTGAGTCTGGCGATAGTTGACAGCGTTGCCGACGAGGGGACGGTGATCTCACAGTTGTTTCGCTATGCTATAACTGGGACTACCCTCACGGTCGTGCAATATGCCCTGCACGAGCGGTCAGCGCCCACAGAGTCATGCCGCAAGCTGTACAGGTATCTGGGTGAGATGGAGTTCATGGATTCGTTTGTTGAGACAATGAGCAGAGAGCGAGTAATGGGCATCTCGGGCTTCGCGCTCTGGCGTCAGCAGATCACCGAAAAGAAAGCTGAGCGCGGCGGGTTTTATTGGACACCATTAGACAAACTAACCGACTATGACCAAGTACAGTACCTTCGGTTGATGTCCGAGGTGATAGCTGTTGCTGATAGTCCATATCGAAACTCACGCGAAGCATTCAGTGACATTAAACGGCGTCTAAGCGAGGATGTGTCTGTGTGTTTCTTAACCAGAACGCTGCTGCCTGTTACTTGGGCTCCTGTCATCAAGCGCGATAAAGCAATCGCGCAAGTCGGCCTGGCGCAGGCAGCGCTGGCGCTGAAGGCGTATAAGAATGAGAAGGGCGAGTATCCCGAGTCGCTGGCGCAGTTGCCTGAGGTGATTGACTGGGCCGATTTGCCCAAGGACCCGTTCAGCGGCGAGGATTTCATCTACCGACGCGAAGGCGAGGGCTTCCTGGTCTACAGCATCGGGGCAGACCTATATGACGACGGCGGGAAGGCCGAGGAGGACTGGGAGGAAGGCGACATCGTCTGGCGGTGTGCGAAGTAGGCGTGTACGGCGAGGAAGGGGTCGGGGCAGGGGTGCCCCTCCCACTGCAACCACCGAGAGCGGAGCAGGGGTACCACCCCCTCCCACTGCAAGCACCAATAGCAGGGCAGGGATGCCCCTCCCACAATAGACGGACATCTGTTGAGCAAATTGGAGGAACATTATGCTAATCCAAGGCAAGGCACATAAATACGGCGATCATATTGACACGGACGTGATCATTCCGGCGCGGTACTTGAATACGACCGATCCCGACGAGCTGGCCGGGCACTGTATGGAGGATATTGACAGTGATTTTCTCAGCAAGGTCGCGCGCGGGGACGTGATGGTGGCGGGGAAGAACTTCGGCTGTGGCTCGTCGCGCGAGCACGCCCCGATTGCCATCAAGGCAGCCGGTATCGCGGTGGTGATTGCGGAGAGCTTCGCGCGCATCTTCTACCGTAACGCCTTCAATATCGGCCTGCCGCTGATTGAGAGCGCGGAGGCCGCGGCAGGCATCAGCGACGGTGACGAGGTGGAGGTAAGCCTGGAAGAGGGTGTAGTGCGCAATCTGACAACGGGCGAGGAGTACGCGTTCGCGCCGATTACGGGCATCGCTGCCGAATTGCTGGAGGTGGGGGGATTACGCGAGCGGGTGAGGCAACAGCTTGTCGGCCAGTAGCCGCCTGCGGCCCGGGCAGGAAACATCTCAGCACTCCCGAGCGTCTAATGAAATGTGAGCAATGTGTAATCAATCGCGCAGGGGGTATTAGCATGAAGCTTACTACTGGATGGGTGGTTGGCGCAGTGGTTGTCGCGGTGATAGTGGCAGCCGCGCTTCCGGCCGCGGCGCAGCAGACACTGTACTACCAGGGGTACTTCGACGGCGAAGTCAAACATCTGGACAGAGGCGTCGGCTGGTATCAGTACAAGCCGGCCCGGAACTCGGCCTATCCGTTGTTCGAGTACCGGCATACCTCGCCGTGGTGGTATCTGATTGGGCCTGATGACGAAAAGGACGAAGACGAGAGCTTTCTGAAGCCCAACAAGCAGAAAGTTCACACGCTCCGTCCGCTGCCCGGTCAATACTGGTACAAGAAGCCATTCCACTACAACTCCAGCATTGGGGCGGACGTGCTGGGCTGGCCGTACCGGAAGTACAACACCAGATACTGGTAAGCGGTGGGGGCGAATCGCTGCCCGGAAAGGTAGCTGGCGTGGACATTCTCGACCAGGCCAAGCAGGCGTAGCAGTCGCTAGCTGACAGTGCCACCGAGCAGGCCGATCATATGAAGCTACAGGCGCGGCTGAGCAGCCTGGAAAGCGAACAGACCCAACTGGAGCGGCAGTTTCGAGAGGTCACCAGGCGCGCCCAACAGGCACCCTGTATGCGCCAGATCAGCGCCCGAGAGTTGAATGTGCTCATGGAGCGCATCAACGAGATCGAAGAGCAGATAGAGGAGTTGCGCGAGCAAGTCCAGCCACACGGGGAGGACATCAGCGGCTGAGCGGGCCTTCAATTCATTGTCTATTATTGGGTTTCTATCTGAATACGGGCGAACCGCCGCCGGCCCACGCGTAGCACGTCCCCGTTGGAAACCTCAACCTCGGCCATCTCGTCGGTTATTACCTCGTCATTGATTGACACTGCCTTCTGGCGGACGAGGCGGCGTGCCTCACTCCTGCTGGCGGCGAACTCAGCGTCCAACACCAGACCAACAATGCTGATCGATTCCCGGGAATTTGCAGAGACTGGCAGCTCAGGCATCTCCGACGGCTGCTCGCCTGCCCCAAAAACCCGGTCGAACTCCTCGCGGGCGTTGGTGGCAGCATCTTGTGAGTGATACATCGCGACGACTGCCTCGGCCAGTTCAGCCTTGACCTCACGCGGGTGGAGGCTACCACTGTCCAGCGCTTCCTGTAATTGTTGACCTTCGGCGGGCGGCTCGTCCAGTAGCAGCCGGTAGTAGTCGGGCATCGCCTGGTCGCGGATAGACATCAGCTTGCCGAACATCTCGCCGGGGGGCTCGGTGATGCCAACATAGTTGCCCAGCGACTTGCTCATCTTTTGCTTGCCGTCGGTGCCCACCAGCAGAGGAAGGGTCATCACTACCTGGGGCTCCTGACCGTAGGAGCGCATGATATCGCGGCCCACCAGGAAGTTGAAAAGCTGATCAGTACCGCCCAGCTCGACATCGGCCTCCACCGCCACCGAATCATAGGCCTGAATCAGCGGATAAAGAAGCTCCAGAACGGTAATGGACACCTCATTTTTCAGCCGCAGGGCGAAGTCATCGCGCTCCAGCATGCGGGCGACACTGTACTGCGAAGCCAGGTTGAGCAGTTCGGTGGCGGTCATATCGGAAAACCAGGAACTGTTGTAGACGATTTCGCAGCGGTCTACGTCCAGAATCTGGCCAACCTGCTCCACATACGTCTTAGCATTTGCCTGGATCTCTTCATCGGTGAGTATTGGCCGTGTCTTGGTGCGACCCGAGGGGTCGCCGATGCGACCGGTGAAGTCGCCGATGATAAAGATGACCTGGTGGCCCAGGTCCTGGAACTGCTTGAGCTTGTGCAGGGGTATACTGTGCCCCAGGTGCAGATCGGGCGCGCTGGGGTCGGCGCCGTATTTGATGCGCAGGGGATGACCCTCACCCAGCTTGTCGAGAAGCTGCTCGCGGGTGAGCAGATCAACGCAGTTGGCTTCCAGTAGTTCAAGTTGCTGCTCGGGTTTCATAGTCTGCTACGACTCCCATATGCATAAGACAGGCCCGGACAGGACCAGCGTGGCCCTGTCCCGGCGCTCATATTGACTCTGATATTGGTAGCTGCCGACAGAAAGCTGGCGGTCGCTACTGTTCGACGACCTCGGTATTGATGGTGATGCGGATCTTCTTGCCACACTCGGGGCAGGTGATAGTGAAGCTTACCGCCTCCGCGGGGATGGCGATGCCCTCAGCCGTGGCAACCAGCGGTGGGGGCAGGGAGATTTCCTCCGGCGGCCCAATCACAATAGCAGGAGCTTCTTCAACCGCCGGTGGGGCCTCCTCGGCTGGTGCGGGAGCCTCCTCAGCCGGGGGAGGTACTTCCTCGGGCAGAGGCTCTCCCAGCACGATCTTGGTGATGAAGTTGTCTGCAGAGAAGTCGGTGCCCGCCAGCGGGAAGGCATGCACGGCTGGCTGCCCCTCGATACTCACCTCGCTGGCGTGAATCAGCCAGGTTGGCTTACCGACGATCTTCTCCCCGTCCTGGGTAGTGAGCGTGATCTGCTCTATTTTCCATCTCGGATCCTGCTCAGTACCCAGATTGGCCCAACTGGCCTCCATCATCTTCAGGTCCGAGGCCGACACCGTCTGGTCCTCACCGTCAACTTCGACGGTAAAGGCACCACCGCCGCCCAGCAAGATGCCGATGCCCGAGCCGGGAACCACGCCCAGCTCGGCGATGCGGATCACGCCGCTGAGCGTCTGCCCACTGCGCAGGTAGACAGTCCCCTCCAGCTCGATAGCCTCCTGGGCGAAGGCACTGACGCCCAGTAGCACCGTCGCGGCAACTACCAGTGAAATCGTAAGCGTGCGAAGTCTCACATCTGCCACCATCCTTTCAAGGGTCTGGCTAACTAGTGATGCTTGACTGATTGGTCATGCTATTTGGAGCTACGCAGATACAGCGTCTCGATGAACGCCTCTATGCGCAGCTTATTGCGGGCATCCAGCGGTCCGGGTCGTTCGCCCTGGATAGTCAGCACCGGACAGCTCAGGCGCTGCTTGATGATCATATCTTCAATTTCCCGAAAGCAGAAGGTCTGAGTATAATGAATTATGCCGTCCAATTCTCGCCGGGTAATCTGCCGACTGACATCTTCAATGCGCCCAAAGACATCATAAGGATAGGTATAACTCCGGTACTGGTCCAGCAGGTCAGCTTCAAGTCCCTCAATCATAGTGAACTGGCGCTGGACCTCATTGTACAGGACCTGACCACCCAGGCTTTCAATAAACTCGTACAGATTAGTAATTATGGGCGGGACACCCATATACCCGAGCCGCAGCGCCGGCTTCTTAACGGGCCGCTTGCGCGCTTGTTGGTGGAACTGCTCGGCCTCGGCGTGAAAGGTCGCGACATCACGATTGAAGTCGGAACAGCACACCTGCCAGTAATGGTTCTCCGTGCCACTCACCTTTCCCTCCTGCCAGGTTAACTCATCTATTTTAGCAACAAGGCGGCGGGTCGGCTCCAGTTGCTGGCGAACCTCTTCGCACTCGGCCCACTCGACGCCGAAGTGTTCCATAAACCGGCGCAGTTGCTGCTCGAGCAACACCGGGTCGCGATCATACGGATAGGCAAAGGGGATTATTTCAACTCCGGCGGCCTGCAGCGTCTCCATTAGAGCATGAGTCTGGGCGCAGTCCCCCTGCGTGACGGCGACCACGCGCTCGATGCCCATGCGCAGCGCCGTAGCGTAGAGGCCCTTGATCCAGCCGCAGGTATTACGCGGATAGCCGGCGCGTTCGGCCTGCCGGATCAGCGCTTCGGGATCCTGGTCAGTGATGAAGATATTGTTCAAGTCCACCGGCGTCTGTCCGGCGGCGAGAATTACCTCAACAGGGATTGTTGTGGTCATTCCCACTTCAGACATAAGCACTTCCTGCCTACCGCATTCCGATCAGGGGGTGGCATTGCGGGATAATGCGTACATCACCAACATGTTTGCTGGCTACTGCCTGCCACTCCAGCAGCGTTTGAACGTCAGGTGGCCGGCAGCCACCCACTCCGGGCGTGACCGGCTGGAGCACCAGCGGAACTGCCCTCGTCACTTCGCTGATGGCACGCAGCGCCTGATGGACTTCCTCTTCGCTGATGTTATCAGTCACTGGCATCTTAATGAAGCACTGCCGCTGCTGCGCCAGGTCCAGGAACCGTGTTTGCTGAGACATATCCAGCGGCTCGTTGAGTGTGGAGGGCAGCTTCCAGTCCCTAGCTATGTAGTCAACCGCCGGCAGCACCTTCGCCAGCGCCTCGGGCAGGTGGCCGGCTGTCTCCAGGTATATCCGCTGGCTGCGCTGTTGTAATGCCGAGGCTAGCGCGTAGAGGTATTCAGGATACAGCAGCGGCTCGCCGCCGGTCAGCGCGATGGAGTGGTGAATCCCGCCGTCGGCCTGAACTTGGCTGTCAATTATCTCCAATAGTTGGCCCACGGATACGGGATTATCTCGCTGGGTAAAGCGTCCGCTGCCCGGATCATCTTCGATATTGCAGGGGGCATCGGTAGTGCGCGCCTGCGGGGTGTCACAGTAGCAGCAGTACAGATTGCACCCGCGCAAGCGCACAAACACCTGCCGCACTCCCACCAGCAGCCCTTCGCCCTGGGCGGAGGTGAAGAGTTCACAAATCGGAGCAGTGAGTTGCGTTTCGGGAGTCTTAGGCAATTGCAAACCTTTAAGCAAACCTGTGCTGAAGCCAAGGTGTGCTGCTTAAGTTATGGTACGCCACGCACCTTGCGCTGTGCCGCCTCAACGGATTGCAGCTCCTCGACATAGGCTGCCATGATCTGCTTGGCTACCTCTGCCACGGGTACGCCCAGTTCATCCAGACCAATCGCGGGTACGGGTGCGCCGCTTGGGTCAATATTCAGGCCCAGGTGAATTAGGGTAGAGGCCGGTGAGCTGGTGGCTATGGATACCGAGAGCTTCCGCTCACCTACAAACAGGTCGTCGCCGTCGCGGCGCACGAGCTGGGCGCTGGCCTGGTTGAGTATCTCGGCGGCCCGGCAAACCAGCAGGCGCTGACGCAGCACGGTGCGGGCAAGGTCAGTGTCAAAGTGTTCCGCTAAGAAGTGCAGCATCCGAGCGGCCTTGATGGGCACGCCCCGGCGGACGTCCTCCATATCCACCATATGCTCCAGCGGCACTTCGCACGACCCGACAAAGGCCACCAGGGCGTCGCCCTCTATCGCTGCGGTATCGGCGATCCAACCGGAGTGCAACTCGCGACCAGTATAGGGAATTTCCTGTGACAGCCAGCGCCATTGCATCGCGACATTCCTAGCTGACTACCTGAAGCTTCATCATATTGGTGGTGCCGGGAGCGCCGATGGGGGTGCCCGCTGTGATAATCATCACGTCGCCCGACTCGACTATCCCCAGCTCTCGCATCCGCTGCTCAACTCCCACTATCATCTCATCGGTGTTGTCCGCTGGCTTGATTATTATGGGCTGCACGCCCCAGTACAGGTTGCAGCGGCGGGCAGTTGACTGCAGGGGAGTGGCCGCGATAATGGGGCAGCGCGGACGGCACTTGGAGGCCAGGCGGGCGGTGGAGCCAGATTGCGTAAAGGCGATTATGGCTTCGGCTTTGACACGCTCGGCGATGCGAGCTGCCCCTCTGCTGAGAGCATCGGCGAAATCTACGAATTCAGAAATTGTGGCCGTTTCGGTGCGCAGGTGTTGCCCGGAAAGCTGCTGCTGTTCAGCAAAGGCGGCAATCCGACGCATCATTGCCACTGATTCAACCGGATAGCTGCCGATGGCGGTCTCGCCCGAAAGCATCACTGCGTCGGTGCCATCGAGGATGGCATTGGCCACGTCCGAGGTTT
Source organism: bacterium (assembly GCA_030615605.1). Lineage (GTDB taxonomy): Bacteria > Armatimonadota > Zipacnadia > Zipacnadales > Zipacnadaceae > JALGTD01. The sequence continues at coordinate 15,820 of JAUWYY010000001.1, forward strand.
CTGCGCGGGTGGGACGAGGGTTTGTGCGCATTGAGTCGAGCATCTGGGTCGCTGTGATCACCGGCCTGCGCATCCGTGAGCAGATGTTGATTATCTGCTTCTGGAGTATGGGCACCTCTTCGGGAGGCAACTCCACACCCAGGTCGCCGCGGGCGACCATAATGGCGTCGGCATCGGTGACTATCTGCTCGAGTTCCTCGATTGCTTCGGGCTTCTCCAGCTTAGCGATGACCGGCACCTCGGCGTCTGCTTCACTGATGAGCGCTTTCAGCTCGCGGATGTCCTGAGCGCTGCGCACGAAGCTCAGCGCCACGTAGTCAACTTCATTCTCGAGGGCGAAGCGCAGGTCATCGTGGTCCTTGTCGCTCAGCGCGGGAGCACTGATGCTCACGCCCGGCAGATTTATCCCCTTGTGTTCGCCCAGAGTGCCGCCGATGACAATCTGGCAACGGACTTCCGTCTCCGTGGTGTCTGTAACTTGCAGTTCCAGGGCGCCATCATCCAGAAAAATCCGGTCGCCCTTATCTACATCAGAGGGCAGTGCCCCGTAGGTAGTGCTGATGCGCTGGCTGGTGCCGGGGGTATTTTCTGTGGTGATCACCAATTCTTGATCGTTGATCAACTCCACCGCCTCGCCGCCCTCGAGCGAGCCAGTGCGGATCTTCGGCCCCTGTAGGTCAGCAATGATAGCGATATGCGCATTGCACTTGGCAGCAACCGAGCGCACTGTGCGGATGTAGCCGTGGTGGTCGCTGTGGCTGCCGTGCGAGAAGTTCAGGCGCACAGCGTCGGCGCCCTCTTCAAAGATGGTGCGCAGCGTCACTTGGCTGCACGAGGCTGGGCCCACTGTTGCCACAATTGTGGTGCGATTCTGTTTCGGTAAAGCAAGCATGTATCGGCCCCCGGCGTTTACACCGCCCCATCCTTGTGTTATAATCCGGTGAATAAGCAGCAGTAACAATGCGATAGTACAAAAGTCAGTCAGCTCTGTCAATGCCCACGAATCTGTGTACGATGGGAGATAGGAGGTCCAGGTTATGGCAGAAGAGATAGATGTGCAGCAATTGTGGGAAGAGATGACGCAGTTACTCCACAAAGGCGATTTGAATCCACGACTATGGGATGCGGTGGATGCGGTCACCCCTCTAGTAGTGGACGAGGATACAGTGATTGTGGGCCTGGAACCGGCCGATATGCAGCATGCCAGCTATGTCGGGACCGGCCAGAATAAGGCGCAGCTCCAGGACCTGCTGGAGCAGGTTGCCGGCCGCCGCTTGGATATCCGAGTTATTTCCGGCACGACCATGGCAAGCTGGGAGCGGACCAAGAAGCGCGAAGCTGCTGGCGAGGAAAAGGCAGTGGCCAGGGCGCGCACCAGGACAGTCCAAAAGGACGCGCGCGAGGTGTGGCGCCAGGGACTAGAAGATGCCGCGGAAGTCTTCACTGGCAGCCGGGCGCGAGCCAGGGGCACCGACCTGGCGCGACTGATGGCGCAGGCGCTTGCCAAGACGTACGAGGTCGAGCAGGCGGCTCGCGAGGAAGCTCCCGGAGACGAAGAGCTGCACAACCAGCAGGTCAATCGCATCATTGATCGTATTGCCACGTATTGTAGCGTCTCGGCGACGGTGGTGGCTCTGGAGTATCTGCGCTACTGCCGCGAGCAAGATTAGGATCCTTTTTGCAACCAACTTCACAGTTGACATTGAACCAGCGAATGAATAGCTATTCTCACAAGCCCTACTTCTTCATTGCTGTGATCCTAACCCTCATCAGCCTCAGCGCGTCCGCTGATGTCTGTGCTGGCGTGCCCTCTTCGCTGATTGCTTCAATCACCATCAATTCGCGGCAGTTCTCGTGCATACCCCCGGCGCGGTGGGATGGGAAGGCTGTCTATCTGCCGACTGCTTTCATTCGCCGAAATCTGGGGATTGCTGTAGAACAGCTCGAGTTACCGGACTGCTACCGGCTGAGTGCTTACGACGACTCATTGCGGGTCACGGTGGGGCAGAGGCAGTATCAGGTGGGCGAGACTGCTTTCGAAGGGCCTGCTCCGCAGCGGACCGACGGTGGACTGCTAGTTCCACTGGAACCGCTGGCTCGCGCCTTTGATATAGACTTCGCTGTTACTCCGGGCCAAGATAGCAAACCTACGGTAAAGCTGAATCTGCCCGGGGCAGAGGTCGAGAATATCCGCTTAGGTGAGCATCCCGATAAGACTCGGGTGGTGATTGACCTCAGTCAGCCTACCAGCTACAGGTGGTCAACTGGTGGTGACGGGGTCATCATTGAGGTTCCCCGACCCGCGTCCAAGCGTGCCGAGGGGGGCCGGCTGCGGCTGCTAACCTTTGATAATCCGCTTGTCTCGCGCATCGCCCAGTCAACAACACCAGACGGATTTACCCGGCTTGTGGTCACGGCGGCCGGCTGGCATGAGCTGAACAGTTTTGCTCTACCAGATCCGCCGCGAATTGTGATTGATCTACGCAAACCGCCGCCCGAACCCATTCCGATAGAGCCGCTACCACCAGTGAGGCCCAGTGCAGGCCGCTGGCACCTGCGGAATTTCTCCACTCCGCGGGGCCCACTTGATGTATATGTGCTCAAGGTTGATCCGGGCCGAGAAGGCCTGGAAATTCGCCCGGCACTGGCTGGACAGACAGTTCATTCTCGCCGGTCGGTGTTGCACATTGCTCGCCAGCATGGAGCTGTTGCTGCCCTGAATGGAGGCTTCTTTGCGAGGCAGGGGCCACCGCTGGGTCTGCTGATTATCGATGGTGAGTGGATCAAGCATCCCATACTGCATCGCACTGCCCTGGGCATTACTGCCGACGGCGAGCTGTTGATGGACCGTGTGTCATTTGAGGGGCGACTCTATTTTGGAGACCACGGCTACCTTGAGTTGGACGGGATAAACCGGGGACATAATAAGTCGTACCAACTGGTGATGTATACGCCACGGTGGGGCGAGGTCCTCTCGCCCTATGCCCAATGTACGCGCCTGGTAGTCTCGGGTGAGGCAGTGGTTGTGGCCAAGCACACCCAGGCCCAGCCGGTGGAGATTCCTCCTGAAGGATACGTGATTTCGGGATATGGGCGATATGCTTCGCTTCTTGAGAAGGTCCACGAGGGTGAAGGGGTCTGGACGCGACTGCAGACCAATCCTGAGTGGAAGAAGCTCGCCTATGCCCTCGGCGGGGGTCCGCGCCTCGTCAAAGATGGCCGCTCTCATGTCACAGCCTCACCGGAGGTATTCGGCAGGGATGTGAGCGGCGGGGCTGCATCGCGCTCGGCGATCGCCATCACCCAGGACGACCTGCTTATGCTTGTGGCAGTTGAAACACCCCCTGACGAGCCAGGCGGCGGTGTAACGCTCACTGAGCTTGCTCAGGTCCTGGTCAAACTCGGAGCACGGGATGCCATGAACCTTGATGGGGGGGGCTCTACCACCGTCGTTCAGGGCGACCAGGTCATCAACCACCCGCGCGACAGCCGTTCGCGGGCTGTCTCAAATGCACTGTTGGTAGTGCCCACTGACTCGCAGGATTAGTGAGTTGGAGTCGGGGGAAGTGTAGCTCACCAATAGCATTACGGTGTGAGGCTGGACGAGACGAATGCACATTGATTCTGTGAACAAGAACGTGTTGCTCGCAACAGCAGCGGTACTGATCTTGGCAATTGCCGGGTGTAGTCCGGTACGGTATAATCGCACACATCAAGCGCCGCAGGCCAGCGAGCTTATCAACGCGCATCCGTGGCTGACTGAATACTTCGAGCACTGGCAGCAGGAAGTAGACCTGACCGGGGAGCGCTGGCCCGGCTACTCGGACCTGGCTGTCTTCCCGATTGGCAACGGGCGGGTATTTGCGCACGAAGGTACTGTATATCCGCTGGGCACACTGACGAACGTCATCGGGCCGACCTATCAGAAGGGCAGTTTCCTGGGTGATATCGTACCTCTGGTGTATGTCGGCAAGGAAGTTATGGCCTGGAGCACCCAGCGGGTACGCTGGGTCAAGCCGGGGGGCATCGTCAACACCGAATCGCTTAGCGCCGACGGGCTGCGCCTGACTACTTACGATTTCGCCCCGCCGCAGTTGCCCATATTGTGCCGGATTATGATTGTGAGCAATGAGGGTCAGCGGGCGCAGCACAATGTTGCAGTTGCTCTGGCATTCGGCGCCACGGGCGGCGAGCCGACAGACAACGGTATTCGCCTGCGGCGCGGGGAACGCGTCATGGAGGGCGGGTTCCTGGGCTCACGGACGCGAATAGAGCTCGGTCATCCGGACATCCCTCTGCCTGACAGCCTGACGACGGAGACTAAGCCGGGCCTGATGGGTGAGAACACGCCGGTGCTGCGCTGTGAACTGGGGACCTTCCAGCCGGGTGACAGCGTGGCCAAGCTGGCCTACTTTGTAATCAGCGAAGCCGATGATCAAGAGGATGACCTGTTTGCCCTGGTGCGCGAGCGGGGCTTTGCGCTGGTGGATGACAACTACGAGTATTGGAGGTGTTTCAACGAGCGCACCGTGACGATGGAGACGCCCCAGCAGCCGGAAGTGGCGGAGCTGCTCACCATTTCCAAATACCTCTGCGCGGTCCAGCAGGCCGAGCCCGGCGGATACTCGCCGATGGACGGGTATACCTATACCTGGATTCGCGACAGTAACGGGCCGGTGCGCTACCTGAGTGCGGCCGGCGATTTTGAATCGGTGCGCCGGCACCTGGAATATCATTTCCGGAGCTGTGCGACGAAGGGCAGGATCGGTAACAACTTGCCGTTGGACCTGGATATAGAACAGCCCCCCGAAATTGACTGGTCGCAGGTACCCGTCGAGCCGGCGGAAAGCTCCAGCTTCGTGATCCTCCAGCACTACTGGTACTACCGGCAAAGCGGTGATTTGCAGCTTATCCACCGCCACTGGCCGATGCTCCGCCGCTGCCTGTTGGGGCAGGCCGTTGACGAGCGCGGCCTGCTGCCGTTCCATGGTGATGAGACCTATCGCTTCCCCGGATATGAGTACTTTGATGCTGGCCGAGAGGTCGAGCTGTACGTAAACCTGGAGACGCGCTCGGCCGACTCAGCGTTTGAATATGTTGCGGCGGCGGCGGCGCTCGCCGAGATGGCTGGGGCACTGGGCAGCAAGGACGAGGCGGCCGATTATCGGCGCCGTGCCGACAGAGTCAGACAAGCGACGGAACGCTACTACTGGCAGCAGGATCGGGGCTATTATGCACCGGCGATGTCTGACCTCTCTGATCAGGTTCAGCTCAGCCCGTTCGCTCCGATCAATCTGCGTCCACTGTGGATCGGTTATGCTCATCCCACCGAGCAGCACGGGCGTAATGTGGTCAATTCTCTGAAGTATCTGTGGCAGCCCGATGGCACTCCGAAAACAACGCCAAAGTTCGAGCCGTATGTGACAATGATTCCAGGTTACGGGCTCTACGCACTGGCTTCGATCGGGCATCCGGCTGCCAGGATTGCTCTGAATGGTGTACTGGCCGCGGCCGAGAAATCGGGGGGATTTGCGGAGATGAACGAGGCTGACAATCGGCCCAGCGACGAGATATGGGGCCAGCACCGCGTCCGGCCGTGGGAGGGCGGAATAAACGCCGAAGCGATTTTGCATTATCTCACTGGTGTGGAGGTAGATGCAGCCAGCGGGCGAGTCTTTCTGCAGCCGCAGATGCCGATACCCTGGGAACGGATGTGCGTTAGTAATCTTCCTGTCGCCGATGCGCGCCTGCGGCTGGAAATGGACTGGAAGGGAATAACGGTAACGCGGCAGAATCAGAGTGATCTAGTGCTAACTCTCGATCTGACTGTGCCAGTGTTTGGGGCGGTGGCACGACTGGAGGGCAACTGGCAGGAGCTGGGTGGACAGCGTGGCAAGAACGTTTACCGTTATGGGCAGGACTGGGTGCAAGCGATAGGTGTTCGGTTGGGACCCGGGCAGCAAGTGACGATAATACCCGAATGCTCAGTAGTCTACAAAAGACCGCGAGCCTTCCTGCCCGCAGCCGTGCCCTTCTACTGGGGTCCGCCGAAGATGCCGGCAGGGACAAAGACGGTCGTTTTCACCTGGAGCAAGGAGACGGCGCAGGAGTGCCGGGAGAAGTATGGGCCAGCCACGGTGGTCTTTGACACCAAGCTGCCGTGGCCAGCGCAGTTCCTGCACGAGGCTTTGCTGAGAGCAGACGGCAGGCGGCGCGTGGATACGCTCGTGCTGGACATTGAGCACTTCCCTGGCGCCTTCAAGTCGCCACGATTCTGGTCTGATGAACACGTAGGAAAGAGCATCATAGCTCGGTTCAAGGCGGCGGGGGGGAAGGAGGCTGCCCCGCCTGTCGTTCGCGAACGCAGCAGCCGACTCAAGGGCTTGCCCCGATAGCCGTGGCCTCTTCGGCCAAGCAGGGCAGATATTCCTGCGCGAACTGGTCGGTGTATTTGAAGATAATGAACCCGCCAGCGCCGAAGCTGCGGGCGATCTGAATCTGCTCGACGAGTTGCTCGGGGCCAGTGAATTGGCAGGCATCGCTGAACGGCCCCATGCCTACCACCAGCGGAACGCGACCGCCGATTGCCTTGCGTTGGGTCAGCAGCCACGTCGCGAAATCCAGGCGATCTTCGGTATAGTTCATCGGGGCAACGAAGTCCAGCAGGCCTAGCTGCACCCACCTGGCGGCGTCCTGCCCGAACCTCGTACTATGCTCTGCCCAGCGCGGGAAGACGGCTGCGGATATTGCTACATCGGGTCGAGCAGCCCGCACCCGGGCCACAATATCAGAAAGCAATGCAGTTAATTGCTGCTGACGCCACCTGTTGAACTGCGGCGCGTACGACCCTCCGGGCAGGACATCCTGTGCCCACTGGCTGATCCGGGCTCCGGTATCGGCGGCGAATTGCCGTCGGCATCGCTGGCACAAACAGTAGTCCTGCCCCGGATAGCGCAGGTAGTCGAACTGTAGTCCGTCAATATCGTAGTTCGTGACCAGTTCGCTGACGATCCGCCCCAGCAGTTGCCGATTGCGGGGGTCAGTGGGACACAGCCACGGGGCAGTCTTCCCCTGGGAGTTAATCATCAGCCGTCCGGCTGCAGCAAAGGCGGATTTGGTATGCTCGGCAGCAAACAGCATTTCGAGCGTCAATATCCGCGCGTGCACGGCAATATTGTGCTTGTGCGCAGCGGTGACAGCTTCCGCCAGGTAGTTGTGCTGCTGAGCAAATTGGGAGACCGGTAGCACCTGGCTGTGGTAGTAAGCGATACCGGGGCTGCAAACATAGGGGAAGACGGCGTTGAAGTTGGCCGCACTGAGCTTCTGTGCAGCCACATCCCAATCCGGCTCAACTTGGTAACCGCTCCAGACTCCGCGCAGTTCGACGATTTTCACCTCATGGCTGTTGACGGCTGACGCATTGGGCGGTAGAGTGCTATCGGAACCAGCGACCGACCACCATCCTACGATTATGGTTGCTGTCACTACTACCGATGATAGCCATATTGACCAGTGAGGAATCTTTGTATGCATTATGTGTTGGTAACCGGCAGTGCTCAGCGATGAGGGGATTCCACTGGCCAAGCGGTTAAGCTGGTTACTGAGCCTCTTTGAATTGGACATTGCACAGTCGCTCATATACTCCGCCGGCGTGGACTAGCTCAGCATGAGTCCCCCGCTCGGTGATGTGCCCCTCGTCAATCACCAGAATTTTGTCAGCATGTGTGACCGTCGAGAGGCGGTGTGCGATGATGAAAGTCGTTCGCCCCTTCATTAGCTTTTCCAGCGCATCCTGGATGAGCGCCTCGGATTCAGAGTCCAGGTCGGAGGTAGCCTCATCGAGTATGAGTATGCGGGGATCGGACAGGATAGCTCGCGCAATGGTTATGCGCTGGCGCTGCCCTCCAGACAGTCGCGATCCGCGCTCGCCGACCCGCGTCTCGTAGCCGTCGGGGAAGTCCATGATGAAGTCGTGCGCGTTAGCGGCGATGGCAGCTTGGATCACCTGTTCTTCAGTGGCGCTGGGCCGGCCGTATTTGATATTGTCGCGCAGGCTGCCGGCAAACAGGAAGCTCTCCTGCATAACCATGCCGATGTTTTGACGTAAGCTCCGCAGCGCTACGTTCCGCAGGTCATGACCGTCAATCAATACTTGGCCGGACGTGGGGTCGTAGAAGCGAGGGATCATGTGGACAAGTGTGGTCTTACCGCCGCCGGAAGGCCCCACCAGGGCCACTATCTCGCCAGGCTCAGCCTCCAGGTTGATGTCGCGCAGCACCGTTTCACTGGGCTCGTAGGCGAAATAGAGATTCCTCATCTCGACATGGCCTTCTATTTTACCTAGCTTCTCGGGGTGGTCGGGCTCCTGGACGCTCGGCACGCTGTCAAGAGTCTCGAAGATCCGCTCGATGGCGGCCATGGCCCAGTTAATCAAGTCGCTGATGGTGACCAGGGCGATTACTGGACTGTAGAGCATTGCCGCATAGGCTCGAATAGCCACCAGGTCGCCGATGCTCATTGTCTTCAGGTATATGATCTCATAGCAGCCAACGATGATGATTATCAGGTTGGCCACCTGTGTGACAAAATCGGCATTGATGCGCAGTACCGCCCGCCAGATACCGACGTTGATGCTTATGGTGATGCTTTCGCGAATCTCTTTGACAAAGCGGCGGCCCTCCCACAGTTCTCGACCGAATGATTTGATGACTCGAACCCCGGAGATTGCTTCGCTGAGTGTACTGTACACCCGAGCATACTGATCACGCTCTTCGCGCGACAGTCGGCGGATGCGTCGGCGCAGCGCCAGGAAGTTGACCACATATATGGGTAGGGCCAGGGTGGCAATGAGGGCCAGATGCCAGTTGTATGCATAGAGTATGACCCCCGCCATAATGAGGGTAACTATGTTGCTGGCAATATTGACCAATTGGTCGCTGAGCACGCTCTGGACTCTCTCAACATCCGACAGTACCCGGGACATAATCCAGCCGTGGGGGTGGGATTCGAAGTAACGCAGCGACAGCCGCTGCAAGTGGCGAAAAAGCTGTTGGCGGATATCGAAGACCACGCGGTTGCCGATGATCAGCAGTATACGGCTGCGGATGTAGCCGATGACATAGCCGGCTGCGTAGATACCTGCCAGCAGCCCGCACATAAGCAGAACAAAGTGCCAGATCTCGTCAGGATTGGCAGCTGGGGCGGTGACAGTCGCCGTCAGGCCCACGTGCTCGGTGAGCTTGTCAATGATCATGCCCCAGATCTTGGGCAGCAGCATATTGGTGCCGGTGGCAAAACATACCAGCACCAGTGCTATCAACATCTGCCACCGGTAGGGGCGGACGAATTCTAGTGCGCGCAGCAATATCGGCATTGATTCCTTCAGACATTCATTGGCATTATGTGTTGCTGACTATACAGCATATTACTGGGTTGCTCAATGTGGGGGAAAGCTCGGTACGAGCAGGTGACTCAAACAAAGCAGGGACGCCTGTGCTACGGCGTCCCTTTGGAACTGAGTATTCAATCCATATTCAACAGGCGATTTACTAAGCGTAAACCCTCGCCTACCCTGGCTAGACCTCGTAGGTGGTCGGGGCGTCGTAGTCCTCGGGTGGGTGTTCCAGGCTCTGGAATATCCGCTCGACGAACGCCAGCAGTTCCCGTGGGTTGAACGGCTTGGTCAGATATGAATCAACCCCCGAAGACCATCCCTTGAAGATGTCTGCATCCTGAGCCTTGGCCGTGAGCATGATGACAGGAATATCTTTGCTCTTATCATCAGCACGCAGCTTCTTGAGTGCCTCGAAACCATCCATTCGCGGCATCATCACATCCAGGATGATCATATCAGGCAGTTCTGACTGGACTGCTTCGAGCGCCTCGACGCCGTCGTAGGCAGTCGTCACCTCGTATCCGGCTCGTTCCAAGTTGACTTGAACCAGGCGTACAATGTGTCGCTCGTCATCGACTACCAGAATCGTTTTGGCCATTCTGTTAAGCCCTCCCTTACTAGCTGGCGCGACGTCAGGGCACCTCAGGCATCATTAGTCTCAATCGCTTCAACACGTGCTGGCTATTATAACAGACCCCTCTAGCCTTGTCAAACTACCATACCGGCCCGGCGTTCACCAATTGTTGGTCGGTCTCGAAGCACGGCTCCAGTTGTTGATACAATTCCTGATAGAGACGGTAATAACCTTCGTATAGTTGTGTTCGCGCTGAGTCGGGGGCGAGTTCATCAATCACGCTGATAGTTGCCGAGCACGCCTCGGGCACGCTGCTATAAATCCCCGTCCCTACACCGGCCAGCAGCGCCACGCCAAAAGCGGGGCCCTCATCCACATTGATGGTACAGTGAGCCTGACCCGTGACGTCGGCTTGGATCTGCCGCCACAGCTTGCTGCGAGCCCCTCCCCCGGAGGCGCGCATCTGGGCTGCCTCCACGCCCATATCGCGTATTATTTCGAAAGAGTCGCGCATCGCGAAGGCGACTCCTTCCATAGCAGCGCGGATCATGTGGGCCTTGGTATGCCGCAAAGTCAAGCCGAAGAAGACCCCCTTGGCATTGGGGTTGGCATAGGGGGTGCGCTCGCCGGTCAAGTAGGGCAAGAAGATAAGCCCTTCAGCACCGGGGGGTACATCGGCGGCGGCCTCGGTCATATACTCGTAGGGATCGCGCCCGGATTCCTTGCCCTGGGCAATCTCGTGCCGACACAGATTGTCGCGCAGCCAGCGGAATGAGCCACCGGCTGACAGCACCACACCCATCACGTGCCATTTGCCGGGTACTGCGTGACAGAAGGTATGCGTGCGTAACTGCTCATCCATCAGCGGTTCGTCCAGATGTGCAAAGACCACACCGGAGGTGCCCACGGTGGATGAGAAGACACCAGTGGTTACAATACCATTGCCGACAGCACCAGCCGCCTGATCGCCCCCGCCGCCGACCACCGGCGTACCCGCAGCCAGGCCAGTGGCCTGGGCTGCAGTCTGCGTAATCTGCCCGCTCACCTGCGGCGACTCATAGACATCCGGCAATAGCTCGCGGGGCAGATCAATGCGCTCCAGGATTAGATCAGACCAGCGGCGCTGGGGTACGTTGAATAAGGATGTGCCCGAGGCATCGCTCACTTCGGTGGCGTACTCGCCGGTGAGCCGGAAGCGGACGTAGTCTTTGGGCAGCAGGACCTTGCGTAGCCGCTCGTAGTTGCTTGGTTCGTTCTGTCGCAGCCAGATGATCTTAGGCGCGGTGAAGCCGGTGAGCACCGGATTGCAGGTCTCGGCCACCACATCCTCGGCACCCACCTGCTGGGGGATCCATTCACACTGGCCGGCCGTGCGCTGGTCACACCACAGAATCGCCGGGCGGATGACCTCGTCGTTTTCGTCCAGAAAAACCGACCCGTGCATCTGGCCGGAAAGCCCCAAACCGGCAACTTCGTCGCCGGCAACGTCGGCCTCGGCCAGCACCGACTGTATCGTCTGGCAGGTAGCCTGCCACCAGTCGGCGGGATCCTGCTCCGCCCAGTTTGGGCGGGGCGTAGCCAGCTCGTACTCGCTGAGCGCACGAGCAACAATGGCACCGGTCTCGTCAATCAGCAGTGCCTTCGTGCCCGTCGTGCCAACGTCGAGACCCAGCAGGTATGCCACGGACTTACCTCCTCATTTAGCCCTAATTAGTTCAGTGCATCCTTTTGACTATCATGAGGACTTCCTAAATTCTTTCACTGCGTTGGTTTCAATGTCTATTTCTATGATGAATATCTCACCGAGCAAGTATTGATATGTTCGGTAATAGTATTCGGCAAGCGTTTCTTGGTGTCGCGGATGAGTGTCTCGTCTCATGACTACAAATCGATACTTGGCGTCAGACACAAACGTCAGGTAGAAGACGGCTTGATTCACAGAGGTCATTTTCGCGCTCGGAATGTTGCCGGCTTGTGTCCAGCTGATGTTCTTACACTCACCGACGTATTTGCCGTCATTGGAGGCCAAGTCAAACCTGTGTTCCTTGGCTGGATCACCAATTGGAATGGCACAGCCTCTTTGGAGCATCACGCCGAAGTGCTCTGATAGGATGTCCTGCGCTTGACGCTCGAACTCAGCACCCCGAGCTGGATTCTGACTGTTGTCCATGACATGCTCCTTCCGCCGCGTTCCTGCGTTGGCTACTCAGCTCTGGTGACCGATATCTGCTCGCCGGCAGCCACTGACTTGAACACAGTGGGGTCGCCTTCGATCTTGCCCCAAACGGTCACCGGGCTGGCTGGCCGGATCTCATCGCCCTGGCTCATAGGAGTCGGTCCGAAGAAGATGCACATCGCCGAGCCGGGCGGCCAGTAGCCCAGATCGCCCATATCTACCGTCTCCTGGGGCGTTTCATTGGTCGCTGAGACCGGGATTTCGAAATAGATCTCGTCGCCCCAGGTCGAGGCGGAAGCCTCAATAGGCAACGCCCCCCAGATCGTCTCGGCCAGGTCGGTGTCGTTAAGCTCCGCGAAAGCTTCAACTTCTCCTGCTGTTATCTTAATGCGCTTGGCCATGAGTTACCCTCCTCCAGCCGATTTGCCTGACAGTTTTGCATGAATACGTGACGACAGAGCTACCCCCTCTTCGCGACTGGTCACCATTGTTCCTCTATTGAGTAGTGATTATGTCCGAAGAGTTGCGTACATCCTTGATGATACAATGTGTTGGACGCCAGCGCGATTCTAGGCCCGCAAATCATAGATAGCCACGCCGGCCAGCGGTTTGGGATAGAAGTGCGTCCCTTTCTGCGGCATAGGATCTCCTGCCGCGGCCACCTGCATAACATCTTCGACGCGTGGCGGGTTGATCAGGAATGCGACCGCTGCCTCGCCAATATCTACCTTGGCTATCGCTTCTTCGGCACTGTCGGTAAAGAGGATATTCTTTTGGCTCTCGGCGTAATGTCCGGTAAGTTCCATCAGCCTTGCGATGATAATGCGATGCAGCACGGCCAGATCAAGTTGGCACCAGGCCCGGGAGCGCTCTGGGGCAAAGTCCCCCAGGGAAGAAGCGCCGCGCGGCGCCGTTAGCAGTCGTACCACGTTGTCGCCAGTGTACAGCCCGAAGACGTGCTCCTGGCTGCCGAGCTGGTGCATCTCAGTTAGGATATCCCGCACCGCACTGCTGCGAGCGGCAGGCCCCGAAGGCAGTTCTCGGCTGCTAACTTCGAAGATACCGGCGCCCGGGTCCTTCAAGTAGTCATATCCAGAGTGCGGTAGACTCCGCATCATTCGGTGCGAAGGTAGAATCGTCAGGGCGTCAGGATCGGCAGGGCACAGCAGCATGCTGACATAGTCCCAGGGTGGGTCATTGGCGTCAGGCTGTTCTAACGACATTTGATCACGGTAGGCCAGAGCCGCGCAGTAGCGGTGATGGCCGTCGGCGATCACTAGCTGCTTGTCGGATAGAATCTCGGCAAAGGCCGCTATGCGCTGGGGGTCAGTCACCGGGGCCATCCGATGTACCACTCCTTCGTCGTCGGAGACCTCAAACCCGGCCTCGCTGATCGTCTGGGACGCGAAGATCTGCTCGGCGGCCCCGTCTGGGTCGCTGAACAGAGCGAAGACCTGGCTGAAGCTGGCCTGGCAGGCCCGCATCATCGCCAGCCGGTCGGTCCTCACTGCACTGCGGATCTCCTCATGGGGCAGCACCACCCGCTCCTCGTAGTCGTGCAGCTTAACTGCGGCAATGTAGGCGTGGCGGTGGATGTGTCCCCTCAAGGGGTCTTCGTATTCCTGCTCGTAGACATAGATGGCCGGAACCTGGTCCCGAATGAAAATGCCCTCATCCCGCCAGTGCTGCCAGTAGTCGGCGGCTCGTGGGTATCGTGACAGGTATGGATCGGGCGAGAAGGGAGCTCCCGCCAGGGTCAGGTAAACGATATTGTGAGGGCTGCGGGCAGCATAGCTGATATACTGGCTCTCGCCGATGACATCGTAGGGAGGCGCCAGCACACTGGCCATATTTCGTATGACCTGGCGATTGTAGCGCCAGGCCCGGAACGGTTTAACTGTCGCCATACGATTTTCCTACAGTTGACGCTTTCCGAAGGATCGGTTTAGCGTAGATTATTCATAAACCCAAATACAAAGATGTCTTGTAGCCTCAAAGCTGGTTTTCTGCAAAATCCGTTTATGAACCTTGCGGGATGGCTGCCAGCCACAAGCGCATGATCTGTTCTGCAGTAGTCTTCAGCATCTGACGTGCCGTTTGCGGACATATCGCCTCGGACAGGCTCATCGGCTGCCGCAGGATAGAAAACAGCCCAGCAAAGCCGTATTCATTGAGCTGGCTGGCGTCCGGGGCGACGCTGCCCCCAATAGCGATGACCGGTATGCCCAACTGCTGGCCGACACGCAGCGCCCCCATTGGCGCCTTGCCAAAGGCTGTCTGGCTATCTATCTTGCCTTCCCCAGTAATTATCAGCTCGGCGCCAGCCGCTTTCTCAGCGAGCTTTACCACATCCAGGATGATGTCAATGCCTGGCTGCAATTGCGTGTCGCAGAATGCCAGCAGGCCAGCTCCCAGACCGCCGGCGGCACCCGCGCCGGGTACCTCGGCGACTGACTTGCCCATATCCCGCTCCAGTAGCTCGGCAAAGTGGGCCAAACCTGCTTCCAGCTTTTCAACCTGCGCGGGGGTAGCGCCTTTTTGCGGGCCGTAGACCGCCGCTGCTCCCCGGGGGCCCAGCAGCGGGTTGTCCACGTCACAAGCTACCAGTATCGTACACTCGTCCATGCGACGGTCAAGCTCGCCAATATCAATTGCAGTCACCTCGCCGAGCCTGCCTCCGGTGACGCGCGGTATCTCTCGCCCCTGGCTGTCGAGCATTCGCACGCCCAGGGCCTGGGCCATCCCCGCGCCACCGTCGGTAGTGGCGCTGCCCCCGATCCCCACGACCAGCCGACGGCAGCCCGCGTCCAGTGCCGCCGTGATGAGTTGGCCGGTTCCGTAGGTAGTGGTACGGGTGGGATCGCGTTGCTCTTGTGGTATCAGAGGCAGCCCGGAGGCAGCCGCCATTTCGATGACAGCGGTCTCTTCGTCACCTAATATCCCGAACCGGGCCTCTACAGGCTCTCCTAGCGGTCCCTCGACTACTGCGCTGACGAAGCGTCCGTCGGTGGCATGCACCAGCGCATCAACGGTGCCTTCGCCGCCATCGGCCAGGGGCACCTTTTCGCACGTGATATCAGGATCAGCAGCACGGATACCCACTTGGATTGCCTCGGCTACCTCCGCCGCTGACAGGCAGCCTTTGAATGAATCGGGAGCGATTACGATCTTCACGGTGTTTCTGTCACCCGGATGGCTAGAGTTGTGCCCACATCCGCCGCCAGGTTCGCTTGGTCTGGGCGACAATCAGGTCCGAGTCCTCATCGCCTACTGGCTTTACCTCGAAGCTCAGCACAGGCTTGTCTGTGGGCACCTCGCTCTGGAAATAGCCCGAATAGATGAGGCTTTCTACGTATTGCTGCAGCTCGAATACATCATTCTCGCCGCCGGGATAACCGAAGCGAGGATGTTGGTCGCCGTAGGCTTCGTCGCTTTCGTCGGCCATCAGGCAGTTGCCGGCGTGGGTATGGATGATGTAATTGCTGAGCTGAGTTACCGTTTCCATGGGGGTTTCCCCAAGCAGCGGCAGGTGCGAGAGGTCAATCGTTATCCCGAAATTGTCCACCTGCTCGCGGACGCGCTGGGCCAGTTGGGCAGCGCGGTCGCTGGGCCCAATCAGGCAGGCCTTGTCAATGTCCTCATCAAAGGTCTCCAGCGAGACCCAGCAGACGTAATCAGTGGCCTGGTCCTCCGCGTAGTGGCACAGTTCCACCAGCGAGTCAACCAGAAGGTCTATCTGCTGGGCGTGCTCTTCATCGCCCGGATCAGGGCCGCTGAGCACTGCGGTGATCCTGGCATCCAGCTCATAAGCGGCGTTTATTGACTTCTTAACCTCGTCTACCGCGGCCTGCCGGTCCGCCTGGTCGGGGTTGTTGAGGCTGAGCTTGCCGCCCAAGAGGTTGGGTTGCGCGGCCATCCCGTAGCTGATCCCGCTCTGCTCGGCAACCGCGCGTAGCTCGTCGTGAACACCCGGGGCATCCACGCGCTTGATCTCCAGTACATCCCAGAAGTCATCCTGGGCCAACTTGCGTACGGTTTCTTGCACGGCCGGTGGCTCGGTCGCGTTGGGGTAGGCCATAAAGTGGATCAGCCCCACATCCATAAGTTGTCGCCATGATTCGACCATTGTCACTATCCTCCTTAAAGATAGGTAATGTGTTAGGACTAACTATGTAACTCCAAGCACCTCTAAGCGCTCATTTCGCGTGTCTCCGCCGGACAAGCGACACGATCACAGCGAAGAGGCCTACTGCTATTAACACAACCCAACTCGATGCAATTATCGTAAGCGCTAGCGTGGGGCCAAGAGCCTTATGCAACCACGTCGAAGCAACGCTGCTGATGATCGCGAGTACTGCTATGGCAATGAGAATGACATAGAGCCATACAAACGGTCGCAATATTGCCCATAAACAACTGTCTGTTTTCTTCAGCCCATCCCACATCGATTCCTCACCCCTGATGCTCCCTAGAACCCCATATCCTTGGCCATCGTGCCAACAGCCTTGACCCAGGCGTGATTGGGATCGTCCTGAGGAGCCATTCGCCGGTCGGTCAGCCCAGCCATCATCCACAGGTAGTAAAGGTGGTAGCCGGGCGCGGCGACCACCGGGTGATAGCCCCGTGGCATCAGCGTGTTGTCCAGATGTTGGAGGGTATAGGCCTCATCAATGCTCCGGTCATCAGTATAGATGCGTTGGAAGCCGAATCCCTGCGGCGGATTCATCCGGAAGTGGTAGATCTCCTGCATATTGATCTGGAAGGGATAGTCATCTTGCTCGTGCTTGTGGGGCGGATAGCTGGACCAGTTGCCGGGCGGATTGAACGTCTCGCCAACTAGCAAGCGCTGGGCCTGGGGCACATTTGCACCGATGATATTATGCACCTCCCGTCGCCAGTTCCAATTGCCGGCCTGGTTGACCTCCACTTCATCGGGTCTGATTATCTGGGGCGGTCCGGAGCTGTCTGATGGCGTCGAGCAGACAGCCAACTCGCACCGGCTGTCGGCCTGAACGCTCCAGGCTGTGCCCGGAGGCAGGTAGGCGCCGGTGGCCTGGCCGGCAAAGACCGAGGTCCGTCCGCCTAGCTCGTTGTGCTGCTCGCCGTCGATTTCCAGCGACAGCAGGCCGTTGAGTATGACAAGTCCGTATTCCTCGTTTTCTGTGTTGTCGTCGTGGCTCTCTCCCGCCACCAGCTTGACGATAGAAAAGCTCAGCAGATCGAGGGGACCCTGGCCAGCGGTGTATATTACATTCTCACCGCTACTCAGTTGCTGTGCAATCAAATAGTCAGACATGTGCCTCCTCCTTTGTCTGCGAAGTGCTTGCCTACTTCGTTGCCCACAGGACTATTCCTTCTTGCTTCCACCGCAATTGTGTACAACTATGGAGGTTAGGAGCTCATCTCTCGGGAACCTATCGTGGCAATGGGCCAGCTCACAGATAGCGGGACTTAGTTGATATACGAGGAGGCCGTCTGATGAAACGTTCGCAGATTAACCGGATAATTGATGAGAGCCTGGAGTTTTGCCAGCGGATGAATTTCCATCTGCCTCCTTTTGCTGTGTGGAGTCCCGAAGACTGGGCGATCAGCGGACACGAGTATGACGAAATTCGTGACAATATGCTGGGGTGGGATGTGATTGACTTCGGTTTGGGCAAGTTCGAAGAAATAGGCTGTGTGCTCTTCACCATTCGTAACGGTAACCAGCAGCTAGACCAGTATGAGAAGCCCTACTGCGAGAAGCTGCTTATCATCGCTGATGATCAGATCACGCCCTATCATTTCCACTTCGCCAAGATGGAAGATATTATTAATCGGGCGGGTGGGGCCCTGATGGTGCAGGTATACAATGCCGATGAGAATGAACAGCTAGCCGATACCGCGGTTGAGGTCAACACTGATGGGTATGTCCATACAGTGGAGGCGGGGACAGTTGTTCGTCTGACGCCGGGCGAGAGTATCACCCTGCCGTCCTATCAATATCACAAGTTCTGGGCCGAAGGCGGTACAGTGCTGTGCGGTGAGGTCTCGATGGTCAATGATGATAGAGTTGACAACCGCTTCCTGGAAGAGCTGAAGCGCTATCCCACCCTCGAAGAAGACGAGCCAGCCCGCCATCTGTTGTGTACTGAGTATCCGCCGGCTCCTGAGTAGTCCTGTGGTCGCCTATCGGCCCGCCCAACAGGTTGCTGGAGGCTTGCCCGGCTGCGGTCGGCTATAGTATAATGCCAACTGATTATGCGCCGCAGAGCACGTCGCAAAATGACCCCCGCACAAGTAGCGCGGTGGTTTAGATATCTTAACGTACTGATCTTGCTGGTGGCGACGGTCTTCATTGGCGGTTGGGCTGGCGGATTGGCCGGGCTGCGCCAGACCTTCGCGGGCCAGCGCCGGCTGGTGGACTACCGGCCCCGCCTGACTACCAATATCTACTCCACCGAAACCCACTCCGGCGAGCCCGCTACCCATACTCTCATCGGGCAGGTCTACAAAGAGAATCGCGCTCTGGTCCCCCTGAGAGAAATACCCCGCTATATGCAGGACGCTGCGGTGGCGATCGAGGATCACAGGTTCTGGCGGCATCGGGGCATCAGCCCCCGCGATATGCTGCGGGCGGCGTGGGTGAATGTCGCCGGCGGGCAGGTCAGGCAAGGCGCCAGCACCATAACTCAGCAACTGGTCCGTAACATCTGGCTGACCCAGGAACGGACCTGGGATCGCAAATTCAAGGAGATACTGCTGGCTATTGAGGTGGAGCGGTGCTTCTCCAAGCAGGAAATCCTGGAGATGTATCTCAACGAGATCTACTATGGCCATGGGGCGTATGGGGTTGGCACGGCAGCAGCGATCTTCTTTGGCAAACGGCCCGACGAGCTGACTGTTGGCGAGGCGGCGCTGCTGGCGGGATTGCCCAAAGCGCCGACGTACTATTCTCCGTTCAACCATCCCCAGCGGGCCAAGCGCCGCCGCCGGGAAGTGCTCGCTGCCATGCAGGGGCCAGGGTATATCACGGCCGACCAGGCCAAGGCTGCTGATGACGAGCAGATCCAAAGCCACTTGCAGCCCGAGCCGAAAGCAACCGGGATGGTCGCCTTCGCTGCTCCTCATTTCACTCATCTGGTGATTCGCCTGCTGTGTGACCAATATGGCGTGGACACAGTCTATGCCGGCGGCTGGCAGGTCTATACCACGCTGGATGTCCGCTTGCAGAAGATTGCCGAAGAAGAACTGACCGACCGAGTGATGGAGCTGCGGCGCCAGGGCCTTATCAAGGGCAATCTGGTCGGGCAGGGGGCGTTGGCCTGTGTAGATGTCCACACCGGCGGAGTGCTGGCGATGGTAGGTGGTGTCGGTCCGTATGAAAGGGTTCAGTACAACCGTGCTCATCCCGGCCCACCGCAGTATGGACGGCAGCCCGGGTCAGCTTTCAAGCCCTATGTCTGGGCTACAGCTCTGGAGTCGGGATATGGTCCCAACTCCAAGTTCAGTGCCGACCCGATTGTGATCCGACTGGGCGCGCGCGAGCCCTGGCGGCCGCAAAACTATTCAACCAAGCAAGTAGGTGCTTGGGCACTGCGTCGGGCTCTGGCCCAGTCGGTAAACCTGGTGTCGGTACGGTTGGTGCAAAAAGTTGGGGCTAACAAAGTCGTCAATTACGCGGCGCGAGTGCTGAATATACCCCACGAGCGGCTCGACCCGGTTCCCGCGCTAGCGCTGGGAGTGTCCAACATCTCGCCCCTGGAGCAAGCTTCCGGGTTCTCCTGTTTTGCCAATGGCGGACTGCGCGCCAAGCGCCGTTTCTTCAGTCGTATCGAGAATCACCGTGGCGAGGTTATCGTGGACAATCCGCCCCGGCTGACCCGGGTGCTGCGCCCCGAGACAGCCATCAGCATGGTCAGTATGATGCGAGGTGTCATCACTTCCGGCACCGGGACGCCGGCGCGGGTACCAGAGCTTGGCCCTGCCCAGGCTGGAAAGACAGGCACGACTCAGGACGGGCGTGACGCCTGGTGGATTGGATTTACGCCTGACCTGTGCGCGGCGGTCTGGATTGGCAATGACGACAATAAGCCAATGCGTGGCTCCAGCGGCAGCTCGTTTTGCGCGCCGGTGTGGCGGGAGTTTATGAAGCGAGCGATAGGTATAATGGGCAGTCAGGGCAAGTTCCCGGAGGGCCGTGGTGTGGTCGCCACCAGGCCAGACGAGGCTGAAGAGGAGGAAGAGGAGGATAGGATTGTGACCACTTGCACGCAGACTGGTCAGCGTGCTACCGAGTACTGCCCGCAGACAGTGGACACGCTGTTCGGCCCCGACGAGCAGGTCCCTGGTTATTGCACCAAACACCGTGCTCCTGGAGCAGGCGGCGCCACTGCCAGTAGCGGGTCGTCGGAAGGTGGCCAGCCCGGCACAGAGCGCACCGTGACGGTGACCATCTGTGAGGATTCGGGAAAGCTGGCCACGCCGTTTTGTCCCCGCACTCGTGAGATTGAGATCCCTGCCGACTCTGCACCGACGAGCAAGTGCAACCTGCATGGTCTACCGGCAGGCACCTCCACGCCCGCCTCACCACCATCTGAGGGGGTTGGAGAGGAGCCGGAAGAGCCGACCAGCACAGGAGCTGGCACCACAGAGCGGGCGGTCTCTGGTGACGAAGGGTAGCGGTAGTTGTTATGAATAGTATTGGCGATCAGGGGACCCAATTCACAGTTCGTTTGCGCATAGCGGCCATTGCAGTGGGCCTGGTTTTTGCTCTGTTCGTTGGCCGCTTGTGGGTGTTGCAACTGACCCAGTGGACAACCTACGCCGAAGGGGCGACGGCCAACCGCACTGAGGTAGTCTGGGAGGAGGCTCCCCGAGGCATCGTCCGCGACTGTAACGGGGTAGTGCTGGCTGAGAATCGCGCTGTGTGGACGGTTCATGTCATTCCTGCAGACTTCCCCGACGATCAGGAAGCAGTTGACGAAATTATCGTGCAACTGGCCGGCATCCTGGGCCAGGAGCGTTCAGTTTCGACCGCCGATCTCAGGAAGCAAATCAGTGAGATCTGCCAGGGCAGCGGCCCCGAAGCCAGACCGCTGACAGGTGCGGGAGAGGATGTTTCGCTGGAAGTCGTCCAGGCCGTCGAAGCCCGTCAATATGAGATGCCGGGAGTGGTGATCAAGCAGAACAATCAGCGGTACTATCCCCACGGAAAGCTGGCCTCTCACCTGATAGGGTATGGCCGCCCCATCAATGTCAATTTGGCCGACTATGAGCGGGTAAAAGATTTCTGCTATCCCCAATCATCACCAGCACCGGCCGGACTGCTGAATATCGAAAAGCTGGTCCACCAGCCGATATACACTCGCAATTCCCTCTTTGGCCAGGAGGGAGTGGAAGCCTCCTACGAACTGCTCGAACGCGGCGGCGTGATGGTGCCGGTCCTGCCCGGGCGGCGGGGCTATTACCTGTACGAAGTCAATGCCAGTGGAATGCCGGTGCGGGAGATTGACTCCCGGCCTCCTGATAGGGGCGCCACTGTCTATTTGGCCCTGGATACTGAGCTGCAAAGGATGACTGAGCAGGCTCTGGAGGAGGCGATTGCTGGCAGCACGCGCACCGCCGCCGCAGTGATGATGGATGTTGAGACCGGGGAAATACTTGTACTGGCGAGCAAGCCGAGCCTGGACGCCAACATCTGGACGGGACCGATCCCGCCGGAGAAGTGGGAACGCATCCACAACGACCCGCGGCGGCCGATGCGTAACACCGCAATTGCCGGCGAATACCCGCCCGGTTCGGTCTTCAAGCTCATCTCTGCCATCGCCGCCTGGCAGACCACCGACCTGCAGGAAAACACCACCTTCACCTGTGATGGTGCCATTACGGTGGGACGCCATCACCAGCGCTTTGAGTGCTGGAAGCACAACGGCCATGGTCTGGTAAGCTTCTACAAGGGCATGGCCCAGTCGTGCGATGTCTACTTCTATCAAACTGTGCTGACAGATAGATTTGAGGGGCTGTCCAGCGACAGCATTGCCCGGTACGCTCGCTTGTCGGGGCTGGGAGTGCCGACCGGCATAGATATTCCCGGCGAGGAAGAAGGTCACGTGCCCGATAAGGAGTGGAAGGCGACTGTCGAGCGGGACTCGTGGCTGACCGGCGATACGGTGAATATGGTTATTGGGCAGGGATGGCTGACAGCGACGCCTCTGCAGATGGTTGTAGCAACGGCAGCGGTGGCTAACGGAGGCAAGATCCTCCAGCCGAGAGTGGTGCACAAGATTCAGTGGCCAAGGTGGCTGGGTGGTGGGGTCGAAGTACTTGAGCCTGTTGTGGTGCGTCGGCTGGAACTTGCTCCCGAAACCCTGGCGCGGGTGCGTAAGGGCATGCGCCTGGCCGTCACCCGGCCCCACGGTACCGCGCAGGCGGTCGGGGGCTTGGGAGTGGCTGTCGCTGGCAAGACTGGCTCGGCTGAGCATCGCCGCGACCGTCCCACCCATGCCTGGTTTGTTTGCTTCGCTCCCTACCAACAGCCTAAGTACGCCGTAGCTGTGTTCGTTTGGGAGGGAGGACATGGCGGGACGGCCGCCGCGCCCATTGCCCGGCGTATGCTGGCCGCAGCCTTCGGACTGGGACCCGGCGGTCGCGTTTCCGCTCACTTGCCCTCAGCTTCGGACTGAAGCAGGGCACCTGCTATCGGCTTGTCCCACCGTATGAGCGGGAACCGCCACAATACCTCTCGTAGGCACCCAGGGGGCACCTGTCTGTTCTCAGCGGTATAGGTCTGCACGATAAGTAGCCAGGACCCGCTGGAGTCTGGCAATGCCAAGCCCGCGCAGTTCTACAAAGGACGACCAGCGAGCGACGGCGAACAGGTGATCAGGACGTGAGTAAGGTTCGGCGTGAGCAAACCACCTGGGGCAAGTCCACCGCGTGGAAAGGGCCGAAGTGAGCCAGCTTCCTAACATACTCTGGGTAGTTTTCGATGCTTTGAGATGGGACCGTTTAAGCTGCTACGGTCACCACCGCCAGACTACCCCCAATGTTGATCGTCTGGCAGCCGAGGGTGCGCGGTATCTGCGGGCCTTTGCCCAGGCTCATTTTAGCTTGCCCTCACACACGACAATGCTGACCGGTTTGTATCCGCATGAGCACAGAATGGAAAGACCCCACCACGTATTGGATGACGCAGTGATCTCGCTGCCCAGCAGGTTGAATGCAATCGGCTACGAGACCATCTGCTTATCGGGCAACCAGTATGTGGGGCCAGCCAACGGCTTGAGTAGAGATTTCCGCCAATACTTCAATTCGGAGCCCAAAGCCCGAAGAAACAACCAGTGGAATAGGCTACTGGAATGCGCGGGGCTGACCGACCAGGGCGCGAGAGATACCAACCGTGTGGCCATGGGTGCCATGGATGGCTGCACAATGCCGTGGTTTATGTACCTCGTCTACACAGAAACCCACACACCTTACTCGCCGCCTCTTGGCTTTATTGGCAGGTATCATGACGGGGTGCTGGCTCGTGTTGCTCACCCACTTTTTGCCCTCTGGGCTGGGTCACTGAAGCGTGTAGCCTGGGCGGGCAATGAAAGAGCATGGCAGTGGGCCCGCGCCTTATATGATGCGGAGATTGCGTATGCTGACTACCGCCTCGGGGAATTAGTAGGATTCATGGCAGACCGTGGCATTCTTGATGAGACAATCGTGATCATAACGGCGGATCATGGGGATTTCCTGGGGGAACAGGGCCTGGGAGGACATACCTTCGGGTTCGGCGAGGCCTTGCTACATGTGCCGCTGGTGCTCAGGTTCCCTTCCGATGTGCCGCCAGGAACTGTCGCTGCCCAGGTTGTGGAACTGCGAGATATCCCGTACACAGTCATGAAGATGTTGGGCGCGCAGTTGCGCACTACCAGCGTTTACTCGGCGCGGAATCTGTTGGCGCCCTCGCCAGCGGACCGGGCATTTGCCTACGCACGACGCACACAAATGGACGAACGGGGCAAGGTGCAGTTTCGCAAGAAGAAGTGGACACGTCGCTTTCTGAGGCACGATAGGGATGTGCAGATCCTGCGCACTGCCCAATGGCAGTTCCGGCTCTATGGCAGCGGCGAGCGAGCATTGTATGATGTCGAGGGAGATCCGGCGGAGGAGAACGAAATCTCAGCGCAGCATCCGGACATCGCGGATGAACTCCACGGAAAGCTTGAGGGTTTTCTGGCTCAGGCGCCAATCGCAAACGATTGGTCGCTCGGTGCCAGCTCACTAGGCCAGGGCATAATCGAAAGGAGCTAACACAATGTCAAGTTCGGCTGAAAACCGCAGATACGGAACAGCGATCATCGGCTGTGGTGGGATGGGGATTCGCCACGTTGAGGCAGCCGCCAACCACCCGCGCACCGACTTGGTAGCGGTTGTGGACTGGAAAGAAGAAGTCCGCGAGCAGTGCCAGCGCGACTACGGCGCCCAAAATGCCTACGCCGACTACACGGCCATCCTTGACCGTGACGACATCCAATTAGTCGTGGTAGCCACCTGGCCTTCCACTCACCGGGAGATTGTCGAGGCCTGTCTGCGAGCCGGCAAAGATGTGCTGTGCGAGAAGCCTCTGGCTCCCAGCTTAGACGAGGCCAGCAGCATGATTGATACCGTGCGGGAAACAGGCAGGAAGCTGCGGGTCGGTTACGTCCTGCATTATCACCGGGCATACAACAAAGTCACAGAGATGATTCGCGAAGGTGCGTTGGGCCCGCCGCCCTATATTATGCGGCTGCTGGGCGGGGAACATGCCGCCACCTGCGAGCACTGGCGCCGCGACCTGAAGCTGATCGTCGAAACTTCGCCGGGAATTGACTGCGGCTGCCACTATGTGGATATCATGCGGCGCGTTACTGGCGCAGATGCCGTATGGGTCTCTGGTGTTGGCGCCCGCACCGAATCTGAGACACCATCCGACAACTTCGACTACGAGTTGTTCAGTGTCAAGTTCGACGACGGTTCCTCCGGCATATATGAGGTCGCCTGGACTCACCACTACCGCGACTTCAGCGAGAAGGAATTCGTCGGGCCAGCCGGCCGCATCCGCCTCAGCTATGCTCACGAGCGCAGCGACGGCTACCAGGAAGAAGGCGACCAGATCGAATATTACCAGTACCCCGGCAAGCTGACTGTTATCAACGTACCGGGCGGCTTTAAGCACGTGGGTGAGGAACTGACTGACTTAATTGATACCGTCGAACAGGACAAAGAAGTGATGGACCATCTGGATGACGCCTACAAGAGCCTCCAGATCGTCCTGGCCGGCCATCAAGCTGCTGTCGAGGGCCGAACCATCTGGCTGCAGTAGCCTGGCTTACATCAGGACTGTGGTCCACCTAATCACCTGAAGCCCAGTGCCGTTCGGCGGTGGAGCCTACCCTACTGACGAATGGCCGGACAGCAATCTGCCCGGCAAATACTGCAGCCTTGAAGGAATCAGTGCCCGGGACGGATAATACCAAGAATGGATAAGAGACCATTTGGAAGACCTCGAATAGATGGGAACGAATCGGCCCAGCAAGAGTAACAAGCTTGATATCAGTCGGCCGGCAACAAGGTTATGCTGGTGACAGCGGATACCTTCCGAGAAGCCCTCTATGAATACTCCGAGCGTTATCCGCGCTTCCGGCGGGCACTGCTGGAGCGAGGAGTCCATATCTTCCCGACCGAGAAGGGGCTGTGGTACCTGTCCGCCGCGCACACCGAACAGGATACTGCGCGCACCTTGGAGGCAGTAGACAGTGCTCTGATGGCGTTGAGGGACCAATCCCAGACCACGGAAGGAGAATAGAACGATGACCGAACGCAGGACCCCACGAATTTCGCTTTTGAGTGGTGCGGATTGTGAGCGAGTCCACGAGGCCACGCTTGACCTGATGCGGCGCGTCGGCGTGCGCTTTCTTCCTGAGGAAGCGCTGAGCGTCTTTCGTCAGGCGGGCTTTGAGATCACTGACGGTGACATCGTCCGGTTCCAGCCGGATGATGTCGAGGCGGCGCTGGAGACGGTACCCAAGAGTGTTGTGCGCCGCGGCTTATCCCCGGGCTTTGACGTTGAGATTGGGGGTGGGACCCTGGCGATGGGCGCCGGATCGGTGCCGCTCTATGTCATCGAAACACCGAGTTACGAGCGGCGACCGGCAACGCTCGACGATCTGGTCAAGTTTACATGGCTGGTTGACGGGCTGGAGAATCTCGCTATTGGCAATGGCGTAGTCCTCCCCCACGATGTGGCCGGTTCGGTGATGCACGTCATCTGGAACCTGAATGCAGCCGTGAACACCTCCAAACCCTCGTGCTGCTGGTACGCTACGACGCCGCAGATGGCCGAGGACGGCATGGCGGTCATGAGCGCGGCGGCCGGGGGAACTGATAACCTCCGGGAGATGAAGACGTGGGCGGTCAGCATCTGCCAGGAAGGAGCGCTGACGTGGGGCCCGAGCATGTATGGTCTGCTGGGAATGGCCCAATACGATGTGCCTATTGAGATCGTGCCGATGCCGATAGGCGGGTCAATGTGCCCGGTTACGATGGCAGGGACGCTGGTGCACACCAACATGGAGGCCATCAGCGCCATTGTCCTGTCTCAGCTGCTGCGGCCCGGTTGCCCCATCATCTATGCGCCCTCTTATGGCGGCTCTATGGATATGCGTCTGGCCGCCCACTGCTTTGGAACGCCTGAGACTGCCCTGCAGGGAGCGGCGTTTGCTCAGCTTGGTCACTGGTACGGATTTCCCACCAATATGATGGCGGGTCTAAGCGACGCCAAGGTCCCCGATGAGCAGGCTGCTTACGAGAAGATGATGGTTCTGCTGTTGCCGGCGCTATCGGGTGCAGACTGCATAACCCAAGCCGGGGGGCTGTTGGATTTTGGCCTGAGCGCGAGCTACGAGCAGATGGTGATTGACGACGAGATATGCAGTCAGGTGCTTAACCTGGTCACGGGCTTCGATTTCGACGACCAAGCCTTAGCTACGGCGGCGATCGAGCAAGTCGGTCATGGTGGCAGTTACTTGATGCACGAGCACACTCTGCGGCACTTTCGCGAGGAATTGTGGATGCCCCGGATTTCCAATCGGGAAACCTATGACCAGTGGGCCGAAGCCGGGAGCAAAGATGTCGTCGCTACAGCAGCACACCGGGCGGAAGAGATCCTCGCTGAGCATCGGCCAGTCGGCATTACCGGGTCGGCCGCGCAGGCGGCAGAGAGTGTAGTAAGGAGCATCTGCCAGCGGGAAGGCGTCGACTCTGCCTGTGTAGAGCAAGTGATGTTGGCCAAGAGCTGAAAGTAAAGATGAAGGCAGGTTTCATCTTGGGTTTTATGGCCAGTTGCCGAGGAGCATTCTGCGCGGCAAATGCTGCAGCCTTGAAGGAATCACTGCCCCCGGCGGATAATACCAAGAATGGATAAGAGACCACTTGGAGAATCTCGGATAGATGGGAACAAATCGGCCCATTAAACATAATAAGCTCAATGAGCTTACCGGCACTCAGTGGCTGAAGTTCCAAAAGAGCTGGTTCGTCCACAATCCACCGCCGCGTAGCGAACAAGAGCTGCTACACCCCGCCAAGTTTCCGGATGACCTCTGCCAGCAGTTTATTGAGTTCTTCACCAAACCGGGCCAACTAGTGCTTGACCCGATGGCAGGTACGGGCAGCGCCCTGGTAGCTGCGGTGCGCGCTGGTCGGCGGACCATTGGCGTCGAGCTGAATCCCGATTATGCTGAGCTGGCCCGCAGTCGCCTCAAGCAGGAAAGTGGCGGGGATGAGTGGCGAGTAATCTGCGCTGACGCCCGGGATATTGATACGCTGGATATTGAGCCGGTTGACTATGTCATTACCAGCCCACCGTACTGGGATATGCTGCACAGAGAAGGCTTTGAGAGCCAGCAGCAGCGCCGCGAGGCTGAGGGTCAGGATGTCTTCTACTCTGATAGCCAGCAGGATTTGGGCAATATCGGCGACTACCAGCAGTTCCTGGATGAACTGGTCGCAATATATCGGAAGGTGGCGGGGCTGATGCGCCCTCGGGCGTATGCCACCATCATCGTCAAGAATGTCAAGAAGGGCGGCCAGGTCTATCCGTTGGCCTGGCATCTGGCCCTGCGACTATCAGAATTTCTCCAGCTTAAAGATGAAAAAATCTGGTGCCAGGACAACCAGCGGCTGGCGCCCTATGGGATGGGCAGCGCCTGGGTCTCCAACACTATGCACCACTACTGCCTGAACTTCCGACGGCAGTGAAGACGCCTTTCCGTCTGGCGGAGGGCCATCCCTGGCCTGACCTGCTCGCGACAAGAATGTCGCTGCTACGGTCTAGGGGAAGGCGCGGGTTGCTCCTCGCGCATAATCACGGTGCGCATCGGGAAGGCAATCTCGATGCCCTCTTCGTTGAAGCGGCGGAAAAGTGCCTTCATAAACTCATGCTCGACCACAAACCGTTGAGTGGGATCCAGCACACGCAGAATCGTGACGAAGTTGATATTTGAATCACCGAACTCTTTGAATCGTACGGCAGGGTCCCACTCTTTGTTGGTGCCCTCCATGCGGTCTTGAACCTGGTGGGCGACTTCAATGGCGATGCGCTCCACCTCGTCCAGATCGCTGTGGTAAGCCACGCCGCACCAGACATAAACTGACATCTCGGGGACGGGCTGGTGCCAGTTGATTATCACACTATCGGCCAGCTTGGAATTGGGTATTATCACCAGATTATTGTCGAAGGGCCGGACACGAGTAGCTCGCCAGCCAATCTCTTCCACAAAGCCTTCCTGACCGCCTTCTAGCTGAACGTAATCACCCGGGCGCACCGGCTGATCCAGCATCAGGTAGAATCCAGAGAAGAGGTTACTCAGGCTATCCTGCAAGGCCAGAGCAACGGCCAACCCGGCTATCCCTAAGCTGGCCAGCAGCGGCGTGATCGTCAGACCAAGCTGTCCTGCAATGATCAGGCCGGCCAGGGCGATCATGGCGATGTTGACTATCTTTCGGATCCCGCCGATGTAGGCGGTGCGCGGATCGCGAACCTCGCGCAGTTGCTGATGGTAGGTGCGGATCGCGACGTTGAACACGCGCAGAGCAGCGTAAATTAGGGCCACGGTCATCGCTACGGCCAGAGTCACGGTAACATTATCCTTGGCAGCTTCAGACATCTCGAACTGGATGATCGTCGCATATGCGCCCACTGTCGCGATGATCCAGCACAACGGTGCCACAAGCAGCCGCCAGTAGGTCAGGTTGATTTCGATCGGCGTCATCCGGTCAATGCGATTGATGACCCTGGGCACTACCAGCAGTACGACCACGATCAGCCCGGCAGTGACTCCCAGTGGAACGACCAGCTCAATCCAGTGGCTGGCGACGAATTCCGCAAGTTGCATCATCTTTGCTCACTCCTTTCAGTCTATGTATCCTATATTACCCGCACAGCGAACATTTGGCAAAACCTCTCGCAGCTAGGGATGTCAGCTAAGGTGCTCGTTGGAGGCATGGCTGAAGCACTTGGCTGGGCGTCCTTGGGAGCAAGTCAGGGAATCCAGTGAACAAAACCCAACTGGACTGTGTCCATAAGTACGTAAGTCGCCTAATAATAGGAGCCAACGCCGGCTCCTGACGGGCAGATCCTGTAGGCCAGGAGGCGAATAGGAATGAACAGAAAAGTAGTGATTGTGGCGTTGGTAGCGGCGATGGCACTGACGCTGACTGGGTTGGCATGGGCTGACGACGGTGATGCTAAGCCTGAGGGGCAGCGTGCTGGCCCTGAGAGGCAAGGCATCATGCAGCAGCTTACCCCCGAGCAGCGCGAGGAGCTCCGCAGCACAATTGCTGAGATGCTAGAGGGCTGGGGCATTAAAGCTTCCCCGCTTGGCGCAGGTCCCCTCGGGGGGCAGCAGGCTGCGCCGTCCCGTTGGGGACAGCTGGGCCTGGCTCCTCATTGGGGGCAGCAAGCTGCACCGCCTCGCTGGAGACAACAAGCTGGGCCGCCGAGATGGGGCCAGCAAGGTCCGCCGCCGCGCTGGGGACAGCAGGCTGAAGCGCCGCGCTGGGGACAGCAGGCTGGAGCCCCGCGCTGGGGACAGCAAGCTGGGCCGCCGGGATGGGGCCAACAAGCTCCACCGCCCTATTGGGGATGGGGACAGCAAGCTGCACCGCCGCGCTGGGGTCAGCAACAGCAGAGCTGGCGTGGTCAACAGGGCCTTTATGGACAAGACGCCCAGCGCCCTGGGTGGCAGATGATGATGCAGCGTCTGACACCTGAACAGCGTGAGGAAATCCGGGGCACGGTCAAAGAGCTACACGAGGATGGTGCTAGCGAGCAGGAGATTCGTGAGGCCGTCCGGGAGAAGCTTGAGGGCTGGGGCATTGAGCCACGATAACGTGGTGCCAGGCCAGGAGCGTCTTTGTGAGCACGCCGGCACGCCCAGATATGCGGGAAGTTGGGGACACGGTCGGGCTCCTGGTGCCTATAGGTAGCCTTTCGCGCCGGACAGACACGCACCTGTCCGGCGCCGGGTGACTACGACCTTATTGCGGCGAAGAATCGGTGGTTTTGCTCATGCCCAAGCAGGACTGTGTTTGCTAACTGCCCCACGCCGTCCGAGTTGACCGATTTACGGTCACAGGCTCCTGGAAAGACTGCACAGTCCTGGTTTTTCCCGATACATTGCCAGCAGAAGAAGTAATTTCTCACAGACCTGAAGAATATACGAACAGGTAAAAGCCAAATGGGAAATCTCAGCATAGGAGGACACTATGAGGCGTCAACTCGCTTTGGTGGTGTGGGTTGTAGTGGCGCTTAGTGCGCTCGTGTACGTCGCCGCTGCACAGGAAGCACTGCCGTTGGACGCAACGTTGGCCTCGGTAGCTCATGCACACGGGCTGCGCGGAGGTGATCTGGCCGAGGCACTGGGTCTCCCGCGGGGGGTGACCGACAAGCACCAGCCCCTGGTGGAGATGGGCATCACGCCGGAGCAATTAGAGGCAGCCTTGAATGAACTTGGCATGACACCAGATGCGAACGTCACGGGTGGCCGCGAGTTGGATGTGTCAATGTCGATCCGCGAGATTGCTTCCGCCCTGGGCATGACTGAGAGAGAACTGGCCCGTGATCTCAACCTTGATATCGACGTCGACAAGGACACCGCCATTGCTCAACTCGGCGTCGATCAAGAGACTCTAGACGCTGCTGTCGCGCACGAGCGCTCCCACCACACCGAGCGAGTACTACCGGCCGAGTCCAAGTACCCAGTTTTCGCCCTCATCAGTCTGTTCGCGATGCTCTATCTCTTGAAGTGGGGCATTCCGAAGAAGGGTGACCGGAAGAAGCGCAGTCGATACTACGCGAATTGGGTCTATATTCTGGTGTTATTGGTAAGCGTCGGTGCTCTCGGTTTTCTAGTGGGCAAGAGTCCCAACGCGATGGAGGGCACCGTTAAGGTGTTCAAGGCTACCGTCGGACTCTATGACTCGGTGTGGCCGATGATAGGGGCACTGGCGTTCTTCCTCGCACTTGGGATCGTCGCCAACAAGGTCGTCTGCGGCTGGGCCTGCCCGTTCGGCGCCCTCGAGGAGCTCATCTACATGATACCGGTTTTCAAGCAAGCTAAGGGCTGGCGGCTTCCGTTCTGGGTGACCAACTCAATCCGGACAGGGCTGTTCATCGCAACTTTGCTGATTCTCTACGGTGTCGTCGGAGGCAATAAAGGATTCGTCGTATATCATTACCTTAACCCGTTCAACCTCTTCAATCTGGACTTCATGGTACCGATCATCGGGTACTTCACGGTCGGCTACCTCGTGGTCAGCTTTTTCTACTACCGGCCCTTTTGCCAGCTCATCTGCCCGTTCGGCTTCGTATCGTGGATATGTGAAAGGGTGAGCCTCAACCGGATCCGGATTGATCGCGAACGCTGCATCGACTGCAGGGCGTGCGTCAAAGCCTGTCCACTGACGGCTGCGGCTGATCGATTGGATCGCAAACTGCTGGAAGCCGACTGCTTCTCCTGTATGCGGTGCTTGCGGGTCTGTCCTGCCGATGCGATCCATTATCGGCCAGTTTGGGCGCCGCCCTCGCCGGACAAGATCGAGGAGGCGGAAGAAGCGGCCTGAGCTCGAATCATTCATGGGGGACAAGAACGGACAGTCGGAGAGCTGGAGAAATGGCTTAGTCACGGAGAAGACACTGTGTCAGGAGGGCCCTCTGACCATGACACCGTGTTTCGTCTTGCAGCTGCAATTCTCATCCCTCGCCAGCAAACCGATACGCGGGATCCCGGTTCAAATCTCTGATGTCTGCACACGAACAGCCGGAATGTGGAGGAATACTGCTTAATAACCCTGACCAAAGCGGCAAACAGCCATACACTAGCGCGTATGTCCAGGAATACCGGCCCCGGCTTTCGCTCTGTGATCAAGGCTAACCAATACATGACCCACAAGTAGACCGACAACCAACAAGTTTTCCACGAATTCCGAGAAGCGTTAACCCCACTAATGGACCAGAACAAATCTGGGTGCGTACTGGCCCAGTTTCCCAACCGATTCAAGCCTACCAAAAGCACGGTAGATTGCCTGCGTTATTTCGGAGAGCCGCTTCTCGATTGACAAAGACCGCAGCATATGATATATTTAAGATTAGAACTGTCAACCGCCCAATAGACTCCGTTACCGCCGAGGGCGGTGAGTCGGGTCATGGCGAGGGCATGCACGTGGCCAAACGAGCGTGTAAGGCCGAACTCACGGCCGAGCAGCCGCACAAGGCTTCGGATAGCGGCGAGCACGGGGGCATGTTCTGGAAGCAGCTCACCCCGGAGCAGCGCGAGGAACTCCACGCCACGATCGCGGAGTTGAAAGAAGCTGGCGCAAGCAAGGAGGAGTTCCACCAGGCCGTAACGGGGCTGTTCGCGGAGTGGGGCATCGAGAGCCCCCACAAGGCTTCGTCGGGCGTCTGTCCCAAGTCGGAGGAGTAGGCCGCATCGCTTAGTACTATAGCAAGTTAACAACGGGGGAGAAATGCCGCCGGCCAGATGGTGTTTCTTCCTTAATTGGTGGAGCAGATAGCTGGGGGTGGAGATGGCCCCCGGTGCTGTCGGTAGGCTGCAGCAACAAGCGGTAAGCCCAGCTTCATTAAGGGAGAGGTGTCTATTGTGGCACCTCTCCCCCTTGTTTGGTGCTGGCTGATTCACAGCGCCGTTAGGCAGGCACCTCGAGCGGGCAGCCAGTAATGTCAGTGAATAGCCTGGGCATATCCCTCTGGCGCATATCTCGGTTGACTTCTGCTGCTGTGTGGCATAATATATGACGACTGTGGGAACAGTCCCACCGGTCTTAGGCTCTTCCAAGACGGCCGGATCGCCCGTAGTTCCAGGAGAGGATAGGCAGCACAATGGCACAAAAAACGCAGCGGGAACGTTTTCGACAATGGCTACACGATGGTGACCCTGAGCTGGTACCTCTTGTACACTTCGATCGGCGCGATATTGCGGGCATGTACTTCGACAAGCCCATAACAGAGGTTACGTTCGAAGATGACTTGGCGGCAAAAGCCGGGGCCTGGGCATACAGAAGTGGTACCACGTGGCCAGCCCGCAATTATTTGACGCCACCAGGTACCGCGATGACCTGAGCCTGGAAACCAAAGTTGAGGAGACGACTGACGCTTCTGGCACGCTCCGAAAGATCAGAACTACCACTTTGACCACTCCCCGTGGCATCCTGCGCCAGCGTTTCGAAACCGTTGGTGAACTGACCGAGACAGGAACGGAGTTCTATGTTAGCGACCAACAGGATCTCGCTGTGTACATTGCCTGGATACGGCAGGCTGCCCAAACCATCCTCGACAATCGCGACCGGGTGAAAGCCGATCTGGTAGAATCCATACAATCAGGTATGGCCAGCCGCGGTCAGACTGGCTTGATGACAATGCATATTTTCACTCCTATGGTGGAAGTGGCCGGGTTCTATTTCAGCCAGGCCGACGGGATTCTGTTCATCATAGACCATCCCAAGCTGCTCCACGAGCTGTGTGAGTTGCAGCTACAGACCACCAAGCTGTGGATCGAGGCGGGCATCGAGGCCGATATTGATGCTTTCAGCTATGCCATACACGGTCTGGAGATATTGTCACCGCAGATCTTTGACGACTTCATTGTGCCTTACACGCGCCAGATCAACCAGTGGATCCGCCAGGCAGGGCTACTGTCGTGGCACCATTGCTGCGGGATGATGGATGGGCTGATCAAGATGGGCTACTTTGATCAGATGCGGCCGGACGTAGTGGAGAGCTTCTCCGAGCCTCCCGAGGGTGACGTGACCGACCTGCGCGTCGCTCGCGAACAGTTGGGGGGGATAATGGCGAGTCGCGGGGCTATCAATTCCGGCCACATACGTTCGCAGTCTCCCGAACAGTTGCGCACTCGGACCCGGTATGTTCTGGAGTCTATGCAGGGCTTTCGTCACATGATTGGGGCAACCGACGCTCTGTTGCCCGGCACGACTTTGACCAATCTGCAGGCCATCTCCGATACCGTCAAAGAGGCCGGCCGGCAATTTCCATGGGAGAACCAATAGCAACTGCCGCCCAACCCGCCGGCCCGTTATCCACGCCACGGTGCCAGCCATGGACCTGTTGTCAGCGAACTTGCGCCAAGTATGCCACAGTAACCAGTTGCTGTCAATGTGGCGCTGGCTGGCTGCTGACCAGTTCGGTGATCTCCAGCAGCCCCTCGTTCTCCCCGTCAGTATGAGTCAGCAGCAGCTTGCCCTGTTCGTGGGCTATCTCGCCGGCCCGCACCAGCCACGGCAGCAAGTGCTCCTCAAAGAACGGGGGATAGGTGATAGTCTCATCGTAGTTGCCGCCGACGAAAATGACTTCTGCGCTGCTTTGAGCCAGCGCCGCCAGCACCTGCTCGAACCACGGCTCCATGCTTTCGGCCAGCGCCGCCAGTCGCTCAGGACGGTCGTACATCTCCAGGAAGAAGTCAGTCATCGGCATCAGTTCGCGCATGATATGGTGCATCGGCGAGGCAGCCAGCCAGCCGTAGGCGACGGCCACCCCCGCCTCGCCCACCCACTGCTGCCACTGCCGGTAACGACTCTCGTCGGGGATTATCTCCAGGTGGGAGAAGATATGCTCAAGCGCCCTGTAGTCGTCGGCGCCCTTAAGCGCGTGTTCTTCAGCCCAGGGAAGGGAGGCGCCGGCCGCGCGCATCTCGGGGGTGTAGCGAACCGTACAGGACACCGAGCCGAGCGGGGTATGGTAGACAACCCGGGTGCGGTGCTCCTCACGGGTCACCTCCCGCTCAACATCGTGCAGGACTGTGGTAAAGGGCATCTCCTTGAGCCGGTATATGCCCAGCCCCTGGTCCACGATGTCATCGGGCGACTCCACGTTCAGAAAGTCGGGGACGACGGCGTGGTAGCCGACGCCCAACCCGTCAGTAATCTGCCGCAGCGTCGCGTCCTCAAAACCTTCCGGCAGCGTCCCGGCCCGCCGGTGGGCGTTATACCACAGGTCCAGGCGCGGCACCCAGGGGATACGGTCGAGCATCTCCCCGCGACACGCCGCCAGAATCCGCTGCTTGTGGGTCATTGCTGCCTCCTACCTGCCGTTGGGCCTGGGCTCGCTCGAACATGACGCCCACCATCCAGCGTGGACTGCGTTGGGTCAGGCTTGCGTGTTCCGTGATCAGTGAGATCAGACGTCGGCGGTCCGTGATGCCGAGGGGAAGGATTACATCGCCTTCCGCGGTGTGTAGCCACGGTGAGATCAATACATGAAGAGCGTTGATGTCGTGCCAGACAATCTCGCGGGTGAGGCCGTCTTTGTTGGTTATGCGCAGTGCTTCCGGCGTAACTTCGGCGCGCCAGTTACGTATGAGGCGGCGTGCGCCCCTGATCTGCTGGATGGCGCCGCAGGCAAGAATGGTAGCCAGCAACAGTATCGGCACACGGAAAGCGGCCCCCAGGCCGATGATGTTGGGATACCATGCTACCAGCAACGCCAACGCAATCAGGGCAGCTGTCAAGTACCAGTTCAACACTAAGCCAACCACTCCCAACCAGTTCGCCCCACAGCGGAAAACTATCGGCTCCTGGTTTTCGCTCATGTTGCTCAGTCCCTTGCGCAGACTTCCTGCTACTCTTTCTTGTGCCGCTGTGTCGGAAGGGGTTCGTCCACGCCAAGTCTTCTCACCGAGCCGTCGGCGAAGAGAATCATGAGTGACGGGCTTCCCCCGTAACGGTGGTTTGGATCGACTATGATCGGCCGGTCAGGCGGCGGATTAGAAGAGCGCGGAGGCACATAGAAATACAACTCATTGTCAGCGGGACAGCGCAGGTGGTCGTCCCTCGGTGTGTACTCTGGAACAAGGTCCGCCAAGCACTCAGGAAACACCCCGTCATGGTCTTCGCGATGAAGCCGCAACAGATCTGCGACGGATTTCAGGTTGCAGTGGCATCCGGTTTGCACTGCCTTGCCGTGCGCCTGCAGGAAAAACGAGCCAACTGTCACAACGGGACCAGGAGCCGTAAGCAGCGCAACCACGCAGGTAGCCGTGAAGACGGACCGGCTGCGCATGTCTCGGCCAATCCAGCGTGTTATCGCCACCCAGCAAATCATGGTCAATATGGCTGTGGATGTCACCTGCCAGTTCGGCATCGCGAATGGATGCAGATCCAGCTCTAGCACTGTTTCAGCGAAGAGTATGACCAGAAAGCCGCTAATAAATGCTATCATGGGAACGAGCATCCATGCCAGCAACCACGTCACCAGCATCCACCAGAAGCTGACCCGGCCTGTCCGCCGCAGCAACAGCCACAGGCAGAAAAGCAAGACCAGACAGGTTGCCCCGGTGGTGTGGCTTAAGGCTTGGAGAATCTCCGTGGCCATCCCACATCACTCCCGCTTGCTCTGTCGCTACGTCAGCCTTTGTGCGCCTTATCCCGTAGCTCCTTCAACTTCATCAGCGCCTCCAGTGGCGACATGGTATCACAGTCACGCCGTTGCCGTCCGTAGGGGCGCCGCTTGCTGCGCCCCAGACGAGCACACACCCACCACATATTGGGCAGGGCCAGCCCTGCCCCTACGGCTGCTCGCTTTTGTCCCGCAACTCCTTTAACTTCATCAGCGCTTCAATAGGCGACATTGCGTCCAGGTCGAGCGATTTTAGCTCCTCGACGATCGGGTCGGGGGCGGCGGCGAAGAGGTGCAGTTGAGTGGAGGGAGTGATCTGCTGGGCGGCTTCGGCAGAAGGCGCAACGGCGATCTCCTCCTGCTCCAGGCGCCGCAGCACCTCCAGCGCCCGCGCGATGACCTCCCCGGGCACGCCCGCCAGCCGCGCCACCTGTATCCCGTAGCTGCGATCCGTCCCGCCCGGCATTATCTTGCGCAGGAAGATGATCTCTTCGCCCTGCTCCTTGACGGCGATGCGATAGTTCTTCACGCGCGGCAGGATTTCGGCCAGCTCATTAAGATGATGATAATGGGTGGCGAAGAGGGTTTTCGCACCGAGGCGATTGACGATATACTCGCTGACCGCCCAGGCCAGCGACATCCCGTCCCACGTGGAGGTGCCCCGGCCAATCTCATCGAGGATGACCAGGCTGCGGTCGGTGGCGTTGTGCAGGATGTTGGCGGTCTCGGTCATCTCCACCATAAAGGTGGAGCGGCCTGCGGACAGCTCATCGGCCGCGCCCACGCGGGTGAAGATGCGGTCCACCATGCCGAGCTGGGCACTCTTGGCCGGCACGAAGCTGCCCATCTGGGCCATCAAGCAGATCAGCGCCACCTGGCGCAGGTAGGTGGACTTGCCCGCCATATTAGGGCCGGTGACGATGAGCAGTTGCTCCTCGGTGCAGTCCAGGTAGGCATCGTTGGGCACGAAGGGTTCGTCGGGCTGGGTCAGCTCTACGACCGGATGGCGCCCGGCGCTGATGAGCAGCCGCGCGGAGTCGTCCACTTCGGGTCGGCAGTAGTTATGCTCGATGGCGGCATCAGCGAGGCTGCGTAGTACATCCAGGGCGGCGAGCGCCCGAGCTGTCTCCAATACCTGGGCTGCGTGCTCAGCAATCTGATGGCGCACCGTGCAGAACAGGTCATACTCCAGCTCCTGGCTGCGTTCCTCCGCGCCGAGAACTTTGGCCTCTTGCTCTTTAAGTCCGGGGGTGATGAACCGCTCGGCGTTGACCAGCGTCTGCTTGCGCTCGTAGTCGTCGGGCACCAGACTCAGGTTAGACTTGGTCGCCTCAATGTAGTAGCCGAAGACTTTGTTGAAGCCGACCTTCAGCGACTTGATGCCGGTGCGGGCGCGCTCGCGGTCTTCCAGTTCCGCGATCCACTGCCGCCCACCCGCAGCAGTATCGCGCAGCTCGTCAAGCTCTTCCGAATATCCTGGCTTGATGAGCTTGCCCTCGGTGATGACGACCGGCGGCTCGTCGGTTATCGCGCGCTCGATCAGCTCAGCAGCCTCGGGCAGTGGGTCAACCTGCCGCATCAAGTCCTGGAGCATCTGCGCCTGCGCCTCGTTGAGTATGTCCAGCAACGCTGGTAGCTTATCCAGCGAGTCGCCCAGCGCACGCAAATCTCGCCCGTTGGCGTGGCCGGTAGCCACGCGGCTGGTGAGCCGCTCCAGGTCATAGACATCGCGAAGCTGCTCAGCCAGCCCCCCGGCCAGCAGGCGGTCGTCCACCAGATTCTGCACCGCCTCCAGGCGGCGGTTGATGTGCTGGACCTCCAGCAGCGGCTGGAGTAGCCAGGTGCGCAGCAGCCGCTTGCCCATCGGTGTGAGCGTTTTGTCCAGCAGCCACAGCAGCGTGCCCTGGGTGGTGCCGTCGCGGACGGTGCGCTCCAGCTCCAGGTTGCGGCGGGTGGTGGCGTCAATCACCATAAACTGCTCGGTGCTGTAGGTGGTGATTCCGGTGAGGTGGGTGAGAGTGTCCTGCAGATTCTCCTGCAGGTAGCGCAGCGCCAGAGCAGCCGCCGCCTGGGCAGCGGGCAGGTGCTGGCAGCCGAAGCCGGCCAGGCTGGCCACGCCGAAAAACTCCTGGAGCTGCTCGGTCGGCGTGCGGAACTCAAAGTCATCCGAGGGTAGGGCAGTTACCGACGTCGGCGCAGCATTCTCCAGAGCAGAAACCAATGTCTCATCGGCAGTCAGCGCCTCGGGCAGGAGCAGTTCAGTGGGCTGAATGCGTTCAATTTCTTCAGCGACAACATGCACGTCAGGGGGAAGCTGGGCCCCACCAGTATCTACCAGGTGAGGCCTGGTATCGTCATGCTGCGGCGCAGTGGGCGGCTCCGGCTCGGTGACCAGGAAGTCACCGGTAGAGACATCCACCACTGCCACACCATAATTGTCACCGCTTTTGGCAACCGCGGCCAGGAAGTTGTGCTGTGCGCTGTCCAGCAGTTCATCTTCCAGCAGGGTCCCCGGCGTAACCACGCGGGTAACTTCCCGGCGCACCAGCCCTTTGCTCTGCTTGGGGTCTCCGGTCTGCTCAGCGATGGCCACGCGGTAGCCCTTGTGCACGAGCATCGCGAGGTACTTGTCCAGCGCGTGGTGGGGAACGCCGCACATCGGAATGCGCCGGTCCGGGCCGCCTTCGCGACTGGTCAGGGTCAGCCCCAGCTCACGGGCGCCGACCTCGGCGTCGTCGCCGAACATCTCGTAGAAGTCGCCCAGCCGGAACATCACCAGCACGTCGGGATGGTCCTGCTTGATCGCCCGCCACTGCTTGAATAGCGGGGTCAGTTTGCTTTCGGGCGGTAGGGCCAAGGTAAGTCACCAGAGGGATATTCGCGGCAGGGGGGTGTTACACCTCTCGCAGGGCGTCCTGGATAGCCTTCAGCTCGTCGTCGGTGATGCCCCACAGCTGAGCAGCAGCCCGGCCCGACCTGGATTACCATAAGCTACCGCACTTCAGCGCCCCAGCTCTCATGCCACCCGCGATATACTATCAGCTAGAGCACGTCAAGGTCATCGCCGCATTCTTCCGAGCATGTATTCTTCCCGGGCCAGTTTTCGTCAACGATAATGTCTTTCTCACAGACGGCGCACTGCTCCACCTTCCACTTTCCTTCGGGATGGTGTATCCGCTGCATCTGAAGAGCCTGTTCAACTGTCAGATCATCTGGAAGCACTGAGCAGACTCTATAAAGCCCTCCGGGGTGTTGCACGAGCGCCCCGATTGCGCGTCGGCTGAACAAGGATTCGTCCATGAACCTCCGTAATTCGCTAGCCGGGACCTTCCAGTCTCCGTCCATTTCGATGGCAGCGATTTTCAACTCGTCGATACACTGGCGTAGCACAGCTTGGTCAATTCCAATAACCTTGGCAGCCTGAGCAACATCCAGGAATTCATCACCTAGGATGCGCTTGCGTTCGCGTTCAACGTTCTCATTACCACCCATCGTGCCCTCCCTCTGATTAGAAGAAGCCAAAGCAGGTACTCCGGACCAGAAGTCACAGTGCCAATAACTGGCGCGTCTCTGCAGCTAGGGTTCCGCGGGCTCTGCCAGTTCCAGCAGGTCCGCCACTACGAGATAGGTGTAGATCAAGCACATACGAGCTTCTACGATAGTGAGGTCTTCATGTGCACCCTTAGAAGCCAACCTATTGACGGTTGCTAGGCGTTTGTCAAGATGTTCAATGCCCGCCTCCCAGGTCGCCCGAGTCCTGCGACTGTGGATGTGGTCATGAGCGTATGCCCGAAGGCGGTTGACGTACTGGTTAGAGCCAATCTCCATGTCGTAGGCCACCTCGCCCTCTCGCGGGGGGTACAATGCATCAGCTAGGTCTTTGAGAATCCGGCGGCAGGCGTTCGCAGCGCCTGCAAGCTCCTCCGGTTCGGCTGCGGAGCCCAACTGTGCGTATGCTGCTGCGAGTTCCTTTGCTGCCTCCGGTGCTAAGTGCACCAGGCGCGTGTCCACCAGCTGACGAGCATGGTCGAATATCCCCTGAACCACATCGCCGAAACTCATCCACACAAGCACTTCGGACGCAATTGCGTGGATCTCATCTCGGACCCAACCCAGAATGCGTGGAATCTGAGACGCCATGGCTACGGTCTCAGCAGACACATTGGGAGGCACGCCTAGCAGTTGCTGTAGTTCGCCAACTGAGTGACTCAATAGTCGTTGGTCACCCCAAGATGCAGGCTCTTGTTTCTCCGGCCCCAACTCATACACGCGTCTCGTTCGCCAAAACCGGACCTCGGCCCAATCGCTCTCTTCATTGGATGCTCGGTACCGTGGCCCTGCCACGCGCTGCCACCCTTGCTGTTGCCAGTCGGTCCAAAGGAGAATCTCCGTACGGTCAGTCAAGAGCGCAAGCCTGCGCATCTTCCGCAGCAAAGTAGTGAGCAAAGCATCCTCCTCTTCAGCCAGTGCAACGATCTCGGTTGCAAGCTCAACTGCTTTCTCGCGTCGCCTGGATTCTTCCACTATTCACCTCCGCCTACTCTAGTCCGTTCCGTCTCGTTCTTGAGTTCATTCAACTTCATTAACGCCTCGATGGGCGGCATAACATCACAGTCGCGCCGTTGCCGTCCGTAGGGGCGCCGCTTGCTGCGCCCCAGACGAGCACACACCCACCACATATTGGGCAGGGCAAGCCCTGCCCCTACGGGTGCTCGGCCTTATCCCGCCATTGCTCGGATAGCGGGGTCAGTTTGCTTTCGGGCGGTAGGCCCAAGGTAGGTCACCGGAGGGATATTCGCCAACATAGGCGGTGAGACCTTGCGGATATCAGTCAGTAGCAGCGGCTTCAGAAGACGTAGACCGGTGTGCCGGTCGTCACCAGGCCATAGAGGATCTTGGCATCGGCGCGATGCTGGCGGATGCAGCCGTGCGAGGCGGGGCGGCCCAGGTAGCGGTACATACTCGGGGTGGTGGCGTGGATGCCATGGCTGCCGCTGCCGGTGATGGCCAGATAATAGGGCATCCAGCAAGTGTAGGCACGGCCGGTCTGCTCTAACTTCAGTACGACTGCTGTTCGCGGTGCGCCTGCTGGCGGAGCTCGGCGTGATGTTGCAAACCCAGGTCAAGCCGCCAGTCACTGTTGGCGACTTGGAAGTAGTTCTCTTGCTCCAGGTTCACAGTGTGGTTGTACAGCTCGCTGTAGTCAAAGACATTCTCGACCGCGAGTTGCTCGTGGTGGAACAGCACGAAGCCGAGTTTGGCGGCGAGGGGCGCCTCTCCGAAAGTGGAATCAGCCTCCCGCAGAATTACATCCTGGGCGATGGCCCGGGCAATATGAGTTATCGGGCTGGCTATCCACTCGTAAGGGTAGGATTGGCCCATATACTTGGCCAGCTCCACTGCTCGGGGCTGGAGACCAGGGTCAGTGGCTATTGCTAACTTCAACATCATCCGCAGGAACCGCCGCTCGCTTGGCGTATGGCGCGGCAATACCAGATACCTGCGGCTCCATACGATCTTCCGAAAGGCCCGCTCGGCGGCGCGGCGTCCTGGTTGAGTCATGCGCAGCTCGCGAACC
Organism: bacterium; assembly: GCA_030615605.1. Taxonomy (GTDB): domain Bacteria; phylum Armatimonadota; class Zipacnadia; order Zipacnadales; family Zipacnadaceae; genus JALGTD01. The sequence continues at coordinate 58,476 of JAUWYY010000001.1, forward strand.
TGCTGAGCAGTCCACTCATCCATTCTGGCTGTAGCCTGTTGCAGGTGTTCTTGAACTCGTCTGTTTTGTAGTTCAACTGCTTTGCTTGCTGTCTCCATCAGCATGCAATCTCCTAACGTTGTTGTGATTATGGCAGAAGATAGGTTCGCGGGGCCCGGTTAACTTACCTTTGTCGGTACTTTGCTGAGCAGGCCTCCGGCAAGCATTGCTGTGACAATCCCATAGCAGGCAGCGCCCAGCAGCATCACCGAGCCGAAGCCGATGAGCTTGGCCAGAACCATCGCGGCGACTGATCCTATTACCGAGGTCAGGCCATTTATTCCCCACATCCATGGTACCAAATCACGGCTGGCTGCCCCCACCATCCGTATCCCGCTGGGAAAGGGAATGCCCAGCACAAACCCGGTAGGCAGCAGCACAGCCACCGCCAGGGCGGAGCGCAGGTGGATACTAAGATGCAGCCAGTGCTGTACTATAGTTGGCAGCAGCAAGTATAGGGCCACGGTAATCACTGTTACACTCAGTGCTGCCACTGCGGCCCACCTGACAAGGGCCCGATCTGACCAGCTCTGACTGGTCAGGCTACCCAGTCCGCCACCCAGTAGCAGCGAAAACAGGATTACCGACAGCGTCAGCACGGGATAGCCCAGCAGCAGTACCAGCTTCTGGATGAGGGCTATCTCCAGCAGCATGAAGCCAACTCCCAGCAAGGCAAAGTAGGCAATGGCCGGCCAGAAACGGGCCTGCCGGAGGGCAGATGGGTTTTGCCTGCCTAGCCACAGCCAGGCTGCGGCCGAGAGCAATAGCGTTGCTCCTGCCAGGACCCACAGAAAATGACGAAACTGCGCGGGAATGCCGAAGGTGCAATCCACGAAAAAGGGCCGGTCGTCAGTGCAGGGCAGGAAATTCCAGCGGTTAGCTAGTGGACTCTGATGCCACTGGTTATACCTCCGGACGAATTGCTCAGCGGTTAAGTTCTGCTCGGTCAGCCAGATGAATGGCACCGGCTCGAAAACCTCGGGAAAATATCCGGGAACCAAACCCATGGCCACCGCCTGTTTGCCCATTTTCTCCGCCTGTTGGGCATTGAAGGGGTACCGGGACATAATCAGCATATGGCGGTACGGGCCGAGACCGTATTTGCGCTGAGGTGTGCTAACCACGGCCAGGTGCTTCATTGCCTCTGTTCCAGTGGTGCCGGTCTGTTGCATTATTGCCTGGCGAGCGGTGAGCATCGCTCGCAGCAAGATCAGCGGGTGCTGGCAGACAAAGGCGAACTGCCCCCTGTCGCTGAGGTGCCCATAGTACTGCTCGAAAGCCTCGACGGTGTGGGCATAGCTTTCCGACAGCGCCAGGGAACTGCTGGCAGTAGTTGCTGTCTTGGTCAGGGCCATATATATCAAATCATAGCGTTGGGAACTTCTGCTGACATAACTTCGCCCCTCAGCCACCTTGATATCTACATTCTGATAGTCATAGATAGGCCCGCAGAACTCTCGGAATTCACGCACGATCCTCGGCATTGCTGGATTCAACTCGGCACCGTCTATCTGCTGTGTGCCGACGGCTAGGGCCATCAGGATGTCAATCCCGCCGCCCGGGCCGATCAGCAGGGCGCTCTCGGGTTGCAGATAGAGGAAGGGCAAGAACCCGATGAGATTCTCGTAGCGGTCGCGAATGGCCGCCAGATCCCCGTCGAAGGCCAGCATATTGGTGGGCACGTCGCCGTCGGTGAAGATATATAGATCATCAACGGATTGGACCGGCTGGCCTCTTCGAGGGGTAGCTACCACATCGGTGCGAGCAAAGGCGTTCCATTCCGTGTGGATAATCTGGGAATTGATTCTTGGGTCAGTCAGCTCATGATGTAACGGCTTGGTGGCAGCCCCGGCGGCCAGCGGCACCCTGGGCAGATCTACGAATCCTATCCGCTGGTTGGCTATCAGTGCACCCGCCATAAGTATTGCAGCCAGTAAGCCAGCAATCGCCATACTCACTTTGCGTTCGCTTGCTGCAACCATCAACGCGGCGAGCGCGCCGCCCACGCCACAGATGAACGGGGTGTTGAAGCCACCTACAAGCTGGAGAATGACGATAACTAGGCAACTGCCCAGCGCAGCGCCCAGCAGGTCAGCAGAATAGAGGTGGCCGCTGAAACTGGCATACCGGGCAAAAGCATGGCTCAGGAAGATACCAGCAGCGACAAAAGCTGGCAGACATGCAGCAGTAATCACCCATACGGAGGTCAGGTGGGCGGCCAGGGGAGTCGCCAGCAGCAAGATGATGCCAGCGGGCGTCAGCACGCTGAAGAGCAGTGCGCAACCGGCCAGGAAACTACTTGAGTCGGTCGTGCGGGGCCAGCGCCGCCGAATCAGGAAATCAACCAGCCCGCCGATGCCCAGACCGCAGATGGCCAGTGAGACAGCCAGGAAGACGAAGTGGAAGCGCAGCAGTACGGAAAAAATGCGAGTCAGGGCGATCTCGAAGACGAGCACGCTGAGGCTAATAATGAAGATGCCAGCCAGCAGCGTCAGGGCCGGGCGGGGCACGATCCGTTCAGGGGCGGGGGTTTGGGTGGTCAATGGGGTTACTCACTTCCTTGGGTTGAGTCGGAAGCTTCGGTCTGCAGTCGCTTCAGTTCATCATCAGTGGCGTTGCGGGTGAACCGGCACCGGGGGAAATTGGAACAACCCAGGAACGACCCGCGCCGGCCGTGGCGCAATACCAGGTGGCCATTGCAATCTTCTTTTTCGCAAGGCATGTCCGTCTTCACGGCCTGCTTTTTCTGCTTGCCGTCGTGCCCGATGTTGCGGGTGTACTTGCACTTGGGATAGTTGCTGCAGCCGATGAATTCGCTGCCCGAGCCGCTGGTACGCTTGAGAAGTTGACCGTCGCACTCAGGGCACTCTTCACCAATCTCCTCCGACTCGCTGCGCGGCAGCACATCCTCCAGCAGGTCCTGGGTGTAGTCGCACTTTATCGACTCGTCGAAGTAGTTCTCGCAACCGGCGAACTTGCCGCGGACTGAGAAACGCTCGTACAGTTGCCCGCCACACTTGGGGCACTTCTGGCCTTCCAGGAGCTTGTGGGGGGCATCCTTGGCCTGTTGCAGTTGCGCTTCGAATCCCTGGTAAAACTCGCGGAGTAGCGCCACCCAGTTCTGCTGAGCCTGCTCGACCTTGTCCAGCTCCTCTTCGATGTGTGCGGTGAATTCTACATCCATAATGCCGGGGAAGCGCTCCAGCAGCCAGTCAGTGACGGTCATGCCCAGACGGGTGGGCACAAACATCCTCTTGTCCATACGGACATAGCGGCGCCGGCGCAGTGTCTCGATGATTGGCGCGTAGGTGCTGGGCCGGCCAATGCCGCTTTCCTCCAGCGCGGCAACCAGGCTGCCCTCGTTGTAGCGAGGCGGGGGCTGGGTGAAATGCTGTTCGGGCATCAGTTCAAGCAAAGATAGCTCCTGACCCTCTTCCAGAGGAGGTAGGGTGGTCTCCTCGCCCTTCTTATCCGGCTGTACGGCCAGGAATCCCGGGAACTTCACGCGGGAAGCTATTGCCCTCAAGGCATATGGGCCAGCCGGGATGTCCACCGTGACGCGGTGGTAGACGGCCGGCTTCATCTGACTGGCTACGAACTGGCGCCAGATAAGCTCATAGAGCTTAGCCTGATCCTTGGTCAGGTAGCTTGCCATCTCCTTCGGCTCGCGGAGCACCGAGGTGGGGCGAATGCATTCGTGGCCTTCCTGAGCGCCCTTGGCCTTCTTGCCCCGCCGTCCGGCCCCGACATACTCCTCGCCCCAGCGTTGTTCAATATACTTGCGGACCTGTTGCTGGGCGCTCGCGGCCACCCGGGTTGAGTCGGTGCGCATATAGGTTATTAGGCCGGTCGCTTCTCCGCTGATCTCGACGCCCTCATATAGCTGCTGGGCAATCTGCATTGTCTTGCGCGCCGGGAAATGAAGAGCACCGGCGGCGGCCCGCTGGAGTGTGGAAGTAATAAACGGCGCAGAGGGTTTGCGTTTCGGGTAGGTATGCGTGATTTTGGCGATGTGGTACTGTTGTTCCTGAAGCTCCTCAACGAAGGCCTGCGCCTGCTTCTCATTCCTGAGCAGCGCCTGCTCTCTATCATCAGGTATCAACTGCTCATCGTCCCGGAATTTGACTTCGGCTTCAAAGGTGGCTTCTTGCTGGTCCTGTGGGCTGAGTGTGGCGGTGATGCTCCAGTATTCCTGGGGGGCAAAGGCGGCGATTTCACGTTCGCGATCGCAAATGAGCCGCAGTGCTACTGACTGCACCCGTCCGGCACTGAGCGCTGTCCCGCTACTTCCAGATATCTTTCTCCACAGCAGCGGGCTAATCTGGTAACCGACCAGGCGATCGAGGATACGCCGCGCCTGCTGGGCGTCCACCAGGTTGTTGTCGATATCTCGGGGATGCTCGAGCGCTGCCGACACAGCTTCTTTGGTTATCTCGTGGAACTCCAGGCGCTTGACATTATTCGGCAGATTGAGGGCATGGATCAGGTGCCAGGCAATTGCTTCGCCTTCGCGGTCGGGGTCGGAGGCCAAGTAGACGACATCCACGCCGTCCAGATCTTTCTGTAGTTCATTCACAAGCTTACGCTGGCGAGGGATGATTTCATAGGTGGGCGCAAAATCCTGCTCAATATCCACCGCAAGGCCATCCTGAGGCAAGTCGCGGACGTGCCCCTTGGAGGAGAGTAGCTTGTACTCGTCGCCCAGAATGCGGCCCAGCGTGCGCGTTTTGGTGGGAGATTCAACAATAATTGCTTTGTTACTCACGGGATTCACCTGCGTCTATTCTTACCCGCAAAGGGGGTTAATTCAACCTTACATAGGTATTACCGGCAAAACGACGCACCAGTCCCTTCACCTCGAGCAACATCAATGCCGAGGTGACCTGAGCCGGGGAAATCTCGCAGCTTTCAGCGATTTCGTCGGCATGCCGGGGCTGATGACTGAGAGCTTCGTAAACCGTCTCCTCGTCCCCGTGTAGCTTCACCTCCCGGCGTTGTTCGCGAGCCGGAACTACCCGCAGCATTATGCCCAGCCCGTCAACGACGTCTTCGGGTACCTCCACTAGCTGCGCCCCGTCCTTGATCAGCCCGTGGCAGCCCCGACTGGTCGGACTGTTGATATCGCCGGGCACCGCAAACACTTCTCGGCCCTGCTCGGCGGCCAGTCGCGCGGTGATGAGTGCTCCGCTCTTGCTGGGAGCTTCTACCACCACCGTACCCAGGCTCAGCCCACTGATAAGACGATTGCGCACCGGAAATCGTTCGCGAGTCGGCGGAGTCCCAAAGGGACATTCGCTGATCACCGCTCCAGATTGGGCGACTTTTTCGCGCAGTTGTTGGTGCTGGCGGGGATAGGTAATATCGGCTCCGCAGGCCAGCACGGCGATGGTGCGTCCGCCGGCTTCCAGGGCAGCCTCGTGGGCCTCGCCGTCAATACCTACCGCCAGGCCGCTTACTATGGTAAAGCCCCGCTGGGCCAGGTTGGTGGCCAACTCTCGGGCCACTGTCCGCCCGTAGGGAGTGCACTTACGGGTGCCCACCACCGCCAGAGCAAGCTCATCAGCTTTAGTGAAGTCGCCCTGGACGAACAACACCGGCGGGGGATCGTCAATTTCCTTTAGCAGAGCCGGGTAGCCTTCGTCGGTGATGGTCAGTATGTTCAGTTGGTGTTCAGCGCATTTTTGGTGCAGCTCAGTCAGATCAAATTGCTGCTGAGCAGCCCGCAGCTTCTTGATGTGGGCTTGGGTGATGCCCTCGACCTCGGTAAGCTGCTGGTTGGTGGCGGCCAGGATTGCCTCGGCTGACTCAAAGGCCTCCAGCAGGTGCAGTTGCCTGGCAGTTGTCAGCCCGCTGGCGTTGAGCAGAAGCCAGGCATCTGTGGGTTGATCCATTGGCACTGTCCTCGTCTGGCGAGTGATTTGCTTATAAAGCACAACAAGAGGCTCTTAGCCTCTTGCTGCGTAATCGTTGCAAAGTCTGGTACTGGCTGAGTCGGCTACAAACTGTCTTCGTCAGCCTCCGGTTGGTCTTCGGCGGGCTGAAACTGGTCTGGTGCGGTTTCTTTCAGCTTAGCAATTTCCTGGCGCTGCTGCTTGATCTTCTCGCGCAGTTTTTGGAGTTTGGCCTTAGCATTCTCTACAGTAGTGGCGGCGCTGTCAGTCGCGCGCTTCTGGACGGCCCACTGTGACCAGGTCGCAATTGCCATCACAATGGCGCCAACACCAGTGCTTAGCAGGACCCACCATCCCAGTGGCAAGGAGTATCCGTGTGCCTCGCCCATGTACACTACGCCGCGGACCCAGGTCGGTTCGCCGTTCCACTGAATGAACAGGGCGCAGTAGACGATGATCAACAGCAGAAGAAATACTTTGGCAATTGCGCTACCCATTTGGGTTGGCCTCCCTCATCGGGATGGGCTGTAGTTGGGAAATCGAATCTCCATCAATAGGGCCGCAGGCCTCCTGGTCCACCGAGTCAGGGGGGCCCACGCCCGGGCCCTCCACGACCGGGCATGCCGGGATAGCCTGTGCCGAGTCCGCCGGTACCATATCCATACGGCTGCTGGAGCATTCCTGGTATTCTCGGCTGGGTCAGCGTGTTGTCGATTACAAAGTAGATGTTGGCGCCGCCCTGGTTGCCCGACCAGTCAGGGGCTTTCACTGTGAGGGTATGAGTCCCTGCCGGATAGTTGCGCGCCTGAGGTTGTTCCGGGTCGTACATCCACCAGATCATTCCCCTCACTGCATCATACAAGACCTGCGAGGCGGGAACGGGCTGGCCATCCATCAGTATCTGCACCCCGTCAGGATCAATGCCGCTACCGGCATCCCTGACTTCGGTTGCCACCCTGAGTGGCGGTGCTCCAGGAAGCTGGATCATGTCCTCCGCCGCCGGCGGTGGAAAGAACAGCTCCTCGGATTCGTTGGGGATGGTGAAACTGTACTCGGTTCCAGCCCAAGCGCCGGGGAAAGTAATGATTGTTTCTTCGAATGCCGGCTTCTCATTGTCCACCGCTGCTGCGTCAAAGCCGTACAGTGCGCCATCATCGCCCAGGGCGTAGACGCTGCCTTGCGCGCAGGCCAGAGAGGAATCCACATACAAGGTATAGATATCCTGCGCGGTTGTATAGCTGGTCTGGGAGCCTATACCCACGCCACCAAGTATACCCACGCCACCAAGTCTCGGTATATCTCTCGCCCTGGGGATGGCTGTCGGCTGTGCTGGCCAGTTCGTCTGTGGTCCGTAACCGAGGAGGCGGCCGGTGGCAGTGGTTAGCTGGAGCGGCTTCTGCAAGCGATACTCCCACACAAGCTGGCCGCTTTCTGGGTCGAGTGCTATGATCGAGGCGGGGTCAGTCTGTGTCTGTTGCTGCGCGTAGGTGGCGGTACCCAGGCCTGGTCCTCGTTCGAGGCCCGGTTGGCGGCTGGTGGCGGTCTGGCCCAAGCTGACGTTCGTCTGCACTGCTCCGCTGCGCACCAGCAGCACATCGCCGGCCAGAACCGGCGAGGACTGGATCGGACCGCGCGAGCTGTCTTCCGGGAAGCGCCAGATAGCATTGCCCCGGGTAGTGTCAATGCAGTAAACCACGCCGTCGCGACTGCCGATGTACGCACGCCTACCTCTTACTGCCGGGCTGCCAGTGATCAGATCCCCAGCTTGGAAGCTCCACCGCAATGCGCCGTGTTGGGCGTCAAGGGCGATCAAGCGGTTGCTGGCGCTGGCCAATACTTGTCCGCGGTGCACCACCGGTGAGGAAAACAGTTTCATGTATGCGGCAGTGATCTGAGTGTGCCAGATCATTCGGAAACCACTGGGGGTGCGCCGCAGTGCATAGATATATCCATCCTGGGATGATACAAAGATGTAGTCCTGCCAGATAGCGGGAGTACTCTGGATCGGTCCTCTGGCTTCAAATGGCGCAAGCGGTTGGTCAGTGGACAGATCAAAAGCGTATAGTCGGCCGTCGTCAGACCCAAAATAGACTATGCCATTGTGCATGACCGGTGCCGACCTTATTGGCTCTTCTGCAGCATATTTCCATCTGGCGGTCCCCCCGGTCGCGTCTATCGCCCATAGCTTGCCGTCGGCGGCACCGAAGTAGAGAATATCGCGATGTAATACCAGGCCGGAAGTGACCTGAGTGTTCAGGTCTATGTATCCGTTGGGCCAGCTCTCCGCACCCGTGGCACGATCGACTGCGTAGAGTTTGCTACCGTATGCGAAATAGATTCGATCCGGTCCTATCGCGGGCGTCGAGACAGCCTCACCACTTTCACCAGTGGCATAGCGCCAGCTCATAGACAAGGGCAGGTCTATGGGGTCGGCGGCCACTCCGGTGTGCGCGACATCGTATAGATAAGTCCAGCTTGTGAGGTCCTGAGCTATCGCCGCATTGCTGGTGCAAATAAGGATGCTGACAAGGACAGTAACACCTACTGGGTGTGTGCGCTTCATCGCTGATCTCCTCTATTAACTGCCCGAATCTATTGGTATGTTAGCCACCGACTGCGGCTCTGAGACGGCCTCTATTATGACCGTGGCAGGCTTTCTGAAGATTTGCGCGCAACAGTTCCTTACTTGATCACCGGTCACTTCTGCGATGAGCTGCGAGAAATGTCGGTAGGTGTGAAGGCCTTTTGCTGGGTCGCTGCTGCTGAACACTCCTAAGTAATGCGCCACGTTACGGTTGCGTTGCTGGCTGAGCAGAAAGCTGTTGATGGCAAATCGCTTAGCCCGTTCCAGTTCTGGCTCAGCTGGCGAGTTATTGGCAATGTCAACAAGCTGACGGGCGATCTCGGTGCGTACCGCATCAATGTCCGATCGCGAGCAAGTTGCTATGATATAACTATAACTGCACACCACAGACGGCGTCAATGCAGCCTCTACTGTATAAGCTAGGCTCTGCTCAGCGCGCAGTGCTTGGTACAGTCGCGAGCCCATTCCTGAGCCTAATAGTACACTGAGCACCACAGCGGCCGGATACTCAGGATCACCGATAGCAGGAGCTCTGCCCGCGGTCACGACCACTGACTTGTCCAGCCCCCTCATCATCAACCGACGGGGTGCATTAATTTCTCGGTGCGGCGTGAAGCGCCCTGCTCGGTACTTGGTGCCTGGTAATAACTCTCCGAAAAGTTTCTCAGTTTTTGCCTTGAACGTAGCGAGTTTGGCGTTCCCGCTAATACTGATAACGGTTACATTCGGTCGAAAATGATCACGATAGAACTGTCGAGTTTGTTCCACACTTATGGCCGACATCGAAGCCAGTGATCCGGTTACCGGCCAGGAGCCAGCCTGCAATGGGTACAGCTCCTTGACCACGGTATGGAAGGCCACGGGCAACGGCAACTGCCGGTTTGTTTGGATTGTCCTGCTTAGCTGGTGCCGAGCCCTCTCAAAGCTTTCCCGCCTGATCTGCGCTTCAAAAAGCTGATGGCGGATCAGTGATAGTGCATAGGTCAGGTCCTGCGGCAGACACTCCACCCTCAAGGCCACACCATCGCGGTTTACACTGGCTGCCAGCCGCAGGCTCGGCGGGCAGGGCCCGATCTGCTTCGGCCAGGGATCTGGCGCAGCCAGGATCAGCCCAAGTAGCTGTCGGATACCTGCAGTCAGCCGCGTTTCCTGACTGGCCCGCACCCTAACCACTGCTGATATTGCTACTGTCGAAGCACTGTTATTCGGTTGAAAAAGGACGCGGCAGCCATTGTATAGCACTACTTCTTCGATTACCGGTGACCGAGACAGCTGCTGCGCGCGACACTCTCCCGGCGCCAACAGCATCACACCGACTAACAAGTTGACTGCAACCAGCGGCAGCTTCAATTGAACAAGGCTAACCTGAAGTATACGCTCGACCATCGGCCTATGTATGGCTCAGGCGGACCAGCGCGGAGCTAGCCAGCACGTTGGTGGAGTCGGCCGCCAAGGCCGCACTATACGCCGCCATGGCCTCATGGACACTGCCTTGAGTCTCAAGCATCTCACCAATCTGAACGTGCACATCAGCTAGCTGCTCATCGGTGGGTGCGTTTTGTATGGCAATCTCCAGGACTCGGCGTGCTGCCCGGTACTCGTCGCGGGCCAGGTAAGCCCATCCCATCTGCCGGCAGGCCGCAAAATAGGTTGGGTCCAGGGCTAAGGCCTGATTGAGCGCTGCAATCTCGTGCTCATAATTTTTGGTTTCATGGTAGGACAAAGCAATCATATAGCAAATGTACGCTCGCTGGTAGGCAGTTTTGGCCAGCTCGGCTTGGGGAATATATTCCAGTGCTCTCCGGTAATGCCGCCGGGCCCGAGACCAGGACCCCATCTGGAAGAAGGCGTTGCCCAGGTTCATATGCGACTGACTGTGCTCGGGATTGTGGTCAATTGCCTTGGTGAAGTAGTGAACAGCTTGGGACAGGTCGTTACGGTAGTAGACGGCCAGACCTGCTGTATTCAAGGCATCCGCGTCCGTTGGCTTCAGTTTCAGGACATACTGAGCCGTCTCCAGAGCGGCTGCGTGGTTCTCCTGCAGTAGTTCTGCCCGCGCCAGTTGGATGTAGAGGTCAACGTTTTGCGGGTCGAGCTCTAGGCCGTCCTCGACCACACTCATTGCCTGGCGCGTGGCCGTTACTGCCGCCGCGCTGCCTGGCTCCAGTGTATTGGCCTGGTCCAGGTAGGTACGGGCTAACTCCGTTAGAGCTCGCACCAAAGAGGTGGCCTGATCGGCATAAATCTGGGATAGGCCCGTTAGCGCTTGGGCCGAAAACGGCTCTAGGTCGAGCGCTTTTTCGAACTCTTTGATGGCCTCTTCATAGGAATGAGAGACGATATTGCGGTCGGGATCCGAAGCATAGGTACTGGCTTGCAGGGCGTATACCTCGCCGAGCAGTACGCGGGCCGGCGAATAGTTGGGGTTGAATTCCAGTGCCTTCTCGGCGGCCTCGATGGCGCTGTTTGTCATCGGGATAGCACTGAACATCAAACCTTTCTCGTAGAACATCTCCTTGGCGTCTGCCAGCAGGGCTCGGCCAACTCGCACATAGACGTCGGGATCTGAGGGGTTGCCCAGTTTATTACGGTTCAGCGCCTGGCGGTAAGCATTGCGGGCATTAGTCCACTCACCCAGTGCCAGGTAGGTGTCGCCAATGGCTTTATTTAGATCGGGCCACAGTCCCAACTCTTGGGCAAAGAGTTCGGCCCGGCTGTACTGTTGAGCCATGATCTCTTCGGTCGTTTCCTGCCGGCGCAGCTCAGAGGGCTCTAGCCGCTTGATCCGGATCCTCATATCGGTCCAGGCTTGGAGTACCTCATCGGCTTGCTGGAACTGCTCCAGAGCCTCTTCTGGCTGACCCAATTGCAAATAGACCCGTCCCAGTTGGTAGTAGGCCTCCACGTATTTCGGATCGTAGTAGGTGGCTCGGGATAGAGCCTCCTGAGCTTGATCAAGCTGGCCGGCCCTGGCCAGAGTCCGTCCTAGAGCAATCAGTGTTTCGGTTTTTTGAGGACCTTCGAGCTTGAACAGCTCTTGACGATAGGCAGCTATAGCCTCCTCCAACGCTCCTTGTGCGGCGTATATGTGCCCGATATACAGCCGCAGATCGGGCCGGGTCGGTGTAAGCTGTTCCGCCTTGCGGAAGGCGGCCAGCGCCTCGGGGTACTGCTGAAGGTAGAAGTAGGCTATTCCCAGGTGGAAGTAGGCCGCTTCGCTGTCGGGCTGGACCGCAACCACTTGCTGCAGACTGGTCACTGCCTGTTCGTAGTCTGCTGCGGCAATGGCATTGATTCCTGCAACTAGCTGAGGGTTTGGCTGCTGGGCAGCGACACTGGTAGCCAATAGGGCCAATACAACCAGCGCCACCAACATAGTAGGGCGACCGTAACTCATGCGAGCCAGTCTCCTTTTTGTGTTGCAGTCTGCTTTGATGTCTATTATAGCCTCCACTGTTGACCTTGTCAATAATAGGCTGGCGGCAATGCTCTGCCACTCGCCCGTAGACGGGTGAAAATTCTCAATCAGCCAGTTAGGTACCTATCGGGTTTCGCCGCCGGCATCGTTGTGATATAATAGGGCAGCGAGTGAATAAGCCTCCGTTTCAGTGGTTCTAGACAGCCTTGAGTGCCAAGGAAGACTCAAGTCATGAGCAGTTATTGCCAAGATGCTCCGCCACCTGTTCGCCTGTCGTCGGGGGAGTTGGTTTTTGCTGAGCGGACGCTGGTGATGGGGATAATCAATATGACCCCACATTCTTTCTCCGGTGACGGGCTGGCCACCGATGTTGCTGCGGCAATCAAGCAGACCCACGAATTTACCATAGCCGGCGCTGACATTATTGACATCGGGGGCCAGTCTACCCGTCCGGGCAGTGAGCAGATCTCAGTCGCTGAGGAGCTGGATAGAGTAATCCCGACTATTGAGGCAGTCTGTGCAGAAGTTGATGCGCCGATTTCTGTGGACAGCAGTGTAGCACAGGTCGCCGAGCGGGCGTTGGAGGCGGGCGCCGAGATGATAAATGATGTCTATGCGTTGCGTGGGGAGGGGATGACGGAGCTGGCGGCGGAGGCTGGCGTGCCGGTCGTATTGATGCATATGCAGGGCACGCCGCGGGATATGCAGGATAATCCCACCTATGAGGATATAGTAACGGATATCTACGACTTCCTGGCGCGGCGTATTGGAGCGGCAGTGACCGCCGGCGTCGAAGAGAAACAGATCATAGTTGACCCGGGCTTTGGCTTTGGAAAGACAGTTGATGATAATTTGGAAATACTGCGGCGGCTGGGTGAGTTTCGCAATCTGGGTCGGCCCGTCTTGATTGGCACCTCGCGCAAGTCCACCATTGGAAAGGTGCTTGATAAGCCGGTCGAAGAGCGCCTGTGGGGGACGGCTGCCACGTGCGCTGTGGCCATCGCCAACGGAGCCAACATAATCCGCGTCCATGATGTATCCCAGATGGTCCAGGTCGCCCGGATGACCGACGCAATTATGAGGGGCTTCGACTGACAATGCGGGCCATCGAAGATCGGCGCAAGACTAGGATCCGTAGGAAAATTCTCAAGAAGCGCGATGGGCTTAGCGAAGCCCAACGCTGTGACAAGAGCAAAATCATCTGGAGCCGGGTGGTGCAGACCTGGGAGTTTCAGCAGGCCGATTCGGTAATGCTCTATGCCAACTTCGGCTCAGAGGTGCAGACGGACCTGCTCATTGAGTCCACGCTGGCGGCCGACAAGCGCCTGATTCTTCCCCGAGTGAATCCCGGCTCGCCCGGGTTGGAGCTTTATTTTGTGGAGGATATCTCCGCGCAGGTTGCGTCCGGCTATTGCGGCATTCCCGAGCCGATTGCGGAGCGCTGTCAGCGCACTCTGCTGGAAGAAGTCAATTGCGTTATCGCGCCCGGGATTGCCTTTGACCGCTTTGGGGGTCGGCTGGGTTATGGCGGCGGTTACTACGATCGGCTGCTCAACGCGCTTAGCCCGGCCCAGGCTCCCGTCTCAATCGGGCTGGGCTACGAGATCCAGGTTGTTGATGAGGTCCCCCAGGGCTTTTTTGATGTCCGCGTGGCCGTCCTGGCCACCGAGCTGCGCCTGTTGGTGGAAAATCGCTGACTTGAAGGATTGATCACTATGCCCCGCGACTGCATACGTATTATGAATATGACCTTCTACGGTCACCACGGCGTGGAGGAGAGTGAGCGCGAGCTGGGAGGACGTTTTGCGGTGGATGTTGAACTGTATCTGGATTTGGAACCGGCGGGTTCTGCTGATGACTTAACCAAGACGGTTGACTACAAGGCCGTTTACAAGCTGGTACGGGAGATGGAGGGCGCCCGCAACTACGAACTGGTCGAGGCGCTGGCCCACGACGTGGCCGAGAGTATATTGGCTCAATTTGCCGTCGACGAAGTTATTGTGCGCGTCCGCAAGCAGAGTGTGCCGCTGGGCGGACTGATTGACTATACTGAGGCTGAAATCCGCCGCAGCGCAGATGGATAGCCTTAATGTGCCGGACTGATAGAAGTTACGGGAAAGGTGTATTATGTCTTTGGTAAGCGAAACAGTGCAAGACTACTGCGAGCGGCTCGCTTCCAATGAGCCTACTCCCGGCGGGGGGAGTGCGGCGGCAGTGGCGGGGGCATTGGCGGCAGCTTCGGCGGCGATGGCCGCTAGTTTTACGGTGGGCAAGAAAAAGTTCGCCGATGTCCAGACCGATATTGAACGGATTCTGAAGGTGCTGAATACTCAGCAGCAAGAGCTGTTGGAGCTGGCTGATGCTGATGCCGAGGCCTACAGCAAAGTCGGCGCGGCTTATGGTATGCCCAGGGATACGGACGCGGAGAAGCAGGCCCGCCAGCAGGCAATTCAGGAGGCGCTGATGGCGGCGGCCGAAGTGCCTATGGGTGTCGTCGAGGCCTGCACAGCGGTCATTGCCATCTTGCCAGAACTCGCCGACAAGTGCAATCCGAATCTGATCAGCGATGTGGGAGTTGGTGCCGAGCTAGGTTCGGCGGCGCTGGCGGCTGCCCAGCTCAATGTGGAGGTTAACCTGGCCCTAATCAAAGACGAAGATTACAATTCACAGAAGCGCCGCCGGCTCAGCCAGTTGGCGACCGAGGCCGGCGAGGCGGCTGAGCAAGCCATTGAGAAGGTCAAAGAGGCCATTGTGGCGTAACATCATTTCCGGTGCCACTGTCACAATGGCCTTCCCCCAGTCAATTCAGACAGCCGGGACGCCTGTCCTGCTGAACCAGAACAAGGAGGAAAATGAAGTGAGTGCCAAGATACTTGAAGGTGGACCGATTGCCGAACAGATCAAAGATGAGATCCGTGCTGAAATTGAGCAGATGGCCGGGCCGCCGTGCTTGGTGGCGGTGATGGTCGGCGATAACGTCGGCGCGCGTATGTATGCCAAAATGCAGGCCAAATCCTGCGACGAGGTCGGCATCGCCTACGAGCTTAAGGAGTTCACTGACGAGATCTCCGAAGCCGACCTGCTTGGTGAGATTGAGAAGCTGAACGAGGACGAGGGTGTATCAGGTATTATCCTGCAGATGCCAGTACCCGAGCATATCAACGCGCGTACCGTGCAGGCCACCATCGCCCCGCGGAAAGATGTGGATGGCGTGAACCCGACCAATTTGGGACGCGTTGTTATGGGGCATCCCGGGGCCGCGCCCTGTACCGCGCAGGCTGCCGTGCGGCTGGTCGAGGAAACCGGTATTGATCTGTATGGTACCGAGGTCGTTGTCGTGGGGCATAGTGAGATCGTGGGCAAGCCCGTTGCGCTGCTGCTGCTGGACGAGTTTGCTACCACCAGCGTCTGCCACATTGGCACCAGCGATGCGGGAATGCTGGAGGAGCATACCACTCGCGCCGACATATTGATCGTTGCCACTGGCGTACCTGGTTTAATTAAGGCCGATATGATCAAGCCAGGCGCGGCGGTAATTGATGTCGGCATCAACCGCGTGAAGGACCCCGAAACTGGTAAGTCCAAGACCGTCGGCGACGTTGCCTTTGACGAAGCTGTGGAAGTCGCCGGCATTATCACGCCGGTACCGGGCGGCGTCGGGCCGATAACCACGGCGATGCTGCTGCAGAGCACCCTGCGGGCGGCGAATGTGTGAATGCGAAAGGACTGAAGGCTATGGATTATGTGTCAGCCGAGCATGGTAAGGAGGCCTACAACTGTCCGCATTGTCTGGCTTACTCTCGCCAAGAGTGGCGGTATGGGCTAAGGGCCTGTGCACAGAAGGAGGGCGTAGGTACGGCGCATATGGTGGAATCGCTGTCCATGGCATTCTGCGACAACTGCGACGCGTTCTCCATCTGGTTCAATGATCAAATGGTATTCCCGGATCAGCCAACTGCGCCGCCAGCTTCACCTGATATGCCGGACGAGATTCTGACAGACTACGATGAGGCAAGAAGCGTTGCAGAAAACTCGCCGCGGGCAGCGGCCGCACTATTGCGCTTGACAATTCAGAAGCTTTGTACGCACCTTGGCGAATCGAGCGACAACATAAACGATGACATTGGCAGCCTAGTGGAAAAGGGATTGCCTGCCAGGGTTCAGAAAGCTCTGGATGTGGTCAGAGTAGTCGGGAACAACGCTGTCCACCCTGGGCAGATCGACATAAACGATAAGCCTGAAATTGCTCTGTCGCTGTTCAAATTGGTTAACATGATTGTGGATGTTATGATCTCACAACCGCAGGAGGTTAAAGAGTTATTCGAATCGTTGCCCGAGGGGGCAAAGAAGCAGATCGCCGAAAGAGATGGGGATGACTAATCTAGTGAAACCAGCCGCTGACCACGGCGATGCTGCTGCAGAGCACCCTGCGGGCAGCGCAGGCGTAAGCAAGCAGCCCAACCATACACAATGACGATGGCCATGCGGCGAGTAGTCACAGGCCCTATGGCCTTAGTTAGTGGGGTGATCGAGTGTTAGGAGGAGAGTCGGCATGCCAAGCAACCGTGGCGATATCGTGTCTCCGTTGAAGTATGGTGTAAGGTCTCTCATTGTGGGGATACTTGGCTTAGGTTTCAGTTGCTTAGGGTATCTGTGGGCCCCATACGGCATACTCGTTTGGTGGTCCCGCGGGACATCGTCTTCCCTTGCGGGGCATTGGGCGGTGTGGAAGGGTTGCTTGCTACTGGTCATATTCATTGCCTGGCCAGTATGCGGCCCGCTTGCGGTGTGGTTTGGGCGTAAGTCATATCGGGTAGAAAGTGCCAAGCATCTGGCCATACTGGGCATTATTATTGGCCTGATTACGATAGCCGCTTTGGCTTGCTGGTGGGTGCTTGTCGTGATGCTTATGATAGCGGTTGCGTGATGAGATTTCCGCGCACCGGCG
This sequence comes from bacterium, assembly GCA_030615605.1. Taxonomy (GTDB): domain Bacteria; phylum Armatimonadota; class Zipacnadia; order Zipacnadales; family Zipacnadaceae; genus JALGTD01. Next base: position 75,356 of record JAUWYY010000001.1, read on the forward strand.
TCGGGCCGATAACCACGGCGATGCTGCTGCAGAGCACTCTGCGGGCAGCAAAGGCGTAAGCAGGCTACCAGAGAAACACACGGCACGACAGGCGAGACGCCTGTCCTACTGTACTGACGGGAGGACAAAGTATGAAGCTGTCTCAGGCATTTGCGGAACAAGACTTTGTGGTAACCGGGGAAGTCGGGCCGCCCAAGGGCGCAACTGTCGAGGAGGTACTCGCAGGCGGGCGGATTATGAAGGACTACGTGACGGCGGTTAACGTCACTGACAACCAGAGTGCGGTGATGCGGCTGGGGTCGCTGGCCGTCTCGCGCTTGCTCAAAGAAGAGGGCATCGAACCGGTCTTTCAGATGGTCTGCCGCGACCGCAATCGCATCGCGCTCCAGTCCGATCTGCTCTCTGCTGAAGTCCTGGATATTGATAATGTTCTCATTATCACCGGCGACCATATGGCGCTGGGCGACCATCCCGGAGCCAAGCCCGTCTTTGGCCTGGATTCGGTGCAACTACTGGAGGTAGCCAGAGGCCTCAACGAGGGCCACGATATGGAGGGCAACGAGCTGGAGGCGCCTACTGATCTGTGCCTGGGTGCGGTGGTCAGTCCGGCCAGCGCGCAGTTGGATATGCAGATTATGAAGCTGGAGAAGAAGGTCGAAGCTGGTGCCGAGTTCATCCAGACGCAGGCGGTATACGACCCGGACCGTTTCGCGGAGTTTATGGAGAAGGTGGAGGGTCTGGGTGTGCCGATTATGGCGGGGATTGTTCCGGTCAAGTCGGCGGGTATGGCCAAATATATGAACGCTAACGTCGCCGGCGTCCAGGTCCCCGATTGGATAGTCGAGCGGATGGCTGAGACTGCCAAAGAAGACCGCAAGCAGGTGGCCACCGAGATAACCGCGGAGTTCATTCGCGACATCAGGGATATCTGCCAGGGCGCTCATATTATGCCGCAGGGCTGGGACGATATGATTCCCGGTACCGTGAAGCTGGCCGGCCTGGCCGATTGAGTCAGCACGTTCGCCAATCAGTGTCCTGTTAGGTGGTGTTCAACCGCTCTCGTTTGCTGAGCGCGGTGAGAGAGGCGGCGTGTTTGCCTCCCAGAATGCCACGAAGGGGAGAGCACCAGCGAGGAGTTCTCTCAAGCAAGAGGAAGGAACACCAAAGCGTCAAAGCGAATATTAAGAGCCAGGAGGTGAACTTATGACCGAGGATGCTAACGAGCAAGTAGAAGCTGAAGAAATGGGGGAGGAAATAGACCTGGAGACAGAGGGGGCTGCCCCCCGCCGCAAGAGATGCGGATTCTGGGCAGTAACGACACTGGTTTTTGTGGTGGCTACTGGGGTGCTGGCCTGGCTTTACAGCATCCAGATAGAGGAACTGGCGGCACTGCGCAGCGAGGCTGATCAAGCAAGCAGTCAAGTGATTAGGTTACGGCAAGCCAACAGGCAAATCAAGACTGAACTCACAGAACTGGTAGACAAGCTCAAGGAAATTGTGAAGGTAGTAGAGGGGCTGGAGGGGGTTGAGGGACTGGAGCCTTCCGATGAGGAGCCTGCGGCTGAAGCTTCAGCGGAACCCGTGATAGCAGAATCTGCCGAGGCAGCAGCCGAGGCGCCCGAGTCACAACCAGCCGAAGAAGCCAAACCGGCTGAGTAACAACGGCCCAGGGGACCCCGCCCACGAGTGCCTGCGGTTCCACCGCGCCGTTAGTGGAGGCCGTTAGAGCAGCCTAACCAGGTGTGGCCAACGGAGGGCCGCCGCCAGACTATAGCAGCCATATAGTGGCGGTCAGTTGCCTGGCATTGGCTCCCCTGAAGTCTGCCCTCTTCGTTGTGGATGAGTCCACCTGCTGGAGTGTGACCGGACGCCGGTATGTTGCCACCAGCGTGTAGTTGTGGTATAGTAGATAGCTACACTACAGCGGTTGCCGGCGGCATTGTCGGGGCGGTGAATAGAGAATTGAACTGGGCCGTCGGTGTGGGAAACTATGGCGAAAGTCAATACACTAAGGCGACAGCGCGATTTTGACCGCCTGTTTGAGTCGGGGAAGCGATACTACGACAAGCTCTTGGTAACTGTTGTACACCTGCGTCTGGAGAGTGACCAGGCGCGGGTTGCCTTTATAGTAGGGAGAAAGGTTGACAAGCGGGCGGTGGTGCGCAACCGCGTCAAGCGCCGCCTGCGCGAGGCCTGGCGCCGCGAGGTGCCTCAGCCATCTGTCGGTGTCGATATCGCCTTCGTGGCTTCTCCAGCTTCAGCTCAGGCCAGCTATTGGGATCTGGCCGAAGTAATGAAGGCGCACCTGGCGCAGGCTGGCCTGGCTTAGATTACGCACAGCCACGGAGGACTAACTAAATCGCAATATGGCTAGGCTCATTCAACGACTGGCAATTGGCCTCATCCGGTTATACCAGCGGACATTATCCCGGCTGCTGCCGGCAACCTGCCGCTATCGTCCATCGTGTTCTGAATATGCCGTGCAGGCTGTCCAGAATCACGGAGTGGTGAAGGGACTATGGCTGGGATTGGGACGGATACTGCGCTGTCATCCATTCACGGCTGGCGGCTATGATCCGGTGCTGCTGTCCGGCCAAGGCCTGGAGGACAGAATTTGCAAGCAATCTACTGAAGCAAAGTTGAAGGATACATATGAGAAGAGCTGTTAGCCACTACGCTGTGTTCCTGGTGCTGGCAATGCTGGCGCTGGGCATCTTACCTATAGCTGCTGTAGTCTGGGCCGAGCCTCTGTCCGGACAGGAGGGACTACCTCCCGAGCTGGTCATCCAGGCTGTGCCCGCCCTCGATGATCAGATTGATGTCCTCGAGGATCTGGCCGACTATGCCGAAGAGAATGCTCCCGAGACCGGCTTTGTTGCTAGCCTAAAGCAGATGTTCTCAGGTGGCCAGGGGCCGCGGCTAATTAATGTCAGTGATCTGGCTGCCCACATTGAGGGTCTTAAGGGCGAGATTGTGGCCGTGGAGGGTATCTACGAAAAGCAGGGCGAGGACGAGGGCGAGGGTCTGTTTCGCAGCATCGGCGCAAGCTGTTACTTGGCCTGGGCCGGCGGCACTCAGCCGCAGGGCTTTCCCGACGCCGGGCCCGATGGCCTGCCCGCGCGGGCCGAGGGAACTGTTGAGGTCAATGAACGTGGCGAACCTGTGATCAGAGTGCAGAAGATTACCCCGGCCCTGGCGTTGACTTTCATTCGCCTGGCCCGCGCCTACGAGCTTGACGAAGAATACAAAGACGCCGTCGAGGCCTACAGCGCTGGCGCTCAAGCCGGTGCCGCCTGGCGGACTGCTAAGGATAACAAGCCGACGTTCTATGAATATGCTGCCTTTGCCCGCGTTCACGCTGCCGAACTGGCGCTGGACCAGCTTGAGGACGAAGGCAAAGCGCGGGGGATGTATGACCAGGCATGGACCGCATATGCTGCTGTCCCTGATGGCGACTTCTATACCTGGACGCGTCCAGAAGAAGATGGGCAGTGGCACAGACAGCCTGTGCGTGAAATTATTGGGGAGCCGCTTGACAGACTGAAGCGGGATGGTTTCTGGTACAGTCTGGTCGGTACGTTCGTGAATATCGCCGGCGGTCACCCGGCATTCGGCTTGATACTGCTGGCCATAGTGACCCGCCTGATGATCTATCCGCTGACCAAGAAGCAGCTTTCCTCGATGCAGGCGATGCAGAAAATCCAGCCTCAAATAAAACAGCTTCAGAAAAAGCACAAAGACGACAAGCAAAAGTTCCAGGGAGAGTTTTGGAATCTCTGTAAGGAGCACAATGTCAATCCGCTGGGCGGCTGCTTGCCGTTGATTGTTCAGATGCCCATCTTGATTATGATCTACCAGGGTATCCGCGCCTATGTCGTCCAGTTCGACGGAGCTTCATTCTTGTGGGTAAGCAATCTGGCGCATCCGGATATGTATCTCCTGGTGGCCTACGCAATCAGTATGTTCCTGTTCCAGAAGATGACGCAAAAGATGAATCCGGCCGCCTCGGCTGATCCCCAGCAGGCCCAGCAGCAGAAGATGATGATGTACTTGATGCCGGCAATGTTCTTCTTTCTGTTTCGCGGCTTGTCGGCGGCTTTCATCCTGTATTGGCTGAGTGCCAATCTGGTCTACTTCGTCGAGCATCTGTGGTTCCAACGTACTCACGGCTCTGGCGAAGAATCGGAGGGGGACAAGAAAAGTTCCGGCGGCTTTGTAGCGGCAATGGCGAAAGTCGTGTCCGGAGCAGTAGGCAAAACCCAGGAAGATGATAAGGACAAAGCTGCCCCGCTGCCTCCTAGCTACGAGAAAACACGCGCGAGCGCTGAGGGCAGGAAGATCGGTAAGGAAAAGGATGAAAAGAGGAAGTAAGCGCAGAGAGTATGGCCGGTTGATGGTCAGTCATTGGAATAGACAGGAAGGATAAGAAAGCATGCGATCGGTAGAGATATCTGCTTCCAGCCTGGAAGAGGCCCGTAATGTGGCCGCATTTCAACTTGGTGTCGTTGCGGAACAGATCGAGATTGAAGTACTGGAAGAACCTCGCAAGCTCTTTGGCATCATAGGTTCCGGCGAGTATCGCGTTCGGGCTACCTACGACGAAGATGCGGTGGAGTTGGCTGCTCCCGAAGCAGAGGCTGAAGCGTCTGCTGACGCGGCTGGCCCGCAGTTAGCCGAGGCCGAGGCACCCAGTGAACCTGCTGTTGAGCGCCAGCCGCCCCCGCCAGTCACCGAGCAACCGGATGATCCGAAGCAAGCGGTAGCCGACCGAGCTCGCCAGCTCACTGAGGACATTGTTACGATGATAGGCATTGATGTCCCGGTTACCATTAGCAGCGTCGGAGAAGAAGAGGTTGAGATCGAAATGGACGGTGACGACAGCCTCGAGCTGCTCATTGGTCAGGAGGGCAATACGATAGACGCGCTGCAACTAATTGTGGCTATCGGCGCCAATAATGGCATCGAGGACGGCTGTCGAGTAGTATTGGACACGACTGACGGATACCGCGAGCGCCAGCGTGAGCATCTGTGCCGCCAGGCTCGCGAGGCTGCCGAAGAAGCTCAGGGCACCGGGCGCGAGGTAGTTATGAGTGACCTCAAAAACTATGAACGGCGCATAGTACACATGGCGCTGGCCGACGAGCCAGGCGTAGAAACCTACTCCGAGGGCGAGGGGCGCCATCGCAGCCTGGTGATCTCGCCCGTCAGCAGCGAGTCGTCGGACTGGTAAGTCAGCGAGAGTGACGCTATGACTAATCCCCGCAAGCTGGTTGACCTGCAGCAGTTGCGCACGATTATCGCCGACCTGCGCGCCGCCGGCCAGCGCGTGGTTTTCACCAACGGATGTTTTGACATCATCCACCCCGGGCATATCCTGCACCTGCAGCAGGCCCGCCAGGAGGGAGATGTGCTGGTCGTCGCGCTCAACAGCGACGAGTCGGTTCGCCAGCTCAAGGGCCCGGACCGGCCCGTCTTCAGCCAACAGGAGCGAGCGACGGTGCTCGCCGCTCTGGAGCCGGTGGATTACATTACTATCTTCGATACGCCGCGTGTGACCGGGATAATTGAGGCCATACAGCCTGCCGTTTATGTCAAAGGCGGTGACTACACTCTGGAAACCCTCGTCGCTGAAGAGCGCGAAGCTCTGGAGCACTGTGGGACCGAAATTCGGCTGCTGCCCGAGATTGGCAACTTCTCCACTACTGATGTTATCAACCGAGTGCGCGGCAGCCGCGAGACCTAGCCGATGTTAGCAATGTGGCGGAGACCGTCCCTGCACAGGTGGTGACTATGGCAGATCAGGCTGAACTGGCTGAGGAGATTAAGCAGCTCAAAGAAGAGCGAAACGCGGTAATACTGGCGCATAACTACCAGTTGCCTGAGATTCAGGATATCGCTGACTTTCTGGGCGACTCGTTGGACCTCAGCCGCCAGGCGGCCGCCACTGAAGCGGAGGTCATTATTTTCTGTGGAGTGCATTTCATGGCGCAGACTGCCAAGCTGCTGTCTCCGGGTAAAACCGTCCTGATGCCGGACCCGTCGGCCGGCTGCCCGATGGCTGATATGATCACGCCCGAGAGCCTCAGGGAGTTTCGCCAGCCTTATCCCGACGCGCCGGTGGTCTCCTACGTCAACACCACTGCCGAGGTCAAAGCCGAATCTGACATCTGTTGTACCTCCTCCAACGCCGTTCGGGTTGTCGAGTCATTGGAGCCACAGACGATACTGTTCACTCCGGACGCTAACCTGGGAGAGTGGGTCCAGGAGCAACTCCCCGACAAAGAGATAATCATCTACCCCGGGCACTGTTATGTCCACGTCCATATCCGGCCGGAAATGATTCAGGAGTTGAAGCAGGAGCATCCCCAGGCCCTAGTCGTGGCCCATCCGGAGTGCATCAAGGAGGTCCGGGATATGGCGGATGTAGTTACTTCCACAGGGGGGATGATCAGGTTCGCGCGGGAGAGCGAGGCCCGGCAGATTATTGTCGGCACCGAGCAAGGGCTGTGCTATCCGCTGCGGCAAGAGAACCCGGAGAAGGCCTTCTACGAGATCAAGGCCGCTCTGTGTCCGAATATGAAGAAGACCACGCTCGCCAAGCTGGCCGCCTGTCTGCGGGAGATGAGCGGGGAGATTACCATTCCGCCGGATGTCGCCGAGCAAGCCCGGGCCAGCGTCGAGCGCATGGTGGCGGTAAGCTAGTTGGCCGACGGGAGTTTATCGCACCATCTGGCATGGCCGTCGGCGTAGCAGACGTTGAATTGCCCCCCATGTGGCCCGACTAACCCCTCGGCGTCAAGCGCCGGGTCCCACAGCATGGGGGTCGCCTGGGGATTGTCCAGATCCTTCATGTCCAGACCGCTGAGCGCCTCATTGAAGATGTAATGCTTACCCGTGACAGGGCAGGCCAAGATCTCCGCCAAGATCTCCGCGTCTCCGATGTACGGGGCTACAGCCTCTTCCCAGGAGTTGGCCGGGGGCAGGTGCCCGTGGTAATCCATCGTGTACATCGTCAATGCTACGCCGAGTTGCTTGACATTGCTCAGGCAGACTCTCGCCTGGCTGGGCTCCTTGGCTCGACTAAAGACCGGAAAGAGAATCGCTGCGAAGATCGCCAGTGCGGCCAGCAGCATAAAGGCAGCGCCCGCCACGACACCGATTATGATCCATTTCTGGGAGTTGCTCCGGGGTGGGGGTGTGGGAGAAGCCGGTCCGGCAGCCGGCCCTGCCTTGGGCAGTGCCTCGCTGGCCCGCTGCCACGGCTCGTCACCACACTTCACATAGTCGTCGTCCACTATCCGCCCATCCTGCCGGCAAAACAGCACAGTCTGATAGTCATACGGGCCATAAACCTCCCCACCCCGACTCATCCACCAGTTTTGTTCGCCGCGGCTCTCTGGGCCATTCGGCATTCTCATCACCGCCCTCTTGTCATCAGTTCACTGAACGCGGCCTCGTCCACCAGCTTCGCGTGCCCGTCGAGGAAGCCCACGTTGAATCTGCCCTCGTGGGGCGGCCTCCCATTGTCGGTGCGTGCCTCCCAGACCAGGGGCACACCAGCAGGATTGCCAAGTTCGTTCATTGTCTGTCCAGCTAATTTGCCGTTGAGTACGTAGGCTTTGCCAGTGACTGGACAACGGAGCAGGGATTCACTTTCCTCCGCGCCGTCCCGGAAGTACGGTGTTATGTCCTTCCGCCAAGTTCCACTTTGTGGAAGTGTGCCATTGTGCTGTTCAGCGTACTCGAGGACCGCGCCGGTGACCTTCACGACGTTTGACAAGCATAGGGTTATTGAAGATGTGCCACGGGGCGGATACAACAAGAGAAGCACATAGGCTGTGGCCATGACCACAGCGGTAAACGACAAGCAACCAATTCCAATCGCCTGCTGCCGTCCTATTCTCCACTTGCAGTCTGGCCTAGCAGGTTCCATATCTCTCCCCCTCTCCGTTCTCTGTGCCCCGGGCGCGCTCGTTTGATGGCTGCTGACTGCCTTACAGCAGTGGGTTAAGCAGCTTCATCGCATGTTTGATATCGGCGATTTGCTGGGGGCCGGCGATTTCCCGCTCTATGGTGACCGCGCCACGGAAGCCCTTCTCCTTCAGCTTGGGTAGCAGCACCGGGAAATTAACTCGGCCCTCGCCCAGCGGCTTCTCCCGGCCCAGGTTAGCCCCGTCGGTGGGGTACTCCCCGTCCTTGGCGTGCATCCCCCGTACATATTCGCCGAAGACATCCACCGCGTCAATAGGATTGCCCTTCCCGTACATTAGCAGATTAGCCGGGTCAAGGTTGATGCCCACGTTGTCCCCGCCGATGTCCTGGATCATCCGCAGCAGCGTCACCGGCGTCTCCTGAGCGGTTTCAAATCAGGATTCAATCCCTTCCTCGGCTTCGAGTTTGTGCGAAGTCATTACGATCCTCCCTTAGGTAAGAGAACAAGTGGTGCAGTGTTGTGAGGGGAACTTCGTCATGGGCAACCCATAGTCCTGCCTGTTTCAGAATAAGAAATGCTGGGTATCTCTGCGGGGACCACATGGTTGAGGCTGGACGTGCAGAAGATAGGCTTGGTGATTACAGCGAAGAGTTCGGCGGCTGGCCGCTTGGAAGTGTCTCGGGGCAACTGTTCTAACTGCGCCGGCGCAGCCGCGCCGCCAGGCCAACAAGCCCGAGTGCAAACAAGGCGGTAGTCGTCGGCTCGGGGATGTTAGCATCGGCGTACAGGATGGCCTCATAGGCGTCCAAGCGCCCGTATCCGTAATAGCGATCGTAATTGGGGTCGCCCAAATCGAAGGCAGATTGTTGGATGAAGTCGCGGAACTGCTGGTAGGTCATGCCGGGGTAGCGAGTGTGCAGTAATCCGGCAAAGCCCGAGACCACTGGGGCAGTGAAGGAGGTACCTCCGGGCGTCACTTCGTAAGTGTCTTCACCTAGAGGATATTGGACATCGTAGAGGTAATCAGACTGATACCATTGGCTGGCATTGATTACTCCGGTCGACCAGGCATAGTGCCCGGGCGCGACAAGGTCGAGCACCTCACCCAGGGCAGGATTGGCATAGCTGGAATAGTAGGCGCGTTCCCCATTCCAGTCTACAGCTCCCACCGATATGGTTTCCGGCATGGAACCGGGGAAGTCTAGTCCGCCGCCCTCGCTGTCATAGTCAGGGAAGTTGGGATTGTCATCGGAGTTGCCGGCGGCGGCGACGATGATGATGCCCTTCGCTGCGGCGTACTCTATGGCATTCTTGACCAGATAGCCCTCGCCGCCTTCTTCGAACTCGTAGGCGGGAATGCTGTACATCGGTCCAAATCCAAAGCTGAGGTTTATGACATCAGCGCCATTATCGGCGGCGTAGATGATGGCGTCAGCCGCGTCAATGCCCCATCCCCAGCCTTCAGCGTTTATTATGCGCAGGGGCATCAGGCCGGAGTTGAAGGACATACCTGCGTAGCCAGTACCATTGTCGGTGACCGCCCCGACGATGCCGGCGACAAGGCTCCCGTGGCTAACACCGCCGTCCCAGTCCAGACCCGAGAGGCTGTAGTCATTATCAACAATGTCGCCGATGGCCGGATCATAGTGGTCCGCCCACCAGTTAGCAGTGTAGTCGGGGTCAAAAATCGGTAAAAACTCTGGATCGTTGTCTATGGTAGGAAAAGGAGGGGATTTGTCACCCGGCTGTCCCCAGGCCGGATCCCAGACCGTGGGATTGTCGTCTCCGACTGGATCAGGTACGTCGTCGGTCCAGCCCGGGTAGCCCATCCAACCAGCGTTGGTTCCTACAAAATCCCAGCCCGCAACAACGTTGGCGGCCAGATCCTCGTGGAAGGCGGTGATTCCGCTGTCCACAATTGCAATTATTGTCGATGGCGAGCCCTGCTGCAGGTCCCACGCCTGCGGTGCATTGACGTCGTAGAGGTAGTATTGGTTTAGCGTGATCTCGGGATCAGTATCAGTGAAATAGGGGTCATTTGGGATATACAGTTGATGCAACAGCAGATGTGGCTTTGCACTTACCACCTGCGGGAGCCCGGTCAGGTACTCCTGGATGGTCTCCAAGGATGCCCCCGGCGGAACTGTGATCGACACGAAATCCGGGAAGTTCTGATGAGTCTTAACGCCCAGGCCTGCTGCCCGCAAGCTGTGGGCCACCTGGTCCGCCGATTCCTCAGGCTCTAGTCTTACCAACAGACTGGAAGACGAATACTGAGGCCGAGCCGCGGTGACCTGTGGCAGCAACATCTGTTTCTCGATGGGTGAGAGGATTGCTGCCGTCGAACCGCTTACATCGGCCCAGGCCTGATCTGTCTGCCCGAAACAACCAATGGATAGGACACAAATGATGGCTAATATCGCGATACTACGCAACTTCACTGTGGTTTTGGGACCCCGCTTTCTCCCAAGCTTGCTGCATTTTATTATACCCATTGTTGTTACACTTACGCAAGGCTTTGGGCCATTTGTTAAGGACAATTTGTAGGCATATCTAGTCCCGGTGCGGCAGCGAATTGCCTAAGTGTGGCTAGGCGGTCGCATCATAGCCAGCTTGACAAGGCTTGGGCACGAGGCTATTCTGTATCCGGTCTGGTGGAGTATAGGAGGCAAACGTGCAGTTGCCGTGCGTACTGGCTCCCGCAATTTTGCGCATTAGTGCAACACTGATCACAAAACGGAGCGATTTGGTATGCCAATCGTAGACTCGCAGACAGGCGAAGTTAGAGTAGATTACTCGGTGGGAGAGCTGGAGACTAAAGCCCAGGAGATGCGGGCTTGGAATATGATTTCACTGACTGCTGCCGGCTCCGGGCACACCGGCGGAACCTTGTCCATAATGGACATTGCCGCCGCCTTGTATCTTAAGCATATCCGCCATGATCCCAAAACCCCACAGTGGCCTGACCGCGACCGGGTCTTTTGGTCAGCGGGCCATAAAGCCCCGGCTTTGTATGTCGCGCTGGCGGCAACGGGCTACTTTGACGAACGCCCGCTCACCTTCCACGACGAGGCGGTACCCGGGCTGGAGAATATCAGAGGCCTGGAGCAGACGGTGCTGCTGCGCCGACTGGGCTCGAGCTTTGAGGGCCACCCCAACTGGCTGAAGCTACCCGGCTTGGAGTTTTCCTCAGGCTCATTGGGACAGGGATTGGGTGTCGCTATCGGCTCTGCACTTGACGCCAAACTGCGCGGCAGAGACTACCATGTCTACTGTATTATGGGTGATGGTGAGCAAGACGAAGGCTCAATCTGGGAAGGCGTGATGTGCGCGGCCCATTATGAGTTGGATAATCTCGTCGGGATAATTGATGTTAACCGCCTGCAGATTGACGGGCTTACCGAAGACATAATGAAGGTCGAGCCGCTGCGGCAGAAATACGAAGCGTTCGGCTGGGAAGTCATCGAGATTGACGGGCACGATATGGGCCAGATTCTGGAAGGTCTCCGGCAGGCTGACGCGGTGACCGGCGGCCCGGCTCTCATATTGGCTCACACAATCAAGGGCAAGTGCGTGGATTTCGCCGAGGATGTCGTCGGCTATCACGGGTTGCCTCCCAAGGATGGACGCTACGGGGATGAGTCGTTGGAGCAAGCACTGATCTGTATTGGTGCCCGGGAGCAGTTCCCGCCCGAGCGCGTGGATAAACTGCTTGGGATAGCAGCAAAGTATCAGGCCTACGTAGACCGGCGAGTGGCCGAGTCGGTGCCCAAATTCAGCCGCGAGTACTGGTGGAACAGCGGCGAGACGATGCAGATAGCGATGGACGCCACTCGCAACGGCTTCGGCCTGGCCATAGCGGAGTTGGGTGCCGACGAGAAGGTCGTCGCCCACGGCGCGGACATCACCGACTCAATCCGCATGGACAGTTTCTACAAGCCGGACGGCAAGAACGAAGACCCTCAGCGCAAGAAGCGCTTCTTCAGCATGGGCATCGCCGAGGCCAATATGACCGTGGTGGCGTCGGGATTGGCCAAAGAGGGACGCACGGCATTTATTGGTTCGTATGGTGTGTTTGCCACCGGCCGGAACTGGGACCAGTTGCGCACCACCGTCGGCTACAACGAGTACAATGTCAAGATCGCCGACGCTCACGGCGGCATCTCAGTAGGGCCTGACGGGGCCACGCACCAGGCGCTGGAGGAGATCAGCCTCATCACCTGCCTGCCCAATTTCAGGATGATCGTGCCCTGCGACGCCCTTGAAACAGCGCGTGCAACCAGGGCTATTGCGGCTATTCACGGGCCAGCGGTAGTCCGCTACGCTCGTGAGGCAACACCAGTTGTGACGAACGAGGAGACACCGTTCGAATTTGAGGTAGCTAATGTCATCCGCTATCGCGGCGAGCAGGGGCAGTTCATAGATGCCTTCGAGACCACCCTGGCCTGCGATTACCAGTCTGAAGGCGAGGTTCTGGCTATCATTGCCTGCGGGCCGATGGTGCCCGAGGCGATGCGGGCAGCCTGGATGCTCAAAGAAGACTACGGCATCGAGACGCGAGTGGTCAATGCTCACACCGTAAAGCCGCTGGACGCTGAGGCCATCGTCAGTGCCGCCGGTGACGCCGACGTGGTTATCACCGCCGAAGAGCACCAGGTCGGCGGCTTTGGGAACCTGGTGGCCGGGGCTATCTGCCGAGCCGGGCTGGGCGGTAATGTGAAGCTGGACATGGTCGGTGTTGAGGACCGCTACGGCGAGTCTGGCCAGCCCTGGGAGCTTATGAAGGTCTTCGGGCTGACCGCTGAGCATATCGCCGACAAAGCTCGCAAGCTGTTGGACCTGTAAGAAAGCGCGGCCACAGGCGATGAAGCCGTTTGAGCTGGTCGAACACACTGCGGATTATGCCATTGTTGCTCGGGGCAGCGACCTGCACGAGCTTATTGAGAACGCTGGCCGCGGCATGATCAGCCTGATGGTGGAGGCCGAGGCAGTTGCCGCCACTCAAGAGATTGAGTGCACTGCTGAAGCTGACAGCCCGGAACGGCTGTTGCTGCAATGCCTGCGGGAGCTGCTCTATCTGGAGGAGGATGAGGGGCTGGTGCCGGTTGGCTTTGATGTCAGCCGGCTCTGTCAAGCGACCCTTGAGGCCGAATGCACCGCTGCCGTGGCCTCTATTGACCAAGTTCGCCCCCATCTGCTGGTAGGCATCAAAGCAGTAACCTACCACGATCTGCACATCGTTGCCACACCTCAGGGCCTGGAAGTTCAGATTGTCTTTGATGTCTGAGATTCCTCACCGCTGGCCCGGCCTGTCAACTGTCAACATTGCCACTATGGAGTAGGCTCTTGCTTCTTCAACGGTATCGGTGGCGATCTCGGTGGCCGTGATTAGGGACTGCGCCAGAAGATAAGTGGTGCCAGATCGTCTTTGCGCAGCTCACCGATCAGCCTGAGAATCAGGCCGTAGGCAATTGCCAGCATGGCACACTTGACCAGTACGACCCAGCTGGTGGTGGGAACATAAATCCCGGCCAGGTAGATCAAGCCCCCGGTCAGCAGCGTACGCAGGACAGTCAGCGGCGGTAGTAGTGCCCGAAATTCGCGCCAGACCATGGTGGTGAGTATGCCGGCGACCAGCGCTGCCGTAGCAGTCGTCGCCAGGCTGGCCCCGATCATCCCATAGCGAGTGACCAGCACGTAGTTGAGTATGACGTTGATGGGCACAGCCGGAGCGAACGCAGCGAGGCACAGCGCCGGTTTACCTGCTGAGACCAGCACGATATTGGCGATGAACTCCAGAGCGAAAAGCAGGGCTGCGAACATCAGGCAAAGGGCCGGGAAGGTAGCCGGCGCGAAGTCGGCTCCAAATACCAGCACAATCAGCTCGCGCATACTGCTGGCAAGCACGGCAATTGCGGCCACCATGATAATCAGCGCGAAGCGGAACGACTGGCGGATGAGCTGGCGGCAACGGGCCTCGTCTCCCCGGGAGATTGCCTGGGTTAAGGTCGGGAAGACCGCGCCGGAGACCGCCACCGGCAGCATCATCAGTGCCCGCGAGATATACTGGGCCAGCCCGTAGTAGCCGGCCTGGTTGTAACTGGGTAGCAAGCGGGTAATGAACCATAAATCCATGTTTTGGACGGTGCGGCGCATCACAGCGATGCCAGCCAGCGGCAGTCCGAATAGTACAAACGTCCTCGTCGGCACTGTGCCCGATCCCAGTGACACCCCGCTCCACAGCCACGTCACCGCCACGCCCACTACCGAGGCCAGGACGCTGCCGATAATAGCGCCTTCTACTGACAGCCCCAGCGCCACCAGGCCGATGACGAGGGCAGCTTTGATCAGCCAGTAAATGGCCCACGAACCAGCGTAGAAGCTATACCTGCGCCGTCCGGCCAGCACTTCGGCCAGCGCGATGAACAGTGGGAACAGGGCCAGGTCGGCGCTGAACAGCAACAGATAAGGAACCAACTGGGGATCGCCCAGCATCCCGCTGACCAGCGGTGCCGACACCACGCCCAGTATCACCAGCACAGCGCCCCAGCTCAGGGTGGTGCGTATCGCGGAGCTGGCTACGCCCGGCCATCGCTCCTCGGCTTCGGCTACAAAGCGGGTGGTGGCGTTGCGCACCAGCGCCTCGCCGACTGCTTCCCACCAGATAATTACCGAAGTGACGACGACCAGCAGACCATACAGCTTCGGCTGCAGAGCGCGGGTTAGGTAGATGTGAGTGGCCACGCCGCAGCCGGCCATGACCAGTTGGGCCAGGGCCAGTTTGACGGTACCGCGTGCTGTGCTGCGATCGGACTCATTCATGAAGATATCCCGGGGCCCTATCGCGCGGCGAACAGGTCAACGCAGCAGGCGCTAGCTGTTACACCGGCACATCGCTGCCTCCATACCCTCGGCCAGCAGGCATTCGACTGCATCGGCTGCTTGCTCAATTAGTTGTTGGGCCACTTCCTCTTCGTCCTTCGCAAAGGGGGCGAGGACAAAGCCGCGGGCCTCCGCTTCCGGTGGCAACCGTCCAATCCCCAGCCGCAGGCGGGGGATCTGCTCCGTGCCCAGGTGGTCAATAACCGATTGCATGCCTTTATGCCCACCGGAGCTGCCCTCGCGGCGCAGCCGGAGCATGCCCAGGTCAATATTGATGTCGTCGTAGATGACGAGCAGGTCACTTGGTAGAAGGTCGAAGTGGACGCAGAGACGGGCAACGGCCCGGCCACTTTCGTTCATAAAGGTCATCGGCTTGACCAGCAGCAGTTGGCTGCTTTTGATTTTGCTCTCTCCCACGATCGCCTGCAGCATCCGTTGAGGGGTGGAGAACTGGTGGCGGGCGGCCAGCAGGTCAATGACACGAAACCCGACATTATGCCGGGTTTCGGCATACTTGGGTCCGGGATTGCCCAGGCCGATGATGCAGCGTATGAGAGATCGCCTCGTTGGTCTTAGCTGGCCGTCCGGACTGCGTAGCCCACGGGTCGCGCTAGCCGCCCTGTTGATCAGGAAGTGCCATGTCTGTGCCTATCTTGGCATCTTGCGGCGGGTTCGGTAAGCGCTGAAAACGGAAGACAAGGAGGTTGGCCTCCCGTTGTTTAGGTGTGTATGCATCTATGGTAATGTGTGTCGCGCTGTCGGGGATGAACGACACCTCAGCCTCTAACACAGCGCCGCCTGGACCTCCCGTAAAGCTGTGCCCATCCCGACCCAGGGGACGGCCTTCTTGGTCAGTGACGCGAACAAGTCCTAGGCCGCCGTATCCACTGTAACTGTAATCTGAGTATCTGATCGTCAAGCCTAGACAGCGCACTGCCGGCAAGTGGTTTGTGGAAGGAGGCCGTCTGAGATCTCTAACGGTCAGGACAATGCCTTCTCCCTTGGCAGAGAAAGAGCGATCAATTGGCCCTTCAGTTGCCGTGGGCACCGGTACAGTCACAGACACCGCAGGTTGTCTCGGCCAACGGGGAACAGTGATTGCAAGGTCGAGACTCCGGGTCCACGGTGGTGCAAAGGTGTAGGCTGACATATATGCCCGCTGCGCCTCCTGTGGTTGCAGATCCCATTCGTGAGGTGACCAGGCCCGGAAGGGCAGAAACGCACAAACCTTGCCGCCGATTTGGATATGGTCCAAATCGTAGTCACGACGGAGTCCGGGCAATGACGTAGCAACTACAAAATCGCAAAAGCATACGTTCCCCCGGCGGCTAAGTGCGTAGATCGTGACAGTCAGATCGTCTACGGTTTCGCTCGTGGGTAGACCTTGTGTCGAAGGTGGTACCAGGGCAGCAATTCCCCATAACACGATAAACAGACCCGTAGAAATGGCCAGCCATCGCTGGCGACGGTGCCACCCGCCAATGATGAGCAGTCCCAGAAGAAGAACTACAACTGGCCAGGGCAGATCGTGGTAACTGTCGAAATAGCTGAAGACCGGCACGCTTATCGCCAGAATAGCCAGCAATATTGACAACCCATATCCCAGCCGCACTGGCCACCGAACGGTGGGCCGTCCCGAACGCCACAGGGCAATGGCAATGATCATAAAGCCCATCCCGCCGACATATAGCCAGCTTGGATAGACCCTGGGGGGGTTCCTTACCGACGATGCCGTTGGACTGAGTACGACGGCAACAGCCACCAGACCAAGGACAAGCGTTACCCAGACCCGTTCGCTTGTTGATCTATCGGACTGCCTACTTTGTTGCTTGGTGCTGCCTGCCACTGTAACTCCACTCGGCAATCACATGTAGGCTTTTTCGCTACCGCGCTCTTTGCTGAGAAAACGCGCTATCTGGGCTGCGGTTCTGTGCGCGCTGGCCAGGCTAAGCAGCTTGGCCGTCTGAAGTACCGGAAGACAGAGATTGCCCTCGAATCAGCGAGCTTATCGGCTGGCAGCCAGCGGCTATTCGCTCTCTTCTTCTGGTGCTTCTTCTTCGGCTTCGGCAGGCTCTTCGCTTTCGACCAGCTCCAGTTCTTCTTCGAGCGGCAGCTCTTCGAGACCCTCGAGCAGCAACTCGTCCACCCGCACCTCCAGGTCTTCCTCCTTGATGGGCGCGGCGATGCTCACCACAGTCTCGGCGGGGTCTACCAGGATTTCGACGCCCTCCGAGGCCTGGATAGCCTCGGCGTGAACAGTGTCGCCGATCATCAGGTCGGTGATGTCGGCCACCAGGTGGTCGGGAATACTGGTGGGCAGACATCGTACTTCTACTTCGTAGATGATCTGGTCCACCACGCCGCCGTCCTCCGCGACGCCGGGCGCTATACCCTCGATTTGGATAGGGACGCTGAAGGTACTGGTCTCCTTGAGTGATATCCACTGAAAGTCGACGCTTATCGCGTCACGGCTAATGGGATGGCGCTGAATGTTCTTGACAATCGCAGCGGCTCCCTCCTCAACCTCGACGTCCGTGATCTGCAGATCCAGCAGGACGTTAATGCCCTGCTCGGTGCGCAGGACATCTTCAAGCTGTTCTGCCGACACCGAAATGGGCAGGGTTTCTTTGCCCATTCCGTAGACGACTCCTGGAACTATGCCTTGCTCACGAAGTCGTCGAGCCGGTCCGGAGCCAAATTCCTCGCGCCGCTCGGCCTCTATGACTGCTTGTTCCATCTATACTTACCTCCTGCTTTGTCGGTCTGTCTTTAGTCTGGTTGTTATGTTTTCAAAACATTCGCTTCTGGCGGGCAATGTGGTTGGACAGGATTGCGCTTACTGACGCGTCCTTGTGGATATTGTCAATTGCTTCGGCCAGCAGCGGCGCCAGGTTGAGAATTTCCATCTTATCAAGCCGCTTCTCCAGCGGAATAGGGATCGAGTTGGTCACCACGACACTGTCTACAGCTTCCCCGGACAACCGCTGGGAGGCTGGGTCGGATAGGACGGCATGGGTGGCTGCGCAGTACACCTGGGCAGCGCCGCGCTCGCGCAGCAGCGCAGCGCCCTGAACCATCGTTCCGCCAGTATCAATCATATCATCCAGCATTATGGCGCGCTTGCCGGCCAGTTCGCCGATGACCTCCACCACACTGACTTCGTTATCACGGGGGCGGCGCTTGGCGACCACGCCGATCGTGGCGTGCAGTTCGTCGGCCATCTCCATGGCCTCGCCCGTGGCATTCGGATCCGGGGCTACCACTATGACATCGTCGCCCTGCAGACCCTGTTCGATAAAGTATTCGGCCATTATGCGGCGGGCGGGCAGGTGATCCACGGGGATGTCGAAAAATCCCTGAATCTGGTCGCTGTGCAGGTCCACGGCCAGAACGCGGTCGGCCCCGGCCTGAGTAATGAGATCGGCAATCAGCTTGGCGCTGATCGGCTCACGCCCCTTTGCCTTCTTGTCCTGGCGAGCATAGCCATAGTAGGGCAATACCGCCACAATGCGCCCGGCGCTGCCCCGCTTGAAGGCATCCAGCATCACCAGTAGTTCCATCAAGTTCTGATTGACGGGTCGGCAGGTCGGCTGGATAACGAAAATGTCCATGCCTCGCACACTTTCGTTGATTTTTACGGCCACCTCGCCATCGGCGAACTGACCGACTTCCATGTTTCCCAGCTCTGTCCCAAGCTGGCTGGCGATCGCCTCGGCCAACTGTGGATTTGCGTTACCACAAAACAGTCGCATCTGGCCGTGGAGCAATTCAGTCACCCTCTTTGCCGGCCCCAACTGACTTATCTGCCTGTGCCTTATTTGGCAGGCAAGTCATGGCTGGGGCGGCAGGGATCGAACCTGCGATACGGGATCCAAAGTCCCGTGCCTTACCACTTGGCTACGCCCCAACTACCGCTGCCTTTCTCTTAAGCGTTGTTGGGCAATTGCAATGTGCTCAGGTTTGTCCACGTCAAAAGATACCTCAGGGTATGGCGAGTTGACCACCATAGCCTCACAGCCGAGTATCTGCTTGGCCCGCTGCACGATATCGGCCACCGTCAGGCGGCCGAGTAAATAGCGGAATATGAAACGCCCTCCCAGAAGTCGAACCAGCCCAATGGGATTCTTGCGGCTGGCAAAGGCCCGCTTGAGTTGTTCCCCTTGGTGTTCCACAAATTGCCGGCTGACTAGCACCAAGTTGCCGCCGGTAAAGTCCCCGTCGCGCAACCGCACCGCGGAGTGGCTGGTTGTCCCGTACAATGAAGCTGCCCGCTCAGCACTGACCATACTGTAACACAATTCTGCGCCGCTGTCGAGTGCCTCAGCAACGAAGTGATCCACCGCCTCAGCGGTCAGCAGCGGTAGGTCGCCGGTGACCAGTAGAGCTTCCTGGCAGTCCTTGTGGTACTTCAGCCCCGCCATAATTGTATCCACATAACTTCCCCCGGCCGACTCGACCCACGCCGTGCCTTCGACCAGCACATCCTGGACTGGCGAGTCGGGCGCGGTCACTACCACCACCTCACCGACAAGCTGGGCTGCCTGGAGTGCCTCGACCACCCGATTTACTATCGCTTGCCCGCCCACCTCCAGCATGGCTTTGTGGGCCAGGCCGCTCGCCTCGCTGACCGGCTCGGATTTGGTGCCTGCCGCCAGCACTATGGTCGCCACCGACTTGGCTTCGCTCATAATCTGCTCCTGTCAGCTTTCTATCAGCCTTGCCCCATACTCAACAGGTCGGACTGCGACTGCCCGGTAGCCGGCTTCGCCCACGGCAGCGGCTATCTGCTCGGCCTCGGCTAGACTCGGCAGTATACAGAAAACTGCCGAGCCGGAGCCTGACAGTACCGCCGGTGTCCGGCTTATTTGGGCTGTATCCTCCTGCAACTCGGCGATTCGTGGCCACCGGGAGGAGACGGCCCGCTGAAAGCAGTTGAATAGATGCCGGTCGGCATCCAGTCGTCCCTCGGCCAGTGCCTGCTGCGCAGAGGCAGTAATCTCGCCGTCAGTAAAATCGTTGCGTTCCAGCAGTTCATACGCCTCCGTGGTAGAAATGCCTAAATCAGGCCAGGCCACCACCAGGGCCTGGTCTCTCCACCGAGCGGCCATGCTCTGAACCTGTTCACCGCGTCCCGATATTACTGCCGCCCCACCAGCCAAAAACAGTGGGACGTCGCTGCCCAATTCTGCCGCCATCTGGTGTAGTTCCTCTCCAGAGGGCGGTTCTTCGACCAGCTCACACAACCCCAGCAGCGTTGCCGCTGCGTCACTGCTGCCTCCACCCAGCCCGCGACCGGCGGGAATATGCTTGGTAAGCTGAATATCGACGCCACCGGGGCTGCCGACTTGCTCAATAAATATCGTGGCAGCGACGTGACACAGATTCTGTCGGCCGTCGGGTGCCCACTGGCCACGGACGCTGACTGTTATGCCCTTGGCAGTTGGCCGCAGCGTCAATTCATCGGCCAGTGAGAGGCACTGTACCAGGCTGCGCAGCTCATGATAGCCGTCGGCGCGCTCACCCAGGACCTCCAGAGTCAGGTTGACCTTGGCAGGAGCCCGCAGCTTTATCTCGGCGCCGGTCTCCGCCATTATTGGGCTGCCTCGCTGAGATGATAGACGGCGTTACCCAGGGCGACAAATTCGTCAAAGTCAAGCGTCTCACCTCGTCGGCTCCCGTCAATGCCAGCCTCGGTCAGAGCTGCGTCAATCTGTTCGATAGACAGGTCCAGCCGCTGTGATGTCTTGAGGGAGTTGCGCAGGGTCTTGCGCCGATAGCCGAAGGCGCTGCGCACTGCAGTGAAAAAAGCATCTTCACTCGCTACTCCCTCCGGGGCAGCGTCGCGCAGTGTCATGCAGAGCACCTGCGAGGTGACCTGTGGCGGCGGCCAGAAAGCCCGGGGCGGCAGCGTGGCCAATGTCTCTATCTGAGCCGCATAGTAGCGGCAGAATATGGTCAAAGAGCCATATTGCTTGGTGCCCGGCTTCGCTTGCAGGCGCTGACCTACTTCCTGCTGCACAGTGATGATCATTGCGCCGAAGCGGGGCCGGCTCTGAAAGACCTTCTCCAGAATGGGCGAGGTAATATAGTAGGGCAAGTTGCCGACCACCACGCCGTCGGGACCGCCCAGCTTGGTTAGGTCAGCCTTCAAGAAATCGGTCTGATGTATCTGCGCCCGCTCGACATCGCGTAACAGCCAGTCGAGAATATCACAAAGTTGGCGGTCCGTCTCAAGTGCGATGATTTCCCGGGGCCGGGTGGCCAGCGGTATGGTTAGAGCGCCCAGCCCTGGCCCCACCTCCACGATACGCTGCGGGTTGAACTGTTCAGCCGCCTGGACTATCTGCTCGGCAAGCAGGTCATCTACCAGGAAGTTTTGCCCCAGCGACTTACGCGGCCGGAAATTGAAATGCCGCCTCAGCCAGTGTGTCCGACGGCTAAGCGGCATCTGGCGGACCTCTTCGGGTGTCTTGGCTTCTGTTTCCACCGGTAGTGCGAGTGTACTTTGGGTATGCTATTGTGTCAAGCTGGCGAGAGCGATTGAAGCAACGGGGCAGGTCGGATATAATACAGTTGGGAACCCTTTGCCTCCTTTCCCTTTACGCTATACTTGTATGGCCCTTGATAGCGTGGCGGCGGCTATTCTTCCCGCCGAAGCCAGAGGGCGAGGAATAGCCCCAAAACGCACTGAGGACGCAGAGGAGGTGACCGGCATTGAGCCTAATTGTGATATCTCCCTTCATAATCGCTGCGGCATTGATATGGTATGTCTTCAGTCCCAAAGGATTTGGGGGCCATGGCACAGCTGTCTGGGCCGTGGTCAGCTGGCCGACGGTTATCCTGCTCGTGGTATTCGTTAAACCGTATGGCCTTGGTCCATGGTTTTGCGTGTGGCCAGCGGCAGTCTCGGTTTTGCTGGGCATCTTTCACATCATGATAGGGGGTGCTGAACGCTCCATTTGGACTGTTTTTGAGGGATTGTTTGCGGTGCTGTCAGGGGGCGCCCTCTTCTTCTGGGGGTCTATTGCATATGTGTTTGCCCACCTGTAGCCCACTTTGTCTGGGTGCTCATCCGCGTCCTCATCATCTGGCCGTTGGCCACGCGCCGCCAGTTGTTCTTCCCGCCGAAGCAAGAGGGCGAGGAATAGCCCTCCTATGGTTGCGACGGTGTGTTTCTTTGTTCAACATGTCTAGTGTGCAGGTTCGACGACACGATGTGGCAAGGGCATAGCGGAACGCAATGGTGCTGTCCAGCCCTACATGCTGACAAAGCTGGGCAAACTGTGAATTCACAGATGGGCGCAGCCGAAACTTGAATGCCGACTAACGTAGACGCCACAATTGAGCGGGTCACCGCGTATTCGCCGACGGCGGATACACAGATGCTGCGGCGGGCGTATGAGTTTGCCGAGAAGGCCCACGAGGGCCAGGAGCGGCTGACCGGTGATCCCTTCATCAGCCATCCGCTGGCGGTGGCTAACATCCTCGCGGATATTCAGGCCGACCCGGTGGCCGTCGCCGCTGCGCTGCTGCACGACACCGTGGAAGACACCGGCGTCGCCATCGCTGACATTGAACGGCAGTTCAGCGAGCGCATCGCCCATCTGGTGGCGGGCGTGACCAAACTGACGCAGCTTGACTTCTCCAGCCGGCAGGATAAGCAGGCCCAGAACCTGCGCAAGATGTTCCTGGCGATGGCTGACGATATTGGCGTGATTCTCATCAAGCTGGCCGACCGCCTGCACAATATGCGGACACTGGAGCCCCTGGAGGCGGAGGTCCGCCAGCGCAATGCCCACGAAACCCTCCATATCTTTGCCCCGTTGGCTCATCGGCTGGGAATCTCGCAGATCAACTGGGAGCTGGAGGATCTGGCTCTGAAACATCTGGAAGCGGAGGCCTACTGGGACATCGTCGAAAAACTGGGGCAGAGCCGCGAGGCCCGGGTTGCGCAACTGGAGTCAGTTCAGCGTGAGCTACAGGAAGCACTCGCCGAAGCGCAAGTACCCGCTGAAGTTGAGGGCCGGGCCAAGCACATCTACAGCATTTACGAGAAGATGAAAGAGCAGCAGATTGATTTCGGGCAGATTGCCGATCTGACTGCGCTGCGCGTGATTACCGATACTGTGGATCACTGTTACGCTGCTCTGGGTGTGGTGCATTCACTGTGGATGCCGGTGGCGGGCCAATTTTCTGACCATATTGCAAATCCTAAATCCAATAAGTATCGGTCGCTGCACACGAAAGTCTTCGGGCCGGACAAGCAGCCGATGGAGATTCAGATCCGCACCGAGCAGATGCACCAGCAAGCTGAGTACGGCGTGGCTGCCCACTGGCGGTACAAAGAGGAAGACAGTGATCCGCAGCTTGACGAACAAATCTCCTGGCTGCGTCAGATGCTGGACCTGGAGACCGACCTGGAAGAGAGCCATGAGTTTCTGGAGCTTTTGGAGCTTGACCTGTTTCAGGATCAGGTATTTGTCTTTACCCCCGACGGCGATGTAGTTGACCTGCCCGGTGACGCGGGGCCGATTGATTTTGCTTACCGGATTCATACCGAAGTAGGCGACCACTGTGCCGGGGCGCGCGTCAACGGTCGAATGGTACCGCTGGACTACAATTTCCAGAATGGCGATATTGTCGAGATCATCACCTCGTCCAGTGCTCAGCCCAGTCGCGATTGGCTGCGCATAATCAGAAGCAGCCGGGCCAAGGCCAAGGTGCGCAAGTTCCTGCGCCTGCAGACCGAAGAGGAGAATATCCGCAATGGCCGTCAGCGGCTGGCGGAGGTGTTCGCGAAAAGCAAGGAGTTGGCCGGCAAAACACTTGACGAAAAGCTGCTGGCGCCAATTGCCGAACATCTGAATTATCCCGATGTTGACAGCCTGCTGGCAGCGATCGGCTACGGAGAAGTCGGACCCGGCACGGTTGCTGACCATCTTATCCAGGGGCTTGATCGCCGCCCGCAAACACTGACCGAAGAGGTTGAGCTGAGTCTGCCGGAGACACCTGCTGCGCCGCCGGCCGATGGGACAATGCTGGTTTCGATCGAGGGTATCCGCGGCCTGGAGTGTCGCCTGGCGCGGTGCTGCAATCCTCTGCCCGGTGATGAGATTACTGGCTATGTCACTCGCGGGTCGGGGATCAGCGTGCATCAGAGAGCCTGTAAGAATCTGCAGTATCTGCAAGCGAAAGATCCTGAGCGGCTGCTCAGCCTTGATTGGGCCACCAGCGACAGCGAGGCCAGGTTCCGGACCCGCCTGGAAATCCTCGCCTCTGACCGGGTCGGTCTGCTTTCGCACATAACGGCCATTGTCAGCGACTGCGACATCAACATCGTCGCCGCCGAGGCCAACGCCGAAGGCCGCGAGCTCGCCCGCCTGCTGCTCACCCTCGACATCGCCAGCCGCCGGGACCTGGAGTGTCTCACCGACCGCCTCAGGAAGCTGATTGATGTGATTAGTGTCCGCCAGGTGCCAGCAGCCGAAGAAGCCTCGTGAACAGGTGGAATGCCATCTATTGGAACAGCAACTCTGATGATCCATTCTTTATGCATATCAGGGCCTGTTCGGGACATTTCACTCGAACTCCATCGGGTCACGATAAGGAGGGATTATGAGCAGAGCACCATTCCAAGTATTTGTCTATTTACATCGGATGTCGAAAGAAAATGAATTGGAGTTTGCACTTTTCAGACGCTCAGACGCGGGCTACTGGCAAGGAATTGCAGGTGGAGGCGAAGACGGTGAGTCCCCGATAGAAGCCGCTCGCCGAGAAGCATTCGAAGAGGCTAACATTCCCACGAACTCGATGTTCCATAGGCTCGATACTAATGTATGCCTGCCTGTTATTGCCTTCGAAAGTTACAAAGACTGGGATAACAATTTGTTTGTTATACCCCAGTATTATTTTGCGGTCGAATACTGCGGACCTATCACAATCTCGTCGGAGCACACAGAGGTGGCTTGGTTTGCATATGCTGAATGTGAAAAACGATTGCATTGGGATAGCGACAAAACTGCACTGTGGGAGCTCAACCAAAGGCTGCTGACTGGCAGGATGCTTGATTGAAAGCAGGAGCGGGGGACGTGCTGTCCTGCCATCCGATAGGCGGACTCAGAGATCTCCACACCGGTGACTTGGAAGCCAGCCTCGGCGAAAAGCCTTGAGTTCCGGCCGTACCCCGAGCCAGGAACGAGCACTTCGCAGAGACCTTCGCGACGGAACATCTCTAATGCATAGAGGGCGCTGCGACTGGGGGTTTCGCCCCATATCTTGCCCTCTGCCGTGAACCTCCGGTCCCAGTATTCCCGCATGTGGTTACCCTCCTGAGGGTGATATTCCCTGTTTGCTGCACTAATCCCTCCCAGTGCCAAATGACAAATGTGGGCGTAAGGAGGTCCCTCTTGATGGCCAATCGCTCTAGCGCTCACCTGACCGGATGCAACTTTTCGCCGCTTTATTGCTCTAAACGCTAAGATGTGCCGAGGTGGTCGGGCGGCGGGGAAGGCTGGAAATATTCCCAGATTTTATGTTCGGAGGCATCGTTGGTGCACGTTCCCCTGATGGATCTGAAAGCTGAATATGCAGCGCTTAAGCCCCAAATGATTGAAGCAATCGATGAAGCCCTCAGTTCAATGCAGCTCGTTCTGGGACCGAATGTCCAGCGGCTTGAGAACAGTTGGGCTGAAATGGTGGGCGTGGAACATGCCATCGGCGTGGGCAGCGGCACTGACGCGTTAATCATTGCGCTGAAAGCACTGGACATCGGTCCAGATGACGAGGTTATCACGATCGGGTGGACATTTATCGCCACCATCGAGGCGATCATCCTGGTAGGAGCCCGGCCAGTTCTGGTAGATATTAAGCCAGATGATTACTGTCTGGATCCCGAGCTGCTGGAGGAGGCAATTACGCCATGTACGCGGGCGTTAATACCGGTACACGTATATGGGCATCCCGCGGATATGGCCGCTATCAACAGCGTCGCCGAGCGGTATAGCTTGCACGTGATTGAAGATTGCGCCCAGGCCCATCTGGCCAGGTACGAGGGGGAGGCTGTCGGCGGCCTGGGCGACTGTGGCATCTTCAGCTTCTATATGAGCAAGAACCTGAGCGGCTACGGCGAGGGAGGTATGGTCACTACCAGCGACGACAAGCTAGCCGAGCAGATTCGACTGCTGCGCAATCATGGCTATACATCCAAGTACGAGCACAAAATAATTGGCTACAACAGTCGGCTGGACGAAATCCAGGCGGCCATTCTTAATGTCAAACTGGGAAAGCTGGAATGGGGCAATCAGCGGCGGCGGGAGCTAGCTGCAATATATGACGAGGCACTGGCTGACCTGCCGGTTGCCACCCCGACGGTCGCCCCGCCGGCCGAGCACGTCTATCACCTCTACACGATCCGTAGTGCAGATCGGGAGTCACTGGTTGCTCATCTTGAACAGAACGATATCGGCTTTGCCACCCACTACCGCTCGCCTGCTCACCTCCAGCCAGCCTGCCGCCCCTACGGTCTACATCTTGCCGAGCTTCCAGTCACCGAGCAGGCTGCCGACGAAGTCCTCCAGTTGCCCATCCATCCCTACCTGTCCGAGGAGCAGATTGAGTACGCGGCCGAGACGGTGCGGGGCTTCTTCGGCTGAGCGCTGGCGGGCAGAGAGTTAGTATCCCCTGTTAGCGGATTACGTTCAGGGTGCGCAGGGCGCGGGCGGTGGTGCCATTGGTAGCGTTGGCTTCGATCTGGATCAGATATCGGCCACTGGGTACGCTGCTGCCAGTGTCAGCGCGGCCATCCCACAGCACTACATTCTGACCGGCAGCATGGGCCCGATCAGTCTCCAGGATGCGGATGGTGCGGCCAGCGATATTCATTACTCTAATGTTGCACTGGGCTGGGCAGGAAAGGGTGAAGACCACCTCACCGCCGCCCCGAGTAGGCAGTGCGGCGACAGAGGTCAGCGTAACTGATTGACTGCTGGTCGGCGTGACTGTCAGCTTGAAACGCCGGCTGCCCGCCTCCTGGGGATTGAAGACATATCGTGGCCGCAAGCGCAGGTTGACAGTCCCTCCTCCATCAAGGTCCTGCAATGTGGCCTCATACTCGTCGGGCAGCTCGTTGAGGGTGGGCCAGGTCAGGCTTATTTCGCTGTCGGGATGAGGCCACGTGACGACCACGTCCCACTTGTACTCCGTGACGGACTGAGTCGCGAAGCTGGCGGCCAGGCGGCGGTTGCTGTCCCCGTCGAGCAGGTATAGATCCACCGCGGTGGCCACAGCCGGCGGATTGTCCACCTTGGTCACCACCGCTGCCGGGCGCAGGCCACAGAAATTGTCGGTATCGCGGCTGGTGCTGTCTGCAGCCACCAACTGCAGCGACCATCCCTCGTCCTCGGCTGATGACTGGTCGCCCTGTACAGTCGCGGCGGAAGTACCAGTGGGCCGGGCGATGGTGAACGTACACGGTTCGTATGCGAGAAGCCAGAAACCGCTCCACGGGGCGATCTGGCGCTGGCCGATGCTGTCGGCGCTAATCATCTTGTAGCTGTGGTCATCAGTGTCATAAATCCAGGCGACAGCACAGAGGATGCCCAGGCGGTGGGCGCTGAGCATATCATAGGTCCCGTCCTGGAAGACCGTGGCCGCACCGAAGTCAGTCGGCCCAAAGAACGGATTGCCCAGCAGGTGCCAGCCAGGCTGCAGCGGGACATCAAAATCGCCGGACGGTGCCGAAGTGCCTTCGGGGGTGACGGCAACAGGATAGGGAAGATCAACCCAGAAGCCGCGGGCCAGATCGAGCTGGAGAATCGGTTCCAGGGGTTCGCCGTCGTAGATCTCATACTGCTCGGCAGCTCGGTCCCAGCGAGCGTAGCGATCAATCAGGTCGCCGGAAGGGATGTCAAACAGCGTGGCGGGGTGCTGGTCGGGCGGTATCGCCGGGGCGGAGAGCAGTTGCAGGCCTGCCTCAAAAGGCATTTCGTCATTGGGGTAAGACTGGACCGGGCCAGCGGTCTGGACAAGCTGATTTTCATTACCGACGTCATCGGTGGCGGTGATAGCGTAGTAGTAGTCTGCGCCGTCCACCACGCTGGTATCGGTCCAGGTGCTGGTAGCAGGATTGGTGAAGGTGACAAGCAGTGTGACGTGCTCCTGTGTCACTGTGTTGAAGTTGCGATTTGACCGGTACAGGCTGTAGAAGTCAAAATCTTCCGGCGGACTGTACATCCACTCCAGTTCGATGGCCCCCCCGGAATCACTGGGCCGGTCATGGGTGGTCAGCGTGGTGATCTGAGGCGGAGCCAGATCGTTGCGGGATTGCGCTGGCCCAACTATCTCCGAGTCAGTATACAGGGCATCGGCGACAGTTCTGATTGTGTAGTAGTAGTCCACCCCGTCGGTCACCGGGGTGTCATTGTATTGTTGGGTGCTGGGCGGTAGCGAGTCAATATCGCTGAAGGGGCCGGAGGCGCCGGTCCGTCGCCGCACGACATAGCTGGTGACACTGTTGCTGCCGCCGCCATCATCGGCTGACTTGAGCCAGGTGAGAGTGATGCTGCCGCCCTGGTCGCCGGTAGTGTCGGCAGCCTGCAGATTGGTGACCGATGCGGGCGGGATAGGCACTCCCAGGGCACGGGCGGCGTTTATGCGGCCGGTGCCCAGCATTCCTGCGTAGCCGGGATTCTGCGGATCAATGTTGTCGGTGGTATCGCGAATTATCTGGTAGACGGCGGCCGGATTGCCCCGCAAGCCGGGATTCTGGGCTATGAGCAGCGCCGCCAGGCCCGATGCAATAGGCGCGGAGAAGGAGGTGCCGTCATTGGTGTACCAGTACTCGTCGAACGCAGGATACGACGGATCGTAAAAGGCCGGGCCGTAGATTCCCAGGCCAGGGGCGGCAACATCCACGAAATTGCCGCCAGAGCTGTCCCAGTTGGCGAAACCTGGCTTGCGATCCTGACTGTCGGTGGCAGTGACTCCCAGCACGTAGTTGTCGATCAACGGATTGGGGCCGTCGTTGCATACGGGAGACTTCCAAGTGTAGTCGTCATTAGTCAGTTCGGCGTAGTTGTTGCCAGCGGCTGCTATGACCAGCTTGCCCGACTCATAGGCTGTATTGATAGGGGGCGAGAAGGCGTCGCTATATCCTGATCCTATACTCAGGTTGATGATGTCGGCCCCGTTGGCCGTGGCATAATCAATAGCCTCGACCACAATGGAGACCGAGCCGCTACCGCTGGCCGGAAAGACCTGCAGGACCATAATCTGGGCCTGCCAGTCAATTCCGGCAGTGCCCCAGGCATTGTTACCGACCGCGGCAGCGGTCCCTGCGACCAGCGTGCCGTGCGAGACATTTTCATCCGATCCACCGGTCGGCTGGGGAGTGGGGTCGCCGTCGTCGTTGTAGAAGTCGTAGCCGTGAACGTCGTCTACATATCCGTTCCCGTCGTCGTCTACTTCATTTCCGGGAATCTCGCCGGGATTGGTCCAGATCTTGCTGACCAGGTCGGGATGGTCCATATCGCAGCCCGAATCAACCACCGCGATGGTCACGGTATCAGTGCCCGTAGTGACATCCCAGGCCTGCGGGGCGTCAATCTTGGGCAGATGCCACTGTTCGCCATACTCCGGATCATTGGGAACAAGTGCGGGATAGACCAGGGCATCAGGGACAGCGAATTCCACCTCGGGGCGGCTTTCGAACTGGCGGGCCGCCGCCATCAGGTCACTGCCGCTGGGCAAGTCAATAATCACCAGGCCGCTGACCGGCAGCATTTTCCTTACCCGGCTATTGCCGGCGGCGGCCAGCGTTCCGACCTGCTGGGGGCCGACGTGCGGGCGCAGCTTGAGGATCAATCGGTCGGCAACTGCCCGCGCCGGCATCATCCGCACCGTGCCATTGGCGGCAGTCACCGCGTGAGGCGGTCCCGGGATGGGGACAGTATTCAACTGCTGCTCAGCACCCCAAAGAGAGACGGTTGAGCCGAGCAGGAAAAGAACGGCCACCAACAGCAGCGCGGCAGTTGTCTGACGGGACTCAATCATATGATTCATTATACCCATGAAATTGGTGCTGGCACACTTCCAGCAGCAACAAGCATACCGAGTCTGCTCCGCTGCTGTGAGGGTGCTGGTGGCATTGTTACTTATGACGTATCTGATGTACAATCGGTTCCACCAGACGAGAAGTTAACAGTGGCGACGCGAAACCAGCTTGTCCCCAAAACGGTTCTCTGAAATATCCGTTCGCCGGATATGCGAGATATGAAGCCGATGACCAATGAGAAGAAGGCAACGTGGGATTGCCTGGAGATGCTGGTCTGCCCGTCGTGCCGCGCTAGGTTGACTGATTGTACTCAGGGACTTCGTTGCACCACCTGTGATCTCACCTACACTGTCACAGAGAGCATACCCCGGATGGTTGATGAGAGCTGGTTGGACGAGGCTACCCGTCAAGAGATGGCTGCCCAGGATGGGCATTTCGCTGGTCTGCCCGACAAAGCGGTATTCAAGCCTGACTACCATTCCCGCTATCGGCGCTGCCGTACGCGCCAGCGCCTGGAGCACCTGTTGGCGCAGCTCGATCGCGGTATTACTCATAGGCCCTCGGTGCATGTGGCCTGTTGTGGGACTGGCTACGAGGTAGAAGCGCTGCTGCAAGCCGGCTGGCAGGTATCGGCCTCGGATCTTTCGGTACAGGCGCTTCGTGGTCTGAGCAAACGCAGCGCCGCTCGCAGCTATCGAGTCCCATACCTGCAGGCTGATGTCCGGTATCTGCCCTTTGCTGCGGATAGCTTTGATGTGGCTGTGGCAGTGGAGGGGCTTCACCACACCCCCGATCCGTTGGGCGGCTTTACTGAGTTGGTGCGCGTCGCTCGGCATCAGGTGGCCGTAATCGAGCCCTACACAACGGGAGCGTTGAATCTGCTGGCCCGGTTGGGTCTGGCGCACAGACCTGAGTACTCCCGGCGCCAGCCCCGCCGCCTGACGGCATCTTTGGCTGGCCAGATGCTGAGCGTTGCCGGCGTGGACGCTGGCATCACGCGGCTGTACCTGGATCTGCCTCCTGGCCTGCTGGCGGATACAGCCGGAGACTGGCCAATCCTGGCTGCGTTGCTGGGCGCCTCCAATCGAGGGGCCGAGTGGCTATTGGGAATAGTGGGAATGGGGAACAAGATAGCCCTGGTCGCCGACGTCAACTGAAATAGGTATCCCGACGCTCCCAAGCTCCGAGTTGCCCTCCATCCTTATTGATCGGGCCAACATTTGTGCGGCATTGCTCCAGAAAGTCTGGCAGAGGCCTTGACATGGACCTGAGTTTGTGGTATAGTATGTTTGTATAGTGTTCTGGACCCGAACTTAGACATAGTTCATAGGAACCAGGAGATGCAGCCCGAGACACAGCCTGCTTTGCATCTGTGTCCGCACTCAGGTTGAGCATTCGGGTCCACAGCCGCCTACAAGTCGTTGCTCGCCTTGAAGCCCGTAGGCGGAAGCATGCAGCCGAACTCTTTCTTGCCCCGAGAAGAGTTCGGCTGCTCATTTGTGGGGTTGTCAAGCGCCTGTCAGAACAGTTCTGTGAGTAAGCTTCCTCGTTAGTTGGGAGCCAACGGCTTTCTGAGCTTGTCTTTCTGCGTAATTCTGTGCTATAATAGCCGTGTCGCCGCTGGCTGTGTTGCTACCAGGCGACTATTTGCTTTCGAGAAAGGAAACTGTCCAGATATGCCGCAGATCAAATCGCGACGCAAACATATACGTCAAACTGAGAAGCGCACCCTCCGTAACCGCCGGCTGAAGCAGGAGATTGCTAAGTCCACTCGAGCTGTTCTGGAGGCAGCGCGCAGCGACGCTGAAGAAGAGATTCAAGAGGCGATAAGTCGCGCTTACAAGGCCATTGACAAGGCCGGCCAAGCTGGTGTCTTTCATGCTCGGCGGGGTGATCGCAAGAAATCGCTTCTGGCCCGGCAAGTTGCTGAGCTTCAAGCCGAGTAGTAGTCAGCCACCGCAGATTCTTCCGAGGATGTTGCGGACCACCGACTGACCAGTTCAGGCCCAACTGCCCGGGAGGCTCACTCTTCACTTCGGGGTCCGCCCGCATCGCCGCCAGTCTCCGTACTGCTGTCGTCCGCTGCCGCGTGTTGTTCGATGATTTCCTGCATCTCGGTAACGCCGAGGGCGCGCCTGGTGGATTCATCTAGCTGGTCAACTATCTCCTGGGGCACTGCTACGAGAATCATGCCTCGTTTTGCCAGCATGCGCAGGTACTCGTTGAGGGAAACCTCCACCTCGCGGCGAGTGAGCTTATATTCGTCAGATAGTGCCTCGCCAATCTGCTCGATGCTATGTTCGCCGTTGCACATCTTCCAGACAAAGGTGCCGACTTCGTCTAGAACAACAGGACGCTCTTCGGGCACCGCTATGAAAAAGTTGATCAATTTGCCGGTCGCCCCGCCTCTCCGGGTCAGCATGGCCACGACGTAACCTTCTTCGTTATATTGCCATTCCAAATTGGGGTTGCGCAGAGGCTTAATGGCCAGAGCCTGATGGCGGGTGATCTGCGGGCTGGGCTGCCGCAGCCTTAGCTTTTCCAGTAGCCTATTCCACAGTTGTGTGATCAGATACATCGTTGGTATTCTCCTGGCTTGATATTTGCGCGGTCGCGCAGTTCCGCATTTGGTATTTGCTCAGCGACGCCTTGGCGCAGGGTGAGGATGCATACCTCCGCTGGACACAAGAAGCGGGCGTCCAATCCCGCGCCGATACCCCGGCTGACGTGGATGACCGTCTGGCCAGATCGCATCAGCCCGGATGATCGCCGCCGCAGCCGCCAAACCGGCGCCCAGGGACTGCCCAAGCCCGGCAGCCGACACTGTCCGCCGTGAGTGTGGCCGGCCAGCAGCAGGTCAGCCCAGTCAGCGCGGGGCAAGTCAATGGCGTCCGGCGAGTGGGCCAGCATAATCTTCAAGTCGGCGGGCCCAATCTCCTTCAGTGCGGTTTCGATGTCGTCCCGGCCGCACGAGGGGTCGCCCACGCCCACGATGGCGACAGTCTGCCCCTTGAGTGTCAGCAAGCAGCTCTTGTTCTCCAGCAACTGAATTTCAGTCTGGCTCAGAGACTGCTCCCAATCTTGCACGGTTGGGTCCGGCTTGCGGCTGCCAAATAGATAGGTCTCCAGAGTGCAGTTCCAGTCATGGTTGCCCAGCACGGCGTAGACTCCATACCGGGCGGACAATTCGTCCAGACGCTCCGCGGCGCAGTTGGCATAGCGAAAACCGTTGGACAGGTCCCCGGTGATCGCCACCAGGTCAGGTGCTTGCCGGAGGGTTTCGGCAATGGCACCATTGGTCACCGAGTCATCACGGCGATGACACGCGCAGTGCAGGTCGGACAGGTGAGCGATGCGCAGGCCGACCAGCGCCTCCGGTAGGTTAGGTAGCGGCACGTCAATCTGCCTGACACACACCCGCTGCGGCTCAATCAGTGAAGCGTATACCCAAAAAGTAGCCGTGGCCGCCACCAGGATCCAGAGGATTATTGCAGTGGTGATCATAGTTGTGTGGTAAATTGTTGCGAATCTTAGATAGTGGGGCCGCGCTCATCCGAGTCAGGTTGGGGTGGCTCCTGGAGCCGTCGCACGTTGCGCAGAGCGACAAAGAGCAAGATACCAACCAGGAAGACAGCCGCTAGTGTGGTAAAGATGCCGCCGGGTCTGCCCCAGCTTAGGTGTAGTCCACCGGCGCCGGCTGAGTAACCCACAATTGGCCCGCCCAGCAGCGCCCGTGCTCCGGCCAGAACCACAATTGTGGCCGCCAGGCACAGCCAAACCATAATCAGGCCTCGCCAGATATCGAGCTTGGGATGCCTCAGCGCGAGCGCCTTCAGATACACCAGGTAGCTGAGAAAGCCAGTGACAGCTATCACCACCACGCCCATTGCTATCCATTCAGCGATGTTTATCATTGTCTGAGCCTCTGATAGAGAAGCGGTTTCATAGCCTATTGAGCACGATCATGATGCAGGCGAGATGAAAGAAGGCACTGTAGATTTGAGGCTTGTATTCGTAGCGGACGACCGGGTGAAAGTCCGCTCCGCGATCCAGCGATGTCCGTAACCGCGCAACGCCGCCATCCTTAGTCTTCTTGCGCCAATGGCCACACAGCGAAACCATTGGTTGCTCCTCACTTTTTTCACCTCATTGTTCGCTGGGCTTAGCATAATAACGCCTTGGAGGAGTTGTTTCGCTGCACTCGGTCTGTTTGAGCGTATGATTCCGTCTACTTACCGGTCAGTTCCTGATCTATTGCCCTCGTACCTCCCCCTCCCGAGTGGTGGCTGATTCGGGCCTGGCGGCCTGGGCTACCGGGTTGTCCAAGCTGGCACCGTGTACGTGTTGTGATAGACAATACAGTTTCGCTTTCAGCCAGCGCTGGCGCGACAGACAGGCTCTCAATCTTGTGATGCCAGACATTTAGCTGCCGGGCTCTTGCTGATCTGTACGATGGCTTCCCAAGGCGTCTCCAATGGCGTACACCTTCGTTCTGTAGCAGTAAACCGTCCGATCCGGGCCAATAGCTGGTGAGCTGATAACTGGCTCGCCGGCCTCCCTATACCACCAAGACGCAGCCGTCTCCTTGGTTGACTCGGGGATAGCATAGATCCATCGCTGGGTTCCGTCTGGATTGAGACTGTAGAGGTACAGTCCCTCATCCTCTTCAGAGAAAACAGTCAGGTAGATGTTCCCCGCACCATCCACGGCGGGGGCCGTCGTCATCTCACCAGGCATTTCGTGTTCCCATAACAGTTCGCCGTCGTGGTTAAGAGCATACAGCATGTGATAGTGGTCGAGAGGCTCGTTCCTGCCACCCTCCGTTGGGTATTCGCCGTTATGGAAAAGAGCGTCCAGCATATGACGGAGCTCAAGAAGCCCGTTCCTGTTACCCTCCGTTGGGTACCTGACGGAGGACGGCAGGTCGGCTTCGCCGACATAGATACGGTCAGGTGTCATCGCCAAGTGGGCGGCAGAGCGTCCCCTCAATTCGAACCGCCACTCAACTTCCAGACTCGTTGCACCTACCCGATAGAGTATCCCGCTCCATAAATTCATCAACACATACACTGCATCGTGTTTCTGACTTACTGCGAGTCCCACGTTGTTGCCGGCATCCTCGAACGCAGCCAGCTGGCCGGTGCTCCCGTCGGGCCGGACGACATGGAGGATCCCTCTGTCGAGACAGTAAAGCCACACGCCGTTCGCATCTTCTCCAAGTGCCAGCTTCAGCCGGCCACCCGGGCCGTATTTCGATTTGATCGGGTACTCCTCAAGCGTGTGGCCCTCCGGCGACATGACTACTAATCGGAATTCTTCGACTTTGAAGTCAGATACGGAAGAGCTGCAAAAGTAGATACGGTCCTGTGTGTCCACGACGGGCGCGCAGTGCAGCAATCCCACCTTCCTCTTCCAGACAACGTTCCCGTCCCGATCCAGGGCATAAAGGAAGTTGACGGAGGGTATAGGTAAAGGAAAGTCGCTCCCGTGCTTGATGACTGGGACCACTACGGTACCGTCCGATAGCAACGCCAAACGGCAAAGCCCTGCTGGGCCCAAACTCGCGGAAAGCTCACGAGTCCAGCGAAACGTCCCGTCCGGCTTTATGCAGAATACAGACCACGGGGTTGCCAGCATGCAGTCGCCCTGGCGCGAGACAACCGGAGCGGTCTCCTGATCGAAGAAGCCGGGGACCATATTCTCGTCTCCCAACGCGCTTGATTCCCACTTGAGCTTGGGAGAAGCCGGCCCAACGAGCACAACATGACCAGTGTTGGCTGCGTCCGCGCGGAAGAGGGGCCATGGTTGGAGCGATCCCCCCAACTGCACGCTTCCTGCCTTCTGTCCTGGCGCTCTGCAGCCCACTGTCAAACAGGCGCCACTGATGCACGCGGCCAGAACGATGCAAGCAACAGCAGAAAATCCTGGTGTACGACTAGACATGATCTTGCCTCCCAGGCCTCAAAGACAGATGTTCTACTGCTGACCACCCACCACCAATTCGGCTATGCGCAGGTGGGGGCCACCCGTGTCTACTGGCACGCCCTGGCCGCCTTTGCCGCAGGTGCCGCCGTTGCGCAGCTCCATCTGGCTGCCGACGGCGGTCACTGCCTGCAGAGTCTCCAGAGTCATCCCGGAGATATTGACATTGCGATAGTGCTGGCCGAGCTGGCCATTCTCGATGGCGTAGGCTTCTTCAACGTTGCAAGTGAACTGGCCGCGGGCAGTAAAGACGTACCCCCATTGGCCACCCTTCAGATAGAGACCGTGGTCAATGTCGGCGATCATCTCGTCCAGGCTGGCCGCGCCCGGCTCAATGAAAGTATTGCTCATCCGCACTAGCGGCGAGGACTGGTAGCCGCCGGCCCGTCCTGCGCCGTTGGGCTTGACACTGAAGCGGGCCGCAGTCTCCAGGTTGTGCAGGAACCCCTGCAGGACTCCGTCTTCGACCAGCAGATGCCGCTGGGCCGGTACACCTTCGTGATCGTACTGGTAGGAACCGTTGGCCCCGGCCAATGTCGGGTCGTCAACGATGGTGATTATGGGTGCGGCAACCTGCTCTCCAATTCTACCTTTAACAATGGAATTGCCCGCCCAGACGGCATCGGCCTCGCAATTGTGGCCGAAGGCTTCGTGAACCAGCAGTCCGCAGATCTTTGGCCCTACGATGACCTCGAATTTGCCGGCTGGAGGTGGGGCCGCGCTCAGCAGCTCAAGTGCTCGCCGCGCGACGCCTCCAGCGAACTCGTCAGGATCGGTTTCTTCGATAAGCTCATAGCCGGCAGCATTAGCCTTGTAGTTAGCAGCCTGCTGACGGACATTGTCTTCCTGAGTTGTGACGACTACGCCAATGCGGCTTCGTACCGACTCGTATTCTATGTAGCTGCCGAAAGTATTGCCCATATACATCTGCGCGGCGCTGTCGGCGTACGAGGCGACAGTATTGACTATTCGCTCTGGGTCCTGCTCGCGGGCGACCTTCTCGAATTCGAAAGCTGTGGTGACTCGGTCATCCAGGGGAATGTCAGCCGGTTTTATTTGATAGGTGGTGCTGACTTTGGCATCGGTCGGCTCAACTTCGGCGACCACACCACGTTCGGTTACGCTACTGCTGGCAGCGCGCGCCATGGTGACAGCGTCGTCCACGCACTGCTCCAAGGCTGCACCACTAATTCTGTTGATTGACGCAAAGCCCCAGGCCCCGTCTACCAGCACGCGCAAGCCTGCCCCCTTGACCAGAGAGTGTGATATCTTGTCGGCCCGTCCGTCCTCCACCTTAACGGCGGTCTGGCTGCCTTCGGCTATCCGCAGATCAGCAAATTCGGCTCCTTTGCGTTTTGCCTGCTCGACTGTCCTCTCAATAAGCTCTCTCATTGCCTAAGTCCTCGTCGCTGCCTTAATGGTCGTGAGATGCCCGCTTTTGCTAATTGTGTCTTACTTGACTTACCCGCCAGAGGCGGAGTTGCCAGCCTATTGTACAATAGTTTGGCCGGGGCTGCAAAAAGAAGGCTGGCGAGGGTCGGGCGGAGAGCCTATTCGTTATCTGAGGCGATGTCGTTGAGGATAGCTGGCAGGTCCCGGGCAAAGGCGCGTAGCGCCTGGCCGCGATGGCTGGCATCATTCTTCTCCTGGCTGCTCATTTGGGCGAAGGTCTGCTGGGTCGGCGGATAAAGGAAAACCGGGTCATAGCCGAAGCCGCCTTCGCCCTGGGGCTGTGCGATTATGATACCGTCTACGCGCCCCTGCCATGTTCCCAGCATCTCGCCGTGGAGATCAGCCAGAGCGGTCACACATACAAAATAGGCGGCGCGCTGCTCGCCGGTCAGGTCTTTCATCTCCTCCAGTAGCCATCCGATGCGCTCAGCATCGCTGTCGGCAACCCGACTGGAGCGGATGCCCGGTGCTCCGTCCAGGGCTGGCACGACCAGGCCACTGTCGTCGGCGACCGCCAGATAGCCATTGGCGCAGGCAGCCGTGGCAGCTTTGTGCTGGGCGTTGCCGGCGAAGGTATCATATGGTTCGCTGAGGTGGGGAGAACTGGGCAGGTCGGCAAGCGAGATTACTTGCAGCGGCACTGCTGTCAGCAGTCCTCGGATTTCGGCAACCTTACCGGGATTCTCGGAGGCGACCAGCAAGACCTCAGGCCGCGAAACGCCGCTCATCCGATCCATCTCCTGTCTGCAATATCTGCCTGTGGGCTATTGTGTGCCGGCGTAAACGCCCTACCTCGGCAAGTGAGCGGGACACTACTTGTTCAGGTCGGCCAGGGCTTCTTTCTGCTGACTGAACACTTTTGATAGTCCCTCGCGGCCCATGGCTATCATCTGGTCCGCCTGTTTGACGGTAAATGGTGCGCCCTCCGCGGTAGCTTGCAACTCGACGAGATTGCCGGCGGCGGTCATAACCAGATTCATGTCCACCGAGGCGCGGCTGTCCTCCTCGTAGCATAGGTCGAGCAGGAGTTCTCCGGAGACCAGGCCCACTGAAACTGCTGCTACCTGATCACGCAGCGGCCAGCTCTTTATTTGGTTTCTCTCGCGCAAGTAGCTGCAGGCTTGAACCAAAGCGACGTAAGCGGCAGTGATTGCTGCTGTGCGGGTGCCACCGTCCGCCTGGAGGACGTCGCAGTCAAGCTGGATGGTGCGCTCGCCCAGAGCATTCAGATCCACCACCGCTCGCAGCGACCGTCCGATGAGCCGTTCAATCTCCTGGGTGCGCCCGGTGCGGTAGCCACGCTTGGACTCCCGCCGCGAGCGTTCTTTGGTTGCGCGGGGCAGCATTCCGTAGTCAGCCGTCACCCAGCCCTGCTGGCTGTCAACCAACCAGCGGGGTACCCGGCCTTCAACAGTTGCCGTGCAGTAGACGATAGTATCGCCCATCTGAATGCGGCAAGAGCCCTCGGCATACTTGTTTACATCTCGCGTGATAGTCAGGTCACGCAGGTCCTTGTTGTCCCGTCCATCAATGCGCAGCAAAGCTATTCAGCCTCCTTTTGAACTATCGGCAAGTCGGCGCGAGGTTATTGTGCGGCTTTGTTGGTTGCATTCTCTTCATTCACCGTTGTCTGGATAGTTGGCATATCTGGCCGGCCCTCGAAGTACTGGCGCAGCCCGCGAACTACCGCCTCGGCGGCGGCTGCCCGCACCTCCGGTTTGGATAGTAGCTGTTCTTCTTGTTGATGATTCAAGTACATGAGTTCAACCAACACTGACGGGATTTCATTCTCGCGAATCACCACAAAACGGGCTTGCCGCACCCCGTTGTCTTTTCGTCCCAGCGCCTCCAGAAGCTGCTGCTGGAGAATAACCGCCAGCATATTGCTCTGGGGCGTATAGTAATATGTCTCGGTGCCCCAGTTGGTATCCGGTCGGGGCATAGCGTTGCAGTGAATACTCACAAAGGCGTCCACGGCTAGCTGGCGAGCGAACTTGGCTCGGTCAAAGAGCCCCACGAAGACGTCGCAGTCGCGAGTCAATATAGCGGTGCAGTCCTGGGCAGCCAGCCTCTGGGCTATCCGCATGGCCACATCCAGATTTACATCCTTCTCCAGCAGCTTTCGGCCGCGGGCGCCAGAGTCTTTGCCTCCGTGACCCGGGTCTATCATTATCAGTTTATCACAAAGCCGGGCCTTTTGGAAGGACAGCCTCACCTGCCAGGCCTGTTGGGTATCTGTTTTCTCAATATCAAAGCGCATCAGCTTGTCGAGGTACACCTCGATTATCACCCCATCATCGGCGGCTAGGGCCTCGACGCCCTTGATGATTTCCCCCCGGCCTCGCTGGCGGGGTATCTGCTGAGTTATACGAGCATCTCTTAGGTGGAGCCGTATCCGCCAGGGCTGAGCCAGCACCTCGTAATCCAGCTCTGCTGGCAAAGACAAATCCGCCTGGACTACCGTGGCCTGGTTGTTAGTTTGATATATCCGTATCCGTTCAAGCTGGGGATAACGGATTGGCAGTTCCGGCTCGTCGCCTTCGAACTTTCCGACAATAAGTGATCCTCCACGGCCGTCAGCGCGGGGCAGCCACGTCACCTGCTGCTCCTCCTTGAGGTCTATAACATAACGGGCAATCGGAGGCCGGTCGGAGAACTGCCCCCAGCGCAGCCGCCACACCCCACATTGGCCGATGTAGCGCCGCCCGCTCGGTGAATGCGGCCTGGCTCCGTGGATGTTGAGGTAGGCGCGGTAGGGGTCGTCGAGATACTTGACCTCGCCAATGACCAACCCGTTTGTCTCCAGTTCTATGGCAAAACCTTCGTCATTCCCGCGAATCACTGGCTGGCTCATTGGCACCGTTACGTAAAACCGGATGAGCTCCTTGTTGGCCGAAAGCTCGCCGCCCAGAGCTTCAACGATGGGGGGAAGGGGAGCGACCAGCACTCCACCTGCAACCGATGTCAGCGCGGGCAGGGACACTTCTTGCCCATCCTGCCAGAAGTGGGCGACGCCCACTTCCCACTGAAGCTGCTGGCCGTTCGGGGCCGTGGCGGTCAAGCGTCCCTGTTCGGGTTGCCAGTTGATCTCGGCACCCAGCGCCCGCGCCACGGCATCTACCGGCCCCCAAAGCAAGTTGTTTTCTACACAAGGGGCGGGTGGGCCGGTTACTTGCTGACCGGCTACCTGCAGGTAGACCTCGGCAGGAGCATCGGCGACCGAGATTCGAACGGCAATGATTAACAGGGTTGCTGCAAGTAGAGTATGTTTAAGCTGCATTGTTTGCTGTTGCCTTGCACTGTTGATGTATGCCATTATAAGGCGTTCGGGCTAAACTAGGCAAGCGGGAAGGCTAGCTGGGGAGAATGGAGCTACAAGCGGGTTGCCTTTGTTGGAGACATTGGGCAAACCAGCAAATTCCGTTAGGGCTCCCAGAGGTTCACAGTGTTGGTCAGCGTCGCAGACGGCTTGATACGCTTGGCATTGCCCGCGCAGAACGCAAAATTGCTGGCCTGGTTATGACGAGCCGCGACATACTGCGGCAGATTACCCCAGGAGGCTCGCCAGCCGTAGGAATGGGGCTGCGCCAGGTCAAAAAACAGTATGGTCTCGCAGGGTTGAGGTATCTGGGTTGATCGCAGCGACGCCCCCGGATATCCGCCGATCATCGCAACGTCGAGGTTGATACCGTAGCTATGCGTCACAGAGTTGGTGTAGGCCGGGCCTGCAGTGGGGTTCTCGTCAGCGGGGCACAGATAAATCTGCTGGCTGCCGATATAGGGAAGCAGCAGAAGATCCCAGCAGTTCTTCTGGGTGCTATTAGGTATCTCAATCAGAGCAGGGGGCAAGCGCCCGTCGTAATCGTCGGTGTACAATTGACTGGCCAGGGCCAGATGGCGCACGTTGGCCAGGCAACTGACGGCTTCAGCGGACTTTACAGCCCGCTCGAAGACCGGCAGCAGCATAGCAGCGAGAATCAGAATGATACTGATTACCACTACCATTTCGATGAGCGTGAAGCCTGCGCGCAGCTTGCGATGCACTATGCCCCCTAATCCAATGGGATCGCAGCTCCCAGGGTGGCGCTGGCTAATTGTCTGTGTTTTTAGGCGTACGCTAGCAATTACTTATGCGGTTGCACTACGGGCTGGTCAGTCTGGTTCCTCGGGCTGTTTGAGCTCCACAGTCACCGTGGCAGTTCCCCCCTGTCGCGTCACTCCTAGATGGAAGACGCAGCTCTCGCCGGCTTTAAGGTCTTCCACCACCACCATGTTCGTGCCCCGAATGCTACCGTGTGAATCGTGAAGTGTGACATGCACCTCCACGCCTTCGACGGCAACCTCGCCGGTGTTCTGCAGCTCACCCACCACCCATACCTTGGTCTTCACGTCATCCACGTACCAACGGTGTTTGCGCACCTGAACGGCATCTATGCTGATAGTGGTGCGTGGACCTCCGCAGCCCGATATGGCCAGCCCCGCTTGCACTGCTAGAAGAAGTAATAGAACTACTGTGTTTGTGGAGGTGCGTATTGCCGACGACCGGGATGTTTGGGCTGGTTGTGGCGACCCTGAGAAGGGGTTCATTCTTGCTGGCTGCGGCGGCTCGAAGAGGTCCGGCCCAGTGGTCGGCGCACTCCCCGGGAAGGTGGCTGTTGCGGATAGGGCTCTGTCTCGGAACCGGGCGTTGACGGCTGGCGCCGAGATAAACTGCGTTGCTGGTGGCGACTGATTCCAGTAACGATTATCACGCTCAGCAGGATGATGATCATCAGCAGGCAGCCATCGGTCACCGACATCTCTCCGTAGCCGAGTAACTCTTCTCCCACCCATCGTACCAGAACAATGCCAGGAAAGAATAACACAAGACCGAGAATTATGCCCCAGACTACTCGCATTTGCGGTTACCTCATCTCATGCTGCAGCGTGTAGTGTAACGTTTTGGCCGATTACTTACCATAATAGATTCTCCAGCGCTCGCGCCACGGCCAGATGCCCCATCCCGCTTAATGATACGTTATCCTGGTAGTTATCTGCAACGCCGTGCTCGCTGTGAGCCAGTACCGAAGCCGTCCGCACCACTGCGCAGTCGGTGAGCGCGGCAACCTGCTCAGCGGCGCGCGCCAGTCGCCAACTGTCTTTGCCCTGCACCTGGGCAAATCCGACCAGATCGGGCCGGTGGACAAAGGGCGCCGGCGTAACCACCACCGTTAGCGCCGCCAACTCGTCCTGGACTAGCTCCACCAGTTGCTGAAACTGGCGCCGAAACTCCAGCGTCGGCATATCTGTAAGCCCAGCCTCGGTCCCGTAAGCGATAATGAGCAAATCTACCGATTGGAAGTCGCTGAGTCTTTCGCGAAGTTCAGTTAAGTTGTCCAGCCTGACGCTGTTGGCAGCCAGCACTCGGACAGTTTCGTAGGCGCCCCGTTGTTTGAGTTGCTTGATGAACAGGTCCACCCAGGTGGGTTGAGGTAGATCGCTTGAACTGCCTGCTGAGACGGCGAAGCGGTCGCCTAACACGCCCACAACGATATCTGTTTGCTGCTGCAGGCAGTAGCGGCGAAACAGATCCATCGAGTATGGCTTAACCAACGCTGGTTGCCAGCGAGCTAGAGCCATGATGCTCGTCCAGGTATCCACCGCGGTGCTTTCTGCCTCTTCATCACCGTAGACTTCTACCTCGCGCAGGTAGAGGCAGTTATCGCCACCTTCGCCCCCGGTCCAGGTGTCGTGCATACTTATCTTGATATAACGGGCCGGGCGAGGATGGGAGGGAAACGAGTGGATCAGCGGCTGGATGCGGTCAGGTGGAAAGTAGTACTCGCGCAGTTGCGTGAAGTCTTTTGCATCCTGCGAAATCCACACGGTAATGTACCGCGTGTTGCCATTTAGGCTGTTGTAGACAGCGATATTGGTTAGCTGGTATACCCCACCCAGATCAATTATCACCTCTTTAGGGAACTGCGCGGAGTTGTCTGTGGCAAAACAGGCGGGGGGCTGGTCGCTATCATTTTGGCTGTCGACCAGGCCGGTCCAGCCGGGCCGCAGTTCGGTAGTGCACAGATAAGGTTTGCCTGCGGCCAGATTACGCTCAGCCGCGGCACCCGTCCCAGCACCAATCAGTCCCAGGACACCCGCCAACACTGCCAGCTTGTGACAGCGAGGCAATAACCTCAAGTCGCTCACCCCACAGGTCTGCTGTGTTACTCGAAGAGAGACAGTTCCAGACTTATATCCAGCGACGGGGCTGAGTGGGTCAGTGTGCCCACCGATATGATGTCAACCCCGATCGCGGCGACCTCGGCTACTTCGTCGAACTCGATACCACCGGAAGCCTCGATGAGAGCACGATCACCGATGACTTCCACCGCTTCGCGCATCATCTCCCGGCTCATATTGTCCAGCATTATGATATCAGCACCGGCCGCCAGTGCCTCCCGGACCTGGTCGAGATTTGTGGTTTCGGTTTCAACTTTGAACAGGCTATGGGCTTTGCTGCGCGCTGCCTGGACGGCTGCGCGGACACTCCCGACCAGTCGAATATGGTTATCTTTTATCAGTATACCATCGTACAGCGCGGTGCGGTGATTCTTTCCGCCTCCGGCCCGCACCGCAGCCCGGTCCAGCGAGCGTATCCCCGGGGTGGTCTTGCGGGTATCAGCAATTTCGACACCAGTACCGGCCACAGCATCCACGAACTTGCGGGTGAGAGTGGCGATGCCACATAGCCTCTGCAAGAAGTTGAGTGCGGTCCGCTCGGCCGCCAGCAGGGCGCGAGCCGGTCCCTGAGCGGTAGCCAGAACCTCGCCCACTTCAAAGCATTCTCCGGAATGCTTGACCGCGGTAAACTCTGTCTGTGAACTGAGCTGTCGGAAGCACTCCCGGGCCACCTCCATCCCCGCGACAACTCCTGACTCTTTGGCTAGCAGTCGCCCGATTGCGCGAGTTTCAGGAGGAATTACCGCACGGCTGGTGGCATCACCGGGGCCGATGTCCTCCGCTAAGACCCGGGCAACAATGTCCCGAATCAGATAAGACTGACCCTCAAGATCGCTCTCAAACTCGCTCATTGACTCTCCTCGATGGTGTTGTCCTCGCCAAGTATGGCCACCTTCATTTGGCTGCCACGAGCTTCCTGTTCATCCATAGCACAGTAGGCCATAATGTGTACGACATCGCCCACTTCCCCTACACGGGCGCACGGCCCATACAACCGTATTGTCCTGCTTCCAACCGGCTCGGCGATAACATAAGTCTCGAATCGCGCCCCGTTATTGCAATTGACCACCACAACCCATTCATCGGGC
The DNA here is from genome assembly GCA_030615605.1 of bacterium. Taxonomy (GTDB): domain Bacteria; phylum Armatimonadota; class Zipacnadia; order Zipacnadales; family Zipacnadaceae; genus JALGTD01. The sequence goes on from JAUWYY010000001.1 coordinate 119,961, forward strand.
AATAGGTCAACGGCCTCCATAATTTCGCGGTCAATGCCAATACTTCCTGCATAATATAAGTCGGTATCGGTGACCGTGGCGTTGTGGATCTTGGCTTTAGCCATCATTCTCAGCATTTATGGCATCCTCTTCAATCTTAATGTTGTCAATGAGTCGGGTATCGCCCAGATAGGCAGCCGCCGTTATTACCATGGGGACTCCGGCTTGGCCCCGTGGCTGCAAAGTCTCCAGGTCAACGGCCTGCACATATTGTACTGTAAACCTTAGCTCGCTGGCCAGCAATTTGCGAACGACGCTCTCCACCTTGGTGCCACTGGCGCCCTTCCGAGCCGCTTGTGCACCGTGCTGCAGAGCCTGGTATAGCCGGGGCGCGGCTGCGCGCTGCTGGGTGTCCAGGTACTGATTGCGTGTGCTTACCGCCAGACCGTCGGCCTCACGCACAGTCGGCAGGCCCACTATCTCCACCGGCATCTTCAGATCGCGCACTAACCGCTTTATCACTATTAGCTGCTGGTAATCCTTCTCGCCGAAATAGGCCCGGTCTGGCTGGACGATATTCAGCAGCTTGGTGACCACTGTCGTTACTCCACGGAAATGTCCCGGCCGCAAGCTGCCGCACAGGCCCTCAGTCAGTTCTTCGACCTCCACCCAGGTTGAGTGATCATCGGGGTACATTTCGGCCCGTGACGGTGCGAATATCAGATCGCCACCGGCCTGCTCGGCAAGCTGGGCGTCGCGGGCCAGTTGCCGGGGATATCGCTGGTAATCCTCATCCGGGCCGAACTGGGTAGGATTGACGAAAACACTGACCACAACGAAGTCGTCCCGCTGGTTGGCGGCTTCGATGAGTGAGAGATGGCCTGCGTGCAACGCCCCCATCGTTGGCACCAGGCCGACGAGCTTGCCAGAAGCCCGGACCTGGGCGATAGTTGAAACTCTCAGCTCGGAGATTGTCTCGACGATGCGCACGAGCAAGTCACCTGATCTAGCCTTCGGCGTTCAGTGAGCGTGATTATACGCGCCGTGGCGCGGCCCGGCAACAGACCGTCACCGATTATTCGAGGAGTTGGCCGAAATAGCCGACGTAGAATTGTATTAGAATGCAGGCCACGATGATACCGGCGAAGATTACGCCGATGGGCAGGGCCATTACCGCCATGCGATGGATAGAGGTTTCGGCGGCGACCTCGAAGTGGTCGGCGACGCGCTCCATCGTGGCATCCAACTCGCCAGTCTGCTCGCCGGTCCGCAGCATGCCCAGAACCATGTCGTCAATATCAGGAGCTTTGCCCAGCGCCTGGGAGAGCTTTTGGCCCTTCTCGACCAGCGGCACGGCGCTCTTGAAGCGTCGTTCCAGGATGGAGTTGCCCGTGGCGGAGGCCGACAGAGTTATGGCCTGTCCCATCGGGACGCCGGCAGAGTAAGTATATGACAAGGCGCGGGCAAACTTAGCCAGGGCCAGGCGGCGTACTACCGCACCCAGCAGCGGGATGTGCAGTTTCATCGAATCAACCGCCTCCCGCGACTGCTGGCTTTTCGCCATCAGCGAGTGGTAGATAAGATAAGCTAGATAGATCGGAATGCCCAGCCCCAGTGCCCACTTACCGATGTTCTTGATGAATATCCACAAGCCAAGCCATACCGAGCCCATCAGAGCTTCAATCAACGCCGGGATAGCGCTGGGAATGATGATGCAGCAGGCCAGGAGCACCTTGGGGTAAAAGGTCTCACGCATAATCATCTGGCGCAGGCTATACTCGCGCTCGAGGTAGCCGGCCACCTGGTCGAAGGATTCGTCCAGTCGCCCGGTTTGCTCGCCCATGGTGATGACCGCCGTGGTCAGTTCGGAGAACTCTTCGGGGTATTTGGCCAGCACCTCAGAGAAGCTACCGCCAGCGGCCACGCGCTTAGCGCCCTCTTGTATTACTTGCCGTAGTTGGGGATAGGGGGCGCGGCCCTCCAGAACATGAAGCGCCTCGCCCAGAGCCATGCCGGCCTTGAGCATCGTGGCCAGCTCGCGCATCGTTGATGACTTTTGCTCCAGCCGGAAGATGGCTAGCATTAGTCAGGTGACAGACTCAACTGTTGGCGTGAAGAATAGCAGATCAAGCGCTGACGGTCACTATTCCCGGGGGCGTTCGGCCCAGCCTTCAACATTCTTCTGGTGGCCTCGCTCCACAGCCAGGGCATCGGGTGGCACATCTTTAGTTATGACCGATCCTGCTCCGATATAGGCGCGAGCGCCAATGGTGACTGGCGCGACAATCGTGACGTCGCTACCCACAAAAGCACCGTCCTCAATTACCGTGCGGTGCTTGGTCCGCCCGTCGTAGTTGCAGGTAATGGCTCCGGCGCCAATATTGACATCGGCTCCGACCTGGGCGTCGCCCAGATAACTGAAATGCTTATTGTAAGTCCGCGGGCCGATGACACTGCGGACTACCTCAGCGTAGCTGCCGATACAGGCCTGGTCGCAAATCTCGCTATCATTGCGGATGTGGGCGAACGGGCCGACTTCCACCTCGTTGCCCAGGCGGCTGTCGGTCACCACACTGCAAGGGCGCACCTGCACCCGATCGGCTAGCTGGCAGTTTTCTATTCGTACGTTGTTCTCTATAACGCAGTCGTCGCCAATCCGGGTCTGGCCGAGGATGGCTGCTCCCGGCCAGATAACAGTGTCGGGGCCGATTTGCACTTGGCAGTCAATGAAAGTGGAGCCGGGATCCATCAGCATCACACCGTCATCCATCAGCCGCTGGCGTACCCGGTCGCGGGCAATCCGTTCGGCTTCGGCATGCTGGGTGCGGGTGTTGATACCCATTACCTCTTGCCAGTCGTGGGCGGTGATCGCGGCGACAGTGTGACCCGCATCAAGCAATTGAGGAATAACGTCAGTAAGATAGTGTTCGCCCTGGACATTGTCGGTACTGAGGCGGGGCAAAGCGTCGAATAGCACGGCTGCCTGGAAGTAGTAGATGCTTGTATTAATCTCGCTGATTTGCTGGACTTGCTGGTCGGCGTCATCCTGCTCGACTATCTGCTGGACGCGCCCGTCCTCGCCGCGCACCACTCGTCCGTAGCCAGTGGGATCAGGACAAATTGTGGTCAGCACCGTAGCGGCAGCGCCGGATTGAGAATGCTCGGCGCTAAGCTGGGTGAGTGTCTGGGGGCGGAGCAGAGGGATATCGGCGCAGGTGACAAGCATATCGCCCTGGTAGCCTTCCAGGGCTGCTTGAGCGCACATCACCGCATGGCCGGTGCCTTTGCGTTTGGCTTGGTGGGCAATCCGCACGTCAGTGTCGGCCAGGACTGTGCGCATCTGCTCGGCACCGGCCCCAATCACCACGACAATGGGGTCGGCTCCGGCGGCCTGGGCTGCGTCAATGGCGTGCAGCACCAAAGGCTTGCCACATAGGCGCTGCAGCGCTTTGGGATACTTAGACTTCAGCCGGGTGCCCTCTCCGGCTGCCAGGATAATACAGGCTGGTGATGGCATCAGTCGCTGGTTACCCTCCGATGTAAGCACCAGTGGTAGTCAAGTGGGAAAGTGTGAAGGGCCCCTTCACCTGCCAGCTTCCTCAGCAGTGCTGTGTTGACCTTCCCTACTGGGACGCAGATATGCTGCTAATCGAGCCACCATTTTGCAGACTACTCAGAATCCGGGTCCCAGTCCGCCTGGTTTGCCGTACAACCTGGCCATCTCCAGTAACTGCTCAGCACCTGTTGCCCCGACCAGTATTCCCCAGCCGGAGCCCTGGCGCCAGGCGATCATGGAAAGTTCGTCGCTCGCGGCCAGGTAAAACCGCAGTCCCTCCTGATTTGTGAAGTCAAGTCCGGAGACATCCAGGCTGTCACAGGGCAGGACAAAGTAGGAAACGATCGCTCCGGGTCGCGAGTAGACGACCTGGCGGCCGCTGCACATCTGTGTATGAATGGGCTGGGCATAGCCCGATTGCCAGGCCGCTTGGATAGCTTGCTCGCTGCGATCGGTGGGGTTCCGGGCGGCCACTGGTGGGATCAACTGTGCTATGGCGGTGCGATGGGCTCTGGCCAGATACATCCACTTCGCGGTCCGAGGTATCAGCGCCCCGCGAATGCCCATAGCCAGCATGATCATCAAAACACCGGCACCGGCCAGAGCAACGAGACGCCGGGCGGGTGCGCGAGTCGGCCCGATGCTGACCACCTTGCGGGCGACTGCGTCTATTTCGTCCAGGCGCCGGCGTGCTCTCTTCCAAAAGCCTCTGGGGACGCGGGCTGGTTGCTGGTCAGGACCGCCGGCGAGGACTTTCAGCGAGTAGATTGTCCCGAGCTGCCGACTGCATGAGGAGCAGGTGACAATGTGACGAGATAGCTCACACCGCTGCTCGCTGGGCAGCTCGCCATCAACAAATGCCGACAGGGCCTCAGATGTGACGGGGCATTGTTGGGGCACTTGACTTTACCTCACAGATAGCCGCGCTGCTGGGCATACTCTCGCAGGTGCTCGGCCAAGGCTCGCCGGCCCCGACAGATGCGGCTACGCACGGTACCCAGCGGTACGTCGAGTGCTTGCGCAATTTCCTTGTAGCTCAGATCAAACATATCACAAAGAATAACCGCGCTGCGAAACTCTTCAGGTACCTGCGCCAGCGCCTGCTGGATCGGTTCATCAAGTTCCTGCTCTACGATTATTGCTTCGGGCAGCATGTCGTTCGATTTATGCCATTCCTGGGGCGGGCCACCTTCGCCGTCGTCCCATATCATAGTCTGAGGCTGGCGGGATTGCTGGCGGTAACGGCTGATGTGAGTGGTCGTCACAATCTTCAGCAGCCAGGCTCGGAAGTTTGTCCCCAGTTCAAACTGGTCAAACGAGATATATGCCTTGACCAAAGCTTCCTGACTGAGATCCTCAGCATCGCTCAAGGTGCGCGTCAGCCGGCGAGCAGCTTTGAACAGATCACGCTGATGCCGCTGCGCCAGTCGTTCGAATTCACGCCTGCGTCTGCCCGTTGGTTGATGCATACGCAACCAGCCTATCTTCCGGCAGATGCGCGCGACGCTTGTTCATACTTAACAACGCCGCGCAGTGCCCCAACAGTTCCGCGGTTTGCCCGCCGTCGGGTCGGTAGCCCTATCCGCTTGACCACCGCTTGATAAGCGAACGAATTGGCTCCCGTGTCCGTCGGAATATCCGCTCCCCGAGGCTGCGGTGGTGGAGAAATTCCCGCTGCTGTTCGGTAAGCAGTTCAGGGCCGATCTTGTCCTTTAGTTTATATACGCCCCGCCAATCGTCGTCACAAAAGATGCGGAAGACAAGTGCCACAAGCGGATTGGATCCGGTCATTATGGCACTGGTAAAATCTACTATCACCGGGCGCCCACTGTTGTCAATCAGGATGTTGTCCAGCTTGTGGAGGTCTCCGTGCGCGATGCCTCGACCGTGCAGATTTTCAACTAACTCGGAAAGTAGACGAAAGAAGTCAGCGGGTACTTGTTCGTTATCGACATTCAGCACAGGTTCAGCAGGGACGTGCTGGAGGATAAGTGCGTAGGGATCAACTGTTCCGTAGCAGGAGGGTATTCCTGGCAGGTCGTTGAGTCTCCCGTAGGCTACCTTCTCTCGGAAGACCAGGAAACGTCCCAGCAGTCGGCCAAACAGAGACTTGCCGCTGCCATAGTCTTTGATTAGCAGATCGCTGCCCTCCATGCATACGATCTTGACTTCAGGACGCGCCCGCGGGCCGGCGCGTAGTGTTTCGGAGGGCAGGATAGCCAATTGTTGGCGAGTTAGTTCAGAGGCAGTCATTGGTCTGTTTCAATCAGCATTTTATCTATTCTGCTGGTCAGGCCCACAGCTGCCCCAGCAATGCCTGTCTGATGCTGGTGAGCGGCCCACCGCAGTTCATTCGTTGACCAGTCTCTTCAGGTATAACAAGTCGGCTGCCAGAGCCTCGCGCTTTGCTTCACCTTCCACCCAGGAAAATTCCACGGCGATGCAGCCGGTGTAGCCCGACTTGCGAAGCTGTCTGACCAGGGGTTGGTAGTCTATCGCCCCATCTCCCAGGGGCACACGCCTGCCTTCATCTTCACCTGTCAAGCGGGCATAGTTTTGGGCGTGCATATGAACCACATACGGCATCACTGACTGTAGCTGCTCGAGAGGTGTTTGCAGTTCTGTATCTGGCACAATGTGGTAGTTAAGGCGGAAGTTATCGCGCTTAACTGATTCGGCCAGCCGTCGGGCGGCAGCGCCGGAATCGGCGAGGGTACCGCCGTGCATCTCCACTGCCAAGGCAATGCCCAGCTTGCTGGCTTGGTCACAGGCCTGCTGACACTCACGGGTGGTGGTCTCCCACACAGCTTCAGTGGCCTGGGCGGAGGGCACGTCAGAGGCCCACACTCGGACTATCTGTGTACCCAGGCAGTGGGCGGTATGAAGGGTATCTTCCAGTTGTACATTGTCTTCGTAGCGCGCTTTGGTGCAACCGAATCGTAGGTACGAGCTCAGAACCGGCACCACCAGATCCCGCTCGTGGATCATCCGTTGCACTGCTTTGACGCGATTCTCGTCGAACTGCTCGGAGATGTGCGGCTCTCGCCCCCAGATCTCCACTCCGTCGAAGCCCAGGTCCTCGGCCACGTCCAGCACATGGTCCAATAGCCTATCGCGGTAGGCGATGGTGCACAGGATTATTCTGATGTCACTGCTATGGCTTGTGGCCATACCCCTCTGCATGTCCCTGATTGTCCAAGAATGCTAACTTCTATTTTATCTCTACGGGCTGCCCTTCGTCTACTGACTGGTGAATAGCGGCCAGGATTTCCATATTGTGAAGGGCCTCGGCCACCGATACCAGTGGCTGGCTACCGTCACGAATGCAGGCAGCGAAGTGCCGGATGCTCTCAATGGCAAATCCCCGGGGTGTGCCGTGTGAGTCAATCATTCCCAGGGGATTGGGCCACTCGCTACTGTTATGTGTGTATTTCTGGGAGCTGAGATTGTGGCTGCAATCGGCGTACATCGTGCCCTCGGATCCGACGAGCTGTACCTGAAAGTCGATGACTGCAGGCATAGCATCACCCAGGATCCAACAGTTGTCAAGGTGAACCACTGCCCCGTCAGCAAATTCCAGGATGCTGTGGAAAAAATCCGGTGTGTCCAAGCCCATATCCTCCAACACCCCCCGGCGAGCGACCGAATAGACGCGCACCGCCCTGTCCTGTAGCAACCAACAGGCTAGATCACTGATGTGTGAGGCCAGCCACCAGACTACCGTAGTCTGACCACTCCAACTGAGTAGCTCAGTTGGCACCCAGATGGTGTTGCTCAGGCGGAATGAGGCCATCTTTATTTCCCCCAGTTCGCCAGCCTCGATGGCCTTCTTCATCTCCATGATAGTGGGATTCCAGCGGTTGTGAAAATCAACCATCAGAGTGACGCCCGCCTGGTGGACGGCTGCGGCGATGGCGTGAGCTTCTTCCGGACTGGTGGCCATTGGTTTTTCTACCAGCAGGTGCTTGCCAGCCTGGGCCGCGGCCATGGCGATGTCGTAATGTAGAAAATCGGGGGTGACTACCGAAACAGCTTGCACCTCGTCATGCGTGACGAGCTCTTCATAATCTGTAGTGATGAACGGGATATTGTACTCTTCGGCGCGGCGGTTCAGCAGTTCTTCGTTAATGTCGCATATGCCAGCGACATATACGCCGGGCTCATCTGCCAGGGTTTTCAAGTGATTCTCGCCCCATGTGCCCAGTCCCACCACTCCAAAGCCGACTTGGTGGTCGCTCATTAGCTTAGCCTCCGTAAAGCAAATGCTGGTTACTTATATTGACAGTTGTCTGCCTGCTCCTGCGATTATAGGAGATTGCTCTGGACGTTGTCAACGGGTTGACGCCTATGGCAGAAGGTGATAGAGTCGTCGGCTGCGGCAACTGTTACTGCGGCTGCTTTGCAAGTGGGGCAACAACGGAAGGATTTCTGCTTTGTCTTACCGAAGTAGCCCCACCGGAATCGAATAAGAGAAATGCTACCGGAGGTTGAGCGAGTATGGCCGACGACCCGTTGAGGTCAGCGCCGGAGGAGCCATCTGGCCCTGAAGAGCTGGAAATCGAACTCCACGGCGAACCTCAGCCCACCCAAGAGTCGTCCGGCGAACTCTTAGAGATTACGCAACAGGATATTGCTGACGTCTGTGCGGAGGATCTGCCGGCCATATCGGGATTCGATGCGACAGTGGCTGAAGGGACGGCTAACTGGGTTGACATTCCTGCGGTTTGCAGTATAGCAGGTGACAGCTTCGTTGTCCGCTTCCAGGAGGTCAAGCCGGGACGCTTCACGTATGCTGGTGCTGAACAGCGGCGCGGGCCGGAAGATGGGTCTGCGCCCGGTGCCGGAAGAAATGTCAAAGCGGAGTTTGACCTCAGCGACTATCCGGGGTGTCCCTGCTGCGGGGTACCAGGGCTGGTAGTGTGCAGCGGCTGTGAGACGGTTAGTTGTGGGGCTTCGGTGCGCCAGACCAAGCCGGGCCTGGTGATGACGTGCCCCAACTGCCACAGGGACGGTGAGGTGCAGCCGGGTGGGCGGGGCACGCAGGTGTGGACAACTGGTGGCGCACAGAAGAAAAAGTACCAGGATTAGACGGGGTCCCAGCCAGCCTGCAGCCTTCCGTCGGTCCGGGGAGGTATCAAGTGCTGGGCGGAGAATCAAACAAGCTGCATTTCAATACAATCAGGAGGTGACTTACGTGCCGACTCCAGAAGTAGATGCTGATCTTTGTACCGGTTGTGAGTTGTGTGTGGACATTGCGCCTAATACATTTGAGCTCAATGACGAGGGCATCGTGGTGGTTATTGACCCAGAGGGCGACGACGGGGACGCCATTCAGGAGGCCATCGACTCCTGTCCGGTGGAGGCCATCTCCTGGGCTGAGTAACTCTAGCTCGCAGCCGACAGTGGTTTAGCGCCGAAATGAGCGAGCAGCCAGAGTGACTGGCTGCTCGTTTGCTCTATGAATCTGCAATCGTCGGGCAGCTACCGCTTCATAGCCCGGCCCTTGGGTCAGCGTGTTCAAGACACGCTAATCTGTCTGCGACTCAGTGACAATGACCGTGGCCTCTTCAGTGGCTATCTTCTGATCGGCGGAGTTGCGAGCTACCACCCGGATTGTGTGCTCACCGGGCATGCCGGCTGCGGCATTCCACTGGACTCGATATGGTGGCACATTGGTCAAGGCCAGAATTTGACCGTCTACATAGAATTCGACCAGATTGACATCCAACCCGGAGCCAGCTCGTGCCTCGATGACGACCGGGCCAGTTACCGCCTCCGGTCGGCTGCCCCGCACTGCGATGGCCAACTGGTCGTCGGCAAGGCGCGGGGTGCCAGTCAGTGCTAGCTGGGTGGTGGTTGGCGCTGGCGAAGCCCCGTAAGGTTGCCAGAGGGCTGCCAGTGCCACCTGTAGTGAGGCCGGCAACTGGGTTAGGAACCATTGCTCGTCAATGGCCTGCCGATAGCTATTCAAGACCAGATCGTCGGTAGTCAGCGCGTAGTCGTTGCATGCCAGGCCGTCGCTGGCAGCATCCACTGAGAACCAGTTGATAAACACCACGTTGGGGAACTGCTCCCGTATTGTCCGATACATCTGCTCAATACTGGCGGCAGCAAAGCTACTGCTGAACTGTTGCGATGCCCGGCAGTAGTGAGTGGCGCCGTATTCACAGATTGCTATGGGCTTGCGCGCTCCGTATAGACTGCATACATAGCGCAGGTCGTCTACCAGATCGCGCTGGGCCGGCTGGCTGATGTCGCCGTCGTGGTAGAGCACGGCGTAGATATTTACGCCCACCCAGTCCACATAATCGTCCCCCGGGTAGTACAGGGGGATTGTGCGTCGCGGAGTGGCGAACGGACACCACACCATAATCACATTGGGCGCTTCGGATTTGATGGTGGTATATACCAGCCGCCACTTACGTACGTACTCGTCGGGGTTGCCCGAGTAGGGCATCCAGGTGCCGTTCATCTCCGAGGCAAAACGCAGCAGTATCGGCTTCTGCGCCTCGGCGGCGGCCTGCGCCCACTGTCGCAAATACGCATCGTCGCGTACCTCATCCAGGCCGTTGTTAGGCTCCCATGCAATATGGGGAAGAGCACCGTGGTTATGCACCTTGGCTACCCAGTCGGTGGGGAACGGCTCGCCGTAGCCCAGATAGCGCATATAGCTGCTGTGCTCTTTGCCCACCAGCCGCTCGAACAGGGCGATGTCGCCGGCGACGACGGGATCCTGCTCGATGTAGGCGCCGATATAGCACCTGGCCTGCCCAGTCGCAGGCGTTGCCAGCAGGCTTAGCACCATCACAGCGGCCGGCCATCGCCGCAATCGTTCAAGGTGTCCGGACAGGATTCCCTTTCGCATTACAACGATAGGTCAAAGGCCTCCGCTGGGCTGTCGTGGAGCAGGAACTGGGCAATGCGTATGGCCCCGTCCCCGGTCAACTCTCTGTTGATAACTAGTTTATCCTCCGCAGGTTGCTATTCAGCACTTGGCGACTACAGCTTGTCTCCCGCACGAGCCAGCGGCTCGTCCAGAAAGTCGTAAGGCAAGTCGCCAATTGGGAAGTCAGCGGGAGTTGTCATCGCACGCCACACTCCGGCTTCGTTCACAATGATATTCATATAAGGCTCGTCCTTGAGTCTGTACACCAGACAGACCATACCCTCCCGCAGAAGTCTGGTCGTGAGCCTGTTGATGTCTTTGGGGGTCTTGGGCGCGTCGCGTGGCAGAGAAAGGGGCAAGAAGGCTATCTTGAATACGCCGATAGGTGGTCGGCACACACGCACATCCTGCAACTCGTGCGCCTGTACCCCGCCTGGAAAATCCTGTGCCTTGAAGCGCTTCCATATCACGTTGACGAACTTCTCCCGGTATTTCTCCTCTTTTCCCAGGTATGCTGTCTTATCCCACACCGCATCCCAATCCTCGGCACACCACGCCTCGACCAACTCATCCAAAGCCTTAACCGCCGCAGCCTCCTGGTGGCCTGAGGGGTTTGGGAGTGGACGGGCTAGGGTGAGCACAACGTAGATGGCCACGGCCAGCCACACGGACAAAACCACAGCAGCAGTAGTGGTAATAATTCGTACGGTGCGTCCGCGAGCTTTGACCGCTATCCAGATACATCCACCAATGATGCCAAGCCATATCAGTATTTCCACCCAAAACCATAGCGTCACCGTAACTCATCTCCCCATACTTGGCGGTTCTCTCTCACTTTTGCACATCCCACCGGACCTACACATCCAGCTCCCCAGCGCGGTAGGCCTGCAGATAGTCCATGCAAAACTCATCTTCGCCCAGCAGTGCTTCGGTGGCGATGATTTGTGCCATTAGCTTCTCATCCAGCGGATCCATCACCGCCGAGTCCATTCCCGCCTGCGTTGCCGGGCCGATGAAGGCGCGGTTCATCAACTGGCGGTTGGGCAGACCAAACGAGATATTACTCAGTCCGCAGGTAATATGGCATTCCGGGCAGTAGTCGCGAATCGCTGCGATCGCCTGGAAGATATACTGGCCGACTTCGGTCGCAGTGCTCAGCGGAGCGATGATCGGGTCCACGAATATCTGCTCCGCCTCAATCCCGCCGGCGGTGAGCCGGTCAATCAGCCGGTAAGCAACATCTTCGCGCTGCCCGGCTTGAGTGGGCATGCCTTCCTCGCTCAGGGCAAGCGCCACTACGTTGACTTTAGCCTCCAGGACAATCGGCAGCATCTTCTCGACACTGCTCGGCTCCAGCGTGACCGAGTTTATCATCGGCATTGCCGCGCTGCTGTAGGTGGCCAGTCCCCGCTGGATAGCCTCGGGATTGGGCGAGTCGAAGCTAATCGGCTTATCAGTGGCCGCCTGAATCGTTTCCACCAGCCACTGCATATCCTTGGATTCCTGCTCGCCGATCGTGCCCGGATTACAATCTATGAAGTCGGCACCCGCCTTATCCTCTTTAACGGCCAGATCAGCAATATACTTCTCATCGCGACTGGCTATTGCCTCTTTGACGCGTTTTCGGGTGCCGTTGATCAGTTCGCCAATAATAATCACTGTCTCGTCTCCTTCGTCTTCTTGGTGTGACCTGGTGCTGCCCCGCGAAAATTATCGCTCGCGTTCCGCGTCAGTAAAGCCCTCAACCAGTACCGTCAGGCACTGGCACAGCGGGGCGGCAACTCCGTGGCGCTCTGCAGCGTCAGCCACCACGCCAGTTATGTACTCTACTTCGGTGCGCCGCCCGGCCAGGATGTCCTGGAGCATCGAAGACTGATTCGCTGCCGTGGCCCGACAGACCTCCTCAACCTCCCGACGCGGGTCAAATTGCCCCCAGTCTATCCCGACCGCTTGCCCGACGCTGTAGACTTCCTTGGCCACCTGTCCAGCCAGGTCACGCAGAGCCGCAATCTCCAGCAATTCACCATTGCGTCGTCGGGTGAGAGCTGTCAGGGGATTGATTGCGCTGTTTATGAGCACCTTGCGCCACAGCAGGGCATCTACATCGGCGGTCAGTTGCACTTCAAGGCCAGCCGGTTTGAGAAGCTCAACTGTGCTATCGGCGAGCGACTGATTGCCGGTCGGGCTACCCAGCACGATTTGGCTCAGCCCGGCCTGGCGTACTCGTCCCATGCCCAGCAAGGTAGCGCCGCTGGAGGTGGTGCCAGCCAGCACCTGCTTGGCCGGGAGGCTCTCCTCAAGTATCTGGTAGTTGCCCAGGCCGTTCTGCAGAGTGAGAACTGCCGTCTCGGGGCCAACTACCGGTGCACAGTGTTCCGCCGCCTCTGCTGTATCGTAGGCCTTGGCGAAGATGATGACCAGATCGGCTATGCTCAGCTCCTGGGCGTCGGCCGTGCACGGCACAGACACGGTGCAGGTGCCTGCGGTCGCCTCTATGATAACGCCCTGCTCGTTGATAAGTTCAGCCCGGTCGGCGCGATGATCCAGCAGCGCTACATCCAGATGCGGCATCCTGCCCAGCAGTGCCGCGTGCAGACAGCCCATCGCCCCGGGGCCGACAATGACCACACTTCTCGAATCTGATTGGGGGTAGTTGCTCGTGTCCATTTTCGGCTGGTACATCGTTTTGTGACGGCTTCTGCGATGCTTCTGTGCTATCTATTCTTCGTCGGCGTTTGCGGTATCTGCCCGCTGCTGTTCCCAGCGCTCCAACTCGACAACCTTGCCCAGCGTACTGCCAGCATCAATTTCCGCCTTTTCGCGACCCTCACGCTCGACCACGGCCAGGGCGCGGTTGGCAATCTCCACGGCCCGCTCCTGGGGCACCACCACCACGCCGTCGTCATCGGCAATCACCCAGTCGCCGGTGCGCACCGTCGTCTCGCCTATCTTCAGGGCCACGCCGATCATCCCCACGCCCTTGGGATCACCGGCCGCCGGTGCCACCAACGTGGCAAAAGCGGGGAAGCCCAGCCCGCGAATCTCAGCGCTGTCGCGTAGCGCTCCATTGATTACAACTCCGGCAATACCGGTTTGCAGGCAGCTCTTGGTGGCCTCTTCGCCCCAGACCGCTGGCCCCTCTCCGCGCACATCTATCATCAGCACCTGGCCCGGCTCGGCCTCATCAATGGCTTCCACTGGCTTGGCCCAGTCGCCCGGATAGGTCCACACGGTCAGCGCTGGGCCGACGGCCCGCTGTCCGGGGGCAATGCTGTTGATGCCTGGCAGCCAGCCCTTGCGATGCATCGCATCAGAGACGTTGGCCGCTGTGCATTTACTGAAGATCTCCCGAAGCTGTTCGGCCCCGCCCCGCTTGTACAGGTCAGTGGCCACCGCCTCGCCGCTACGCATGGCATTGAGGATTGTCCGGGTGGCCTCGGTGGCATCAGGAGCCTTGGTGACGGCGCCGCCGACAATAATGATATCGGCGCCGGCTGCCACAGCCAGTGGCGCGGTCTCAGAGTTCAGCCCGCCGGCGACGGCCACGGGGATGCTCACGGCCTCAACCACCTCGCGAAGCTCTTTAAGAGGGTCTTCCCCGCGCATCTGCACATCAATAGGGCAGTGTACGCCAATAATTGCCGCCCCCAGCTCCTGGGCAGCGCGGGCGCGCGCCGCCGGCTCAGCGACTTCGCAAAGGTCAACCATTATCCGGGCATCATAGCGCTGCCCGGCTTCAATGCACTCTTCAATGGTGGCATCCGAGGCCCCACCCAGCACCGTCACCACATCGGCGCCGGCCTGCGCAGCCGTCTCCACCTCCACGCGGCCCGCGTCCATAGTCTTCATATCGGCTACTACGGTGTGGTCGGGGAACTCTCGCCTCAGCGCCCGCACCGCCTCCAGCCCCTCGCACTTAATCAGTGGCGTGCCGGCCTCCAGCCACTGCGCGCCGCCGGCGGTGGCCTCTTCAGCCAGCCGTAGCGCCTGGCTGAGATTAGCAAAGTCCAGCGCAACCTGCAGAATCGGTTCTGTCTTACTCATAGCGACAGTTGTCCTTCCTACAACAGCCGGTCAATTCTTTCTTGCTCGGTTAGCACGTTGCCGCTTTCTGGGTCAAGCGCGCAGATTGCGCCGTCCACTGGTGCAGTGGTCAGCTTGCCAGCGGCGTCCGGGTTGCCACACAGATGCGGCGCATCCAGCAGCCCGATTTCAATGGCCTGGGCAATGACTTCGGGCTCAGTCAGTGGATCGGATTGGCCCATGCCCAGTGATTTGATATCCGCCAGCAGCAAGTTCGCGTCACTGACCAATTCTTCCTTGCGCTCCTGCACAGCCGAATCGGACAGCATATCCGGCATATCCGTGCGGCAGTTGCGGATTGCGCCGTGGACGATCTGGCAGCTTTCAATGATTTCGCTGGCGGTTGCTGCGTGATCACCCTCAGAATAGCCTACCACGTGGATAATGACCGGCTCAATGGCCAGTTGCACGACGGTGGAGGCGGCTAACTGACCTTTAGCTATGTCCATATCTGCCGCAAAGCTGAGCAGGCCGGCCCGCGTCTGGCGTAGCGAGGTGAAACCATCGTCGTGCAGCGACTCGATCAGTTCTATTTTCGCCAGCATCTTGGCCAGGTCCATCACCGGCGAGGTGGCTGCCGGCGAGTTGAACATATACTGAGCGATATAGGTATCCGCGCCCACTGCCTTGCAGTTGTAGGCCCCCAGGTAAGCGGCGACCACCGCAATTGTATCATGAGCGTCGCGCATGCTCCACTGGTGAGCTTCATTGCACTCAACGGGAATGCCCCGCTGGGCGTACCAGGCCATGGCTTGCTGGTTTTCCGCGATTGACTGGCGCGGCGGGCGATCCGAGCGGCCATCCAGGGTATTGTACCAGCACAGGGGGATCGCGCCCCAGGCATTATTGATTGTTTCCACCGCCAGCTCGGCCCACTTTATCAGATCGCGAGTGCCGCCGTAAATGCGCACCAGGGGGTAGTTGCCGGTACGCGTCGCTTCGTAAATCGCCTCAAGGTCGTCCGGTGAGCGCAGAGCAACGCCGCCGGCGCCGGACTGCTCCAGCACTATCTCTTCCGGGCGGAAGAAGCTCTCCTGAGCGTTCTGGTCGGGTCCCAGCGAAAGAACGTCGAGCACCTCCGCCTCGGCTATCTGGCGAGCGCCCTGAACAGTGGTGCTCACCTCCGGCTGGCCGTAGTGGTGACGCAGCAGGGGATAAGGCTGCTTGTTAGCAACTCGCTCCAGTAACGTGTCGCCCCAGCCTTCCTGCCCGCCTTCGCGCTCTTCGCCACGCAGAAACGCCAGGACCTCTTCAGGGCCGTCTTCGCCGCTAAAGACTCGCTCGAATAGCCCGCTTTTTTTGGCCACCTGTGCCACCGGTGGCGTTCCACCGAAGACAAAGCGCCTGTCTAGAAGCTCGCGCTCGCTCAGGCTTTGTTGGAGCTCACTGATGAGCGTCCTGGCGACCTGGGGAGTCAGCCGGTAGCTTATAGCTACCAGTTCAGGTCGGTGCTTCTCGATTGCGCTTACAAATTCGGCGACGCTGGTCGCTGGCCCTAGAAAAGCGGTTTCATACCCAACAGAGCGAGCCAGATTCAGAAAACTCAGCACCCCGGCGACGTGCACGCAGTTGCCCAGAGCCCCGGCGACAACGGTTCGCTCAGTTGGGCTCACCGGGCTCTCCCTCCATAACCAGGCGCTGGATTTGACGAATGGTCAGGCCGGCCAGGCCCAAGTTCTCGGCGGTGCGTCCCTCAGCCCGCAGGTCTCTGTCCACCAGGCAGGATGCAAGCTGGATTACTCCTTCCATCGTCGGCATCTCTACCCCCAGCATCTTACCCAGTGACACCATCGGCACCAGGCCGGTGGGCACATCCTCGAGAATGTAGCGATGAGCAACTGTTGGCGGAGCCATTATCCCCTTGTAGCCCGGATTGGCGGCTATTGCTTCGTGAAGGTTACTGCCAGCGGCGCTGTAGGCCACGAACAGCCAGTTGCGCGCCGACATAACTCCGACGCCCAGCGCATCCCCCAGTCTGACTCGCTCCCGGTCCATCTCCTCCAGAACCTGGGCCACCGAGGGCGTAATGCCCTGTAGATAATATTGGAAGTCGCCGTGAGTATCTTCGACCCGACCGGCATTCATCGCCAGCACGGTCGGATGAAAGATGACCCCCACGTTGTTCAGACTTGTTTTTAGCACGTTATCTCCCGGCACAAACTGGGGATAGGCGACGCGCAGTGCCGTGACTAGCTCGCTGGTGCGGTAGCTAGGAATAGCTGCCACTGGGACGCTGTTTTTCATCGAAAAGATCCGCACCTGGGCGGGCTGGGTGGCACGGCTGGCGTAGATGAAGGTTTGAGCTTCGCTGATGAGTACGTCAGCAGTGCAGCCGGCCTCTGTCATGAGGTGGCGGAACTCCAAAGCACCGCCGGTCCGCCCGGGATGAAGCACCACGATCTGCCCATCGCGCAGGTGCGGGGCGGCCACCTCGGCCATGAGCGAGTGGGCTGTGGCCGGCACCACCACCATTACCATATCAGCATCGCATAGCGCTTCGCCGGCGTCGGTGGTAGCCAGTTTTATGGGAGCCAGTCCCCCCTCCACGTCATCCAGTCCGGGGGCAAGCAGTTCAATATTGCCCCTTTCCTTAACAGGGATCAGTCGCTCCTCGGAGCGGTTGTAGAGATTGACTTCAAAACCCTTCAGCGCCAGATGAGCCGCCATGGCCGTACCGCCATGACCGGCTCCCATCACGCAAAAGCGAGGCTTTTCCTTTTCCATAATTCCTCCTCGAAAAAGTGATCTGTCAATGGAACGGGCGGTGAAGCAGCGCGGCAGCAACTGCTGTGGCGTAGCCTTGCGGTGTGCGTTCACTGGTGCCTGCTACTGTGGTTAATAATACCCGCTCAGTGACTGGTTGTCAATGATGCGCGGCTCTATACTGCTCGTTGTCGGCAGGAGATATGAGGCCTCGCCGCGAATTGCAACATGGTAGCTAGCAGCGGTGAGGAGTGGTATCGAATGGAGAAAGCACAGAGCTTTCAATTAGTGGCTATGCCACATATCATCTTCGGCACTGGTGCAATCGAGCAGGCTGGTCAGTGGTGCGCCCAACTGGGCAGCAGAGCGTTGCTGGTGACTGGCCGGGGCTCACTGCGTCGTTCCGGGTGTTTAGATGAGATTCTCAGCAATCTCAGCGACCACGGCGTCACGACTACGGTGTTCGAGGGCGCCGAGCCGGAGCCGTCGGTGAACACGGTGCAAGTGGGCCGGGGCCGGCTTTGGGAGGCGGGTTGTGATCTGGTCGTAGCTGTCGGCGGCGGCAGTAGCCTGGATGTGGGGAAGGCCATCGGCGCGCTGGCCGGAGAGCCGGGCGAGGCCGCTGAGTACCAGCGTGGCCGCCAGATAACCGAGCGCGGGGTACCGATTATCGCCGTGCCTACTACCTCGGGGACGGGCAGCGAAGTGACACCGAATGCTGTGCTTATCGATCAGGAACGCGGCACGAAGGCCAGCCTGCGGGGTGACGGCCTTGTCCCCAAGGTAGCTATCGTTGATCCGCAGCTTACGCTGACCTTGCCGCCGGCTGCCACAGCCTTCGCGGGCATAGATGCTTTCACCCAGGCCCTGGAGGGCTTTACTTCCATTGGCGCTAACCTGGTCACCGACAAATTCGCTGCCGAGGCGCTCGTCCACCTGGCCGGAGCAATTCGCGCTGCTTACAGCGACGGCGATAACCTGGCAGCCCGTGAGCATATGAGCCTGGGCAGCCTGCTGGCCGGCATCGGCTTTGCCAGCTCGCGACTCGGACTGGTGCACGGGCTGGCTCATCCGGTTGGCATCGCCAGCGGCCAGCCCCACGGACGGCTCTGCGGACTGCTGCTGCCTCATGTGATTGACTTCAACCTGGAGGCCGCCCAGAGCAAGTATGCCCGGGCTGCGCGCCTGGTGGGCATCACCGATGATAGCGATGACGAAGCTGCCGCGATAGCCCTGCACGATTGGGTTACTCAGTTGGTCGCAGAGCTGGGAATCGGCCAATCGCTTTCTGACCTGGGTATCAGTGAAGAGGACCTCGAGCCAATGATTGCGCCGGCGATGGCCTCAGGCTCTACAAAGCACAATCCCCGTGAGGTCACTGAGTACGAACTGCGTCAATTCCTGGAGCAAATGCTCTGAGTTACCGATTAGTGTCAGGCAGTAGAATGTGAGATTCTCCTGTGGGAGGTCATTATGGAACACGTCAACGAGCACGAATGTGAGTTCCGCTTTGGCGATCACGGTCCCAAATACCTGCTGCGGGGCCCGCGCCTGGAGTGGGGCATCATCCGCTTCCAGCCCGGCCAGGAGTTGGGAGCCCATAAGCACGAGGAGGTCGAAGAGACCTTCTACTTTGAAAGCGGTACCCCGCTGATGGTCGCCGATGGCGAGGAGTATCGCGTGGTTGCCGGCGATGTCTTTCGCCTGGAGCCGGGGGAGAGCCACAACATCATCAACGACACCGACGCTGACACGCGCATTATATTCATCAAGTGTCCATATCTCCCTGGCGACAAGATCGAACTCGAACAGGCTTAGCCCCCAGCTTCAGTGGGACTCAGCAACGCATTCAGCCAGCGCCGCAGCTATCCGCTGGGCCGCACGGCCGTCGGTGGGGCCGAGGTGGTAGGTGATATAGTCGTCACGGGCCGCGCTCAGTGCGGCACGGGCTTGGGGATCCTCCAGCAGTTCGTGCAGCTTCGTGCGCAGTTTCTGGGGTGTATATGCAGCCGCCACTGCTCCCCGTCGGGGAAAGGGGTAAGGATTGGGCTGGCCGGTGAAGTTGACCATGATTGCTGGCTTGCCCGTCAGCACTGCGTCCAGCAGCGTCGTGGAAAATCGCGAAATGAATAGGCTGCAGCCTGCGATCAACTCCGATAGCGGCTGCTCGTCGTGACGGACAATATGCACCAATGCGTCAGTTTCGTCCACCAGCCGTTGGTAGTACGGTATGTTACTGGCGTCATTCGGGTGGATTTTCAGGATAACCTCTCGCCCCAGACTCTTGCACTCGGCAAAAATCACTCTTAGCCATGAATGCTGGCTGCGGCGGCGTTCGATTTGCTCATCAGGCTGACTGGCAACCAGCACATAACCCTCGTCGCGCTGACCGACGGCTGGCTGGCTGATATTATCATATAACGGACTGCCCACGATTTCCGCCAGCGCAGCAGCCCCTTTGCCCTCCAGCAATTCGGCAGCCGGCTGATGAAATACCAGGACCCTTTGGTAGGGCCGCATGGCTGTCACCGCATTTTGCGTGCCCATCACACCGTGCTGGAGAAACACAGTGGATATGCCCCGCTCTTGAGCTTCCACCACCACCGCATTCATCGCGTGTCCGTCACCGGGCAGATGCATCGTGACCACCGATTTGGGCTTTATCTGGTCGAGTATGGCCCCTGCCAGTCGGCTGCGCCAGACCGCGCGAGGCAGGTAAGCCGCCAGCGTGTAAGTCAGCCGCAGCTCGACCGCTCTCAGCAGTGTCTCGTGAATTTGCTCGCCAAGGCGCAATTCTTTCGCGCGGCGGCGGTAGGCCCTCATTATCGCCCGCCAGCGGCAAAGCCAGGACCATGCGATGCGCGACAGGTTAGGCTCGACGAACGAGCCGGCGGGGCAATGGTCGAGCTGAGCCTGCTGGAACTGCTGGGCCAGGCCTCCGGGCTGAAAGTCCACGGCTAATGAGGTCAATCCCTGCTCGCTGCGTAAGGCCGTCGCCACGGCTGCGACGATTGGCACTATCGTCGGACCGTAGGCCAAAAACATCACATCCGGCTCGCTGGGTTGGCAGGTTGTTCCAGAGTGGCGGTCTAAGTGTGACAGCTCCTGGACAGCCTTCAGGGCGCCCAGCGGGCCAGCCAGCCCGCGGCGCAACTGGTACCAGGCCACCGACCTGCCTCGCCGGTAGGGAATATCCAGCTCATCAGCCGCCACCTGCGCTGGCTCGCTGACAGCGGCCAGGCCGTTCCACCAGTGCAGGTTGCTTATCCGCTCACGGCTCTCAATAGCAGCTGCTCGCCGAGAGCTGACTGCGTCGAGGATAAACTGCTTGCGGGCCAGCAGTGGGACAATGGCGCGGTAGGCGAAGACATCCCGCATCCCCTCCCAGACCGAGGCGTGCAGACCGGGCCGGGGAGTAGTGAGGACTTCCGGCAACGCTCGCTCTACGAGACTAAGAATCTCCCAGGCGCGTGGTACAATCTCACGGGCCACCTCGTAGTAGCGCTCAGTGCTGGGCCAGGCAAATTCCCAGGGCTGCCCGCCCAAAGCCAGAACACGGTGCTTACCTATTTGAGTCAGGTAGTGAAGATCTGTGGCGAGGAGCGGTCCCTCATCTTCCGGTTTCATGAAGACTTGCTCGTTTCTCTGGCGATATCTCCTCGTTAGTCAGCATACGAACTCAGAGAGTCGCTGAAGAGCAATAAGGAATGGTTCACCGTCCCTCTGATGGCCGAACCAGATCTCTGGGACGATGGCAGCGTCAACATCAGCCAATTCGGTCATTACTGCACTAAAATCGGTCTCGCCGGTGCCAATTTGGAGTGCTTCACCGTCAGTTCCTGAGCTATCAGCAATATGTATATGTGCAATCCACGGCTTCACGGTCTTTATAAAGTCGATAATGTCTGCGCCAGTGTGATTGCACCACAGAAAAGCATGGGAAAGGTCGAAACATATCCGTCCACCGTAGGTCTGGCAGAAATCGGCGATCTCCGTGGCGTCTATAAAGACGTTTCCATACCACTGACCGCCAAAGTACCACGGAAACGGAGGTAGGTTCTCCAGCAGCAATTCAACGCCTTCTTCGCTGCGTAGCACTTCCATTGAGCTAGCCAGCCTTGCGATTAGTGCGGAGTTGTCTGCCAGCGGCTCTTCGTAACTCATACCACCTGCGTGGAAGATTACTTTCACTGGTTCTGTTTGATTGGGGAAGTGCTGCACGAGCTGCCGTGCGAGCTTGCACGTCTTAGCTACTATACTCAATCCTGCTTGGCAAACTGACTCATCTGAACTGCACAGATCAAGCAGTTCGCCATGGTAATACTCCGGGGCGTGGACTGCAAGTTCTGACTCGAATTCGCCCAGCTCCTCCGGCAAGTTATCCAGGTCATGATCGGTGAGATGGAACTCAAGCAGATTCGGTTCCCAGTGTGCGAACCGCTCAGCGTCCCGGTAGCGCACAACCAGCCCCCAACGACCCGGGAACTGTGCGATAACCTGATCGGGCGTGATTCCGGTAATGTCCCACTCGCGCAGTTGTTCACCCTGTCGGATATTGCGTAGGGCTGGCCGCCCCACCAGTTGTGGGTACCGCTGGGGATTGACGCCGCTACCTGGTCCCCGGGCAGTGAGCATTTCTCGCGTGATCATGGTACCGGCAGGAATATCCTGAGTAGCGACTAGGCTTTTGCGCAATGCGTGTCGGTTTATGATCTCCCCGCGCGCCAGCGGCCGTTCTCGGTTCCCGAGAGCTTGCTCCATCAGTCGGATATCCCGAACCTGTTTGGCGATGCCCTTGGGTTCAAGGCTGGTAGCATGATCCGGCCCCCTCATTGTTCGGTCGAGGGTGATGTGCCGTTCAATGATGCAGGCTCCCAGCGCAGCCGCCACGGTGGAGATGGCGATGCCGCGTTCATGACCAGAGTATCCCACTGGTACATCAAATTGCGCCAGGCGTTCCATAGCTCGCAAGTGGATGTCACGAAAGGCGGCGGGATAGGTCGATTGACAGTGCAGCAAAGCGAACTCAACATCTCTATCTTTCAAGAATTGCACCGTGGTGACGATTTCTTCCCAACGTGACATGCCAGTCGAGACAATCAAAGGTTTGCCAGTGGCGGCTACGTGCTCCAGCAGGAAAAGATTAGTTAAATCAGGCGATGATATCTTGTACGCGGGCATATCCAGGGATTCGAGGAAATCTACACTTGCTTCGTCCCACGGTGTACACAGAAATTCCAGACCTTGTTGGCGTGCTTCATCGGCCAGATTGCGGAAGACGTGGTCCGGCAGCTCTGCCTGCTCCAAAAACGGTATTAGATACTGAAGCTCTTTGTCTGCATTTGCCAAATCGCTGAACAACTCCGGAGCGTACTGGCATCGCAGATCACGTTTTTGGAACTTGATTGCATCAACTCCAGCCTCCACTGCAACCGCAATCAACTCTCTGGCCGTTTCCGGATTGCCATTATGGTTGATACCTGCCTCGGCGATAATGTAGGTGGGCTCGCCAGGGCCTACTCGCCGGTCGCCTATTTGGATGCATTGTGTAGTGTTAATCATATCCAACATCTCCTAGACAGGCTCCTGTTGTGGGCCAACAGCCGGGAAGAGCTTTCGAATAAGCTCCAAGTCTTCCGGCAGATCAATATCAATTGACCGCACCGGGTCCATGACAATCGCCCGGACATCCCCGCCTAGCCTGTTCTGGTAGCGACGGAGGGCGGTGGTGCGGGTGACGTACAACGCGCCATTTTCGGAGTATTTGTCTTCCGCATCTTGAGTAAACTTTCGCTTGTTGTACTCGTAGTCGGGTAACCACACCTCACCTTCGCCAATCATCCCCATCTTGTCCCAATGCTGGATAGGCTGAACGCTCAATACTGCGTCACAGCCAGTCTCTGCGAGCTTCCGGATGCCTGCATCAATAATGTCACTACCGCGCATTGGCGAGGTGCACTGCAGCAAAGCTACGGCGTCCGGTACGTATCCTTCTTTCTCTTCCAGATAATCCAAAGCATGCAAGAGCACCGGCTCAGTGTGCGCCCCGTCAGTGGCGAGTTCAGCAGGACGTTCAATGATCTCGGCACCCGCTTGCTGAGCAATCTCGGCGATCTGGGCATCATCCGTTGACACGACCACGCGACTCAGCAACTGGGCTTGTATTGCGAACTGGATTGTCCAGCTTATTAGTGGTTTGCCCGCCAGGGGGACAATGTTCTTGTTTGGTATCGATTTGGACCCTCCTCGGGCCGGGATTATTCCCAGAACCTCAAGCTGAGCCACCGCACGTTCCTCACTTGATTGGGTGCTCTTCTGCACTAGTATCTCCCTTTGTTGCAGTAGATGATAGCTACTGCCGCCTAAGTTGTTCCGTCAGCTAGGGTCCTCTTTGGCTCCTGTCGAATGTTCAGCACACGCTGCTGCTTTGCGTCTCATCACATCCAGGCTTATCATCTCGCAGTCTTGGCAGAGCGGTAGCCCCTCAAATGCTAATCCGCAATGGTGGCGACGCAAGCTGTTGAGTCGCCCGTTGTGCAACCAAAAGTCGGTTATATCTGCTTCTGTGATCTTTCCTAATGCCAGGTCGCCATTTATGTCAGTGCAGCAGGGCACGACGGTCAGATCAGAGAGTATCACCAGGTACGACCACAACGCTGGGCAGGGCCGCAGTTCGTCATCCGCGGTCCGTTCCGTGTAAGACAGCCCTTCGAGGCCGCCGTATTCGCGCACGCTCTGGATTCGCAATTCGTCGGCCACTGGTCGCCACATCTCTACGAACCGGGCTATCTCCTGATGAGTTGGCTCCATTAGCATCGTCTGGATGACTCCGCGTGGCCGCTGTTTTTGTAATTGTCCTCTGATTTGAAAGAAGTTCCGCACATTGGCTGCGACTTCTTCGTACACCGCCCCGCAGCGCACCGCTTCATAGGTCTCAGCATCGGCCCCATCAATGGAGATAACTAGCTCGTCCAAGCCTGCCTTGATTAGCTCGCCGCTGGCTGCCTCATCAAGCAACACCGCGTTGGTATTTATTTCCACACTGGGGATGCCAATTTGCTTGCAATAGCGAATCATCGGGACCAGTTCGCGATGCAGCAGCGGTTCCCCCAGCAGAAATAGACGAATCCGTCTCACATCTGCTTCCTTGACTTTGTCAGCTATCTCCTGAAACTCCTGTTGCGTTATATGCCGGGCTGGCCGGTTCATTGCCTCCCGTGGGCACATGATGCAGTCCAGGTTGCAGGTATTATTGATCTCGACATTCACCCAGTCAGGCTGGGGGGGCACTCTGCGAATACGCCGGCGCCACCCGCGCAGCCTCTCTCTTACTCGCGTTACAACGCCTTTCGGCATTTCGCTTCCTCGGTTTAGTCGCGCCTGAGATGCTGCTTTCTGCAAGTTCTATGTGTTCGGCTGTCGCGCAACCCCACAGTTTTTCAGTGGGTGAACTGGGGCCAACTGGTTGACAGAATGCTGCTGTTGGGATAAACAATAGGCGAACCAGTGACTCGCACAATGCGAATTCTCCGTCGCTCAACAGTATACCTTCGTGCTCTGGGGTCGGCCATATTCATATATGACCGATCTGCCACCGATGCTGTCACGCTGAAGTGGCGTTCGGGGTGCACGCTGGCCTGGCTGTTAGTTGTGAGTGTAGCTCTGTTTTGTGTGCAGCCTGATGCTGTGGCCAGGCCAGCCCCAGACAGCACCGCTGAATTGCGCGAGACCCTGGCCGGGCTGATGGCTCATCCCGCTCTGCACGGAGCGCGGGTCGGGGCAGCGGTAGTTTCCATCCCCAGCGCAGATACTGTGTACAGCCTCTATCCGAAGGAGTTGTTTGTGCCGGCTTCGACTATTAAGCTGGTAGTGACCGCTAGCGCTCTTCGCCTGCTGGGGCCACAGTTTGTCTATCATACCTCGGTATTGAGCGGAGTCCCTCCCACTCAGCAGGGCGTGATACCCGATGACTTGATCATCAGGGGGACTGGTGATCCGACCCTCGATTCCGGTCAGTATCGCCGCATTGCCTGCCAACTTAAGGCGCAAGGTATCAGTGCTGTGCAGGGCAACATAGTTGGTGAGGGACCGGTGACGGCCGCTGACCGTGCCGGAGGCTCGGGTGCGGCCCGTGCCTTGCGGTTGGCGCTGGTCGGGCAGGGCATACGGGTGGTCGGCTCGCCTACTGCGGGCACGGCGCCGCCCAGTGTCTACCTGCTCTATCGGAAGGTGTCAACCAGCCTGCGCGAATACATTCAGCCCATCAATCTGGCCTCGGATAACCAGCGGGGCGAACGGTTGGTGCGCAGCCTGCGAGCCATCTTCGGGGCCGGTGACACTCCCTACGGATTCATCAGTGAGTTGTGGTTGCATGCCGGGGTGGATGTCTCCAGCCTGCAGCTTATTGACGGCAGTGGCATGTCCCACCGCAATCGGGCCAGCCCGGCTCTGTTGACATCGGTACTCGTGAAGATGGTCGAGGACAGTTCGCAGTTCACTGCGCTGGCCGATTCTTTGCCTGTAGCTGGCGTTTCTGGCACTTTGAGCAGTAGGATGAAGGATACAGTTGCCGAGGGGCGCGTCTACGCCAAGACCGGCACGCTCAACCGGGTAAGCTCCTTGGCGGGATACATCATTGTAGACGGCACCCCTCGCCTGGCCTTCGCTCTGATGATGAGCGGGTATTCCTGCCCGGCCAGCAAGGTCCGGAAGATCCAGGCCCAGGCAGCCATCCATATAACCCGATATGCCCTGGCCAATAGTGAGCGGTTGACACCGCCGCGTCCGTTCCCTCCGTCTTTGCGCCCTGCCCCGCTGCACCAGTGACCGGCCCGCCGTGGGCTGGTAACTGGCCAGTCTGCAGCATTCGTTGCGAGTTGTCTGGCAGTTTACGTCTCTGATTGTTTACAATCCCAGCAGTCTGGCCGCATTAGCGCCCAGGATCATCGCCCGCTGCTCCTCGCTGAGGTCAAGCCGCGCCAGCCCGGCCAGTACCTCGCTGGGCGACTGCCACGGAAAATCGGAAGCAAACAGGATGCGTTCCGGTCCGTGATTGCAGATGATACGGGCAATCTGCTCGTCACTGGCCTTGTCGAAGACAAAGGAGAGGTCCATGTATATATCCTCGCCGACCAGGTGCTCTTCCACCTCGTCCCACATCTGGCAGCCACCCAGATGGGCGGCTATGAACTGGAGCTCCGGTAACCTCCGGTGCAGCTCAAGCAGGCGCTGCGGAGTAGGCTCAACGTGCTCGATGGGCTTGATCTCCTGGCCGGCGTGCAGCACCACGGCTAATCGCCCCGCCAGCTTCTCCAGCTTCTCCAGGGTAGCGGGCGCCAGCAACTCAAACTCCTGGAAGTGAGGCTGGAGCTTAACACCGCGGATGCCGTGGTCAATTAGAAACTCTATCTGCTCATCCCAGCGAGAATCGGCCGGATGCAGGGCGCCGAGGGGAATCAGCCGCTCATCGGCCAGGCTGGCCATCCAGCGGTTTATCGAGCGCACCTGATCGGGGTTGGTTGCTACAGGGCAGATGAGAGCAGCATCCACCCCGGTCTTGTCCATATGCACCAGTAGATTGCCTACAGTCGGGCTCATCAGCGGGCGAGCGCCGTGGGCCGACTCCAGCGCCGCCATTGCCCTGTCCACTACCTTCTCTGGGAAGACGTGGGTGTGCGAGTCTATGATTCGTGGCTTCATAAGGGTTTTCAGCACGAGTGGGGCTTAGTGTCCCACAGTGGCCGGCCCGTTGGGTACTATGCACAGCATTTCAAGATTATCCGGGCCGCTGCAGCGGAACTGGTGTTCCTCATTGGGCGGGATGAGAATTGCCCGATCCGGCCTCAGGGGTACTTCGCCCTCGTCACTCACTAGAACTCCCTCGCCACGCAGCACGTACACCTCGTGTTCCCAATCGTGGGTGTGTCGGGGAGTATATCCGCCTGGAGCAATGATGAAGCAACGCAGGGCAAAGTTGGGCGCCCCGCGCGACTCGTCGAGGAACCATTGGACTTGCGTATCCTTGGCTCCCTCGCTTGTCACTGCACTGCGTCCGGCATCTTGCGCATTGACTATGTACATAACTGCTACACCGCCTCCCTGGTGTTTCGGCAGGATATGCGTTCCGCCTGCTCCTAAATGATTACTCCTCTTATGGATTCGTTGCAAGCCGAACGCCAGTTTGATCAAAGTGCATATAGTGCTGCCCCGGCTGCAAGTGCAGGACCTGTAGAGCTGCGCCAGTGCGCAACTCAACCAATTCCGGCTCAGGTCTTACGCGAGCTTTGGGATTAAGGAATATCACGCTGATCACACTATCTGGTAACGGCACGGGACTGGGAAAGGCCAGGCTCGGCCGCGGCGGTGACATCGTCTGCTGCAGCAAATAGCCCTCATACTGAGGCACGTAATAATGGATTATGTGGTAGAACATCCGCGCGTCCGACTGGACGATCACTGCTTCCCTGGGTTGGTACTCGTGCCTGATATGTTCAATGACTGACTGTAGTCGGTGAGCATGAGCGCGAGTTTCCGGCGCGGTCCGTAAAGTGAATACGCCAACGTTTAGCACTACTGCGGCTGCCACCACCACTATCATGCAGGCCGAGAAGCCCCGTGACTGCTTCGCCGGCAGGAGCTGGCTCAGGTCGCTACAGAAAAGGTATATTCCCACGGCTGCGATCAGGCAAAGCGGGGGCAGGTAAATCAAGGCATAGCCACGGTTGAGCATATGAACGAGTAGGTGAAAAGCCATAATTGGCAGTAGCCAGGCGAGCAGTAGTTGAACTCGGTCGTCGTTCCAGATAAGATGGGGCCGCAGCAGTCGGCCCAGCGCGTAAATCAGTGGGATTAGCCAGGCCATCGCTGATAGGTGGGAGCTGCCGCCGAACAGCAGATCCGACCATATACTAATCCTCTCAGTAAGCCTCTGTATCACGGCGTTTAGACCTTCTTTGGCCACGACAAAGACCGAACTGCTATAGATAACCTCCGTCCACTGTGCCTGATTACTGGCCTGGAGCACTGGGTAACCTTCAGCCCAGTGCGACATTACCGCGATTGACGCTACGCTGAGGACCGCAACTATTAGTAGTCCTCCTATTATGCGACGCCACCCGCTGTGGCGGCAGAGCCAGAACCACATTGGTCCTAAGAACATCACTACTTGCTGGCGAAATCCGCAGGCTATCCCCAGGCATATTGCGGAAATTGTGCTCCATCTGCCTGCGTGGGCACCACGGACCCGGCCCCAATAGGCGGTTAAGGCAACGATGCATGCCCAAAAGATACCTTGGGGGAAGGCCATGCCGGTGACGCTGAATTGCCAAAAGTTGCTATCCGAGCACAGCAGTAACGCTGCTACCAGGCCAACCCACGGCCCGAACATCGCAGTGCCCAACAGGTATAGCGCCCCACAGGCCAGCGCACTAGAAGCGATATTGGCAAGTGCTATGCTCACGTTGGCGTCATTGGTTAGTGCGTAAATCAGCCTTGTCGTTGCGATGAAGTACGGATAGCCAGGCGCGTGGGGATAGCCGTGGGCCATGTCCACCTGCTCAAGCGCAAAAGCATATTCCGCACCATCCGCTTGCACTATCACGGGCGGAATGTAGGGCAAGCGAGTTGCTACCGTTATGACCACCAAGCCCACGGCAACCAGCCAATCCTTTCGCGTGAATCTGAGCTGGGGAGCAGGAATGCTGTCGGTAATGCTAAGGTGTCGCTTGCGTGTTGTGTCCAGATTAGCCACGGGGGCCATCCTCTTGGGCTCACTGACGTTATTCATTGCGCTGACCTATTGCACTTTCGCCTTCGGTCGTGGGCCCTCCTTTCAGACGGTCAACGCATCTCCGGAGCAGGTCAGCTGGATTTCGCGGGTCTACTTCGTCTCCCTGGGGTCTGTCTCCTCCCGTTAGGCTGGGCAGCAGTCTGGCCCTGGGATAGGTGAATCGGCAGGCACAGGAGGATAAATCGTATTGCTCGCGAAACAACTATTGGCGAGTGTCTCCAAACTTTGCCTGACGCCCCAGCTTGGAGCAAAAGTGGTGAGCAACTATGAAACTGGTAACTACCGAACAGATGCGAAGTCT
Source organism: bacterium (assembly GCA_030615605.1). Taxonomy (GTDB): domain Bacteria; phylum Armatimonadota; class Zipacnadia; order Zipacnadales; family Zipacnadaceae; genus JALGTD01. The sequence continues at coordinate 149,257 of JAUWYY010000001.1, forward strand.
GGATCGTGCTGCCATTGAGGACTACGGCATTCCCGGCGTAGTGCTGATGGAGAATGCCGGGCGGGCGGTGGCCGAGGCGGCTGCCCAGATGCTGGATGGCTCCGGCCGCGTGGTAGTAGTCTGCGGACGCGGCAACAATGGCGGCGACGGCTTTGTCGCGGCTCGCCATCTGAGCAACCGGTCGGTGGCCGTCGAAGTCTATCTGTTGGCCGGTGTTGATGATTTGCAGGGCGACGCTGCCACCAATTGCCACATCGCCGAACAGATGAACCTGCCAATTTTCGAAAATCCTGATCCAGCGACCCTCGAAGCTGCTGTCAGTTCCGCGGATTTGGTCATTGACGCCATCCTGGGCACCGGAATCGGCGGTGAGGTCCGCGACCCGGCTCAATCGGCCATCGCCGCTATCAATCAGTCGCAGGCTCGTGTACTGGCCGTGGATATTCCCTCGGGTATAAGCGGTGATACTGGCGCCGAGTTGGGCGAGGCCATCTGGGCCGACCGCACCCTCACCTTCGGCCTGCCCAAGATAGGGCATTACTGCTATCCGGGGCGCGACCACTGCGGCGAGATTGAACTGGTTGATATCTCGCTGCCCGCCGCCCTGGTCGAGGCGGCCGATCTGTCCACCAATCTTACCACCAGCCAGGATGCGGCAGCTATGCTCCCGCCCCGCTGGGCTGATATGCACAAGGGCGAGGCCGGTCGTCTGCTGATTGTGGCCGGCTCGCCGGGAATGACCGGAGCGGCGGCGATGGCTGGCTTGGCGGCGGTGCGCAGCGGTGCGGGTCTGGTGACTGTTGCCATCCCCGAAAGCCTAAATGACATTCTCGAGATCAAGTGCACCGAGGTTATGACCCTGCCTCTGCCCGAGACCGCCCAGGGCAGCATTTCTCCAGATGCAATGGATGAGATACTGGACTTCGCCGAGGGCTGCGATGCCGTGGCGCTGGGACCGGGTCTCTCGCAGGTGCCGGATACTGTCGAGTTGGCCCGGCAGCTCATCGTGCGGATTTCTGTTCCCCTGATCGTTGATGCCGACGGGCTTAATGCCTGTGCTGGGGCAACCGAGTTGCTGAAGAATCGGAAAACCCCGACGATAATCACGCCTCATCCCGGCGAGCTATCCCGGCTCATTGATCGGCCAATCGCTGATATCCAGCAGGACCGGATAACCGCAGCCCGGCAGGCGGCCCACGGTTTTCAGTGTGTCGTGGTGCTGAAGGGCGCTGGTACGGTAACAGCCGATCCCGGCGGCCAGGTGTGGGTCAATTCTACCGGCAATGCCGGAATGGCTTCAGGCGGAGTCGGCGATGTGCTTACTGGTGTTATCGGTGGTTTGCTGGCAGGTGGTGGTGATGCTATGAACGCAGCAATCAGCGCTGTCTACTGCCACGGGCTGGCTGGCGACCTGGCGGAAGAGTACTGCGGCCAGCGCGCTCTAATCGCCTCTGATCTGCTGGTGCAGTTACCTGCTGCCTTGGAGGGTATTGGTTAGGTGCCGAGACCACCGAGCAATGGCGACAAGCGGAGTTTCGAACCACATGCTGACGTGGAGGTCGTGGAGGTAGGGCAAATCGTGCAACGATTGCTGCGTCCATGGGTTATTGTCTTATTGGTTGTATCTTTCTGGACTTGGTTATTGTGGCCGGTCTTCGGGCCAGTCGAGAAGCCGTACTGGTACAAGCATCGCTTCCCCCTGCCAGATGGTGGTGAGCTTACCTACGAATGTCATGGCCAAGGGAAAGACCGCAGCGTTGCTGAGTCCCGCTTGCTATGGGAAACGACGATGGGCACGGGCAAGTCCAAGGAGTATTCCTTCCCTCCTTCAGATGATGTGGAGTTTCGGTTGCGCGACGATGGGGGGGCCGCGTGGGTGATATGCTACTTTGATGCAGGTGAAGCCAAGACTGGCCCAGCCATCGAAATTGCGGTGGATTTTGCCACTGGAGAGGTCTGGTATCCCAGGTACGTTTATCCTGACCCTGTCATAGGAGAAGCGTACCAGGTCCAGATGGCGATGGGCGCGATTCCCGAGTGGGCCGCCCCCCATGGAGGCAAGCTTCTGGCGCGACTTAATATTGTGGAGTGTGGACGGCGCACGGCCCCTTGACTGTTACTGCTGGCAGTTACCGTGTGCCTGTTACCTCCTCCAGATTGATCAGCATCTGCTGCTCGACTGCCTGTGCCTCGGCCAGGACCTGGAGGTTTTCCTGCACGGCCTCCCTGATGGATATGGGAATCCGGGACTAACTCTTCGCCAGGGCCGCCGCGTGTTTGCCGACGCTTGCATCGCCGGCGGCATGGATGATGCCAGTGTCCTGGTCGATGTAGATCATGACGGGGGCGCCGATCGCCCCTGACGACCGGGAAAGGCTGTGCCCGCGGTTCCTTAGTTCATCCTGGACGCTACTTGCGACGTCGACATGAACCGTCAGGCTGCCCGGTCCGTACCGGTTCGATTGGAAGGCGCGGTTGCGGTCTGGATCGGGGTTAAACGAGCCCTCCATATGGTCCGTGTTAAAGCGTGGCTCGGTCACTGCCTGTTCAGGCATCATGCCGAATTCAATGTGGTTAAGAAGCACATTGAGGGCGGTCTGGTCCTGTAGATCGCCGCCTCCCACACTGATGGCGATAATCGGCTTGCCATCCTTCGTGACCAGCGTCGGTGTGAGTGTGATACGGGGGAGTTTGCCCGGCTGCATACGGTTCGGGTGCCCGGGCGTGGTGTTAAGGCTTACCAGTCGGTTTCCCCCTCCGATCCCTACTACCGGGCCGGGTTCATGTCCACCGCCGCTCGGCGTGGAGGCTACTACGTTCCCCCAGCGGTCAGCAACCACGGCAGTGGTCGTGTCCGAAGTCTCAGGTTGTTGGCCCGGGATTACGGTCGATGCCGATTTGCTCTTGAGCGGCTGCATGTTATAGGGGTCGCCCGGGCGCTGGTCCATGGACGCGTTGGCCATGTCAATTAGGGACCGGCGAATATTAGTGTATTGGTCCGAAAGAAGCTGCGTCAGCGGCACGTCCACAAAAGCGGGGTCGCCATAGTACGTGTCGCGGTCAGCGTACGCTAGCTTCATCGCTTCAGTAAGGACATGGATGTAGTCCGCCGAAAGATGCCCCATATTCTGTAAATTGTAGCTCTCCAGAAGGCGCAGGGTCTGACAGAGTACCGGCCCCTGCGTCCAGGTGTTGCACTTGTGCACCACATAGCCCCGGTAATTGACCGAGACCGAGTCCTCCACGGTGGTCACATGGTTCTCCAAGTCCTGCTTGCGCAAGAAGGAACCAACATCGCGGTACCAGGCCACCAGGTCGTCGGCGATGTCGCCTTTGTAAAAGCGATCCCTCGCCGCCCGCAGTTTCTGTTCTCTGGTGCCGATCGTTTGCTGTTCCCGCTCGACCATCTTCCGCAGCGTTACGGCCAGTTTCGGGTGCCACCAAGTCTCTCCGGCGTCCAACAAAGCCAGCGTCGGCGTCACCACTTCTTCAAAACTCTTGGTCCCGTACAATTCCAGTGCAGTCGAGCACAGATGCACAGGCGCCGGCACGGGCATGGCTTTGAAAGTGTACGGCGAGTCTGGGATATTGTTCGCGTAGTACCAGTCAATGGCATCCTGGTCCAGCGGGGCCCGGCCAGCACCGCCGAGGACTTTCACTTCCTGTTTGTTCGCATCATAGATAATTAACGGCACCTCACCCCCGAAACTGAATGAGGGGTAGTCAGTAACTGTGAGCGCGAGTAGCGTCGCGACTGCGGCGTCGGCGGCGTTCCCTCGCTCCTCGAGGAGTTGGATGCCCGCCGCGACGGCCCCGCTTCCCCCCGCCGCGACTGCACCCCCCCTGCCAGAAGCTTTCCAGGTGATCATTGCACTTTCGGGCGTCTCCTCAAGCGTTTCGCAAATAGAGGATGCCATGAGCAGTCCTCCTATCCCGACAGCGGCATGCCGCACAAATTCACGACGATCCATCGCGCTCACTCATTTCTGTTGCATAGTCCGGTAGGAATGACATGTTAGGCCGGTTCAACATTGTGGCCCATCCGCGTAGCCAGCAGCCTCGCCCCACTACCTCAGTTAACCCCAATGCCCTATCTAGCTCTCTCACTGCCACCAGCCCTGCATCAGAAGTCACCTTCGCCCCATGGAACTGTAACCGTATCCCACCGTCAAATCGCACCTTCAAATCTGTTGTTTTGGTTTTACCCATCAGGGGCCTCCTGTGACGTAACCTATAGTCGCCCGATATTCGCTTCTTCTCTGGGTTTCTTGGCTTCCTTGCCTACTTCCTCCCTGCTTGATATGGCAAATGTGGGGTCTTGTGGTCTCAAGGTCGGTTCCAAAGAGCGTTTTAGTGGAGACTATTCGAACTCCGTGAGGCATAACACTGTGCTGTTTGCCACACTATTCTACTTTCAAAGGTTTTTGCCGGAAAGGTGCGGAGAACCGGCTTTTTTCAAAAAGCGGGTTTTCCGCGAAAGTCGTTTGTGAATATTGCCGCCTAGCGCGCTCCGCTTATCTCCTCCAGATTGATCAGCATCTGCTGCTCGACTGCATGCACCTCGGCCAGGATCTGGAGGTTTTCGTGCACGGCCTGCTTGGTGGTTAGCGCGGCCAGCTTGCCCCGACCAAACGGCTGCCATTGAGTCTCCAGCATCGCTGCTTCGCTGTACAGCAGCATGGCGGTTTCGAGCAGAAGATCAGCCTGCTGAGGCAGGAAGTGCTCGCTGACCTGACTTAGAAAATCGGCGGCAGCCCGACGCGCCCCGATGAAGCTAAGCCGGGGCAAGCCCTCCCAGGCGGAGAGCTGTACCAGTTTGACACCGTCGTCGGCCGCATCGGCTGCCGCCAGGTCGGAGGCTAGCTTCTGCAGCCCCTGAAGACCGGGATACAGTGTTGACTCGCTGCTGGTGGAGATTGCCTTCATCATCTCAATTGCATTGCCGATCACCCACAGTACTGTCTGCTGGTGGCTAAGGGATCGCGACGGGCGCTGTATTGTGATCAAAGGGTATTTGACTTCCGGTGGTGCAGCGCTGGCTGGTTGCAAAGTAGCCCGGGCCGGTCGCCACTTTTCATCAAGCTGCTCAGCCTCCAACAACATCTCGCCGAAGGGCGGCACCGTGAGCCGACATAGTACCTGGTCACCGACAGCAGTCAGTTCGGTGGCGACTGCCCACAACGGTTGCGCCAGTGTGTCGCCGCTGACCCCTGGGAAGGATATCTGCAGTGGTAGCATACACACATCGCCTGCCTCAAGCGCTGTGCGTAGCCGCTCGAAGGCTACTGCCTGGCTCAGACGCCACTCGGTCTTCACCGGGCAGCCCAGTACCTCGGCGGCGGCTACTATCGGATTCTGGGTGAAGGGCTGGCCGGGCCAGGCGCCCGGATTCTCAGCATCATACACAAAGCCGAAGGCATCACCACTCAGGCTCGCCACCGTCTCGAGCGCCGCCAGTTCGTGGCTGGTTGCGGCCGTGCCCACCCCCCTCGGCGGCACCTGCTGCAGAGCCAGGGAAAGCGCCATCAAATGCCCGGCGCCGCTGGGTGAGAGCCGATTGCCCTGCAAATGCGCTCCCCGCAACTCAACATCCTGCAAAGTGGTCCCCCACAACAGGCTGTTGGTTATGGAAGCGCCCGCCAGGTCGCTGTCGCTGATGGTTGCGAATGACAGGTCGCTGCCCTCGAAGCTTATACCTCGGGCATTCGTGTCCGTGATCTGGGCACCGCTCATACTGCAGTCAACAAACCAGGCTCCTCGCAGGTCGGCATCCGTCCAGTCGCTTGCCTCCAGATTGACATCCTGCAAATACAGCCTTGCCAGCTTCGCTGACCCGAAATCCACCTCAATCAGCGGTTCGCGGTCATATATCATCTGCTCGAGCTCTTCCTGGCTGGGAGGGGTGGCGGGCTGCTGCTGGGCGGCGACGGTGACGGTGATGCTTACGGCAACGAATAGGCAAACCGCTGTTGTGATGAAGGTGCGTACCGGGGAGGTTGTGGCCATTGTCTTCACCTGCCGGAGCAAGAAGATAGGCACGGTTGCAACACTGCTTTTGATTCTAGCGCCTCTGGCCAACTCTGTCAACCACTGCGGGCTGATGACTCTCGGGCCTGTCTCAAAGGAGGACATTCTCTGTTTATCACGAATAAACGATTATGCCTTTCACTCAGTATCTCAAAAGCCTCCGTGAAAACCTGCGCACCGGCCAGGCCGGCGAACATGCTCACCGCCCTGCCCTGGCGGCGATCCTTTTGCCCAAAGAAGGATAGTGATAGGTGACGACCTATGGAGCCGAATGACTTCCCCGGTAGCGGACAAAGTGACGACATAGAAGGGCGGCACGAGCCTATGCGCCTTGACGCTCGACAACGTCGGGTCTTTGAAGCACTCACAGATATTGATCCCGAACTTGGTCGGGTGTACGTGGGAGCAGTTCGCGTACTGACTGATCCTCTGAATCCTGCTGGGGCTTATCAGGGCGCACACAATCTTCGTGAAATCTGCGACCGGCTTCATGAATACCTGGAGGTTTCGTACGAGGGCCCCAAAGAGGGCAAACACCACACTACCAAGGCAATGATTCTCGACCTGGAGCCAGGCGATCCGGTCGTCAGGCATTTTTATTCCGTGGGTGAGCGGTTCAAGAAGCATATGCACCTGCGAAGTCCTAAGAAGCAACCCCCACGTTCGGAAGATGTGCTCAGCGACCTCCGCGAACTGGAAGAGGTGCTTCTGGCACTGCGAGGGCCATTCTATGAGGTTCACCCTGAGCTCGATAAGCTTCTGGTGATTGATGTGCCTAGAGGCGAGGATGTCCAGAAGTTGCTTGCCTTGCTTGCCCGGCCGGGCCCAGCGCGGCGAGCTTACTTCTTCGACAACCTGCAAAAGTCCGGGTGGTTGGAACCCCTGCGCAAAGCCGGTTTTTTCTCTAATCCACCTGAACCCGTGGAGAATAAGGAAGAAGGCACAATTGCTTTTCGCCCATGGCCGGAGTCTCGGTACCTGGCAAGAATGGCTGAATACGAACCCGAGATAGTGCACGACATAATCCTGGCAATCCTGAGCAAGAGAGGCGATATAGAGAACACGCCTGTTCTGGCGGACTTCGTGGATGCAGCTATGACTATGCCCGCGGATCAGGCGGTCAATGTCGCCGAATGCGCCAGAGAGTGGACAAGGCAATATGACTTTCTCTTGCCTGAGAAACTCGCTCAGCTAATGAAGAAGCTCGCCGAAGAAGGCCAGAAAGACGAGGCTCTGCGACTGGCTGGCTCGCTGCTTTCGCTACGAGCTGATGACAGCCGGGCCAGAAAGTGGCGTGAACAACAGCACCGCATCAGCGAGAGCGGTCCCTGGGCTGATTATGAACCTCCACCAGAAGCGAGAGCCTGGGTTGACGAACATCAATACCGTCACGTCCTAGAAGAGTACTTCCCGAGTGTGGTTGAAGCGGCTGGCTTCGAGGGGCTGAACCTGCTCTGCGACTTGTTGGAGAAGGCGATGGAAATTGAAGAACGAGAGGTCGGTGCTTTCGATTACTCGCACTCTTGGCGTCCAGCCATTCAGGACCACGAGCAGAACCTGGGTTTCACCATCAAAGAGGACCTCGTCGAAGCCATCCGTGAGGCTACCAAGTGGCTGATTGAGAACCGACCCGATGAGGCTGAACAACTCCTGGACGAACTGGAAGGCCGGCCGTTTTCTATCTTTCGACGAATTGCGCTCTACATACTGTCGTGGAAGCCAGAGGCGGACCCAGAGCGAGCTGCTGAGCGCCTATGTGACAGGAAGCTGTTTGATGACGGTGATGTGCGGCATGAGTACTATCTCTTAGCCCAGTCTTATTTTCACCGACTTGAGCCTGAAGAACAGGAAATGGTTCTCGCTTGGATCGAAGCTGGACCTGATGATGAAGAAAGCGCTGTGAGATGGGACGGTACGCGGTTATCGCAGGAAGAAGTGAAAGAGTATCGTAAGTATTGGACAGTGAAGCGACTATCACTGTTCAAGGGGATGTTACCGACTGAATGGCAGGAAAAGTACGATGACCTAGTGGCAAACGTAGACGAGCCGGAGCATCCGGAATTCATCTCCTACCACGAAGTGCGAATGGGGATTCCTAGCCCTAAGTCAGCCGAGGAACTGAACGAAATGACGACCCCCGAGTTGGTGCAGTTCCTGGCCGACTGGGAGCCACCTGAAGACGAAGTTTGGGGACCCGCACCCGAAGGCCTCGCGCAGGAATTACAGCGTGCCGTAGAGGCAGAACCAATTCGGTACGCACAAGATGCCAAGCAGTTTGAGGGCTTGGCTCCGACGTATGTGGGTGGTATTCTGCGTGGTCTGGTTAAGGTTCGCAGAGATGGACCCACTTTCCCCTGGGAGCCTGTCCTTGGACTGTGCAAGTGGGTAATTCAAGAGCCTGAGCCTCAACCAACACAACCACCATCGTCTGTCAGGGAGGTCGATCCTGGCTGGCAGTGGACGCGGAAAACAATTGCTGAACTTCTATCTGTTGGGTTTCAGAAGAATGAGCTACGCTTCGAACTCCGGGAGGTTGCCTGGCAGATCCTCGGTCCTCTCACCAGGGACGCGAATCCGACGCCTGACTACGAGAAGACGTATGGAGGACAAAATTCAAGCCCCGCAGAGCTCGCCATTAACACAGTGCGCGGCGAAGCTATGCACGGCGTGCTCAAATATGCCCTATGGTGCGCACGCCATCTACGCCCAGACGATCCCTCTCTGGCACAGGGGCCCCCGGTGTGGCCTGAGATACCAGAGGTTGAGGAAGTCTTAGACTATCATCTTGAACCCACAAATGATCCTTCGGCTGCCATCCGGTCAGTATACGGGCATTGCTTGCCGTGGCTAGTGTTGCTAGGCGCCGAATGGGTCCAGGCTAATCTGCCGAGAATCTTCCCTAAGGAGCCTCAATACCGGTATCTCTGGGAGGCGGCGTGGGGTTCGTACGTGATTCTCAATCGTCCTTATGATAACGTGGCCGACATACTCAAAGATGAATATGGAGTAGCCGTGGACAAGCTGGGCGAGCAAGGAGTAGGTGCATGGAGGGGTCCGGGGCCAGAGAAGAGACTCGCGCAGCACCTCATGTTGTTGTACTGGCGTGGGAGACTATCGCTAGAGGATTCGCTGATAGGCCAGTTCTTTCTGAAGGCCAGCCCGGATGTTCGCGCTGCTGCACTCGCCTTCATCGGGCGCAGTCTGCAGCAGATGGATGAGCCAATACCTCTTGATGATGGCGGCCCCCTGTGTGATCTATTAGAATTACGCATTGCCGCGGCACAGCAAGATGAAGACAAAGATGGAGTTCGAGAAGAGCTTGCTAACTTCGGCTGGTGGTTTGCCAGTGGACGGCTGCAGGATGAATGGGCCCTGGAGCGACTTTCGGAGGTCCTTGAGCTTGCGGACGGTGTTATAGAACCTAATCGGCTTGTAGCCGAAAGGCTTGCACTTCTGGCTTCTGATCAGCCAAGCACCGTGGTAGCTTGTCTTGCCAAGATGGTTGACGGCGACCGTGAGGGCTGGCGCATACTGGGTTGGCGAGAACACGCTCGGACAATACTGAGTGCTGCATTGAGTAGCGACCAAGAGGAGGCACAGAGTTCAGCCAGAGACATAATCAACGGCCTTGGCGAAAGAGGCTTCCACGAGTTCCGAGACCTGCTTGAGCAATAGGCAAGTAGATAGACAAGCGACTTTCCACATCTCGTGTGCGAAAAACCAAGATAGGCACCTGGCTCTGGCGGGCAAGGGCCCGCTAAGCTATGATGATATTACGCACTACCGCAACATCGTCCTGGCCCTGCGCGAGACGCGGCGCCTTATGGACGAGATAGAGGAGAGGATTCCAACCTGGCCGATTGAATAGGTTGTAATCTGCATTTACGAGCGGAGCGTGTGAGGTTTCGCACCGATACTGGTCCGCCGAAGACGCAGTAATCGAGAGAGCGATTAGGTTGCCCAATGCCGTTTAACACCGGGAGGGTATATTATGTGTGAACAGCCTCAGAACAAGGCGCCGATAGTGCTGGTGATAGATGACGAACAAGCGTTTCGGACAGCGTGTCGTGAGACCTTGGAATATGCTGGCTATGGTGTGTTGGAGGCAAGCGAAGGGTTAGAGGGAGTGCAACTGTTCCGCGAGCAGCGTGATGCGATCGCCGGGACTATCATGGATTGGATGATGCCTGGCTTGAGTGGGGATCACTGGATAAAACTGATCCGGGAAACTGATCCCGAGGCCAGGATACTGCTCTGCACTGGGCAATTCTTAAACGAAGCTGTCCGTGAGCGACTCAAATCTGATGGCATAGGCCTATTGAAGAAGCCCGTTGATGCAGAGGGCTTGCTCAGCGCCGTCGCAAAGGCTTTTGGAAGTGCTCACGGCGATGTTGGGGAGGGGGAAGGTAGCCCAAGGATGGCGGAGACCAGTGCTCCAGCGGAGGATAAAATAGTGGAGTCCCAGGGGGACGACCAGGCCCGTGCTGGTGATGGATTCGAGCGCAGAGCGAGGGAAATGCTAGGACACGCAAAGATGTTGATGGCGGACAAACCAGACATTCTCGACGCGGAAGCCGATTACAGCAGCGCGGGGCTTTTGGAGGAAGAATGGCGGAGCCGCGTGGGTCTACCTGGTAGCGCCAGCACCATAGAGCCGGGTGCTGCAGCCGAGCCGTGCTGGCAAGTGAGTGTTGCCGCAGTGGGGTGTCAGGACGAGGATATGGGTGACGCGGTGCCGGGTGGGTACGTATTTGCTGTGATATTGACGGAGGGAGATACGACATTTTGGGCGGAGTGGGTGGTTGGGACTCCGTGTGAAGGGGAGTGAGGGGGGCATGTATGAGCGCATTGCGGCCGGGAGACATTCTCTTTCGGTCTTCTTGTGCATCTCAGGGCAGAGCCGCTATGGCTCGTCATCGAATCACTGCGTAACTCGAAGTGATGCCCAGGCAGACGGGTTCTATAATCTGCATTTGCGGCGAAGGAAGCGACTAATATGAGCAAGCCACTGATTACTGAACTTAGCGTAGGCGACAAGGTCTCGGCTCCCTTTGTGGTCACCGACATCTCCCTGGCCCCGTTTCGCAGCAAGCCGGGCAGCTATCTCAACCTGACCCTTAGAGACCGTAGTGGTGAAATTGCGGCGCGGATGTGGGACAATGCTGAGCAGGTGGCGGCCGCCCTCCAGCCCGGACAAGTGGCTATGGTGGCTGGTCAGGTAGAGGAGTATCAGGGCGAGCCCCAGGTCATCGTGCGGGCGATCCGACCCTGCCAGCCCGACGAGTACGATCCGGCCGACTTTGTGACCACCGGCCCACGCAGCCCCGAGGAGATGGTCGAACAGCTCCAGGCCAATATCGCCGAGGTGGACAATGCTCATCTGCACAAGCTGCTGGAGGCTGTCTTCGGCGACGAAGAGTTGCTGGCCCGATTCTCCACTTCGCCCGGTGGGAAGACCCTGCATCATGCCCATCGCGGTGGGCTTATTGAGCATACTCTCAACGTGGTTGAGCTGGTCAAGAAGGCGAGCGAGCTGTATCCACGGCTCGACCGTGACCTGCTAATCACTGCCGGACTGTTGCATGATCTGGGTAAGATATACGAGTTGGAAGGCGAACTCAGCTATGACTACAGCGATGAGGGGAAGTTCCTGGGACACGTGATACTGACGGACCGACTTCTAACCGATAAGATTGCCCAACTACCCGACTTCCCCCAGCATCTGGCTAATACTCTCAGTCACGCAGTGCTCAGTCATCATGGCCAGCGCGAGTGGGGAGCGCCGGTTCTGCCCTCGACTCCGGAGGCCTGCGCCTTGCACTATGCCGACAACCTGGATGCTCGTGTCCAGGGCTTTCAGCAGGTTATTGATCGCCACGGCGACCAGCCCGGGCGCTGGTCACGATATCATCCCTACTTCGAGCGAAGTATCTTTGTCGGTCCTGCCGAAGCTGACAACGACGATTCTATGTAGTAGGCTGCTATTGCCGCGATCAGTGAACCTTGTGATTGAAGACACGTCTATAACTATGACTGAGGCTAGTACGGCGCAGGTAGACATCTCAGAACTGGTTCGCAGGGTCAAAGACGGCGACGATGAAGCCTTCGGGATGCTGGTCGAACAGTATCAGGACAATATCTATGGTTACGTATTCCGAATGCTGCACGACCCCGAGGAGGCCGAAGACGTCGCTCAGGAGGTCTTCATCCGCGCTTATCAAAACTTGGCGGGATTCCGCGAAACGGCCAGCTTTAAGACCTGGCTGTATCGGATCGCTACCAATCTGGCTATTGATGCGGCCCGCGCCCGCAAGTCGCGCCGGGCAGAGACCTTCTCGCTGGATGAGCCTGTGGCGACTGATGAAGGGGAGTTGCAACGCCAGGTGCCGGCAGACAGGCCCGGACCGGCTGGTCTGGCGGAAAGCTCCGAGCTTCAACAATTGGTGGCCGCAGCAATTGCCCAACTGTCGGCTAAACTCAGGACAGTCATTACGCTTTACGATATTGAAGGATTGAGCTATAAAGAGATCGCCGAAGTGCTGGGTTGTCCGGTCGGTACGATCAAGAGCAGATTGTTCAACGCTCGCAATCAACTGCGAGATGAGCTCGAGGAGAAGATAGATGTCGAAAACTGGCTGGCAGAGTGGCCGTGACCAGTCAGCTTAGCGCCAGTGGAGGAGTACCACAATGCGTTGCGCAAAGCTTCGTAGGATAATCGTTGTGATCGCATCCGAAGACCGCTATGGTCGGCTCCAGGAGGCCATTGAGCGGCACCTGGCCCAGTGTCCGGCGTGTGCCCAGTTTGCCCGCCAGATGGATTCGCTGACTCAGCATCTACACAGCCTGCCCCGCCGCCCGGCACCCGAAGACTTCACGCTCACTGTTAAGCGGCGAATGCGAGTGCAACAGCCCAAGCCCAGGATTGGTTTGATCGAGCGGATATTCGGAGTACATCGAGCGCCTACCCCGCGGGTATCGCCGCAAGTAGCCTGGACGGGCGTCTCAGTGGCGGTCGTGGCCCTGGCTGTCGGATTGCTGGTAGGCGTGCCTGGCGGCAAATCTGGTCCGCCTGCACCGGGGCCGATAGTTGCCAGCCCCTCGACCGTCACTGAGGCATCCCTGCCGATAATGGACGAGATTATGCTGCGGCATCGCCAGTACAACCGCAGCTTTCCCCTGACCGATGATCCCGGCCTCAATCTGATTCTATATTCACCCGGGGAAGAATAGTCGTGAAGCGCGTGGCCCACAAAACAGCACCCCACCGATTGTCGGTAGCGGGCATCATCGGGCTGATTTGTCTGGCCTGGATGGTCTCGGTGGCGGAGGCTGACGAGGGTTGGGCATGGCGAGTGGTCCAGCGCAGCGTGCAGGCCGGCCACGAAGTTCCCCACCAGGGCTATCGAGATGTGGTGACATTTCGGCAGGGGCACAAAGTCACCGGCTTCCGGCAGAAGATTTGGCAGGGTGGTGAAGGTCGCCGGCGGGTAGTGATAATCGAGCCGCCCGACCAGCGGGGCCGTATTGAAGTTTGTGATGGCCAGACTCGCTGGGAGTACTATCCCCGCACCCACAAAGTAATAATCAGCAACGTGCTTGGTGGAGATCAGCCGGGCCCCGCAGAAATGCTTCCCAGGCCCGGCCCCTCTGCTAGATTGCATGCCAACTATCTTGGCGACGGTCGGATAGCGGGACGACTCGCCCACATTGTGGAGTTGACCACCCTGGCGGGCCGCCCTGTGTACAAACTATGGGTCGATCGCGAGAAGTTCGTCCGGCTCAAGGTGCAGCGGTTCAGTCCCTCTGGTGAAATCACTTATTCGGCGTATTTTTCCACTATCACCTATGATCCGGAGTTTTCTCCTGACCTGTTCTCCTTCACCATCCCCAAAAACTGTCACACTATTGACGTGCCACTCGCACTGCCCCGGATGGACTTGGAGCAGGCCCAACTTCAGGCCGGATTTCCCGCTATACTGCCGCAGTACGTACCAGATGGCTATGAGTTGGAACGTAACCGCGTAGCTGTGGCGCGTAGGGAGGAGCAACCCGTGTTATGGTTGTCCTTCTCCAACGGAGTAGAGCGCTTCTCGCTGTTCCAGGGTCGAAAATGGCTGGGTATGGTCGCAGGCAAGCAACGGCCAGCAAAATGTTGGGTAGCCGGCTCGTTCTGTTTTGTGCTCGTCGGTTCACTACCGGCCGAGGAAGTACAAAAGATCAAGAAGTCTATGCAGAGATAGTCTTTGCCCCACGTTTCGCCTCCTCGCTCCATATCAGCAGATAGCCAAAGGCGCTTGTAAGATCAGTTGGCTTGATTAGGTGAGCACCCCAAGACCTACGCCCCAGGTAGGCTCGGCTGCGGGAAGGAGTTATACGCAGGACATAGAATAATATATATCGGCACACTTGCCGTCGAACTTAAGGGTGGGCAAGTAAAGTACACGAATTATTAAAGTTTCTCCCTAAAGTGCCAATATAATGTTGGCGGAAGGCACGTCAGGAGCACGTGAAGGAGCAGTTACTGTGAGAATCGATCCCAAGAAACTGTCAGAGATTACCCGGAAAACGGTGGAGGCCACTCGCGGTGAGCAGGTAGGCGAAGTTGATGCTACCGTAAAGTCCAGCCAAGCCGCCCAGGCTGATCAGGTCAGTTTTAGCCATCAAGCCAGACAGATTCAGCGCGCTCATCAGGCGCTATCCGGTGTGCCTGAGGTCCGCCAGGAAAAAGTAGCCCAGGCCAAGCGCAAAATCGCCCAGGGCACTCTTGAGATAGACGCAGAAGCGATAGCCCGCAGGATAGTTGAAGGCGGCATCTGATTCCCCGTCGTATCCGTTCTAGTCAATAGGCAGCCGGTCCTGGCTTAGGGGCCGGCTGTTTTTTGTGGTGCTGATTGGTACTTTCCCGTCGCTTGTCTGCTTCTTATGCAACTTCCTCGTTGGCTCAGGCAATGTGCTGTTGCATCCGCCTGTGGCTACTGCACCGGCCCCCGTTGACAGCGCCTAAATTCATACCGTATACTACTGATGAATTCACCGACCACTGAAAGGTCTACATTTATGCCTCTGCCGTCAGCCGAAGAGTGGGTAGTACCACCACGTGATCACCAATTCGAGCAGCAAATGGCCCAGGCTGTGGGGATTCATCCCCTGATGGCGGCGGTGTTGCGCAACCGGGGACTGGCGACGGAACCAGCCATTCGCGACTTTCTTCAGCCTTCTTTGGATCGGCTTCATGATCCGTCCAGTCTGCCCGATATTGAGCCGACTGTAGCTCGACTGGTCAGGGCGGTGCGCAACCAGGAGCATGTGCTGGTCCATGGCGACTACGATGTGGACGGTATCACCGCTTGCGTTCTGATGACCAGTTTCCTGCGCAGACTAGGGGTCGACGTCAGCTACTATATTCCGCACCGCATCAAAGACCAGTACGGTCTGGGTCTACAGGCGATCAGTCAGGCCATCGAGAAGGGTATTAAGTTGATAGTCGCCGTGGACTGCGGAGTGTCTGCTCATGAGGCTATTGCGACCGCTCGCTCTGGCGGCGCTGATGTAATTGTCATAGACCACCATGAGCCTGGCCCACAGCTTCCCGAAGGGGCGTCAATCATTGATCCGAAGCGCAGCGATTCGCAGTACCCGGAATCGGAGCTGGCGGCCGTGGGCCTGTGTTTCAAGGTGGCCTCGGCGGTCTGCCAGGCCCTGGACGTCTCGCAGACCTCGCTGCAGCGGGCCTTTCTTGATCTGGTAGCGTTGGGCACAATCGCCGACATGGTGCCTCTGTGCGGTGAAAATCGCCTGATGGCAGCATCCGGTCTGAAGCTGCTGCCCCAGACCAGAAAAATCGGGTTGGCGGCCCTGCTGAATATGTGCGGACTGGATTCGCAAATCACAGCCCGGGATGTCTCGTACCGGATAGCGCCGCGGCTTAATGCGGTGGGCCGGCTGGCTGATGCCAACGAGGCTGTGGACTTGCTGCTGACTGATGACCAGGTCGAGGCCGACCGTCTGGTTAATTACCTGGATAGCCTAAACCGCGAGCGCCGGGATGAGCAGGAGCGAGTCTACCGGGAAGCCCTGGCGATAATCGACGGGAGTGAGGAGCTGCAGCAAGCACCTGCTTTAGTCTTGGATGCTGAGGGCTGGCATATTGGTGTGGTCGGAATTGTCGCCTCACATCTGCTGGAGCGCTACCGCCGTCCGGCTATGGTGTTGGTCCACGAAGGTGATCAGGCGCGGGGCTCAGCCCGCAGTGTGGAGGGCTTTGACATTGCTGAGGCCCTGCAAAGCTGCTGCGATCTGCTGGTCAAGCACGGCGGTCATGCCGCTGCCGCCGGCCTGACTATCCAGCGCAAGAACCTGCCTGCATTCCGACAGCGTATGAACGAGTTGGTCACAGAAGCGCTGGGCCCTGACGGCTGGCAGGAACGGCTGCGCGCCGATGCTGTGGTGGACCTGGCGGAGATTGACGGGTCGCTGCTGGAAGACCTGCAGGCTCTGGAACCGTGCGGCCAGGACAATCCCCAGCCGCGATTTGTCGCTCGTGACGTAGAGGTGTCCAGTTGTCGTCGCGTCGGTAGACAGGAACGTCATCTGAAGCTTCAGGTCAACTCGGAGAATGGCTACTGGGATTGTATTGGTTTCGGGCTAGCTAGGGCGGGCGGGTGGATCCAACCCGGCCAGCGGATTGACATCTGTTTCACCCCCGAGTTCAATGAGTATATGGGTACCCGCGAACTGCAACTGCGCCTGGAGTCGGTGCGCCCAGGCAACGGGGAAACCGGGAGGCAAGAATAACACTATGCCGACACAGCGATTTCGCATCAGCACGGCCAAGCATCGCCAAATAACTGACATAACCAGCCAGGTGCAGGAGGCGGTCCGTGCGGCGGGCTGCGACCAGGGCCTGGCCTGCATCTCGGTGCCGCACTGTACCTGCGTGGTCTATGTCAACGAGAATGAAAGCGGCTTGATCGCTGATACGCTCGAGTTAATCAATCAGTTGCCTGCCGGGGGCAGTTGGCAGCACAATCGTATTGACAACAATGCCGAGGCTCACCTGATGGCATCGCTTATGGGCAGTAGCACTTGCCTGCCGGTCAGTGGCGGGCAAGTCGAGCTGGGCACCTGGCAGCGGATAATGCTCATAGAGCTTGACGGGCCGCGCGAGCGGCTTGTAACTGTAACAATTGTGCCGAGCTGAACGCACGGAGGGGCGCGATGGCAGCAGCCTGTCCGATATCTCAGGCAGTACTTCTCGTGGGTGGGGCTGGCACGCGCCTGCGTCCGCTGACCTATCTTATGCCCAAGGCGCTGCTGCCGGTGCTCAATCGCCCTTTGATATCTTACGAACTGGAACTGCTGGGCCGCAGCGGCGTGCCTGACGTGCTTCTGACCACCGGTTACCAGGCCAGCCAACTGCGGGATGTCCTCGGCAGTGGCGAGAGTTGGGGCATTCATCTAACCTATGTTGAAGAGCAGCCGCCGCTGGGCACTGCCGGTGCCATCAAGAATGCCCAGGAATTGTTAGCCGGCGATTTGTTCGTCTTTAACGGTGACCTGATTCTGGACTGCGACCTGACTGAGCTAGCCCGCGCTCACCGCCAGTCGGGGGCGCTGGTGACAATCCTGCTGCGCCAGGTGGAGGATATCAGCCATTTTGGGCTGGTCCAGCGCGATGAGCAAGGCTTTGTTATCGCCTTTCGCGAGAAGGTCAAAGTTGACGAGACCGGCCAGCGGACGGTCAATGCCGGTGTCTATGTGATGGCCGCTGAGGTGCTGGATTACATCCCAGTCGGTGAACGGTACTCGAGCGAGTCCGACCTGTTTCCTGCGCTGCTGGAGGCGGGTCTGCCCATGTTTGGCTATCTTCCCGACCAGCAGGGCTACTGGACCGACGTCGGTCGCCTTGAGACATATCTGGCCGCCAATCACGACCTGCTCAGCGGCCGCCTGCCCTGGGTATACTGGCCCTGGTGTGATGAGCAGTTGGAAGGCAGTGGTGCCCGGGCGGTGCCGCCGATCTGCTGCGGTTCGGCTGTTGAGGTGGGGGAGGCTGCGCAGATCGGTCCTTATGTCACGCTGGGAAATGATGTTCAAATTGGTGCAGGAAGTGTGCTGACTAATTGTATCATACAAGCCGGCGCTACTGTCGAAGATGAAGTTACCTTGGACTCGGTGATCGTAGCCGAAGACGAAACAGTACCCGCCGGACATGATCAAACTGGAGGCGTATTTTGCACTTATGAGCAATGAGATGCTGTTGATGATTCCCGGTCCGACCAATCTGCCCCAGCCCGTGCGTGAGGCGCTGGCCCAGCCCGCTATCTACCACCGCGGCCAGCAGTTTGCACAACTGCTCGAAGTCTGCGCTGATGGCCTCAAGCCGGTCTTTGGCACAGAAAGAGATGTGCTTATTCTCACCTCCTCCAGCACCGGAGCGATGGAGGCGGGGATTGTGAACTTCCTGTCGCCGGGCGACCGCGTGATTGCTATTGACACCGGCAAGTTTGGCCAGCGGCTGGGTGCAATTGCCGACGCCTTCGGCGCCAATGTGACCTGGCTAAAGGTCGAGCCTGGGCGGGCTGCCTCGGCGGATGTGCTCGATGCGCTGTGCGCGCAGGTGGAGCCGAAAGCTGTACTGTTTGTGCAGAACGAGACGTCAACGGGCGTCTGTCAGGATGTGGCGGCCCTGTCGGAGGTAGCCAACGGCCACGGTGCGCTGGTGATGGTAGATGCTGTGAGCAGCCTGGGGGGCATTCCCTTCCAGATGGACGAGTGGTCGGTGGACGTGGTGATGGCTGGATCGCAGAAGGCCCTGATGCTGCCGCCGGGCCTGGCCTTTATTGCTGTTAGTGAGCGAGCCTGGCAGGCAGCCGAGACGGCCCGGATGCCTCGCTACTACTTCGATCTGCGTGCCGCCCGCCAGTCCGCCGCCAGGGGACAAACTCCCTACACACCGAATGTCAGTATGATCGTGGCACTGGCTGAAGTAATCAGCCTACTCCAGGCCGAGGGCCTGCCCGCCGTCTACCGCCGCCATCAGCAACTGGGCCAAGCCACCCGCGCAGCCGTTCAGGCGCTGGACCTGGCGCTCTTTGCCGATCCCGAGTTTGCCTCCGATGTGGTGACCGCCGTACAATCGCCGGAGGGCCTGGATTCCACTGAGCTGGTCAAGCGGGTCCGCGATGACCACAATATCCTCATCTCCGGCGGCCAGAGTGAGCTAAAGGGAAAGATATTCCGCATCGGCCATCTGGGCTGTGCCGGTATCGAGCAGATCCGCCGCACAATAGGGGCAGTGGCGGCCAGCCTCGTCGAGATGGGATACGACTGTGCAGTGCCAGCGGCGACCGAGGCTATTGATGGAGTCGTGGCGAACTATTGAGTGAAGGGGACTTGCTGTGTGTGACTATCGCATACTGGTCACTGACCCACTTGCCGACGAAGGCCTGGCCATCCTGGAGGAGTTCGGCGACGTTGAGGTGTCGTCTGGCCTTAGCGAGGATGAGCTTGTCCAGGCCATAGTCGGCGCTGACGGCCTGGTCGTGCGCAGTGGCACCCAGGTCACCGAGCCCATTATCCGGGCCGCCGACAAGCTGCAAATCATTGCCCGCGCCGGCGTCGGCGTGGACAATATTGACGTATCCGCCGCTACCGCCTGCGGCATACTGGTGGTCAACTGTCCGGCGGGCAACACCGTGGCCGCTGCCGAGCATACTATTGCTATGTTGCTGGCCGCCGCGCGCAATATTCCCCAGGCCCACGCCGCCCTGAAAGACGGCAGGTGGGATCGCAAACGTTTCATGGGCCGCCAGGTCGCCGACAAGACTCTGGGCATTATCGGGTTGGGTCGCATCGGTTCGGAAGTGGCTCGCCGCGCCCGCGGCTTGCAGATGCAGGTGCTCGCACACGACCCGTATCTGTCTGCGCAGCCGGCTGAGGAACTGGGAGCGCAGATGTGCAGCTTGGAAGAGCTTCTGCAGAAAGCCGATTTTGTGACCATTCATACTGCTCTCACTGATGAGACCCGTGGTATGATTGGCGCCGAGCAACTGGCTTTGATGAGGCCGCAAGCAATTATTATCAACTGTGCTCGTGGCGGTATCATTGACGAGACAGCTCTGCTCGCCGCCCTTAACAGCGGCCAACTGGCCGGGGCAGCCCTGGACGTATTTGAAGACGGCTCCAGCCCAAATCCCGACCTGGTGGCCATGGATAATATCGTGGTCACCCCTCATCTGGGCGCTTCGACCAGTGAAGCTCAGGTAAGCGTGGCGGTAGATGCCGCCCGCCAGGTGGTTGACGTCCTCAGTGGCCGGCCGCCGCGCTGGCCAGTCAATATGCTCACACTGTCGCCTGAGAAGCTGTAGTGGTACAAAGCCATTTGCCGTTCATTGACAGCTTGAGTGTCTGCCGCAGCCGCCATGCAGGAGGTAAGTCGTTCGACGCAGGGCAAGAAAGGCAAGGAAATGAATAGCCGACAGCATGAGACACGACAACACGGTGTCGGAAGAACCATAAGCTTGTGCTTCTGGCCTACCATCTGCACAATTGTCCTAGTGGCCCTCGTATGCGTTGTGGGATTTGGTCCGGGCTGCAAGATGTCGCCGGGCGGCACCGAGGGCCCAACGCCGAGCACGCAGGCAACGGCGCAGGCGACACGGCAAGAAGCGCTCACGGAGAGCGATTCCATCACTGTGGATAGAGTGACAAGTCAGCTCTGTCTGCCCCTGAGGGAGCGAAGGCACTTCGACCTGAGTAAGCTGTGGAGGCCCGACGAGGAGAAGACGATGACTGACCAGCAGCGCTTAGACGCTCTGCTGGGTTATTTGAAGGAGGAGATGGAAAACCCGACAACGCCCTTCATCAGCTTCGGCCAGATCGACAGCGGGTACGTCCAGGCGCAGATCATTAAAAAGATGGGCCGGACCGTGACGGCCGCGCAGATAGCGAAAGCCCGGGCGAGGGAGACAGACCCAGCCCTGCGCGACCGCCTCACATTGGCGCTTGGCCGAGCCGGGGACAAGAGCGTGATGCCCCAGTTGATCGAGATGCTCGGCGACCATCCCGAAGGATACCTACGAAAGTGTGCGGCGGAAGCCTTGAGGCAGTTCAAGGACAGTTCAGCCAAACTGGCATTGCAGGACGCGCTAAGGGATCGTTTCAGCGCAGTTGCCCACCACGGCGTCGGCCGGAAGGGCACCCACAAGGCATACCCCGTTCGGGAAGCGGCCGCCCTGGCGCTGCGCCTCAGCTTTGGGGAGCCTGTCAGTCCTGACATCTACGAAGACAAGTGCCGCGCCAGAAGCCGAGCGGAAGCGATTTCCTGGCTCTTCGAGGAGAAGGAACCCCGGGTCTGCGTGACCGCTGTCACCCTGTTGGGACAAGAGCGAGCGGGCATAGGGGACCTGGAGAAGTTTGCGAAGGACAATAGGTCAGATCCAAACCTCAGGGTCTCGGTGGCGCTTGCCCAGGAGATCATTCGACTAGCATCGGAGGGGGCCATCTCGTTCCGGGACTGACGGCCAGTACAAAGTCTTAAACATGCACCAGATTGGACCAAAGCGAATGCGTATACTGATAACAAATGATGACGGAGTGCGTGCGCCGGGCCTACATGCCCTGATCCGAGGCCTGCAGGAAGTGGGTGAGCTGCGGGTGATTGCTCCAGAGCGCGAACAGAGTGCAGCCGGCCACGCTGTTACCCTGCACAAGCCGCTGCGGCTGGTCCCTGTCGAGCTTTCTGGAGTGAATGGCGAGGTTTT
This sequence comes from bacterium, assembly GCA_030615605.1. Taxonomy (GTDB): domain Bacteria; phylum Armatimonadota; class Zipacnadia; order Zipacnadales; family Zipacnadaceae; genus JALGTD01. The sequence continues at coordinate 171,048 of JAUWYY010000001.1, forward strand.
TGCCTGCAATGGCACGCCGGCTGACTGCGTGATATTGGGTGCCCTTACCGATTCTGACCCGCCCGATTTGGTAGTCTCCGGCATCAACGGTGGAGCCAACATGGGCGAAGAGGTGCTCTATTCGGGCACGGTCTCAGCGGCTATGGAGGCGGCCATCCAGGGCATACCCAGCTTTGCTATATCAGTTACTTCCTATGATGAAGTTGATTTCGGCCCGGCGGCTGATTTTGCCCGACGCCTGGCAGTTCTGCTGGGTGACCTCGCTCTGCCAAATAACAGTTTCCTGAACGTAAATGTCCCGCCGGTGCCCTCGGAGCAGATTCAGGGAGTGGCTCTCACCCGCCTGGGGCACCGTGCCTATATCAACCGCATCCATCGGCGCGAGGACCCGCGTGGCGAGACCTACTATTGGTTCTCCGGCGATCCCACCGAATTCGATTCAGCTCCAGGCACCGACATTGCAGCCATTGCCGAGAACAAAATATCCATTACTCCGGCCCATTTTGATCTAACCAGCTACGAGATTCTGGATAATCTCGACCTGCTGTTGGAGGAATTGCGTGAGTGGTGATGAGTTTCAGCCGGCTTATCGGCTACTCGCCGAAAGCGAGTTGACCGCTCGCCGCGACCAGGCTCTGGCCATATTGAGCGAATGCCGCCTATGCCCGCGGGAGTGTGGCGTGAACCGCGCTGCCGGCGAGACCAGCTTCTGTGACAGTGGCCGCGAGGCGCTGGTCGCCAGTCATGGCAAGCACTTCGGTGAGGAGCGCCCGCTGGTTGGCTATGGCGGCTCGGGCACCATCTTTTTCGCCAACTGCAACTTAGGCTGCATATTCTGCCAAAACTATGACATAAGCCATCTCGGGCACGGACGGCCAGTTGCCCCGGAGCGGCTCGCCGATATGATGATTGACCTGCAGCGGCAGGGGGCGCATAATATCAACTTGGTCACACCGACCCACTTCCTGCCGCAGATATTGGAGGCGCTGCTCACTGCAGCCCGGCGGGGCCTGGAGGTACCGCTTGTCTACAACTGCGGCGGCTATGAGTCTGTCGCGGCGCTCAAGCTTCTGGATGGGATCGTAGACATATATATGCCCGATGCCAAGTACAGCGATGGCAAGGTGGCTGAGCGGTTGTCGCGAGCGCCTGATTATCCGCAGCGTATGAAAGCGGCAATAGCTGAGATGCATCGCCAGGTAGGTGACCTGCAGATGAATGACGACGGCATCGCCCAGCGCGGGCTGCTGGTCCGCCATCTGGTCCTGCCCAACAATTTGGCTGGCAGCGTAGAGATAATGCGTTTTCTGGCTGACCTCAGCCTCAATATCTATGTCAACGTAATGGCCCAATATCGGCCCTGTTATCGGGCCAGCGAAATAGAACAGATCAACCGCCGTCCCACCGTTGAAGAATATCGGCAGGCGGTCCAGGCGGCGCTGGATGCCGGCCTGCACCGGCTTGATGAACGACCGCTGGCAATTCTGCAGCGCTAGGCCAATAGACTGCGATTCACCTAAATCGTCTTGGAGGTGTCTAGGACAGTGAACAACTCTGATACAAGCACGGATGGCCTTTGGGAGCAGATTAAGCAAGTACTTCGCGAGTTTTTCCGTGGTAGCAAGGAGAGGGTCTCGGGTCTGGCCGGGACGATTGACCGCCAGGCCGGCATGCACAAGCTGGCCGCCCAGATTGGCCTGCTGCGCCGCGAGCGCCACCAGCTTCTGCTCACTATGGGCAGAAAGGCCTACTCGCTGCACACCCGGGGCAAGGTGCGTAACCGCGACATTCTGGAAGACTGCCTGCGCATAGACGAAATCGGGGCGGAGGTTAGCGAATTCCAGGATCGCATCGAACAGATCCGCCGCCAGGCTGGACCTGAAGAGGACCTGATCGTGGAGCTGGAAGACGAGCAGCCCGTAGCTGATGAAGAGGTGGATGTGGATGAGGCGGCGGGGGAGGGCGAGTGTGGGGCTGAGGTGAGCTTCGACGAAGCCGAAGCAGATGCGGTCGAGAAGTCACCGTAAGATCGTACGGTAGTCTAAGCCGTCGATGACTCCAGTGTTGCGAGCGGACTACCCTCTCGTGGGCGGTAGGAGTCCGCTTTGTGCTTTTTTATAGCAGGGAAGTCGTAGCGCAGCGTTTAGTGATAGTTTGGTCAGCTTCGGGGGTGTGTACGGATGGCGCAGCAATCATCGCTTGGCGTGCTCGTGTTCCCTTGGCTACCGTTGAAGCGAAAGGCGATGGTCGGCGACCTTTGCTTCACCCCGGTTACCATGGGGCCTGCCAGTCAAGACGTACCGTCGGATATTGGCAGCAGGCTGAGCATATTTAGGAGATTCTGGAAGGACCCGGGCACCGGGCAACTCGAGTCCGGAGGCAAATGTGCAATCATGGCGCAAGCTGACGGAGAGCCTATTCGCGAATTCCCTTCGCATCAGTGGCTTCCGGTGCTCGATGCCATCGAGGCGTTCTGCTTTGCGGCTCTCGCCGCGAACGAGTTCCTGCCGCAGTCATGGTTCAGTACACCGTATGTGAATAGCAGTTGCTTCCAGTCCTATTTCCTCGGCGATGACATCTCCGTCTTCCCGTTGCGCAGACGTGACTTTGTGGTGCGGTCTAGTTGGGGGTACGAGGACGTTGTTGTCACCATGCCTTTGCAGTGCGCCGTTGTGCGGCAGTTCAAGTGGAAAGATGCCTTTCTTTGTGCGCTAGGGGCTGCGCTAGGGTCCGACCAACTGCCCGAACCGTTGAAGGACCTGCGTGAGGCCATTTGGCTCTTCAATAGGGCGAACACTGATGACCACCAAGGATTATCAGTCCAACAGCTTCAGCAAGAAGTGGTGATGACTGTTGAGGCTTTCGAGTATCTGACCCAAAGGCGGAGTGGGCATGAGGTTGCGGAGTGCGTTGCCAGGATCGTTGAGGGCGTTTGGACTGCAACAAGTAGCACTTCCTCGGGTCTCCTCCAGACTAGCAGGCTGTCGGGGAAGTGGCTGGCTAGACAGGTTCGGGATGGTCACATGAATTCGGATCACACCCCTCTCTACTATTGGCTGCGTGAGCTACACAAGCGCCGCAGCAAGATTGTGCACAATCTGGAGAAGCCTCCTGAGAACGAGTGGGCGTGGACTGTATCAGAACACCTGCTCATGGCGGCCTTCGTCTTCCCTCTGATCATCAAGAGCATCCTGGCAGCCGACGATCTTTACGAGCTTACACAGGGCGACACCGTGCGACTTGGCGTTATTGACAAGCTTCTGTACAAGGATAACTGGGGGCCGCAAGAGCGTCATGGAGAGTCCAACTGGAGCAAAGCTTTTCGAGACCATAAGGATAAGCAACTTCGCGATAAGATGGCTGCGCGCCTGCGCGAGCTGCAAGCAGAAGGTGAGCCGATAATCCCTGATTGGGACGAGACATAGCTAACCGGCAGCATGCCCCGCTGGTTTTAGGGGCTGCCTGGGGTGACGTGCACTGAGCATTCTAGACGATCTCAATCCACAACAACGTGAAGCAGTACAGGCCACTGACGGGCCGGTGCTGATCTTTGCCGGTGCCGGCAGCGGCAAGACCCGTGTGCTGACCTACCGTATTGCCTATCTGATTCACGAGCAGGACATAGCGCCTGAAAATATCTTGGCGGTCACCTTCACCAACAAGGCCGCCGACGAGATGAAAGAGCGCATTGAGCAGCTCGTAGGTGAGGAGGCAGCCAGGGTCTCGGCCGGCACCTTTCACTCGTTTTGCGCGCGCATGCTGCGGGCTGACGGTCAAGCCATCGGTATTGAGCCGACTTTTACGATCTATGATGACTCTGATCAGCGCGCGTTGGTCAAGGAGACCCTCTCGGCGCTCAATATAGACTCGGAGCAATACTCCCCGGACAATATCCACTGGGAGATCAGCCAGGCTAAAAACGAGCTGCAGGGGCCGTCAGACTACGCTCCCGCCCGTAACAATCCCCTGCAACGCGAAGCCCAGCGGGTCTACCACGCCTACCAGCAGCGGCTGCGGGCCAATAATGCCCTGGACTTCGACGATCTCATTATGAACGGTGTCAGGCTGCTGCAGGAGTCACAGAAGGTACGCGAGCATTATCAACAGCAGTACCACTACGTGCTGGTAGACGAATATCAGGATATCAACTTCGCCCAGTTTTCGTTGATTAGATCGCTCACTGACGGCCATCGCAACCTCTGTGTGGTGGGAGATGACGACCAGAGCATCTACGGGTGGCGCGGCGCCAATATCCGGCTGATTCTGGCCTTCGAAGAGCACTTTCCTGACGCGCGGATCTTCAAGCTGGAGCAAAACTACCGCTCGACGGGCAATATCATCCACTGTGCCCACGACGTCATCAAGCACAACCAGGGCCGCGCCGACAAGCAGATGTGGACTGACAACGCACCGGGCAATAAGCCCGTAGTATATCACGCGGTCAACGAGCAGGAGGAAGCCGAGTGGGTGGTGGGCCGAATCCATACTGACTTGCTGGTGGATGACGCTGATCCCGGCGACTACGCCATACTGTATCGCACTAATGCAATGTCACGGATTATTGAAGAGACGCTCTTGCAAGCCGCTATTGCCTACGCGATAGTCGGGGGTACGCGCTTCTATGATCGCGCCGAGATAAAAGATGTTGTCGCCTACCTGAAGGCGCTGTATAACCCCAATGATTCGCTGTCTTTGCGCCGCATAATCAACCGGCCCACCCGTGGCATCGGCGCCCGGACGATGCAGGTTCTTGACAGCACGGTCCAGCGGTTGGACAAGCCGTTGCTCGATGTCTGCGGGATGCCGGAAGTCACGGAGGAACTGCGACTTGCCCAGCAGCACGCTGTGGCCGACTTCTATGATATGATGGACGCGCTACGTCGCCGTTGCGAGGAATTGTCCCTGCGCCAGTTTGTGCAGGAAGTGGTCACCAGCAGCGACTATCTACCCCGCCTGCAGCAGTCGGGGAGCGCTGACGATGCCGAGCGCGCTGACAACGTGCGGGAGTTCATCACGGCCGCAGCCCGCTTTGAAAGCTCCGCCGAAGATCCCTCCCTGGACTCTTTCCTCGAGCATATCTCTTTGATCTCCGACATTGACCAGGCCGAGTCGCTAGAATCAACTGTCTCGCTGATGACGCTGCACAGCGCCAAGGGCCTGGAATTTCCCCAGGTTTTCCTGGTGGGCCTGGAGGAAGAGGTATTACCGCATTACCGCAGCATGGGTGATCCGGCGGAGATAGAAGAAGAGCGCCGCCTGTGTTATGTGGGGATGACGCGGGCCCAGGAGCGGCTGTATCTTAGTCACTGCAGCCGCCGGACAGTCTTCGGCGATACCCAGCACCGGGAGCCGTCGCGCTTTCTGGCGCACCTGCCTGACGATTTGATCCAGCACGAGGGCACAATGCCGTCGGCCCGCCGCGTCAAGACTCCGCAACTGGAATCGGAGATGGCGATGACCGGTCGGCGGCTTGACCTGACCAGCATACTCTCGCGGGCGAAATCGGCTAAGAGTGAGCCGCAGACCGAGCCTTCACCGCTCGAATCCCCTGAACCTGCGGCTAAGAGAGAGAAGACCGAGCCGCACACTGCCGGGGATTATTCGGTAGGGGACAGGGTAAAGCACAGCAAGTTTGGCGAGGGGATGGTGGTCAGCATCAAGCCGGACAGCGCCGGCGACATTATCGTGGTGGCCTTTCCCGACGTTGGCATAAAGAAGCTGCTGGCCGAGTACGCCGGCCTGGAGAAGGTCTAGTCGCAGTCACGCATAGGGGTCGGGGCAAGGATGCCGCTTCTACCAGCACTTGATCTATGTATACGGTAGGAGGGACATTCTTGTCCCGATATTACTCGGTTTGAGGGGTCGTGGCAGACGGATCAGCTTCGTTCCCAAAGTGACTTCCCTGCAAAATTCGTTCCTCGTCCTCATCAATACCCCAGTATTGAACCTCGCCTTGCTCAATCATAGCTCGCCGCTCGTGGTTGAAGCTCTGCAGCGCCTGATGTGCCGGCCACAGGGAAATGACTGAGAGCAGGAAGAACGCGGCGAAGGTCGGGGGCAGCAGCGTCCGCAGGCTAGCCAAATAAGTGCGGGCCTTGCCCATGCGCAGGTGTCCAGGTTGATACCTGCGTTTTAGCAAGACCACTATTAGCACGAGAGCCAACCAAGCCGTCACTCCCACACCTGAAGCAATTGAGGTCTCTGTACCAAACAGCATGTCGGCGTCCCATACAGAAATTGACTGGGTATTGGCCCAGTTGTTCACGACCTGCCAGGATACGGCCAAAGAACCAACGAGTAACAGCCACTGCCAATAACACCACGTGAGGAGGCGAGGCTCCTCGCGCCGGTATCGCGCCCCGACGGAAAGAAGTCCTACTACAACCCACAAGCCAAGGACAGCAGCCGTGTGAAGCCATGCCGTCCAGGCATTGAGCAATCCTTTGAAAAGAGGCTCCCAAACTAGCATCTCTTCTTGCACATGTATGATCTCTCGGATCTGCTTTATCCATTGGCGCTTAGCTTGCATATCTTGCTCATAGAACTCAGCCAGGTCGGCGCGGCGGTGTTGCTGCATGTACGCTGCAAAGGCATCTACATAAGCCTCGCGCTGGCGTTCGAGTGATTCCTCGCGAGATGATGAGCTCCTAATCTCATCCCGCTGCTTTTGCGAAAGAAATGGTCCGGCGGCCATTGGGCTGATGGCGCCTCCGACCAGGCCATCACACATCCAGTAGGCATCTACCCGCATGAGGTGGCCCAGCCGTGCAGTAGCCTCGTAGTACAGGATGGCCTCATCGTGCTTGCCAGCGGCTCTCAACTGCTCCCCGAGGCCGACAAGAGTGCGACCGAGAGAGCGCAGTCCGGAATAGAATGCGGCGTCCGTGGAAAATCGGATAGAAACTGTTTCCTGGACGGTGAGCGCCGAGGGCATACGAATTGTCTCTAGAAAGCGCAGAACGCACCTGCCAGCCTACACTTGGTACATACTCCAATGAGGTTTGCTAACCGCGGCTCCAAGAGCGACGAATGCCTGTTCATCCTTATGCTGAGCGAGATAGGTGTACGCAAGCAGGTAGCCGCAGGCGGAGTTCTGAGGGGCTAATCCCTGAGCATGTTCGAGTAGTCGTTCTGCTCGCCGCAGATTGCTCATTTCGGAGGCCGTGTATTTGACCTCCTTCTGGCGTCGAGCACCGTATTCTTCCTTCCGCTCTATCTTTGGGCTACGAGCCAGAAGATACACCGCATACCGCAAGTACGGAGCTGGTGAGTCAGGCCAAAGAGAAATGGCTCGCTCAAAAGCCTGGTCAGGGGACCACGATTCGACAGACAGACCGTACCATTCTGGTGACGACACTGCATGGGCCCGTACCTCAGCAAAGCCGAGCCAAACCTTAGCGTCTCGGCTGTATTGGCGGGATAGCTTCTCACCATGGGGCTTGTTGAGCCATATTGCGGCGGGAGGCCGCTCCAATTGAAAGATTAGATAGGTTCCCCACAAGCTCTGTCGCAGTTGTGGGACTGCTACAAGCAGTATGATAGCCACGGAAATCAGAATTATGGTGAGTCTAGTTGTGTTCATATCGGCCAAGATTTGTTATTTGGCTCTTACTAGCTTGTATCTTCTTCAAGTCGGCGATAGATTCCTTGTCGAGTTGTCGGCAAATGCGCCATAGCCCCCCGGCAGCCTCGGCAGCAGTTCCCCGTAGCCGGTGAGGCGTAGATAGATGCCGACGGCAAACCTTCTCGGAATGGGGGCGAGTGAGGAGGTATTCTGAGGCGGCCAGAGAAGGGGTCAACGGCGATTACTTCACCGGCAGCATCACGTTACCACAGTTGGGGGGGGGCAGACTCGTGTCTTCAGGGCGGGGCAGTTCTAACCCATCATATAGCACAGTGCTCTCCACCAGCGTGGCGGTGGCGTGCGCAGTAGGGGCGCTTATCTTATTGATGGTGCCGCTGCCCGCGTGGGTGGTGGATGTGCTGCTGGCGGCCAATGTGGCCGGAGCTACCGGCCTGCTGCTGATGGCCATCCTCACCCCCCGGCCGGTAGAGCTTTCCACGCTTCCCAGTATGGTAGTGCTCTCCAGCCTGGCGCGAGTGCTGCTGGCTCTGGCGGTTGCGCGGCTGGTGGTTACCAGTACCAGCGGCCACGCCGGCCACCTGGCGGTGACTCTGGCGGAGGTGGCCGGACTGAATAATCCGGTCGCCAGTCTGGGGTGCCTGCTGACCCTGGCGGTGGTGCAGTTCGTGGTCGTCACCGCCGGCGTGACGCGCCTCGCCGAGGTGGCGGCGCGTTTTGCACTTGATGCCCTGCCCGGCAAGCAACTTATTGTGGAGAGTGCCGGGCGCGCCAACGGAGCGAGCGCCTCGACTGCTACAGATTTGGAACGGGAAGCCAATTTCTACGGTGCAATGGACGGAGCTGCGCGCTTCTTGCGAGGAGAGACGATTGCGGTGGTGGCGATCGTCGCACTCACCCCGCTGGTGCGGCTGGCGGCGACGGGGCTGCAAGGGGGAGCCTGGCAGGGACTGGCTGTAACTGTGGCTGGTCATGGGTTGGTGATATTGGTACCGGCGCTGCTGGTGGGAGCCGCTACTGCGATTATGGTGGCCCGAGCCAGCGCGTCGTCGGGGCTGGCCGAGGAGGTCAGCCAGCAGTTATTCGGTAGCCCAGCGGTGATATTCGGTGTAGCTCTGGCGTGTATGGTACTGGCGCTGGTACCGGGTGTGGCCAAGCTGCCGCTGCTGGCTGTGGCCGTCGGGTTGGCTATCTGGGGGTGGTTTCTGGCAGTGCGCGGCACTGAGCCAAAGCAGGAGACAGCACCGCAGCTAGCCACAACTGAGACGCCGAGCAGTGCAGTCGCCCCGCAACTACAACTGGGCTGGGGCCTGCTTGATTTGCTGGAGGAGGGCGAGCGGCCGCTGCTTGATGAGCTGGCGCGTCTGCGTGATGAGATGTCCGCGCACCTTGGTTTCAGCCTGCCGGGCTTCGTGGTCACAGATTCGGAAAAGCTGGCGATTGACCAGTACCAGGTGGTATTTCGCGGCAGCGTGCTGGGCAGCGGCTATCTGCGCTTGAGTCGCAAGCTGGCGACTGCACCGCGGGCCGAACTGCTTCCCGATGAGGGAGTAGTTGTCGAGTTGCCTGATGGTCGCTATGGCAAGTGGGTCAGAGCCGAACCAACGCAGCGTGCTTACCGGGACGAGGTCAGGCTGCTTGACCCGGTGCAATTCTTGATAGAGCACCTGCGCTGGCTGCTGCGCACCCAGGCCGCCCGGTTTATTGACACTCAGCGGGCCAGTGAACTGCTAGAACAGCTCCAGACGACGCATCAGGCAGTAGTCGCTGAGGCGCGCGCGGCGGGGCTGTCGGCCTCAATGCTGGCTGAGGTGGGCAGTAAGCTGCTGGTGCAGGGCATCCCGCTGGGCGATCCGGTGGCGCTGATCGAGGCGCTGGCGGCGGGGTTGAATCAGGGGGCAGACTCAGATGAACTGGCGAACATGGCGCGCCGGCGCATGTCTGGGGTAATCACGCAGATGGTTGCCCCTGACGGAATAGTCGGTGTCATCACTCTGGCGCCAGCAGTGGAACGGAAGTTGCTGGAAGTAGAGCACGAGTCCGGAGAAGAGCTGGTGGCACTGGGGCCTGATGAAGCTGGATGTTGGCGGCTTGTGCTGGAGGACCTGGTAGCGCAGCACCGGCTGGCCGACCGACCAATGGTGCTGCTGTGCGACCGTCAGATCCGTCCTATTCTGGCAGAATTGGTCGAGGCTGCAGTGCCATCGTTGATTGTATTGGAGCCCGATGAGCTGGCCGCAGAGACCGAAGTTGATAGTCTGCATGCGATAACTCTCAGAGAATTGGCAGAAGTCAGCCCGTAGCAGCCGGCAACCGCCAATAAGTGTCAGGTGGTAGCATGATGTGGCCCAGCCGATGAACGAACAAGAGCGTGATAGTCTAATCGAGGAGCACGTTGACCTGGTTCGATATATTGTCGGCCGTGTGACGGTGACGTTGCCGGAGAGTGTGGATCGCGAGGATCTGATTAGTGCCGGCATAATTGGACTGATCAAGGCGGTTGACCGGTTTGATTCGGCGCGGGGCGTGAAATTTGAAACATATGCCAGCACGGTGATTCGCGGCGAGGTGATGGAATCTCTGAGAGCCCGGGACTGGGCGCCGCGCAGCTTGCGTCGGCAGGGGCGAGAAATTGCTCGCACCATAGGTGAGCTTGAGGTGCAACTGGGTTATCCGCCCAGTGATGATGAGATCGCCGAGGCACTGCAGATGGACGTTGCAGAGTATCATGAGGTGTTAGGCAAGATCAGCGGCACATTGGTGTTGTCGCTGGACGAAATAATGGAAAATCAGCCCCACCTGCGACCGGACCCAATGAAGGCAGACCGGGATGTCGGCTACAGGAATCCGGCCGATGCTTTCGAACAGGCCGAGATCCAACAGATGATTGCCCAGGCCATCGAGCAACTGCCCGAGCGCGAGAAACACATTGTTGCCCTGTACTATCAGGAAGACCTGACCCTGCGCGAAATTGGCGAGGTGCTGGGGGTTACTGAATCGCGCATCTGTCAAATTCACGCTCAGGCCATCAGCCGTCTGCACGGCCACCTCTCAAGCCATCTGGAATGATTTCGCGGGCCGGCACGGCCCTTCGCCCACCACGGTCGGGCCTATGGCACTGGCGTCACGCCTCGGCCGTGTCGGCCCGCCTTGGAAACTGCGTCATCTCATCAACGAGGCCTGTTTGGCCGGTGCCGAGGACCTAAGTGTTTCTACGATTGCCGGAATGGCGTTGATAATCAGGACGGCGATCACTACCAGGCTGATAATGATCATAGTGCCGGCAGTGCTCCTGATATCCTCATCAGAGCTGAACTTCAGGGCAATGCCGATTATCAGGCCCAGGGGTGGGCAGAATACAGCGGTGAGCAGCAAGCCCCAGTAGGTCACCGCGGTCAAGGAGACGATTGTCGGCTTCGTCCCTGCTTTCACGTCCTGTATTGCTCGGCTGGCTCTGGCAGCGCGCTGGATGAGTCCGATGAAGCTTAGAAGGCCGGCAAAGCCTAGCATAGTAGCTGCTGCCGCCAGAATGCGGGGGTCACTGAGCGCGCTCCAGGTGCGCAGGTCAGCGAGAGTAAGTGTGCGAATCTCGGCCAGCCCCAGCTTGTGCACCTGCAGTATGCCAAAGGCCAGCAAGGCCAGAGTGGGCAGGGCCACCAGGGCGGCGGTGACATAACAACTGAGTCGCTCGTGGACAAGTCGCCCAGCTTCCTGCTGGTCAAAAACTCGCAGGCGCGTCTCCTTGGAGGTTTCGCCGGGCTTAGCTTGTCCGGCGCCCGCGCCTCCTCCGGAGACCTCAGCAGCGCGCCGCGCGGTCAGCGAATCCTCTTGCAGTTCTTTCTTTTTCGCCAGCTCTGCCTGGACCAGATCGGCTCCACAATTCATACAGATAGTGTCGGTTGGTTGAATCTGTTCGTCACAGGTTGGACACCTTGTGATGATCTTCATAGTGCTTATCCTTCAGCGTGGCCTGTCGCAGAGCCCTACGGATAACCAGCGTGAAAAAGATCGTGGAACTGCTGTGTAACTTTGGTAATGTAGCGCCGTGTCTCGGGAAACGGGGGTACGCCACCATACTCTTTAACTGCGTTTGGCCCGGCATTGTAGCAGGCCAGGGCCAGGGCACACTGTCGGTAGTTGGTCTCCCCGCGAAATTGTCTGAGATACTTGGCCAGGTATTCGACGCCCCCGCGGATATTCTCCGGGAAGTAATAGGCGTCGGCGACCCCCAGCCCTCGGGCTGTGCCGGGCATTAGCTGCATCAGCCCCTGAGCACCAGCATGCGAGCGACAGGTGGGATCAAAGCTTGATTCGGCCAGAATTACGCTGAATATGAGGCGATGATCAATTGTGTAGTCGGCTCCCACGTTGTGACAGTGATATAGTACCCACTCAATGATCCGCTCTCGCTGGAGCTTTGACAGGTTGGGGTTGTGTCTGGCTATCCATTGCTGCCAGATCTCTATTCTCTCGGGAGCGTATAGCTCTGGCGGAACTGACTGTGGTGGTCGAGGGATGTCCGCAGCTCCGGTAGCTGGCGTGGCTGGGGATACCAGTGATTGAGGCAGCCTTTCAGCAACCGGCCCCTCATCTGTAGAAAAAGCCCCCGGCAGATGTCTCTCGGCGATGATGTGCTCGACCTGCAGATGCTCGCGGTTCTCAGGATCTTCGGGCACTCTGGCCAGCACAGCTACGCGCTGTCCGACCTCTATCTCCCCTATCGACTCAGGACAGTCCAAAGCAACAGCCACGCCGGCGTCGGTCTGCAGCAACAGGCGCCTGCTCGCTGGGTCGCTGGCCTCCGAGCCGGGGCTGATAATTGCAACAATCTCGCCACGCAACTCCAGGACCATCCCCCTGAGCGAGGGGTCAAGGCTGGCCAGAGCTTGAGGCGGAAGGTCAGTGATGGGATCAAGCTGCTGACGAGCAGCCAGATAACGACTGACCGGTGAGGTTGTCTGGCTATCTGCCGCAAGCGGGAGGGCAGCAGATGCCAGCAGCACAACCATCAGCGCGCCCATCCCCCGGCGCAGTAGATTTTCTGGCCAACCCGCTAATCTCATACTGTTATAATATACCCTGGTGGGTTGGGCCGAATACCACGCGGCTGGGCTATGAGTCGAATGGTACCCCCACGGGGAGTCGAACCCCGGCTTCCGGACTGAGAATCCGGCGTCCTCAACCACTAGACTATGGGGGCACCTGAGAGCTTGTTGCGGTTAGTGTAGCCAGCGTCGGCACTGGTGTCAAGCCCGGCCCGGTGCGGCTCAATCTTTGGTCTGGCGGAGGGGGAGGGATTCGAACCCCCGGTGCCGCATTAACGGCACAGCGGTTTTCAAGACCGCCGCCTTCGTCCGCTCGGCCACCCCTCCAATTCCGTAGATAAGTATAGAAGCGGCCGGGGACGGTGTCAACTGGCTTGCCAAATTCGTAAACGGATTTTGCGGAAAACCCGCTTTTTGAAAAAAGCCGGTCTTCCGCACCTTTCCGGCAAAAACTTTGAAAGTGGAACAGTGCGACAAATAGCATACTATTATTCTTGTACCTCGTAGAGGTCGAATAGTCTCCATTAAGACGCGCGTTGCAACCGGCTTTAAGACCACAAGACATATCTGTATTTCGGTTTGTGAATAATCCGGACTGGCCTGGCTGCCTTGAGTGTGGTAAGTGGCGCACTGCCCTGGTGACTGCTTGTTTGCCTCTATCCTCCTGCTGCCGGGCACCACATTATGAAAGCAGGACCTTCGTAGCCAGAAGGCGAACTGTTATCGTAGTCGTTCAAGCTGTCAGGGATACCATCTCTTGATAGGGAGGCACTCTAGTGGAAGCGCTAATCCTGGGCGCCGGAGGGGTCGGACTGGGCTTTGTCGGCGAACTGCTGGGCCGCTCGGGCTGGCAGATGACTTTTGCTGATATTGACTCCGACCTTGTGGCTGCCCTCAAAAGTTATGGTAGTGTCACCTTTAACAAGGTGGGGGTGCAAATCGAGCAGATTCAGATCTCGGGGCTCAGCGCCATTGACCTCAGCAGCCCCAACGTCCGCTCAGAGCTGGCCGAGGCGCTGGCCGCCGCTGACCTGGTATTTACAGCAGCCGGGGCCGGGGCGTTCCCGGCCGTTGGCAAATTGCTGGCGAGTGCCGCCGAGTCAGTTGATTTCACCCATCAGCCACTGAACGTCCTGTGCTGTGAGAACCACGAAGACGCAGCCGCTGCCCTAAGAAAGGCCACCAGGCAGGCAATGAGCAACCCAGAGCTGTCGGCGGAGAGGTTCGCCTTTGTCAATACAATAGTGGCCCGAATGTGCCAGCGGTTGACCACCGAAGAACGGGATCTGTCGCCAGTCGCGCCTGCCCAGGATGCTGTGATCGTCAGCGAAGCTTACCAGCTTTTTCCTGTTGATGGCAGCGCCGCGGCTACGCTGGTGCCTGAGTTTGAGGGCCTGCGGATACTGTCGAGGGCAGAATTCGAGGCCTGGGATCACCGCAAACTGTATGCGCACAACGGTGTCCACGCTCTGCTTGGCGTCTTGGGCAACCTGGCCGGACACACCTATATGGATGAGTGTCGTCACGACCCAGAACTGGACGGAGTGGGGCGTCGGGCTATGTGGGAGGAGGTGGGCGGCGCGCTGGTTCGAGCGCATCCTCAAGTATTCACCTGTGTCGACCATAACGCTTTCGCTGAAGACCTTTACGGACGCATCACCAACAGGCTATTCGCTGACACCACCGACCGCGCCACGCGCAACAGTCTGCGCATGATCCAGTCCCAGGATGGACGACTCAGCAAAGCTGCCGAGTTTGTGCTGCGCTTTGGTGGCCAGCCCCGCGCTATGGCCCTCGGCATCGCTGGCGTGATGATACTCAATGATAAGCCACAGCAGCAGGTCGCCGAACTACTGGACTACATTGATCCGTCCGTGCGAGCCGAGCTGATTGCTCTTACCGAAGAAGCTTTTGCGACCCTCCGCACCTGGCAGGAGAAGGCGAACCAGCAGCTAAGATCCTTTGCGCAATAAGCCCGCACAGTAGCGCCAATACGCCGGCCATCAGGCTGTTCGGGGAGATTTTGTGAATATTTGTTGTCAACAACCGTTAGTCTGTTTCGGGGAAAGTGTTGGGGAAAACCGGTGGAAAGCGAGATGTCGTTCGTTGAGCAGTGTGGATAACTAGTGGGAAAACTTGGGGCTATCAAACAGGCAATAATCGGATTAGCCCAGCAATCATAGGGACTTGTGGAGGTTTGACGTGCGTGGTTGCTGCTCCAGCAGCAGAGACTTCCCTTCACCAGCCATCCGGACAATATCGCTGGGAACATCGGCGCGGCGTTTTGACATCGCTAGCCCTGCCCGCTATACTACCGACAGGCTCAAGGCTAGGCTCATCCTGACATCTCCTGTGCCGACGGCATGCGTTGGGCCGCCGCAAACCAGCCGCTACACTAAGGCATCCGTTAATTGGGAGTTGAATCACGTATGAAATGGTTAATCCGTTGCGATGTTGAAGGGGTTACCGGAGTTATCCACCCGGAGCAGGCTGCCTTTACCGGGTCCGAATTTGCGTTTGGCCAGCGAATGCTTATGAACGATCTTAATGCGGTGATCGAGGGGCTGCTGCGGACAGAGAATCCTGAGATTTGGGTGTATGATATCCACTGGGATGGCCGCAATATTCTGCTGGATGAAATTGATGAGCGGGTGCGTGTCATCTTGGGTAAACCGATCTATACCCTGGATAATGCCGGCGGGTTGGATGAGACTGTTGATGGTCTCATCTTACTGGGATACCACGCTATGGGCACTCAGTCAGACCAGGTATTGGCCCACACCGATGAACCCAGCTTCAAACAGATCTTCCTTAATGGAGTAGAAGTAGGCGAAATTGGGATTGAGGCGGCCATTGCCGGCGACTTTGGGGTGCCTGTAGTGCTGGTTACCGGCGACTCCGGGGGCACCGCCGAAGCCGCCGACCTGCTCGACGGTGTGGTCACCGCCACGGTCAAAGAATCACTGGGCCCGACGGCGGCAGTTTGCTATCCCCCCGAGAGAACCGCAGCAATACTCGCCGATGCTGCCCAGCGGGCCGCTGCTGGAGCCGCTTCGATTAGGCCGTACACTGTATCTGCCCCAGTCGAACTGGAGATTATCTTTGAGGCGGACGGATTTACCGAACGCATCCGGGCCAAGATTGCCGATAGATTCTTATTGGCAACGCGAGCGATCCTGAAGGCCGACACCGTCACGGAGGCGTGGCGAGAGCTGTGGCTGGCCAAGCCGCCCCGGGGCTGGGACAAGTAGCTGCACTGGCAACGCCGTCGTCTGACTGCAATAACCTACTCAAGCAGGGAGGCGGGGATGAGGTTCTATCCCGATTACCTGGCTTTCGCCTGGGGAGTTCCCCTGCACGAGGTGTCCGCTTACCTCGCCCAGGTCTTTGGCTACTTCAAAGCGATGGTGGGCTTTTTCTTTCTGATGGGCACGGCTCTGTCCTGCTGGTGGCGGGCACTACCAGCGCCGTGATTGGAAGCAGGCATCAGGCCCCACCCAGGAAGCAAGGGTTTATTGCGCACACCGCCGCCCCACCCACAATCAGGCTGCTCCAGCTCTTCGCTGCGAGCGCCACTACTCCCTTGCCCGGGGCGGGGAACAATCGCTGCTGCTGCGTGTCATATAACTTAGAATCGCAGCTTGCTTGCCCATACCCACAATAGAGGAGGCCTACTAATGTCTGCACACAGATGGCTACTTGCCACGATAGTCGTTCTGGTGGTCCTGATTGCCGGGGTCAGCGCCTGGTACGCGCGGGCCGAGAACGGAGATAACTCGGCCACCGCTACTCCTGAAAAGACTGCGCAGATCGAGAACCCGGTGGTCGCCGTCATTGCCTATCAGGAGGAGACTGAGTATGAGCCGGACCCCTTCGAGCCGGATCGCGTGCGCCGCGCGCGCACCGAGGTCAAAGAGCTAATCCTCGTCCGGGCTGACGGTACCATCGAGCGCAAGCGTGCCTGGTAGTGGACCGTCGGCCTGAGAAGAATTACAATGTGCTCAGAAGTCAGCAAACTACTGCGCATCAGGCCCAGAGAAACATGAGCGAGGTGATGTATGAATGTCAACAGTAGTGGTTAGGTTGGTGGTTCTGTGTATGGCATCGGTTGGCGCCTGGCTGGTATTCCACAAACTAGGGATCGGAAAGCCCTGGGAGGTCATGGCCCCCCTGTTGGGTGCCATTGTAGGAGTGGGAGGCTCTCGGCTGGTTCTCCTGTCCGTACTAGAACACGGATGGTGGGCGGCTTTACTGGCTGTCCCGATCCTTATCCTGGTGGCGGCAGCAGCGGGTGCGTGTGCTATCCAAATGTACTTCACCCTACCGTGCGAAGACGCCGACTTTGCCATCTGGATAATGGCGTGGATAGGGGCAGGCCGTGCAGCAGTGGCCACTATCCTTGGACTGCTACTGACCCCACTGGCCGCTGTCTTCCTCAAGCAATGGCCATAAAGGCGAGCGTGATT
The DNA here is from genome assembly GCA_030615605.1 of bacterium. Taxonomy (GTDB): domain Bacteria; phylum Armatimonadota; class Zipacnadia; order Zipacnadales; family Zipacnadaceae; genus JALGTD01. The sequence continues at coordinate 188,141 of JAUWYY010000001.1, forward strand.
CCACAAGCTGCCGCATAATAGCTGAGGTGGGCGGTGTAGAGTTGTACGATGGCGCCGGGCAGACCACGAGGATAACTCATGAGCAGTCCGATGACACGGTTATCTCCAGCTTTGCCTGCACCTACGACAACGCCGGCAATCGCCGGACGGTCACCAAGGACAATGGCGATGTGACCACCTGGACGTATGATAACGCTAATCAACTGACTGTCGAGCGCAAGCGCGCCTGGTAATGGACTGTCGGCATAGGAAGAATTACAATGTCTCAGTAGTCAGCAAACTACTGCGCATCTGGAGGGTCACTTATGCCCAAGATCGAAGTTGCAGGGAGGAAAGAAGCCTGAGTATTTCTAGGAGTGCCGTTAAGTCATGCGCCGCGACCGCGGCGATCCTGGTCCTGCTGTTCTTGCTCACGATGGGGCCATGCCCGTTGATAAGGGGATGCCATCACAGGCGCTGGCGGCCCAACGACGCGGAACTGCATGCGTGGGGTCGCTTGCAGCTCATCGGCGAAGTCGGCTTTGCGCACGGCTCCGACAAGTGGCCGCAACTGCTTACACTGCTCGGGAAGCGGGAATTGGCACCCGTGGGGTCAGGGTGGTGGTATCCCGGGCCACGTGAGCTAGTGCGCCCGCGGCCTCCTCGTGGGGCAACGACGCCAAGTGTGCCGCCTCCCCCGCCTGAGTTGGAATGGACCGACGGGCGAGATTACCAAAGCCTCGAGGTGTCCGGGGGGCCGGTTGCTGCGGTCGTGTACGGGAAGCTGGACTTGTCGTTTGCACCATGCTTCTTGGCGATAGCGTATCGGACGGGCAACGAAGTGGAAATTGTCTACCAGAAGCTCATCGACAGATTCTATCCGACTCATTCGGGGCTTATTGTTTGTCGAGGAGGGGATGGCCTGGTTATCTATGTGATGGGTCTTCTGCCTACTGATGAGCGTGAGCTGTCGAACTTTGGGAAGTGCATCGATGCAGTATACATTGCTACGGCTCCCAATTGGCAGCCCAGACGGCTACTATACTTGGACAACAGGGAACCGTTCAACATTCGAGGTGCGACTCCCGACGGGCAGTATGTATTCCTGGTGGGCTCAGCCAAGTATGTGACGACTCAGCAACTGCACACTCTATGGAGAATCGACACGGATCGCGAAGCTGTAGAGGTCATAGGGCGCAGTACCGCCTTACACAATTGTGGAGTGATACCGTCGCCGGACGGAACGTACCTAGCCACCACATATCAAGTCCCGAAGTGGGGCCCCTCCCAACATCACCCTTTGCGAGTGGTGGATTGCCTGGACGGTTCGGTGTACATTGTTACGTGGCGAGACCCAAATGATGGGTATTACATAGACACGGCGTTGGCCTGGTCTGCTGAGGTGCCTGGACGTCTATACTTCCTGGAAGTGATCAGCGGGAGAATTTGGCAACTTGACTTGGATATTGAGCAAGTTCCGCCCGAGACGCCGCCGAGAGGAATGCAGATAACGCCGGCAATCGGAAGACCGTAACTGAGAACAGCGGTGATGTGACCACCTGGACTTACGATAATGCCAATCAGCTCACCGTCGAGCATAAGCGCGCCTGGTAGTGGACTGTCGGCCTGAGAAGAATTACAATGTCTCAGTAGTCAGCAAACTACTGCGCATCAGGAGGGTTACTTATGCCCAAGATCGAAGTCGCCTGGGATGACTACCTTAAGGAAACTACCGACTGCCTGCCCGACGGGCTGCTACTGGCCTCGCTGGACTCCGATGGGAAACCCAATGCCATGGCTATCGGCTGGGGCAGCGTCGGCATCGTCTGGGGTCGCCCTATGTTCGTGGTCCTGGTCCGCCACTCCCGCTACACCTACGAGTGCATAGAGGCCAGCGGTGACTTTACCGTCAACGTCCCTGCTCCCGGTATGGCGGAGGCGGTCGAGCTTTGCGGCACCGTATCGGGCCGCGACCACGACAAGTTTGCCGAGTGCGGCTTCACCGTCGGGCAGTCCCAGAGCATCATCTCCCCCTACATTGATGAGTGCGATCTGGTCTACGAATGCCACGTCGTCCAGCACACCGATGTAGTGCCGGAGAACTTCGCCCCCGAAATCATTGACGACTTCTACGCCGGCGGGGACTTCCATCGTATCTACTTCGGCGAGATCCTGCGCACCCTCGCCGAAGAGGACTTCGCCGGCTGACGCCAAATATGTACAGTTGGGATAGCGATAGGTGGCACGGAAACATGAGAAACTGGAAACTGGCTGTCATCTTTTGGATCGCAGTATTTGCCGGGACAGCGTGCCAGCACAAAGATGGTTCGGTAGGTGATCGCGCCGTGGTAGATGATATCCATGAGACCGGAACCGTCAACAGGCCGACAATCCAACAAAGAGAGCGCACGGCAGCACAGCTTCCCCCACCGCCGGCAGAAGCCGGTCAGCTCTGGGTGGATCCTGTAGACGGGTCAGAGATGGTCTATGTGCCGGCCGGAGAGTTCATCTTCGGAACCCCTCCTGAGTGCGTAGAAGTGAACCGGAGGCGTCAGTACGATCCGGTGCCAGAGCAGCGGATCCAGATAGGAGCGTTCTGGATCAGTCGCTTGCCCATTACCAACGCTCAATATCGTCAATTCGTGGATGCCACGGAGTATCCGGAGCCGTACTGGTGGCACAACAGAGTGGAATGGCCGAGTGTGCACCTGCCAGAGGGCCGGCCCTGGGAGGAGATTGCCCAGAAGTCTGCATTGGTCTACCAGGTAGCAGCCAAAGATTACTGCCGGTGGGCGGGCAAGTCTTTGTGTACAGAAGAAGAGTGGGAAGAAGCAGCACGAAGTACGGATGGACGGCGATATCCGTGGGGAAACGAGTGGAGAGAGGAGCTTGGTAGAGGATCTACGCCGCCACGCGTTGGTCCTTGGACGATAGACGTAAGCCCGTACGGGTGTGTGGGTATGTTCGGCGGGAGGGAGTGGACTACTACAGAACAGGACGGCTTTGTTGTAACAAAGGGCCTGTGGTACCCTACAGAGTATCCGGGCCCCCCATTCGATCCGGAGCCTTGCTATGGGCTGTGGCATCGCAGCCTGACTAGCGCAGATCTACATAGCCAAGGATGGAGCCGCTTCCGTTGCGTAGTACGAGCGAAAGAGCAGTAGGGTGCACATTCTTGGACACAGCGATTCGGCATCAGACGAATAGGAACTGGTGCGGGACGGGAGAACAGCAAGAGGTTGGGGGGAAATGGTGGTGGACGAGAAGGGACTCGAACCCTCGACTTCCTCCGTGCGAGGGAGGCGCTCTCCCAACTGAGCTACTCGCCCACGGTGGCGGTATTCTACTGTGTACCGCCCTAATCTGTCAAGGCTGGTCTGCTCCCTCCCCCCGCAGGCCTGCGAAGTTCTCACACATGGGCAGGGGGCGAAGGCGACTTATTACTTATCTTATTTGAATGCCCGGGCGGGCGACATCTGCTCGGGACTTTCCTGGCGGAGCACCTGGGTGGCGACGGGCGCGACGTCCTTACCCAGGATGATACCCAGTTCGGCGACTTTGCGCCGGGCCAGATCGTCCAGGGCCATGGCGTCGGCGGAGCGTTGCCAGGTATCAAAGGCTTCCTCCAATCGCCCCGCTTCTTCCAGTATGTGGGCGCGTATATGCAAGCCGATGATGCCCCGCGGGTCTACCTCCAGGTACTGGTCTATCAGGGCTATTGCACCGTCGTAGTCGCCAGCTTCCAGCAAGCGCCAGGCGGGCAGGTAGCGTTCGCGGATGGTAAGTGTTGCTCCCCGCGCAATGCCATCATTGGGGTCTCTCTTCAGGCAGTAGTCGTACCAGTCCAGCGCCTTGGGGATATTGGGGAGCTTCTCGTAGCCGTGAGCAATCATCCGGTCGATGTAGGCGGGGTGGGGCATATGCAGGGTGGCGCGGAACCACTTGGCTGCTTGCTCGTAGTCATCAAGCTTGTCGAAATAGGTCCAGGCCAGTTCAATGAATAGGTCCACCTCCTCAGGGTTCCACGAGATACCTTCTTTCAGCGCGGAGATGGCCTTGTCCAGCAAGATAGCGCGCAGCCTCGCGTCATCGGTCTCGACATAGAGGTTGTAGGCCATGTGCCAGGCGGTGACTCGCCAGGGTTCAATCCAGTGGGGATCCAGCAGGGTAGTGCTGCGCATAACATGGAGGCTGTCATACCAGGTGCCCTTGCCCTGATCCCAGAGCGTTTGGACCTTGGTCCACATCATAGTCGCGGCCACTTCGCGGAAACCTCCCAGGATGGCCCCGATCATCACCCCACTTAAGGCGGTGGGATCGAAATCAACGATCTTGGTCAGGGGCATGGGCCGCCTTATGCCCAAAACCAGCCGCTGGTAGCGGATCCGCTCGCGCAGAGGAATTGAGCCGACAATTACAGCGACAACTGTTATCAGGATGATAGTCCTGGAAGTCCAGCGAAGTCTCATATCGGCCAGCCTTTTTGTGGGGGGTTACACCTCGCGTTCGTTGAAGAACAGGTAGCCTATCATTAATATTATGACCACATAGATGATTGCCTGCCCGGTGACGTTGCCCAGCAGACTCCACGGAACAAAGTTGTCCATGAGAATGCTCTCGCGGATGTCGAATATCTCGAAGTGGGGCAATATGCGGTACAGCACTCCAAACACGATCGTCGAAGCCGTGTCGGCACCACGCTCAGGGCTGGCCAACTCGCGCAGGAAATCCGCCATCTGCCCCACAAAGTAGATGAAGAACGAGAAGATCGAGGCCAGAATCCACGAGAATATAGTGGAGCCAACTACCGCGATTGCCAAGAGCACTAGCAACTCAAAGCAGGTCAGGCCGATGGCCTTGCCGATGTTGGAGGCCATAAACTCCATCGAGATTGCTGGACCCTGGTCGGGAGCCAGCTCGCGTAATTGGGGTGCTTTGATCGTGTAGACGGCCACAAAGGCCAGTCCCATGAGTGCTACGTTGGTGAAGACGGTCGCCACTCCGCCGAAGAACTTGCCCAGCAAAAACTGGGCCCGGGTCACCGGCTTGGCCAGTAGTGTGTGGATCGTCTGCTTCTCGATCTCGTCTGGGATCAGCCGGACACCTACGAATATTGCGATCAGCATGCCAAAGAAGCGAATGGCACCCAATCCAATATCAACCAGCATCTTCAGCTCGGCTCCCGGCGACAGGTAAGTGAAGGTCCATGACGAGCCGATGATGAGAATGCCAAAGATTAGAATACCGTTCAGAAACCGGCGCCGCAGCGCTTCATGGAAAGTTGCCTTGGCAATTCGCCAGATTGCGCTCATTCGGGAATACCTCCTACTGCCTCGATGAAGACATCTTCGAGCGTCAGTCGCTGGGTGCTGATCTTTATCAACTGTGCACCTTTGTCAATCATCTCACTGGCCGCCGCTGTCGCTGACTGCTGGTCAGAGAACGCCGCCACATATTGCTCGCCTTCGGAGTCCACCCGCTCGGCCAGCACTCGCAGATGTTGGAGCGCGACCTGATCCAGGTCGCGGAAGCTGGCCACGTAGCGACCATCCTCGCCGGTCAAGAGTTCCTCCATTGAACCCTCGTGGCAGACCACGCCGTGGTTGAGAATAGCCACTGTATCGCAAAGCGGCTCCATCTCCTTGAGCAGGTGTGAGCACAGGAAAATGGTCTTTCCTTCGTCACGCAACTGCCTGAGAACCTCGCGGATCTGGATTGCACCGATCGGATCCAAGCCAGAGGTCGGCTCGTCGGCTAATAGTAGGTCAGGATCATTGATGAGTCCCTGAGCCAGAGCGATTCGCTGCAGCATACCGCGGGAGTAATTGAGTACTTTGCGGTCGCGCCGTTGCCACATCCCCACCAGTTTCAGCAATTCCTCGATGCGGTCTTCGAGTTCTGACCCACCCATCCCGAAGAGACTGCCATAGAAGCGCAGCAACTCCACTGCATTGAGGTGATCGTAGAAGTAGGGTCCTTCAGGAACAAAGCCGATACGCTGTTTGTAGGTCAAAATCCCCAGCGGATAGCCGAAGATCTCTCCAGAACCTGAGGTCGGAAATACCAGGCCCAATAGGAGCTTGAGAGTCGTTGTCTTCCCGGACCCATTGGGACCAACCAGGCCAAAGATCTGACCCTCCTCTACCTCCAGACTCAGGTCAATCAGACCTACCGGATTTCCTTCCATATCGTGGGTGTATATCTTCGCCAAGTTTTCAGTCTTAAGTACGGTAGCTATATCGGTCCACCTCCCGGCAACAAACAGCTAGATGCTGGCACCGCCTGTGCCCAGTTGGCTAGCAGGACTTTCTTCGAGCCAGTACTTCGCAAAGGGCTGAGCGAAGTTGTGCCATCCGCCCGATAAGTTTAGCCTGCCTAGTTTCACTATGTCAACAACGCAAGGCCTGCTGCTGTTTGTTCCCGGTCGCTGCCTTGGCCGCTGCTGCGCTCACTCGCTGATGAAGTTGCTGTGATTGACACCGCTGGGGAGAAGTGTTAGCATTGGCAGGTGCGCGAATGCAATGCAAGGATCGGCGATGCCAGTCTAACATAGCTGTGCAAGTAATCATATTCCACCTGAATCAAATCGGCGATTTTTGCTTTAGCCTCCCGCTTGTCAACGCTATTAAGCGAAGGTATCCCCAATCGCAGATATGTAGTGTGGTGCGGCCTCATCTGGTTCCTCTCGCCCAGCGGGCCAAGCCGGTTGATGCTATCGCACTCCGGCCTGAGGCGCTGACTATTGCGTACCTACCCTTGATCAGGCAGTTACGCGCCCGGCGAGCCGACCTGGTGATCGTCTTGCCGACCTCGCCGGGGCCCTCCTTGCTGGCTCAGCTGTGCGGTGCCCGGCGTATCATCGCCTTTGATAACGACTGGCCGCGGCGTTTCGTCAGCGAGCGTATCCCCTACGACAATCGTCCCTCGCTAGCTAACAACCTGCGAATGGCCGAGTATGTGGCGGATGAGGTGCCGAAACGCGACTATGTTGGGCTGCTGTCGGCTACTGAGCAGGATAGAACTGACGCTGGGCGAATATTGGCCCGCCACGGGGTGCACGACGACCAGTCCTTTGTTGTTTTCGCCACTTTGGCTTCCTCGCATCGGCTGTCTAAATGCTGGCCGACCGAGCGCTTCGCTGCGCTTGCAGCAGTATTGTGGGAGAGGGCGGGATTGTGGCCGGTATTTATTGGTGCTGTTGAAGAAGCTGAGAATATTGCAGCTTTCACCAGCAAGATGTCAGTTCCTGTGGCCAACCTGGCTGGCCACACTGATGCCGGCCAGCTCCTGGGGGTGCTAGCTCGAGCCAGTCTGTTCATAGGACAGGATAGCGGCCCGACCCATCTTTCTGCCGCTCTGGGGTGTCCGGCGCTGGCCATCTTCGGGCCTACCGATCCTCAGCTCACCGGACCGTTGGGCGAAAGCTCGGCAGTCGTCTACAAGAATCTGCCGTGCAGTCCCTGTCACGATCAGGCCGCCGAGTGTCCCAATCGCAAATGTTTGCTGTCAATCGAGCCCGAGGATGTAGCAGACCAGGCCTTATCTCTTATGAAGCACGTTAGCGCGGCCCAGCGGGTGAAATAGTAGTAGCCGGGCAGGGATGCTGGATAAGTTAGAATATGGTGCCTATGCTATCTGCATTGATAATCACTAAGAATGAAGAGGATGTAATTGGGCAGTGCTTGGATTTGCTGCAGTGGGCTGATGAGTGTGTGGTCATTGACTCTGGTAGCACTGACGCCACCTGCGAAATTGCTCGTGCCCACGGCGCTCGAGTAATCCATAACGACTGGCCAGGATATGGTGCCCAGCGCAACTTCGGTGGCGAGCAATGTCGCGGAGACTGGATATTGGCCGTTGACGCCGATGAGGAAATCACTCCCGGTCTATCCAAGGCAATCCAAGACACCTTGAGTTCGGATCCTGAGTACGAAGTCTTCAAGATCCAGCGCGTAGAGGTCTTGTTCGGGAAGCAGTTGCGCTTTGGAGCATCGCTACATTACTTGCCTCGTCTGTATCGGTCGCATTTCGGGTGGGACAATCGTCCCGTGCATGAATCACTGCTACTGAGCAATTACTCAGCCGGGCGAATCCCTGGTGTGTTGCTGCATCACAGCCACCGGGATTTGGACCAGCGGATGCGTAAGCATAATCGGTACTCAACAATCAAGGCTGAAATGATCAACGCGACACGACGGCCTGTGAGTCTGGCTACGGCAGTTGCGCATGGGCTGGCGGCGTTCGGGCGGTGCCTGCTGCTGAAGGGCGCTATTCTTGACGGATGGCGAGGGATAGTCTACGCGATGATGGCGGGTCATGCCACTCTGTTGGCCTATGCTAAGGCAATAGAGTCAAATATGCGGGCTGAGCAAGCAGACAGACACGATCCAAGCCGCGACGAACCCAATCTCTAGCTGGCAACACACACGGCGAGAATAGGCAGGCTACGACGCGAGTTCTGTTTACTAACAATACTCTGGTCTGGGGCGGGGGAGAGAAGACCACGCTGCAAATCATGGCGGGCTTGCGTGAGCGCGGTCATGAGGCTGTGTTGGCCTGCCCTGCGTGGGACAGTATGATGGAGCCGGCACGAGCACAGGGTTTCCCGATTGTCTCCACACCGTTTCGCACCAAACGCAACCCGCTGGGGGTCATTTACACGTGGCGGGCAATTCATCGCGTTCGCCCCGATGTGGTATTGGCGAACGGTACGCGTACGGTGATGAGCGCGGGCCTATCTGCCCGGCTGACCGGGACACGCTTTGTGGTGCGGGCGGGGGCCGAAATCAGCCCGCCGATCCCCTTGCGCATTGCGCAGCTCGTTATCTGCGTCTCTGCGTCAATGGTGCAGTTTGCCCGAAAGTGCGGAGTTCCTGCCGAGCGCATCCAGCTTATCCCCAACGGTGTAGACACCGACTCATTCTGTCCTGATCCGCAGTTGCGCGCGCAGACCCGCCGCGAACTCGGCCTCAGCGAGGATCATTTCGTGCTGGTGCTGGTGGGGCGAATAGCGGAGGGCAAGGGGCACAGATACGCGGTGCAGGCCCTGTCACAAGTGCTCGGGCAGTTGCCGAACACTGTCTTGTTGATCGTTGGCAAAGGCGATCTGGAGCAGGAGGTACAGGAGCAGACTGCCTCATTGGGTCTGGAGAGCCAGGTCAATATGTTGGGCTTTCATCCCGACCCTCGTCCCTATTATGCTGCTGCTGACGTTGTGCTTGTTCCCTCGCATTGGGAGGAGGCCGCTGCCAGCGTGAATCTGGAGGCGCAGGCTATGGGGATACCGGTAGTTGCCTCTCGGGATGGCGGCCTGCCTGAATATGTTGTCGAAGGGGAGACCGGCCTTCTGGTTCCGCCGGCTGATGCGAAGAGTCTGGCCGAGGCGATCATATTCCTCAGCGAATTACCTCAGCGGCGTGAGGCGATGGGCCGGGCGGGGCGGCAGCACGTCACGAATCTTTACAGTATTGAGAAGATGATTGATCAGTACGCCGAGGTACTGCTGGAGTTCACCAATGCCTCTTCGCCGTGAGGATCAACTGTGTGCGCCTAGTATTGAGGCCCTGTTCGACGAGAGTATGGGGAAGATGCAGGAGCCGCCAGTCTGGTGTGTCGCTCGCTTGACTAAGCGGGCTGGTCAAGGTATACTGAGAGCGCGCCGAGGTGGTGGAATTGGTAGACACGCTAGCTTGAGGGGCTAGTGACCCTTGCGGTTCGTGCGGGTTCGAATCCCGCCCTCGGCACCAGACAGTGTATGGCTGGCAAAGTGGGCGGTTAGCTCAGTTGGGAGAGCGCTTTCCTCACACGGAAGAGGTCGCAGGTTCAAGCCCTGCACCGCCCACCAGTGGACGACAGGTTTAACGGCAGGTTCAACGACAGGCTCAACGACAGGTTGAACGGCAGGTTTGACGGCAGGGGAGGACGCGGGCCTAACAACAGTTGGCGATGGGCGGGAATAGCTCAGTCGGTAGAGCATCAGCTTCCCAAGCTGAGGGTCGGGGGTTCGAATCCCCTTTCCCGCTCCACAATGCAATCTACCGTAGGAGGGGCATTCTTGCCCCGATTTCAGTCGCGGCAGGAATGCCGCTCCTACGAACCAATAGAAAACTAGATGCGGAAGTAGCTCAGTTGGTAGAGCATCTGCTTGCCAAGCAGAAGGTCGGGAGTTCGAATCTCCTCTTCCGCTCCAATATTTCGGAGGCGGCGTAGCCAAGTGGTTAAGGCAGCGGTCTGCAAAATCGCTATTCGCCGGTTCGATTCCGGCCGCCGCCTCCAGTAATTGTCGGTCGGGATTTGCCATGTGCGGAGAAGAATGTTATACTTTACTAACTTGGTCTCATCCCTTCCAAGCAACTAAGTGCTGGCCAAATTTATGGTCATGAGATGCCCCTTGAAAATGAAGTATGTCTTACTGGCGTAAAGTTTCCTACTATGGAGGTAACAAAACCATGTTACGAACGGTCCGACTGGTAGTTTTATTGGCGGCTTTATGTCTGATGGTTTCATGCGGGGCGCTCATTGCCCAGGAGCTTCCCAATCTTAACAGTGCCGAGGTGTTGCCACCGGGACAGACTGTGGTGCAAACCGAAGCTCGCTTCTTTGAGGGTAGTGGTAATGAGACCCTGGCGGTGGGAGTCCGCAGCAACCTGGATACCCGTCGAGAAATCGGTCTGTGGTATACCACAATCACCAATCGCGGGGAGGACCCCCTGGCTGGTAGTGTACGTGAGTCGAAGTGGAATGCACTATCGCTGGCCTGGAAGCAGGAGATCTCCCGTCGCTTCTTAGGCAGGAGATTGGCCATTGTTGCCAGTGTAGATCTGTCCACGGCGGGGCCCCGGGGCACGAACCTTGATACTGGTGCCTACGCGGAGATGGATGGCGTAATCCCGGCAGTTGCCCTGCCCCTGCAATGGCGACATGGGCGGACCACCTGGGTAGCCGAGGGGAAAGTCGCGTGGTTTGAAAATACTATTCCCAACAGCGAGGGCGGCACCACAGAAGGATTTGGCCGGATTGTGATGCTCGGGTTGGGAGTCACGAGTCCGTTCTTGGGCGGCGAGCTTATCGCTGACGTTTCGGCTCCGGTGAGCGGAGATAACGTTGTCGATGAGAATACTGGCAGGCCCGATGATGCGCTCGTGTGGAGCCTGGGGTGGCGTAACGATATACTCGGAGCAGGCATGCCGGTAGACCTGTATGCCACCAACGCAAGCGGACCAAGCCTGGCTGCCTCGGCCCTGGCCGTTCCTGACAATAGTATTGGGTTCGGGATTAGCATACATCACGAATACCGCTAACTGCATTAGAAAGGATACTTGCATGTTCATCAACTCGAAAATCCTAATCGTATTGGCCGCATCAACGGTTGGACTGGCTTTGGTCCTGGGTGGATGCAGTGGCGGATTTGCCCCCACGCTACCCTCCCCCGAGGGGGGGGCCGGATCGATATGGGGCTTCGTGACGGAAGAAGGAACGGGCACGCCCCTGAGTGATGTCGAGGGGGTCACCAGCGACGGGATAACTCTGTACAGTGACACATCCGGGCAGGATGGTGGATATGCGATAGCAGATGTTCCCCCCGGCACTCGCGTGGCCAGCTTTGCCGCTGCCGGATACCAGACCGCCAACTATGTGGTTGCCGTAACAGAAGAGCCCACACGCCTGGATCCGGTGCTGCAAAGCTACGGAGGTTCGGAGGTCACTGATCCGCCGGTCATTAACGCGAATGATCCAGTGCTCAACGAGGCTACCGGAACGGCAGTATTCAGCGGAACGATTGACAACCTGGACTCGGATACCGCTGTGGTGATACTCAACGGCCAGCAGTCGGTTATGGGCGCCTCGGGGGGAGCCTTTAACGTTACACTCATCCTGGTGCCTGGTACCAACTATATCCGGGCCCGCGCGACCAACGCGGCGGGCACTACATTCTCCGAGGAGTTTACGGTCGAGTATACTCCCCCGGCGGGCGGTGAGTATTACTTCCGCATAACCTTGACCTGGGATCAGGCCACCGACATAGATACTCATGTTTGGTCGCCTTCGGGTGAGCACAGTTGCTACTGGAACGAGTCAATTGGTGCCGGTGAGTTGGACTTCGACAACACGTCGGGTTACGGGCCGGAAAACTTCACTTGCGATACGCTGGAAGATGGCCGGTTCAAACCCGCCATCAACTATTATAGTGGGAGTCCAGCGGTTGGCTGCGTGGTTCGGGTGACCACGGGAACCTTGGCGACGGGAGCGTCAGTCAGTGAGATACTCGGGCCCTTCTACCTGACTGCTGCAAACTATGAGTCGGGCTATCCGGTAACTGGGAACACTGCTTCGTGGTGGCGGCCCTGTGATGTCCTACTGAGCGCCAGCGGCGAGGTGACAGTTGTCGCCCCGGACACGAGTGTGGGATTGTCAAGTGTCGAGACGGGAGCCGCCGGGATGCGCACGAAGTGAGTGAGAGCTGGCGTTGGCGGGGCGGAATTATCTGTTCTGTGGCACGCCAATGCCAACCATAGTTAATGCGCTTGATGTGCTCGGGCCCGTGGCGGAACGACCGCCGCGGGCCTGGTTTTGTATCCGGCCGCCGCCTCCAGTCTTCGTTGAACTGACATAGCCGGTCGGCCCTTCGTTCTAACTAAGGTAGGTACTGCTCCGCTTTGCGGCGAACTGTAATAGGGACGTCGCATTTTTGTTTGTGCAGGGGAAGACGCAGCGATGAGGGGTACATCACCTCATATCCGGCGGTGGGGCAGTTTGAGCCTGAGGTTCTGGCGGGGCTGGGCGAGGAGCTGCTGAGCGTGACTCAGCGGAACGGATTTCAGTAGTCTGGATCGAGAGCCGATAGGGTATTGACAAAATGTAAATACTATGCTATGCTTTGCGCACTTGGATTTTCAGCCTCTCTTTAAGGTAGCGCAGTTAACACAGTGATCGTTGACCAGGTATACGCAACCAGGAAAGCGAAAAACCACATGCTGCGCAAGCATGGTGTAGAGTGGCATGAAGTCCGCGAAGTAATGTTGCAGAAGAAGCTGCAGCCTCGGCGCGCCCGGACAGTGCGGGGAGAGAGGCGCTACTCCGTTGCAGGTCGCACAGAGACTGGACGCAAGCTTGTCGTATTCTTTGCCATAGAGGGACGGCGCGCCCGGGTAACCACAGCACGCCCCCCCAGGAGGAGTTAAAAGGAATATGCCAAAAGAGAAGACTGCAGAGAAACTGGTCCCTCACTTTGAGTCCGAGGAAGAGGAGATCGAATTCTGGGATAAACACGATCTCGAAGAATTCGACTGGGAGCCTGCTGATGACATTGTACTGGCGATAACGCCGGAACGAAAGCAGCCCGTGACTTTCAGGCTGGAACCGAGCGTGGTAGCGCAGCTAAAGGAAGTTGCTGGGCGGGCGGGCATTGGCTACCAGACGCTAATGCGTGGGCTTGTGAAACGCGGACTGGCTGAGATGCGACAGAGATCCAAGCGGGGCGCATAACTCTGCATTGCTCAGCGTGACCGAGCGGAGCGGATTTTAGTAGTCTCTGTCGAGCGCCGATAGGGTATTGACAAAGTAGGCAAGTGTGTGTACAATGAAGTAGACATTGATTGCGCCAAAGAGATAAGGAGGAACGGAAAGTGACCACTGCAGCAGAAAGGAGCCTCGTCTCTGAAACTCTGTCGGTGAGTGAAGCCAGGCGGGACCTCTTGCGGCTACCGGAGAGGTTGGAAAAAGAGGACCTCAGCGCGCTCGCCGTCACGCGCCACGGGGAACCGGTGTTGGCGATTATGCCCTGGGCATTGTTCGAGAGCATTACAGAAACACTGGAGATTCTCGGCGACGAGAAGCTAATGGCCGCATTACGGGAGAGCATCGAGGCAATTAAGGCCGGCCGCACTTACACCTCGGAGCAGGCGAGGCAGAAGCTGGGCCTATGAGTTACACCGTAGAATGGACCGAACCGGCGCTGGAGCTGTTGGGGGAGATAGCTGACAACCGCATTCAGCGCAAGCTGCTGGAGATAGCGGATGAACTGGCCACCGATCCGGACAAGCGAGGTCGGCCTCTGGTAGGTGACCTCGCTGGTTACTGGTCAGTGCGCTGGTCTCGGTATCGAGTAGTTTACTTGATAGACGACGAAGCCCAGAAAGTGTACGTGCTGGCTGGGGGGATGAGACAGGAGGGGAAGCCCAGGGACATCTATGAGCTGGCCCGGAAGCTGCTGCGTCGGGGGCTGCTGGAGTCACCCAGCGAGTGAACTGAATGCGGCTGCCGGCGCGGCTGGGCGAGGAGCTGCTGAGCGTGGCCGAGGAATTCCCGGGTCAGTCGGAGAACACTATCACTGGTAAGAGACCATATCGCTAATTTCCGCTGAGGACGGGCGGTGCTCTCTCCGCTCGCAGTCCAAGGAGGGGTACATATGCCGTCGACAACAACATTGAATCAGGGCTTCGGCTCGGCTTCGCACCGGTGGGGCCTGCCGTGCCTCCTCGCTCTGACCGTACTGGTGTTGGGAGATTTGGGCACCTCCAGGGTGGTCTCTGCCGACCTGCCCCCAGCCGAAGCCCCCGCACCGGTGCTCGTCGGAGGCGTACCTTTCGTCTCGATCAAAGAAGGCTGCGCGATCGAGCATCCTGCGCTGATCAAAGTGTACCACCCCTCCTCCCGCGCAGCACACATGATGGTGCTTCGCTACCACCGGCCGGACGCCAAGACGTGGGAAGACTACCTCGAGGCTACCGACGAGCAGAATGGACCGCTGCGAGAGGAATGGGGAGACGGCAAGACCCTCGACGAGCTTCGTGCTCTCCTGTCCGCCGGCAATCCCGTGCTTGTCGTCACTGCAAACACGCCCTACGCACATGAACTCTACGGCATCTTCGAGATGCTAATCGGCGGAGGAGCCCAATTCGGCGTGAACCTGCAGGACCTTGACTCCCAGGACTACTCGTCGCGGATTGTGGGCCGCATGGTGGGCCTGGATGTGCACCGCAAGATCGGCGAGTCCTTCCCGATGAACCCTCTCCACGAGATCGCGACGCGCTGTGTGCGCGTGGTGGTCGGGTTTGACCTGGCCCGCCGCGTGGTCATCGTCCACGATCCAGTGTTCGGCCCCGCCTGGGAGGTGCCTTACGATGACTTCGAGGCGATGTGGTCCGCCGCCGACCGTATGTACTGTGTCCTCATGCCGAAGGACGGCGCCCGGCCATCTCTAGCAATGACTGCGGCATACCCGCCGCGGACCCCGGATCAGCAAGCGGCGGAGTACTACCTCTACGGCTACTCGCTGGCGGCCACGGGAAGGCCTGCCGAGGCGGAAGAGCGGTATCGCGCCGGCCTGAACATCAGGGATCTCTCGGCAGGCTACCGGTTCATCTTCCTTCAGGAGCGAGGGTACCTGGCCTACCGCCAGAAGCGGAGCCAGAAGGCCCTGGCGCTTCTCCGTCGGACGACGGAACAGATCCCCCAGGCGCCGGGCCCGTGGTTTCTGATGGCCCAGATCTGCCGCGAGACAGGGGCAGGCGGAGGCAAGTCGGCCGCAGATGAGTTCCAACGGACGGCCGAGAAACTTGCGGGTGACGAGGAGGCGCTGGGGGCCGGGCTGGAGGCCTTTCCGGACAACCTCCTCAGCTTCGCGCCCTTGATAACCGTAATACCCGGTCCCGCGCCCAAGTAGTTAGCCTAGACCCGCGTGACGGTACAGCGCAAGGACAACGGGGGATTTGTCGGCTTGGGCAATTTGCAGCACAAACTGCCCAACTGCTCTGATGTCGGAGGCCGCGTCAGAGTACCCACACGACACGCTGAGAGTGCAGAGGAGGCAGACAGGTGAACACGCATAGAGACACTGACGAGGGCAAGGCCAGGCCGTCCGTCTGGCCGGTGTATGTCGTGGCGGCAATAGTCGGGGCCGTAAGCCTGCAGGCCGTGGCAGGGCTGTTTAGCGGTCTATATTTTAATAGTCCTGTAGTCCTGTTCGGCTTTGTGACAATCTGGGGCCTAGTGCGGCTGCGTCGGTGGGGATGGTGGTGCGGGGCAGTTTGGACGAGCCTCGCTATAGTAGGGCTCGTAGGCTTAGGCTTGGCGTTCTTAGCAACACGGCGGGATATTGGAGGGGAGCTGTTTCTGGGCTTCTTCGTCTTCTTTGTCGGGCTGCCGGGACTCATCACGATAGCTCTGTTCATGTGGGTATTGGCAACCCGCCGCCAGTTATTCTTCCCACCGAAGCCAGAGCACGAGGAATAGCCCACAGGCGCACAGGAAGCCCGTAGAGCGAAAGTTAGCGCACCAGGGGCAACTGGCAGGAGGGAAAGATAACGCTGAAGGGCGGGTAGTAGCCCCTGTCAGACCTTGAGCTGACGGTCAAGCCGGCGGGCGAAGTGCGACAATTACGCAGGTGGAGGCAGCGGAATGAAACGTATTCTCACGGGCGCTCTGGTCATCCTGCTATTCTTGCTCATCAGCGCAGCCATTATCAGCGCCATTATCTATCTTTTGCCCTTCGTTGTCGGTGTTATATTAGTGGTAGCCATTATACTGGTGTTCATCCCCCTGTGCTGGGCCGTGGGCGCTATTGTTCTGTGGCTATCACCAAAGCGGAAATGACAACAATTAAATACCATACCATATCAAGCGCGGCTGACCGGCAAGCAGGCGGGAATCTAGAACTACAGATCGTTTTAGACAAGGGAGGGTCACAATGCTTCAACAAGGCAAGCCCGAAGAGAGCAGCAAAGAGGATGTGTTGATATGTCCGCTCCTGGCAACGCGACCACCAACACTTGATGACTCGTTCAAGCGAATGGTAGGGGCCACTATTCCCAATTCGTGTCTGGGCGAGGACTGTGCATGGTGGAACGCCGAACGCATGGAGTGCGCGGTGCTCTCGCTGGTGCGCATGTCCATAGCGGAATAGCACAGCCAGCAACGCAGGCGCACGACCTGGGTGAAGCTTGGGGCGACGGTCAACGAGTTTCCGGGACTGTGACGGTGTCGGGCCGAAGTTGGGAACTCGTGGACAGGCGCGGGTGGCTGTGCTAATATTGTAGTCAACGCCGGGGTGGCGGAATTGGCAGACGCACGGGACTTAAAATCCTGGGCCCCTAGCGGGGCGTGCGGGTTCGACTCCCGCCCCCGGCACCAGCGCAATACCAGCGGAGCTGCTCATCGCTTTTCAGAAACTGACCAATGGCTGAAGAGGCAGTGACAAGAGATTCTCGCGGTGGCTATGAGCGACCGCTGCCGGCGACCGATGATCTGGGCAGAGGCATATTGTCGCCGGCGCGAGTGGCGGCACTGTTGATAATGGGCGGCGCCGGTGCGATTCTGATGGCTGCGCATCTGTTGTTGCCCGACTCCAGCGGCTACGGCACCCATGAGCAGATGTTCCTACTGCCCTGTATTTTTCGCTGGGTGACGGGCCTGCCCTGTCCGTTCTGTGGCATGACAACGGCCTTCGCGCTGCTGGCCCGTGGGGAATGGGCAGCCGCCTTTGGGATTCACGTGCTTGGGCCTGTTGCTTACGTGTTTACCTGGGGGGTGCTGCTGGCCGGTGGAGTGGGGCTGGTGCGCAACCGTCGGGCACTGCCGCAATGGCTGTTTGGTCAGCGCGGCGGTCGAGTTATTCTGTTGATTATCCTGCTGGGTTGGGTCGCTAATCTAGCCCGCGTCCTGTTGCGGACTTGAATTACGGATGCTTAGATAGTCGGCGAAATGTTGTGTAGAGATGTTGACAGATAATTTGTGATGGGTATAATTACCGCAGCGATCATATTTTTTGGTAAGCATCTGGGCCAGCGCCCAGAGCAGTTGGCTAAGGACCGGAGCGATGGAGGGGTGGGTTGCTAGCCACATTACGTTGAATGTGCAAGGCCACTGCTCGGCTGCGGGCGCTTGAAAGGAGCTATGTCTACGCAAATCCCGGTACTAAAGTTTGGAGGCAGGGTGCTACAGGGTCATCAGAGATTTGGCCCGGATGAAAGTGATGTGATAGAGCAGTGCCACCAACTTCAGAATCCTAATGAGATATACCGGCTCGTTGAGCAACGACGTAACCAGGCCCGCGCCCGTCGCCTTCGTGAAATCGCGGAGGACTTTATTTTGCCTCTGCGCGCCGATGGGCTTGTCCCGGTGGTAGTGGTATCAGCCTTTGACTGGGCCACCGACAAGCTTGACCAATTGAGTACCTACATCGCTTCTGAGCCGGTGGCTCGAGAGTATGCGCGCTTGTTGATGAGCGGTGAACTGCGGGCTAACTCTTCCCTGGCTATGATGCTGGAGGTCCTGGGTTGTACCGCCTATTCAATGACTGGCCGGGAATCGGGCATACGGACTACGGGTGGCGCGGTGGGGGCGCTAATTGAATCGGTGGATGAAGGATATCTTCGCCACCTTATTGGGGAGGGAATCGTGCCAGTCATCGCCGGCTTTCAAGGTTATTACCGAGATCCGGAGACTGGGCGCAATGAGGTTTCCATTCTGGGGCGGGGCGGCTCGAACCTAACTGCTGTGGCTCTGGCCCATGCCCTGGGCCAGCCGAAAGCCACCATGTATAGCAACGTAGATGGCATCTACGACCGAGCTCCGTCTGTCTATGATGATGCGCAGAAGATCGAGGAAGTAGGCGGCCGCGAACTGCTGCAGTGGCCGGACTTCCCGCAGATCATCCAACAGGAAGCAGTGCAGTACGCCTTGGGCTGCGGGATTGATATTTGGATTCGCAGTGGCTTTGATCCGGAGCTTGGTGGAACCCGAATTATATGCTCTGAATGACTGCTGACGGATGTGTCTTTAGCTGCTGGCAGAGAATCGGCCAGGACTGTTGGCTTGTATTGATGCTTGTTGTGTGCTATAATGATTATGTTGAGGACTGGTTGGTGAGAGTGGAGGCATAGTGGGACGTTTGGACAATTGGTCGCAATAGGCTCGCGCCCCCGAGCAACCCGGGACAAGATATATTCAGAGGGAGAGTTAGCTAATGTATCAGATACGACACCTGCCACTGCTCAGGCCTTTGACACTCTTTGTTGCAGTCTCGTTGATCTTCCCCTACGGTCTTGTTTCTTCTGCCTATGGCCAGACCTTCACCGAGATAACCTCCGCAGCGGTGCTGCCTATTCAGGACGGCACTGGCGCGGAGTCACTTGTAGTCGCTGAGAAGGCCACAGACGCTGTAGCGTTGGCCTTAGAGGGCTCTGGTGAGTTCAGGGTTATCTCCCGGCGAGATCTGAAAGCGGCGCTTTCCGATCTTGGCCTGGAGCCGCCGTTCATGGCTGGTCAGCAGGTACGCGTGGGTGAACACCTGAGGGTGAATAAGGTAATTACCGGTGTTATTCATGAAGTGAAAGTCAACAGCCGAACAGGTCAATGCCGGGTTCGGCTTGAAGTCAAGGCCATGGATGTTCGCCTAAAGGGTATCCTTGACGGAGCCATGGTGGAACTCGAAACCTTGCCCATTCCAGGGTGGCAGGGCGAGGACGTGACTGTAGCCAATGAGGCACTGCGTCTGGCTGCCGAGAAAGCAGTCACAGAAATGCTACGCCGCCACGTGCCGCGTGGCAGCGTTCTCCACGTGGATGAGTTGGGGACCATTTTGCTTAGCATTGGTCTCAACGAGGGCGTCTACGACGGCCAGCAGATGCTGGTGGTTCGACCGGATTGGAATCCGGACCTGGAGGAAGTCGTGGTCAGGGTTGTCGGCGATATGCAGATCGTCCAGGCCGATCCCCGCACATCCAAAGGTAAGGCGCTGGCCGGCAGCCAGTGGCCGGAGACCGGGGATAAGGTATATGCGCTGTATACCCCGGCTCGAGTCGTACGCCAGATAGAGCACAAACAACACATCACCAAGTCACTGCGAAAGTTCTGGGCTCTTGGCATGCTGGCGCTCGCGGGGTTCATCGGCTTTAGCACCAAGGGGACAACCGGCCCCCCCGGCGCTGACGCGCAGATCGGCCAGGAGGGCGCAGGTGGGACACCCTTTATCAGACTCAACGTCCATCGCGGCTTCCTTCCAGAAACTTCTCAGGTTCATGCGTGGCTGTTTTACAGGGGCTCCACACTCGGGATGCTGGCCACCCCCGATAATTTTGTGGCGGCAACCTTTGAACCACGCATAGAGCTCTGGGATGATACACCGGAGGCCGGGGCACTAATGATCTTTGAGGGAGAATTCAGCTATCTTGACCGCACCGGCGCGGAAGCCGAGGGCACCATAGAAATAGAGGTCATCGATCCGCCTCTCGTACCTGGCGACACCTACTGCTACCGAGTGCAACGCATCGTGGACCCGGGGTTTGTGCAACTGCCAAATGGCGGGGGTGGAGGAGACGGTGACGAAGGCGAAGAACCAGCGCAAGTGCGGCCCGCGGGGGGTAGCTTGCTTGTGGAGCCGGAAGAGGCCGTAGGCGAACCCAGCCGGGCGGTCGGGCCCGTCACCTACTTTGACCCGGCAGTGTTGGTTTCACCGACCAATAACAACGAGAATGTTGATCCGACGGACGTCACCTTCGAATGGACCCCCTCGGACGGCCCCGACCAGTATCAGGTGCAGGTTTATAGCGACATGAACTTAACCAACCTTGTATACCGGAGTCCGGAGCTGTCGTGGACCGGGGGATCGGTGATGACTCACACCGTCACCAGCACGCTTTTCGCTGGCACCACAACCTATTGGTGGGTTGTTTGTAACCGCAAATACGGAGAGGCCCAACCCATTGCGCGGATCGGTGGTCAGGATCGGTCTGGCTGGATTTACAGTAACAAGTGGAGCTTTACGACAATCGACATGCCGCCTTTTCCTCCCAGTGTTGCGGCCGGCGACCGACCCAGCCGACCCAGCTCGCGCAGCGGCTGGTGGGGCGAGCGTGGTACCGGATTCGGCGGATCGCGGCGCTAAGGTTGGGTCCGAGTATCGGTCTCTAAGAGATTCACTGTAACAACAAGTTTATGATAATGGCCGAGGGGCGGTGGAAAGAACTAGGGTGTGCCCTGATGGTCGTAGGGCTATTGGTGACGGCTCCGCTCAAGGTTGTGGCCGATGGTGGCGCAGCGCAATGGGCAGTGCTGGTCTATGTGGAGGGCGGCCATGATCTAGAAGGGCTCAGCGATACATACCAGCAGTATCTCGACCGGGTAGCATTTGGGAGGCAGGTCACTGCTGCTGCCCAACTGGTTGAATGGGTGGGGCCGGGAAGCAAACAGATTCGGGCGAGACGGTACTTGTATAATGAGGCAGGCCGACGCTCTGAGGTGGTGAGTCTGGGCGACAGCTCGCCGTCGGCTCGCCTGGCGAACCTTATCAAGTGGGGCATGGGTCAAATAGTAGCCGAGCACTACGCGTTGGTGGTGGCTGGTCACGGCCAGATAGCCCCGGTCCTCCCTACGGGGAGGTCTGGGACCGCCGAGCCACGTCCCGACGAGATTGGCGCGCCCTTTTCAGCAAGAGATTTGCGCGACGGTCTCATCCAGGGACTGAGTGGTGCGCAGGCCGGGAAGATCGAAATAGTGTTCCTGGATTGCTGCTACGGTGTGACCTTAGAGGTTGCCGTCGGGCTGAGGCCAGTAGCCGATTATCTGGTGGGCAGCCCTGGACTTATGTACAGTCCCGGATTGCCCTGGGATGAAATACTTTCGTGGCTGGTGGCCCGCCCTGAAGCGTCAGCACATGCCTTGGCCCGGTCGGCAGTGCAGGCTACGAGAAGTTCTTGGCAGCAGGCGGGGGAGCCGACTATCAGTCTGGTCGCGGTAGATCTCTCCAGAGTGAAAGCGATCTGCCAGCGGATGGAGACTTGGTCAGAGACTGTAGACCCGTATATGGCAACGGTTGCCCCGGAACTGACTTTGGCGCGCAGCCGAGCCGAAAGCTGGGGGCCGGGTGGGGAGTTGGTGGATATAGGCGGCTTTATGACGGCTTTGAGCAGGAATAGCAATTGTGTGGAGGTAGCCCAGCAGGCCCGGTGGGTTACCCAGTCTGTCAAGCAGGCGGTGCTTGCCAGCTACCTGCAAGGACCGCTCGGGCCCGGCAAGGTTCGCGATCGGGGTTTAGCTGTCTTCTTTCCGCTGGAAGTTGAACGATGGCCCGAGATCTACCGATGGCATGGCCCGGAAGGTAGCCTGGTGCACTGGAGGTCGTTCTTGAGTAGCTACATGAATGCCGTGCAGGGCTCGGTGGTTCAACAGACCAACTCGGGGAGGCCCGGCTAGCAGCAAAATGGTGTGGGGCGAAGTGGCCAGTTCGACATTTGTTGGGACTGAATTGTCGGCCCAGACAGGACAACAATACACTATGGCTCGCAGAGCAACAGGAGAGCACAAATGATGCTTTCTAAACTGATGGCTAAACTGGCCCCGGAGGTTTTCGGCCGGAGGCCGACGACAGCATTTTTACATACAATTCGGGTACCCAGGTGGGCACTATCGACCAAGTATAGGAGCGGGTTGTTGGGTGCTAGTTTGCTGCCATTGATAGTGGCCTGTGGGCTAATACTGTTGACAATAGGTACTGGTTACGGTCAGTTGCTGCCCACAGTGCCAGTACCTGGCCAGCCCTACACCACTCTGGGCCCCCACGGTGAATTTATCATTCATCCGCCCAGAGCGGTAGCAAATCGTATCATCGTGGGATTGCGTCCCACTGTCGGGCCGCAGCAGATTCAGCCGCTAGCCGAGCGAGCGGGCGGCGCGCCCATCGGTGTGTCTCCTGATGGGGCGATTATGATCGTTGCTCTGGACGAGGGCACTGATCTGGAAGATGCTATTGCTGCGTACCAGAGCCAGCCAGAAGTGGCGTTTGCCACCTATGACCTGCTGGTCTATCCGACTCTTACGCCCAACGACCCCGATCTGTCTGCACAGTACCATCATTCGCTGTGTGACTCTATGGATGCGTGGGATGTTACCACCGGGTCCGCTTCGGTAACCATTGCGGTGATCGATTCTGGGATAGATACGGATCACCCAGACTTGAGTGCCAGGCTATGGGTCAATGCAGGCGAGGTGCCCAGCAATAGCGTGGACGACGACGGTAACGGATACATAGATGATGTCAACGGCTGGGACTTCGTCAACGACAGCAACGACATCGCCCCGGAACCCAATGATGTGGACGACGACAGTAATGGCTTTGTAGACGACAATGTTAACCACGGTACGTTCGTCTCGGGATTGGCTGCTGCAATGACCAATAATGGGTACGGTGGTGCCGGGGTTGACTGGAACGCGCGGATAATGATGTTGCAGGTGTTCCCGGATGATGGTTGCGGAACGGTCTCCGCGGTGCTGGAAGCAATATACTACGCTGTGGATAACGATGCCGACGTCATCAACATGAGCTTGGCCGGTGGTTATACCGTGGCCTACGATCCTGCTATCAATTATGCTTACATCAACGGTGTGCTGGTCGTCGTCGCTGCCGGCAACTCCGATTGGGAGTTCACCGACGATCCCGCCACCTGGTTTTCACCGGTCTGCAATGACGGTCCCAATCTCTCCGTCGATAACTATGTGCTGGGGGTGGGCGCCACCGACGAAAATGACGCGCGAGCCAGCTTTTCCAACTACGACGGTTCGTCCGCCAACTTCGTTGATGTCTGTGCCCCGGGCGTAGACGTCTATTCCACGCGCTACCAGAACGACAGCTTCACGCAGTTTCTGGAGTACTTCGGGACGGGCTCGGGGACCTCATTCTCGGCGCCACTGGCAGCAGGACTGGCGGCGCTGCTGTTAGCTGAGTATACACCCGCTGATGTGATTACCAATATCCGCGAGGGTGCTGATGACATTGATGCGCTGAATCCAATATACGCTGGCAAACTGGGCACCGGGCGAATCAATATGTTTGCTGCCCTGGGGGATATCACTCCGCCGGAGATCACCATAGTCAATCCCCCGAATAACTCCGTAACCTTCTTCACTGTTGTGAGCATTTTTGCTACTATCAGCGATTCGAAAAGCGGCGTGGACGAAGCTACCATAGAGTTGGAAATTGATGGAACACCTATTGTCGGCTTCGACTACGATTCAGGAGAACTGACGTACGTTGCCACACTGGCGGCCGGCCCGCACCAGGTAATTGTTCGTGCTGCCGACAATGAAGGTAATGAGGGCGAGGCCCTCGCGAGCTTCCGTATCTTGGAAAAGAGCTTTGACGCTGGCCTGCATCTGTTCTCGCTCCCCTACACCTACGGCCCTGGCCAACTCCCGACTCCGGACAGCCTATTTGACTTGAGCCCCGGGGATGTCGCGATGCATCGTTGGTGGCCGGAAGATAACAACTCCAACAAGTATCGCACCTACCCGGACAACTATGGGACGTTCAACCCGCCCGATACAATGGGCGGGGATCCCGTCGTGGAGTCGCCGCCTGCGGGGTTGGGCTACTTCATCCGCCTGCCGCAGCAGGTCACTGTTCAGGAACCTGGTTCTATCCTGGATGGCGGAATGACGACCTACGAAATTGATTTGAGGCGCGGATTGGTCCCGCCACGGGGCTGGAGCATGATCGGATGCCCCTTCAGCCGGGCTCTGGACTGGGGCAGCGTCGAGTTCGTTACTGATGGCCAAGCTCAGAGCATTACTGAAGCCGTAGAGGACGGGGTCACCGACGGGATACTCTGGGAGTTTGTGAGTACAGGCAACGGTGGTTATTATGACTTCCCTTACGACCCGCTGGGCGCAACTCTCGAGCCCTTCAAGGGATACTGGATACATGTATGGGAGGATACGACCCTACGGCTGAATGCGCTGGCGCTGGACGGAGCCGGTGTTACGCCGGCAGATAGCTCTGGCAACTTCGAATCTGATGATGAATGGCAACTGCAGATCATCGCCAGCGCCGGCGGTGACGTGGATCCCAGCAACTATATCGGGGTAACCAGTGCCGCAACTAGCGGCTATGATTCGGGCCTGGACGTTACTGAGCCGCCTTCAGTGGGCAGCGCGGTTCAGTGTTACCAGCCCAGAGCCGACTGGGACCAGTATTCCGGAAACTATGCCCGGGATATCCGGTCAACTGTGGCAGGATTGCAGACCTGGGATATTGATGTCTTGTGTCAACTTAGCGGCGAGCCGGTCAAGTTGACTTGGCCGGAGCTGAATTCGGTGGTTCCGGGTGCAGTCAAGCTTATGCTTGAAGACGTGGACACGGGGCAGCAGGTCTATATGCGCACCGCCACTGGCTACAGCTTCACCAGTCCGGAAGGCGGGGGTATCCGTCATCTGCGCATTACGGCCTACGATGACAGCGTAACCTCGCTGACCCTAACGGGGGTAAGCGCTCAAGCAATGTCACCATCGGGCGGGGCTGTTATTACTTACAATCTGTCTAAGCCGGCGACGGTGGCTGCCGAAATTTGCAATATCTCTGGTGTGACTATCAAGGGTCTGGGCGAGCGTAGCAGCAGCGGAAGCCAGGTGGAGATGATATTGTGGGATGGGCGCAGCGATCGGGGCACAAAGGTGCCAGCGGGGCGGTATCTGGCGCGAATTACCGCCTGGGCCACTGACGGTCAGACTGTCCAGGCAGTCCGTCCCTTTGTCATACTACCGTAAGTGCTCTTCCGGTTCTGAAAGGAGCTGACGGTCCAGTGTGCACAATTCGCAGTAGCAGTCTACAATCCAAACGGCTGCTTACGGCTCTCACAATGGTTTTCGGCCTATTACTAGTGTTGACGGCCGGTGGAGATAGCTGGAGCCAGTTTGAGGGTGCGCCCGAGCTGTCAGCGATCGAAGTGGACGGAATCAGTGGGCTGGCGATGCTATCATTTCCCTACGAATTTACGAATGCTGATGCTGAAGTTGTTCTGGCCAGCCTGGGCGACCTGACCCTCGGTGGCGCCAACGATCCTGCTCTGATCAGATGGGATTCGACAGCCAGTCGCTATCGAACATTCCCCGGTGAATTCCTCACCTACATCATTTCGGGCGAGGGGTACTGGCTCTATAATCCAAACGCCGACACGATTGTGCTCCCCGAAGACGCTGAGGAAGTTCCCAGCGACGACTACGTGATCGACTTAGCTGAGGGCTGGGTCCAAATCGGTTGCCCCTTCGTTCTGCCGGTGCAATTCCAGGATATCCAGGTGCTGCGCAATGACGTGCTGTGGACGATGGAACAAGCTGTGGAGCGCGACTACATCCAGCCCGCTGTCTTCAGCTATAACCCCACCACGGAAGAGTACGAATGGGAGTTGGAGCTTAGTGATGTTTCGTTGGATCCGTTTGAAGGTTACTGGGTGTTGGCACGCGATGAGATACAGCTTGTCATCGCGCCCCCCTCAGGGCTGGCGACTGCTGCAGCGCCTGCTGTCGAGTCCAGTGGGGAGGAGTCCTCTGGTTGGCAGGTTCATTTGGAGGTGGCCGGGGCCGGCCAGGTCCGTACAGACCGGGCCTTTGGTGTAGACGAGGTAGCCGAAGAGGGGCTGGATCGGAAAGATGTGCCCAGTCCCCCGACTGCGGCCGGATCAGGTGCGACGCTTCAAGCCGAATTCGTGAGTCTCACCCATCAAGCGCCGCCCTGTCTGGTTGATATGCGTCCCCTTACGCAGACGGAGCAGACCTGGTATATAGCAATTGCCACCGATGCCCCGGATCAGATCATAAGGGTGTCGTGGCCGTCGCTGGAAGCACTGCCGGCGGATATGATTGCCATTATGGAGGACACCGTCAGCGGTCAGAAGATCTGGATGCGAACCAACAGCGCATATTCATACAACAGCAGCGAGGGCGGGCTGCGCCTGCTGAAGATCAGTGTCCGGCCGGCGGACAGCGTCACGCCGGTGGTCAGCCAGGTGACGGCTACAGCCGCTCCCGGCGGTAGCTGGGCGATATCGTACAGCTTGAGTTCAGCCGCTGCGGTGCAGACGCGGATTCGCAATATTTCGGGTGTGGTGGTAAAGCATCTGATCAGCGGCGAGTTGAACGAAGCCGGGCGCAACGTGGTATTGTGGAGTGGCCGTTCCGACCGGGGCACGGCGGTACCCAGTGGGCGGTACCTGGTGGAGATAGAAGCCCGGTCACCGGATACCGGGCAGACCGGTAGAATCATCAGTGCCTTTGCCGTGATGCGATAAGTCTCGTTGTAAACACTCTATTTTGCACCTAAGCTTAGCAGCAGTCGCATCCGAAGTGGGAGGGCCGAATTATGACTCTTATCAGATCGCACCGACTCGCCGGACCTATTGCGGTATTCTTGACTATTGCAACTGTTGTGACCATTGTGCCCTGGCCAATGGCACCGGTGCGGGCCGCTGATGGAGCCGCTATGCTACTGTTGTTTCCCGCAGGGGATGAAAGCGGCAGCGAGATTGCCGACTTGGCTGAGATGACCACCAACAAGCTCCAGATTGCTATGGCCGGCGTTGAGGGGATAGAAGTCACGGAATTCCATCCGTCCTCGCCCCTGGTTCGACGTGCCAAAAGTGAGGGGCGCCTGCTGCCAACGCACATGCAGGCGGGAGTGAGTGACCTTCCTGCCGCCATAGAGGTGGGGCACATACTGGGCATGGACGGCATCGTGCTGGCTACCGTCAAGAGTGTGGATGTGCATAACTCGGTACGCTACCTGACGGTAACGCTGAAGGGCGAATGCTTCGATGTCAAGCCCAACTATGACCCAGCAACGGGCCAAGCCAGGAGGACGCTGCAGCCGGCTAAGTTGTTCACTGTGGTCGGGGCCAGTCGTCCCCGTGCCAACTACACGGGCAGCGACCAGCCGCTGGTTCGTGAGGCCTTGAATGACGCCACGAAGAAATTCGCACAGGTTATGGCTGGAACCCCGGCTGGTGAGCTGACGGCCAAGCCTCTCCACTCTGGGAAGGAGAGCAAATGGAAATGGCTGGGCCCCCTGCTGGTTTTGGGTATTGCAGCGCTCATCATTGGAAAATCAGGCGGTAATGGTGGACAGGCTGCGGGGGCCGCTGCGCCCATCCCTGATCGCCTGGACGTGGAAGATTACGGCATCCATCTTTTCTGGGATCCCCCTCCGCCAACTGAACTGACTTTGGTCAGCTATCAGGTCCAGCGCTCCACCAACGGGGGACCGTATGCGAACGTTAATGTTGGAATCTGTGGCACGGCGTGCACTGACTGGTTGGACCAGGATGTGGCCGTCGGTAACACCTATCGCTACCGCATTCGCGCGATCTATTCGAATAGTCAAGCGAGTGCGTGGAGACAATTTGACGCTGTAAACTTCATCGGATAGTGACTTGACTGGCTGAAAAAGGAGTGGGAAGGTCGTCGTTGCAGATGGCGACAACACGAGTTGACATCTTAGGCCACCGGCGCCGCAGTTGGGCGCTGGTGGCAGTGCTAGTAGTGGTGGGGTTGAGCGGGGCAATGCTGGTCTGTCCCGAGCCTGCTGTGGCTCAGGGGGGCATACTGGGCAAATATCGCATCAGCGCCGTACCCAACCCCCGATCGGTGCCGGCTGATGGGAAAACCGCAGTGCGCATTCGCATCGAGGTCCGCGATAATAGTGGCCAGCCCGCCCCGAATGGCACTAAGGTTGTGGTCAGCACTGATCTTGGATATGTAGGCGAGTCGGAATTTGATAGAAACAAGGCCCTGACAGTGGAAACTGCCGGGGGCTTTGCTATGGTCTTTGCCACCAGTGACACACCGGGTCTGGCTACTATCAGGATAAGGCTCGAAGACAGCCGCAACATCGTTTATGTGGAGTTCCATCCTGAGGGGCAGGAGGCCGGCCCCGAGTTGCGCGTAGTGAAAATCAACGGCGGCTGGGTCGGCTATTCGGTGGACCTCAACATCATCGAAGCGCGCGATGGTGCCTCGGTGGAGTACGGAGGTATGACTGTCAGCGAGGCCGACATCGTTCAGTTCGACGTGGACAAGATGGAACTGCGCGCCCAACCCGTCACTGTAACCCGCGAAGAGCAGCAGCTTGCGGGCGAAGTTCTGTTTTTCCAGTTCTACGCCAAACGCGGCGCCCTACAGCAGTTCACTGACACCGGGTTGCAACAGGTCAGCTTCGATCTGTATAATCTGGAGGCCAACTCTCTGGACTGGGATCTTCCCCATAATGCTTTCGATCTGTTGCCCGTGGTTGGAGACACGTGGATGATAGCTGACAGCATCACTTTCTTTGTTGGTGAGAAGATCGTACTGCACGATGCTGATATATATGTGGGCAGCGGCAAGGTTATGAGCCTGCCGTCTTACTGGGTTCTGGCTATGCCCGGTTACACCGGTGCTTCCCACTCGCAAATCCTGGGCGTCAGCTCCGATGGCGGCCTGGCGGTTAATCTGCCCTTCTTCTACTGCGTCAGCGACACCAGGACGGCAGCTATTGAGGTCCAACGGGGCGCGCGAAGTGGCAGCGTTATCGCCCGCGAAGGATGGGGACTGGGCCTGCGCGAGGAATACCGTACCCAGAATACCGAAGGGGAGCTGGTGCTGGCTGGCCTGCCACGCTCGGACTGGGGTATGGAGTGGCGCGATACCCGACAGGTGTTTGGGGGAATGCTGGGCGACTTCAGCGTAGGGTGGCCTGACCATCGCAGTTTCTTTGCGGATGCAAATCTTTTCGACTACGGCTCCTCCTATCGCAGCAACGTCCGGGCCTACTATCGTCGACCCAACTATGGCGGGACCGCCTACGGACTGGTTGCCGATTGGTTGACCTCTCCGCGACGGTTGCCGACCGGCAGCAACAACACCTACCGGCTGGGGCTTTCTCTGGGAGGTCACTATGCCAGTGAGGGCGACAGTGAGCTGATATTCGACAATGAGTTATACGGTAAGGTTGATCTAGGAGCCTGGCGGCTTGCCCCGGAGACGTGGCTGGCGTTTGATGTTGACGATATATACTCATGGGACACAGCGGACTACAGTGCTAACAGCGCCCAGGGTCGACTGACTCTGGAAAGAGGGTTTGGCCGGAACGTAACCATGTTTGTTGATTATTTCGCCGAATATGGCACCGGCGATGCATACCGCCAGGGGTGGCACGAGGGGTTGGGACTGGATACCTGGGCCAGCTTTGATCGCTGGGACGCCTATCTGCGCAGCAACTGGGACTTGACCGACGACTCGACACTTGCTTCTTTGGATCTTAGCTACTATCTGAACAATCGCTGGCGCCTGGTATTGTTTGGGACCCACTACAAGTTTGACGACACCAGCTATGACGACGTGGAGCTGGGCGTAGGTTGGAAGGTGCTCCAGGGCCGGGAGATAGGCTTGCGGTGGTCGCGTGAGGAGGGGCGCTTGAGTGTGGAATTGGGCAATTTGACTTCAGCTTTCTAAGTTCTTCGCCGTAACCCCAATGCCCCGTATCAACAAGGGAGGAAGTCAGAAGGAGGGTCAATAAACACAGATGGTAAGCCAACATCAGGCGATTGCAGCCTGAGTCAGAGGGAATACCGGATGGGTGAACCCAACATGACTATGACCCCGGTTCCTGGGAGGAATCAGCGCAGTAAACACACAACGCTGGACGCAGCGACAAGGGATATGGCAAATCCCGGTCTCATTCGCATAGGAGGACATGGAATAATGCCAGATGGAGCTATACGAAAGCATCCAAAAAGTATCGAGTACGACACTGTCAGTGATAGTTACGATTTGACACGGGGTGCCGGGAAGAAGAACGTGCAGCAACTGATAGAGCTCCTCACGCCCGTCGCCGACGCAGCTGTCCTCGACATAGGATGCGGCACAGGGAATTTCCTCCAAGAGCTTGACGGTCGGACCGGCCGCCTGGTTGGGTTGGACGTTTCGCAGGGCATGCTGGCCCAGGCAAAGGCCAAAGGCATAAATGCGGAACTCGTCCACGGCGATGCCTGTTCACTACCCTTTGAAGAAGAGGTCTTTGACGCAGCGTACTGTATCCAGGTCTTCCATCACATACGTGATACAGAGCGCCAGAAGTTCCTGGTAGAAGCACACCGAGTGCTCAAGAGCGAGGGGCGGTTTGCTATGCAGTCCTGCTCACACGAGCAGCTCCTCACATTCTGGGAATATCACTACTTCCCGACATCGCTGGATCTGGATCGCAAGCGTATTCCGGATGTTCCGGCGATTATCGACATGCTCTCACGAACAGGCTTCGTTGATATCACTGTCCATCCGTGTCCTTTTGAGGGCTTCGGCAGGGGAAAGCCCGAACGACTCCTGAAGAAGGAGCATCGAGACGGCCTTTCTACGTTCGCTCTCCTGAGTGAACAGGAGATTAAAGAAGGTTGCCAGAAGATCAGAAATGACGTCCGATCCGGCAAAGCCCGAAAGATAGTAGAAGCCTTCGACCGGAAAGCAGAGCAAGTGGGCCGGGTGTCATTTATACGGTGTTTGAAGGCGTGACCACCACAAGAGGTGACGCGGCGAATTGTGCCGCTCGGGGAGTAGTGGAGGCCAGTCAACGAGGGAGCGGGCGGCCGTAGGATGATGTAGCGTCAGGCACGATTGGAGGGTGGTCGACGATGGCTCTAATGGAAAGATCAGAACTCGCTAGCCGCATCAGAGCTGTCTCATTCTTGACCGGGGACTTCAGGTTGCGATCCGGAAAGCAGAGTTCCTTCTATTGGGACAAGTACCGTTTCGAAAGCGACCCGGAGCTGTTGATGGCGATTGCGGAGGAACTTGAGGGACTTCTGCCGTCTTCCATCGACAAAGTAGCTGGTTTGGAGTTAGGTGGCATTCCACTAGCCACAGCACTTTCCCTCAGAACCGGCTTCCCATGTCTCTACGTCCGCAAGACCGCCAAGGAATACGGCACCTGCAACCTCGTCGAGGGCGGCTTTCACCCAGGTGAGACTGCCGTAGTCGTAGAGGATGTCATTACCGTGGGAGGACAGGTCTGTGCGTCGGTTGCCCAAATGCGAG
This sequence comes from bacterium, assembly GCA_030615605.1. GTDB lineage: Bacteria > Armatimonadota > Zipacnadia > Zipacnadales > Zipacnadaceae > JALGTD01. Next base: position 219,947 of record JAUWYY010000001.1, read on the forward strand.
AGGTAGGTCTCCGCGTTGAGCACGCAGTCTGTGTCATTGATCGAGAGGAGGGCGGAAGTGAGAAGCTTCGCGAGCTTGGGTGTTTCTTAGCTTCCATCTTCACTCAGGATGAACTGGAGACTCTGGCGCCCGCCGGCAGACACAGGTAGGTGGGGTTGCCTGCAGAATACAGTGCCGAAGAGGTTGAGCTATTGCGCGCCCGCTTGAGATGCTTAACTGGAGTGACAATGACACGCGTGTCAGAGAGGCAACGCCGAGCGATGTTCCGGCAATGCTGAAACTTCACGAGCGGGCGGCCCGAGAGGTGTGCAGCCGGGAGTACACTCCCGCCCAGATTGAGCCTTGGCTCAGTGGGCCGCGCCAGCCTCTAGAAACTATACAACCGGCTACCTCGTCTATCCATAGTGGTGATTGGTGGTGCCGCAGTTCGAGGTAATATCTGAATATCAGCCCCGGGGCGACCAGCCCGTGGCAATCGAGCGACTCTCCCAGGGGATCAGTAGCGGCCTGAAACATCAGGTACTGCTGGGCATTACTGGCTCGGGTAAGACCTACACGATAGCCAAAGTAATCGAGCAGGTGCAGAAGCCCACTCTGGTAATTGTCCACAACAAGACCCTGGCTGGCCAGTTGTGCGCGGAGTTCCGCGATTTTTTCCCCAACAATGCCGTCGAGTACTTCGTCAGCTACTACGACTACTACCAGCCGGAGGCCTACCTGCCGCAGACTGACACCTACATCGAGAAGGATTCGTCTATCAATGATGAAATCGAGCGGCTGCGGCATTCGGCCACCCAGGCGGTGATGCAGCGCCGCGATGTGGTCGTAGTTGCCTCAGTCTCGTGCATCTACGGCCTGGGTTCCCCCGACACGTACCAGGAGATCATCCTTGATCTGTCCTGTGGCCAGCAGATCGAGCGCGACGAGATACTGCGGCAACTGGTGCGTATGCAGTTCTCCCGCAATGATCTGGCCCCCGAGCGCGGACAGTTCCGTGTGCGGGGTGACGTTATCGAAATCCACCCGGTAGACGAAGACCTCATTATTCGCATCGAATTGCAGGGCAGGCGAGTGGAGCGGATTATGACGCTCGACGAGCTGACCGGCGAGATCCTCGAAGAACAGGGCCGGACAGTTGTCTTTCCCGCCACCCACTTCGTGGCTTCCCAGGATCGTCTGGAGGACGCCCTGGTTTCTATCCAGCAGGAGCTGAAGGAGCGACTAAAGTGGTTTGAAGAGCGCGGGCGCATTCTGGAAGCCCAGCGTCTGGAGCAGCGCACCCGCTACGATATGGAGATGATCCGGGAGATCGGCTACTGCCAGGGCATCGAGAACTATTCGCGGCATATTGACGACCGCCCGGTGGGCGCGCCCCCTCACACGCTGATGGATTACTTTCCTGATGACTACCTGCTGATCATTGATGAATCGCACCAGACGATTCCGCAACTGCACGCTATGCACGAGGGCGACCGCTCGCGCAAGAAGAGCCTGGTCGCGCATGGCTTTCGCCTGCCGTCGGCCTTCGATAATCGGCCGTTCCGCTTTGAAGAGTTTGAAGAGCGGGTTGGGCAGGTGGTCTACACCTCGGCAACGCCTGGTGATTATGAACTCGATCATGCCGACCAGGTCGTTGAACTGATTGTGCGCCCAACTGGTCTGGTTGATCCCCCCGTGGAAGTCCGGCCCACTGAGGGGCAGATTGATGATCTGGTTGCCGAAATCAAGCAACGTGTGGAGAAGCAGCAGCGTGTTTTGGTAACTACCCTGACCAAGCGGATGGCGGAGGACCTGGCCGAATATCTGGCCGAGTTGGGAGTCCGAGTCCAATATATGCACTCGGATATCCAAACGCTGGAACGCTCCGAGCTGTTGCGCAATCTGCGGCTGGGCGAATACGATGTGCTCGTCGGCATTAACCTGCTGCGAGAGGGTCTGGACCTGCCGGAGGTCTCGCTGGTGGCCATCCTCGATGCTGACCGCCAGGGGTTCTTGCGCTCGGAGACCTCGCTGATTCAAATAATGGGGCGAGCGTCCCGCCATGTCGAGGGCCAGGTTATTATGTATGCTGACCGGGTCACCGCCGCGATGCAGGCGGCCATTGACGAAGCCGAGCGGCGCCGCACCAAGCAGATTGCCTACAATGAAGAGCACGGCATAACTCCGCAGACCGTCACGAAGGCGGTGCGCGAGACCATCCGCTCCGCCCAGCGGGCGCGGGAGCGAGCCATCAAAGAGATTATGCCGGAGGCTCCCGAGGAGTTGGAGACCGACGAGCTGGCGGAGATTATCGCTGCGCTGGAGGCGGAGATGAAGCAGGCCGCCGCCGACCTGGAGTTCGAACGCGCCGCTCAGATCCGCGACGAAATCGAAGAGCTGAAGGCGCTGCAAAGAACTTAGAGATGCTACGATTAGTCTGGAGGGGGAACAACATGAAATGGTGGAGGCGCCCTCTGGGATCTGAGAAGATGAGAGAAATCTCCCGGCATATGACAATAGTCGAGCACCTGAAGGGTTGCGTGTATGCCATGGCTTGGGGTCTGTGGGGTGCCTGCACAGTAGTGATGCCCTTTGCGATTTTCACGGCGTCGTTGGCAGGGTCGTTCGCAGTGCGGGATGAACCGCAGGCTGAGATGCTGCCGCTTGTCTTTCACACCATCTCGGTCCCGTGGCCCACGTGGCCCGTAGCGTTGTGTATCCTACTGGTTGCGCTGGCCATCAACATTCCTCTGGTGATCTACTTCAGGAGAAAGCTGAAGAAGTTTTTTGCTTCCACCAAATGGGCCAGATCGCAGGGCTATACGGTGGATGACCTCTATTGATTCTTCTATGGACCTTGAAGCCAAGCTAAAAACTGTTCCTGATCAGCCCGGGGCCTATCTGATTAAGGATGGCGAGGGCAATGTCCTGTACATAGGCAAGGCCAGCTCGCTGCGCAAGCGCCTGCGCCAGCATTTTCGCAATGAGGCCAAAGGCAGCCCCTGGCACCAGATTATGATCAGGCGGGCCACCGACTTTGATTTCATCCTGGCCCGCTCCGACCTGGAAGCGCTCATCCTGGAAGCCAACCTTATCAAGGAGCACCAGCCGCGGTTCAACGTCCAGCTCGCCGACGGTAAGAGTTACCCGTATATCAAGATAACCGACGAGCTATTCCCCCGGCTGATGCTGGTGCGCGATTTGCCCAAGGACGCCCGGCCAGCCTCCGGTCGCGTCATCCGCCGTGGCTTCCACGACCCCAAGCGCCAGGAGGTCCACTACCGGAGCAGCGGCAAGCTTTTCGGCCCTTATCCTAACTCCAGGGCGATGCGCCGCACTATGCGACTGGCCAGCCAGTTTCTTGGTGTCCGCTCCTGCCGGAAGGAACTGGACGGGACGCGGGGGGGCCGGCCCTGCCTGAACTACCACATCAAGCGCTGTGTCGGCCCGTGCACCGGCGAGGTCAGTCAGGAGGACTATGCTGCAATTATCCGACAAGTCGAGTTGTTTCTGGCAGGCCGGTCCGACCAGATAGTTGACCAGCTTGAGGAGCAGATGCGGCAGGCGGCTGATCAGCTCGAATTCGAGCGGGCGGCGGTGCTGCGTGATAAGCTGTCCAGCCTGCGGCGGGTGCTGGAAGACCAGGTGATGGCCTCCACGGATGCCCGCGATGAGGATGTGATAGCGGTTGCGACTGATAAGCAGCGGGCGCTGGTGGTGCTGATGACCGTCAGAGCGGGCAAGCTGGTCAACCAGCAGCGATTCCCCTTGTTGCATACGGCCGCACGCAGCGAGGCCGAGATCCTCGATGCCTTTATGACTCATCACTACACCCGCGCGGGCTGGGCGCCCCAGCTGGTGTTAGTCTCTCGCGAGTTGCCCGATATGACAAAGTGGGCGGATATGCTCAGCGAATTGCGTGGCTCGCAGGTAGAGGTGCGCTGGCCGCTGAGGGGCGAGAAACGCAGGCTAATCGAGTTGGCCCAGCGTAATGCCCAGGTGCAGTTGATGCAAATGAGCGAGGCCCGCGGCCAGCGGCGGGAGGCTGCCGCTGCAGCGCTGTCGGATCTTGCCGAAATGCTCCAACTGGCTGAGCCACCACATCGTATTGAATGCTATGATGTCTCCAATATCGGTGGCGAGCATGCCACCGCCTCGATGGTTGTCTTCACTGAGGGTGTGGCTGACAAGGACAGCTACCGGCGCTTCAGGATGCGCCAGACCGCGGATAAGCCCGATGATTACGCAATGATGCGCGAAGTGCTCACCCGTCGGCTGGGGCGAGCCCAGGCTAGGGATGAAAAATTCCTGCCGCTGCCCGATTTGATAGTGATGGATGGCGGCAAGGGGCAGCTTAACGTGGCGGTGCAGGTACTGGATGATGCCATAATGGACATTGCCGTGGTGGCACTGGCCAAGCAGGAAGAGGAAGTCTTCGTCCCGGAACAGCCTGAGCCAGTTGCCAGTGGGCCGTACCCGCGGGCGTTGCTGCTGCTCCAGCGCGTCCGTGACGAAGCGCACCGCTTTGCTGTTACCCACCATCGAGCCTTGCGCGGCAAGGCGATGACCAAGTCGGTGCTTGACGATATTCCCGGCATTGGCCCGCGCCGTCGCCAGGAGCTGCTCAAGGCTTTTCCCTCGGTGGTGGCAATGAGCCAGGCGACGGTTGAGGAGCTGGCCGCGGTGCCGGCTATGAACCGCCCGGCCGCCCAGAGCTTGCTTGAGCATCTCACCAAGCTGGCGCAGTAACTGTGGGCTGGAGGCAGGAATTGGGAGCACCGACAGGGAAGAGTGGAATGGTATTCTATAGGTGAGGTGACGGCATGGAAAGCCGAGATACAATCTGGAAACGGATGAGCTGGGTATGGCGAATAGGCGCAGTACTTGGGCTAGTTGGTGGGCTGACCTGCGGGACATGGGTGCCGTATCTTCACTTTCGGCATGTCGCTGAGTCCGGAGTGGTGTCGTCGCTCGTCGTATCGATACTGTTTGCTATTTCCGCTTGCGCAGTGGTGATCGTCTACCTGTGTTGGGTAAACCTGATCGGGTCCGGGAAGTACGCCGGACTATGGGCGTTCACGTGGTTGATGTCCATGTTCTTCGTAGAGAGGGTACCAATTCCCAAAGGATATGGCGCGTTCAGCGATTCAGTTTGGTGGAGGTTCACAGCTTTGATACTGCCCTCCATTCAGATGTGGATTGGTCTCGAAGCTGGACGCATTTGGCGGCTGGGCGCGGACCCGTCAGAATTGTGGTACTCCGAACCGCGATGGTGGAAGGAAATGAAGCGACCACCTCTCTGGGTTTGGCGCCTGATGTGTGGCGCACTTGTCGCCAGCTTGATTGGGGCGTCGCTGTACGTTTACCCGTGGTAGTTGGACGGTCGAGCGCGCTTTGAGCGCTTGACGGGCAGGTCCGGATAAACTATGGACAGCCAGCGACCCGAACACGACTATGCCGAAGACTTCTCGTCGGAACGACGGCGGATGCCCCCTCCGGTGCGTGAGTCCGCCGGGCTGATCCTGGCGGTTGCTCTACTGGCTGTTGTCTACTACCACGCTGGCAGCCCCCGCCAGCACCTCTATTGGTGGGCCGGCCTGAATTTCGTGGTGCTTTTCGGTGTGCCGGCGTTACTCATCAAGTTGGTCTGGCGCGAGAGTCTGAGTAGTTACGGGCTGCGCTGGGGCCGGGCCAGAACCTGGGGCAAGTATGTATTGTTCTTTGGTCTGGTGCTGCTGCCGGTACTGTTCGCTGCCAGCTATCTACCCTCGCTGCGCAGTTATTATCCAATCTATGAGCAGGCCAGACTTGAATTGGGCGCGCGGCTGTTGTCGGTAGCAGTGTGGGGAGTCTATTTCTTTGCCTGGGAGTTTTTCTTTCGCGGCTTTCTACTGAATCTTCTGGCGCTGCGCTACGGTGCGTTCGCCATCATCATTCAGACTGTGCCCTTTGTTATGATGCACTTTGCCAAGCCGGAGGTGGAAACCTTCGCGGCGGTCATTGCGGGGCTGGCCCTTGGGGTGATGTGCTACCACGGCAAATCGTTCCTGGGCGCATGGCTGCTGCACTGGGGTGCGGCGACCTTCCTCGACCAGCTAGTCATCTGGCACGGGCCAGGACCTTAGTAGTGAAACTGTCACTCATCGCTGAGTGCCCTCAAGCACCGTGACCACGAAATCGTTGCCCTCGAAGTCTAGTTTAGAAACTTGATAATATGGCGGCTCGCTCCTGATATTGAGTGGCGAGGTTACCTGCAGGCGGTAACGTTCCGGGTGCCAAAGCTGAGAGTAGGCCCTCCTTTTGTGTACCACATCCAGCCGATGGGATAGTTTATCAAGTATATCTTGTGTACCTTGGCCGCGCTCGTGAAACATGTCGAGGCTGTACCAGACGTCGAAAGAGAAGCTGTGAGCGCGCTGCTCGGCTTGTTCCCCTGTGAGTGGCAGAGGATGTCCATAGCGCAATGGGATTCGGGCGACCATGTGTTCAGTACCGTCTTCTTGCACTTGAACTAGGCATAGATAAGCCTTGGGCAGCTCACGGGAATTGTGCAACACTTGCACACTGACTCTTGCTCGAACCATCTCGAGAGGGCGATAGCTCCCGCGAGACGAGAGGAATACAGGCGCTATGATAACGTAAGCCGATATGATAACGAATGCAATGGCGGCCTTCCTGGCCAAGAATATCCCCAGGGAACCTCGGGTGCCCGTATTCTTGGTTGGTGCCGGATCAGTCATTGCGTCTCCCTGATCAAGTCAAAATCGGCGTCTGAACGCGGTCCTGATATGGTATGGTCGGGCGGCTCGGCGCGCCAGCCGGCGGGGGCCTCAATGGACAGATTGATTTCGCCACTCACCCTGTCGTCCTGCTCCCATTCTCCTGACCGATAGTACCCGTGCACCCTCGCACCCGGCAGCATCAGTTCGTAGTCAGCGACGGAGGGACTTCTCTCCCGGTCTGAATAGTAAGGGCCTCCGCGCTCGCCGCTACCCGTATTACTGGAGTAAGCAAAGTTGAACTCAGGCAGGGACGGTTCAGTCGTTCGAACCACTCCGCTTACGAGGATCTGTTCTTCTAAACGGTATGTAAGCCGGTAGTTTGTAGATCCAATATACCAGCAAAACCCCAGCCAAATTGCCAGGGCAAGAAGTACCGCGAAAAGCAGGTCGGATTTGGTGATGAAAAACCTCTTTCTATGCCACATGATACCTCCCCGACAGAGCCTACTCTTCCCTGTTCCGCACAACTACGTCTGCGCTTCCAGATCGGACTGCGAAAACACTTCCGCCTCGAAGCAGAGCAGTTCGGTGTCATCCTGCCGCCAGGCTTCCGGAGGCAGGCCGGCCTTGAGGCAGGTGTGTTCGAGGAACTCCTCGCGGTCCCAGCCCCATTCCACCGGTACTTGCGGCAGCAGCAGGCCGCGATAAGGTCCCTGGGAGATCACCAGCCCGTGGCGGCCTATTTCGATCTCCTCGACATCGGCGACCGGCTCCAGCGGCGTCAGCGCCGAGATTTCTATGCTGATATCGGGAAGCTCCTCGGAGGTAACTGGAGTGAAGCGCGGATCGCGCAGCGCCGCCGACTGAGCGTTATCCGCCACCGCCTCGATCAGCGACACGCGAGGCTCGATATAGCCGATGCAACCCCGCAATTGCCCCGCTTTCTTGAGTGTGACGAACGCGCCGCGAGGCTCTAGCAGCTCGGGATCATCGGCAGCCAGGTCAGGCATAGGCGCGCCTGTTACTGCTGCCGTTATCGCCTGGCGAGCGACCTCAATCAGCCGACGCTTCTGCTCCTCATTGAGCATAGTCCTCACCTGCTTGTCAGTCGGATTCGGGCTTCTGGAAGATCAGGATCTGCTGGTGGTGGATGTTGGGAACAAAGGCGTAGGGAATGCCGTAGGCATAGAGATTCTTGCTGTCCTGGAGCAGCGCAATGACGCCCTTCAGCACCATGCCGCGCTGCTGAATCTCATTGGCCAGGTCAGCATGATACAGATAATACTGCGGGCCGTGGCGAAAATCAGAGACGATCACGGCCATATATTGCTTGGCGCGCAGGACGCGGGCGCATTCGGCGAATATCTCGCCCAACTTTCCTAAGAACAGGTCGTAGTCCTCAATACCGCCCAGATTCTGGATCTCGTCACCGTAGTTGGTGGGCAGGTCCCGGCTGGCCCGCTCGGCGGCTACCTTCTGGCCGTTTTTCTCGAGTATGCGCCAGTAGGGCGGGCTGGTAACCACGAAGTCAATGCTTTCGCTATCGAGGTCCGCCAGCTTGCTTCCGGCATCTCCTTGCAGGATTTGAATATCATCTTGGGGGCTGGAGCTGTTGTCGCATTCAGCAGCGAGCCGCTGCTCGGCCAATTCACACCACTGCGGCATCAACTCGATACCGATACCCCGCCGCCCGGTGCGCAGACAGGCGATGAGAGTAGAGCCGACCCCAACAAAGGGGTCAAGAACAGTCTGGCCTGACCTGGTGAAGAGGCGAATAAGGCGCTCGATGTCGTGCTCGGAGAAGGTAGCGGGATGTTGCAGCTTTAGTTCGTCGCGGGGAGGGGCCTTGCTTATCCAAAAGCTCTTGGTCTGCTGCAGCCACTCTTTGTTGGTCAGATCGTTGAGACGATTGCGCTCGTCTACGGATCTTTTCACAGTTTGCTCAATCACGGCGGAAAAGGGTTATTGGTGGTTGCCCCCAGGCGACTAAAGTATTATACTACAGCTATTCAGTGGCGACAAGGACTGCAGCAACTTCGATGCAGCAGAGAATGCAACACCAGGAGGTAGGCAATTTGTCCCACGAGCCCTCAGTAAGTGCGGGCTCAACCTCGGCGTTGTCTGTCCTGCTCTGGCTGATGGCGACGGCTGTGGTGGCTGTGGTCGGCGCGGCGTTGCTGGAATACGAGCAAGTCGGTCAGTCTTTGCCCTCGGCGCTGTGGGCGCTGGCAGTTTTGATTGGCGAAGTTGTTGTCTATCTGCTGGTACTGACCGTCCTCTCATCTGGGCGGATGGGGGCGGGACGGGCTTTTGCCGGCACTGTCCTGGGCTTGGTCGTGCGCGGCGCTCTCAGTGTGGTCACCGCTGAGCTACCCATCGTTACTCGCAGCGGCATCGGCGGCTTTCTCGACAGCTTCGTATATTTCTATTCGCTTTACTGGCCAGGCGTTGTCGTCCAGATTTGCGCGGTTTCCATATTTCTGCTGCGACTGCGCGAGGCCTGGAGTTTGGATAGGACAGACGAAGACTGGGGCGGGCTGGAAGCGCAGTTCGACGCCGATGAACCCGAAGATCGCGCCGAGCGCCAGCGCGTGCTGCTGGCGGCACTCAAAGAATCGGGCGAGCCTGACCAGGCCGAACCAGTTGACCAACAGGCGGCTGAGGGCGCTGGCTTCTACGAAGACGTGGGTTCGTCGCTGTCGCCGGCATTGCCCTTCGAGCAACCGGGTGCTGAAGAGATAGCTGAAGACTCTTCAGGCGGCGAGGACGAGTCGGCTAACGACACCTCTCTCATACCTGTAGCCACCGAAGAATGTGCTGAGAAGCTAGCAGAGCAGCAGGAGGCGGACGTCAGCGAAGCACAGCCCTTCGCCCCGGAGCCTGCCGGTGACCAACTGTTGCCAGGACATTCGGCCTCTGGCATCACGCCGTTTGCTGGTGGTGTTCTGGTCTGGGGCGGTGAATTCGCTGGGGATGATGCCAGACTGGGCCAGGCTGTGGCTGGGTTACTGGCGGCTGCTTCTGCTCTGGGGGATGCTGGTGGCATCGGGTCGGTAGAGCTACTGCTGGTCGAGGCTGAATGCGGCTGTTGGGCGTTGAGCGCTGGGCTGGATCGTGATGATTGGTGGGTTGGGCTGATGCAACCGGCGGCCGACAGCCACGGGGCGGCGGCTGTTGCAGTGCGGGAGGCTGTCGCCAGGGTGCAGGATGCCGAAATGCCGCCGGAAATGAGCTATCCCGATGCGCCGTCGCGAGCTGGCCTGTCAATGGAGATGCAAGTGGTGTCTCACCCGCTGGCCGATCCCCTGCTGGAGCAGTGGGGATTGCAGCTAAGCCTCGCCGAGACTGGCGACGAGGCAATACTGACTGCCTTACCCCGCGGGGCCGATGCCGCTGGTGTGGCAGGCAGGGCGTTGGCACTGTGGCAGGCGAGCGAGCAGCTAGTCGATGTGATGCAGTGGCAGAATGCGCAAATGGTACTGGTTGGCGGCAATGTCGCCGCGGCGGCTGTGGGTCGAGCCAGTTGGCAAGGCCAGCCAGCAGTACTGGCGACCTCGTCTCGGGACACCGTTCGGGTGGGGGCAGCCAGGGTGCTGCTCACCCAGCTTGCCCGGAAACTCGATGACTTCGGGCCGCAATATCGCCCTTCGAATCGGCGTACTTCGCAAGATTCAACCGTCCAGGAGCAGTAAATACGTAGAGTGAATTGATTAGAGGCTACCGAATATGAATCAAATCACGATTGCGCCTTCGATGTTATCTGCTGATTTTGGCAGACTCGGTGAACAGGCCCGCCAGGTGGAGGAAGCCGGAGCGGACTGGCTGCATTTTGATATTATGGACGGCTGGTTTGTTGACAACATAACCTTCGGTCCCCTGGTCATCGAAGCTCTGCGTGGTCAGACTGATCTGCATTGCGATGCCCACCTGATGGTCGGCAATCCAGCCCGCCACATTGAGAGCTTCGCTAGGGCCGGTGCGGATTCCCTGCTAATCCAGCGGGAAGTAGTCACTCAGCCGGCTCAGTTACTGGGGCAGATCCGTGATCTGGGCTTAATGGCCGGGTTGGTCTTTAACCCGGCTACGCCCCTCGCCGGTCTGGAAGCTATTGCTGACAAGTTGGACCTGGTGCTGATTATGACTGTTGAGCCGGGGGCGGCTGGTCAGGAGTTTATGCCGGCAGTGCTGCCCAAGATCCGGCAGGCGCGCCAGTTGCTCGATGAGGTAAACCCGGAGGCACGGATAATGGTTGATGGCGGCGTTGATGACCAGACCACTCCTGAATTGGTGGCCGCCGGTGCGGAAATCCTGGTCTGCGGTTCCTACCTTTTCCAGCACCTCGACGGGCTGGCCGCTGCTATCCAGTCCCTGCGCGAGGCGGCCGGTAGTACGGAATGATCTGCGCCTGACTCTCGCCGGTCAAGTATAGCTATCAAGTGTCATTCAAGGGTCTGTTCATCGCACTGAATCGGCCCTCTTCTCTTCGCCAGGCCCGATCTACTCCACTGACTCGACTTTTTTGGGGAATCCCCTTGACAAGCTATAGTTTTTGGACTATAATGGTGTAGCAAGGATTGAGATGGACTAAATTGGAGTAATGCGGATTTAGATGGCAGAGCTACCTGGGGCGACAATTCATAAGCTGGATTCAGCAGGTCGGCTGAAACTGCGAGAGCACCACACAGAGGGCCTGACGCCGGTCGTGGTGCTGGCTTGTGGGTTTGACAACTGCATTAACCTGTTTGTGCCTCAGGCCTGGAATCTGTACAGGCAGCAGTTCGCCCGCGTGGATACCGGTTCGCTTGACCCGGATCTGCACGACCTGCGGCGGTTGTTGGTGGCCACCGCAGTGGAGTGCAATATTGATGACCAGGGTCGGATCAGACTCCCCGAGTCGCTGCTACGCTGGGCGGGTCTGGATGGTTCTGACCGGGAAGCTCAGGTTATCTGCCTGGATGACCGCTACGAGATCTGGGAGGTGGGCCGCTACAACGAATTCCTAACTGAGCGAGGCAAGCAGCTCAAGGAGATTGCTCGCCAGCTTTTCCGCAAGCAAGACGGCGGGCCGGCAAGCGGGGGATCTGTAAGTTGAGCCAGCCGCGACACCGGCCGGCTATGCCCGAGCAGGTAATAGCGCACCTTGACATCCAGCCCGCAGGAACCTACATCGACATGACGGTCGGCAGCGGCGGCCATGCCCGGCTGATTCTGGAAGCCTCTGCACCCGATGGGCGGCTCATTGCTATAGATCGTGATGCGCAAGCTCTTGAGCTAGCCCGGCAACAGTTGGCTGAGTTCGGCCAGCGTGTGCAGTTCTTTCAGCGGCGTTATTCTGAGTTGCCGGATGTGTTGGCTGAGGCGGAGGTCGAGCAGGTGGACGGTATTCTCATCGACACCGGAATCTCAATGGATCAGATGTTGGACATAGAGCGTGGCTTTACTTTCCGCAGCCACGATTCATTGGATATGCGTATGGACCGTCGCCAGAAGCTGACCACTTATGACGTGGTCAACCGTTACTCTCAGCAGCAATTGTATGAAGTTCTTAAGCTTACGGGGAGGCAGCGGGAGGCAAGGAAGGTGGCATCACGGATCGTGTCGTCCAGGGAGGGAAACGGCCCGATTCAGACTACTGCTCATCTCGCAGAACTAATCGCAGCAACTATCGCTGGGTGGAGCCGGGGAAAGCATCGCAACCCGGCCGCCCGCTACTTGATGGCGATACGAGTCGAAGTAAATGATGAAATAGATGAGCTGCGCCTGGGATTGCAGGTTGCGGTCGAAGCTCTTCAGTCAGCTCGGGGACGCCTGGTAGTTCTAACTTGGGCGGGTCACGAACACGGGCTGGTTCGGCGCGAGCTTCGACGCATGCAACACCCTTGTACTTGTCCTCCCGCCCTCCCCTGTAGTTGCGGTAAGCAGCCGCTCATTAAGCTCATTGTGGACAAGCCGTTAAGCCCGGACGAAGCGGAGGTGAGGCGCAATCCGGCCAGCCGCTCCTGTCGGCTGCACGCCGCGCAGGCGCTGGGCACTACCGAGCGATGAGGGTAAGACCGACCAACGGAGTGCGGCAGGCAAGTGGGATACGACCTATAAGATGTGAAGGTGAGTGCCAGTCGCAGCAACTTCAGCATAAGCAACGCAACAGCGACCGCAGTACAAGTCACAGCCCGACAGCAACCTGCATTGTACACAATTCGGTGCAGGAAATCAAGTAGCATCGGAACCAGCGTCCAATATCCGAGACTGTAGCATCATTCAAAGCCCGGCACTCACCTTCGAATTACCTGAAGTGCGGTTATGGCCTGCGGGTTGGACTTGTTGTCAGAGGAGGTTCTGGTAGTGGCCGCTAATTCGGGGCAAGCTGCTCAACGCGCGAGTCGCAACCATGCGAGGCTACGCACCATCTGGCGGGAGATCATCTGGCCCGGTCTGATTATCACGTGTATCGGCCTGGCCAGTATTCTCTTTCTAATTTCCTGCGCCCGTGTGTCGGAGCTTGAACTACAGGCAGGCAATCTGCAGCGTCAGATTGACCAGGAAATAAGCAAGCAATCCCAGCTCTCCCAACAGATAGCGGGATTGCGGAATCACAGGCGTCTGCGTCAATTCGCCCAACGGGCAGGCATGGTCTTCGAGCCTGAGGATACCGATTTGGTGCAACTGCCAGCTCTGCCCGAGCAGCAAGGCACCGTATCGGCCCTTACTCCTCACGTCGAAACTATAGCCAAGCGCCCCCCCTCAACCGGCTTGCGCCAGTCTTCTGATGAGCATGCTATGGTCGCCGAGGCATTTTGAAAGGTGTATAGAGACGATCCGACGATTGGCGGATTGCGGGAGCCTGCCTTCGCCCAGACCATACCCTCACCACTCATCACCAGGGGGCCTTGATAGTGAATACTAGCCGTGCTGCCCGCACCTCGGCCACTTCGTCAACAGCCCACAGTCATAGCCCCCCGTATCATCAGGCGCTTCGGACGCTACTGTTGTTTATCATCCTGATAGCGATCGGTCTGGCGGCTCGTGTCGTCTACCTCCAGGTCTTTCGGCGCGATCACTTTCTTCGGCTGGCTGGGATGCTTAGCTCACCGAATCAGCCGCTCGCCGGTCAGCCGGGTGCTATTCGCGATTACAAAGGGCGGGTCGTGGCTGACAGCGTCATTACTGCCTCTGTGAAGGCAGACCCCAAGCTGATACGGCAAAGCCACGACGTGGACGTGACGGCTATGAGTGAATATCTCAGCAACGAATTAGATTTGCCGACCGACCAGGTAGAAGCGAAGTTGAACAGCAAGCAGGACTTTGTCTATCTCAAACGCCGGGTGCCCCTGGCAACCTCGGAAAGGATCATGGCCGAACGGTTGTCGGGTATTTCGCGGGACTTGGAGTATAAGCGGGTCTATCCTGAGGGGGCTGTGGGGTGCCATCTGCTTGGCTATTATAGCAGTGATTATCGTCCTCTGGGCGGAGTAGAATACCAATACCGCTTTGTGATTGAGGGGCAGGCCGGCACCCCGCGGCGCAACCAGGATGCCTGGGGACGTACGATCGTGGGCATGGAGAACCAGCCGGGATTGCCAGCAGAGCCCGGCAAGGATCTGCTCCTCACTGTGGATTGGGACCTGCAGAGGGTGGTTGAGGATGCATTGGAGCAATGTTGGGATTATGAGCAGCCTGACCAGGTTACTGTTCTGGTTATGGAGCCCGACACCGGTGCGATCTTGGCAATGGCCGCTCGTCCCAACTATGATCCAAATCTAATTGCCTCAGCGGCGGGCGGCATCGCCCGCGTGGATATCCCCAAACGCCATCTAATCAACTTGACTGTCAGTCGGGAGTACGAGCCGGGCAGCACCTTCAAGGTGCTGTTGGCAGCCGCAGCGCTGGACACCGGCGCGTTCACCCTTAGTGATACCTTTGTCTGTCCGGGTACGATGCAGTTGGGCGGCAGGCCCCTTAAATGCTGGGGCCGGTGGGCTGGCATAGGGCATGGTCGCTTGAATCTGGCCAACACCATCGCCAAGTCGTGCAACGTCTGCGCGGCGCAAATCGCGGTGAGGATTGGCGCGGAGCGCTACTGCGAGTTCTTGCGCCGCTGTGGTATCAGCCGACCTACGCGCATAGGCCTGCCCGGGGAGACAGATGGCAGGCTCCAGGCTCCCGGCGATATGTACAAACGCGATGTGGCCAACATTGGCTTCGGTCAAAATGTCGCCGTCACCGATGCCCAATTGATAGCAGGTATCTGTGCTGTGGTCAATGGGGGACGCTTGATGCAGCCGCATGTGGTTGATCGGATACTGAATCCTGACGGTACAACGTATCGCCAGGTTGAGCCGGCGCTTGTCCGTCATGTATGCTCACAGGAAACTTCACGAACTGTGCGACGGCTGCTGCGAGGTGTCGTTGAGAAGCCCTACGGCACCGGTCAGAGCGCGCGCATCCCCGGCGTGGTGGTGGGCGGAAAGACTGGAACTGCCCAGATCTGGGACCCGCAGAGGAAGGAATATCGCAAGAACGAGCATATGCTCAGCTTCGTGCTCGTGGCGCCAGTGGACACTCAACCCCAATTTGTTATACTGGTAACCGTGCGCAATGCGAAAAAGGGTCAATACGCCTCTCAGGTGGCAGTGCCAGTAGCCCGTCAGATAGCTGTGTATATGCTGCGGGAGCGTGACCTGATACCACCTCAGGAATTGCCCAATCTGAGCAGTTCCTAGCAGCCATGGGCAGGAGCCAGATAGGCGCTTGTGAGAAGACAGAAGAGCATAGATAATCTCACCGAGTGTTGGGTGCAAAGCCGGCGCCTGGCTGCCGACGAACTGGTTACCGGCGTGACTACTGACTCGTGCCAGGTTGAGCCGGGGAATTTGTTCGTGGCGGTAGAGGGGTATGCCGCCGATGGGCACGACTTCATTGCTGAGGCTATCCAGCGTGGCGCGCGGGCTATCGTCTTCGAGAAAGAAAACTACGCTAAGATCATTCCCGACGGGGTCAGCGCTGTCCGTGTGACTGACTCACGCCGCGCCGCCGCCGAGATTGCGGCCCAATTCTGGGATTACCCTTCCGACGATCTGGTACTGGTTGGCGTAACGGGAACCAACGGGAAGACTACCACTGCCTTCCTGATGGATAGCATCTTTCGTGCAGCCGGTGCCAGCACCGGGCTGTTGAGCACCCTCGCCCGGTTCATATGTGGGCAGCAGGTCGAAGCGAAACTCACCACCCCCAGCAGTATCGAACTGCAAGAGTTGCTGGCGCAGATGCGGGAGGCCGGGGCGACTCATGTGACCATGGAAGTCTCCTCCCATGGACTGACCCAGCAGCGTACCTGGATGTGTAAGTTCGACGCTGCTATATTCACCAATCTTACCCAGGATCATCTCGATTTTCACACTGACGTGGATGACTACTTTGCTGCCAAGTTGCGTCTGTTCACCGATTATGCGGAGCTGGCTGAGCCAAATAAGGCAATGGTCGCGGCCATAAACACAGATGACGCCTTCGGCGAGCGTATTATTCGACAAACTCCCGCGCGAACGGTTACCTACGGCCTGGATGACACAGCGCAGGTTAGCGCCTCCCGCACGCGAGTCAGCACCAGCGGGATGGACTTTATTCTGGCTCTGCCCGATCACAAGCCGACCGCGGTCAAGCTGAATCTAATGGGGGGCTTCAACCTGTATAATGCTCTGGCAGCGGCGGCCTGCAGTTGGGGGTTGGGAGTTGAACCGGAAGCCATTGTTGCCGGTCTGGAACAGCTAGACGGTGTCCCGGGTCGCTTCGAGCGGATTGACGAAGGTCAGGACTTCACCGTTATTGTGGACTATGCGCATACTCCCAACGCTCTGGAGAACGTCTTGCAGGCAGCCCGCAAGCTGGCTCCGGCGCGTCTGTTGTGTGTGTTTGGTTGTGGTGGTGACCGCGACGCAGGCAAACGCCCGCAGATGGGCCAGATCGCCACTTCACTGAGTGATTTCACTGTGATCACCTCAGATAACCCCCGTTCGGAAGACGCCGAGGCAATCATTAATCAGATCAGGACGGGAGCAATGGGCGACAGCTACATAATTCAGCCGGATCGGCGCCGGGCCATCTTTATGGCTGTCCAGCGCTGCCAGCCGGGCGACATCCTGGTTATTGCCGGCAAGGGCCATGAGACTTACCAGATCATCGGAGACCAAAGAGTCCCGTTTGATGACCGGGAGGTAGCGCGCGAGGCTATTATCCAGATCTGCGGCGAGGCCTGAGTTGAGTAAGATGAGAATCACTCTGAAACAAGTTGCCGAGGCAACCGGGGGTAAACTGTGCGGTGGCGATGGTACGCTGCAGATTAGCGGCGTAAGCACCGACAGTCGCACCCTCCAGCCTGCGGAACTGTTCGTGGCCCTGCCTGGTGAGCGCTTTGAGGGGCACGACTTTGTGGCCGAGGCCTTCGTCTGTGGAGCGGCAGCAGCAGTCGTCGAGCGAGAATTGCCCGAACTGAGTGCCGACCAGCCCCTGGTCATAGTCGAGGATGCCCTGCGTGCTTACGGTCAGCTTGCTGGCTGGTATCGCAATCAGTTTGATGTCACAGTAGTGGCCGCTACTGGCAGTGTTGGCAAGACCACCACTAAGAATATGATTGGCTCGATTCTGGCCAGGCACGGCCCAACGCTCGTTGCGCCGGGCAACCTCAATAATGAAGTAGGTGTACCGCGCGTGTTGCTCTCGCTGACTGCCCAACACCAGTATTGCGTGGTGGAACTGGCTATGCGCGGGCCGGGCGAAATCGGCTATCTGGCGCGAATGGCCTCGCCTCAGGTAGGTGTTATCACCAATGTAGGGGAAACCCATTTGGGCTTGCTGGGCAGCCGCGATGCCATCGCCCAGGCCAAAGCTGAGCTACTGGAGGCTCTGCCGGATGAAGGTAGGGCGGTGCTGAATGCTGACGATTTCTACTACAACCTTTTTGCGGAGCTGTCTCCCTGCCCGACAGTATCATTCGGCCAGGCCCCTCAGGCAGATGTGCGTATCGAATACGTGAAGCTTCGCGGACTGGAGGGGGCGGGGTTTGTTCTGCAGATCGGCGCGGAAAGTGTGCCAGTGCAGATCAGCCTTCCGGGCAGGCACAACGTCACAAATGCGGCGGCGGCGGCTGCTGCTGTCTGGGCTGTGACAGGCTCGACTGATAAGATGGCCGCCGGCCTGGTGAGTTGCCCAACCGAGGAGATGCGCACGGAAGTCGGGCACACACCTCAGGGAGCTACCGTAATCAATGATGCGTATAACGCCGCACCGCGTTCGGTGGTGGCGGTGCTGGAAATGCTCGCGCAGTTGCCTGGTCGCAAGATATTTGTGTTCGGGGACATGCTGGAGCTGGGCCCGGCTGCCGAGGAAGAGCACCGCCGCATTGGCCGGCTGTGTGTAGAGCAGGACATCTACTGGCTGATAGGAGTAGGCCGATGGGCAACTCTCGCCGTTGAGGAGGCCGCCGCCGGTGGCTTGCGCGCCGACGTGGCTGAAAATGCCGAGGAGGCGGTCGCTCTTATCCGTCCTGAGCTTATTGCGTCTGATGTGGTATTGGTTAAAGCCTCGCGCGCCCTGGCCCTGGAACGAGTGGTCGAAGGATTGATGACAGATGTCTGACTGGGCGGGATTCTTGCTGCTCTTCATAGGGGCGCTATTGGCGTCGGGAAGTCTGACAGCCATAAATCTGGCGGTGTCTCGCCGGCTGAATTGGCGGGCTCCGGTGCGGGATGATGCTCCCCGTCGCCATCAGCGCAAGCAGGGCACGCCTTCGGCGGGCGGCCTGGCTGTTATTGCAGTTGTGCTGGCCGCTGGTGCGGTTGTGGCGAGGTCAACTGGCTCCGTCCAAGGGCAAGTGGTGGCAGTAGTATGGTTGGCAGCAGTGTTTGCGGCACTTGGTTTCGTTGACGACTATTTGAAATCACGCCATGGCTCTACGCTGGGCGTCAGGGCCCGCTACCGCTTGCCGGCCGAGGCAATCGTCGCCCTGGGTTTTGTCTGGCTGGCAGCAGGTTATATGTCAGCGAGTCAAAGCTCGGTGTTAGGATTCGCGGGACTGCCCACGGCCGTGCGCATCATACTGGGAGTGCTGGTGGTGGTGGGCAGTGCTAATGCAGTCAACCTCACCGACGGCCTGGATGGACTGGCTGGTGGATTGACCGCCATCTGCGCTGGTGGGCTGGCCGTAGTCTGTTTGATTATCGGGGAAAATCAGCTAGCAGCACTTGCTGCTGTGACGGCGGGTGCGGCCGCCGGCTTTCTGTGGCTCAATTGCCATCCGGCGCAGATATTCATGGGTGATGTCGGCAGTCTGGGTCTGGGGGCGTTGCTGGGAGGAATTGCTGTTGCCGGCGGCATTGAGTTGATATTTGCTCTGATCGCGGTGGTGTTTGTCGGGGAAGCCTTGAGCGTGATAATTCAGGTGATTTGGTTCCGCAGGACCGGTCGCAAGGTCTTCGGGATGACGCCTATTCATCACACTTTCGAACTGCGCGGCTGGGCTGAGCCGCAAATTGTGGTTCGTTTCTGGCTGGTGGGTTTGGTGGCAGCCGTCGCCGGAATTGTCGTTGCGTTGAATCTTGTTTAGGGTACCCATATGACTATTCCTGCACACACAGTTTTCGACCGGCCAGTCGCTCTCAGTGACAAACGTGTTGCCGTCATTGGTCTGGCCCGCACCGGCTTGGCCTGCGTTCGATTCTTGGTGAGCCAGGGCGCGCAGGTTGTGGGAGCTGATTCCAAGCCAGCCACGGAGGTGGCTGACTCATGCCACGAGATCTCCAGCCTGGGTGCTGAAGCGGCAACTGAATTTGAGGCCCTCGAGCAGCTAGAGGGGCCGGATCTGGTAGTAGTCAGTCCGGGCGTGCCCTATGACCACCCAGCTTTGGCCCAGGCCCGGGCCGCAGGGATCGAAGTGATCGGCGAGCTGGAGTTGGCCTATCGCTTTTGCCCGGTGCCCATAATTGCTATCTCGGGCACCAACGGCAAGGGGACCACGACCACTATGACCGGCTTGATGCTGGAGGCAGCCGGTGTTACTAACGTGGTCGCCGGCAACATTGGGGTGCCGGTGATCAGCCAGATTGACCGCGCTCGGCACGCTGGTGTAGTTGTGGCCGAGGTCAGCAGTTTTCAGCTTGAGACGATCGTCCACTTCCGTCCCTGGATAGCTGTGCTGCTTAATATCACACCTGATCACCTGGACCGCCATGCCGACATAGAAGAATATGCCGCCGCCAAGCTGCGTTTGTTTCAAAATCAGGCCGCTGATGACTACAGTGTGCTGTGCATAGATGATTTGACTGTGGCGAAAATGCCGGGCCGACTCTCGTCACAGGTGCTCACAGTGTCGGCTAGTGACCCGGACAGCTCGGGACGTGTTGAGGATGACTGCCTGGTGGTGAATACCAGCCCGGGTGTTCAGCGGATTTTACCTGTCGCCCAGATGCCTGTTCCGGGCCAGCACAACGTCACCAACGCACTTGCCGCCGCCCTGGCTGCGGGTTTGTGCGGCGCCACTGGGCAGCAGATGGCCGAGGGATTGAAACGATTTGCCCCTGCCGATCACCTACTGGCGGAAGTTGTCCAGGTGGGCGGGATACGATTTGTTGATGATTCGAAGGCCACCAATACCGCCGCCGCTATCGCAGACCTGAGTACGCTCAGCGGGCCGCTGCTGGTTATTGCTGGTGGGCAGGGCAAAGAGGTTGATTTTTCTGAATTTGGGCAACATTTGGCTCGCAGGTGTCGGTTTGTCTGTCTAATTGGCGAAAGTGGGTCGACTATTGAAGCGGCTGTTGGTGATGCTGCTGAGACTATGCAAGCTGCCAGCATGCGGGAGGCTGTCGAGGAGTGCTATCGGCGGGCGGAGTCGGGTGATGCTGTGGTGTTGCTTCCCGGCTGTGCCAGTTTTGACATGTTCGAGGACCAAACTCACCGGGGCGAACAGTTCACGCGCGTGGTGCGGGAAATCGCCCAGCGCGAAGCCAGGCCGGGGGTGTAGGCCGTGGTCAGTACCGCACAATCCCGCGGATCAACCACAGTCAGCCAGGAGCAGCCCGGTGGCTACTACGGCCCGGCTGGCCGCCGCTTCCTGCTGGTTGTGTACGGTTTAGTGGTGCTCGGGATCGTCTTTGTCTTCTCCTCCAGTTTTCCTCGCGCCGGCCGTCCGGTACCCTACCATAGCGATCCTTACTGGTTCTTCAAGATGCAGTTACAGCATGCCGGCATCGGACTGGTTGCCATGATAGCTATCAGTCAGGTGTCGTTGAAGTGGATCGAGCGACTTAGCCGGCCTGCCTTCCTTGTCGGACTAATCCTGATGACTGCTGCCGCGATTTGGGGCAGGAGTGTTGGCGATGCCCGTTGCTGGATATGGGGTATGCAGCCCTCTGAATTTGCCAAGATCGCCTACGTGGCTGTTGTTGCCACCTTACTGGCCCAGGGACCGATCAATCGGAAGAATACATACCGGGTAGTTCTGCCGCTGATCATCGCCACTGTTCTGATGCTGGTTGTGCTGATGAAGCAGCATGACCAGGGGATGGCGCTGCTGGTAGTTCTGCTGGCGCTGACCTTAGCCTACATCGGAGGAGCTGGGCTGCGCTATCTGGTGCCCGTGGGCATGGCTGTGTTGGCTGCGGCCTTTGTGTATTGCTCGACTAAGCCTTATATCGTTGCACGGGTCGAAGCCTGGCTTAATCCCCTGGATCACATCCGCGGAGCGGGAAATCACATTCTGCATATGCTGCTTGCCATTGCCCGGGGCGGCCCCTTCGGGATGGGATTGGGCATGAGTCCGGATAAATGGAAGGGCCTGCCTGTGCCGCATACTGACTCGATATACTGTGTAATTGCCAGTGAACTGGGCCTGTGGGGAGCGGTGGGACTGCTCGGAGCTATGGTGATGGTTGCTGTGCTGGCCTTCAAGATTGCCCGCGGTAGTAACACGCATCTGGGCTACTTCCTTGCCGCCGGTATCGGTATCAGTTTGACTCTCCAGGCGTTGGTCAATATCGCTGTTGCTACGGCAGTCGTTCCGCCAACTGGTCTTACGCTTCCCTTTATCAGCGCCGGCGGTAGCAGTCTGGTCAGTTCCTTGATTGGCGCTGGGCTGGTGCTGGCCGTGGCCCGGCACAACCAAGAGCAAGCAGGGCGGCGATGACGTATGAGCGCCAGAGTCATGCTGGCAGGGGGCGGAACCGCCGGTCATCTCTTTCCGGCTATTGCCGTTGGTGAGCAGCTTGCTGATGCCGGCGTTGCGATTCTCATGGTGGCTGCCTCTTCGGATCGTGACAACACTATTCTGGCCCAAAGCAATCTGCCGGCTGCGTTCATCTGTGCCCGGCCCTTTCCGTATGGACTATCCTGGCAGATAGTGCCCAGCGTCGCGGGCTTGTTGTGTGGACTGATTCAAGCCATCGGCCTGCTGCGGCGCTTTCGACCTACGGTGGTCTTTGGTACAGGCGGATATGCGGCCGCGCCGGTGATGGTGGCTGCCCGACTGTTGGGAATCCCACGAGTAGTCCACATCGGCGATGCCTATCCCGATCGTACAGGACGGCTGCTGAGCCGCGGGGCACAGCTGGTTACCCTGGCTTTCGCTGCTGCGGCTGAATATCTCCCCGGGCGCAGGACACAGCACATCGGCACTCCGGTGCGCAAGCAGGTATTGGCTGCCAGTCGTGCCGAAGGTCAGGAATTGCTGGGACTGGCGCTCGACAGATTCACGGTCCTGGTCACCGGTGGCAGCCAGGGGGCCGGCAGCATTAACGAGGCCCTCTTGGCGGCATTGCCGACATTGCTGGCTGAGTCTGATTTTCAGATTATTCATCTGACGGGCAAACGCAATCACGAGGCAGTAAAGACGCAGGCCGAGGCATTGGGAGCCGCCCCGCCAGCATATCACTGCCTGGCTTACCTCGAACAAATGGGCGCGGCGCTGGCAGCAGCGGATCTGGTGGTCAGTCGGGCTGGCTCCAGCAGCATCGGCGAGGCTACTGCGCTGGGCAAGCCGCTGGTGCTCGTGCCCTATCCGTATGCCGCCGGTCATCAGAAGTACAACGCGGCTGCGGTACAGGAGGCAGGGGCCGCGATGGTCATCCCCGATGAGCAGCTTTCCGGCTCCAGACTTGCAGAAGTAGTCGTCGGGCTGCGCCGGGATGAACAGTGGCGCGTAGAGATGGCTGAGGCCAGTGCTGCCTGGGGTCGGCCGGAGGCGGCCCAGGACATTGCCCGTATCCTGTTAGAGGTGTAGGATGAGACAAGCGGTTGGGCAGGTGTAGGTCCTCCGTAGTAAGCCACTATCAGCAGGCGTCCGCGCGAGGTCAACGGCACAGTTGTAGCCACTGAGTGCAAGTTCCTGGCATCCGGGGAAGGATTATTCCAGTGTACGACTAAATATACCAAATGGTGAACGACGAGTAAAGAAGCTTGACAAGGAGTCGTTATGAGTTGCGAGGGAGGTGACCACGATGGGTGAGATTAGAGTCGGATTAGTGGGGTACGCCTTTATGGGCCGGGCGCACAGCAATGCCTATCGGCAGATCCCCTTCTACTTTCCAGAGATAGGGAGCCAACCAGTATTGAAGGCCCTGTGCGGGCGCAGTCCTGAGCCGCTGGCCCAGGCGGCTGCAGCTATGGGCTGGGAAGATACTGAGATGGACTTTGATGCGTTGGTCGCGCGCGACGATATTGATCTAATTGACATTACCACACCCAACAATGTCCACGTAGAAATGGTGATCAAGGCAGCTCAAGCCGGCAAGCATGTTTTCTGCGAGAAGCCGCTGGCGATGAGCCTGGCGGAGGCCAGAAAGGCTCAGGAGGCTGTGGAAGCGGCGGGAGTAGTCAATATGATCTGTCATAACTATCGTCGGGCTCCGGCAGTTTCACTGGCCAAGCAGATGATTGACGACGGCGCACTGGGTACTATTTATCACTGGCGCTCGCAGTATCTGCAGGATTGGTTGGTAGACCCGCAGGCCCCGGCGGTGTGGCGAACTCAGAAGGAGATCGCTGGTTCGGGTGCGCTGGGCGATCTGCTGGCGCACAGCATTGATCTGGCGCTGTGGCTGGTCGGGGACATTGAGCGGGTCTGCTGCGATATGGAGACTTTTGTAGAAGAGCGTCCCTCGCTGGGTGGCATTGACGCCACGCGGGGGGCCAGTGCGGGCGCCGGTGAGAAGGTGAAAGTAGATGTAGACGACGGGGTGGTCGCGCTGGCGCGGTTCGCCAACGGTGCCCTGGGTACTATGGAGGCCACCCGCTTTGCTCCCGGTCACCGCAACTACAACTTCTTTGAGATCAATGGCTCAGGCGGCAGTCTGCGGTTCAATCTCGAGCGAATGAACGAGCTGGGATACTACGACTGCGCCGACCTCGATAGTCAGCAGGGCTTCCGGGTCATTCAGGCTACCGAATGTGTCCATCCCTTTATGGGCGTGCCTGACGATGGCGGCCGGTACTGGCCGCCCGGGCATATCATCGGGTACGAACATACCTTCATTAACACGGTAGCTGACCTGCTGAAGGGTATCGAGGCCGGCGAAAGCCCGGCGCCCACTTTCGCTGACGCAGTCAAGGTCCAGGCGGTATTGGAGGCGTGCGAGAGTTCCACCGACGCCGGCGGCTGGGCACAGATCGAACAGCTTTAGACCCGCAGCGCGTAAGCGAATGAAGCTATGCGAGAGCAGTCCTTGGTACTAACGAGAAGGCCAAATCTATGAAAATTGGAGCGTTAACAGTATCCAAGGCGGATCTGTCATTCGAGGAGGCCTTGGACTGGTTTGCTGAGGCCGGTTGTGAGGCGGTGGAGATTGGCACCGGCAACTATCCGGGCGATGCCCACTGCGATCCGTATGAGCTTAATGAGTCGGAGAGCAAACGGCAGGCGTTTAAGGAGGTCATTGAAAGCCGGGGCCTGGAATTGTCGGCGCTGAGCTGCCACGGTAACCCCATTCACCCCGATGGCGAAATAGCTCAGGCCCATCATGAAACCTGTCGGGCGACGATGAAGTTGGCGGGAAGCCTGGGCATTGAATGCGTCAATAACTTCTCGGGACTGCCCGGCGGTGGCCCCAATGACCGGGTCCCTAACTGGGTAGTGGCACCCTGGCCGGAGGATCATCTGGAAGCCCTGGAGTATCAGTGGAATGAGGTGGCAATTCCCTACTGGCAACAGGAAGCAGAATATGCCGCCGAGATGGGCATCTACATCTGTCTGGAGATGCATCCCAACTTCCTGGTCTACAATCCCGAGACGCTGATCAAGCTACGCGAGGCCTGCGAGGCGCACGGTGACCGTATCTGTGCCAATTTTGATCCCAGCCATCTGTTCTGGCAGGGCATTGACCCATCGGCGGCGATCCGCTGGTTGCAACAGCACGGTGAGGTAATCAAGCACTTCCACGCCAAGGATTCGCGCGTCTATCCATGGAACGCCCGCGTCAACGGTGTGTTGGACACCAAGCACTACGGCGATGAGATCAACCGCAGTTGGATATTCCGCACCGTCGGCTATGGCAACGATGCCGAGGTCTGGAAGCAACTGATCAGCATCCTGCGGATGTGCGGCTACGACGGGGTGCTCAGCATTGAGCACGAAGACAGCCTGATGAGTGCTGACGAGGGATTCCTAAAGGCAGTGAAATTCCTCCAGGAGGTCATTATCTCTGAGATGCCTGGCGAGATGACCTGGGCCTAGCTTTGACCGTCGGGCCAGCGAGTTTGCTCCAGCGGGGGCTGTTGTGGGGTGCGTAATTGAATAATCACCCCCGGTTGTGGTATACTCTCATAAAGAGTCCCTATCCCAGCGTTCGGTCTGAGCATCCGGCCAGAATCCGAGTAGGCCGATGTCAGCGGGATAGCTTTCGGCAAAGGTGGTTTGTTGATGTCACTGATGGTCTATTTGAATGGCGAACTGGTGCCCGAAGCCGAGGCTAAGATTTCGGTCTTCGACCACGGAGTCTTGTACGGAGATGGAGTTTTTGAGGGAATTCGCGTCTACAATGGCCGGGTTTTTCGCCTTCAGCAGCACCTGGAGCGACTGTATAGTTCGGCTGCAGCAATAATGCTCAGCGTGCCACTGACCATAGAGGAACTGACTGAGGCAACTCTGGCGACCTGTCGCACCAACGACCTGACGGATGGCTATATCCGTCTGGTCGTCACCCGGGGGCGCGGCGACCTGGGATTGGATCCCCGCAAATGCCAGGAACCGACAATCTTCATGATTGCTGACTCTATTGAGTTTTATCCCGAAAAATACTACGACAATGGCCTGGAGATTATAACCTGCGCCACGCGGCGCAACTCGCCAGATGCGCTCGACCCGGCCATAAAAAGCCTGAACTACCTGAATAACATTCTGGCCAAAATCGAAACAGTGCGCGCGGGTGTGCCCGAGGGGATAATGCTTAGCACTGACGGGTACGTCGCCGAGTGTACCGGTGACAACATATTTCTGGTCCGCGACGACCATGTGGTCACTCCTCCTGTTTCGGTGGGCAATCTGAGGGGCATCACCCGGCAGGCAGTGATTGAACTGCTGGCCGAGATGGGCATTGAGACCCACGAAGAGCTGTTCCGCCTGTTGGAGGTCTACAACGCTAATGAGGTGTTCCTGACTGGCACTGCCGCCGAGATAGTGCCGGTGGCGAGGGTGGATGGCCGGCCTATCGGAGACGGTAGGCCTGGTCCGCTGACCGGAAAACTGTGCGAGAGGTTCCACGAATTGACTCAGCGCGAAGGTGCTCCGATTTATGAGTAGGCTCGAGTCGGATTTGATGTGCTGTGTGCTCTGCCGGGCCGGTCACTGCCTGCAAGTTACGCCAGGTCAAACGTAGGCCGATATAGATATAGGCACAGCAAGTGCAGGGAAACATTTGGCTGTGCTGAGGCGTCTTAATAAGTGTACACTCGTCATACAATAATCACCTCTTGATATTGCAGGAGGAAGACGAAATATGGAATTGTGGCAGAGATTTACTCCCCGGGCACGTCGCGTTGTGCTGCTGGCGCATACTGAAGCACAGCGCAGCCGGGTACAATTGATAAGCACCGAACATCTGCTGATGGGGCTGTTGCGTCTTGGTGATGGTGTGGCGGTGGATGCGCTGGATATGGCAGGTGTGGACTTAGACAAGCTGCGCTCTGATCTGGAAGAGCGGATGGAGATGGGGGGAATTGAAGAGACGAGTAGGGAGCTTTCCTTCACTCCTGATGCCACCCAGGTCCTGCAACTGGCTTATGCAGAAGCCCGCCACCTGGGCGATGCCCATATCGGTACTGAGCACCTGCTGCTCGGTCTGCTGCGGCTGGGCAAGGGTCCTGCTTATCGGACGTTACAGCGCTATGGGCTGGAACTGCGTCAGACGCGTCGAATGATGCGGGAACTGTCTGAGAGTGAGTCAGACCGCAGTGAAGAAGGTCGCAAGTCCAAGACACCTCACCTCGATCAGTTTAGTCGCGACCTCACTGAACTGGCGCGCCGGGGCAAGCTGGATCCAGTTATTGGCCGTGAGCCCGAAATCGAGCGGATTATGCAGGTACTGTGTCGCCGGACCAAGAACAATCCGGCTCTGATTGGTGACGCTGGCGTAGGGAAGACCGCCATTGTCGAAGGCCTGGCGCAACGCATTACTCACAATGAAGTCCCCGACTTGCTCCAAGGTCGCCGGCTGGTAGCATTGGATCTGGCCAGCTTGGTGGCCGGCACCAAGTATCGCGGTGAGTTTGAAGAGCGGATGAAGCGGGTTATGGAGGAGATCCGTGACGCCGAGGGGCAGATTATTATCTTCCTGGACGAGTTGCATGCGATGGTGGGCACTGGTGCCGCCGAAGGGGCCATGGATGCTTCGAATATTCTCAAACCTGCCCTGGCCCGCGGAGAGCTGCAGTGCATTGGCGCCAGCACGCTGGACGAATACCGCAAGTATATCGAGAAGACTCCCTCATTGGAGCGTCGTTTCCAGCCCATCACCATTCGCGAACCTACCGATGAGCAAACGATGCAAATCCTGGAGGGCATCAAGAGTCGCTACGAGGACTTCCACCGGGTCTGCTATATGCCTGATGCCCTGGAGGCAGCGGTAGAACTGTCCAATCGGTATATCATGGACCGCGCTCAGCCTGACAAGGCTATTGACCTTGTTGACGAGTCGGGTTCTCGGGTGAAACTGCGTCAGTATAAGATGACCACCAGCGTCGAAGCTCTCACCCAGGGCCTGTCCGAGGCGGAAGCGGAGTCAGCGACTATGGTGCCGGACTATGAAGAGTTGCAAGCAGATTATGCGGAGGCACCCGACGAACAGGCCGAGGAGGCGCCTTACGTTTACCGCGAAGATATCTGCCAGGTCGTCTCAACCTGGACAGGCATTCCGGTAACCTCGCTGAGCCAGGAAGAGTCGGACCGGCTTCTGGATATGGAAGAGGTCATCCACGAAGATGTGGTCGGCCAGGATGAGGCAGTAAATACGGTGTCTCGGGCTGTGCGCCGAGCCCGGGCGGGCATCAAGGATCCCCATCGGCCAACTGGCTCGTTTGTGTTCCTGGGACCGACCGGCGTCGGCAAGACGCTACTGGCTCGGGTGCTGGCCCGGTTCCTGTTTGGTGATGAGGATGCGCTGATTCGCATTGATATGAGCGAATATATGGAGCGATTTGCTGTCTCCCGTCTGACCGGCGCACCGCCGGGCTATGTCGGTTACGAAGAGAGTGGCCAGCTAACCGAGCAGGTGCGGCGGCGCCCTTACTGCGTGGTGTTGTTCGATGAGATTGAGAAGGCCCATCCCGAAGTCTTTAGCATTCTGCTGCAAATAATGGAAGATGGTCGCCTGACCGATGCCCAGGGGCGAGTGGTGGACTTCAAGAATGCTGTCGTCATTATGACAAGCAACGTCGGGGCGCGTATGATTACCGAGACCACTAAGATGGGTTTTGCCGCTGCTGCCGAGGAGCCGACGCTTGGCGAGCAAGACCGCGAATATGAACGGATGAAGAAGAAGATCACAGAGGAACTGCGCAAGACCTTCAGCCCGGAGTTCCTCAACCGAGTAGACGACGTTGTTGTCTTCCGGGCTTTAACGCGTGAACAGATCGATCGAATCATTGACCTGGAGTTGCGTAATATCCATAATCAGTTGGACGCCCGTGGCCTGGACTTGACCATCTCTGATGAGCTGCGCGACCATCTGGTTGAAGAGGGCTACGAGCCGAGTATGGGCGCTCGCCCCTTGCGCCGGGCTATCCGCAGGATCATCGAAGATCCTCTGGCTCAGCGCATTCTGAGTTGGGGTGAGGAAGTCCAGGGCGATATTCAGGCCAACTACCGGGACGGCGAAGTAACCTTTGAGCTGGTCGAGCACAGTGTTGTGTCGCCGTAGTGTCGCCACCGAGTCTGTATTCAGGGGCGAGCTTGCATCGCAAGCTTGCCCTTTTTTGTATTCAGCACTCAGTCGGCGTCCTGGACAGACCGGCTTGCCGGTGATACTATGAACCGCGTAAGACCATCACAGCTGTGAGCAAGCAACAACGGATGAGCGAAACTGGCTCTGTAAATAAGTCGGGCGCAATCCTCCGCTTCGTATCCCGGCGACAGGAAGTTTGGTTGATTATCCTGTTGGCGCTGGTAGTACGCCTGGTGGCGATCAATGCCCCATATACCAGCATCCACTGGATCAAGCAGTTGCAGATCGCACCAATCGCCAAGAACTTCTACGAAGACGGCTATAACATTCTGTGGCCGGAGACCGACTACAGCGCCGACCGGCCCGGATACATTGAGATTGAGTTCCAACTCGTTACCTTTCTAACGGCTCTGCTGTATCCGATCTTTGGGATCCACGAATGGGTCGGCCGGGCAGTAACTGTTTCCTTCAGTATCGGTTCACTGGTCCTGCTCTACGGCGTGCTGCGTCGCTATCTGGGTGACCGACCGGCCACCTTTGGCCTGCTGTTTTTTGCCTTTGCTCCTTCCAACTGGTACTTCAGCCGGGTGCTGATGAGCGAACCACTGATGCTCTTTTTCTCAATTGGGCTGGTCTATTTCTTCTCATTGTGGCTGGGCGTGCCCCGAGATGCGCCTCAGCCAGCCAGGAGTGGCTTGCACTTCGGGCTGGCTGCGCTGTGCGGCGCGCTGGCCTTCTTAGTTAAATTGCCCACCCTTGTGTTGGTCTTTCCCCTGCTATTCATTGCCTATCGCCGCTACGGAGGGGCGCTGTTCAAACGACCAATTCTGTATCTGTTCGCGATTCTGATGGTTCTGCCGGCGGCGGCTTACTATCATCACGCCCACGTCAATATCGGTGCTCACTACTTCACTGTTGGTGTCGGCTTCGGTGGCGGCATGTGGGCTTCGCTGGAGCATTTCTTGCGACCGGGAAATTACTCGTTGATGATGCAACGGTTGCTGAAAGACCACCTGACCGCTGTGGGCTTCGTATTGCTCCCCCTGGGGCTGCTGGCCTGCGACGACAGGGGGCGTTTTCGCTGGAATCTGTTTCATGTCTGGCTGGGCGCTATCGTTTTGTACTTTATTGTTGTAGCCGGGGGCAATCTCAGACAAACGTACTATCAGTTACCCCTGCTTATTCCGGCCAGTGGCCTGATCGGCCTGGGCTGGGATCGGATCAGCCGTATCGGAAATGTCTCACGACTGCTAACGCCGGTGATGGTTGCCCTGTTCTTGTTCCTAGCTGTGTGGGGTGTGCAGCCGTTCTACGAGCAGCAGGTACCGGTTGTTGCGGCTGCTGCTGACCTGAATCAGATTGATCCTGCCAAGCAGCCGGTCATAGTGTTTCCTCCCGGTTTTGGCTGCCTCTATTACTTAGAGCGGCCCGGCTGGGTGGGCCGCGAAGGCTTCGGCAAGTCGCCCGGCCAGGTTGCTCCCGAGGACATCCCCAGCCCCGGATATGTGACCAACCGAATCAAACGCGGCGCCCGCTGGGTCGTCTACTTCGAGACAGCAGGCCCCGGCGCCCGGCCTGATCTGAAGAGGTATCTGGAGCAGACCTACTCGGTGGCCCTGGCGACAGAGGGTTACACAATTTATGAGCTGTCTGCGCCAAAGTTGGGTCAGTGAGCCTACTGGATGCGCTGGAAAAGGCCCCCATTGTGTCTGACAATAGGATTATCATAATTGGCGGTGGCATATCAGGGCTGACCGCTGCGTGGGAACTGGCCAGGCGGGGGCGCGAGGTTGTGCTGTTGGAGCGGCGGGATGTCCTGGGCGGCTTGGCGCGTTCGGCGCCGCTAAATGGCAAGCCGCTTGAGGTCTATTACCACTTTGTCTGTGGGGGCGACCGCCACCTGGTCGAGCTGGTCAAGGAGTTGGGCCTGGCTGACAGGCTCCACTGGCGCCCGGGCCGTACTAGTTACTTTGTCAAGGGCCAACTGTACCCTTTCACAACTGCAATAGACCTGTTGCGCTTCTCACCACTCAGTCTAACAGGTCGCCTGCGCCTTGGGCTGCATGCGCTGCGCTGTCGGCAAATGACCGACTGGCAGCGCCTGGAGCACCTCAGCGCCGAGCAGTGGCTGATTGACAGCGTCGGTCGCCAGGCCTACGAGGTAATCTGGCAGCCGCTGCTGGAGGTCAAGTTCGGTCGCCACTACGATAAGATTTCCGCACCGTGGATCTGGCACCGGATTCATCGGTATTCTCAGTCCCGCACCAGCCTCCTGCGTCCTGAACAATTTGGTTACCTCGAAGGCGGCAGTGATACCCTGTTGACGGCTTTGCAGCAGGGCATAACGGCACAGGGCGGGGTCATTCGCACTGGCGTGGAGGCGTTTAGCCTAGACTGCTCGGGACAGAGGACAGAGGGACTCGAAACCAGTAGCGGTTACTATAGGGCGGACACAATTGTCGCCGCCGTGCCGCTGCCGGAACTTGTTAGACTTCTGCCTGAGGACAGTGAGTATGGCAAGAAGCTATCCCAGATCCAATTCAGCAGCATCGCCTGTGTCCGGCTGGCCCTATGCCACAGCCTCACTCATAGCTTCTGGATCAATGTAAATGCTCCCGATGTCGCCTTTAATGGCTTCATTGAGTATTCCAACCTCAATCCGTGGCGCGAGTACGCCGGCAGTGATGTACTATATGTTCCCTTCTACTTCGACTCGAACGACGAGCGCAACGAGTGGCCGGACGCTCGCTTCATCGAATCAGCAACCCAGGGCCTACGGCTGATTCAACCGGAGTTCGCGCAGGAGTGGGTCGAAGAGGCTACGCTGAGCCGTGACCGTTATGGGCAGGCTATCTGCCCGCCTGGCTTCGGTGAGCGCGTGCCCGCTCTTCGGGCGCCGACAGAGGGGCTATATGTCCTGGATTCAACGCAGCTTTATCCGGCTGATCGGAATCTGAGTGGGATGATTAGGCTGGCGCGCTCAGTGAGTCAGATGGTGGTTGGCGAGCAGTAGGGGAGCAAGCTGGCGAGGGCGCTATTGATCGGGGTTTTCTTCTGCCAGTAGTAGTGTGAATGTAAAGGTGCTGCCCTTGCCGACCTCGCTGATAACGGTCAATTCTCCGCCGTGCAATTCCACGAGATTGCGGCTCACTGGCAAGCCCAGGCCCCCTGAGGGGCCCGACTGGTCGTCGTTGTTGTATTGGGTAAATTCCTCGAAGATTCTGTCATGATATTCTGCGGGGATGCCCGGCCCGTGGTCAATGACTGAGATTACTGCCTCCTGGCTGGTCGTGCGGGCCTGGATGGTGATCTCTGCTCCCGGGGGGCTGGCGTTGATGGCGTTTGATAGCAGGTTATGCAGCACCTGCTTGGTGCGGCGCTCGTCGGCATTGACGATAATATCCTCAGGTTCGATCGAGATGCGGATGTCTATCTGCTTCTCCCAGGCCAGGCCGTGGATAATGTGGTAGACGGCATCAATTAACTCCTCTGCCGGTACCGGCCTGAGGTGCAACTCCAATTTACCCACTTCCGCGCGGTACAGATCAATAACGTCGTTGAGCAGCGTCATTAGGTGCTCGGCGGCCTGTCGCACATTCCCCACTGCATCTTGCTGCTTGTCGGTCAGTGGACCGAGTATTTCCTGTTCCATCAGCTCGGCAAAGGCCATGATTGCATGCATCGGTGTCCGTATCTCGTGGCTCATGCCGGCCAGGATGCGAGTATTTCTCTCGCTCCTGGCCGCAAGCTGCTCATTGAGCTGTTCCAGTTCTTGGATTTGATTGTACAGCTCTTCTTCTCGGTGTTTGTGTTCGGTGACATCACACATTGGAGGGCTGGAGTCGCTGTTGGCCGTTTGCTTCGTGGCGTCCTGGTTCACTGGTCCCTCTCAGGTACTACCAAATACAGAGTCAGTAGTTGGGTGACGTAGCTTGTTAGAAAGTGGTGTTCAGCGTGCACTGACGGTGCGGCGGTCTCCCGGCGTTACGTGGTGGGGCATGACCGAATTCACTGAGTTAACTGGCTTGGCTAAGGGTGAACATTAACCATTATACAACATATTCACAGATATTGCAACTTTAGCCAAAAACCAGTCACAGAACCAGTTTCCCAGGAAATGGCAGTCGGTGTAGGTAGGAGGCTATGAACTGCTGGGGTAGCGACCAAATCCGCGCAGTAACACCAGGCCGAGCGCGACAGCGCCGGCACTGACCACCAGGGCGATCCAGATTTGTCCATACCAGGGTCGGGGAATCCACAGCAGGCAGTCCTGAATCATCCAGGAGGCGGGCCAGCCCGCGGCGACCTTCAGGCTGCCATAGTAGATGAGCCGGGCCAGACCACCGGCAAATACAAAGACGCCCAGCTTGTGGCGCAGCCTACGGGCCACCAACAGAGCGGCAACGGTCAACAGAATGACGAGAGCTACTTCGCTGGTTTGCTGACTGGAGATGAGCCAGTCAGGAGCCTGTTGCATCACATTTGGGTCGAAGTTGGCTGCCAGCGGGCCAATACCCAGGATGCGGTGGACATACAGCCGGGCCGATGCCTGCAGGTAGCCAAGCGCCACGGCAAAGGCACTTAGCAGGGCCAGGTGATTGTAGTCCCAGCTTGGCGTCGGCTTGGTCTTCATATCGCGCGAAGTCCAATCGAGTCGTCTATAGCAGCTCAGCGTCCCGTGATTACCGCGAAATGCTGCTCAGAAGCTTGATCTGATTCCACAACTTTTGCAGGTCGCGGTCAAATTCGGCCAGTTTATTGCGCTCCTTGTTAACGACTTCCTCAGGGGCCTTGTTCAAGAACTCGGAGTTCTGCAACTTCCCGACGCTGCGCTTGCGCAGCTTCTCCAGTTCGTTGACTTCTCGGTGGATGCGCTCGATTTCTTGTTCAATGTCAAGCGTCCCTGGCAGGTGCAGGTAGATCTGCATACCTTCGCTCACTGCTGAGAGGGCATCCTGGGGGGGCTCGGCCGGGGCTGTTGTCAGGTTTAGCTCTTTGACTGTCGCCAGCGACGCGATTGCCTGTTGCTGGCTGGCAACAAGCGAGATTGTCTCGTCGTTGGGCGCTATTACAGTGACATCCGCCGGCTGGCCCGGGTTGATGGCAAGCTCGGCGCGCAGCGCTCGAATCTGCGTTATCACCGTCTGCAGCAAGCTCATCTGCTCTTCGGCCTCTTCGTCGCACCACTGCTCCTGCGACTGGGGATAAGGCTGGCGACTAATGGTCTCG
Organism: bacterium; assembly: GCA_030615605.1. GTDB lineage: Bacteria > Armatimonadota > Zipacnadia > Zipacnadales > Zipacnadaceae > JALGTD01. The sequence continues at coordinate 254,292 of JAUWYY010000001.1, forward strand.
CCAGACTGCGGAAGTCGCTGCCAGATTTCTTCGGTGATGAATGGCATAAACGGGTGAATTGCCCGCAGGATCTCGTCCAGCAATATGTATAGGATTGTCTGCACGATTTCGCGCTGTGGACTGTCCTCGTCCGCGTACAGATCGATCTTGGCAAGCTCCACATACCAATCACAGAACTCGCCCCAAACGTAATCATAGATAGCCTCGGCGGCCTGCGCCAGGTTGTAGCCTTCAAGCTGGCGCTGTACTTCGGCCAGCATTCGGCTGTGGTGGGACAGAATCCAGCGGTCAGCCAGGGAAAGCTCGACCTGTGCCAGATTCACCGGCTCAAAACCGTCCAGATTCATAATGACGAAGCGAGAGACATTCCACAGCTTGTTGCAAAAGTTGCGTGCTCCCACCAGGCGATCCGGCGAATAAGTGACGTCCTGGCCGTGGGTGATAAGCTGACAAAGGGCAAAGCGCATCGCGTCAGCGCCGTACTCATCCATCAACTCGATGGGATCAACCGCGTTGCCCAGGCTCTTACTCATCTTCTGACCGTGTTCGTCGCGCACCAACCCGTGCAAAAAGACCTCACTGAATGGCTCCTCGCCAACGAGATGCCGGCCCATCATTATCATTCGGGCCACCCAGAAGTAGATGATGTCGTAGCCGGTCACCAGCACCGAGGTGGGGTAGAAGTAGTCCAGTTCGGGGGTCTCATCCGGCCAGCCCAGCGTCGAGAACGGCCAGAGTGCCGAGCTGAACCAGGTGTCCAGCACATCGGGGTCCTGCTGGATATTCTCGCTGCCGCAGTGAGCGCACTGGGTAGGGTCTTCGCGGGTGCAGGTCTCTTCTTCGCAGTCCTCGCAATACCACACAGGAATGGGATGGCCCCACCATAACTGCCGCGAGATGCACCAGTCCTGAGTGTTCTCCAGCCACTCGCGGTACACTTTCGTCCAGCGCTCGGGTATGAACCGCACCTGTCCGCTGTCCACCGCGGCCAGGCCCTCTTTTGCCAGCGGCTCCATGCTCACGAACCACTGTGTGGATACCAATGGCTCGACTACCGTATCGCACCTCTGGCATCTGCCTGGTGTGTGCTGGTAGTCTTCGATGCGTTCCAGCAATCCCTGCTCCTGGAGGTCAGCCACCACCTGTTCGCGACATTCGTAGCGATCCAGGCCGGCGTAGGGACCGGTTTCCTCGGTCATTTTGCCATCGCGATCGATGACCAGAATGGAGGGCAAATTGTGGCGTTGGCCGATCTCCAGGTCGTTAGGGTCGTGGGCGGGGGTCACCTTAAGCGCGCCGGTGCCGAACTCCATGTCTATGTAGTCGTCGGCCACAATCGGAATCTCCCGTTCCATCAGTGGCAGAATCACCGTCTGGCCGATCATCTCTTTATACCGCTCGTCTTGCGGGTGGACGGCCACGCCAGTATCGCCGAGCATCGTCTCCGGACGGGTAGTCGCCACCACCACACCGGGGCCGCCGTCAGGTGCAGGGTAGCGGATGTGCCAGAGATGACCCTGGGCCAGCTCCCGTTCAACTTCCAGATCGGACAGCCCTGTGCCACAGCGCGGACACCAGTTGATCATCCGTGCCCCCCGGTAGATCAAGCCCTGCTCGTAGAGCGTGACAAAGGCCTCACGCACCGCCCGCGAGAGCCCCTCGTCCAGGGTGAAGCGCTCCCGCCGCCAATCCACCGAGACGCCGATGCGCTTGAGCTGGTCGGTGATGAGAGTGTGATGCTCTTCCTTTACTTCCCAGACTTTTTCCACAAACTTCTCGCGACCCAGATCGTATCGCGTCAGGCCCTCCTCTTCCAGTTGAGCCTCCACTACGTTCTGCGTGGCGATGCCGGCGTGGTCCGTGCCCGGCACCCAGAGCGCCTCGAAGCCCTTCATCCTGTGCCAGCGGATGAGCAGATCCTGGATGGTCTCGTCCAGCGCATGCCCCATGTGTAGAACGCCGGTGACATTAGGCGGGGGAATCACTATGCAGTAGGGCTGCTTGTCGGGAGCTACTTCAGCATCAAAAGCGCCGATTTCCAGCCAATATTGATAGATCCTGTCTTCCACTTGCTGCGGTTGGTAGGCTTTTTCCATCTCTGGTGCTTCGGACATTCGTACACCTCTGTACTGTGTTTACCTTATGGTAGGAGCGACATTCTTGTCGCGACTTCGGCGACTGTAGCTTGATCGGCATTAGCGGTCATCTTCACAAAACAAAAAACCCCTCATCCCGATTGGGACGAGAGGCGCTCAATGCTATTCTCCCGCGGTACCACCCAAATTTCGCCGGTTGTCCGGCGACTCTTGTGCGAATGCTTGGATTCGCTGCGCGCTAACGGGCGCTTCCGGGCGCCGCCTACTTGATTTCAGCGGCCCAACTTAGGGGCGACCTTCCGCAGTGGGCAGTGCCGGCACTTTCACCTTTTCACCGGCTCGCTGCAACTGCCAATACCGCGTACTCCTCCCCGTCATAGTCTTTCGTCTCTAATTTGTCCAGAGTATACCCAAATTGGCGGATGCTGTCAACAAACAGCTGCGGGGACTCTGCTCCATCGCTGCTCTATGACCTGTTTTCGCCAGACACGAGCCCACAAGAGTGTGAACGACCCGCTTTCAATAGCCGCGCGCGGCTATTCAAAGTCGTGGTCGATTCAGTTGTTGACATCCTGTGGCGGTCCTGCAATCTCAATCTCGTCTGCAAAATGGTCTTTGAGGGAGTCCAGCACGTGCTGGACACTCTCTCGGACAGTCCGGCCATCTTCTGGCGGCCGCATGTCCAGGTACTCATCGCTGAGACATGCCAGTTCCCCAATGTATCGTCCAAATTCCTCGTTGGCTTGCCTGACGAAATGGGGAACGTGGAAATGGGGATCGTCTTGCCTGAGAGATCCCCGGGTACGGACGAGATCCCGATGGTGCGTCCAGAAATGCCAGACCCACATCCGTAGGGTGTCGGTCACGGTGGCCCCGTCCGGCGAGACGTAGCCGAGTGTCTCGTATGACGCCAATTGCTGAATGCGCTGTGTCGCTACCTGTTGGGCCTCGTGCAGTTGGGCGATCAGCTTATTGATTTCCGTTCGGCTTCCAGAGGGGATGGGACGTTCGTTCGGGCCCTCTTCACACATGGTATTGCCTCCTTCGCAGGGATTTCCGCTATAGAACGGATCGGTCAAGACGAAAGCTAGATTGGTACATTTATCAGCCGCCGCTTTGCGCGAGCTGATCTACGCCGTCTTCTGCTCGTCGCTTTCGCGAATCAGTTGGGGGCGCTGGTCCTCGCGGACGGTTTCTTCGTTGATCACACACTGGACGACGTCGGATCGGGAGGGAATCTCAAACATCACGTCCAGCATCACTTCCTCGAAAACGGTGCGCAGCCCGCGGGCGCCGGTCTCTTTTTTGAGGGCGGCTTCGGCGATGGCCGCCAGTGCCTCATCTGCGACGATCAGTTCCACGTTATCCAGCAGGCGCATGAGCTTCTGATACTGGCGAACCAAAGCATTCTTGGGCTCGATCAAGATGCGCTTGAGGGCCTCTTCGTCCAGTGATTGCAGGGGAGCAATGGTGGGCAGTCGTCCGACGAACTCGGGGATGAGGCCGAAGTTGATCAGGTCTTCGGGAATGACCTTGGCCACCAGTTCGTCGTCGGTCAGGTCTATAGCACCCGAGGAGACCGCGTCGAAGCCGATAGCCCGCTTGTGGGTGCGCTCGCGGATGATATCGGCCAGCCCGCCGAAGATACCGCCGCAAATGAACAGGATATTGGTGGTATCTATGGGTACGTACTCCTGCTGGGGATGCTTGCGGCCGCCCTGGGGAGGGACGTTGGCGATGGTGCCTTCCAGGATTTTCAGCAGGGCCTGCTGGACGCCCTCGCCGGAGACATCGCGGGTGATAGATGGGCCTTCTTCCTTGCGCGTGATCTTGTCTATCTCGTCAATATAGATAATGCCCCGTTCGGCGCTTTCGATGTCGCCGTCGGCGGCGATGATGAGCTTCAGCAATATATTCTCAACATCTTCGCCAACGTAGCCGGCTTCGGTAAGCGAGGTCGCGTCGGCGATGGCGAAGGGCACCTCCAGCATCTGGGCCAGGATCCGCGCCAGCAGGGTCTTGCCGCAGCCGGTCGGGCCGATCAGCAAGACATTGGTCTTCTCCAGTTCAACATCGTCATCAATGGCCGCTGCCTGTATGCGCTTGTAATGGTTATATACCGCCACCGACAGGATGCGCTTGGCCTTATCCTGGGCAATCACATACTGGTCGAGATAGTCGGCGATCTCCTGAGGCTTGGGGACTGCGGCCAGCTCAGGGACGGCCTCCTGCTCGCGGCGGCTGCGTAGAATCTCGTTGCACAGCTCCACGCACTGCGGGCAGATATAGACGCCCGGGCCGGCAATCAGCTCGTGTATCTGATTGGGACGGCTGCCCTTCTCCCGCCCGCAGAAGCTACAGTTCAGTTTTCGTCCGTCTGATGAATCAGTTGATTCCACTGGTTATGTTGCTCCTAGCTGCGTCTTTTGTCTCTATTCGCTTTCTTCCTCGGGCTGTTTGCGGGCTATCGAGTCAACGATGCCGTACTCCAGGGCCTGTTCGGCATCCATGTAGTAGTCGCGCTCGGTGTCCTGTTGGATTTTGTCCATGGGCTGGCCGGTGACCTCGGAAAGTATATTGTTGACCCACTCGCGCAGCCGCAGGATCTCTTCCGCCTGGATCTGTATGTCGGTGGCCTGACCGGCCATCTGCCCCCAGGGCTGGTGGATCAGTACCCGCGAGTAGGGCAGGGCATAGCGGTGACCGGGCTGGCCGGCGGCCAACAGCACCGCGGATATGCTGGCGGCCTGGCCGATACACCAGGTGTGCATCTCCGGCTGGATATACTGCATCGTGTCGTAGACCGCCAGTCCCGCGGTCACCGAACCGCCGGGGGAGTTGATATACACTGAAATTGGCTCCAGGGGATCCTCGCCCTGCAGGTACAGCAACTGGGCCATAATGAGGCTGGCCAGGTTGTCGTCAACTACTGTGCCGATGAAGATAATGCGCTCACGCAGGAGCCGCGAGTAGATATCGTAAGAGCGCTCTCCGCGCGGCGTCTGCTCGACTACCATTGGTATTAACATGGCTCTTTATTCCTCCTGGGCTGGTTGTTTTGTCTCGGTTGGTGAGTCGGATTCGGTCACGTGCTGCGCTTCTTCCGCTTCAGACGCTTCATGAGGCTTGCCGGGTTGGCGAAGTTCCTCGACATATTGGTCCATGTGCCGCTTCGCGCGCAGCGAATAAGCCTCCCAGGGTACCTCTTCTGTTTCGGCGTTTTCCAGCAGAATCTGTATTATGCGCTCCTGCGTAGCGAAGTTACGCAGGCGATTCTCCATCTCCTCATGGACCTCGGCCGCTTCCCTGACCATCTGCTCGTCAGTATCATTTTCCGTCGCATATCCAGGAATGGCCGCCTCCAGATCCTCATCGGTAATCTCGATCTCTTCCTGGTCAGCTATAGCCTGAAATACATAGCGCAGCTTGAGGCCGTCAACCACCTGGTTGCTCACTGTATCCTGGTCGTCGCGCATAGCCTGGATGGACTCTTCGGCACTCAGCCCCTGGCCCTGCAGATACTGCATATACGACTGTACCTGCGAGGCAGCCACATTGTCAATCAGTTCCTGGGGCAGGTCAATTCTGCTGGCTTGCATCACCATGGTGATGGCCATATTACGCAAGCTGCGCCCGGCGGCGCGGTGCTTGCTGTTGGCAAGTTGGTCAGCGATCCGGGCGCGCAACTCCTCGAGGCTCGCCAGCTCTTCGTCCACATCCGCAGCAAAATCATCGTCCAATTCCGGAAGCTTGCGCTCCTTGAGGCTCTCAATAGTCGCTTTGATGGTGACTGTCTGGCCTGCCAGCTCTTCGTCGTCGAAATCCTCGGCGATTGGTGTCTCGTCGGTGACTACCTGGCCGATCATATGGCCGCTGAGCTTGCGGGCCACCGGTTGATCTGAATCGCGGTCGGCAATAAACTCCGACTCGGTTTCCTGTACAGTCTCGCCGTCGGGCCCGACAATACTCATGGCCACCCGCACCAGGTCGCCTTCGGCCACTGACTCGCGATCCACTTCTATCTCATCGGCGTAGCTTTCGCGAAGCTGCTCGAGCTGCTCATCAATCTCTTCATCGGTGACTTCTGGCCGCGCCTTGATTAGCTTTAGTGCCTTGTAATCAGGCAGGTCGGGCTCGGGGTGGACCGTCAGCACCGTCTCAACCTCAAGCGGCCGCCCCTCGGCAAAATCGTCCACTTCCTCCAGCGAGGGCACTTGCGGAAGGAAGATAGGATTCAGATCGCTGTCTTCCAGCGCCGGGGCATAGATGTCCTCCAGGAATGCTGACCAGGCCAGCTCCCGAATGATGTCATCGCTGTAATGACGCTTCAGTATGGCCCTGGGCGCTTTGCCCGGGCGAAATCCGGGCACCTTACCATCGCTGCGCAACTGTTCATAGGCTTTAGCGAAGACCTTATCTACGTCCGCGCCTTCCGCGGTCAGGGTGACTTTTACTCGACTGCCCGGCATTACTTCTTTATCCAGCTTCACAACTATCGCTTCCTAACTGCTTGAGAGAATCACGCCGCCACCTAAAGAGGGGCGACGCACCGGTTTGCTATATTGATGATACTGAAGTGTCGGGGCAGGAATGCCTCTCTTACCGTTTTGGCAATGGTGGGCGCGGGGAGACTCGAACTCCCATGGGTTGCCCCACATGATCCTAAATCATGCATGTCTACCAATTCCATCACGCGCCCAGTATGGTGTGAGTATCACACCGCCTTGATTCTCGCCGTTCCAATCGCCCGTTTCCCTGACGCACAAGCATCAAGCACGATTTACACACTCATAGAACTTGTCAAGAGTTCCCTTCTATCCTGCCCAATGATAGCACATAATCAATCTGGAGACAATGCGAACCACACAGGATTCTTCCGCCCAGTTGACGGTAAGCTTTATACGGTCAGGCTCTGGAGTCGCTGAAGGAGTGGGGAAGAGGGGCGCGGTCGGTGTGTCGGTGGTGACGGCTATTAGCTCCATCTCTGCGGTAGTGTGTGCTGTCTGTGGTGGCCTGACGATGCGTAGTATACAGGGGCAGTAGAAAAAAGTTAAGACCTATTCGCCTCTTCGCCAGTGCTCTCCCATGCTTCGCTGCCAGACTTTCCACAAGTCCCTAACGGTCCAGTACAAAACCATGATGAGAATGTATGCTAGCGCGCCAATGATGAAAACGCAGAATACAACTATGACCGCTACGTATGGCGACCGGATTGCGGCCTCAAGGATATTCATTAGCAGGTTATACATTGTCATCTGCGTCCCTCTCGCGCGCCTGCAGGTCAGTTCACTTCACAAACCTACCGTACTCCCACCACTCCTTCCACCAGGCCCAGGCAGTCCCCATCACATACCCTAGCAGCCGCCCCAAGTACCACGCGGCTACTATTCCCGCTATGCACAGCAGACCTCTAACTGGGCCATTCATAGTCTTTGCCTTCCTTCTACTTGGTCAGTTCAAGGTCGGGCCGGGGCTAGTCTTCCGGACAGCCCTTAGCATACCATTTAAGGAAGGCAAGGATCGCCTCCTGCAGTTTGCCCTTGCCCAAGAGTTCCGCAGCAGTAGTCCACACGCCCCCACGCTCTCGCGGGTTTCCAGTTGGTGGCACGGGATCGGCGCCATACTTAAACAGGACGGGCCCTTCCTTTTCAACAGGTCCTTCGGCTACTACTGCAAAATATGCTCCATTGCCCGGCAGGTGCAAGCAAACCTCAGTGCCAGTGATAGAGCCCTTTGCCTGGAAGACAGGCGTAACCTTAATGCCCTGATCAATGTTGTAGGGCTGTGCCAGCTCGTCCTTTACTACCCAGAACATGTATGTGGCGATTTGCAGTACTGTACGGTTATCAATACGTTGGTGCTGCCGCAGCTCAGCAAGCAGGGCTGTTTTTGCCATGAGCTCTCCGACTTCCTTGCGAAGCCCTGGATACGTCTCCTCTGTTATCTCTATAGTCATTGTAAAGCCTCCATTCTCTTGCTCCTTCGCCACAGTTCCCGGTTATCCTGCTCACGCCCAGCCCGGTTGTCAAAGGTCGCTCGATCTATGTTTGACAAAGCTCTCTTACTGTAATAGAATACAGTCGGTGGGGGGCGGTAGACTAACTGGCGAAGTCATCGGACTGTCACTCCGAAGAACGGGGTTCGAGTCCCCGCCGCTCCACCACCTTTGGATAATAGCGGTGCAATTATTGTAATGATTATGTTTAATATTGACCAATGCCCCCAGCCCGCTGTAAGCACCCTAAACGCGGCTCCTGTGCCATTTTTGTCTTGAGACTTGTTGAGGGGGGTTGACTTTTGTATGAATAGGGTATATAATAATAATGGAGTGACAGTCCGGACCCCTTCGTCAGAAGAGGGACGGAACCAGTTTTACACAGGGGGCTACAGAATTAAGTCTGTGGCCCTTTGTGTGTTTGCAGGTTATTGTCACTGAGTCACGGCCTCCTCCTGTGTCTATGACCGGAACCTCCTGCCGCACGTGCCACAAACTTTGGTAACTCTCTCATCATAGCACCACTCCCCGCACCTCGGACACTTGACGCCGCGAGTGGTGCTGACGGTACTGCTGGCCGAGCCCTCATAGCCAGCCGCCAACAGTTTCATGCTCCTATGGTGGGCCGTGCAGGATTCGAACCTGCGACCTGAGGATTAAGAGTCCCCTGCTCTGCCAACTGAGCTAACGACCCACCCAATTCGTTGTGCCGTTGCCTGTCGTTGTGCCTGTCGTTATACCTGCCGTTGTACCTGTCGTTACACCTGGCGCGCCTGGAGGGATTCGAACCCCCGACACCCGGATCCGAAGTCCGGTGCTCTAATCCACTGAGCTACAGGCGCGCGTTTGATGAGCAAAGGGTGGGGTGGACGATGGGATTCGAACCCACAGCCACCTGAGCCACAGTCAGGTGCTCTACCTTTGAGCTACGCCCACCACCAGCAATTGGTACGCCCGGCCCGATTCGAACGGGCGACCCGCGGCTTAGAAGGCCGCTGCTCTCTCCACTGAGCTACGGGCGCATATCACATCCTGGAGCGGGAGACGAGATTCGAACTCGCGACATTCAGCTTGGAAGGCTGACGCTCTACCGGCTGAGCTACTCCCGCTCGCAATACATTTCTGGTCGGGGCGGCCGGATTCGAACCGGCGACCTTCGGCTCCCAAAGCCGACGCGCTAGCCAAGCTGCGCCACGCCCCGTCACCGCTTCCAGTATACCCAATAACCGCCCCATCGTCAACCCAAGCAAAGCTAATTGCCCCTGCTATCAGCGCGGAATATGCCAGCTAATATTGACAAACAAGCGGATGTAGGGTACCTTGTTGGTACTATGGATCAGCCAGCTTTGTCATCAGGAAGACGCAAATTGCAACGCGCTGCTGCGATAGTGATTATCATTATTGCAGTCGCCTTACTGTGGCACCTGGTTTTTGTGATGACCGGTGTTAGTCGCTGGCAGCAGGTCACTGTCGCCCAGCACCCGGCTCCTCCCCAGCCAGTCAGTCTGTCACCTTTGTCTACTGACTGGGTTGACCTGGCAGTCTACCAGCAGACTCATCCGGTGTGGTGGCCGTAGCCTGTCGGGGTGAGCGGTGCAAAGGCGCTGTCCGCATTAGGGAGACAATGCTCCACCAGCGACTTCCCTCGCTTCACGGAAATGAACAGCCACTCTGAGTCCACAGTTGTTGTGATTGGCGGTGGCATCGCGGGCAGCGAGGCAGCCTGGCAGGCGGCCCGCTGTGGCGTAGATGTCATCCTGTATGAAATGCGTCCGGCGGTGACTACCGAGGCGCATACCACCGACTTACTTGCAGAGATGGTGGGCAATAACTCCTTCGGCGTATGGCTGTCTAGCAAGGCCGACGGATTGCTCAAGCGGGAACTACGTCAGTTGCAGTCGCTGGTGCTGGACAGTGCTGATCGGTGCGCCCTGCCCGAGAGCTATGAGCTGCTGTTAGACCGCCAGCAGATGGCCGCCACACTCACCGAGGCCCTCACCGAGCATCCCCGCATTGAAATCCGCCGAGAGCACGTCACTGAGTTGCCCCGCAGTGGAGCGGTCGTGGTGGCCTCCGGCCCACTGACCTCCCAGCCGCTGGCCCGGGCGCTGTATCGCGCTATTGGCCAGCCCTATCGTTTTTTCTATCAGAGTTCCGCGCCTGTTGTCAGGCTTCATAATATAGATGCCTCAGGGCTGGTGTCTGGTTCCCCCTTTGATCCCCAGCGCGATAGCGGCGAGCGCAACTGGCTGCTGGATGAGGCGGGATTTGAAGCCTTCTGTGCGGCGCTGACTGAGGCTGAGACAACCGTACCGAATGAGGCAGCTCCCAAAGAACTGCTTGAGCGGTACCTGCCTGTCGAAATTATGGCGCGCCGGGGCCAGCATCTGCTGCAGCGCGGGCCGATGAGTGCCGGTCGGCTGGTGGATCCAGCAAGTGGCCAGCGGCCGACGGCGCTGGTGCGGCTGGTGCCGGAAGATGCGAAGGGCGATCTGTGGCGGCTGGCCGGCATAGGCACCGGCCTGCCCCCTGACGAGCAGCAGAGGGTCTTTGGGCAGTTGCCGGGCTTGGAGGGTTTGGAGATAGTGCGGCCGGGCCGGGCGATGCGCAGTGTCTTTGTTGCCGCTCCGGCTACAGTAACGCGCAGCGGGCGGGTCGCGGACTGCGGGGGGCTTTTCCTGGCGGGGCAACTGCTGGGCACCGCGAACTATACGGAGGCGGCGGCTACTGGTTGGCTGGCGGGAGTTAATGCGGTCCGTTGGGCCTGCCGCCGGGAGCCTGCGCTAATCCCGGGGGAGACGATGTTTGGCTCTTTGGTTCACCGATTGACCGAAAGTGATGTGAGCAATTATTGCCCGGAGCCAGTTAACTTTGGAATGCTGCCCACGGAGAGGGAAGATGCCAGCCTCTCCAAAGAGGAGCGGCGCCAGTTGCAGGTGCAGAAGTCGGAAGTGGTGCTGGCTGAGTTTTTCGCCGGACAGATGGCAGAAGTAAATAGTTGAAAAAGCGTACGATCTGGCGGGGGGGAAGTGCACACGCCGCTCGGCGATCTGTCGGGTGTCAATGTTTGCTGTCACGGTGCCGGAGATCCACACTTCGCAGTCCAGGATCTGATACATACTGCCGGGCACCCGTGTATGAACTGGCTTGACGCCCACAGGGTGTGAGCATATAATAACTTTGTGTGCTGACTTGCCCCAAGCAAAGGGAGGGGAACCGGCTATGTCACGATTGACCGGCGGCCAGCGGTTTTCGTGTTTGATTGTTCTGGTAATACTATTTGTACTCTCTTCAGTAGTACTCGCCCAGCCTCCCGCTTCTCCGTCCGACCCTGATGCTGAATCCCTATGTGTCGTGAACGGTAATCCCATTACCCGCGCCAGTCTGAACAAGGCTGTGCAACAAGAGTGGGGCAGGAAGATTCTTGAGAATCTGATTGAGCAAGAGTTGATATTCCAGGCGGCCCGCACCAGAGGATTAACCATTTCGGAAGAGGAGTTCGACGCCCGCCTGAATGCCGTGAAGTCCGAGTACGAGTCGCTGGAAGAGTTCAATGCGATGATGGCAAAGCGGGGCATCAAGGGCCCAGCCTTCCGCCAGCAGCTTCGCGGCCAGATGCTGCTGGACAAATTTGTCGAGCAGATTGGCAAAGTAACTGAGGAAGATGCGCGTGCTTATTATGATGACCACCTCAGCTTCTATCAGGCACCGGAGCGCCGGCACGTGCACGCCATCATCGCCGAAGACGCCGAAGAGGCATACCAGGCCCGGCAACAGGTGGCTGGTGGCGCCGATTTCGATACAGTTGCAGCAGATATCGGCACGGAGATGGCTGGTGACTGGGAGTGGCTGATAAAAAAGGACTTGCGTAACCCGCTGATTCGGGAGACTGCCTTCAGCCTCAACCCCGGCGATGTCAGCAACCCAATCTTCGTCGACGATCAGTACTATGTACTGTGGGTGGAGGAGGTCCGAGTTGGTATTGATCAGAGTTTTGAAGAGGTAGCCGACGAGATCATAGCCAGTATCCGCACAGAGCGAGGGATTACTCCGGAAAGTGTTGTAGCAGGACTGTGGCGCAACGCCGAGATCAGCGTTCCCTGGCGCGCCTACTACTACCTGGAAGAAGAATACGAGCAGCTTGACCAGATTAAGGTCACCGTAAACGGCAAGCAGGTGGAGATGTCCATCGCCCCGATGATTCTCGACAACGGCCATATGCTGGTCATGGTCAAGCCACTGTTGGATGCGATAGGTGCAAAGATCACCTGGGATGCGGACCAGCAGAGGATGACGGCAGTCACCAAAGCCGGGACTATTCAGGTCACGGTCGGTTCTGTTAAGGCCAGATCGGGCGATCGGGTCATTCTGATGAAAGAGCCGCCCCAGATTCGCGGGGGCAATCTGCTGATCTCACCCCGGCCGGTCGTCTCGGCACTGGGTGCAACCGTTAAGTGGGATGCCACCAGCTACACCCTCAATATAGCGACTGAAGGCGCAGAGTAACAGCATAGCAATCAGTAGCGCTGTCTAGGCAACTGCCACCTTGATTGCTTTCAGATCAGATCGCCCACCCCAGCTTGCGCTGCCAGGCCAATGTGGGGGATGTCTGGAGTCTGGTGGCCCAGGGCGACTCCGGCTGCTAGGGTCTCAGACTCGCTGCTGGCTCGCCGGTGACAAGTAGTACAGCACAGGCCGCAGCAGCGCAACAAGCGGAGCAGCCACCAATCCCGTCATCACAGCCTGGCTCACCGTTGCCGTCAACCATGGCCCCAAACTGGCCGGGGGCAGGAATAACAGTTCTACTATGTTCATTAGCATGGCTGCTGCCGCCGCCACGAGCATTGCTATGGGTATGTAGTCGGGGAAGATTCTTCCCCCCAGCAGCCCCAGGATGGTACCCGCCCCCATGTGGCTGACGAACAAGCCTCCCAGCGGTGTACTTCCCAAAGAACCAACGGCCAGAGCAGTGACCAATCCTGTCCAGCAGCCTTCGAGGGGGCCACGGGTCAGTCCGACGACTACCAGCAATATCACAGCCAGATCCGGGGGCTGCTCGAACAAGCGCAGCCACGTCGGCCAGGCAAACTGCCAGGCACCCAGTAGCATCGCCAGGGCAAATTCAGTCAGGTAGAGCCAAAGCAAAACCGTCGTCTCCTCCAGTAGACGCTTACGGCTGCGGAACCACCCAGACGTATGCTAGGCGCTGGAAATCAACGAATGGTCTTACAGTCGCGACCACCGTCTGCGCCTGCTCGGTGGAAACATCCACGGCTTCAACCACTCCGACAGGTATGGCGGCCGGGTAGATGCCGTCTTGGCCTGAGGTAATGATGACATCGCCGATACGAATGTCGGCGTGGTGGCGCAAATACTGCATCGAAAGTCGGTCAGGCCAGCCCTCGTTCCATTGGCGGGCCGGTTTTATGACGCCCTCGGCCCGGCTACGTTGGACTCGCGCGCCCAGGCCATGTTGGGGATCTATGATCAGCAGGGCCAGGGCAAGTCTGCCTTTCACCTCAATCACTCGGCCCACCAGGCCTGCTGCCTCGCGGACGATATCACCTTTGTGAACCTCACGATTCGGGGGGATGATGCGAATATGGATGCGGCAGCGTTGCTCGCCGCTGGCGCTGGTGCGGCCCACGACCCGAGCGGGAATATCCTTCACCGGTTGATCGGGTTCGAATCCCAGCTTCTCACGGAATGCCTTGTTTTCCCTGAAATACTCGGTCAGCAGGATATTTTCCGTCTTCTGTTCATCGCGCTCCCGGCGCAGACGGCGATTGTCCGCGGCTAACGAGCCTGCTAGAAACACCGAGCGCCCCGTATCACGGACAACTTCATTGATCTTGGCGCCAGCCCTCATCACCGGCTCGCCCAGCGTCTGACAGATGTACTCAGGCAGACTGATACGACCGTGGGCCCAGGCGGCGTGCTGCCACATCGTGAAGATCACAGCCACCGCCGCCATCAACAGTAATGGCTTGAAAGTTTTGCGGGTACTTGCGTCTAAGCGCATATCTAGCTGGTGACTCCTGATGAACGTTGGCTAGTCGAACGGCAGCTCTCCGAGCTGCTCTAGATACAGGGCAGTGCCTAACACAACACAATGCATGGGATTCTCAGCAACGTACACGGGTATATCCGTCTCGGCACTGATGAGCTGATCTATGCCGCGAAGCAACGCCCCGCCTCCGACCAGAACGATGCCGCGATTCATAATATCTGCGGCCAACTCAGGAGGAGTAGCATCCAATGACTCCTTTACCACTTCAAGTATGGCCGCCACGGGTTCGGCACAAGCCTCGCGGATTTCCGCCGAGCTGACTACCACCTTGCGCGGTAGGCCAGTTATCACATCTTTGCCGCGTACCTGCATGGTCATCTCCTGGGGCAGGGGAAAGGCCGAGCCGATGTTTATCTTTATCTGCTCAGCGGTGGTCTCGCCGATATAGAGGTTGACCTCCTGGCGCAAATAGGTGGCGATGGCTTCGTCCATTGCCTCACCGGCAATTCGCAGTGATCGCTGCGCACAGATCCCGCCCATGGAGATCACCGCCACCTCGCTGGTGCCGCCGCCGATGTCAACCACCATATTGCCTACCGGCTCGGAGACCGGCATCCCTGCGCCGATCGCGGCGGCCATTGGCTCATCCATTATCCGGGTCTGCCATGCGCCGGCTTGCCGGGCGGCGTCTTCGACCGCTCGCCGCTCCACCTCGGTCACGCCGGACGGAACTCCAATGACGACCGAAGGGTGGACAAATAGCTGGCGATTGTGCACCTTGCGGATGAAATAGCGAATCATCGCCTCAGTCACGTCGAAGTCGGCAATGACCCCGTTGCGCAAGGGGCGAATCGCGGAGATGCGCGCCGGCGTGCGGCCGACCATTCTCTTGGCATCGTTGCCCACAGCCAACACCTGGCCGGTCTGGTCATCAATAGCCACTACCGAGGGCTCATCCAGGACAATGCCGCGTTCGTGGACACACACCAGAGTGTTGGCAGTACCCAGGTCGATGCCCATGTTGCCCGACAAGCGCACTAGTCCGCCCAGCGTCTTGTGCAAGGCCCATTGAAATATGTTTCTTCGCACACCGGCCTCCTGTCAATGTGGCTACCCCACCTGGCCCGTCAACGCACCAATCGCGGCAGCGCCCACAGCCGGGGGGTGAAGCCTGTTGCATCTAACCTGTCCTGGCCTGCCCGCCGGTCCAACCCAGTGTTTGCAGAGCATAAAGCACTTGTTCGATCAGCAAGCCGACTACATTATAATAGGAACTCCGTATTCACTCAACAAAACTACGCGCCCGCCGAGCGGAAGCGGAGGGCAGAACTAATGGTTGCTGTCGGGCCCCAGGTGAGATCGGGTCGCTAATCATTTCTTGAACATTGTCTGGGCAAAGGGCTAGGCAACTTTGCTCCGATCAATATCTGGTCCGCATATGGTGCGGGTGCTCAGATGTTCGGCAGAGGTCTTGTCGTCAGACGATGATGTTAAGCTTCGCTCCACAGCTCTTGCACCTGCCGTCTTCGGTGACGTTGGCAGGATAGCTGGCGAACCCGGAACGATTTATCACGACTTTCCCGCACTTGGGACATTTGGTATCGGTAGTACCATCAATATGAATATTACCCACGTAAACATATTCTAGTCGCTGCTGGGCTATCTGGTAGGCATGGCGCAGAGTTTCGGCAGGAGTGGGGGGGGCGTCGAATGTGTGGGCGGGTTGGTATCGGGACAGATGCACCGGCATATCCTCGCGCACCGAAGCAGCCCAATCAAAGATTGCCTCGAGTTCCTCATCACTGTCATTGTAGCCGGGGACAATCAGGACAGTTATCTCCACGTGGCACTGTTGGGCGGCTATTTCTACGGTCCGCCGCGCCGGCCAGGCCTCTCCGTGGCATAGCTGTCGATAGAAGTCGTCGCTCCATGCCTTGATATCCACGTTCATAGCATCTACATAGGGCAGCAACTCGCGCAGCGGCTCTTCTTCGATGATCCCATTGGTGACCAGCACATTGACCATGCCTGCCTCGTGCACCAGGCTTGCGGTGTCATAAACATACTCATACCAGATCATTGGCTCGTTGTAGGTATAGGCAATGCCAATGTTGCCTTGCTGGCGCTGGCATTGTTGAGCCAGCACCAGAGCCTCTTCTGGCTCCAGATGCTGAGTAGGCGGCCGCTCCTGGGAGATCGTCCAGTTCTGGCAGAAGACACACGCTAAGTTGCAGCCAAAGGTGCCCAGCGAGAGGATGTCACTGCCCGGATGGAAGTGGTAGAGGGGCTTTTTCTCGATGGGATCCATATGGGCGGAGGTGATCTCGGCGTAATTCAGGGAGCGCAGTACCCCCTCGACATTCTTGCGTACCCCACATCTTCCCGTCTTCTCTGGCGGGATTCGGCAGTGCCAGGGACACAGTCGGCATTGCAAGTACTCCTCGCCAGCCTCATAGTAACGACACTCCACCAGTTCCTTATTCATAGCGGTGTGCAACTTCATTATGTCTCCTGGGCAGTGTCAAACTGTAGTGCTCCGATGGCATCAAATCCTGCGTCTTTGATGACGACCAAGTGTTGACGATGCTCCTCTGATGCGAGTGCGCTTGAGTAGCACATACCTTTCTTAACAGGAATTTCTCCCTGACTGCTCTGCTTGGATAGATCGAATCCTACGCCCACCCTATTCTCCCTGCCCAGGTGTTGAACCTTCACAGGGATAGCCGGCCCGATGGGGCCGGCCCAATAGCGGTGGTCAACCGGCGGGAATGACCTGGCGCGGATGACTCATTCAAAGCCACTGCGGGGAATAGCTGGGTTCCACCAGGTGGTGGCGAAGACTTGTGTCCACAGTTGTTGGGACGTGGGGGATTGGTCGCGCCTAAGCCAGTATGCGAGGCTCTCGCGGCTGGTGTTGCCTCGATACGCGACTACCACTCGTTTTCTTCGCTGTGAACTGGAGGTGTTAATCACACCCCGCACCGTAATGGCCGTCAAGTTCTGATCGGTGTTGATTGCGGTTGTGGCCACCGAGTAAGCCTGCCTGGCCGTGGTGTCAGCGATATTATCACTGTTGAGGTTGCGGGGAATCTCGAAGGTAATCATGGCGTAGCCCAAGAACGGGTCTATAGCCACTGACACATCGTTGCGCATGGCGGTGCCGTCCGGCCAGGTCAGCGAGCCCAGCGTGCTCTCCAGAATTATATCCTGTTCGCTACGGGGCCCCTTCTCGATAATGGTAGTGGGCTCATCTTCCTGCTCGGGTCTTGGTGACATCGCACCGCCGGGCACTGTACTGCGGACAGTTGGCTCAGTGCTCGATCCGGTGGGCAGCCGTGGGCTTGTGGCGGCGGAGCCACTGCGGACTTGCAGGGCCGGCGTTGTGGAACGGGCAGTGCTGCGGGGACTTCTCGTGCCTGGGGCTGCGCTACTCGATCCCGCCAGCCGCTGTGCGGAAGGCTGCTCCGGTCCCGACGGCGGCCCACCCGAGAAGGTCAGAGCGGCGATAACCACTGCAATTACTACAACTGCGCCAGCACTGGCCAGCGTTATCCACAGTTTGGTCCTCTGCTGTTCGGCCTGGGAGGCACTTGTGGTCCTGCGGGGCTGCCCGGGCTGTTCCAGTTGCCGGATGAGCTGGGTGCGAGCCTCGCGCAACTTGTCTGCAGAGCTGCTGTCCCCCCGCTCGGCGCCCTCATGGTACCACTCCACTGCCTCCGGCCACGTCTGGCGCGCTGCATATATGTCACCCAGCAAAGTATATGTTTCGGCCCGGTCGGGGTAATCGTCGAACAATCCGCGAGCTCGAGCCAGGGCAGCGTCATAGTTACCTTCGTCTATTAGGTCTTCTACTGCCTGGATTTGGGGCTGCAGGTCTGGGCCTTCGTTGGATTGGGTCTCTTCGTTCATAGTCAATCCGCCTCCAGAATCACTTGTTCAGCGGCTTCTCCATGCGCAGACGCTCGGTGCAGTAGCCAGCCTTAGTGTAGAAGCTGAGAGCCTGCTGGTTGCACACGCTGGCATCCAGCGCCGCCTTGGGAGCACCTTCAGCGCGAAACCACTCTTCGGCTGTCTCCAACAGTCTGAGGCCATATCCTTGTCCTCGCAGCTTCGGAGCCACATACACATTCTTAATATACCCCACAAACTCGTCTATCATACTGGTAATCAGTGCTCCCCACACAAAGCCGCGCACCTGATCAGCTATCTCCAGCACCCACAACTGCTCGGCGGGGCTGCGATCTGCCGCGCGCAGTTGGCGGGCGAAGTCATTGAGAAACTTCTGGTTCACTTCGAATCCGGGGAAGTTTCGCTCGTAGATTTCGTGTTGGAATTGCAGGACAGCTTGCAAATCCCGGCGCAGATCAAACTGACGAATGTGCACCTTTGCTACACTCCCTGTACTAGCTACCTTCGTCAATCAGTCGGACGTGCTCTTCGACAACCTGGCGGGGGCATAGAGCCATGAAGGCCTTGGCAGCCATAATTAGCACGACGGTGTCGTCAAGTAGGCCCAATGGTGGCAGTGGTAAGAAGTCAAAGAGCATGTCGGTGGGCACCAACAGGTAGGCAACGCCGAGCACCAGTACGATCTTTGGCGGCAGCGAAACTCGGCGGTCGGTGAACAGCCGCCAGTAAAGCTTGAAGAAGTTAGGCAAATGTAGTATGAACCGGGCGAGGCCCAGCGGGCTACTTCCGAAGCCACCACTCGAAGGGTCCTCAGCCATCTTCGTTGCTCCTATCAGTACAGTGAACGATTTCCACTTACATTCTACCCGTAAACCCCAGGGTTGCAATCCAGCCGTGGCGTCTACAACGCTACCGCCGCATGCCTACCAGCAGGCCGATCAGAAACCCGGCTGACAGCGGAAGATTGTAGGTGAAGGCATTCAAGCTGGGTGCCAGCCTGTCGGTGATTACACCCGCCCACGGCCGAATCAGCTCCAGTAAGCTTGTCCAATCCCAGTGCAGTATTTCACGGTACCCGAGGATTTGGATAAGCACGAACACAATGACTATCAGGCAGCCCAGTGTCCGCGCGGCAGCGTTGATAGCCAATGAGGTTAACCAACCCAGCACTGCCCCGATTATGAAGCTAATTGCAATTACTGTCAGATGACCGGGCATAATTGGCTAGTCCGTGCCACTACTTGTCGTGAAGTGGACAGAGATTCGTGAGTTTCAGCCGCGCTCTGACTACCTCGCCGAATATATGTGCACCTCGTGGGGTGCGAAGCTGTCCTTGAATACTCCGCCGTTGGCGCTTATCCAGCGGCGCTCGAACATTGCGCAGAGCCGCGCCGCCTCAATTTCCGGGAGTGTAAACTCGGCTGCGATCTCCTGGCTGGATGTGTTGACTGCTACTACATAGTTGCCGCCCTGGTAGTGCCAGGCCCCCAGGTGGACATCCCCGTCGCCAGCCAGCGTCAGTAGCCGGCGCTGCCCATTCAGAATCACTGGTGCCAGCCAGCTTAACTGCTGATTGATCTGGGCCAGTTCGGTCCAGATTTTGGGGGCATCCTCGGGAAGCTTAAACGGCCTTGTCCCCGGAAAGGAGGGGATATCATACCCGTAGTACATCAGCCCATTGGCTCCGTGCACCAGCGCGAGGTAAGTCATAGCGCGAACCTCCGCTGGTGTGGGTGCCCGCCCGGCCCCTTCCGGGTCCAATAACTCATCGCTGTACCACGCTGCCCCCACCACCTGAATGATAGCCCACACCGGGCGCCGGTCGGAAACCGCCTCCTTCGCGGCGTCAACCATTCGTGCCACTGAGGTAATTGGTGCGGAGGGTATCGGCAGTGACCAGGTGGCTACAATATCAGGGAACTCGCTATAGTAGCGCAGCAGCGAGGGCGAGGCCAATGACATCAGCGTGATATGGCTGGGGCTTATTGATCGAAGCTGGCGACAAACGTTGGCGATCACCTCTGGGGGCGTGGTTTGCTCGTCGGGTCTGGGCATTACGCACCAGCCCAGTAGCGCCGGATTCTGACCGAACTTGTGCTCCAGATTCTGCCAGGAGTCCTCCGCGAGGCGAGGTGAGGAGATTAGCATCGAGATTTTTTGGTTGCGTGCCTCCTCGCCGAAGGCGTAGCTGGCGCGCGTCGAAGGCACAACAGCGAAGTTGAAGCCAGCACTGGCTATCGCAGCCAGGTCGCTGTGCTGGCAGACATAATATAGTCCTCGCGGTAGCATCGGCGTTCCGTTGACGCACAATCGCTGCTGGTGATCGTAGCCAACCTCGCTGCCGGAGGGTACCAGCCGGCGCAGGGGCAGTTGTATCTGCTGCTGGAACTGCTCATTTGCCAGTGACGCAGTGATGAGCACGGTATATTCGCCGCTGAGTAAGTCGGTGTGCGGTAAGGTAATGGTAAAGTTGACCGGTCCAGGGCGCTGGATCTGGTCGCTGGGCTCTATGAGCTGTACACCTGTCTCCACTATTTCTGCCTTCAGCCTGAATTGGCGGGCAAGGTGGGGAACGGCGTTGATTTTTCCCGTGATTTCCAAGCTGTCCAATGGCAGAGTCGGCAGTATCGTACTACGAAATGCTGGCTTGGTGAATCTGGCGGTGAGCAGGGGTGTGGGGATTGACTGCATGTGCTCGTAGACAGCGCCACTGTCGGCGTCCCGGACTACTAGCTGAAGGCTGTGGGGAATGTTGACTGGCAGCGTGTAGTCGAGATGTAGCATGCCGGTGCCATTGGGCTTTATTTGTACGGTGTGCTGCATCCGTTTCGCACTGCCCTCCTCCGGCACGGCGATCAGCACGGCCTGCAGCTCCCGTCTTTGGGAGGTACGGTTGGTGAGATACACAGTCGTGCGGCGCTTGTCGGGAAGCTCCTGGACTGTGCCTGCATTGGTCAATGTCGCCGAGATCTCAGCGGGATAAGGGCGAAGAGCAAGATTGTCCAAATAGAGCTTCCCAGGGCCCGTCACTCTAATGAGCGGGACTACTTGCCGGCCTCCGGGCAGCGCTTCAAACTGCCACGACAGCAGGCTCCATTCATTGGATGTCGGTATGTTCTTGGCCTCGGCTTGCAGGGGGCGAGTCTGCCATTCTTTAACGTGGAAATCTTCGGCGAAGGTCACCAAGAGCATCTGAGCGGCCGGCTGCTGCTCAGTGCGGTAGTAGCAGGTAAAAAGCATCTTGCTTGAGCCGATTTCGCTCATTTCAATTGGCGCTGTGTGAAGGTCGAAGATGGTTAGCTGCTCGTCGCTTTCCACCAATAGGCAGTTGCTACTGTTGTAGCCAGGATGGGCTATACGCGCAGTGACTTCCGACTGTCCAAAAGGAATGAAGGTGTGCCAGCCCACCGGCATACCTTCGGTGTCAACCCGCTCGAAGCCGGAATTCGGCAGCATGTTCTCAGCTTGGGCCATCAGCGCCACTGCCAGCAGAGCTGCTGCCAGCGCTATTGCCAGGGGGGCATTGCGCGGCCAGCCGCTTGGAGAGCAGATTTTGGATCTGTTGGGAGCCATCTTAGGTCTCCTGTGCGTTGTGGCTGAGTTTGTTGATCCAACACCAGTTTATAGTTCACCGCCCCGGCTGTTGTCCCTTCTTTGTGCTGACACTGTAGATGTATCGAGTTAGTTGTCCTTTGGTCACCGAAGCCTGCTGCTGGATGGTCAGTCCCAACTGGTGGAGCAGACGGCTCTGCTCGCATCCACAAATCAGAGCCATCCGATCAACTTGAGTACGAAGATTGGTAAGAATATCGGCGTGCAGGCTGCTTTCTACTGGCGAGGAATGGCCATAGGGAAAATCGATGACCGCTGCATCGAAGTTGCCCCGGAGACGGCGGGCATCGCCCACGATAACATTGGCTGGTAGCTTCAATGAGCGCAGATTCGCTGCAGTCTGTCGGGCCAGTGATGGATTTATCTCCACTCCCCAGGCGTGGATACCGTCGCGGAGTGCCTCAGCCACCACTGTCCCGCTGCCACAGCAGGGGTCGAGCAGCGTGTCGCCGGGAGCGGCGACCAGGTTCACCAGGGCGCGCGCCATCTGGGAGGCAAGCCCATGAGAGCAGTGGTAGGGACGGTTGGCCTGACTGCGCCAGTGCTGGGCGCTGCGCGAGACAATCACTCCGAAACGCCACATTTCCTGGGCTACTATCAGGGCAAACTGGATGCGAGGGTTGTCCAGGTTCGGTCGTCCTGAGATCAGATCAGCAATTGACTTCTGAAATCGGGTTGCATTGACACTCACCTTCGGCCCGGGACGAAACACTTCGATTCGGTAACCCTCGCAACGAAGATCCAACCGAGCGATTGCTGCACCCAACTGTGCCCAGTTTCTGCCACTGGCCAATTGCTCTGCTGACAAGCGGACATAGGCCGAGCGTGTGACATCCGGGGCAATTGGCCCGGTGGCCACACGACCGCCGCAGATATGACCAGCCAGCGCCGAAAGTTCGGCCTTGGCTAGCTCAAGCTCCTCATTGGGTCCCATCAGTAGGTGAAAGCAGGGCAAGCGCTCCACCTCCGCAACTGCTCGAGACAGAGGGTCGAGCCGGTGGTGGTGTTGATTGCTATGGTACTTGTGCCTGCTATTGGGAAGAGTCCTGGTCTTCGGACTGGCTCTGACCGGTGGCTCTGCGGAAGGCAGCTACCAGCTTAGGGTCGAATTTTGTGCCGGCCCCGGCCACTATTTCCTGGAGTGCCTCGCGCGGCGACAGGCTATGATTGACTACCGGGTCATGGGGGTGAATGAGCCGGTCGTAGGCATCGGCGATTGCTACGATGCGAGCCTCGTAAGGAATATCGTCTCCCTCGAGGCCCTCGGGAAATCCCGAGCCGTCCCAGCGTTCATGGTGGTGGGTGATAACCGATAAGATGGAGGCAAGGAAGGTCACTGGTTGCAGAATGCTCTGGCCGATCAGAGGGTGCATGCGGTAGAAGACCTGGGCGGATTGGTCAGGTTTACTGTCGGTTGCAGTGTCAGTGTCTTCCAGACCGATCTTACCAACATCATGGAGTATGGAGCCAAATTGAAGCAGTTCCCGCTGCTCGTCGGACATCCCCACCTGTTGGGCAATCTTTTCAACCAGGTCAGCAACTCGTTCCGAGTGACTGTAGGTTTCGATATCTTTGGCCTCAATGGCCCGGGTCAAGGTGCGGACGGTCTCATAGTAGTTCTGTCGGATATCTTCGTAAAGCTCGGCGTTTTCGATGGCCACTGAAGCCTGATGAGCGAAAGTAGTTAACAGGTTTATCTCGCGCTGAGAAAACTTGTGGGGCGATTTTGAGTAGACGCGTATCAGGCCCAGGGTCTCCTCCTTGGTCTCCAATGGCACAATCAGCGCCGACGTCAGTCCGGCTTCACGGGCGGCCTCCGGATACTGGAAGCCCGGATCGGCAAGCACATCATAGATCTGTTCAGCGTGGCCGCGTAGGACGCGCTGGTCGGTGACGTTGCCCTCTAAGACTACCGGCCCCTTCTCCCAGTATTCATCATTCAATCCCGCGGTAGCAACCAGTTCCAGTTCACCGTTCTCTTCATCCAGAAGCCGTATGTTGCAGGCTTTAGCGTCCATCACCCGCATAGCATGGTCGGTGATCAGTTGCACCACCTGCTCTATGCGCAGACTGGAGGTGATGCTGTGGGCCACCTGATAGAGGGTTTGCGCCTCGGTCATGCGGCGCTTTAGGGCGAAAGACAGCCGTGAGGCAAACATGGCCACGACAAAGAAGATCAGCGTCCGCAGCAGCACGTCCAAGAGTTCCTGTTGAACTGGCTGCCCCCCAGACCCCACGGCTGGTTCAGCGGGCATCCACGCCCCGCAGGCCAGTGCGGCCAGGATCCACGTAATGAGGGCTCCGTAGTCCCCGAAAGCAAACCCGGCCCATATGATGGGCAGATAGTAGAAGTGTACAGCAATGCCGGTGGTGCCCTGGAGGTATACCAGCCACGTGATAAAGCCCATCGCAATAGCTAATACAATCAACGACACTACGGTTCTTGCTGTGCTGTGCTTTGACGCGGCCAAAGCTACTTCCTCCTATTCGTTGGCTGCCGTGTAGGCCTTGCTGGACTGCCACCAAGCCTGATGTGGCATCGCGGGCAGCAATGATTCCATTTGGGCAAAAAGCATAGTTACCAGAAGCTAGCGGATTATGGTGCCGGGCGGGCACTTGCTGTCTGTGATGACCAATGCCTCAGGCTCGTTGGCACCGGCGGCCAGAATCATACCGTGTGACTCCACCCCGTGAATCGTGGCCAGCTCTAGATTGGCCACCACTACTACCTGCACCTCCAGCAGCTCGCGTGGGTTAAACTGCTGGGCGATTCCCGCCACAATTTGCCGAGTATCCGCCTCGCCCATGTCTACTACCAATCGCAGCAGCTTATCAGCACCGGGAATGCGATGGGCCTCCACGATAGTGCCCACGCACAGCTCGACCTTTTCAAACTCATCAATGCTTATCATATCGGCTGCCGCCGGCTCGGGCTGCTCTTTGCTGTCTGCTCGTAGTCGGTCCATCGCTCGCTTGATGTCCACACGTGGGAAAATCGGACGTCCGGGAGCGACCGTAATCCCACTGGGCAGCTCTAGAGCACAGCAGTCATCCCAAGATTTCTCAATCCCCGCTGACTGCAGGCCCAATTGCTGCCACATCTCGTCAGAGACCTTCGGCATAAACGGCCCGATCATAATAGCCACTACTCTGATGCAGTCCAGCACGTCATAGAGAACTGCCTCCAGCTCCACTTGCTTTGACTCTTTGTGCAATGTCCAGGGCGCGCGGGTGTCAAGGAACTTATTGGCACTAGCCAACAGCTCCCAAATACCCATCAGCGCGACGCTGAAGTTGGACTGGGTTATCTCTTGCTCGACTTGAGTGCGAATACGCTCGATTTCGTCCCTCAGCTCGCCAGCCCCTGGACCGGGCTCTGGAATAACTCCGTTCAAGTAGCGCTCGGCCAGCGGCAAGGTACGGTTGAGTAGATTGCCCAGGTCGTTAGCCAGGTCCGCATTGAATCTGCTCAGCAGCGCCTGCCGGGAAAAAGATCCGTCCAGTCCGAAGGTGACCTCCCGCAGCAGGAAATATCTGAGACTGTCGACGGCTACTGCCGTGGTTGCTCCCGAAATCTCGGCCAGCTCCTGGGAGACTTCATAGGGGTCCAGAACATTCCCCTTGGACTTGCTGATCTTATCGCCAGTGTCCGTTATCCACCAGCCGTGCGCGAATAGCATTTCCGGGATCGGCAGGTCCAACGCCATAAGCATTGCCGGCCACAGTGTTGCGTGGAAGCGCGTGAGGATATCTTTGCCCAGCAGTTGTATCTGCGGTGGCCACCACTTGTCAAACTCATCAAGCTCATCAGGGTAGCCGACCTGTGACAGGTAGTTTATCAGGGCATCGAACCAGACGTATATTGACTGGCTTTCGTCATCGGGCACGGGTATGTCCCATTCCATCCGATTGCGGCTTACACAGGCATCACGCAGACCCTCTTTGATGAAAGACAGTACCTCATTGCGCCGGGATTTGGGTTGGATGAATTGGGGATGGCTTTCGATGTGTTCTATGAGTCGGTCAGCGTAGGCAGAGGTGCGAAAAAAGTAGGCCTGCTCAGTCACCTGCTCTACTTGTCGTTCACACTCCGGGCAACAGCCGTCAGTCAGTTCTGCTTCGGTCAGATAGGTCTCGCACGGCACGCAGTACCATCCCTCGTATTCACCCAGATAGATGTCATCAGACTCACGGAGTTGGCTGAAGACGTGTTGGACCGTCGCCATATGAGCCGGGTCGGTGGTGCGGATGAAGCGGTCATAATCGATGTGCAGCCGCTGCCACATTTGCTGGAACGAACCGGCCACCTCATCGACGAACTCTTGGGGCTGTATACCCTGTGCTTCTGCAGAGAGGGCTACCTTCTGGCCATGTTCGTCGGTTCCGGTGCAGAGCAAGACCGACTCGCCACGCAATCGGTGATAACGGGCGTGGACATCGGCAGCGATTGTGGTGTACGAATGGCCGATATGCGGCCGGTCATTTACGTAGTAGATTGGTGTCGTAATATAGAAGTTCTTCATTGGACTATTTGACTGTCTCATCGCCCGGTCGGTCCTGTCTGATATTGCGTTGAGGGCTCAACTGGCCCCAACATATTATCCTAATTGCGGCACGTTGCGCAACTGGTTGCGCTGCAGCCAGCACAACTATTTGTGCCAGCCACACTGTGCGAACTGCCTGAATTGGTCGCAACCCTTCCGCAGAACGAAGACATCACGCGTACAACCTCCGTTTGGCTGCAGACTGGGCAGGTCGGTCGCTCTTCGGCGTCGCGCGCTCGAAGTAGTTCAAACTGGCTTGCGCAGTTCTCACATTCATACTCGTAAAGTGGCATATTGGGCTACTCGCCAATTCGACATAGTTAGCTGCTCCCCGCCCTACCTCTGGACCTAGTGGTTGTTATTTGTGTCCTCCGCTGCCGGCTGCACTTCTGCTGCTGGCATACTCACAGTATGTTCCGGACCTAACTGCACTGTTATTTCCCGTTTGAGCAGATTGCGCTCCATCACCCGCCCCTGTCCGTGTGCGGTCTGCACCTGATCACCGACTTCCGGCAGCTTATCGCGGGCTGCCGAGTAAGCGTCATTTTCGTAATGCAGACAGCACATTAGCCGGTCGCACACTCCGCTGATCTTTTCCGGATTTAGCGGCAGGTCCTGGTCCTTGGCCAGGCGGATGCCCACTGGCTCGAAATCGCGCAAGAAGCGCTGGCAGCACAGCGCCTGCCCACACGGCCCCAGCCCGCCGACTATCTTGGCCTCATCGCGGACGCCGATCTGCCGCAACTCGATACGGCAATGAAAAGCACTGGCTAGATCGCGCACCAACTCGCGGAAGTCCACTCGCCCCTCAGCGGTGAAGCAGATAGTTAAATGGCGACCATCGAGGGTGTATTCCGCGTTTACCAGCTTCATCTCGAGGCCGTGCTCGACTACCTTCTCCTGGGCGGTTTGCAGCGTACGGCTGGCCTTCTGGTGCAACTGTCGCTTGCGCTCAAAATCTTTGTGCTGGGCTTTTCGCTTGAGCGACTTCGTTGGCTCAGGACGATCGGGCGGCACCTGGTCTTCCAGGTAGACCACCTGACCGATGTCCGGCCCTTTTTCGGTGTCGACCACTACGAACTCGCCTGGCCTGGCGTCCACGTCATTGGCCTTGAACCAGTAAAGCGTTCCGCTGCGGCGGAAACACAGAGCTGCTACCTTCTTCTTGGCATTATTTGCCTGGCTCTGAGACCTTTCGCTTGGGCTAGTGTCAGCTTGATTGTTTTGTGTGGGCATAATTATGCCTGCTTAACTCTGAGTGTAAGACTAAGTTTCGAGTTGGGATTCCACTGCGGCCTCTTGCTGTTGACTTGACCGCTCATTGTTTCTGTCCACAAGGCGGCCAACCAGCTCTTTGGTCGCGGCTAAGGTGAAGTCGCTATCCTTCCGGTTGTGCCCGAAGCACAACTGCTGAGGAGCGAAGCTGGCGCGCGGCAGCCTGGAGCGCGCTCCCCGTCGCGCTTGCTGCTTGGTAGGTTTATAGAGACTGCGGAATATCGCCAGGTCTCCTTCGCCGAGTCGTGCCTCGGCCGACAGTCGTATGACTACCCGACCGTTCTCGGTGCTGATATCGGCTACTCCGGCTTCAGCACACTGCAGCTTCAGTCGGATAATCTCTACGAGATTGCTCACCGGCGCCGGCGGGACGCCGTATCGGTCCGTCATCTCTGCGATCAGTTCGTTGCTCTCTTCATCGCTACTTACCTCTGCTAACTGCCGGTATAACGCGATGCGTTGATTTTCGGCAGGTACATAGCTGGCCGGGATTAGTGCCTCAACGGGAAGATCAATCGAGGGTATGCCCTCATAATGGGAGGGCCGCTCGCCCTTCAGCGTCTTTACCGAATCAGCAAGCATCCGGCAATACAGATCCAGTCCCACAGCAGAAAGATGGCCGCTCTGCTCGGCGCCGAGGAAATCCCCAGCGCCGCGTATTTCCAGATCGCGCAATGCCAGCTTAAAGCCGCTGCCCAGTTCGCTGAATTCTTCCAGCGCTCTGAGGCGCTGTTCGGCCTCTTCGGTCATTCTGTCGGGATACTGATAGAGCAGGTAGCTGTATGCTTGCCGGTCTGATCTGCCGACCCGGCCCCGCAACTGGTAGAGTTGCGCCAGTCCCAGTTTGTCAGCGTGGTCAACTATGATGGTATTGGCGGTGGGTACGTCCAGGCCGTTCTCGATGATGGTGGTGCAGACCAGAACATCGAACTCTTCGGCATAGAAGGCCAGCATTACCTCTTCCAACTCAGCTTCGGGCAGTTGGCCGTGGGCAATAGCTACTTTGGCCTGAGGCACGAGTCGCTGGAGGCCGGCCGCCGCGTGCTTGATTGATTGTACCCGGTTGTGGACGAAGTACACTTGCCCGCCGCGGCGCAGTTCTCGCAGAACTGCTTCGCGGATTAGTTCGTCGTCGCGTTCGCGGACGAAGGTCCGAATCGGCATCCGTCCCTGGGGGGGATCATTGATAAGCGAGATTGCACGTACCCCCGACAGTGCCATATTCAGAGTGCGGGGAATTGGGGTGGCGGTAAGCGTGATGACATCCACATTCTGGCGCAGTTTCTTGAGCTGCTCCTTTTGCTTGACCCCGAACCGCTGTTCCTCGTCAATGACCAGCAATCCCAGATCCTTGAAGTGAATATCCGCCCCCAGCAGCCGATGCGTACCGATAACGATATCCACAGTGCCTTCTGTTAGGCCCTGAAGTGTTTTGTGCTGCTGCTGACGGCTGCGGAAACGACTGAGCATAGCAATCTCAACGGGATATCCCGACAGCCGCTGGCGGAAGGTATTGTGATGCTGCTGGGCCAGCACCGTGGTAGGCACCAGCACGGCCACCTGCTTGCCACTCAGCACTGCCTTGAAGGCGGCCCGTACTGCCACCTCGGTCTTGCCGAAACCGACGTCTCCGCAGATCAGGCGGTCCGCCGGCTTGTCACTTTCCATATCGTCTTTGACATCACGGATGGCCTGCAACTGATCGGGAGTCTCCTGGTAGCGGAAGGCATTCTCCAGTTGGGCCAGCCAGGGCCCGTCCGGCTCAAACTGGTGTCCCTCGGCCTGCTCGCGGGCTGCGTATAGCTTGAGCAGCTCCCGGGCCAGCAGCCGCGTGGAGGCCTTCGCCTTGTTCTTGGCGTTCTTCCAGCGCTTGCTGTCCAGGCGTGTTATGGACGGCGAGCCGTCTTGGCCGATATATTTTTGGACGCGGTCCAGTTGGGTGACGGGAACGTACAACTTGTCATCATCAGCGTACTCAACAACCAGGTATTCGCGCTCCATTCCGCCCAGAGTCTGGTTGGTCAGGCCGCGATAAATCCCAATGCCGTGGTTGATATGGACGATGTAATCGCCCTCGTGCAGTTCGCGCAGTGAAGTGAGCGAAAACCCGGGCTTATAGGCGCGCTCCGGCGGGCGGTGCAGCTTGCGCCAGCCGTACAGCTCTTTGCCTGTCAGGACAACGAGGTCCACCTCCGGCAGGCGAAACCCACCCGACAGATCCATGTCCGCGATATTAATCAGGCCAGCATCCAGCTTGTGCTCGTCAGGCTCCTGACATAGCTTTTCAAGATGACGGGAGTCCAGGATCTGGGCCACCTGGCTGGGCTCGTTGGCGCCGATCAACACACAGCGGCCCTCGTTTTGCCACTCCTGCAAGCCCTCCACAAGCAGTTCGAATTTGCCGCCGAAGCTGTCCACCGGTGGTGTCTCGAAGCGCACCACAGCGGCCTGCGGTGCCCAGGGGATTTCTCGATGCAGCATATTCAGGTAAATCGTGGGGTTATCAAGCCGGCTGCTGCTCAGATAGCGGGCCATCAGCTCGGCGAAGGACATGCATACGCTGTCGGGCAGGCGGAGGTGACTGCCCAGCCTAATACCAGTCTGATACGCTTCGTGGACTTCTTCCTGGAAGTTGTCGGCATACGCCTTGGTACGCACTGGCTCGTCTACAACTAGGCAAGCATCTGTGGGCAGGTAGTCGCACAGCGACTGCGGCCGGCTATAGATATAGGGGAGGTAGTGCACCAGTTCAGGAGTAGGCCGGAGCTGTTCGAGGTTGCGCAGGTCCTCTTCCATGCGGGCCGCCAGCAGTTCGGCCTCCCGCGTCTTCTTCTCGCTGCGTAATTGCTGAAGCTCGCGCTCAAAGGCGCTGCGGATCGCGGGAAGTGCCCTTTTAACTGCTGCTTCCGTGAGCAGAATCTCACCGGCTGGCCCGATGCCAATGCGCCGGACCGGCGCAACGGACCTCTGGGTAACTGAATCAAAAAGCCGCAGTCGCTCGATCTCATTGCCGAACAGTTCGATCCGCACTGGCTGGTCACTGGTCGGCGGCGAGATATCAACAATGCCTCCCCGCAGCGAAAACTGACCGACCTCGTCTATCAGATCAACCCGCTCATAGCCCAGATCAATCAGTGCTGCCACCAGGTCATCACGATCAATTTCCTCACCCACGGCCAGTTCCCGACGCGCTCGGGCCAGCGCCGCCTGGGGCATCGTCTGGTGCAGTACCGCTTTGATGCATGCTACCACGAGGGTGGGTTGACCTGCGCACAGCCGCTCCAGGATTGTCAGTCGTTGCGCCACTTCGCTGCGCTCGGGCTGGACTCCGTCGTAGAGCGCTGAAGCTATGGAGGGGTACAACAGCACTGCCAAGTCATCTCGGTCAGCCAGCAATTGCCCCATGTCCGCAGCCAGTCGCTGGGCGCGATCATCACTGTAGGTAATAACCAGCGCTGCCGACCAGTTCTGGCTGAATAAGGTCGCCAGCAGGGCCGCCTTGCCGGAGTCACTGGCCCCCTCCACTGATACGGCGCGGGCGTCCCCGGCAAGCTCCCGGCTGAGTTCAGCGAAGCTGTCGGCTTCGGCAATCTTGTCGCGTAGTTGGGTAAGAATAGCTGTGGACATAATCGCTTAGGCTAAGAACATATATGAATACTTTTAGCCCGAGAGGATGACTCGGGCTTTGTGAAATTGACCGATTTCTGGCTTGTTAGACATCACGAGCTTGGCTGATGTTCGGCGCAACTGCGCGCTGCCCTCAGCAGCGGCAAGCGATGGTCAAAGTCGGCAGGTTCTACTGGTCGCCGAAGATATCTTCGCCCTCGGGAATCGGTCCGAATTCGTCATCGGCCTCTGCGGGTGGCTCATCAGTCGGGCCACTGGGCTGACGCTCCTGCCGGGCGCCGCGACGGCGCTCGGCCTCCTGGCGGCTTTCCAGAAACTGGACGTTGCGGGCGTTGATCTCCACGCTGTAGCGATTCTGGCCGTCCTGGGTTTGCCAACTGCGTGACTGCACCCGGCCCTCAATGCCCACCAGCGCGCCCTTGTCCAGGTATTGGGCACAGTTTTCGGCCACTCGTCCCCAGGTGACGATGTTTAGCCAGTCGGTCTGTTCCTCGCTGTCGGGGGCGTCCCGCCGCGGCGGCCGGCTCACCGCCAGTCGGAAGTTGGTGACTGCCGTCCCGCTGGAGGTATAACGCATCTCCGGGTCGTTAGCCAGTCTTCCCACCAGTACGACATTGTTAATCATCGCTGCCCCCCTTAGTCATCGGTTTCGAGTTCGGCGTCTGTAGCTTCGGCCTCAGGCTCCTCGGCTTCGCTGGTTGTTTCAGCTTCTGGCTCGTTCGTCTCCGCGACAGGTTCTTCGGCCACCGGCGCCGCCTCTGCCTCCTGCACAGCCTCAGGCTCCTCGACTTCGCTGGCTGCCTCAGCTTCTCGCTCGTCCGTCTCCGAGGCAGGTTCTTCTGCCACCGGCGCTGCCTCTGCCTCCTGCACAGCCTCAGGCTCTTCGGCTTCGCTGGCTGCTTGCTCTTCTTCGAGTTCCGCTAGCTGCTCTGGAGGCGCGGTTGGCTTGTAGATGGCGTCCGGGTTCGCCACGACTACTATGCTACGGATTATGGATTCGTTCATGCGCACTTCGTTTTTCAACTCGTTAACTGCCTCACCGCCGCCTTTGAAGTACATCACCCGGTAGATACCTGTGGAGTGATCATCGATCTCATAAGCCAGTTGCCGTCGGCCCAGCAAGTGGTCGGCCACGAATTCCGCGCCGGCCTGCTCCACTGTCTCCCGCAGCCGTCCGGTTATCTGTTCGATTTCTTCTTCTTCCAGGTCTGCAGCAAGAATATATGTTGCCTCGTACAGCGCGTCCTCTGTCATCTGGTTACCTTTCTCCTTTGGACTGATGGTTTTGCCGCTTCCGGCAAAACAGGAAGGGCCGCCGACCGCGTGTCCGCGACCCTAAAGACGTCGTCCCACTCTCTGCATCACTGAGGCTTCAACTGTAGTCGCTTGATGGCGGCTTCAGCTTCGTGGCGCCGCTCCGGGTTGGGTCTCCCTGCAACCCACTTGAACTCTTCGATGGCCTCTTCCTTTCGGTCCGTCTCCGCCAGCACCCAGGCGAGGCCCCAATGTGCCCGGACATTGTCGGGGTCGAGTGCAATCACTTCCCGGAACTCTTTCTCAGCCTCCTTGTAATCGCCTGCTTCCTTCGCGGTCATAGCTTCTGCCACGGCAACGACCCGATGCATCCCCCTAAGTGTATGAGTCACCCGTCGTCCTCGATTGTCCCGCGACGGAAAAAGTGGAGCGCCAGTGAGGTCTATCTTCCAAACGCCATTTTCGCGAACTAGATCCACGGAGCTCATCATTTTCAACCTACCAGGTGTGAATTGACCTGCCTCGGCTTCGAACACAACTTGCACGGTGGCGCCCTCACTGTGGAACTTTGCCTTTTCTATCGTGGTCTGCGCTCCCAGAATATCCCAGCCCCAAAGGGAGAACAGCCCTCTCAGTACATAGTTGGGAGTTGCACCGTAATAGTCCTCGTATAAGCCCTCAAGCTCATCAGCCAGCTTGACTGTTTCGGCAGAGAGGTAGGAATCAATTCTTTCGGCGTCTCCCGACTCAGCCGCCTTTATGAAGGCGGCGACAGTTTCCTCCGGCGTGGAACGCAGGAAGAGCCACCATACTGCTGCGGTGCCCGCTACTACGACCACGAGTAGCGCCAAGATAATGACCTTGGCGTTGGGTTGTCTGGCGCCCCTTTTTCCGCCTCCGCGACGCTTCATTATGACTAGTATACCACAAATATAGGCCGCTTGCAACACCGCGCCGGACGGCAGGACTGTTGACAGGCGGCAGGTATGAGCGGTAAACTGCCTCCGTGACTGCCTGCTTTCGTGGCGCTGGCTGGGGGCAAGTCATCACAGCAGTTACACCGCAACTGCATTGAACCTCAGGAGTCTCATCAAGGACTTTCAGTGCGCGTCAACCTGTTTGACTACGATCTGCCAACCGAGCTTATTGCCCAGCAGCCGCTGGCGGAGCGATCGGCTTCCCGCATGCTGGTACTGCACCGAGACGATGGTGCTATTGAGCATCGCCGATTCACGGATCTGACCGAGTACCTGGCGGCGCAGGACTGTGTGGTCATAAACCAAACCCGGGTTATTCCTGCTCGCCTGCTGGGCCAGCGGTCAACTGGAGGCCAGGTGGAGCTATTGCTGCTAGAGCCGCTCGGCAATGGCCGCTGGCAGGTGCTGGTTCGGTCGACTGGGCGACTGGAGATGGGGGAGAGGATTGACTTTTCCGGTGAAATCACTGCAACAATAGAGGAAGAGCTGTCGCAGGGGCGAGGTGTAGTGAAGCTTGAATGCCCGGACGAGCTCATGACCGCTCTGAGTCGTGTCGGCCTCACCCCGCTACCCCCCTACATCCGCCGCGACCAGCAGCCTCCCAACGAAGCCTCCTCCCAGCAGCAAATCCAGGAAGCCTCCGATCGGGACCGCTATCAGACGGTCTACGCGCAGGAGCCTGGTGCCGTCGCTGCCCCGACTGCCGGGCTGCACTTTGATGAAGAGATGCTCCAGCGCTTGGCTGCCGGCGATGTGGAGATTGCCCGGATTACCTTGCACGTCGGCCTGGGCACATTTCAGCCAGTTCGGGTTGAGAGTATTGAAGAACATCAGATGGATGTAGAAAGATACCAGATTACCGCTGAAGCGGCCCAGGCCATCAACGCCTGCCGAGCGGATGGCGGGCGCATCGTCGCTGTGGGAACCACCGTGGTGCGGACATTGGAGACAGTGGCCGATGACTCCGGCCAGATCGCAGCGGATAACGGTGAAACCAGCCTGTTTATCTATCCCGGCTATCAGTTCTGCGCCGTAGATATGCTGCTGACCAACTTCCACCTGCCCCGCTCTACCCTGCTGATGCTGGTCAGCGCCTTCGCGGGCCGTGAGCAGGTGCTCGCCGCCTATCAGGAGGCTGTCTCACGCCGCTATCGCTTCTACAGTTACGGCGACTGTATGTTGATCATCTAGCACACATTATTCATAAGCCGAACTGTTCCACTTTTAAAGTTTTTGCCGGAAAGGTGCGGACAACCCGCTTTTTGAAAAAAGCGGGTTGTCCGCAGAATCCGTTCATGCATTCTGTGCAGTAAGATGCCGAGGATTCTTATGGATTTCCAGATAACCGCTCGTGACCCGTCCTCAAAGGCCCGCTGCGGTCTGCTGTGCAGTACCGGCAGCATCGTCAAGACGCCAGCCTTTATGCCCTGCGCCAGTCGGGCCGTGGTAAGGGCTTGCTCCCCGCAGGATATTGCCGCCGTCGGGATTCAAGCAGTGATGTGCAATGCCTTTCATCTGCTGATTCGCCCCGGCAGCGAGGTTATTCAGCAGGCGGGCGGGCTGCACCAATTTATGAACTGGCCGGGCCTGATTGCCACTGACAGCGGCGGCTTTCAGGTCTTTTCACTGGCTGATCGCAGTGACATCAGCGAGGATGGCGTCAGCATCCGCTCGCCATTGGATGGCACCTTGATAGAGGTAACCCCGGGGTTGTCCATCCAGGTACAGAACGCGCTCGGCGCGGACATGATTATGGCCTTTGACGATTGCACGCCTTATCCGTGCGACCACGGGGAAGCTGGGCGCTCGATGCAGCGCACGCTGCGTTGGGCCCAGCGCAGTAAAGCAGCGCATGACAATTCGGAGCAGGCGCTGTTTGGCATCGTCCAGGGCAGTGTCTATCCGGATCTTCGCCAGGAAAGCGCCCGGGCCATCACTGAGCTCGGCTTTCCGGGGTACGCTATCGGCGGCGTCTCGGTGGGGGAGACCGAGGCGGAGATGTTCACAGCGCTGGATGCAGCCCTCCCCGAGCTGCCAACGGACGCGCCCAAGCACCTGCTGGGCGTGGGCGTGCCCACCCAGATGATTGAAGCGGTCAAGCGCGGTGTTGATCTGTTCGACTGCGTCCTGCCCACTCGCAACGCCCGCCACGGCCTGCTTTACACCTGGGACGGGCTAGTCAGAATCAACAACGCCCAGTACCGGGAAGATTCGCGACCTCTGTCACAGTCGTGCGACTGCCCGGCCTGCACTCATTACAGCCGTGCCTACCTGCACCATCTGTTTCGCATAGAAGAGGCCGCTGCCTGGCGGCTGCTAACCCTGCACAACCTGCGCTTCTTCGCCCAGCTTATGGAGCAGATTCGAGAGGCCATTGGCGCTGGAAATCTCGGCGAACTGTACGCACGGATGGCGGCGATTACTGCTCGCTGAGGAGCTCTTCCCTGTTCTCCTCCCACCATGCCTGCCACCACTCTGCTGAGTCCTCCCCGAAACCCGCCCCTGTTATCGTCCTGAGCGCCCGTGCTGCTGCCCCGCTAACGGTGCCACACTCGTCATTCAATGCGCCTATCAAAGGGCCCACGCTCCGTGCATCCTTTATCTCACCCAAGGCAGTCGCGGCTCCCGTGCGTACCTCCGGATCATCATCGGTCAAGGCTGTTAACAGTGCTTCGACCGCGGGTTCGCCTATTTCCACCAGTGCACGTCCTGCTGCGTGTCGTACGGAAAGGTAGTCGCCTAGCGCGCCCACGAGAGCCGGCACAGCGACTGGATCCCGAAGCTGTGCCAGTGCCACCACCGCCCGCAATCGGACACCGTCGTTCTCATCTTGGAGAGCTGCAGCCAGCGGCAGAGCCGCACGGGCATCCCCTATTTCGCCCAGGGCCCAGGCTGCCGAGCCCCGCACGTCAATGACCCCTGTTGCCGAGCTCCGCACGTCAGGCTCCTTATCATCCCTGAGGGCACGAATCAGAACTCCCACTGCCCGGGAATCTTTCACACGTCCCAATGCTCGCGCTGCCCGCTTACGGACCTTAGGATTTCGGTCCCCCAGCATGCGTCGTAGCAGTGGCCATGCACGGCAATCCTCAATGGCTACCAGTGCGCCAATTGCTGAGACACGGACCCAGTAGTCCTCGTCGTCCAGGGCTTGGATTAACGGCCCTACTGCTTGTCGATCACCTACTGAGCCCAGCACGCCCGCAACTCCGCTGCGTACCGAAGGATTCTCGTGTCCCAATACTGCTATCAGCGACTTGATTGCCGGTTCGCCTATTTGCGCCAGCCCTCTCCTCGCCGCACCTCTGACGCTCCCGTCTTCATCTGCCAAGGTGGCAATGAGGGGTTCAACGGCGCGAGGGTCCATGATCCTGCCCAAGGCCTCGGCTGCGTGGTGGCGGACCCACCAGTGCTCATCATTCAGCGCGCCAACTAGCGAATCCACTGTCCCAGGATGTCCGAACATCCCAACTGAGCGTGCTGCTGCTGCTCGCACCTCGGGGTCCTTGTCCTTCAGCAAGGTTAGGAGTAGTTGTATCGCCCGCCCGCATTTCTTTTCTCCTAAGGCTCCTGCCACTATCCTCCGAACTTGGGGATCAGTGTCGTGCGAGCCAGCCACCAGCCATTGCTCTACTGCGTAGGAGTCCCCCATTTTTCCCAACAGAGATGACACGAGCGTTCTGAGATCGCTATGCTCCAGGGCAGCTTCTAACAGGGGTTCTATGGCACGAGGGTCTCCGATGGTCGCGAGCGCATTTGCTGTGTGCCATCGAACTGAGTGGGAAGGATCGGTTTTCAATGTAGAAATCAGAGTATCCACGGCCCGCGAGTCTGCGATGGACCCAAGTGCCTCTGCCGCTGCAGCCCGTATGTCAGAGTCTGCATCCGATAGCGCATTTATCAACAGTTCCACGGCACGGGCGTCATTCACCACCCCCAGTCCGCGCGTTGCCCACTCTCGGACAAAACGCAGCTCATCCTTGAGAGCTGCTCTAAGGGCGTCGGCCGCACGGGAATCTCCTATTTGCGTCAGTGCCCACGCTGCTCCGCATCTCACATTCCCATTGTCATCTTCCAAGGCTGCTATCAACGGCTCGACGGCAGGCTCACCTATCTTAGCCAGTGCGGAGAGCGCCGGCACAGGCCTACAAAAGCTACCGGCCATAGAAGTTCCCTGGTAGAAGGCGAACTCACGCAGCAGTGATATTAGAAAGGGCACTGCCGGCGCCGCACGCGCCCCCATTTCCGCCAATTGCAGAACCGAAGACTCTCTATTTCTTCCTCCCGCAGAATACAATCCTTCAATCGCCAGCTTCACATCGGCGGGAATGTCTACGGGGATCTCCGCATGAGGCATGTTGGGCTGAGCTATACTCAAACCGGTGGCTGTCAGTGTCATAACGACCAAAAAACTCAGAATCGTGTCCATTCTTCTCGTCATCATCCCACTCCCTTTCCTCATCATTCCCTACTGCACCCTAAAGCTCCTCGTCCACTCGGGCGGGTCAGGGGCTGCGCGCTGCTGGAGCATCTCGCGCCAGGCTTCGTCTGTCAGCCGGTCGGCCATCGGCTGCTTGAACTCGTGGTAGCTGAAGACCGGGCCCTGGCCGGCGGCAATCCGCCCGTCAGGGAGCTGGTAGGCGACAGTAATCCTCTCCACATAGCCGACCGCCTCCTCCAGAACTTGCCGGGTGTTGCTGTCGGTGTGCACGTCGGCAATCAGCGAGGTCTTGCTGGCGACGTCTTCCGTGCCGGCGGTCAGGCGGTCGAGGCTGGAGCCGAAATGTCTGATGAAATTGTACTCTTCCTCGGTCAGCGGCTGGTTAGCCAGTTCTTTGACAGTGATGTCCCGCAGTTGCCGCAGGACGCCGGCCAGCGCCTGCAAGCGCAGCGTGGCCGTCTCGTCCAGCACCTCCATCTCACCGAGGCCCTGCTGAGTCATCTCCGTCAGCGCCAGCAGCCGGTTATAGAACTCGGGCACTGGCTCGACATAGCCCGGCGGTGGCTCTTGCCGGGCCGCCGGCATCGCGGTCAGCTCCATCGCGTAGCTCTGCTTGGCGTAGAGGATAGTATCGTGGCGCAGCTCCGCCCAGGAGGCCAGTGCTGCGTTGAGCTGGCGGTCCTGCCAGGCCTGGGTGCGCATGAAGCTGGGATAACCTGCGCTGCGCTCGCTGATGAGCGCCTGCAGCGCATACAGCCAACTCCAATACAGATTCCGGTTCCATTCCGCTGGCGTGAAAGCCTCAAACATCTCCTGCAGTTCGGCCAGCTTTTCATCATAGCGCTCGTACTGAGTGTCGCCCGCCTCCTGCAATATATCCCCGGCCCGCTCGCTACGCAGGACGGACATCACATCCAGCCCCCGGGGGAAGCCGCGTACCGGCCCCCCGGCACTTTGCACGAGCGTAAACGGCATCTGGCCGGCGATGCGTCCTGTATATAGCCCGGTACTGGGAAAGACAAGCTGCTGGAACATATACGAGTCGGGGATGAAGCGCTGGCCCATCAGCCGCATCCCCTTGGTCTTATCGAGATTCTTGGCCAGGTCCTCATCCGAGAACGGCGGCGTGATCACAATATCGCCGGTGCCGCCGTAGATCTGTGGCGAGTGTAAACTGGCCAGGTGGCCCTTGAGTTCGCGCAGCTTGCTCGGCTGGGCCAGCTCCTTCCACGCAAAGGCAGTACCGCAGACCTTTTCAATCGCTTCCGCGTACTCGTAGGGCGTCAGATCGTCGGCCAGTCCGACGTAGAAGGCGGTAACCTGGTAGATGCGGTTCCAGATTGCGGCCAGGTCAGGCTCCTGGTCGGGGCCGTAGAGCCGCTGGGCAATCAGGCAGGCCTGGAGCGTCTGGATGCGGGCGTCCTCCTCCGAGACCAGCGCCTGCGCGTCCAGGTCGGTGCCCTTGAGCAGGAAGGCCATCCGCCCGTACCACATCATCGCCTTGAAATACTTCTTCAGCTTCTCACTGCGGGTGTAGTGCCCGCGCGGGACATACTGTGAGTAGTCTTCCTTGTACTTGAACAGGGGGCTGGGCGCGAAGCCCTGGTGGGCCTCGATGAGGTGCGTTTCTGCCTTGATCTCGTCAAGGCGAGGGCCCGTCCACGCGTATTCCCCATACTTGGCCCTGGCGAGCATCAGTTCAGCTACGGTGAAATATGCAGCATTTCGCCGCGCCGCCTCTCTTAAGTCTCCGGTGAAGTTCTCGTACTGCGCCTTGCTGTACTTGCCCAGTTCTTGGCTAAGCCCCAGCAAGTCTTCGAAGAACTCCCGCTCTTCGATATCCTTGAGCGTCTCGTCGAACTGGATGTGGTAGACGTGCAGGAGGCTGTCGGCGGTGACGTAGACGGGGATATCCGCCTTTTCGATGTCGTCGTACACCTCAGCCATATCTTCCTTGCGGCCCGTCGCCGTCACTACGAAGCCATTTTGCGCCAGAAGCTGCTTAGCCTGCGCGGAGAGGCGACCGAGCGCGCTCTGGTTTGCCACCTTGCTCAAGTCCAGCGGAAGTTGATAGCCGGGCGCATCGGCCGTAAACTCAACTTCGGTCGGCTGATAGTACTGGCCGAAGCTAACCTTGGGACTCTGTCCGGCTGCCGACATTTGGGCATTTCCTTGTTCGGCCTGGACGCTGCTTCGCTCATTGCTGGTACAGCCAAGCAGTGTCAACGCAACGATGACGAAGCCCAGGCCCAGAGTAGAGATCTGTGAAAAGCTGCAGGGTGAGTACATTACCGATTCCTCCTGTTTATGGCAATGTCGTTGCACGGTTATTGGACGCTTGCGGAGAACCGATAGTTCCGTTGACTGCTATGCGGTTTGGCTGCGGTGCTAGTCAGTAATCAGTTCCACTTCGGTGGCTCCCTCACCACCGGCGGTGCGGTCAGCGAGGTGGAAGTCGCGCACGGCCCGGTGCTCTACCAGGAAGTTGTGCACTGCCTCGCGCAGAACCCCGGTGCCCTTACCGTGGATGATCCGCACCTCCTCCAGGCCCGCCAGGCTGGCATCGTCCAGGTACTTGTCAAGCTCAGCCAGTGCCTCCTCTACGGTCATCCCGCGCAGTGCCAGCTCGCGGGGGACGCTTACCCTCTTGCGGGCCTGCACCGGTCGAATTCTAGACTCAGGCGCGGTCTGCTCTGGTTCCTTCGGCGGCTGACGTAGGTCGCTGATGTCAAGCTCAATGCTGATTTGGCCAATCTGGATGAGTGCTGTCTCCTCATCGAGCACTTCCCGGACAGCGCCCTCCCGGCTAAAGGCGGGAACATAGACTCGATCCCCACGGCTGATGCTTTCAACCAGAGGCAGCTCGCGTGGAACCGGCTGGTCTGCGGCCTGCTGTTGCCGCTCAAATTCCTGCTTGGCCTCTTGCACCTCGGCTTCAATTTCTTTAAGCTCCTGGCGCAGCTCTTCGCTCTCGGCGGTGTGCCGGTTCTGCTGCTGAAGTCGGTGGATTATCTGGTCGGCCCGGCTGCGAGCTTTGGCCACGATCTGCCGGGCATCCTCAAAGCTCTCACGCACAGCTTGCTCGCGCTGCTGCTGCAACTCGGCGGCGCTGCGTTCGTACTCATCGCGCAGGCCCTCCAGCTCCTGGCGAGTTTGCTGGGCCTGCCGCTGCTCGGCATGTAGCTTGCGCTG
Organism: bacterium; assembly: GCA_030615605.1. Taxonomy (GTDB): domain Bacteria; phylum Armatimonadota; class Zipacnadia; order Zipacnadales; family Zipacnadaceae; genus JALGTD01. The sequence continues at coordinate 295,224 of JAUWYY010000001.1, forward strand.
GGTGTGCTGGACGCGCTCCAGAGCGTGGACGAAGTCGCGGCTTTCGCCTTCCAGCAGGTCACGGCCGCGGCCCGCCATGTCCGCAGGCAGTCCCAGGCGCTGGGCAATCTCAAAGGCATTGCTGGAACCTGGAGAGCCGATCTGCAGATGGTAGGTAGGGGTTAGGGTCTGTACATCAAACTCGACCGAGGCGTTCTGCATCCCCTCGCGTGCGTACGCGAACGCCTTCAGCTCATTGTAGTGAGTGGTCGCCACGGTGCGACAACCGGCCTCGTGGAACCATTCCAGCAGCGACATCGCCAGAGCCGCGCCTTCGGAGGGGTCGGTGCCCGCCCCGATTTCATCGAGCAGTACCAGCACGTTGATGGCCTGGCCGGCTTGCCGAATGGCCAACACGCGCTGGACGATCTTGATTATCTGCGTCATATGTGAGCTAAAGCTGGACAGCGATTGCTGCAGGCTCTGCTCGTCGCCGATATCGGCGTAGACGGCCCCGAAGATAGGAATCTTGGTGCCCGGCTCCGCCGGCACATGCAGCCCCGACTGAGCCATCAGCGCAAGCAGTCCCAGCGTCTTCAGCGACACCGTCTTCCCGCCGGTATTGGGGCCGGTGATGACCAGAGTGGCGAAATCATCACCAAGCCACAGATCTATGGGAACGACTTCGCCCTCCAGCAGGGGATGGCGCGCCTCGTGCAGGTTGATATAGCCTTTGTGCGGGGATATTTCCGGCTCTATGCCCTCCTGGGCTATTGACAGGCGGCCCTTCGCGAAGATGAAGTCGAGCACCGCCAGCCGCTGCAGGTCCTGGGATAGCTGTGTCTGGTGGGCGGCTACCTGCCCGGTCAGCTCCTGCAGGATGCGGCGCTTCTCCTCTTCGATGGCCAGCTCGGTCTCCCGCAACTCGTTGCCCAGGTGAATTACTTCGGTAGGCTCCATAAAGACCGTCGCGCCGCTGGTCGAGCGGTCGTGGACAATGCCGGGGACCCGCGACTGTTCCTGGATCTGCACCGGCAGGCACCAACGCCCCGCCCGCTGGACTATCACCGGATCCTGGAGTACGCCGCGCCCGCGATACTGGTCAATAAGCCCGTCCATCTGCTTCTGGATTTGTTGGTAGAGCCGGCGGGACCGGGCATGCAGTTCGCCCAGGAGCTGGGAGGCGTCACTAACAATTTCAGCATCGTCACCGATGCATCGCGTGATTTGCTCGCTCAGGTCGCTGTAGTCGCCCAGTCGCAGGGCCAATTCGGCCAGGTTAGGAGTCCGCAGTTGGAGACGCTCGAAGTAGTTGACCAGCCGGCAGCAGGCATCGGCCAGGTCGCGGATGGCCAGCAGCTCGCCGGGCTCAAGCAGTGAGCCGACCCTGGCCCTTTCGAGCAGGCTGCGGACATCGGTAATACCACCGAACGAAGGGGGGCTGGCTTCCAGCAGGTGGCGGGCTTCGCTGGTCTCGGCAAGCTGCTGTCTGATCTGTTCTTCGTCGCTGGTGGGAGTTAGCTGCTGGCAGCGGCGCCGGCCCAGGCTGGTTGCTGCCTGATCCGCCAGGCGCTCGATGATCTCGGGATATTCCAACACGCGCAGACTGCGGGCATCCATCTGCTGTCCTCCACTAACTATCTGTCAGCCCCAGGTGCTGCCGGTGCTGCTCGATGGCGTGGTTCAGGTACTGGGTTACTCGTTTGTCCTGATCAGGGTGTAGTGGTGGCGGCTCTTCGTCACACTGTTTTATCTCCCTGCCACCCAGCGCCAGTATTGTATTCTCCACCGACAAGGCCAAGGCATTCAAATTGTAACCGCCCTCCAGTACAACCACAAGTCGCCCCTCGCACAGGTCAACCGCCGCCGTGCAGGTCTCTTGCATGAGCCGATAGAATCCGTCAGCAGTCATCTGCATATTGACCAGCGGATCACGCCAGTGAGCATCATACCCGGCGGATATGAATACAATATCAGGCTCGAAGGCGTTCAGGGCGGGCACAGCTATCTGTCGCCAGGCCCGCAGGTAATGCGTGTCGCCAGCACCCGGAGGAAGTGGCACATTGATGGTCCAGCCGGCTCCCTCATCAAGCCCCACTTCGTCAACTGAACCGGTGCCGGGAAACGCCGACCACTGATGGATTGAGAAGTATAGGACCTCGCCGCGCGAGTAAAATATATCCTGAGTACCATTGCCATGATGAGCATCGAAGTCGAGGATCGCTACGCGCCTCATCCCGGCGTACAGCGCTGCTTCGGCAGCTATGGCCACGTTGTTGAAGAAGCAAAAACCCATCGCCTTGTTGGGCAGTGCGTGATGGCCGGGCGGCCTGACCAGACAAATCGCCGAATTCAGCTCCCCGCTGATCACCGCTTTGGTAGCTGCTATGCATCCGCCCGCGGCCAGCATTGCTGCCTGGTATGTCTGCTCGGTGGCTTGCGTCTCGAAATCCACCGGCCCGCCGCCGTGCTCAGAGAGGAACTCTATGTGCTCGACATGATCGGGTTCGTGCACCCAACCGACTTGCTCGGCGGTTGCCGGTGTGAATTGAAGATGCTCAAGCTCCTGCCACAGTCCTACCTGCCTGAGCCGCTCGGTGATAGCCGCCAGGCGCGTGCCATTCTCGGGGTGGTCCGGGATACCATGTTGCTCAAATAGTGGATCGTAGATACAGCCGATCAACGAACTTCCCTCCGAGACTGGTGTAGTTTCCCGCCGATTTGGCTCATACTGCCAGCACCTCCCCTTGTCTGCTTCCACTCATCTTATGTAAGGGTACAGCGCTGTGGGTAGGAGGTCAAGTAAGAGGCGCATTGGTGGTTTGGGGTTAATTGACGCATAGGAGCGTGGGGCTGTGCTTGCTGGGTGGGGGTGCGCAGATACAAAACTTCATACTGACACCCTCCCTAATAGCTTTGACTCGCCGCTCAATCAAGATGCGGGCCGATGTACAGGGGATGTCTGGCCACGCAGCAGTGCCGGCATCTCCGCCATCTTCCCATACACGATCAACCGGTCACCGACTTGAATTGACTCATTGCCGTGCGGCGAGGGAATCAGCTTTCCGTCTCGTTCGATAGCGATTATCAGGATTCCCTGGTCATGAGGTCTGGTCTCGGCCATCGTCTTACCCGCGAACTGACATTCCGCGGGAACCTCCACGCGAGCCACGCCCCAGCCCTCGGCAGAGTGCAGCAGCTCCGAGATTTCTGCTGGCGTAAGGGTGGTATGGGTTTCGAGTTGAGTTCGAATGGCTGCATCGATCCGCAGAGATATGCGTGGCCACAAGATGATCCGGTACAATAGATATAGCGAAGTGCCGACACCGGCTAGTTGCGCGAAGATTATGACCACTTCCCGAGGCTCGCCACCGAAGCTAGCCGTGAACGTCTGGGCGAGGCTGGCGATGGCGGTGATCATGCCGGCGTTGCCTCCGAGGATGAGAACAGAAATGATGCGGCGGCGCTCGGGGTGGTCAACAATCTGCTCCGCCTCCCGGGTGGTGAAACCTGTCCCCGTAAATGCGGACAGAGCCTGAAAACGCGCGATGCTATGTTCCACGCCGGTCAGTTCCAGGGCGATGCCTCCTATGCGCACGACAATCATCGCCACTAGTACGGTTACGAACAGGATCACTATACCGACACTCATAAGCTAACCTCCCGGCGGGTAGGCTGCTAAGCAACGGGCTGCAAATGATTAGTTTCTTCTCTCATATTTATTTTCCTGCTTCTTGCTTTCTAAGAGCCTCTTTACCAAGCTTACTGTTCGATGAGCAGGTACCAGCGGTAGGCGCACAGTCCCGAATTGTGGCACTGCTCGTGGCCCGGCTTGCAGTGGCGCTCTTTGCGGAGAGCATAGCGTCCAGTCTCTTCTTGCCAAACGGTCCAGAACGCCTCCCGCTGATTGTACAGTTCATCCAGGTTCATAGCAGTCGCCGCCAGTCGCGCCAGCCCCGCCTTGATCCAGCGGCTGACTCCGGTAGGGCTGCTATCAAGCCGGCTGGCAATCTCTCTGACCGTCATTCCCTTGATTGACAGGCGTATAGCCGCCCGCCACTGGCGTTTCATCGAGGTCTGCGCCAGCAGCCGCAAACACAACTGGGGCAACTGCTCTTCATCGATAGGCGGGACGCCTGTCCTACCACCTGTGCCGTGAGCGGCTTCGTCGGCGGGGGACGCGTCTGCCTCCCGCTGTTGGAGCTGCCGCAGCCAGGATTCGGTGTAGAAGGGATATTCACCGCGCCCCAGCGCCGCTACACTCTCGCGCAGCAACTCGTCGGCAGCCTCCTCCATTTCCCGCTCTGACAGGTGGAGATATTCTGTCTCATTGAACGGTGAAGAAGACGGGGCTTGCTTGGACTGCTCTGCTTTGTTGACGGCCTTGGTAGCTGACAGCATGCTCTTTTGCACCACGCTTTCCTGAGAGTTGGTGGAGAGCAGTGTCAGCATAACTGTCCCAGGGTGGGAAAGTATTGGGCCGGAGCTGGTATTTTGCTGTGATGATATGGTATCTGTCTGGGGAAGCTGTGGCGGGAGCCGGCCGGGGCCGTCTGCACCTTCTCCAGAGTTGTTATGCGGTGTTGGTTGAGATAGCTGAGTTGGGGTAGAATAGTACGGGAGGGGTCACCTAACTCTCCCCGAGGCTCCGTGGCTGACACTGCTCAGTGGGTGGTCGCGGAGCCTTTGTTGCTCATACTATATATGCGCCCTTGGCCTGCGCTGGTTCCCTAACACCGAAACATTGCCATATAGACTTCCGGAGGGATGATCAATGCGAGGAGGGGTAGCGGTATCTTATCTGTCGTACTGTTCTACTTTTGAAGTTTTTGCCGGCCTGTCCGCCGTAGCTACACTTGTGTAGCGCAGGCGGGAAAGGTGCGGAAAACCGGCTTTTTTCAAAAAGCGGGTTTTCCGCAAAATCCGTTTATGAATAATCCGAGCCCCACAAAAAGGGTGGCACAAGTTGGGAGACCTGTGCCACCCGTATCTCTACCACGGCCGTGCTGGCAATAAACCGGACGATATTAGGGCACTTCGCCGTAGTAGAGCAGGTCAGGACTGGCCGGCAGCAGCGGCACCTTGACGGTGTTGCTGTGCCAGCTTGCGATGGGCGAGGAGCGCACCACGCCGCTGAGGGTGGTTAGCGGCTGGGTGCGCGCCGCCAGCAGCGTCTCGTCGTAGACATAGCGGATGCTGTTCCAGGCGGCCCCGGCTGGATAGGCCCACTTCTCCTGCCACTCGCGCACCACCGCCGGGCTCGGATGGAAGTTCTCCGTAATCGCCCCGCGAATCTCAACATCGTAGTTGTAGCGCAGGTATGGCCTGACGTCTGCGCCCAGGACATCTTCCTTGAAGTATCGCCCGGGGATGACGAAGAAGCAGCCGTCCTGGGCATACATCACCGCATTTATCTTAGCGTGAATAGTGCCCACCGGAGTAGTCCCATCAAACTCCTGCAGCTTGAATTTCTTTAGCCAGTAGTCTTGTGGGTTAGTAACTCCCAAAGTAGGCATGAGGAACTGGACGTAGTTCGGCACTCCGGCGTAGGTCAGCCCCAGCCAATCCGTTGCGCCCCCATTGCCCCACAGCAGCCACGGCCACCAGATATCTCCTGGAACCAGGGGATTAACCTTTTGCAGCGGGCACCACGGGCTTTGTGCCTCCCAGATGTGACGCTCGTCTGGGTCGCGCGGCTCGCGGGTCAGCCAGAAAATGTTGGCGGCGTCGATGGTTGACGCTCCTCCATCCTGATCAAAGTCATAGTAGTTCCAGGTATCGGTTGAGGAATTGTAGACCGGCAGGTTGATACCCGTTGTGGGTGGGGACAGGGCATTATCCACATACGAACCGGCGGGGAAGCTATTTGCAGCACCAGGGGCCTCCAACGTAATCGCGTTGCCTGATATCCCTCCTGCTGCTATGGTGCCCAAAGCCAGGGCATCTGTGCCTGGAGCAGTTGCCTGCAGAGCCATCCCGTCGCTGAAACTCGAGGCATCCTCAACATATATGACTGGGTCTCCCGCGGTCACGAGTTGAGTCAGCGTCGTACCGGCAATTGAGTCCATCCGCTGGTAGGCAACGAGTCTTATCTCGTCACCTGCGCCCAGGTGCGCAATGTGCCCGAGCGCGAAGCTGCCCGAGACATTGGCTCCTGCCGGAGTGTCGGGCAGGTTCCAATGCTTGTCGGGACCGGTGCCCAGATCATCTGATTCCGCGACGGCGCCGGCGGCATTCGTCTGCGATACCAGCATAGTGGGATTGACCACCACGCAGTCGCGGGCCAGCAGCGCGATGTAGGTGTTATATTCGTCGGATACAATTCCACCCATCCCGTCGCCCACATCCCGCGTGTACTGATCCTGGGGCGAGAGAATCTGGCCGTCAATATAGATGGTTCCGCCGGAGACGACGGTCAAGTGGTACTGCCGCCCAGTCCCGTCCACGTTTTCCTCAGGCAGGCGGCCCTTTATGCGGATATTGCCTTCGGCGAAGATGACGGCACGCCCGCCGGCGGGGTAATCAACGTACATGGTCCGGCCGACCTGCTCGCCGAGGCGATTGGGATAGTTGGGGTCGCCCAGCGCCCACTGGCCTTGACCTAATCCGCCATCGTCTCCGCCAGCTGACCACTGTCCCCGGCTCAGGCGAATTCCGGGCTCGCCATCTACTTGGTTGTGGTTCGGCCACCAGATCTCGTTTGCGTCAAGTCCCTCAGTGGGGCCGGCGATTAGGTCTGCTGTCGTCCGTACAATGATTATGTCGCCGATGGCACATCCATACTGAATGGCTGCGTACTCTCTGGTCGCCGTCTCACTGGGAAACAGTTCAATCTCCACCGCGGTGGCATTGTCGTAGACTTCCCCAAGTGCGTTCCAGCCGGAAGCTCCAGTTTCCGGGCCACTGGCCAGCCAGTCAGCGATCAGCTCGTTGATATTGTGGAATCCGCCACCAAAGTTCTGCAAGTCATCGTAGTTATCTACGTACAGCCCGGCGATCTGGTTGTTGCCACTTGCATCCCACATCCAGCCCAGCTCGGCGGTGTTGTGGCTCTCGCCTGCTAAGGGCCCAGCCGCCGGCGTAACGACCACCCCCGCCTCGCGGGTCAGCGCGTCCCAGCGCATCGTGCCCGTAGCTGGGTCCTGGGCAAACAAGTCCGGCGCACTGAGATATGGCACGTCCGCGCACGTAATCTGCACTGAAGAGCCTGCAGGGTAAGTAACTGCAACAGGCACGAGCGGATCAATGGGAATAGCTCCGGCTGGCGCAGGATCATCGGTAACTGTGCCCGAGTATGGTGGCGCACCTGCAATTGAGACTCTGTCGCCAGGTCTGAAGCCTTGCGCATTCAAGATATAAAGCACGGAGTCTCCCGGATTGGCTTGGGCGGTCAGAAAGTTCTGGACTGGCTTGTACGAGCCCAGGCTATCCCCGCGCAGGTACCCGCCCCCTTCGATCTCGCCAGGCGCGCTGGTCGGTGGCGTGGCTGGCGGACCCACATCGGCCGGCGTCATACTGACCAGGTTCAAACCTTGCATCTCCACAACGGTGGTGTTGATGCGTATCGGGCCGTGGTAGGTATATCTTGTCCCTGTATTGTAGCTGTACGCTGGCTCAAAGTTATCCAGCACGGCGTCCTTGTCCATATCAATCCACGGATCATAGCCCAGGACAGCTGGTGTGCCCGCTGGGGCATAATCACTGACAAACAACAGATAGTTGGCCAGCGCCACCGGCTTGTAGGCCTGCACCTTACGAGACACGAAGCCCTCTTCCTCGGTCACGCCGATGGATTCAATCTTGATATACTTGGTGAGCGGGTCGGGCTGCGGACTACCGGGGTTGATATAGGCCGGATCGCCTTCCTGCCACTCCTCATAGGGCGGATCGGGGTCATAGGTAACCCGCAGCAGAAAGTGTCCCCCACCCATATCGGGATAACGGGTGAAGCCACGCCGGATATAGTAGTCGTCGTTCGTC
>JAUWYY010000056.1 GCA_030615605.1 bacterium
GAGGAGCGTCTCAATGCCCAGTTTGTCGTGCAGAGCATCGATCTCAACAATGACTCACACGTGCAGTTCTGCGTTTCCAGCCAAGATTGTGACCGGGTGCTGGCTGCATTGCGGCCAGTGGCTCTGGATCTGGGGGCGAAAAAGGTCAGCGCGTGCCGTGACGTGGCCTTGGTGTCTGTTTTTGGGCCCGACTTTCGCAATCGCCCCGGCATTGCTGGTCTGGCCTTTGGAGCCCTGGCTGATGCGGGCGTGAACATCCTGGCGGTCAGCACCTCTATATCCACTGTCTCGTGTGTCATAAAGGAGAAGGACTACCAGACTGCTGTCAGGGCACTACACAGGGTGTTTGACTTGCCCTGAAGCTGGGGAATGAAGCAGTCCGGTGCCGTCCTACGGCTGGCTTGGGGGTGGCTCCTTTGAGCGAGCTGCTGCGCATTCCGGTGGGCCGCGAATTAAGCGACCGAGTCAGGTGGCTGATCAAGGTGCGTTGGGCTGCCGTGGGAGTTGCCGCGGTCTTGGTTCTGCTTGTCAGTCGGCGGCTGGGCGACGTGTTGCCCATGGCTTCCCTCTGGGGTACCGTCGGCGCAATTGCTGTCTACAACCTTGCATTCTCGGTTGCGGAGCATCGGCTGGTGAGCCGTGGAGCACCTTATGAGTACCATGCTGCCCTCATGCATGGCCAAATCCTTGCAGACCTTCTGGCCCTGACCACGCTACTACATTTCTCTGGGGGCATTGAGAACTATTTTGCCACCGGCTACGTGATGGTCGTGGTTGTGGGCAGCGTACTCATGACCAGGCGAGGCAGCTACCTCTATGCCAGCGTGGCTACCACACTGTGGGTGGGCCTGCTTGTGGCAGAGAGCGCCGGGGTTCTCCCTCACTACAATCTGACCGGATTCCGCGTGGCAACCCGCTATCGGGAGGCGGCCCACATCACTGCCGAGAGCCTGGTCATGGCCGGGGCCAACTTTGGGGTGGCCTACCTCGCTTCGAACGTCATGGAACGACTCCGCGAGGAGGAAGGCAAGCTGTACCACGCCAATCTCACCCTGGAGGCGAGGGCCGGGCAGCTAGCCAGGCTAAACGAGCGCCTGCGAGAGCTTGATCGCGCTCGCTCCTTTTTCGTGCGTGTAGTCGCTCACGAGGTCCGCGCGCCGGTTGCGGCCATTCAGAGCTACCTTCGACTCATCCTCGACGGCTACGTATCTGGAGACCGGCTTGGGGAGATCATTGGGAAGGCCGAGGTGCGGGCGAGAGATCAGTTGGAGCTCATCAGCGACCTGCTCGATCTTGCAAGGCTCGAGGAGGTCAAGAAAGACGTGGTGGCAGAATCCGCTGACGTAGCCAAGAGCCTGCGCGATGTGCTGGACATGGTGCAGGCTGGCATCCAGGACAAGTCACTGTCGTTGAGCGTGGACGTGGCACCCGGGGTAGGGCTGGTACGGGCCGACGAAGACCATGTTAAGCAAGTATGGACCAACCTCATCAGCAACGCGGTCAAGTACACACCCGAAGGCGGCAAGATCGCCATCACTCTTCAAGGTGAGAACGGCGTGGTGCGCGGCTCAGTGCAGGACACCGGGATCGGCATCAGTCATGAGGATGTGGGGCGCATCTTTGACGCATTCTATCGCACCGGGGAAGCCAAGGTCCTCTCTCGGCACGGCACTGGCCTGGGCCTATCTATCGTGAAGGGGATCACCGAGCGCTATGGCGGGCGCGTGTGGGTCGAATCAGAAATAGGAGTAGGCAGCACCTTCTTCTTCGAGCTGCCGGTGGCCAGGTGAGCGGGAGCCTTCCGCACCTGATCGAGTGGTTTCTGGGCACGGGCTGCGAGGAATTCTCCCCTTTTTCATTTGACAGCTTGTGCGGTCAGGGTCTGTACTGGATATGTAGGGTGCATTCCGTAATATGTGTGATTGGGGGGAGGGTTATGCCGATTCTGCATAATCCCCCATGGGCGTTCGAAACACGGATTCCGTATAATCAGTAGTTATGCGGCGCGTTCTGGCCGTGGAAAGGAGCCAACGATGGGCGAGCAGAAGGAACAAATCATAACAAGCGCTATCGCTCTTAAGTATCTAGCGCGAAGTGGAGGGCGCATACATGGATCCAGTCGAAATGCTTGCTTGGAGAGAGTTCTTGATGCATACTCCAGAAGCAATCTTAGCAGAGATTCTTGGAGACCGAGATAAGTTGGGCGCATATGTAGAAGCCGAAATGCGCAAAAGCCGCAAACCCAGCAAAGAATGGTGGCAGTTTTGGCAGTAGCTCAAACGTCGGCTAGCCCTCGGCTAGGGCACATCGCGTCTGTTCTCGAATGTAGCCGTATGTCCGGACGTGATTCTGCTCCCGCACAGGGTTGATGGCCCGAAGGGGCGCACATCGCCGGCTTTCGCTGCTTTGCGGTTATGCCACCGTAGGGAACATGCCAGCAGTGATACAGCTTCCTTGTGGTAAACAAGGAGATTGTGCCATTTGGGGTATCCAGATTCGGAATCAGAACAGGAGATTTGAAATGGCCGTCTGTGATATCTGCAACACTCCTGGTACTGGTACACTTGTCAGTGCAGAGCAAATGCGCGAAGCCGTATTCAAGAATGGATTCAATCCATTTGAGCTTGGTCTAAGTGCAGGCGCGGAGGTCGTCGAGATACTCGGTCTCGGCGAGGCATACG
>JAUWYY010000052.1 GCA_030615605.1 bacterium
CTGGCGGGTCCGCAAGTCATCCCCTTCTTGCCTCTGTGCATCTTACTTGCACATTGGCTTGGCTGCAGTACACAGCACTTTCCTCATGCTTGACCAGCTCCGACAAGAAAAGAACTTGTCCGGCCGAAGATCAAGGATTCCCAACAATCACGCTTATCGGCACCTCGATCCTCGGCCGCGGCAGTGCCATCTGCATGATCACACAGTGTGGGCAGCAGAAAGGCAGTACCTCGCCGGGCCTTAGCCCAATCGACACCTTAGTCTTCTCCTTGACCCTAATCCCACACATGATGCAATCCTCAACTGTGTCCCTTGTTGCAGGAGAGTACCTCATTGGAGGCGTCCCTCCTGAAACGCTCGTCCTACCACAAGCTAACGAACAAACCGTTGGTCATCTCCAGCACGGCAACTGCACAACTCCATGCGACACCCACTTTCGATGACATGATTGCCCGCCCCAATATGCTCTTCGGTACAAGGCCCGTCAGATTGTCGCTTCACGCCAGAATTCTACGGTGACCATTCTGGGTTAAACATGCTTGGTCGCAGGCTCTCTGGGCGATACCACTTCACGTGTCCATCAGTGAATCCGACACTTAACCCGCCGAAATGTCGGGGGACAACACGGCCACCGTTGCCGTCATCATCGCCCACTTGCAGGTCGTCTTGGTTCCGAATCTTCGTAGCATTCGAATCCAGAAAAGCCACCAGAACATGCATGCTGCTGTCTACCACGCCACAGGATTTCATGCTCAGGTAGCCGTTGTAGGCATAGCTGGGCCATTGAGGGCCATCATCCCAACGAGATGCACCGATATCGCAGGGGCACCGAATAATCTCCTTATTGTTAGCATAAGCTTGAATGTTTTCCCACCAAGGGTCGAAGTATCCCGGACAGCACATAATCCACCCTTCCCAATCCTGCGTGTACATCTGGGCCGCCAGACACATTTGCCTTACGTTAGATACACAGACTATGCTTCTCGCCTTCTGCTTCGCGCGACCAAAAACCGGGAAAAGCATCGCTGCCAGAATGGCGATTATCGCGATCACTACCAGGAGCTCGATTAGCGTGAACCCGAGATGTCTGCGCACCATGATCTCGTCGTCTCCTTGGCTAGAACTGGTTTCGCAACCTGTTGAGGACAATCATGATCCGGGCGAGATGAAAGAAGTCGGTGTAGATCTGAGGCTTGCGTTCTTCAGCCCACCGGCGGATGGTCGGTTTGTCAGACTCACCGCCTTCACGAGCAGTCAGCAATTCAAGGGCTGCAACCATAACCGGGTTGTCAATCTCCACCATTTCGCGCGCTTGCAGGAGCTGATTCGTTCAGACTACTGGCTGGATGGTGACGAGCAGCCGCAGCCAGTCGGCTGCTCACTTGAAGATGTGTTGCTGTGACCACAGCAACCGCCTGGCGATTCTGCAGACTCGTCAGCACAGCCTCCGCAGTGTGATGACGCCTCGGTCCCCGCTGGCGCCGGCTCTATGGCAACGATCCGCCATACGCCCTCGCGGCGAGCCAGCTTGAGAATCTTCGGGCCCGAGGTGAGCAACGGCGGGAAATCCTGGTTCAGGGTCAATTCCGTGCGGACATCAGCGTAATCCTGGTCTTCCGATACCACCTCCGGATTGCTGAAGCTATCCAGCCTGACGCCCTCCTCGGCGGCCGTTTGAAGTGCTTTCAGGAACGCGTCATCGGGATACTGCTCGCCGGTGAGGCTCGACAGGTGGTAATCGGCCATTTCCTCCAAGTAGCCGCTCTGCCAGAGACGACAGTAAGCAGCCACACGCTCGCCGGGCGGCGCTTTGTAGGCTCGCATCGTTGCATCGTCCTGACGCTTCTCGTACAGCCGGCGCTGTTCTTCGTCGAGCGGCCCGAGGGCACCGTCCAGCACTTCACGGTACCAGATGGCCTCGTGCTCCCACCACTGGGAAACTTGGAAAAGGCGCTCCATTCCGCGCTCTGCTGATCGAACAAGCTGTGGATTGGGTGGTTGCTCGGAAAGCCAGCGCCGACAGCGCGGCATGAACTGCCGGTACTCTCCACGCTTCAATTCGATCCGCGCCAGCCGCAGTTCCGCCTGAGCAACCCACTCTGGGGCATCTGGAAACTGAGTTAGGATGTTGGAGTAATATAGGACGGCTTCGTCTAGTTTTCCCATATCCTCGCTTAACCGTGCGGCCACATGTCGTGCGGACACAGAGAAGCGTCCTTGGGCGACGTCGAAGAAGGGGCGAAGCACTTCGATTGCTTCGCCCGCCAGTTCGTCGGCAGCCTCCTGTTTACCCTCGCGCCGCAAGTAGCTAACCATGTTAGCCATAAGTTTGGCTTGGGTGATCCGCGCATACCGTGCGCGTTCGGTCTGGGGAAACTGGGCAACGACTTGCTGATAGATCTCAATCTGTTTGCGCCACTTCTCTACGAGCGACGTACCCTCTATATCGGCCGCGCTCAGATAGAGCGCAGTGGCCCGGTCCTCCTTCAAAGTCCCGGCACCTTGTGCTAGCGACAGGGTGATGCATCCCAGAGTTGCCAGGATGAACAAACCCCTGAGGATCGGCCGAGTTAAGCAGATTCTACTATTCATATCAACACCTCCGGCCAGATGACTGGAACGCCTTACCTGGTCCCAGCGGGTCACTCTTGGTTGCATGCATCCACCCCTCCAGTGGGGCATCCGAAGTCGTCGCAAATCATCACATCCCAGCCACAATGATCCTCGCAGTACAAGCCGCCGCAGTCGCAGTAGCTAGCGAGCCACCCCATGCAATCCCAGTCACCACTTTCGTGTGAGCTGCACAAATCGGAACACTCGCAATACCCCGGATCGGCCTGGCAGCCAAAGCCCCAAGTGAATTCGTCGACGTCACCGCAGGGTTGTTCCACGCATCCCGTATTTATAGGGCAGCACTTGCATCCCGTATATCCACAGTCGCAAGCGCTCAGTCCGGAGCAGCATTGGCTGGGGATCTCCCCACAGCGGTCACTGCACCAACCTCCCCCCCCTTGCGGGCAGTTTGTGTCTTTCCCAGTGCAAGCACACTCACCCGCGCCTCCACAGGGCTGGCCAAACTCCTCTTGGGTGGGAATGTTATCGGACTCGCTGCAGTACTCTTTATGGCAGGCGGGTTTTTGAACGTGGTTGCAGTCAGCCCCACCACAATCGGGGTAGCAATCCCTGTCTACAGTAGTACATGTGCGCGTTCCGCTGTATTCCGAGCACCAATTGCCACACTTAGGGTCGGTACCACCAGGACAACCCGGGTCATCGCAGAAGCATGTATAACTGCCACTACAGGGCGCTGCTCCTGCCTTGCAGTACGGGTCACTATCGCAGTCACATCGCAAGATCGTTGTGCAACCCCAAAAACTATGGGGACACATAACCGCCCCGCCGCACGGTTGCGCCGCTGCCGGACAGTAGTCTGGACATGAGCACCCGGTACCGCCGCAATCACACGCTATCTTCCCGCCGCACGGTTGCGCCGCTTCCGGGCAATAGTCTGCACATGAGCAGCCGGTACCACCGCAATCACACGCTATCTTCCCGCCGCATTGCTGTATTGAGCACGAGGCGGGCTGACAGCCTGTTCCACCGCAGGTACA
>JAUWYY010000018.1 GCA_030615605.1 bacterium
GGGTTGATATAGGCCGGATCGCCTTCCTGCCACTCCTCATAGGGCGGATCGGGGTCATAGGTAACCCGCAGCAGAAAGTGTCCCCCACCCATATCGGGATAACGGGTGAAGCCACGCCGGATATAGTAGTCGTCGTTCGTCCCCGGATTCCCGTCGGGTCCCACGTGAACCAGCGGATACCAGCCGTTGAGGAATTCCTGGTAGCTGTAGTAGTCGTCGTAGGTGTAGGGGATGCCATCGGGTCCCCAGAAGTCCGGATGGAAGGTTCCGTCGGTATATCGGCAGGGCGGAAGCTCCGGCCGCCAATCCAGCCCCTGGGGACTGAACTGCAGCATATCATCAGCGTGGTCCATCCCCGCCTTCGCCAGCGTCAATGTCTTGAGAAGTTGAGCCTGGCGCCCTCCCGTGCGCTGGTTGTAGTTGACCACGGCCACAAACAGGGTTCCGATCAGCAGAATGGCGATCATTATCAACACGGCCAGTAGCAGGGCCTGGCCGTCGCTGGCTCTGGTTTTGTGCAGCGATCTGTCCATCTGCCTCTCCTTGTTAAGCTGAATTAACATAAGATGATTGCACCTATCCCCCCAGGGCGGCTATGCGGATGTGCCCCTGAAGGTGTACGCCCTTGGTGTGCTGGTACGGCGTCCAGATATGATCGTTGTCGTTGTCCTCATAGTAGCGCCAGGGTAGCAGCTCCAGACTCACGTTGTATATGGCCCGCGTCGAGTAGCTGACATCAATCTGGTCATTGTTGTACGGCGGCAACGTGCTAAAGTTGCGCCGGACATCGTAGGAAATCTCGATCCAGAAGGCGGTCAGGATGTCGGCGGTCCAGCCGGCCTCGCCGCCATAGGTCGCCGGATTGTCCGGGTTAGGCGGACGCCCGCTCACTCCGTTACCGAAGTAGATATTGACTGAGGTGTAGTCGCCGGCGGCAACCGGCTCATAATAGAATTGCCCCTCAGTGATGTCATCCTGGCTGCCCGGACTGGGGAAGAGCATGCCGGTGTAAGTGCGCGACCGCTCGCCATCTATCGAATGTATGCCGTACACCTTAACATCTATCGAACCAGGGATGATCATCTTGTCGGGGTCGAGACCGGGTTCAATGGGTGGCGTGATCTGGTAGGTGGAATAAGCTCTGGTGTATTTCTTGGTAACGTCGCCTCTCTCGCGCACCAAGTCCCCTGGCTCATAAGAGTAGCTTAGAACATCCGGGGCAAATGTAATCTCATCCGGGTCGGCGACCGTATCGGTAGAAGCAATAGTCACGTCGTCGTAGTTAGTGCCGTCCGCGTCAACGATGCGGATGTCATCACCCGCGCTGAACCCGGTGACGTCATTTACTTCTATGCTACTACTTCCGGCAATGACGGCTGCCGCCAGAGTTGTATCTACTATTTCCTCACCGTAGACAGCGTCCCACACAGCGTTGACCGTCCCGTAGCCGCTTGCCGTAAAGTCCCAGGTGTAGTCTGCAGCTGGCGGGCTTGCGAGGGTGTAGGTTCCGCCATTGAAGTCGGCAACGATCGTTCCTCCACTAGTACTGATAGTATTGAGCGACACCTCGCCGGTGTCCGAGTTCCAGCTGGTCCCGTACATATTGTTAATGACAGCGTTGTTGGAGTCGCCGTCGTAGTAGGCAGGGTTGGGGTTGTATGTGCCGGGCATATCGTCAGTGTCCATTATCACTTCGTAACCGCTTCCGTCCACCTCCCGCCGCACTACAATCCGCGGGCGTAGCTCCGAAGAGTTGATCAGCATCGGCCCGGGGGTAGGGCCCCAGATCGCATCGCTGACAGTGTAGGTGCCATCATTTTGCAACCCCAGCCAGTAGCGGTACTCGATGTCGCTGAATGTGGTCTGGTGAGTATTGCCGGTCGGGGCAATTCGCTCATTCGCCACCCGCAGCGGCCCGAATGTCACCCCGTCGTGGATGTAAACCAGCTTCACGCCAGTGGCGCCGAAGACAGTGGCGATATCGTCGTTGTGGACGTAGCCTTTAGCCCACAATTGACCCGGCTCAGCCGGAGGACTTGGGGGTAGCACCAGGTAACCGACGGCATCCAGACAGATGGTGCGGGTTACCGGGATATCCGCGTTCCGATCTGGCGTGAGCGCATTGCGTGAGCTCCAGTAGCCGACGATATGTATATCGTCTACATCGATGCTTCCGTCTTCGTTGATGTCCCGAGTGGCATCGTCCGCATTCACTACGCCGTCGCCATTGGCGTCGCCCGCTGCGCCAAAATAGTTGTGCCCCGCTATTGGACGCATCATGCCTTCCATCCGGTAGAGAATCCAGGGATTGTCAATATCCGGAGGCTGGGGTATGCAGTAGTAATCACCACCGATCAACTCAAAAGAATATTCCTGCGTCATAACTGCGTAGCGCACCACCGGCTGGTCCTCGCCCGGTGGCTGTATGTAGCCCGGCGGCTGGAAGGTGATATTTGAATAGTTTATCAGATATGTATCATCTGCGGCGCCCGGGTTATTCGCTATGGGGATATACTCAGGCAACGATATAGATTGCGCTCCGCTGATTCCCCGGTTGACCCGCTGCATGGCCATCTGCAAGTGCTGCTGCATCTGCACCCGCGACTGCCCGGCGCGGGCCATATCAATTGAACTGCTGAGCGGCACGAACAGCATCCCGAACAGAACGACCATAATGGCCATTACCACCAGAACCTCGACGAGGGTAAAGCCCCCTCGAGCCGTCAAGTGACATATGCTTCCGAATTGTTTGCAACGCTCAGTTCGTTTCATAGGATTAGTCTTAATCCGGGTCTGCCTGCCAGACAGGTATTGCACCCGGTTCTCCAACAGCAAACATAATCGCGGGTAATGTCTTCGTCGAGCCGTCCCAGAACAGCACCTGATACTGGCCTTCGTTGTCTCGGAAGTACTCTGTAGTGTGGAAGTTGCACCAGGTTACGACGGTTCGGTCGTCGGGATACCAGTTCTGACGATCCACCGGAAGAGTCTCATAGAACAACGGATCTTCGAGTTGGCGCTTGAAATAGGGATCGGCAGCAATAAGGCCGCGCGTTGATAGGTATTTGTAGTTATCGAAGCCAAAAAGTGCGGTTGCGTCCAGGTCCTCGTCCATATAACTCAGATAGTACGGGTACGGGTAGTAGTCATACGCAGGGTCGTACTCGTTGGGATCGCTATGCTCTTTATCACTGGGGCAGTGCAGCGCCCGGCGGTTGCTCAGATAGCCGGCCTCCCACAGTGCCGCCAGGCCGGGGCCCTCGACTGCTTCTCCCAGGTCGAAATCCCGTGTGCCATCAAAAGTATCGTCATACCCCGGGTAGCGGGGGGGGACGCTGCCGTAATCGAAATGATAGGCCTTCATAGCATTGCTGATCTGCTGGAGCTTGAAGGCACAGGTCGAGATGCGGTTGCCCCGGCGCAGCGACTGGGTAGCCGGGATGATTATGGCCATCAGGAGTGCCATTATCCCGATAACTACCATCAGCTCAACTAAAGTGAAGCCAGTTGTTCTTCGCAGCTTGGTATCAATCATAAGATACTGCTCTCACTGAGTATATTGACCAAACCTACTTGATCTCGGTGCTCTTTATCAACCTCAGTATACCCAGATATCTACCTCCGTAGTCTCGCGATATCCAGTCTTATCAGTCGTCCGTTGGGCGCTTGCCACCAGGCTATGGCGTGCAGCGACTCCCCGGTAACGGCACTAATCTCTGTGACATTGGGCCAGTTCAGAGTGATATAGTGATTGCCTGGCTCGGTGCTGATAGTATGCATCTCGTGGTGGGCGGTTTTTGTGGTGGTACCGTTATACCATTCGTAGTCAACGGTCACGGTATGCCCCGCGTTGCATGGATAGAAGAAGAGTAAACCGGTGTATTCACCAGTCCCCCCGTCGCGTTCGGCCAGATAGCTGCGATAGAACAGGCTGTCGTCCCCGGCAGCATCGGCAATATTCCAATCAACAAATGTAGCCGGCGCTATTTGGACACTGATCAAGTCCTGGTCCAGTGTTACATAGTAAAAGCGAAAGTCATGGCCGATTGCGGTCTCAGGAACCGCGTATTCTCCCAGGTTCGGGTTCTCCTCTGGCTCTAACAGAACGAATCGTGTTACAACGATCGTCCCTTGACTCCAGCCATCGGTGCCGTCGAGCTCTTTAGTAGTCACACGCAGACCATCATCTCCATCAGGATACTCCCAATAGACCTGCCCGGTGTTCACGTCAACCGCGAGCACATGGGTATCTGCGGCCAGTCCCACCGGCAGAGGCACCTCGTCGTCAATGTGGCTGGCTACCAGAGTTATCGTTTGGGGAAGGGAGACAATGCGGTGCTCTTCGCTCATAATCAGCGCGCGGCGGCCGTTGCGGGTTGGTGCGGTGCGCAGAGTATAGTTAACGCCCATCTGTGCCCCCACGAAGTTGGGAGGGAAAGTCAACACCGCGCCAGTGTCATCTTGGGCGATAACTGCGGTTGCTAGATGGTAGTATGCCCGCACCTCGCCCGTCAGGCTGCCTTCGACAATGTTATGGCCCAGGGCACCTGCCAGCACTTGGCCTCCGTCAACCACTTCTTCGCCATTCACGTACTGGACTGGATCAGTAGCGGGATCGTGGCCGTCGTAGACCCACGCGTAGCTGACGTACGCATACCAACCCGTGATTGCTACAGGGTTAGGGTCCGCAATATAAGCAGTTGCGGGCCCGTCCACAATGTCAACGAAGCCTGCTGAAGTGATCGAAATCCGGGCCTCCGATGGCTTGGGCGCCCCAGTAGTGGCCTTAAAAATCTGATAAACAACGGTTGCCCCTGGTTCGGCCAGGCCCTGGCGGAAGATGTGGACTGGAAGGGAGCCGAATGGCGGTGTCGTAGGCCCGGGGACGGTAAATCTCTCGCCGATGACTTCAATTATATCGTCGCGCGCGTTGGGGCGAGTGATAGCAAAATCGGTAATGGTCGGGTCCTCGGGCTGGCTGGTGGCGTCAATGGCGGCTGCGCCCGCGGGGCCCAAGTTGAATGTATCTCCCCGGATGGCCAGCGGCAGATCATCAGGGTAGCGGGTGAGCTGGGTGAGCGTGCGCTCGGCCTGGCGGGCCATCTCGGTGCGCTTCTCCTGGGTAGCCACGACGCCGAGCAGCTTGGGAAAGCTCACTGCCACCGTCCAGATGCCCACCAGCAGGATGACCATAGCCACCAGCACCTCGACCAGAGTTATACCGGCTGAGGCACGGGGGGCAAACCGGCCGCCCGAGGTCGATGTAGTGCAGTATAGCAATCTGTCTTTATTGGTATGCCTGGCGGCCGGTTTGCTGAACAGGACTATATTACAGAATTGCGACAGATTCATGTCCAGCCTCCTGCCCGAACTTCACTGTCAATGATATTATACCCTGACGCTGGCGCAAAGAAACGATGGTGTGAAGGTGGCAATGGCAGGGTGTTGCAGGTGGGTGCACATTTAGAAGTTCTGGTGAACCCAGGCAGCGACCCCTGCTACGCCGCCCGCGTCGGGGTCGGGATTGCCCATATTGGTGACATTGACCAGACTGGTCTGCCCGCCCAGGGTAACGATAATGTCCATTGCCTCAGTCGGATCATCGTAGTACTTGCGATGATGGGGACAGTGAGTGACTATGGTGTAGTCGGGTGCGCTACGATTAACTAACCCCGGGAAGTGCTGCCAGCGCAACCCGGCCGCGTCCAGGAAGTCGGGTATTCCGATGATAGGCTCGACGTCCATCCAGGGGGGAACTCCGAGGTAACCAGGCAGAATACAGAAGGCTGCCTGGGTGTCGTAGCCGCTGCTGTAGCCGGGATGACCGCACTCCTCATCGCCGTCAGTGAGTAGTTGGCACGTATATGTATATCCGTTATAGTTATAAAGAATCGCCCGCGCATCCCCGCCACTTGACAGCGGCCAAAATTCCCACGTGTTGCCGTCAGTGTCGACATCATCCCAGTCAATCAACCCATTGTATGAGCAGTAAATCCGGTCGCGGCAATCTCCCAGATTCTGCAGGGCGTCGCGGTCGTCGGGACAGATGAACAGATCGCGGTCGGTGACGTAGTCGGGATAAAGTGCACTGAAGCCACCCTTGTACCGACCAGCGCCGTCATCGTAGTAGGGAGCCAGCGGATAGTGGCCTTTATCAGCATGGAACTCGTTCAGTGCGGTGATCAGTTGCATTAACTGGGCTTGGCATTTGGTCTGGCGGGCCTTCTCCCGGGCAGTGCTGAAAACCGGAAAAAGTATCGCCACCAGTATGCCGATGATCGCGATGACGACCATAAGTTCGATTAGAGTAAAGCCTGCACGACTGGGGCGCCGATGCATCAGATAGCTACCTCCTAATACTGGGTGCAGCACAAGCTAAGGTCGAAATAGCTGCTTTCTATGGAGGAACATTCCTGTGCTGCCCTTCATTGACCTTCTACCCCCGACAGATTGTGATTAAACATTGAACTACCTATCCGGGCGAGTAGCCGTACCAGCTCAGCAGCCACAGGGTGATCGGTTCGGTGTACAACAATATGACGATTGCAGCCAGTGCCATCATTGGGCCGAAGGGAACGTAGTCGCCGCGGCGCTTCAGACTCAATAGCATAAGCAATACCGCCACCGCTGCACCGATAAGGACCGACAGCAGGAAGTAGCTGAGCAGGCTATAGCCCGGGCCCAGTATCGCCCCCATGGCTGCCGCCAGCTTTACGTCACCCATGCCCAAAGCGGGCTTCTTGAGGGCAACTTCAAATATCCAGCCGATGAAGAGAAATAGTCCCCCCCCGACCAACAGACCTACTATTGAGCGTGGCAAATAGATAGTCAATTGCTCGCCCCCGATCCTCTGGGCAAAGGGGATAGCCCAGCCGAGGCCCAGCACATACAGGTGGTAGCCATCCCGGGCCAGGCCGAATAGCGCCACCACCACGACGCATTCGTCGGGAATGATCATATGATCCAAATCCACGAAGAATATAACCAGCAGCGCCGCGCAAGTCGCAAACAGACCTGCTGCGTAGTACGGGGCAAAGCCGGATATATGCCAGGCAGTGACCGCTATGCCTCCCGCAATCGCTTCGACCAGCATGTACCGGGGGCTGAAGGGGGCACCGCAATGTCGACAGCGGCCTCGCAGGATCAGGTAGCTCAGTACCGGGATAAGGTCCACGAAGCCGAGGCGAGTGTGGCAGCTTCGGCAGTGGGAGGGTGGGTGCCACAGCGACTTGTCCTCTGGCAGGCGGTAGATAACTACATTAAGGAAACTGCCGACGCAGGCACCTGCCACGAACAAGACCACGTCAGTTATCCCGGAAGTCGGCATTGCGAAGATGTCACACCCCGCGGGCCTACATAAAAAAATTGCCCGCCCCCGGGGGACAGCTTGGAGTTGGACTTCCACTCCGATGCCCCAGGCCGACGGGAAGTTGCACCGCAGAAGCTAACCTGCCCCACTTATCAGGCACGCATGGGGGGGGCTGGCGCAGACAAGGTTATTGAGACAATTGGTCGATGATGGAGATGAGTGGCAGGAACATTGAGATTACAATGAATCCGACCACTACTCCCAGACCAACGATCATGATCGGCTCGAGAGCGGCCGCCAGACTGGCTAGAGTGGCATCAACCTCCGCCTCGTAGAAGTCGGCCACCTTCTCGAGCATGTCATCGAGCTGTCCGGTTTCTTCGCCAATCGTTACCATCTGCACGACCATGGGTGGGAACTGTTTGGAAGCAGCCAGGGGATCAGCGATGGTGTCGCCCTGACGAATATTGGCACGAGCGGCCAGCACCGCGTCCGAGATCAGATCGTTAGTGATAGTCCCCGCAGTGGTCTCCATCGACTGCAAGATCGGCACCCCGCTGCCCATCAGGGTAGCCAGAGTGCGCGAGAACCGCGCAATAGCGATCTTGTGAGTTAGCCCACCGAAGACAGGCACCTTCAGGGCCAGCGTATCCCATATTCGCTTGCCGGTCTTGGTCGCCTTCACGCGGTTGAAGACGATTACCAGGCCCACAACAATGATTATCGCCATCCACCACTTTTGCATGATGAAGTCACTGGCGCCCATCAACATCAACGTTGGTAGTGGGAAGGCATCCTCTTTAACGCCCAGGTCCTCGAATACCTCAATGAACTGCGGCAGAATGTAGGTGGTCAGTAGCAAGACGATGCCGATGGCAAAGATCAACACCAGGACCGGGTAAGTCATGGCCGACTTGACCTTGCGCCGCAACTCCATGTCCTTCTCGACGAAAATTGCCAGCCTGTTCAGGGTCTCGTCCAGCACCCCACCAACCTCGCCGGCGCGCACCAGACCGATAGCCAGTTGCGAGAAGGTCCGACTATACTTGGTCATAGCCTGGCTGAGACTGGCGCCACCTTCTATCTCGCTCTCAACGTCCCGGATGATGGTTTTGAGGCGGTAGCTGGACGTCTGCTGTTCGAGAACATCCAGGCAACGGATCAGGGAGACACCCGCATTGATCATTGTCGCAAATTGGCGGTAGAAGATAGTCAGGTCTTTGAGCTTGACGCGCCCCTGGAAGAGAACGATTCCTCCCATCCCCTTTCCCTTGGCGCGCTTTGCCGTCTTCTTTTCGCTCACCGTGCTTACAAACAGGCCTCTGCCGCGTAACTGCTCCAGCAGAGCATCCTTGCTGGCAGCCTCGGCTGTCTCTTCGATTTGTTTGCCTGTTCTGTCACGGGCAAGATAAGTGAAGGTTGGCATACGTGGTCACTCCGTTCCCCATAATATAGCTAATAAGAGCTGGCTGACTGTGACAGATACCACCATCATTATACCCACCTTGTGGCGGATTATCATACTTATCCAAGACTGGGCAGGGCTAACCACCGACTCACGCCAGCATCTTCTCCAATTCGGCGGGGTTATGGGCCCGGTTCATTGCCACCTCAAGTGTGATCAGGCCCTGCTGTTGCAGGTCGCGCAACGCCTGGTCCATAGTCTGCATGCCCTGCTCAGCGCTGGTCTGAATAATTGAGGGCATTTGGAAAGCCTTGTTCTCGCGGATCAGGTTGCGGATCGCCGCGCTTGCGATCATTACCTCGACTGCCGCTATTCGTCCGGGCTGACCGGCTCGAGGCAGAAGCTGCTGGGAGAGAATAGCTAGCAGGTTGTTGGCCAGCATCACTCGGATCTGCTCTTGCTGCGAGGGCGGAAAGACATCAATAGCGCGGTCAACTGACTCGGCTGCATTGTTGGTGTGCAGAGTCGCCAACACCAGGTGACCGGTTTCTGCTGCGGTGATGGCGAGCTGGATCGTTTCCAAGTCACGCATCTCTCCGACCAGCAGTACATCGGGGTCTTCACGCAGGGCCGAGCGTAGCGCGTTGGCAAAGCTGTGAGTATCTTCGCCTACTTCTCGCTGATTAATTATGGATTTCTTATGGGAGTGCAGATATTCGATGGGATCCTCGATGGTGATTATGTGTTCGCCACGCTCTTCGTTGATTTGGCCGAGAATTGCTGCCTGACTGGTGGATTTACCGCTGCCGGTCGGACCGGTAGTCAATAACAGGCCGCGGCGCCTGCGCGCCAGTTCCTCAACCACCGGCGGCAGGCCCAGTTCCTGGGTTGTTGGTATGAGCGTGGGAATCAGGCGGAAAGCGCCAGCAAGATTACCTCGCTCCCGGTAGATGTTGACGCGGAAACGCGCGATCTTGCGCATGGCGTACGAACAGTCCAGTTCCAGCTCAGTCTCAAATCGTTGGATCTGATCATCGGAGAGGATATCGTAGAGAATCCGCTGAGCTATTGGAGCGGTCAGCGGCTCGTAGCGGGCCATCTTCAGCTCGCCGTCAATTCTTAGTACCGGTGGGAGGCCCACGGCCAGATGCAAGTCGGAGGCGTCGTTTTCAACAACCATCTCCAGCAGCTCATCAATGTGTATGCTCTCGACTGGCTTACGTTTCGCCTTACGAGTGGCTGTAGCTGCCTGGCCCTCGAGCTGTTCAGCCATTAGTGCAACCTCCCGAAACAGTCCTAGGCGTAGGCACCTGCAGTAGAAACCACGCGAGTGACTTCCTCGACCGTAGTGATGCCATTCATGATCTTATCTACTCCGTCTTCCAGTAGCGTTATCATTCCGCTGGCAATCGCTGCCTCGCGGATCTGGCCTGCTGAGGCCCGGCGTACAATCAACTCAGCGATCTCGTCGGTCATTTCCATCAATTCGAATAGGCCGATGCGGCCGCGGTAGCCGGTGCCCCGACAGGAGTCGCATCCAGCGCCCTGGTAGAATGTGATTTTTTTGGTTTCCGGATCGTCCGGGTCAATGCCCAGCCCCAGTAACATGTCGCGCCGCGGTTCATAGGGCTGCTTGCAGTGAGGACATATCACGCGGGCCAGACGCTGGGAAATTGAGGCAATTACAGATGAGGAAATCAGGAACGGCTCAACCCCCATATCTACTAGTCGAGTTACCGTCGAAGGAGCATCGTTGGTGTGCAGAGTGCTGAGCACCAAGTGGCCAGTCAGCGCGGCCTGGATAGCGATCTCTGAAGTCTCCAGGTCACGGATCTCTCCAACCAGGATAATGTCGGGATCCTGACGCAGGAAATACTTCAAAGCTACTGAAAAGGTCAAGCCCGCTTTGCGGTTGACGTGCACCTGGCTCAGTCCGTCAAGCTGATACTCAACCGGGTCTTCGATGGTAATGATATTTACTTCTACCGAGTTAAGGTTGGTTAGGATGTTGTACTGCGTGGTGGTCTTGCCACTGCCTGTCGGACCGGTGGACAGTAGCATACCATTAGGCTGCTGGATAAGTTGATGAACTCGGGTTAGCATGTGGTCGCTGAATCCGAGCTCGTCCAGGCCGATCTGGATAGATTGCTTATCCAGTATCCTCATAACGCACTTCTCGCCCAGAGTGGTCGGGATTACCGAGACCCGCAGATCATAATCCCGCTGGGCGTGGCGCACATGGATGCGTCCGTCCTGAGGAACGCGGCGCTCAGCGATATTCATGTCGGACATAATCTTGAGTCGAGAAACCAGCGGTGCGTGAACGTATTTCGGCAGCGGCATAATATCGTGCAGCATGCCGTCTATCCGGTAGCGGATTCTCACCCTGTCTTCGTAAGGCTCGACATGGATGTCACTGGCCCGCTCCTGAATGGCTCGTTGAATGAGCACCTTGGTAATCTTAATGATTGGCGCCTCGTCAGCGATGTCCGTGATCCGGTCGGTATCAATCCGCTCCTCGCGCAGGCTTTCGTCGGCCTGAGTACCCAGGATACCAGAATCCCGCACCGATTCGGTGAGGCTGTCCATATCAACCCCACTGGTTATGGCAGCCATGCCGCCGCCACGCTCCTCGGCTGCTGGAGCGTGCGCATAGGCCTGCGCGATAGCCCGGTCAATTTGCACTGGATCAGCCAGCAGGGGCTCGATAGCAGTCTGTAGCTGCTGCTTTAGATCATCACCGGCGAGGACATCATCGGGGTCGGCCATGGCCACCCGGATCGTTCCTTCGCCCCGCCCGATAGGAATGACTCGATACCTCTCCGCCAAGTCACGGGGCAGCAATACAGCCACCGAAGTATCGAAATCCCGCCCCGCTAGGTCATAAAATTCAACTCCCATTGCCTGGGCGGCTGTCTCATAGAGGACCTGTCGGTCAACCAGGCCCAGATCAGCCATAACCTCGCGCAGCGGCTGTGTGGTTTCCTCCTGCACCTGTTGAGCTTCCTGCAGTTGGTCCTGAGTAATTACGCCTTCTTCAACCAGCAGATCTCCAAGGGACTTACTGCGAGTAGCGCGTCGCATTCATAACCACCTCGGCAGAGTAGCCAACATTATTGTCATCCGTTATCTAACCTATCAACATACTAGATTATACGTCCGAGCGAGACTTGTGTCAACCCAGCCGCTCCAACTTGCTGTCGCCAGGCAACTCCAAGGCGTCCAGCGCCAACACGCACTCTACCAATAATGCGGAGGCCCAACTGTGAGGGGCAGCCCAGTAAGGTGTATCCGGCTGGGTGCCAATCAACTCAGGTAGAAGCCCGGTCGCAGTTGCGTGATCCAGAGCGAAGTTGATGTACGCTATCGCCTGTTGCTTGTACTCCTCGCCTCTGGTACTATTTGTGTAGGCTTGCGCCAGGCGCAGGCCGACCCAGGCCGCCCATAGCGTATTGACGCAGCCGATAGCCCCTCCCAGATACCCGTCGCCTTCATAACGGCGAATGCCTTCTCCGTTGCTTAATTGAGCTGTGAGGCGCTGCTGGATGGTCTGCAGATTCGATTCAATCATCTCGCGATGATCCGGGTTGTCAGCCTGCAGGAGCCCGAAGGGCAGCACCACGCCCAGCGTAGACGAATCCACGATGGGGTCTTCTCCGTCGTTGCGGCCGCGTGGGAAATAGCCGTCGCGGTAGACGGCGATGACCGCCTGCTGGATTCGTTCGGCTACAGCCTCCCAGTGTTGTGCCTGTTGCTGGTGGCCGGCTGTATTGGCATAGATAGCTGCTGTTCGCAGAGCTGCATAGATGGCGGCTTGGGTATAAACAAAACTGCCACAATATGTTTCCCACAAATCGCAGGCCGGATAGTGCCAGCCGTCGTCACCTACGCTGCTTACCAGGGCCTCGGCACCCCGCTGCATGGCATCCCAGCAGTCCTGGGTTCCTGCTCCCTGTCGCTCTTCGAGAGTCGTCAGCAGGTAAGTAGCCAGCAGATGCACCGCTGAAGCGCTTTGGTCGAGCTGATGAAAATCCTCGCGTAGCGCCCACGAGGCGGCAGTCGTGCCGTCGGTCCAGTACCGCTGGGCCCAGCGTCCCGCAGGCAGTTGCGTTCGCGTCAGCCATCGTGCCTGGCCCTCCAGATAATCTCTGAATCCGGCCCGATGCAGGGCCAGAGCAGCCGCCGCTGCGTCCCGTGGCCAGCAGTAACCATAGCCGCCGCAGCGCAGGTAATGGGGGTCGAACTCCGGCGCGGCGATGAAGCAGTTCTCGTGGGTGTCGTAGAGAATGCTCAGGGCCAGCAGCGCGCGCTGATAGGCCTCTTCCAGCTTATCACCGACTGAGACCGCTCGCCGCTGAGCCAGCCAGCGGTGGTTCTGTTGGATTGTGGCCTCCAGTAGTTCCGGCACACCGCGCTCGTGCAGCTTCCGGAACTGCTGAGAGCTACGCTGGGAGCTTTCTGCCGCCGATATGAGAATCTGGATTTCGCGCTCCTGCCCCGGCTCCAGTTGCAGGTGATAGCCGAGTGCGAAGTCAACCTGTCCGATATCCTCGGGCTGGCCGTTGAGGTGGCCGTCGTACATATCGTGCTTGGCGCTGCCCGGGGACTGCTGGTCGATGGATTTGCCACAGCGCCACATATCAGGCGGCGTGCCCCCGACGGCCAGTACCACGTCACGAAAATACTGGATGATGTAGCCTTCATCCGGGACGTACCGAACAGCCTGCTTGAGGGGAACCTCTCCCAGGTTCAGATCGAAGTAGTGCAGGAATGCGCCACGGAAAATTCCATCGCTCAGATTTCTGACAGTTACCGTGCGCACAAGGGCGTCAGTATCAGGCGGACAGAAATCCTGGAAAGTCAGTCCCAACGGCGGCGTGGTCAGCTTCAGTTCAGTGACCAGGACGTTGGTCTGTGGCAAGTAGTGTTGACTGCGTTGGAACTTTGGTTCAAAAGTCCATGTGAATAAACCGTGACCAGGCTCGCCGATGTAGAGGGCGGGCAGGCATTCGTGTATGTTCTGGGCAAAGTCAATGCGGGGATAGAAGAAGGTCATTATCTCCCCGGCGCTGCCCAGTGTGGCCAGCACGCGTCCATTACCGATTGCTGCTGTGGGCAAGTATATGCCCATTGCTATTCTGCCTGCCTTCTCTGAAAACTGTGGTGATCCTATGCCTCGGCTTGCACCGGATTAGTGAGAGTCCCCACCAATTCTAGCTCTACCTGCACTATATCTTGGTCCTCCAACTTGCTGCCTTGAGCGTGACCGACCCCCTCCGGGGTGCCCGTGGCAATAACATCGCCCGGCCGCAGTGTGCAAATGCTGGAGATATAGGCAATCGTCGCCGGCACATCGAAGATCATCAGCGCGGTATTGCTGTCCTGCTTTGTCTCGCCATTTAAGCGAAGCGCGATGTCCAGGTCATGAATATCAGGCACATCAGCCATTGGTACGGCGCAGGGGCCCATCGGGGCAAAGCTGTCGAACCATTTTCCGTTCAGCCAGGCAAAAAACTTCTCTCGCTCGGTCATCGCCTCGCGGCCCTTGCCCCATTCCCGTTCAGACACGTCGTTGAATGCGGTGATCCCGGCCACATAGTCCAGCGCCTGCTCGGCCGGAATGTAGCGGCCAGATTTGCCGATGATGACGGCCATTTCCGCCTCGTAGTCCACGAAGCGGTGGTTGCGCGAGAGGATGATCGGCTCGCCGTCGCCAATCACAGTATCAACAGGCGGCTTGACGAAGATGAGCGGTTCTTCTTCGGGCAGCGCCTCATTCTCTTTTTGAAAATCAAACGAGCTGGTCTCGCGCAAGTGCTCGGTGTAGTTGCCGGCCAGTAGAAACAGCTTGCCCGGGTGCGGTACCGGCGGCAGCAATCTGACCGAGGCTCGCCCTAACATGTGCTGTTCATTGGCCGCCCGCACACACTGCTTGGCCCACTCTACCCACTCAGATTGGCTCAGTACGGTTACGAGGGAGTTGTCCCACTTGTCGGAAAGGCTGGCCGGCTCGCGCTCGGCCTGGGTGCTCAAGTCCACAACGCCATCTTCCGTCAGGGCGCCGACACGCCAGTCATCAGCGTCCTGCTTTTGGAACGTAACAAGTCGCAGCGTCATAATTGAGAACCTCGCTTGAACTGTGGCTGGGTAATGCGGCTGTGCCGTGGCAAGATGCTACCACGCTGTGTCCGATACTGTCAACGCAGCCCGGTGCCCTCATCATCGCGCTGGGTCTCCTTAGTGAGCTGGTGCTTGCGGGCACCAGCATGCTTGGCCGCCTCGAAGGAGGCTCGCAGGTTGTCATGATGGACATGCTGCAGAGAAGGCTGGTTGCCTCCAGGTCCGCCAAATACCAGCACTATAACTGGACTCGTTTCCCGGGCCAAGGTCGCGCAATCAAACGGGTCTGAGAACGCCCAAGCAGCCAGAGAGCCCACTGCTCCCTGAGTCAGAAGCTAACCTATCAATAATCTGGATCCAGCAACGCCCACCGCCACATCGTTTCACTCGGGCGCCCAGGAGCCGCCGCTGACACTCGTCCCGGCAATCAACCCCAAGTGGTACGCCTCTCCTCGTCCCAGCCACGTCTGCCCGTCGAGTGACATCTGTTTCTCAGCAATGACACGCAGCACCTGCGGATGTCCAGGATCCTCGTCTCGTTGGGGATACGCGATCTGTAGAATATGCTCCAGACTGGTGGTCGAAGTTGCTCCCGGCTGGCGGTCTCTCAGCTGCCTTGATAGTGCTACCGACCGGCTGTGCATACTCAGAACGTCTGCTCTAGTGCCGTCCAATTCCACCCTAATGTTGCTGGCCGCAAGTTCCGGGCCCACCAGACCACGGGGCCCGCCACGATGAGCAATTGCCGTTCTGGCCATGTGTACAGACATGCACACGAAGTTGGCGCGAATCCCGGTGAAGCTGCGCCATGCATGAAGCTCGTAGAGCTCTAGGTCGCCGATGTGGCAATCGAGCACGAGATCCCGCATCGGATGGTAGTCGTAGATCCAGCACTCAGCTGTGGTTTTCCCGTATTCCCAGTCTCCCACAAAGATCGCCGAGATGGGGCAATCGGGAAGCGAGAGCGAATAGTTGCCAGCCTCATCAGTACATACCGTCATACCACTGCCGGCGTGCAGGAACCCTATCCTGGGATTGCCCTCAAAGTCCGTGATCCTGCCCGAAAGTGTGAAGGTGCGAAGTTCAATCCACTGTTCCCACTTCTCGCGGCCTTGGCGCGCCACCGTATGGGCCACCCAAGCCTCGGGAATAGGGGCATCCAGCCGGATTTGCCAGTGAATACTGCCGTTGCTTTCGGCCTGCTGAGACGTGAAGGAGACCATCTCGTCTTCCTCCCGGCCGAATACCGTTACTGCGATGTCCCACTCTCCGCCACAGGGAAGATCGCGCCATGTGACCCAGAGCCACGGAAAGCCATTGAGCTCCCATTCTTCGTCCTTCAAAGGGGTATAGAGTCGGTCACTCCATTGTGGGTTGTTGGACAAGTATACGCGGCCTTTGGGATGGCGGATTGTCTTGGTCCAGGAAGACATCAGTTCCCTACCCCCAGTGAGGCTGAGGTGTCTCCACAGATTGCACGAGTTGCTATCAGAGGAGATTGCTCTCTGGTACGCTTCTGTCGGAGACCATGACTGATCCCACGGATATGTGGGGCTCCAATATCGCTGTGGGAAGTCTGAGTTGGCACCGCACTCGGCGAAAGCCAGCCACAGCTCGGGGTCCTGCGGGTACTGCTGGACTGCCTGCTCAACTTCTGCCTTTCTCAGCCGTCCTGCGACATTAGGACTGTAGAGCAGAAGGTCCAGGGTCCCACGCACTTGCGGCACTGCCAGCAGTATTAGGGCGGCTGCCAACAAGATGACAGTGAGCTTAGCGGTCTTCATAACTTGCTTGCCCCCTCCTCTTTGCCGGTACTTGACTAAACATTCTTCGGACCTGTCGCCAATTCCTGCGCGCGCTGGCGAAGCTTCGGCTATTACTGAGCAATCTGTGCGGTTCATTGGCACTACGGGGGTGATGTGATACAATATGGCGAGGCTGCTGCACAGTTGGCAGCGGGGTATTTGAGGGGTAGTCATTCGGCATATTGATGAGGCTATGCACATTCGCGAGGCTGACAACGAAACAATTAGCCCGTCCCAAGTGTTTGTAAAAGAGAATGGCGGCGGGGAACAGTCGGCTGAGGCCAGCACGGCGCAATATGTAGATGACAGCGTGCTGGTCAAAGCTGCGCAGCAGGGCGAGGGGGAGGCATTTGGTGTACTTGTGGATCGCTATCACAGGCAGATATATGGCCTGGCGGCGCGGATGTGCGGGCAGGAGGCGGCCGACGACTTGACACAGGATGTGTTCCTGAAGGCACTCGATGCTTTGCAGCGCTTTCAGTTTCACGGTGAAGCCGGTTTCCGTACGTGGCTATACCGCATTGGGGTCAATACAGCGATAAATGAGTTGCGCCAGCGCAAGCGGCGCCGCCAGATGATGGGACCATCGTTGGATGAGCCGGTGCTGACTGATGATGGGCCTATGCAACGCCAGCTTAGCGATATTACCGAAGAACCATATCGACTGACCGCCCAGAACGAACTGCAACAGGCCGTTAACGAAGTTTTGGAGATGCTAACGGAGAAGCAGCGCACGGCATTGGTTATGATTGACTTGCAGGGATTGACATACGAAGATGCAGCCGAGGTACTGAATTGCCCCCTGGGGACGTTGAAGTCCCGGCTGGTCCGGGCCCGGGAGGCGTTTGCTGAGAAGTTCCGCGAGCACGAGCCGCAATTGATACCGGATGGTGCAACATAACAACAGTTAGTGATGAACCCCGTCTGCTCTGACGGGGGTACGGTGAAGCGAGGTAGCAGTATGAAATGCCGACAATGCCGGGAACGGATGAACCTTTATCTGGCAGAAGCTTTGGTGGGCAACTGGATTGAGCAGTTCGAGCAGCATATAGCAGACTGTCCGGACTGCGCCCAGGAGCTGAGTCAGGAGCAGCAGTTGTTGGAAATGCTGCACAACTTGTCCGCTCCCACACCATCCGAGGACCTCTCCACCCGTATCAAGGCCGCTGCTCGGGTGCAGTTGCGCCAGTCCGAGGCGCAGATGCGGCCGGCTTACTATCTCAAGGTCGCCGCAGCCTGTGCTGTGGTGGTGTTGGCCGTTGGTGTTGGGGTTGTTTGGAGAGCGCCTTCTGCCCGCCAGGCCCTGGCTCCGCCCACCGCGCCTGCTGAGATGACGAGAGCTGCTGAGCGGCAGCCTGCAGTTGCAGGAATCCCCACGTTGCCAGCGCTGAAGACGGCACTCGCAAAGCCCGAAAAGTCGGTTGAAACTAGCACGGTCGTGGCCAGCTTGCCTCATAGGCTCCGTGCTGAGTCGGCTACGCCGCAGCCAGAAGCATCCCCGCCCGCGCTGGCTGGCCCCGAGACAAGCGGCGTTGAGGAGAGTATGACGACGGAGCCGATTGAAGAGAAGCTGATTGGGCCGGGTGCCGTTAGGTTGGCCCGGGCCGGAAGGGGTCAGATGATGCGCACTGCCGAAGTCCGCAGCGCGCGTCCGCCCAATTATCTGGTGCAGGCGGCAGCCCGAGTCGATTCCGGCAGCGAGCTGTCCCTGGCCAACACCGACGCGGCGCAAGCGGCCCAGGTGGAGCTGGCGGGGCGGACGCTGGTCGGGACGGTAGTTGCCAACGCCATGGTCAGCCAGTATGTTCGCGAGGCAATTATCGAGAGCGACGAAACAATGTTGACCCTGACAACCTCAGCGCCTGGCTCACTGATTGAAGTAACTGCCAGAGATGGGGAAGCTCAAGCAGACTAGCTAACGGTGTGTGAACATGAAACGAATGATTTTGCCAGCCTTGCTATTTGCCCTGCTAATCACGTCAAGCACAGCTTGGGCAGAAGAGGCGCCTGACCAACAAACGCTGTTGCCCTCGTCGGTGCAAGTTCCGACTCCGGAGCTGAACCTATTTGACGTCGTCAGTGGTGCTACCGTCGAACAGCGCGCCAGGATGAGTCGGCTTCTGGTCAACAAGTATCCCTCCCTCACTGCAGGTTTTTCCGCGCTGCTCGCTGGGAAGTATCCGCAAGTACTGACTGAGATAACTGTCTACGTGGATCATTTGGTTAAGACGAAGTATCCGGAGATTCCTGCTCTGGTTCTGCATGAGCTAGGATCAGTACCGGCGATACATGCGACCATCGAGAAACTTATCAGTGAGAAATATCCGAACCTGATTTCGGAGCTTGTGGCGGTTGCCAAGTCTGCCGACCCTGGTAACCTCCACGCCGCAGTGGCGCAAGTGATCCAGGAGAAGCACCCTAAGCTGGTTGCGGATGTACTGACCGCAATTAGAGGCAAGTTCCCGTCGCTGCTAACCAGGCTGCAATATCAGGTGCTGAGCCGTCATCCCGGGATACTCATTGATGTCGCTGACATGGTCCAGCGGCGCTACCCGGGTTTCACCAACGATGTACTGGTGCTGATTCTCACAGAGTATCCGGATCTGGTCTCTGAGGTGATTGTGACTCTAAGTGAGGTGCCCACACCCGATGCGTCTGGAGTGGCTGAAGACGAATTGGTAGGTCCGCAGGAAACCAGTCCAGCACCGGGCGACGAGGCTCCCGAGGCTGAGGAAGCTGCCGGCACAACTGCAAGTGGCACCGGCGATGTTACTGAGGGTGAATAGAATGAAGCAACGGGCATCTGGGAACTGATTAGCCCAGGTCAAATTGACCTGGGCTTTTTTGTTGGGGGTGCCAATGTGGATAGCTCGGCCTTCTGCGCTAATCTGACTCCGTCTTCGCCACTTCAGCGGGCTTCTCTGACTCGGCGGGCGAGCTTTCCGGTGTTGTCGGCTTCTTCTTGCCGGTTGGGCCGTAGTCATTCACGTGAAAGCCGCTGCCTTTGAAGATGATGGCGGGTGGGGAGAATATCCGATGTACCGATCCGTTGCAGCCGTCGGTGGGACATTCGATCTCAGGCTTATCACGAAAGCTGTGGCGCACCTCGAAGAGGCATCCACACTCTTCGCATTTGTATTCGTAGATGGGCATTGTTGCTAACTCCTTGCTCGGGAAGGTCCCGAACTAGTACATGACGAAACTTCCCAGATGATAACGGCTCAGCCCAGCTACTAACCTGTGCTGACGGTGCCGAGAAGTGAATTGAGCCTCACGAAGGCTGTATATTTGTATGATCATACATCTAGTCCGGATTGATGTCAACTTGCTGGGCCGGCTTTGGCACTCATGGGTGCCGACTGCTAAAGGTCTGTGGCCAGTCTGGATGAGGAGGCGGGCTTATGAAGCAACAATTGGTGCTACTTTATCAGTTGCAACAGACTGATAGCCAGACAGAGGCTGACGAGGCAGAACTCTCCGGGCTGGATAATGGTGAGACCCTGGCCGGAGAGCTGGAAGCTGAAAAGGCCAAACTGACTGAGCTGGATGACAAGCTATCTGCCGCGCAGGCCGAACTGTACGATAAACAGTTGCAGTTGCAGGGCACTGAAGACGATCGGCAGACCAAGTGGGATCAGACCTACGGAGGGATGATTTCCGACCCCAAGGAGCTGTCGGCCCTTGAGCGGAAGATCCAAGAACTCGACCGGCGCAAGGACAAGCTGGAAGAAGATATCATTATGCTGCTCGATGATGTGGACATTCTCCAGGAGCAGGTAGACGAGAAGCAAACCAGTGTAGAGGAGATGAGCAGCAGGCTGAGCGAAGTTCGACAGCATTTCGAGCAGCGTTGCGCCGAGCTTTCTGAAGAGCTGGAGTATTTGGCCCAGCAGCGCAGTGAGCTGGGAGCGCAGATCAAATCGAGCCTGCTGGACGACTACGAACACACCAGACAGCACAACGCCAACATCGCTGTCGCGATTGCTAAAGACAGGGCGTGCAGCGCCTGTCACACAGCGGTAGCCAGCAGTCTGCTGGGGGAACTGCAACAGCCAACAACAGTTGTTAGATGTGAGAGCTGTCGGCGAGTCTTGGTTTTGGACAAGTGGATTTAGCTGCGGTCTATGCCGGCCTGCACTCGCCTGAGGACCTGTTCCCAGGGCACTCCCGCTCCCGGACATTCGGTGGCGCCCAGGTCGCAGTGACGCAGCAGGCGGCTGAGCGGTATGCTATGGCGGCGCATCTGCTTGACTGTGAGCTTGACCAGTGCATCAAGTTGGGCATCTGTAGGATGCGCTGTCTGCGCCCCACGATCGCTAAAGTCACCAATCAAGCAGATTCCCAGATAATGGTTGTAGCCGGCGGTGTGGGCGCCCGGCATCCATTTGGGCCGGCCTGCCTGCACGGTGCCATCCAGCAGGATGACGTAGTGATAACCAATGTGGTAGACCCGTTGGCCGTAGCGAAGGCCCCAGCCCCGATTATTGTGTACCCGGTCCAGAAAGGCCGCATCAACACCTAAGCCGATGTCGGTGTCAGTGGCGCTGTGATGGATGACGATGCCACGGGGCACCAGCGGAAGTATCCGGTAGGGCCATGCCGGGCCGAGGCGGACGTAAAGCGCTCCCACGAGTACAGTGGCGAGCACGGCAACCAGCAGACCCGCCCCCAGGGGACGCAGTCGGCCGATAGCTGCACGTTTATTGTCAGGCTGAGAGGTGGGCATTTTGATATGTTGGCTCAACTGCTCTGCTGTGACTATTCGTGTCCCTGAGGCGATAAACCTCCGAAAGATAGCCTGAGGCCGGTTGACATTCCGAGGCTCGGGTGCTACAACTAGGCTCGAATTGCCTCGCCGTCCGCGCCAGCGACGGTGACTTTTTGTAAGTTAAAGACCCAGCATAAGAGAAATCAGGAATAATGTTTGAGATCACAGGCAAGCAACAGTTAGCCGAAGAGATCATTGAGTATACCATCCAGGCGCCGGATGTGGTTCGCCACCATGAGCCTGGGCAGTTCTGCATCATCCGGGTAGCCAGCCACGGTGAGCGTATTCCTCTGTCAATTGCCGATACCGACATCCAGGCGGGCACCATAACTGTAGTGGTGCAGATCATGGGCCATTCCACCCAGGAGCTAGCCCAGCTTGGAGTGGGGGACGCCATCCTGGATGTGCTCGGGCCGCTGGGGCATCCCACGGATATCGGCACCCCGGATCGGGCAGTATTCGTCGGCGGCGGTGTGGGCGCCCCCGCTGGGAATCTGATAGTGGGCCAGATGAAGCAAGCCGGTGCCGAGGTGCTGGCCATCATTGGCTTTCGCACCCGCGACCTGGTTATCTACGAAGAGAGAATCCGCGCGCAGGCTGATGAGCTGATCGTGACTACTGACGACGGCTCCTACGGCTACCACGGGCTGGTCACCGAGCCGCTTCAGCAGCGACTGGAGGCCGGTAGCGAGTACGATGTGGTGGTAACGGTCGGGCCAGTGGTGATGATGAGAGCAGTAGCGGAAGTCACCCGTCCCTATGGCATTCACACGATCGCCAGTCTCAACCCGATTATGGTGGACGGGACAGGTATGTGCGGGGCCTGCCGGGTGACTGTGGGCGGCGAGACCAAGTTCGCCTGCGTGGACGGTCCGGAGTTCGATGCTCACCAGGTTGACTTTGACGAATTGCTGCAGCGGCTGGCGATCTACAGCCAACAGGAGCAGCAGGCAGAGGAAGCTGGCCCCCATCCGTGCCAACTTGAACAACAGATAGGCAAGATGCAGTAGTCTATGGATACAAGAGAGCGAATGAAACTTGAGCCGATTCCGATGCCGGAGGCGAACGCGAGCGACCGGCGGGCCGGCTTCGGCGAAGTGAACCAGGGCTACACCGAAGAGTTAGCTCACGCCGAGGCCGAGCGCTGTCTGCAATGTAAGAATGAGCCGTGTCGGGCGGGCTGTCCGGTTGACGTGGACATTCCTGCTTTCATCGAGCTAATTCGCGCGGGCAAGCATACTCAGGCCGGGCTTAAGATCAAGGAAACTAATGCTTTCCCGGCTATCTGCGGGCGCGTCTGTCCCCAGGAGCAGCAGTGTCAAGCAGAATGTGTGCTGGCCAAGCAGGACAAGCCCATCAATATCGGCTACCTGGAGCGGTTTGCCGGCGATTACCTGATAGACAACCCGCCTGTGCAGGTTGAGCGTCCCGAGGCGAGTGGATACAAAGTAGCAGTAGTGGGATCAGGTCCCGCGGGATTGGCTGCCGCCGGCGACCTGGCCAAGCGTGGTCACCAGGTGACCGTCTTTGAGGCGCTGCACCGGCCCGGTGGAGTGCTGGTCTATGGCATTCCGGAGTTTCGTCTGCCCAATGTGACGGTTGACCACGAAGTGGACGCGCTGGGCCAGTTGGGTGTGGAAATCCGCACCAATGTAGTGGTGGGCCGTACTTTGACTGTTGACGATCTGCGGCAGCAGATGGGCTTCGACGCGATATTCCTGGCGCTGGGCGCAGGTGCTCCGATCTTTCTGGGCCTGGACGGCGAAAATCTGCCTGGAGTTATGTCCGCTAATGAGTTTCTTACCCGTGTCAATCTAATGCGGGCCTTTGATGAAGACTATGACACTCCGGTCCAGCGTGGGCGCAATGTCACGGTGATTGGCGGAGGCAACGTGGCTATGGACTCCAGCCGGGCCGCAGTCCGCCTGGGTGCGGAAAGTGTCAAGCTGCTATACCGGCGTACCCGGGCGGAGATGCCGGCGCGGATAGAAGAAGTCCGACATGCGGAAGAAGAAGGAGTGCTCTTTGAATTCCTGGTTGCACCAACTCGTTTTCTCGCCGACGAGGGGCGCTTGGCCGCAGTCGAATGCCTGCGCATGGAACTGGGGGAGCCGGACGAGTCAGGTCGCCGCCGGCCGGTTCCGATCCCCGGCTCCGAATTCACTGTGGAAACCGATCAGGCGATTGTGGCCGTCGGGGCACGGGTTAATCCGTCTGCACGGCTGATAGTGCCGGGTATGGAGCAGGATGGGAAGGGCCACATCATTGTTGATCCCGAGACGCTGATGACGAGTATCCCCGGAGTGTTTGCGGGCGGGGACGTAGTTGGCGGTGAGGAGACGGTCATCGAGGCCCTCAGCCACGGCCGCCGCGCCGCCGCAGCGATTGATAAGTATCTGCGGGGTAGTTGTTAGGCTGTCCTATCGAGCGCTGCCTTGTAAAGTTGCTGATACTTCTTGGCAGAGCGATCCCAGGAGAAGTCGCAACTGAGCGCGTTGTTGACGATCTTTTTCCACCGTTTGGGGAGCTTGGTGAAGGTGTCCACTGCCCGGTTGATAGCATCCAACAGTTCTTCTGCCGAATAACCCTCAAACTTGTAGCCGTTTTGGGGGTGACCGCGAACGCCTCGCTCTTGAATACTGTCATCCAGCCCGCCGGTTGCCCGCACGATAGGCACTGTCCCGTAGGCCAGGGCGATCATCTGACCCAGTCCGCACGGCTCGTAGCGGGAGGGCATCAGGAACATATCGGCTCCTGCGTATATCTGGCAAGCCAATTCCCCACTGAAGTCAATGACGGCAGCTACATTTTCCTGGGTGGCCGCCGCCTGGTGCAGCATATTCTCGTAGAGTTGGTCGCCGGTGCCCAGCACCACCAGTTGGGCATCCTGGATCTGGGGCAGGGCCTCGGCCAAAATGTCCAGCCCCTTCTGGGCGTCCAGGCGCGTGACCATACCGATTAAGGGAATATCGGAGGCTACCGGCAGGCCCATCTGCTCCTGCAGGGCTTGCTTGCATTGCGCCTTGCCAGACACATCATCTGCGCTGAAGTTGGCAGCAAGGGCCTCGTCGGTGGCGGGATTCCACACCCCATAGTCAATGCCGTTGAGAATCCCCCAGACATCTTTCCGACGAGCTTCGATCAGGTCGCCAATGTTCGGCCCAAATTCCGGCGTCTCGATTTCTTGAGCATACTTCTCACTGACAGTGTTAACCATATCGGCGCAGGCCAGGCCGGCGCGGGCCAGATTGAGCTGGCCGTTATGCAGCATATCACTGACTCCAGGATCGTCAGACGCAAGCCCGGTCACCTCCAGCAGCTTCGCGGGGAAGGTGCCCTGGTAGGCGCTGCCCAGGTTGTGGGCGGTATAGACGGTTTGCGGGCCGCCGACGTCGGGCTGCTTGAGGTATACCGCCACCAGGCTGGTATGCCAGTCGTTGAGGTGAATGACATCCGGCTGCCAGTTAAGCGGCTCGAGCACCGCGAGAATAGCCCGGCAAAAGAAGGTCAGCCGCTCCAGGTTGTCGGGATAGGCGCCTCCCGGCGGGCCGTAGACATGCGGGCGGCTGAAGTAGTCATGGTGCTCGACGAAATAGATCGGCACCTCGCTGCCGGGTAGGCGCGATTCATCCAGGGCACAACCCGACATGCCAGAGGCCATGGGTACCGGACAACTGGACACCGTCCGCCACATATCAGGAGCCGCCTCTGCTACTGTCTGATACTTGGGCATTATCACCCGAATGTCAATGTCGAGCTGTGCCAATGCCTTGGGCAGCGAGCCGGCCACATCGGCCAGGCCACCAACCTTGGCAAAGGGGACTACTTCGGCGGAAGCCAGTATAACTTTCATCATTAACCCTCCTCACGTGGGCAGACGAACCACTCACTCCAGAGCCGCGTCGGCCCGTACCACGGTTATGCCGCTGTCGGTTACGATGAACTTCTTCTCGTCCTGGGCACGCTCCAGGCCGACTGTGCAGCCGGCAGGGATCTCCACCCCTTCGTCTACGATGGCTCTGTGCAGTTGAACGTCTGCACCGATATGTACATTATCCATCAGAATTGACTCGGTGATCTCAGCGCCCTCTGCGACGTGCACTCCAGGCGAGAGCAGCGAGCGGCGCAGCCGAGCACCCGAGATTATGCAGCCTGGAGATATCAGACACTCGTCCAGGCTGGCCTCAGCTTCAGATGAGGCTATTTTGGCAGCGGGATGCTGGCCCCGCTGGCTATAGATTGGCCACTGCTCATCGTATAGGTCAAGCTCAGGTGACGGCCTCAGCAGGTCCATATTGCTCTGCTGATAGCTGTCCAGTGTCCCGATGTCGCGCCAGTAGGCAGGTCCTCCACCCGGCGAGCTGGTGAATTGATATGCCATAATGGGTGATCTCTGCTCGACCATACCGGGCACAATATCCCGGCCAAAGTCGTGACTGCTGTCGGCGGTAGCGTCATGGGCTACCCGGCGGGCCAGCTCTTCGGTATTCCATAGATACACGCCCATCGAAACTAAAGAGTGGTCGGGGCTGGTTGGGATAGGTTTGGGCATCACTGGCTTCTCTTCGAAGCCAATGATATGTCCGGACTGGTCAGTCTCCACCACGCCCAGGTCGGTGCATTGCTGGCGGAGCAGCGGCTGGCAGGCAATAGTCAGTTCAGCGCCGCTGGCAATATGTTGGTTCAGCATCAATTGATAGTTCATCTTGTAGGCGTGGTCGCCGGAAAGTACGAAGACCCAGGGCGGCCGTTGCTCCTGGAGGATGAACAGATTCTGATAGATTGCATCGGCGGTGGCGGCGTACCAGCGGTCGGTGAATATCTTCTGGGGAGGGACGGTGTCAATGAACTCACCCAGCTCTTCGACGAACAGATCAGACCAGCCTTGCTGGATGTGGCGGTACAGTGAGGTAGCGGCGAATTGCGTGAGCAGATAAACGCGTTTCAGATTGGAGTTGACGCAGTTGCTGAGGGTGAAGTCAATGATGCGGTAGTTGGCAGCGAAGCGAATGGCTGGCTTGGGGCGACGGCGAGTCAGTGGCAGCAGGCGCTGACCCTGGCCCCCTGCCAAAATCATGGCCACTGCCTCCTTGATGGAACTGGAATCGTCACTGCCAGCCATCTATTCGGACTCCCCCGCTTGTTGGGAATCGCTGTCACCGGGCTCGAGTGCTTTTGCGATCTGCTCTTTAAGGTCGCTGAGGTCAGAGGACTTGATGACATAGGCCTCCGCCGCCCAGGTCATGAAGTCGTCTTTGTAGCTGGGGTAGGCGGTGTGCAGAATAATGGGTAGTCGCCGGTCTATGTCCAGCATCTTGGCCAGCGTCTCGACACCATTCATCCCGGGCATAGCGATGTCCAGCACGACGCAGTCAATATCGCTGTCGGCGAGCGTTGTAACTGCCTCCTGGCCGCTGGAGGTCAGTATGACCTCATACCCCTCCAGTTCGAGCTCCTCTTTGTATAGCAGGCGTTGGTGGTCGTCATCATCAACGATCAGAATCGTCGCCATTGTACTTGCTCCCTTCTCCGAAGGCATATCATCAGTCCTGCGCTGCTTTGTTACCCTGAGCTGGAATAGGCAGGGCAATTACAAAGGTAGTGCCTTTGC
This sequence comes from bacterium, assembly GCA_030615605.1. Lineage (GTDB taxonomy): Bacteria > Armatimonadota > Zipacnadia > Zipacnadales > Zipacnadaceae > JALGTD01. The sequence continues at coordinate 27,019 of JAUWYY010000018.1, forward strand.
CTTTCTCGCTGGTAACTCTCAGTTCAGCTCCGTGCCGCTCGACTATTCTCTGGGTCAAGGCTAGGCCCAGGCCGGTACCGGACGGCTTGGTGGTGTAGAATAAGTCGAAAATTTCATCAACGTGTTCTTCGCTGATGCCTGTACCAGTGTCTGACACATACAGTTCGACTGACTCTTGGGTGCGCCGAGCACCTATCTCCAGCACTCCGCCGTCGGGCATCGCCTCCACAGCATTGCGGACAAGGTTAATCATAACCTGTTGAAACTGGTCGTGATCCAAGAAGACTTCGGGCAGATCCTGCTCGACATTGACGCGGATCTCCACGTCAGCTTGCTCGGCCAGGCTCTCGGTGACCTGGCGAGCGTACTCTACCAGCGGCTCGATGCGATCGAGAACCATCCCGCTGGACGGGGCCCTGGCAAAGTCCAGCAGGCGGCTGAGGATATGTTCAAGTCGCTCAACCTCTTCCAGAATAATCTGGGAGTTGCGTAGGATACGGTCGAGCTCATCAGGGCCTCGCAGCATAGAACGAGCAAAGCCGCCGATAGTAGCGAGCGGGTTGCGGATTTCGTGAGCCACCATTGCGGTCAGCTCACCGACAGCGGCCAGCTTCTCGGCCTCGATTTTCTCTTTCTGGGCGGCGGCCAACTGTTCGTATGCCTCTTCCAGTTGCCCGGCCCGCTGCTGGATTTCCTCGTAGGCTCGCGCGCGGTCGATAGCCAGCGCTGCATGGTTGGCCAAGGTATTAAGGAGCTGGACATCGGCCTCGGAGATCGCCTCGTGGGTGACAAAATTATCCGCGATCACCGCCCCGATGGCTTGTCCCTCAATCAACAGAGGGGCAACTACAAAGTCGTCAGTCTGCAGCAGGTCATAAAGCCGTTGGTCAACGTGGGGATCATTTCTTCCCTCAGTGACATGGCGCGTCTCGGCTTCGACCACGGCTGCGGTAGGTAGCGTATCAGTATCCTCCAGCGGGAACTGCAGCTCTTCGACCAGATCATGCAACGGCTGTTCATCAGGGGCGGGAAGCTGCGATTCATCGAGCAATAGGTCATCGAGTGTGGGATGGTCTTGCAGCTCAACCTGGGACCAGATATCGTATGCCTGCTCGGCGTCACGGGGGCCAACAGCCATCTCGGCTTTGAGCATCCCGGCCTCTTCGTCTACCAGCAGCAGGATCGCTCGATTGAAGCCCAGGCCCGCAGCACCACCAGCAGTCATTGCTGTAAGGATAGCATGGAGCAGTCGTGGCAGGTTGACAATGCTTAACATAACCCGGCTGATCTGCTGGATGATGTCGCGTTCGTATAGTTGACGGTACCGCTCTGAGACGTCTTCAATAGTAAGCAGGACAAGCTCTTCATCCTGACGGGTACACGGATCGAGGCGGATATCAATGATGCGTTCGCCATGCTCGGGTGTAGGGTGGCGATAGCCAGACCAGCAGGTGTGATGTTGGTGGGTGATCGTGTTGCTTATTGCCTTGGCGAGGCCTGCCTCAGATAACAGTGCAGCGGGGAAGAGACCCTCCAGGTTTGTTCCCATTATCTCGTCGAGGCTGACATCACGCATATCGCAGTATGCGCGGCTGGCGTAGCGGATAGTCATATCCTGGTCGACGACCAGGATCCGAGCAGGCATATGTGCGACTATGCATTCCAAGAACTTGCAATCAACTGGGCATTTGTCTGCGTTCATTGCTCATTGGCTCCCGGCGAGCAGGAATCTGAACGCAAGTATCGGGCGGCATCTTCGGGGGCGACCGGGTTGATGTAGCAACCAGTGCCCCATTCAAACCCGGCCACTTTCGTCAGTCGCGGGAATATCTCTAGATGCCAGTGATAGTCGTAGGCGAGGCTGCTCCAATAATCAGGATGACCCGGCCGCGGGCTGGTATTGGGCGCGGTTTGCAGCGTCATATTGTAGGCCGGATCAGACAAAGTATCCTTGTACTGGCCCAAGATGAATTGCAGCGCCTCGGCCAGGGCCAAGCGCGTGGTTGAGTCCATCTCCACGAAGTCGTGGCAGTGTTGCAGCGGATAGATCTCGACCGAAAAGGGAAAACGGGCGGCAAACGGTGATAGAATCACAAAGCAGTCGTTGCGGTAGATCACCCGTTCCTGCTCAGGCATACTCAGTTCCTGTTCGATCAGGTCGCAGAATATGCAGCGTTCTTTGCGCTGGTAATGTTCACGGGCGCTGTTGAGTTTTTCCTTGGTTATTTTTGGGACGAAGGGCAGAGCTATAAGCTGAGAGTGGGGATGACTCAAGGAGGCTCCAGCTGCGCTCTTGTAGTTGCGAAAGACAATCGTGTGGTGGAAGCGCTCGTCGCGCCGCAGGTCTTTAGTGCGCCGGGCGTAGGTGTCGAGAATGAGTGCGACGTGGTCGGTGCTCATAGTGGGAATATCGTCGAAGTGATTGGGACTTTCGATTATCACTTCGTGGGCACCCACGCCGGTCATGCGATCCAGACGACCGAAGCCTGAGCGCATCAGTTCTCCTTCGATGGCCAACGCGGGGAACTTGTTGGGCACCACCCGTACCTGCCAACCGGGCGTGTTGGGTGCTGTGCCGTCGCGGACGGCATATATCTCCGCCGGAGTGGTTGCCTCGTTGCCTTCACAGAACGGACATCCCTCTGAGGTAGGTGGCTCGGGTGTGGTCTTAAAGTCGGAGGGGCGTCGCCCGCGCTCAGCAGCGATGATCACCCAACGGTCAACTATCGGGTCCTTGCGCAGTTCACTCATTCAGCGTCCTCCTGCTTGTGTTCATCCGAGGGCTTTGGCTCGTAGCGGAGCGGAGGCTACCGCAAGTGTGAGCTAAGCTATCGGTGGCTTTTTGCAGAAGATTACTAACCATTGCGGTCCACCTCACTTCCTGGGTCCGTGCACATACGTCAGCACATCATCCGCAAGTATCTTATTCGCTGAAAGCTGTGAAAATCCTCCTGCCTTGCCTGGCGACGAGCTACGAAGAAGCCTCAGCTTCGGTGGGCACCGAGTTCTTGGCGTGTTGCGTATCATAGGCCCAGCCCAGGTGTGCTCCGAACAGCAGGATGACCGCACCGAAGTAGGCCCACAGCAGGAAGATGATCACCCAGGTCAGGGTGCCGTAGACCATGCTCAAGTACACGACGCCCACGATGGTGAAATTGAATAGCCTGCCGGCCACTTGCACCAGCACGGCCGCCGAGAGGGCGGCCAGTGCCGCGGCCCGGTTCGATACCCAGCCCTCCGGCAGCAATTTGTAGGCCACGTACAGGGCAAGCACTGACAGTATGAAAGCGGTGACGGTGCCGGTGGTGCCTGAGGGCCAGGGCAAGCGCGCCAGGAACTCGCTACCTGCGTCAGTCTGTTCGACCATCCGGCGCAGCCACGCCGACAGCGTCATAGTCAGGATGAAGGTTGCGCCTATTACTCCCACGCCGACCAGTGTAGCCATTGCGATCAGCTTGCGAATGGCAATATGGCGCTGGGGCCGCTGGGCCCATATTACGGTCAGACCCCGTTCCACCGCCTCAAACAGGCGCAGAGTTGCCCAGGCCAGCGCCACGAGGCCCACGGCTCCGCCGAGGATGGCTCGTGCGCCGGGCTGGTGCAGCCCCTGACCGAGCATCTTCAGGATTTCACCAGGCTCGGGGAATATCGCACCCATCAGTTGCTCGAGATACTGGTTAGCCGCCTCGGCTGATCCCGACCATGCCTGCAGCGCCACCACGCTCAGCAGCGCCAGCGGCGCCAGACAGACCAGCGCATAGTAGGCGATGGCCGCCGCCAGCATCCCCGAGTGCAGTTGGTTATAATGGCGCCCGGCCCGCCCAATGACCCGTCCCCAAAAGGCCAGTGTGCTAACGAGCCGCAACCAGTATGCCTGGATCATATCCTTCTGCTCACTCTACCTTCTGCCGGGTGCCGCTGCTCGCGTTCACCAGCCCCAGCTCCAGTCCCTATTTCAGTAGGTAGTCTCATCTATTCTTATCCATTGGATTCGGATATTTAGGCAATGCCATCTCGCGTAATGCTCGTTCTCTCATTCTCCCTGCACCTTCATTGTCTTGTTCGCCTCGCGGATTGTACCAATTCGTGTCAGACTCGCGTTTCCAACCGTGGTCTTGTAAGTAATTATCCACGTAGATTCTCTGCCTTCGTCCTCTCCCTCCATCTATATCTGACTCTGTCTGATTAGTACCCGTCACCTCCCCCCAGTATGCTTCCCTCCGAAAGCGCTCTAGCATTTGCTGGGTGGTTTCTTTGGGTACTTGTACTGGAACTGTCCTGGCTGCTGCCTGTTCTCTGTCAAGTTGGCAGTTATAGTACCATGCCCACCCTAATAGAAATAAGGGAAGTATCAGTAGCCAATACCAGTGCGGGGAAGTTTTTGTCATTGCTATACAGCTCCTCCCGGTTCTTTAACTACAGTTACAGTCGTCTCGGCCTCAGCCTGGGCTTCGGGAAAGCCTTTCTCCTCTGGCTTTTTTAATCACCGGCTTGCCTCACGAAGAATCGCCTGGGCTTTGTCTCCATCTAGCTCTTTATGCTCCAGCAGTTCCTTCGCAAGTGCATCCAGCGATGGTCTGAAGTATTCTAAGAATTGCCGCACCAAGCCTTCTATCTCGACAAAGTCGACAGTTTCTTCAAATTCGCAGTTGCCCGTTCCCAATTTCTGAGCAATGGGTCCAGCGAAGAGCATCATTACATTCTTCGCGATATCATCCGTCTCAAGTGCTTCTCTCAGTTCGTCACGGATCCGGTCGAACTCGCTCGCCAGGTGGGAACAGTCCTCGTGCTTTGCGATCTCGTCACGAAACGCCGAGAGATTCTTATACAAGGGCAAGTTCTGTAGTAGCGACGGCGCGCCCGTTGTATGAGCGCGACCATGTCCGAGAATAGCAAGCTTTTCAATGTCCCAGCCGAACCGCCACCGAACTAGCGCGTGACCTGCCTCATGATAGGCGAGTGCGAGGTCGTCAGCCTGATACTGTGACATCGTAATACCCCCTCGTGACTGGCAGATATCGTGAACCCAGGGCGGCTCAACTGCCCCTTTGTTAGCATATGCTATTACCCTCCCGTCGTCTCACCGCGATACTCCCTCGCCGCCTCTAAAGCCTCAGGCGTGCCGATCATTTCCAGCGCGCCGCAGGCGCCATCACGCACGGGCCGTGGCTCCTCTGGGTCCTGCATGACACTAATGAGAGGCCGGACTGCTCGCTCGTCGCCAATCATTCCGAGTGCGTGAGCGGCACCGCGCCGTACAATGGCGTCCTCCTCGCGATTTTGGAGGACCGCAAGAAGAGGATCCACCGCTTGTTGGTGTTTGATCTTCCCCAGCGCGTCCGCCACCTCGCTCCGTACGTGAGGCTCGCGAGATGTGTCATTCAGAAGTGCGATGAGGTCAGGAACTGCCGAAGTGTCCTCAATCCGACCAAGCGCGTACGCGGCTACCCGCTGCACGGGTGGTTCTTCGTCCTGCAGCACGGCAATGAGCGCCGCGACGGCTTGCTCGTCCCCAATCAGGCCCAGCGTCTCGCCGGCAGCCACGCGCACGAACGTCCGTTCGTCTTCGTCCTGCAGGGCGGCAATGAGCGGCTCGACCGCCTGCTCGTCACCAATCGAGCCCAGCGCCCAGGCGGCAGCCTCGCGCACAATTTCGTCCTCGTCCTGCAATGCGCCAATGAGCGGGTCCACGGCGCGCTCGTCGCCAATCCTGCCCAACGCCCGGGCGGCAGCCACGCGCACAACTGCGTCTTCGTCCTTCAGTGCGGCAATGAGCGGGTCCACGGCGCGCTCGTCGCCCAGCAGCCCCAGGGTATAGGCCGCGCCGCCACGTCGGTCAGCACTCTTATCAGCCAATCTGTCTCGCAGAGCGGAAGCGTGGGCCTCCACCGCCTCGGGGCCTTGTTCCTTGACCTGCTCCGTGGCTGCTCGGACCACAAAACCGTCGGTTGCGAGAAGGTCTTGCTGAATGGCCGCAAAGTCCGGCGCTCTGGCTGCCGCTGTCACTTCATCATCGCCAGGCGGCACCAGCACCGGTCTGTGGGACCTGTGCCAAAGCGAGTCGGCGAGTTCTTTGAGGCGTTCCTGGTACTTGCTGTCGTCACGGAAATCTATGTAGCGGTGATCGCGCAGATACGCCGTGCTGTTCTTGCCCTCCCGATATATGCCAATCATGCGGAAGGCCGGTTCTCGCATTCTACGAGCACTGGCTATCTGCATCTCAAAGTGAACACCACCTGTTTTCGATTGATCGACGGCTTCAACGGCCGCTGGCGTGATGACAAAGAGCATTGCTTCGCAATCGTAGTTGATGCGGGATGTCATGTAGTCGCTGAAGGACTCGCCGTACTCCACCTCGTAGACGTCGAGCTGTGCGTCCACGCCGTGCTTAGTGCGCAAGTCCTCGCAGAATCTCCGGACCCACTCATTCCGCTTTTCATCTTGCCACTTGTAAGACATGAAAACCTTCGGCGGCCCTTCATGATTCCGTGCCACGGTCAATCACCTCTTGGAGACTTGGCCTTCAGTTCTCCGTGCACCCAAGGAATCCCTCCCCGCCTCCGCCTCCCTCCGCCCTATCATGGACGTATGCCCATAGGTTCTGCTATCATAGGTGGGGTATAATAATAGGGGAGCAGGCGAATATGAGCAGTGAAGCTGTCATCGAAACGCAGGGCCTCACCAAGCGCTACGGCCGCACCTGGGCGCTGCGCGGGCTGGATATAGAGGTGGGGCCGGGCCAAATCTATGGCCTGCTGGGGCCCAACGGCGCCGGCAAGACAACCGCTATTCGCGTGCTCACCGGGCTGGTCCGCGCCAACGGCGGCCAGGCCCATCTGTTTGGGCAGCCCGCCGGTTCAGTGCCAGTTCGCAAGCGTCACTGCGTCGGTGTGATGGTCGAGGAGCCAGCTTTCTACGGATACCTGTCCGGGCGGGATAACCTGGAACTGTTGGCCTCGCTGTCGGGAGCCGTCTCCCGTCAGCAGATAGACGAGGTCCTGGAGCTGGTGGGGCTGGCTGATCGGGGCAATGACCGGGTGGCGACCTATTCGCACGGAATGCGCCGGCGCTTGTATTTGGCTCAGGCGTTGGTGCCAGGGCCCGAATTGCTGATCCTGGACGAGCCGGCCTCCGGGCTGGATCCGCGCGGGCAGGTGGAAGTGCGCAACCTGCTGCGGAAGCTCAACCGCGAGCGGTCAGTTACGGTATTTTTGTCTACCCATCTGCTCCACGAGGTCGAAGAGTTGTGCACTCACGTGGCCGTGCTGCTCAATGGGCAGGTCGTTGCCGGCGGCCCGGTTGAAGAGCTGCTGGGCAGCCGGCAGGTGCGGCTGGAAGTATTGACCGACAACCCCCAGCGGGCCTTGCAGATCCTGCGCGACCATCACAGCGTCGAGGATGTACGCAGCCGACGAAGAGGCGTGGAGCTTCATTGCGCACCGCCGGCCGTTGCTGACGTCAACGAGGTGCTGGTGGGCGAGGGCCTGCGAGTCTTTGGCTTGATTCCCCATCGTGAAACGCTGGAACAGCTTTATATGCGGCTGACGGAGGAAGATGAAGCTACGCCAGCTGTTAACAATTGAACTGCGCAAATTCCGGGCGCAGCGGGGAACTTATGCCAGTTATGCAGTGCTGGCCGCGCTGGTGGGCCTGATAGTATGGGGGACCTGGCGCTACGGCCCGCCTCACGCGCTGCAGTCGGCGCTCGGCGATCAGTTCGTGGTCGGGGGCAAGGTGGTGACTGGTCCGCTTATTCCTTTGCTGCTGCTGGAGTTTCCCCTCGCCGTCCATATATTGATTCCTCTGCTGATTGCCGTGGCAGCCGGTGGACTGGTCGCCGGCGAGAAGCAGGCGGGTACGCTGCGCACTATCCTGGTTCGTCCAGTGCGTCGCGCCGCCGTGCTGGGCGCAAAGCTGACTGCCGCTTGGATTCACGCTGCCGGTCTGGTGGTCTTTGTGGGGGTGTTGAGTCTCGTTTTGGGATACGCTGTCTTCGGCCGCGGCGACCTGGTGTTGATGAGCTTCCAGGGACCGTCGTTCGGCATACTGGCCGAACCTCAGGCGCTTAGTCATCTGGCCCTGGCCTACGGCCTGGCTGTGGTGGCGATGATGGCCGTCGCTTCGCTGGGGGTGCTGCTGTCGGTGCTATGCGACAACCCGCTGACAGCCGCTGGTCTGACCGTAGCCGTGCTGCTGGTGCTCCAGTCCCTGCGCCTGATACCTTATTTCCAGTGGCTGCAGCCGTACTTGCTGACGGAGCACATCGGGGCCTATCACGAAGCGCTCAGCGCAACGATAGACTGGTCAAAGCTGGGCACTTCGCTCAGCTATCTGGGAGCATACATCACCGGGCCGAGCCTGATCGCTATGTGTGTATTCTGGCGGCAGGATGTGCGCTGCTAAGGAGCAGTTTATGCGCAACACCCTCACAGTGATGGTTGCACTACTTCTGGCTGCCAGCGGGGTAGAAGGCGTCAGCACTCCGACAGCGGGCCAGATACTCAGTCGCGTACAGCACTCCTATCAGGCGATTGATGACTATGTCGCTAAGGTTCAAGTCGTCACTGATATTCCCAGCTTCGAGGTACCCCCGCGCAGCTTTACCGTTTATGTAAAGCGGCCCGATAAGGTTAAGATTGAGTCGGATAGCTTGGTTGTTATTCCCAGGGACGTCCTGCTGTTAGGCAACATAGAAGGGCATCTGGCCGAGGCCGGTCGGGTCATACTCAACGGCGTCACTCGCCGCCAGGGGCGAACAATCTACTGCCTCAAATTCTTTCCCAACGACCCTGACCGGCGTGACCGGGTACTTCTGTGGGTTGACGCAGAACGCTACACTCTGAGCCGAACCGAGCTGTGGGCTGGCCTAAATCGTCTACTAACGGTATACTGGGAGCACACTCACGTGGATGACAGGTACTGGCTGCCGACTCAGGTGAGATGTGAGATTAGCGGCGGGATTCTTGGTGCCGGTCGCCCCGGTACCGTCACGGTCAGCTTTAGTGGGTACCGAATCAACACGGGGCTGAGCGATGAGTTGTTTGGCGCTCAGGAGTAACACATTGCGCACTGACAACGGTGTAGAGAAAAAGATATTGTGGGCCTGTCGCCGGGGAGATGCTGATGCCCTGCGCACGGGGGCTTATCAGTTGGCCGATGAGCTATACACGGCTGCGTTGGCTGTGCTGGACGATGAGGAGTCCGCCCACTCGGCCGTTGTCGAGACCTGGCAGCGGACACTGACTGCTCTGCAGTGCTGGCGGTTCGCTGGTGACTTACGCGGCCGGGCGCTGGAGCTACTCCGCCGAGTTCTGTCACAGATGGCTGACCCGCAACATGCACAGCAGATCGCGGAAATCGTCGGGAGGGCCAGGGCTGCCAGCTCTGAGGTCTGCCCGGCGCCCGACGAATTAGTTGCTGCCTTGACCGGGCTAAGTGACCGCATGGCCCCGGTTATCGCCGAGTCGCGGCAGCGTCGCAAGCGTAGGCTGCGTCTGGCTCTATCCGGGGGATTGCTCGTGTTGGGTGTGCTGATCGGTTTGAGTGGTGCTTTTTATAATCGTGTTCTAATCGCGCACAACCCGCAGTTGCAATTTGAGACACTTCAACGACGGATCGTTGCGGCCCAGCTACGGATGGTAATTCAACAGGCCGAGATGGAGTTGGTTGATCCCACTGGCGCTCAGGCCTCTGTCCGCGAGGGCTACCAGCGCATAGGTTTAGTGTTGGAGGAAATCATTAATGCAGCCAGCTTGCAACAGGCCAGCCGACTACGGTTCGTAAAGGATCGCATTGCTGCCCAGAAGTTGCTCCAACTCGCGCGGCATGCAGCCTACCAAAGTAGCGGCGAGCAGCGGAAGAAGCTGATGATAGTCGTGCTTGTCCTGGAGGAGGCGGCCAACCTGTGAGGTCTGTGCTTTCTTCACAACGGATTTGTGTGATGCTGTCGGTTGCCGCGGTCGTCATGGCGCTGCTATGCGGCTGTTCAACCAAGCCGCAACGGCTTTACCGCCGTGCCGAAGCCTTTTTTAACCAGGAGCAGTATGAGTTGGCCGCGCGCGAGTATAGCCGCATTGTCCAGGAGACACCACGGGATCCGCTGGCCGACGATGCCTGGTACAAGTTGGCCTATCTGTATCGGGAGGAGCTGGATAATCATTCGGCGGCCTTGATTGTCTACCGCGACCTGGTGGACAACTATGAAGACAGCAACTACGCGGATGAGGCTCTGTTCTGGATGGTCTATCTGCAGCGTCGGCATATGCAGGATCCAGCAGCGGCGATAGCCACCTGCCGCGAGCTGGACCGGAGATTTCCCGACAAGAAGAACTTGCGAGGGCAGGCATACCTGGAGGCGGCTGGCGCATACAAAGACACCGGTCAGCTTGAGCAGGCCTACGAGCTTTGTCAGCAGATCATTGGCGACTTTGTGGACCGCCCCAGGATTGGTGCTCAGGCCCTGCTTATGTCGGCTGACATCACCGATAAGATTGGCAATGACCCTGAGCAGGCTATGGCTCTCTACCAACAGGTAGTGGAGAAATATCCTGACACCCAGGCGGCAGTTATTGCTCGTCAGTGGCTAGGGCTGCTCTGGCATGGCAAGATGACTGAAGCCGAAAAGGCCCGCCTGGAGCAGCAGCGCCAGCAGGCCCGTGTACTGGATAATGTTCCCCTTATCGAGCAGTATGCTGATCAGCCGGCCATGGAATTGCTCTCAGCAATACATTCCCTGCTCCGCCAGGCTGGTGTGCAGATCTCAATGGACGAGGTTGTGCTCATCTCCGGATTGCCCTTTACATTCACCTTTGCTGTAGACAGGCCGGAGTTGGCGCAAGCCTTCTACCGCAGCCCGGCGACGGCTATTGCTGAAGAGATGGGGTTTGGCTACAACCTGTGGACCTCCGCCACACCAGCAGGCCTGCTCGATAGTGCTACTAGCTGCTTGCTGCAGGACCGCCCGCTCTTGATTGCCTACGGTGAGGGCACCGCCCGCTGGTGCCTGATTACTGGCTACCGCCCAGCCGAGAAGGAGTTGTACTTACTGCAGCCCGGTGCCGCTGGTGCAGCCAAGCTGGATTCACAGGCATTTCTGGAGGTATGGCAGAGCAGCAAGGTGCCTGCGCTCTGGCCCCAGGGGGCGCTGTCTGGCTTCCGATTTGCCCTCACTGTTCGCCGCCGGCCCGCCGATATGGCAGCAACCATCAAGTCGGTGCTTCTCCAGTCCAGCCTTGCCTGGCAGCAACGGGAGCTGATGAGGCAGCCAGCAGGCTCTGCCGCTTGTGATGAACTGGTGAAACTGTTGCGCGAGGCACTCGACGCGCAAAACGCTGTGAGCCGTGAGAAGTTGAAGTCATGGGCCAGCGCAGCGATCCCGCTCATTATTTCCTCCCGACAGGCTGCTGCCCGGTTCTTCGCCCAGCCTCCCAAGGGTCTTCTCGACGAAGAAGATGCACCCTACCAGGAGGTCACCCAGCGCTATGATGCAATCGTCGCCGCCTGGCAGGAACTGTTGCAGGAAATCGAGCAGGCGCCAGCCGGGACTGAGCTATCTCCGGCTGCACCGGAGCGGCCAGCTTCTGCCCGGCACTGGCAGCAGGCCCTGCAACAGGCTCAGGAACTGGCCCGTGTGGAAGCTGAAACGCTGCGCTGGTTGGCTTCCTCCCTGGCCGAGTAAAGTGGGGAGCTATGCTGTTACCGCGCGAGGTTAGGAAAAAACTGGCAGCACTGCACAGTAGTGATGAGGACGGAAGCTGCGTTGAGCGCTCTGCCGAGCAGGTCCCGGCCGAGACGGTAGTGCGGGGAAGCCAGCAGATGCCGCCAGGTCGAGAGGTAGATCACAGCCTGGGCCACTATCTGAGCATCCGGTTGACTCCGGTGCAGATCGGTGACTGGGCCGAGCAGATCGCCGTGCCCGCCTGGAAGACGCTGCTGGGCTGTGAGGGGCTTCCGGCAGACGAGTGCCATCAATTGGCTTTCCTGGACATAGAGACGACCGGTTTGGGTGCCACCCCTCTTTTTCTGGTCGGCATCCTGCATATCGGAAACCACGGTCCTCATATTCATCAATTGCTGGCTCGTCATTACGCCGAAGAGCCCGCCGTGTTAGCCGCCACCAGACAGATGCTTGACGAGGTTCGGGTGCTGGTTAGCTTCAATGGCCGCAGCTTTGATGTGCCCTACCTGCGGGATCGCACCCGCTACCATCGTATGGAATGGAGCTTGGAGCTTGAGCGTCACGTAGATATGCTGCACGTCGCCCGGCGCCAGCGCGACCTGCCCGTCCCTAACCATCGTCTGGTCACCCTGGAAAGCCGGCTGTGCCGGCGCCGCCGCGAAGATGACATACCCGGCAGTCTGATTCCGGCTGCCTATCATCGCTTTGTGGACACTGGAGAAAGTGAGGAGCTGGCAGCAATCATCCATCATAATCAGGTGGATCTGCTCACTACCATGGAGTTGGCTGCCCGCTGGCCCGAGGATTTTTCCTCCTCTTGACGTACGGCCAGGCTGGTGCTATTCTCAGGGTGGCTGACTTGCTGCATGGCCCCGCTTAAGCTACTTTGCCCGATTTGAGGAAGGTACTGAGGTGCGAAGCCGATCTCTTTTCACATTGATGTTGCTGGCATATCTCTGCGCTAGTGTCGCTGCCGCGCCGATTTTAAATCCAGATAAGATCTCCGCCATCACGCTGGACAACGGCCTGCGGGTAATCGTCAAATCCGAGCGGCAATGGCCGGTTGTTGCCGTTGGCCTGATCGTCAGGGCCGGATCCGGCTACGAAAGCGCAGACAACAGTGGCGTAGCCCATATGGTTGAGCATCTGCTCTTCGAGGAACGCGAAAGTCAGGAGGGGCTGGGGCCGTGGGTTGAAAATATGGGCGGCTACATCAACGGTATGGCCACCCGTGACTTCACTGAGGTTACGGTGGCAGCTTCCTACCAATATATGGACGAGATTATTCCCAAGTTGGCCCAGAGCGTCTTTGCCGCAGAGTTTACCGCAGAAGCAGTGGCCCACCAACGAAACATTATCTACCGGGAGCTGGCTGACCGCCTCACGACCAACTCGGCGCTGGCCGAGTTTTTCACCTGGCAGTTAGCCTTCACCGAGCATCCTTACCGCCGACCGGTTCCGGGAGAGCCTGATCATATCAACAGCCTGGGACTGGAGGCCGCCCGGGACTTTTACAACAGCTTCTATCATCCCAACAACGCTGCACTGGTTGCGGTAGGTGATGTGGCGGCGGACGACTTCTTTGAGTTGGCAAAGCAGGCCTTCGGCGACTATCCGTCAGGTCAGTTGCCCGATCCGCCAGCTCCAGAGCCACCCCAGACCGAGGTGCACACACGGATCGAATACCTGGGAGAGTCTTCAACTTTGTTGGAGTTTGCCTGGCATGCCCCCGGCATTGCTGACAAGCGCGAAGTATGTGCTATGGACCTGATCTACGTAATGCTGAGCAATGAGCTTGAGTCTATGACTCGACAGGCCGACCAAGACAATCTGCTGCAGGCCGCGGTGGTCAACTATCTTACCCAGCGCTGGCCGGGCTTGTTCACCATCAGTGCAATGACCCCTCCCGCCCACGAGTTGGACCTGCGCAGTGCCATTCTGGACAAGATCAGCTACCTGCGTACCAATCTGGTAAGCGAGGAAGTAGTCGCCGAGGCCAAGCAAACGATATACGCCGATTATGCCTTCAGCAATGAGGCGTACACCGACCAGGTTGACTCGCTGGCCTTCTATGAGGCTATTGACACCTACGAGTTCGCGGTGAACTATATTGATCTAATCAACCAAATCACGCCGCAGCAGATACAGCAGACGGCGAGGAAGTATCTGGGCGCAGACAACTACAGCCTGGTTGTCATCCGGCCGGAGCGTGCCGGTGAGGGGACTGAGGGGGCCTGGCTGCGATGAGGCGCACCGGTCAGGCCTGCCTGTTTCTGGGCGTGGCCTTGTGCATAGTGCTGAGTGCTGCCTGCCATGGAGCAGAAGTCCATAGCACCGTTCTTGATAACGGGCTGTCGGTGGTGACCTGCACCCATTCGGCTTCCGATGTCGCTTCTGTCTTTGTCGGCTTCCAGGTGGGGGCCGGAATTGAGCAGCCGGTGGGGATTCGCGCGCTGCTCCACGAACACAATCGCGCCCGCGTCGAGCAGTTACTGGCTGACGATGACAGCTTTGCCGGGCTGGCCTCGCATATCCGCGGTGCGGGCAGGGTGCAGTGGCGGGTGGAGTGGGACTACCTGCAGATGCACGCGGTTTGCACCTCAGCGCATCTGGAGGAGCTGCTTACACTGGTCCGCGCTGGTCTGTTTGCTTCAGATGTCCAGCCGGATCTGCTGGAACAGGGCCGCCAGCGGCTCAAACAAGAGTACGACAATCTGCTGAACCGACCAGCCGAGCAGGCTTATTACCTATTTCGGGAGGCTATGCTCAATGAAGCGGCGGGCGCTCAGCCTGTCTTTGGCAAGCCCGAGCGGCTAGCTGAGATTACCCCGCAGCAAGCCAGCGACTTCGCCGACAAATACCTGCGAGCGGCTAATGCCACTGTCGTGGTGGTCTCGCCGCTGTCCAGCGAGCAAGCTCTGCGCCTGGTCGAAAACGCACTGGGCACAGTGAAGCGCGGCATATCCGCCTCCAGTGAGGACCGCATCCGCTATCCAGACTCCCGGGTCCGTGTCGGGGGCAGCCCGCAGGCTCGGCTGGCGACTGTGGTTGTCGGGGTGGGCTTACCTGCTCCGGGACAGCCGGGCTTCCGCGTCGGCCAGTTGCTCTATTACATTCTCGGTGGGCCCCAGGGTCGGCTCGCTCGCGACCGCGGCTTGTTCCGTGCCTTGGCCTTGAACTTACCATTTCGCCTGCTGGCGCAGCGCACTCCCCTAACTGTGCTGCCCGTGGCGATGAGCAACTCTCCGCATCTGGCCCTCTACGCGGAGTGCGCCCCCGATGCTGTCCATAACGTAGACGAACAACTGCTCCGCCATATCAACTCGCTGGGTGCAGGCGCCATTCGTCCCGAGGAGTTACAACAGGCCAAACAGAAACTAATCAACACCCGCGCTCGCACTATGCTTAGCGCTGCCCGCCTGGCAGTGCACCTGGGCCGAATGCAGATGCTTGGCCTTCCACCGGCCAGCTTCGCTGACGGAACGGCTCAAATAGAGCAACTGACTGTCGAAGATATCACAGCCCTGGCCCAGACGCATTTTCAGAACCATTACGTTGGCGTGCAGATGCCCAGCTCCATTGGACAGAACTAGTCGGGTGGCGGCCTCCGCCCCCGCGACTTGCAGGCTGATTGATGCACAGAGACTTGAGACATTTAGCCTGTATTATTCACGAAGATACCAAGGATAGGCTTTCGCAAGCCATGCAGTAGCCGTCAAAAGGGATTGATAGCAATTCCCGGTCTATTATCAAGACTAACAAAGTGTAACTATCAACTGGGTTACTCTACTCTTAAAGTTTTTGCCGGAAAGGTGCGGAAAACCGGCTTTTCCCAAAAAGCGGGTTTTCCGCAAAATCCGTTTATGAATAATCCGGGTTAGGAGTGAATGCTGATGATTGATGGCGTTGAGACGAAGCGACTGCGCCTGATCCCTGATGAGCGCGGCTATCTGATGGAGATCCTGCGCGACGACGATGACCTCTTCACCCAGTTTGGTCAGGTGTACGTGACCGCCTGCTACCCGGGAATAGTGAAGGCCTGGCACTGCCACCAGCGCCAGGTTGATATGATATGCTGCCTGCAGGGCACCGCCCGGCTGGGCCTGTATGATGACCGGGAAGATTCGCCCACCTGTGGCCAAACCGCCAGCTTCATCCTGGGCACGCTCAATCCGCTGATAGTGCGCGTCCCGCCCGGCGTCTGGCATGGCTTCACGCCCGTCGCTGATGAGACCGTGCTGATGCTCAACGTCCCCAGCGAGCACTATGAGTATGGCGACCGCGACGAGCTGCGCCGCGACCCCTTCGATCCCGACATAGATTTCCAGTGGCATCCGCGCGGCGGGTAGCCCCGGGCGACAGCCAGGGCCGCACATTGCATTGTTGTGATAGGGGCACCCCCTCACGTCCGCCGTAGCCTCGGCGAAGGC
Source organism: bacterium (assembly GCA_030615605.1). Taxonomy (GTDB): domain Bacteria; phylum Armatimonadota; class Zipacnadia; order Zipacnadales; family Zipacnadaceae; genus JALGTD01. Next base: position 43,126 of record JAUWYY010000018.1, read on the forward strand.
GGATGCCGCGACTGTTCTACGGAGGATTTCCCCGTTCCCCCGGCGAAGGGCTATCCGGTGACCACGATGAAGGAGCGTGAGCAGATGTCAGAGACTACATACAGAAATGCCGCGTTCGAGGATATTCCCCAGATGCTCAAGCTCTGGCAGGAGTTCTGGCCGCCGCAAGACAGTGAAGACGACCTGAAGCGGAAAATCCGGAAAGACCCGGATCTGGTCTGTGTGGCTGAGTGCGACGGCCGCATCGTGGGGACAATCATAGGGGGGTTCGATGAATGGTGGGCCTGGATCTACCGCGTCGCGGTGCATCCGGAGCACCAAAGGCAGGGAATCGCCCGCCGCCTCTTCAGCGAAATCCACCAGCGACTGGCAGCTCGCGGTGCCGACGCCGCCTGTCTCATAGCTTCGCCGTCAAACGAGGCAATGTGCGACTTGCTGAGAAAGCTCGGATATCAAGAGAAAAGCGACCGAAGATTCTCATTCGTATTTCAACGGTGAGCGAACAGGGGCATCCAGCCGGCGTTCTAAAGACCGGGGTTGATGCCGCTTGTCCTTCATGGGAAAAGGAATGAACTGGAAGAGAACAGAATCCGAGTTCGACGGTTTCGCAAAGACCTACGAGTGGATATTTGGCGAAGAGAAAACCAAGACGCCACTCACTGATGCTTGCCAGAGCATTATCGACAGGACAAAGCCTCTCACCATCCTGGATTGTGCGTGTGGCCCTGGATGGTCCTCCATCGCTCTGAAGAAGGCGGGCTACTCCGTCCACGGTAGCGACATCAGTGGCGAAATGATCAAACTTGCCAGAGCTAACGCGCGCAAAGCGGGAATCCGAGTTCCGTTCACGGTGTCTGCATGGCACGACTTGCCATCCAAGATATCCAGGAAGTTTGATCTTGTGATGTGTGAAGGAAATGCCATCGGACATTGTCCCGATAAGCCTGCCATGGCAGATTCACTGCAATGCATGCGTGCGCTCACAGATGATGGAGGCCATGTGTACATTGATACGAGAAGCTGGGAGTGGTTCCGCTCTAACACCAGACGGGTTTGGCCGGCTGGCTCTCTGGATGACGAGGAGGGCCACCATATCATCATACAGGTAGCGACGGTTCCCAGGCGATGGGCCCAACCCCACGTCATAGAGGTGGTCCACATCAATGAACGCCCGGATGCCCTGACAGTCGACAGCTATCCGGTTACGTTTTACGCTTTCAGAATTGAGCAACTGTTTGAGTGCCTTCGCGTGGCGGGCTATGATAATATTGAGACGGATTATGAGAAAGGGCGGGCACGCTACTATGTGGTCGCGCGAGCAGTGTGAACCCTGCAGACACAGAGCAGGCCCGATAGTGCTATCGGGGCAAAAAGACGATTGCCTGAGCCGCGTGGCTCAGGCAATATCGTCCGGATTTACCCTCATAGAGTTGCTGCGTATTATATTGACGCCGGAGGCGTCCAAAAGGTTCTGTTTGTAGTGATGGCACACTGGAAGAAAGATTATCTCGAGCGTAGGCAGCGATGGTCGGGGCATCCGCCTTCGCCGAGGCTACGGCGTAGGTGAGGGGGTCCCTCCCACACTACAGGCAAATTTGGGCCCAAAAAGACGACTGCCTGAGCTGTGTGGCTCAGGCAGTATCGTCCGGTTTTACGCTCATTGAGTTGCCAGTCATTATTGGTATACCAACTTTCACATGCGATTAAACATAGATTAGGAGGAAAGCCGCAGATTCTTGAGAAGTTGTGGTCAGATGGGTGAGATGATCACAACACTATGAGGTACGCAAATGGTTCTGTATGTGGCGATGGCTAAATCTGAACAGGACTACGTGAGCCGGGCCGCCCAGTCGTTATTCCAGCACAAGCTGCGGTTCGAAGAGCTGTCCGGCTGGCCCTGTCTGATGATGCGATATTGCTGGGTCGGTCCGGCGGTGATGGATGAGTATCCCATTCGCGCCGTTGTCATCAGCGGCTTTGGGCACGGCTGGAACGAGATGGAGAGGTCTGAGTTGTACGGCCTATATGACCTGCTGCATGCTGTCGAGGTTCCTGTGCTGGGCATCTGCGGAGGGCACCAGCTATTGGCTCACGTCTTCACTGAGGACTTCCGCGCCGTTGAGGCCATCAGTGATGAGCCGATGCGCCGGCTCCAGCCCGGTGAGCCGGATTGGACCCCGGACTATCACCCCGGCTACTTTGTGGAAAGCGGGATGCAGCCGGTGACGATTATTCATCCCGATCCTCTGTTCGCGGGATTGCCCGAGATGTTCTATGTACGGCAATTACACTTCTGTGAGGTGAAGACTTTGCCGCCCCAGTTTCGGCTGCTGGCCAGCAACGATTGCTGCCGGCTGCAGGCTATGCGCCACCGGCGCCACCCCGTATACGGGGTACAGTTCCATCCGGAGCTGTACACAGACTACTATCCCCACGGTCGCCAGATTCTGCACAACTTCTTCGCGATGGCGGGGGCAGAGGTGAGGGAATAGCTATTGGCTGGCGGAGTTGCTTCGCGCTATTCGGCTGCCTGCTGTTGGCGTTGCGAGACCAGCATCCGCACGATCTCCTTGCGGGTTTCGGCGTCGTCAATAAATGACTCGCTGATCAAGCACAGCAGGTTCCACATCGCGGGGGTGCGATTCAGCGCATAGCAGACATATGAACCTTCGCCAGATGTAATCTTTCGCAGAAGGCCGTGGTCAGCGAAGCGCTTGACCGCCGGCTCGACTGCTTCGACGGGGTGGCGCAGGCGCAGAGCCAAGCCGGCTGCTGTATCGAAAGTCTTGGGATGGTCCTGCAGGTACAGGGCAAGCGCCACGCCTACGATGGTCTGCGCCACATCTCTTACGAATTCCGCGACTCGCTTATCCATCAGTCCCCCCTCCCGGTCCGATAACGGCGCAGTGCAGGTGCCTCCTGGCTGAATTATTCGCCGTCCGTCCTCCAAATCCTTCCCACTATGTGACATCATACAGTTTTTGGGATTGGCAGGCAAGGGAGGAGAGTCCCCAGAGCGAGGAGAATGGTGGTGTCACTGTCTTCGCCGCCGGATCGGGGGCGATTGACAGCAACCGGCGGACAGGCGTAGACCAGGGGCGAGGACGGCTTTCGCGGAGAACCCGCTTTTTGGAAAAAGCCGGTTCCCCGCCCCCCTCCGGCAAAAACTGTCAATAGGACAGAGACCGAGGAGCGTGCCGGTAGGAGGGCCCTTCTTGTCCCGATGGCCGCGCGGGGAGCGGGGCGATTGATAGC
>JAUWYY010000045.1 GCA_030615605.1 bacterium
CCCTCAGGTAGCTCGGGCCAGCCGCAATTGGGGGGTGGCGGCTGTAGTGTTCGGCATTATGGTAATCCTCGGGCTCATGCTCGGAATAGGGGTTCTGATGAGCAGTAGATCCCCAGTCACTCCCCCTTTACCGCCACCAGGGCCAAGAGGCGGGGGAGCACGCCCCGGCCTAACACCTGTACCACCTCCTGTGCTTCCGCCGACCCAAGACACAGTAACAGTACCCAGTGTCAGTGGCTCCTACGTTTTCCCCGATTCAGACCGACGCTTACTTACCGAATATGACCTGCGTGACAAGAGCAACTGGACGCTAACTATAGCACGAAATGAAATATACGCTCGCCGTGGCCGACCTTTCGCTACGCCAGCGATCCGCGCTTACTTCCAACAACAGACATGGTACAATCCACTCCCCTGCAGCCCTGAGGAGTTCGATGATGCCTTGCTGAACAGTGTCGAGTCTAGGAACACAGTCCGCATTCGTGAGTATCAAGTGAGCAGGTTTGTCAGTCCTGCCAAGCACCCGTGAGGAGGTACGATACCAAATGCCACGGTTCAGTGGATTTCTTGGTGTTACCATAGTAGTGGCCCTTGCATCGTTGTTGGTTGCAGTACTGAGGCACACAGTGGTCTGGGCAGAGCCAGTAGGTTCCCTCACGGGGATGACCATTTGTGTCGACCCTGGCCATCCGTCCGAGACAAGTGCAGGATGTGTCGGCCCTTCGGGATATAAGGAGGTAACCGCGGTTTGGGAAGTAGGCCAAAAACTCAAAGCATTCCTGCAGGAAGCAGACGCGAGCGTAGTGCTCACAAAGTCTCAGGAAGACGAACACGTGACCAACCGGCACCGTGCGGAGATTGCTAACAAAGCCCACGCTGACCTAATGGTTCGACTACATTGTGACGCTGGCGGTAGTTCTGGTTTCGCCATTTACTATCCCAACCGAACGGGAACCAGGTATGGCGTAACCGGACCCGCGCAATCGGTCATTAAGGCGAGTCGCCAGGCGGCCGAGGCTTTTTATCGTGGAATGGAGAGCAAGTTACAAGGGATTCTGCCTGGCCGTGGCATTCACGGAGACTCGGCCACCTACGTCGGGAGCAAGCAAGGTGCACTGACGGGCTCTATATTCTCGCAAGTCCCCGTACTCTGTGTGGAGATGGTCATGTTGAGTAACGCGAGCGATGAGAAATTCATCCGGTCCGAGAGTGGCCAGAAGAGAATGGCATCCGCCCTTATGGCAGGGATAAGGGCGCTTGCAACGAGCGTCAGCGAGGAGAAACCGCCCGCAGGTAGCCCAGCGGGGAACGGAAATCGTGTCGATAAGGGTTCAGCGCATATTGCCCCGACTTCTTCGCCCACCGCAGCTTCCATGCCCGAGGTGCCCACCAAGCCTCGAAGTACGCCATACGACACTAAGGCTCCCTTCTCCTCTGCCCTAAAGCACACGAGAGAAAACATGGAGAATCCTACGCAATCTATCCCGCATCGGGAAAGCCACACTGTCACCACATTGGAGTCTGCACCGGTTCCTTGGACATTATGGCTGCTATTATGTGTCGGAGTAGCGGGGGTTGGTTTGAGCTTTTGGTTATTTAGGTGTGCAACAAGGTAGAAAGTGGGAAGCAACAAGCAACCTCCCTGGTCTCTTCGAGAGATTGCACGGCCCTGCAATCGCGGCGTGTTGGCCGGAACAACAACGGCCAGGTCACCTTCGGCCGGCGGCCCGGCCCTGGGACTGACACAGCAGGTGGTACCACAAATGGGAGGTGCCCCAGTGGTGAGAATAGAACAGAGGAGAGTCTAACTATGTTCTCTAGGATAATGATCGTACTAATCGGTGCAGCCGCACTGGGACTGGCGGTAGGCTTAGCGGGCTGCCCGCAGAAGAAGGCCGGCCCACCAATCACTGGGGAAGGGTGGGAACGACCAATAGAGTCTCCAGAGGTTGAAGAGACCGAGGAGATCGAAGCCGAGGTCCCCGCTGCATCTGCTCACGCCATCGAGACGGCAATGGCTGCCTTCATTCGGACAGTGAAGCAGGCAGACGTAGAAGGCTTCATGGATCTTGTCTCGCCCACACAAGGGTTGATGGTGAAAACAGGTATGTGTATTGACGATCCTGGATATTGGTACCCCTACGCAGAGTTGCGGAGTCGACTTCGCCGTGATCCTCCCGAGTGGTGGAAGCGCTTGAGTTACGCACTCAACTCGACCTCTCCGGGAAGATGGGAGAGGATCAGTGCGACAGTCTACAGACCCAGCCCTGAGACGTGGGGCTGGGACTGGATTGAAGTTTCATGGCATGATGATCACGGGCGTTGGGTACTCGAGGAGATAAGCTGGCCCGAGGATGCATAAGGTAAGGGGGCATCGGTGACTTCGATGGGCAGGTACAGGGGGATGGCCGGTAGGTCGGGGATGATGACGCCGAAATCTTCGGGAACGCTCCCATGTTGGGTGCCGCGAAAGCAGAAGCGGAAGCCGAGGAAGTCCACCGAGTCGACGACTCCGCCCTCAGCATCGGAGGATGGCCACAGGGCCGGGGAATTAGCCGCGCCCGTGCCAACTCCCTGGCTATTGTGGGTGGTGCTGGGTATTGCGACAGTGGGCGTGGCCGTGAGTCTGCGGGTACTTGTGTGTACAGCGAGGTACAAGCGCAGACGCAACGAGCGACCTCGATAGCGCGCTGTCTGTATCAGGCGATTGGAATAATCGAGTCAGTGGCCAGGTGGAAATGCCCATCGGTCATGTTGGTATATGAGGCCCGCATCAGAGCACTCAGTGGGGCCGAAATCCCTATGGTTGGGACGCGAGAATGTCGGACCCCACACGGCGCCACCATTACCCTTGATCTGGCGGATAGTTACAAGCCATCCATGAGAAGCTGCGTAGTTGCCCCAACTTCCCATTGGATAGTCGTCATAAGAGTCTGCTTGCAGTTCAAGATCACCAATTATGCGCGCTACCGTATCGGGTGGTTCACCATGGACAAGTACCCGAGCCACTCTGTCGCCGTCTTTGAGAACAATTACAGGATGGTAAGCAACTGCACGGTCCGAAAACGGGGCGCGGGGATAGTATTGGACGCTCAAGCCCAAGCTCTCGCCCACAAACCGCAACGGCACACAGGTGATGCCTCCATAAACCCTCGCCGGAACCGACATTGTTATAGCCTGGCCGCGCACCGATGCACTTCGAGACCCAACTGTCAGGCGTACCTCTTTCCCCTGGTGCCGTATGATGATAGCTGGATTGTCAAATTCCACGTCTGCCCCCAGCCATTCTGCGACCCCACGCAATGGCACGACGACGGTGTTCCCCCTATTGTACCCATGAACATTTCGAAGGATGTTAAAGCGGCCTAGTTGAGGGACCGTAGCTTCAGAACCGGCAGTGTGCGGAGTGGCAGCCACCGCAGTCGGTGGCGTGATTGTTTCAACATATTTCGAAGCCGGGGTAGCCTCAGACGGCACCACGGCTGGCGTCTCCCGGGCAATGGGTTCCGGTATGTGCTCGCCAATTGCTGTATTGATTCTGTTGGACAGCTCTTCCGTCATCTGTTTGCGAGCGCTTGCCGCCCATCGCAGCAATGCGTCCTCATTCCCGTAGAGCATTATGGATTTCTCTTTCCGGCAGACTAACTCTTCGCCGTGCAGACGCCTCCCTGATCTCACCTCAAGCAGATCAACTTTGATTGTGGTGGACACCCGCACTTTTTCTTTCAAGAAGTGCCTACTAGTCGAAATCTCGACCGGGGTAAACTCAAGAACACAAAGCACAGTCGCTCCAAGCTCTCTGCCCAGCGTTGCCCAATCCTCATCGGACTCGGGAATGGATGATAGACCGGCCAGGTATGAGTCAGTGTTGGCTGCTGAGACTATGTTATAGGTCCCTAGGCTGATGAGCGTCCGTTGCAGTTGCTCCACAACTCTGTCACAGAAGTCCGTATCCGCTTCGCCTTTCGTCGCAGCGACGGCCAGCAAGGGTCTCTGGCAAACCGTCTCGTATTCACCAGTCGTGCCGCGTGCGTATACACCTGGAACCGGGGCCGGGACCAACATTTCGTCTAACAGCTCCAAATCATAGGCGTCCACGGCGCTGTCTTGGACGGTCTTCAGTACCTGTTCGGCCAGACTATTCATGCACCGTTCGCGCGCTTCCCGCCAGTCATCGGTAGGCGAAAGAAAATCAGGCGGCTCCTTCCAGATTGCACCGATCAGGTTCAAGAGGGTAGCGGAAGAGCCGCTGGCCACGACTGGCTCATAGACGAAGCCCACTACGGGGTCAGCTATCCACACCTTGGCCTTAGCGGATATTAGCGGATTGCCTTTGCGGTCACGGTCATCTTCATACTCGTACACACCCACGAGAGCTACCCACCCGACCGCGGGCCGATCATCCGTGGCCCGGCAGAATTGCTGCAGGTACTCTGGGGTCAGCGCAGAGGGGGATAGTGTTTCCCTGTTAGTGAACACCTCGGACGTTCCCACGCTTTGCCCTTGGAGCTGTTCCAGCAGTTCGCGGGTCCGATACGAGTACTGATCAAACTTATAGTCTCCCGTGCGGGCCGGCAGAACAAGCACGGCGTCAGGCCGTCCCATAAGCTTGTACAGCCAGGTGCGGAGCAGGTCCCCCATCTCGCCATACGGATTCAGTTCAAACGCGCGGCGGAAGTGCTCTATTGCACGTTCATGTGCCCGAGGATTCGTGCCTGCCTCCATCGCGTGGACTCGTGCCAGCCAAAAATGCGCCTCGCAGACTGTATCGTCTATGGTCAGCGCTTCCTCAAGCAGAGACAGCGCAGTACCAAAATCTCCGCGGTTGAAGGCATGCACCGCCGCTGCGGTCTTCGCGCACGCGCTCTCGCGATAGGTGATATCCTGACCCCAAGCTGCGCTTGCGATACTGCACAGCAGCGTCAACATCGTTGCGTACACCCATCCCTCTCGCATAATGTCTCGCCTCCTTTATACCTAGAATGCCCCACCGACTGGGGCGATAGTTTTCTTGTATTGCAGGTAGTCACTGAAACGATTCAACATTTCCTCTACGTTGAGATCCTCAGCTCTTTCGTAGAAGCCGTGGGTGCTGCCTGCCAACTGGTGCAACCCATCCTCGTTCCGTCCGCCATGCCCAATATAGCCTACGGTCAGGACCGGGACGCCTCTCTCCTGTGCCTTCCGTATGGCCTCTTCCAGGGAAATCATGCTGGAGTTCTCACAACCATCACTGAACACAATAACCGCTGTCTTGCCACCAGCCGGGGAGGTGTTCAAGGCTTCGTCTACGGCTTGATAGAGGGCAGTGCCACCTGAGGTGGCAGATGGGTTACTGATGGCCTGCAGCACTCGTGCTCGGTCGCTCGAGAACCGGCAATCCAGGTGCACATCACCCCTGCTGCTGAAATTTATCACTGCAACCTGCCGCGCCCGCCGCAAGAGTTGGTCAACAAACGTGCCCGCGTCATTCTCGATGCCTTGCATAAGCCCGAATACACCCTGAATCGACCCGCTGCGGTCAATGACAAGGATCGGGTCGAAGGGCCACTTGGCTGTTTCCCACTCTTCCAAGAGGAAGCGGACCTCCCCGTAAAGCGGCTTGTGGTCAAGGACAAGGGGAGAAGTACCTCGCCACCAATCCGGCTCACTTGTGACAAAAGAGCCGTCGACAAATTCGTTGCCGATCACCCAGTCAATAGTCGTGTCCCAGAGCCTATGTGTAGGCTCGTATTCCTCACCTTTGGGACTAGTGAGCTTGGGGTTCAATATCCGTAGATTGTTGTCGTTCACTAGGCGAAATATGTCCCGGGAGGAATTGTAAACTGCACTTTCTACGGGACACCATAGGTTAAAGTCATCATCCTTTTCTACGATGAAATCGTTGTTCAGGTCTCCGGCGATGAGGTTGGGAATAGAGGACTCAAGGTTGTCGCAAATCCAATTGAAAGCATCCGTGTGCGCCTTATGCAGATCTACAGTCCATCCCCCACCAGGCGAAGGAAAATGCACATAGAACAATCGGACTTTCCGACCGCCCTCATCCTTGAGACGGACATCAACATAGCCGACGCTGTTTCCATTGCCTCCTGGCATCGGCTTGTGCTTGATGACATCGCCGATGGCATTCTTCACGCATATGAAATCGTAATCACGAGGTGGCGTCGGTCCGTGGACATCATACTCTTCTTTCGTAGCTTGGCATATGTTACGCACTTGACTCCGACAGAGTGTTTCTATGAGAATCATTATATCTGGCTTTAGTCGCACAATCTCCGGTATCACGTAATCCGCATCTTGAAGTTTTAATATTATTTCATAATCCCCCAGCGCACCCGGGAGGCCAAGTGGCCTAGAGTTTCCAACATTCGCCGAGAGAACGCTGTAGGGTCTCGAGTAATATCTTACGACAGCTTCTCCGGCCATTGTCTCGTCCTGGCTAAAAACCCCAAACAAGAGAATCGCGCCTACACAAAACACTATCTTGCAGGATTTCCTCATTTCGCTCATCTCCTTCGTTTCTGGAATCTCTAACATTTGTTATGGCGGTTACTCATCTACGAACGGCTTCTTTAGGCACTCAGAACTGTCTTCACCGCCACAATGACGAAGTCGACCTCCTCGGTCTGCGCGAGCTCCACGCATGCATTCAGGGTCTTGAAGCGCGCGTCCCGCAGTCGCTCGCCGACTTTAGTGGCATCCTGGGCTCTCATGCCCAGCTGCATATCCGCCATATGAAGGAAA
>JAUWYY010000042.1 GCA_030615605.1 bacterium
TCGGCATCGGCCAGTCGGTGAACCGCTTTCTGCTGGAGAACATGGCCAAAGCCGGGCGCGGGGAAGTGGATTACGTGACGCTCGGCACGCCTGGCGAAGTGGTAGCCGAGCGCTTCTACGACCGTCTGCGCAACCCGGTGCTGACCGACATCGAGATTGACTGGGGTGAACTGCCCGTCACCGAGGTTTATCCCCAGCGCATCTTAGACCTGTTCAGCAGCAAGCCGGTGGTCATCTACGGTCAGGCCCGGAAGGCGGCGCGCGGGGAGATTGTGCTGCGCGGGAAGGTCGCCGGCAGGCCCTTCGAGCGGGAGATCTTCGTCGCCTTACCGGGCCGGGAGCCAGGCCACGAGGTGCTCGGCGCGCTGTGGGCGCGGCAGAAGATCGAGCACCTGATGAACCAGGACTGGGCCGGTATCCAGGGCGGCAGTCCCCGCACTGAAATCAAGGAAGAGATTATTGACCTGGGCCTGAAATTCCGGCTGGTCACCCAGTTCACCTCGTTCGTAGCCGTTGAGTGGATGGTCATCACCGAAGGCGGAGAGGCGCGCACGGTGCCGGTGCCCGTGGCGATGCCCGAGGGCGTCACCTACGAGGGCGTGTTTGGCGATCAGAAGGCTGTTTCCGCTCAGACTTCTTTCGGTATACCGTGGAATGTGGGAGGCGGGTATGGTGGAGGGGGGATGCCAGGCCCGGCCGGCGCAGCGGCTCGCGCGCCAGCGGCCCCACCCTCACTGGGTGAGGCAGTAGTAAGTGGCGAATGGCTGGGCGACCGGGTCACAGCACTCGAAGCGAATATGACGCCAGAGGAGAAACGCGAATTCCGCCTCGAGCACCGTCTATCGGTGGAGCTGCACGGGCTGGCCGAGAAGGTCGCCAGCGAAGGGCAGGCCCGCAATCTCACGGTCGGCGACATTGAGGTCAAAGGCGGGCTGGTTGAGGTCTCCATTTGGCTGGCCGACGATTCTGAGGAGAACCTGGCCAAGCTAAAGGAACTCGGCTTCCAGGTGATGGGCCAGGCGAAGAGCGTAAGGATGCTAATCGGCAAGCTGCCGGTGGAGAAGCTGGAAGAGGTGGCGCAGCTCGACTTCGTGCGCCTGGTCGAGCCGGCGCCTACCAGCGGATAGAGCTAACAGGTTCGTATCTGCCGAAGCACAAACAACAGGCGACCGGCACCGCACTTCCCGGACGGTTTCAGAAGCTGATGATGCTGGCGCCCAAGGTGCTGCGCTGCTGGCTGAGCAGGTGCCCATATATATATTGGCATCTGGGTGTAGGTTACCGGGGTAGCTCTGCCAGCGCCAGTCTCCTGTGCAACATCTCGGAGCGCCTCATGGCGCGTCCTCAACTTCATACTGCCATACTCTGCCCTTCCCTCCAATAAGCAGTTTTTCTGTGGCTGAGTCATCCAGTGACATTGCTGCGATAGATCCACACGTCTCTGCCAGTATCTCGTGGTATATAAGCGCCCCATTGGCATCATACACGTACAGGATTGACCTTTCCCAGTTTCTAAACTCAACGATTACCGCAAAATATTCACGCTCGCTGCTCTTTAGCTTGACCGGCACCCCTCTGGCATGCCCGAGCTTGCCACACTCTGGTGCCTGGAACTGAGCCACAGACTTTCCGCCAAAGTCGAAGAGCCAAATTGTCTCGTCTTCAGCAAGCAGTGCGTACTTGCGATCCGTCTTTGTGGGCCACCGGCACAGCGAGAAGCTCGAAAAATACGGAGCCGTCCTCGCTTGGCTCAGGATGTTGCCATTTCTGTCTCTGACTTTCATTTCTCCGGCCGCGTTGCTGTGTACTATGTCCAGCTGCCCGTCACCGTTCGTATCCGCCATCTCAACATGCCACACGTTCCCGTCACGCTGCCGCCAAACCCTATCACCATTTGTCTCCACTAGATGTACCCCACCACCTCCATTAAATCCGACCACAAACTCTAACGAACCATCACCGTCGATGTCACCAGCGGCCATGTCGTCTACGCCGGCACTATATGCCCAGACAGTGTCCCCGTTATGGTCGATTAGTGAAGCGGCTATTGCCCACGATCCCCGGTTCATAAACTCGCAGACACCATCGTTTTCGATGTCTATGATGTCGACGTGGTCGGATCGACCCTTGAATATGACCGATCTGTTGACATTTCCCTGATCATCCGCAAATACCGCTCCCCGAGACCCGGCAATCCCCATCTCCAGCCCGGGCTGAGTGTCCAATTGGCCCACCCTTATATCGGTGACGGGCCCCACCCCTTTGCCTTCCCAAAATACCGACTTGGACAGCAGTCCATCGCCAACAATCACAGCAGGACTCTCCAATTCAGAAGGCATCTGTAAAGATGGCGGAACAATTGAGCTCATCACAGGCGCAACGAACCGTTGCCAGGCGAAGTATCCCAACGTGATCACAATTACAGCAAGGACTACCAACACTGCACAGCCACCAATCAGAAACTTCTTGGTTCTCCTATCCATAGCCCATAACTCCTTTGGCTCCTGCCGCACATCAGTCACGTATCCGCAAAAAAACGCCGGTTGCTGCAAGATGCTGACGTTGTGACCTGCCGCCATTTGTGGTACCACCTGTTATGAGAGACTTACCTTGGCTTCAGCCCAGGGGGCAGGTCAATCGGGCAATCGCTTGTGCCTTGTATGTATAAGCGATGGTCATCCCCATAAGCTATTCTATTTCGCCGTCATTCCCAGCTTCCCTGCACGAGCTATGCTCGCTCCTTCCGCCAAGCCTCCTCTCTTTTATTGATCAAACGGATGACCACGCGCCGGCAGTTCTCCACGTCGTCGAACGGATCACGGTTGCTTTTTCTTGTACCGTATGGCCACAACTTCCGCTTGACTGCTTCCCTGGCGATGGCTTTCTTGATCATACCCCTGTCGTAGTATCTACGAACGAACTGTTCGAAGCGATGCCGCCGAACCTCCTGCTGGGTGTGGCGGCGGTGGGAGAGCGCAAATCGGTCACAGGCCTGTCTGAACTCCGGGCCGCCGCGATTGGGCAGCGGCTTGGGGCAGAATACCGAGGTGCGCCACAACTCCAGCTTCATAGCCTTGACCAACTTCTCATAGGCATCGTGGAAGCGCTCCATGATAAAGGGATTGAGTCTCCCGCCGGCGGCCAGTGGTGGTACACAAACATCGTGCGCAATACTATCACTAATCCTACGCATGCGGGCCTGATCCGCGTTGGCGACGGTACCCTCGTCCCGGGTGATTTCTATGACCAGCGATACTATGACGAGTCGGTCCTGCAACAGATCGAAACCAAAGCCCGGCAGCGCAGTCAGCGCGGTTCGTCTGCCCTGGCTGCGGCCCACTATCCTATGGCTGAACGCTTAACGTGCATCCACTGTGGCGGAAAAATGCGCGGCCGGCGTATTATGAGCAGTGGCAAGCTCTACTACCGCTGCACTGCGCCCCCGCACAAGCGCACCAAACAATGTATCAACAACTCTAAGCCTGTTGAAGTAATCCACCAGTGCGTATTATGCATAGTGCAGGAACTGGCCGCGCGTGAAGACATCCAGGAATTGGCTCGGCGAGAAGCGATGAAGCTGCTGGACAAACAGGATGAACATACCGAAGCAGATGTCGAGCGCTTGGCAGCAAATCTGGCCGATGTACAACAAGACATCGACAAGTGGGCGAAGTTGTACTTAGATAGCAGTATATCCGCAGAGCAACTCGAACGCCAGTCGCAGTTGCTGCAGGAGAATAAGGAACGACTCCAGTCTGCGCTGGATAGCGCCCGACAGCGACTGGCACGGCGCGAGATGCGCGAGAATCAGTTTGATGCCGTCGTCGAAGCGCTGCAGTCATTCCCGCATATATGGGATAAACTCAACATAGAAGAGCGCCGCGAATTGCTCGAATCGGTTGTCGAGTATGGTGAGATGGGCAGGATGGAAAACGGCGACACGCTCCTGCGGATCAAAGTTCATTTCACCGACGAAAGAGAGTTCCACATTCCTGCTCTACGCGGAAAGACCCAAGCGGGCCAGAGCGTCCGCCAGTTGGCGATACTTGAACTCTACCACCAAAATCCGGCCACGGATTGGATCGCCAGCAAGCTGGACGTATCACGCAGCTGCGTCAATTCCACGTTATCGCGAGTGAGGCGCGATCTGAATGTCGATGACCTCGACCAAGCATATGAAATATGCAAAGACAAGATCGAGCAGTACCGGCCATTCCTGCCGGTGACCGGTCGGATGCAGAGAGCCGCTGGCCAGAAAGCTAAGCAGCTACTGACTGAGAAGCAACAGCAAGTCTGCCTGCTGCGGGCCCAAGGCACTCACGTCCGCACCATCGCCAAGCAGCTGGACATGGCGGTCAACACTGTCTACGTCCACTTGCACAACATCCGCCAACTCATGGGGACCGCTACGGACCGACAAGCAGCAGAAAAGGCGCTGCGTATGGGCCTGATAAAGAGCAAAGAAGAGATTCGGCCCCGGTTTCAGGACCGCGAGCTCGCCTTTGCACACTACCTTCTGGAAGGCAAAAGCGATCAGTGGATTGAGGAGAAGTTCGAAGTCAGCGATGCTCGCGTTAGAGCCCTGCGTAGAGACGTATGCGAAAAGCTTGGCACTAAGGACCTGACTGAAGTACCCCAGTGGTTTCGCGATGAGATCCAAAGATGCCTGCCCGCGCTGCCCTTGGGTCCCCTCCCTAACCGCCAGCAGGAAAGCACACTGGGCACCCAGACACGGAAAGTACTGAAACTGCGCGACCAGGGCAAATGCTATGAAGAGATCAGCGACACACTGGACATCGCCTATCAGACGGTAAGCTACCACATCCAGCGCGCCAAGAGAGTGCTGGACGCCGACTCGCCTGACCACGCCCTCGAAATTGCCAAAGAGCAAGGCCTGATTTGATCGGCGTGATTGTACCACTGTCATCACTGATTCATGCACAACCACACCCCGGTTCATTCCACGTGTGTGGAGAATACGTCGCAATGACCAAGCGGCCGCGAGAAGTAAGCAAATACAGAACCCAGGGTTCGGGCCGCGCCCCTGAGGGACTACCCTTAGTGGGCTACCCTTTCTGGTCACCATAGTGGCGGCTTGGTCGCCCCTTGCCGAATAGTATCGGCAGGGCCGCTGGGAAGACCATCCGTACTATAGCACAAAGTTCGTGACGTGTGAACGCATGCGCATCGGAACACAGCTCTGGCAATTCGCTCAACGGATGCACCCTGTCTGTGAGCGCCCACCGGAAGAGGCCCACCGGCCTGCTGCAGTTCAGCTCCTCATTGAGCGTGGAGCTGACGTGAACGATAGGATTCATCAGGCCATGTGCCCTCTGAACGCTTGAGCGAGTATGGGTCGGAGGACTAGGGTCATGGCAGCTAACGCCGACTCGCCAGATCGCTCCTATGATACATGGGAAGACCTACGCCCAAGAGTGCTACCACCTGCCTTATCGGGACCCCCACTGCCCTCATCCGTAGGGGACACCCCCAGCGTAGGGAAGCCTCGCAGATAGGGCTGAGTGGCCTCCGAAACGCGCGTCCGATAGCCCAGGCCACAGTGTGTCCTGACCGTGTTGTGCCCTGTTTAGACTACCAGCTGGGTGAGGTCGAACTGGTATTGCGGGTCCACGATCCCCCGATACCGGCTGGGGTCGGATGTGAGGATGAATATCTGCAACAGGCTGGCGGCCCGCTTGAGGATCTCCTTGCCCCTGTCGTGCCGCATGGGATCCGTGTAGAGCAGCACGTCGTCCAGAACCATCGTAGTACGTCCGTAGTGCTCTGCGTACGTTTCCCCGAGAGCAATGCGTGCCACGAGGTCCAGTTGCTCGCGAATGCCTGCGCTAAGATCGTCAATACGACGCACGGTGGGATCAGTCTCGGCTGCAACCCCTTCCACCCGCAAGTCGCTGCCCATGTGTACCGGACGGTTCTGGCCGGTTATGTGACGCAGCATACGCGTGATGGTTTCCTCAAGCCCCGGCAACTGGCCGCTCACGGTCGCTTCCCGCCGCGCCGCAAGCACCTGTCGAAGTAGCTTGACCGCTTGTGCCTTCTGCTGAACGCGACCCAACTTCTTCTGCGTGGCGTCAAGCTCCTCCTCTATCTGGGACAGACGCTCATAACGGCCCTCGGTGCGGGCGCGGTCGATGATGCCCCGCACGCTGCCCCGTCCATCGAGCAGCTCGCGCTCTCGCCGCTCTACGTGCTCCAAAGACACCTTCTGGGTCCCCAGCAACTTCTCAGGGTCAGTCTCTGGCGGAGGGAGTTCAGCGCGTTTTTCTTCCAACTGATCCTGCGCAGTGTCGAGCTGAGCCTCCAACTCCCCGGCGCGCCGCCTCAGCGCGTCCACGTCGGCACATTCAGCCCCCTCAAGGACGGTCTCCATGACAGTGAGCTGTCTGTTGTTCTCGCTTTCGAGTGCCATTTGCTCTGACACCAGGTCCTGGTGTTTCTCGCGAACGTCATCGTACTGCTCTCGTCGCGTATGGAGTTGTTCTCTAATGCGATCCTCCGCGGCCTGAAACGTCCCAAGCGCCCGCTCCAGCGCCTCCTCATTCTGCCGTGTCATTGCCGCGAGTTCGTTCTCGGAAAGCTGGAGCTCGTTCAGGAGCTGCGCAAACTCAACTGTGGTCCGCGCCTGCGCGGTCCGAACCTCCTCCACATCGTCGTAGGGGTCAGCAGCCCGTTCGATCTCCTTCTGTACGTCCAGCAGCTTCTCCTGGCGCGCCTGGAACTCGGTCAGCAACCTTTGCAAGACATCAGGATCATCGGCCGCAAACGGCGCCAGGAGGGCCTGCAGCGCCTCTCGGGCCTTCTCCAGGCCCGCGGCGAGTTCAGTGGGTTCCGCCGCCCCCGACGTGACCGTGATCCGCGCCACCTCCGGCAACTCAATTTGGAGCAAGGCTCCAGCATGGTAGCTGACCGCCTCTCCTGCCACAAGCTCTTTCTCGAACGGCTCGCCCCCGCCGGCCAGCCTCACTTCCTGGTCTTGGCTGACCTGGACTTCCGCCTGCAGTCCAGCTACCTCAAGCTGTGCCTGGAGTTGGATTATTTGCTGGCCCAGTTGCCTGGCCTCTGCGATTTGCTCATCGCCGGGACACGGCATAGCCTCAAGTTCCCGCTGGTCCTCCTGGAGCTGCGCTTCCAACTCATGGAGCCTGTTCTCTTGTTCTATCAGTTGTTCATTCTCTTGTCTCAGTTTGAGGGCCCGGTTTGTCTTTCGGGCCCGCTCCCACTCCTTGCTGGCCCTTTTTCGAGCCTCCTCGTCATTCTGCAGTTCCTGCCTAGCCTCCCCCACAAGCGCTTGCGCCATCTTGACACTAACGCCCTCCTCCTCAAGCCGCCGCTTGACATCCTGCAGCGCATCGGTACATCCGTCCGCGAGCCTCTCGGCGTCCTGATAGCGTTCTAGGTCCCTTGCTGCGTTCTGGTAGTTCCGCTCAGCGTGCCCGGTAGCACTCTCCAGAGCTGCAATCTCGGCGCGAAGCTCTCTAAGTGCTTGCACCTCCTGCTCGTACTGCTCGATACGCCGCTCACAGCCGTCCTTTTCCCCCTGTAGCTGCTCCAACTGCTGCGAGATCTCGGTGAACTGCTGGGCAGCACTGTCCACCTCTTCACAGGCCGCTTGTGCCTCGCGCCTTCGCTCCGCTAGGCCCGCGGCGTCGCTTTCTAGTTCATCAACCTGCGAATGCCTCTTTACTCGGCCTGCTGGTGTGAAGTGTTCTTCATACAGCTCTCCCACGCGCTCGGCCAGGGCATCCGACCTTGCGCTAATCCTAATCTCGCCGGGAAGAGCGGCCCGAAGCTGATCAGCCACTGCACTACTTACCGCGTACGTTCTCTCAGCGCCTGGTTCTTGCAGACACCACAGTGTCCGGGCGAGGCCGCGGTGTTCTAGCTTCGTCGGCCCACGGCCGGGCAAGTCACCGTGAAGCAGGTTCCTCACGAAGTCATCAGCCTGATCTCTCTCGGCCAGAAGTGTCCAACTCCCGTTTCGCATCTCCTCCAAAGTGCAGGCGGCTTCGTCAAGCAGACGCTTGTGCAGGCGGTACCTCTGCTCATCGACCTCGAACTCCAGCTCTATCTCGGGACACAGGTGAGTACCCCAAGGCCGAAGTGCCTCAATGTCCCGGCCGCCAACGGAGTATCGGTCAAACAGCGCCCGTGACACACCCTCAATGAGCGTCGATTTGCCGGTCTCGTTGGGAGCGTAGACGAGGTTCAGCCCCTCGCCGAATAGCCCGACCGATACCTGGTTGCGGAAACAACGCATGCCCTGAACCTTCACACTGCGCAGAATCATCTCATGTCATCTCCCATGCCAGCTTCGCCAGAAGCTTGAGGGCTTCGCCGGCGACCACGCTCATCTCCTGACCTTCCCCCTCCGTGCACACCCATGTGTCTATCAACTCATCCATGGCACGGGACTGCACGCCAACAGCCTCGTGTGCACCGCCCGTGCCGACAGCCCCCATGGCCCGCAGATCCGCCACCGCACCAGCCACGACTTCGTCGGATTCGGCCAAGTCGCGCAGCGCCCCCGCCAGGGCTCCCGTTGTCTGTACCTCGTTGCGTAACTCGAAGTAAAGCAGCTGGTTATTGTCGCACCGTGCCTGAAGCCACGTTTCGAACTGGTCTGCCAGAGGAAGCTCGTCAGCACGCACCGCGCCCGTCAGCGTCAGGCGCAGCAGCGTGTCAGTGCCCATCGGCAAGCGCTCTATCCGCTCCTGCAAGGCCTGCAGCGTCTCGTGAACTGGCTCACCCAACTCCTCTTCCCATTGTTCCCACACCAGAGAGCCCACCCTATGAGGCGTCAGCTGGGGTGCACTTCCTGGTCGCCCAATCGCGACCAGCAGTACGTGTCCTGCGTCTGTCTCGCTGAAGCTCGTCTGCTCTGGCGTACCGGGGTAGGCTAGCTGCCCGCTTTCGTAGGTTCGCAGGCTGTGCCAGTCGCCCAGCGCCAAGTAGTCTAACCCCTTCTTCTGTGGCGTGTCCGCTTCGATAGGGAATTCCCGCTCTCTGTCCGGGGTCGGCAAGGAGCCGTGGGCGATGCCGATGCGGATCAACTCGTCGTCCTCGCGGTCAGGGATCCAATCCGTCGGATCGGCAAGGTCCCAGCGCCGGGTTACTGGACATGGGTAGAGTACGCAGCCTTCGCCCGCCTCAACCGTTTGGCGCTCGCGCAGCACTACTATGTTCCGTGCAGCATCGCCAACGAACTCAGGGCGTTCGTATACCGACCCCGCGTCCAGCCAGTCATGGTTCCCCGGCAGGACATAGACTGGCATGCGGCCAGCCTGCTGGAGTATCTGGATGGCTCGCGAGACAGTGTAAGCGCTGACTTGGTTGCTCTCGAACAGGTCCCCCGCAACGATGACGAAGTCGACCTCCTCGGTCTGCGCGAGCTCCACGCATGCATTCAGGGTCTTGAAGCGCGCGTCCCGCAGTCGCTCGCCGACTTTAGTGGCATCCTGGGCTCTCATGCCCAGCTGCATATCCGCCATATGAAGGAAA
>JAUWYY010000053.1 GCA_030615605.1 bacterium
TGTAGCGAATCGAGGAGTACCACTTAGACGGGTGTTGGGGAACATTCACCCCCTCCTTTATGCGGGGGCCGCTCCCGCGGCCGGCACCCAGCGCTCCCTCCACCTCCACCAGGCGACCGCGACTGTTATGATGCAAGGGCCTCAACTTCTCGGTACGCCTCGGGGGCAGCCAGATCCCTTCCGGCAGCTCCTCGGGAAAGTCTTCCCTTGTTGGACAAATCAAAGCATTTGCCGCCAGAGGCGGAGGGCGTGACGCTTCCTCTGCGTGCGCTACATTCCTCATCGGCGGCCTCTGTTCCTCTGAAGTGCTGAGCCACAGAACTGCCGACACGACCAGTACACCCCAGAGAACTGACAACACCATAATCTTGGTCACTATCTCGACCTCCTTTTCTTACGGTTGAGTTGCAAATTGCTCTTCAGCAGACCACTTGCCGCTGCTCTCGACCCGGTAGTAATGGGTAGTATCGGAATCCAAGCCAACCATCTCTATTTTGTGGCTCACCATCGACGGAAAGATTCCATATTCTTGGGAGTGATTTGCATAGTCGTCAGGGTCACCCCCAGCATGGGATGTAGTATCCCAGTGAACCTGGGAAGTGCCGGCGACATTTGTAGTCCATCTTATCCATGCCGACGAACTGGTAATGGTTTCGGCCCGGATAGCGGTCAGGGTGGGATACCAGTCCGTGTTTATGCTGGGATGCTGTGGCGCTGCTGTGTGCCAACTGCCCTGTTCTCTGGTTATTGCGGCTTCGACGACTCAGCGTCGGCCAGCTTTGCCTCGATACGTGCCAACGGCATTTCCCCCAGCTTCTCCCACACGATGCGCTGATCCAACGCCTTTTCCACGAATGAGAGTGCCACCAGGGCATAGCCCTCTTTGAACTGGATGGGGTGGCTCAGTTGCACAGTCTCTCCATCCATCTCAACCTGAGACGCACCCCTCTTGAAAACTAACATCTTGCCCATCAATCTGACACGAGCTTGGTCTGTGGTCACTTCCACTCTTTCTTTCGGAGCCAAGAGTACAACCAAATGGCGAAGAGGTACCATGTAATCCTTTGGCGCCATTTGCTTGGCGGGCAGTTCTCTAGGGAGGCCTACCCCTCTTTGCACCGCAATGCTTGTGCCTTCGTCGCCCCATAGCCGGTTGCCAAGATTGCGGTTTTCCCATGCCTTTCTGAAACTAAGCCGCAACTCGTTAGCAGCGAGCGGCAGGGCAGGCACCTGCTCGGGGTTACCGGCCAAAACTGCATCGATCTTCTTCGCCAATCGGCGTGCCAGGTCAACGAGCATTGCACGGTCAGGGCCCGCCGTGTGCGCAATATGGACGTCACCCACCACATTACCGCGAATGAATAGCACCCTTACCCCGATTCCGCTCCTCACATACCAAGCGCGGTCGCTGAAGGATGCGAAAGGAGGCTTGCCTGATACCTCTCCGATACGCCACCTGGATCTATCTCTGCTAGCATACGCTCGACGTCCGCACGCTCCCAGTCGAACCAGGGGCACTTCACTACGCCTGACATTTTCTGTTCGCAGACTTCGTACAGGGGCAAGGCTTCCTTCAGCAGCTTTACTGCCTCCTGCGGCCTGCCCCATTGGACCAGGCTCTTCCCGAGGCAATGTCTACTCAGTGGCATCGTGGTCCAGTGGGTGCACTCTTCAATGGCTCTCCGCAGCGTGTCCTCGGCCTCCTCAGCGTTACCCAGTCGCGCCTTCCCCCGCGCCGCCAGGATTCGCCCTCGCCATGTTTTTCGTTGAATCTCGAGGATTCGCCCATCCACACTCCATCCCAGCGCCGCGCCTTCTTCAGCCAGTGGCGCTAAAGTCGCGACCATTTCAGAAGCTGTGCGCACTCCTAGTTCCGCCAAGGCAACAGCCTGTGACAGGTCCTGATGCGAGGGATCCTCGTCCCACATGATCACAGCGTGCACAATCCACATTGATGCGGGTGCGACGATTAGAGGCAATGCTTCGACAGGTGGGGCGCCACGGAGGACCTGCCGCGCTGCTGCCACGACGTCGCTCTGGTCCCCTCTGAGCATACGGCACATCACGATCGAACTCCGCAAATACAGAGCTATTTGCGGATCGTCTCCAGCCTTCGAGAGCGCCATGTTGTAGATCTTGATGGCCTTGTCGAAATCTTTTTCTGAATAGGTCGCTCGTTCTGCATCTTCTACTAGTTCCCTCACGCCCAAGCGCTCCATTCTCTGAAACCATTCTACTAGTTCCTGCACTTGCGGATCCTGTGTCCAGGTAGTCCGACTATTCTCTATGGCGGCCTCCACGGCACCACTAGTTAAGCCTCTGTTAGGCGCTGTAACCACTGTAACCAATAGTACAACCATGCCGATCACCACCACTATTGTTGCACTCACCATCGCGACTGATGCTCGCATGGACAGTCATCTCCTTCGCAACGATATTAGCACGGCCTTCAGTAGTTGCAGCCGCGAATCCCAAATGGGATCAACGGCGGTTGCGGGTCGAGGCCGCACACTTTCCCCGCGTGTCCCCCGTGTGGACAATCCATGTCGGTTCCGCTGGCACAACAGCAGGTTCTCACCTTGATGCCGACCATCCAGCACGGACCCGAAATTCTTGTACACTGCTCCCCGGGGCTTTCGTGGCAATCGCCACAGCACCTGTCGTAGGGCTCACAGTAGTTCTCGCAACAGGCTAGACTTGGCGGCGTATGGCAGTCGAGCCCACTGCACGGGAATATCCCTCCAGCCGGGCAGTAGCTATCGCCACACCACCCCGATGTGCAGTTCGTTCCGTCGCAGCCAACAACGCCTGCGGTGTAGCAGTACCGGGGCGTGCCGGTTGCTCCCCCAAGAGAGTAACACGGCAGGTCACTCGTCGCGGCGTCACGACACACTTGGGCGCATGTGCATGACGCCGTCAGGCCCGGTTGGCAGCCGACATTGACGCAGTAGTCCTTCCCGCCGCACGGTTGCGCCGCTTCCGGGCAATAGTCTGCACATGAGCAGCCGGTACCACCGCAATCACACGCTATCTTCCCGCCGCATTGCTGTATTGAGCACGAGGCGGGCTGACAGCCTGTTCCACCGCAGGTACA
>JAUWYY010000026.1 GCA_030615605.1 bacterium
ACCAGTATCCAGCCCCCGGGGCGCAACACGCGCGCCATTTCACGCAATCCGGCCCGCAAGTCCGCGAAGTTGCGCACGGCAAAGGCCGCCATTACCACGTCAAATTGCCCCGTTCGCCACGGAAGCTGCATGGCGTCACAACGTACCAATCTTACCCGGCTGTTGTTAGCCTGCTTCCCTTGAGCCCGCTGCAGCATTGACTCGCTAAAATCAGCGGCCAGCAATCTCCTGGTATCCGGATGCTCAGCCAGCCACGCCTGCCCCATCTCCCCCCTGCCGGCTCCCACATCCAATACTAGCCTTGACCGCGGTGGCTGCACTAGCCCTGCCGCTTCTCGCCGCCAGGTTCGATCATTATCAAAGGTCAGCACACGATTGAGAAGATCATAGCGACTGGCTATCTGATCAAACATGTGCCGGATGCTGTTGCCGTTTGAATTCATCTGGGCGACTGCTTGCTCCCCAGCCGTCTCTGCCCCCGCAGCTCTAATTACCGCGAGCTTCCTTGAGCAGGTGATTGGCGATGACCAGCCGCTGAATCTCGGAGGTGCCCTCCACAATATCGAACAGCTTGGCCTCGCGATAGTAGCGCTCTACCGGATAGTCAGAGGTGTAGCCGTAGCCGCCGTGGATCTGCACGGCCTTGTTGCAGACCTCCACGCACATCTCCGAGGCGAATACCTTGGCCATGGCCGCCTCTTTCTCGAATTCCATACCCTGATCTCTGCGCCAGGCCGCACTGTAAGTCAGCCAGCGGGCCGCCTCAATGTTAGTGGCCATATCCGCCAGCATAAACTGAATTGCCTGGAACTCGCTGATCGGCTGCCCGAACTGTTCACGGGTGGGCGCATACGCGACCGCCGCCTCATAAGCCGCCTGAGCCAGGCCGACTGCGCCGATGGCCATACCAACGCGCCCGGCACCCAGCGTGGTCATCGCCACCCGGAAGCCCCGCCGCTCGCGGCCCAGCAGGTTCTCCTTGGGCACACGCGCATCCTGAAAGACTAGTTCGCGATTGGACAGGGCCGGATAGGCCATCTTCTCTTCGTTCTTGCCAAAACTGAAACCCTCCGTGCCCTTTTCCACGATGAAAGCTGTCATGCCCCGCGCTCCTTTTTCCGGAGCAACGTTGGCGATTATCACGTATATCTCAGCATCACCGCCATTAGTGATGAACACCTTGGTGCCATTCAGGATATAGTGATCGCCGTCCAGCTCGGCGCGGGTGCGGACGCTGGCGGCATCTGAGCCAGCTCCCGGCTCGGTCAAGCCGAAGGCGCCGATCTTCTCGCCCCGAGCCAAAGGGACAAGGTATTTCTCTTTCTGTTCCTCAGTGCCAAACTCCATAATAGGGTACTCCGCCAGCAGATGAGCGCCGTACCCCGCGCCAGTTGTGGTGCAAGCTGCCGAAAGCAGCTCACCAATGACCGCCCAGTCCAGAATTCCCAGGCCCAGCCCGCCGTGCTCTGCTGACACCGGCACCCCCAATAAGTCCAATTCGGCCAGCATGTTTATGTTATCCCAGGGGTATTCGCCGCGCCGGTCAACTTCTGCAGCTTTGGGCTTGAGCTCCTCCTCGCAGATTTCTCTGACCGCCGCGAAGATTTCCTGTTGCTCGTCAGTAAATGAGAAATCCATCGTATTCCTCCCTGAAGCACCTGCTCAAAAAGGCGGTAAGTGGCTAGGCGGAAGTAGGTGGTGGCAGCGTCCAGCGAACGACGGCTGCGCCCAGGGTAAAGCCCGCTCCAAACCCCACGAACAGCACAATATCACCCGGGGCTAGCTGGCCTTTGCGGTACGTATCATCCAAACACATTGGCACTGACGCCGCCGAGGTGTTGCCATACTTATCGACGGTGTTGATCACTTTCTCTGGGTCTATGTCCAGGCGATCCGCCGCGGCGTCGAGTATGCGTCGGTTCGCTTGGTGCATAATAACCGTCGAGACATCCGAAGCACTCACGCCGGCCTTATCCAGGGCGCTCTTCGCAATTTTGGGAATACCTCGCACCGCCAGTTTGAATATTTCGGGTCCCTGCATCTCCAGACAATCCTGGCCCTGCGCAATCAACTCAGGAGTAAGGCGCAGCCGCGAGCCGCCGCCTCGTAAGATGAGCAAATCACCATATTCGCCGTGCGAACTCAGCGCAAACGACAGCAGTCCCTCGTCGCATCCGCAGGGCCCCATCACCACAGCTCCTGCTCCGTCACCGAACAGCACGCAGGTAGAGCGGTCGGTCCAGTCGGCAATGCGGGTGAGCACCTCGGCGCTAATCAACAAAACGTAGTCATAATCACCACTGCGCACAAAGCTGGCACCGGCGGCCATAGCGTAGATGAATCCCGTACAGCCGCTGCTTATGTCCATAGCACCGGCATTCTTTGCCCCAATCGCGTCCTGGACGAGGCAGGCAGTGGCAGGAAAGAAGTAATCGGGGGTAACAGTAGCCAGCATAATCAGTCCGATCTGTTCGGGGCTGATACCGGCGTCGTCAAGGGCACGCTGGGCAGCTCTAATGGCCAGGTCGGAAGAGGCCTGGTCGTCGGCCGCCAGGCGCCGCTCGCTTATGCCTGTATGGCGGATGATCCATTCGTCAGTGGTGTCAACCATCCGCTCCCAGTCAGCATTGGTTAGAACAGCCTCCGGTAGATACGAGCCCACGCCGCAGATTGTTGCGCCACGCAAAGACATACCTTATTTCTTTCTTGGGCAGGAGAATTAAACGCCGGCGACTGGGCGCGGGCCGTACTCAGTTCGCTTCGACCACCAGTTGCCTGCAGGCTTGCTGGAGGTGCTCAATAGTCCCACATTCGACAGCGCGACAGGCTACCTCGATCGCGCTGGCGATCGCCCTACCATCAGACCGCCCGTGACTGACAACTGCGATGCCCTGGACTCCCAGCAGCGGCGCACCGCCATAGTTGGCGTAATCGTACCGCTGGCGCAAGCTGCTCAGTCTGTTGCCCAACAGTAAGGCGGCGATTTTGCCACTCAAGCCATCACATAGACAGTTGTGTAGATCCTCCATCAGGAACTGGGCCATCGCTTCGGCAGTCTTGAGAGCCACATTGCCTACAAAGCCGTCGGCCACTGTAACATCAGCCTGGCCATTAAAGATGCCGTCAGCTTCGATGTTTCCGACAAAGTTGATAGGCATCTCGGTGAGCATATCAAAGGCCTTGCGAGTGAGGTTATTGCCCTTTGATGGCTCTGAGCCGATGCTGAGTAGACCAACTCTGGGCTCCTCGATGCCCAGGGCATATTCCGCATAGATGCTGCCCATCAGGCCAAACTGTGCCAGATGAATTGGCTGACAGTCGGCATTGGCACCGCCATCAATAATTACTCCCGGACCACGCCGCGATACCATGGGCGCAGCAATACCCGGACGGCGCACGCCCTCAATAACACCCAGTTGTGTATGAGCCAAAGTCAGCAATGCCCCCGAATTGCCCGCTGACACTATGGCCTGGGCTTCTTGTCGCCGGACCATATCCACGGCCACAAACAGGGAGGCGTCCTGGCGCCGCAACGCGCCCCGTGTCGGATCAGCCTCCATCTGGATGACGTCGTCCGCCGCTGCAATTCGTAGATTGGCCGGCCGCTGGGCCGAGGCAGGCAGATGCTTCTCGATTTCCTGTGGCCGTCCCACAAGGACAATTTGTACGGACAGCCGCTCCGCACTGGCCAGTGCCCCTTGGACCGCTGCCTGCGGGGCAATATCTCCGCCCATGGCGTCAACAGCAATAACCATAAGCCCTCCCAAACAGTCGCTACACAGCCCGCTTAGTGACGCTCCTTTTCCAGCTCAACGGTGTGGTCTACCTTCTCGCCCTGGTAGTAACCACATTTGTGGCAAGCATTGTGGGGGCGGATCATTGCCCCACAATTGGAGCATTCCACCAGCGCCGGCACGCTCAAGCCCTGGTGAGTGCGGCGCTTGTTGCGCCGAGATTTGGAAGTCCTTCTCTTTGGTACAGCCATATCGCGTCAACTCCACCTATCAACTAAACTGCGTGGGCATCTTCCCACGCAGGCGTAAGATAGTCAAAAGATATGTACTGCCTGCTACTGCTGGTGCAGTTCCAGCAGTGGCGCCAGAGGTGGATCTGCCGGCTGGCGTTGGCAATCACAGTCACCCTCACTAAAATTGTGCCCGCATACCGGGCACAGACCCCGGCAGTCCGGTCGGCAAAGCCAACGCCAGGGGGTGTTGAGTACCACCATCTCAGCCCCGAGATGTGCTTGAGTATAGCCCGTTAGGGGGCGATTGTCAAGAATTCATCCAGTCTTTGGGCTTGCCAGGGCAATACTCGCTCGCCGATCTTCCAGGGTCCGGCCGAGGCCACCGGCTCCCCACTTACCGAGCGAATTGTGACCTCCTCATTGAGCATATCCTCCTGGACCTGCCAGGAGGTCTCATTGTCCTGATAACTTATCGTGTGCAGCAGCATATGCTTGTATTCCAGCTCGGACTTGCTTTTGGGCTTGTGTTCAGTCAGGACAGCTTTGAATGGATCAGTAGGTTCGGGCAGCAGTTCCTTGGTGCGCGAGACGCTCTGCCGCAGCCGGGCGCGGGCAAAGTCAGCAGCAAAGTCCACTAACGACTCGAAGCTGCCGACCGGCACCACTTTCACCACTATTCCGGCTCGCAGATTATCCAGCGGTCGGCGCAGCCGGTAGTTGGGCTTGCGGGCATAGACTGTCAACTGTAGTTCGGCGGCATCGCCTTGGCCGGTCCATTCCAGGACTGCTGGCTTAGGCCCTGAGATAACGGCTTTACCCTCCGCCGGCCCCGCGCGCAAAGTCCGTATGCCCATATAGCACCCGGCCCTCTCTATTGCTACCGTGCCCATCGCCGATATCGCGGTCGGCAGTCCATTCCACTCGTCTCCGCCCACAATCACCTGAGTGATCTGTGAACGCGGGCCCAGGACTCCACACAACCAGGCGATCAGACGATTGCCGCGCCCAATTAAGTCGAAGTCAACTGTGATCATACCTACATTGTTGACTTGCATACTGGTGACGTAGCTAGGCCGCGGATCGGCAAAGAAGTAGGCAGTGGGCCGCTCGGGGTGGTCCGCGAAAGTCACCAGCAGCGGGATACTCGTCTCGCTGGGCTGACCGGTCATAGTGCCCAGACTGAAGCGATCGTGCATATATGTGTCCGTGCGGACGATATACGCCTCATCGCGCGCCTCAGTTGAGATTTGCGACGGCAGTTGCTGCCCGACCACTGCCAGCGGGTCGGCGGATGGCGCGTAGTCGGGAGCGACAAAAAACATAGCGAACGGCGTCGCTCGGGAAGGCCGGGGCCCGCCCAGGTCAACGTAGAAGATATACGGGCTATACTCTCCGCCATACAGATAGTCCGCCGGCGTGGCGTAGAATGCGGCTCCGGCCAGCGCACCCGACTCGGGCTGGATGCGGCAAGCCAAATCGTAATACATTAGCATCAGCGCATCCTGAAGCTGCTGGCTGCGCATCTGAGCACCAGCGGCCTGCCAGATCCACTTCAGCGCCGCCAGTCGGTAGCTGTCTGAGGCGGGGCTGTGTCCATCCCTGAGGCCCTTGTCCAGCGTCTTATCCAGCCAACTTGAGACCTGCTTCAGGCTTTCTTTGATCTGCTGATCAGCGCCCAGCGCCCGACCCAGCATTGCCAGGCTGGCCGCACGCAGCAGGCCGGTGACATCATCTTCGGAGGGAGCTGGCTTACCTCGGACCGCCGCAAGTGCCAACTCCAGCCCGCTGCCCAGCTTCTCTTGCAGCTCCGGCGGGAGTCTCTCACTATGCTCGAGGTAAATCTGAGCGAGTACCGGGCTGGCAAAGTAAGTGGCCTGCAGGGAGGGAGCTTGCCCCTGGCCAGCCAACCAGGGGAACTGCCCTTGCCTGGCCGACCCTGACTGGGCATCCTGGGCAGCCAGAATTGCCCTAAGCACCTGCTGGGCTTGTTCAATATCGGTGTCGCTCTCACAGGCCGCCAGAACATACCCCGGACTCTCCGTGGCTACGCTGGGCAGGCCCGCCTGATCCAGTAGCAGGCCGTTGGCTTCATCAATCTCCGCCCTGTACTCACCAGATGAACTGAGCCAGCCGGCCAGCTCACGATATCGTTGGTCGCGCTCGCTGGCCTCTGCTATGCTCACACCCGCCAACAGGCAGACTACTAACAGCAGACGTCCAATTGAGCAGTCAAAAAGCCAGGCCACAGCCCATCACTCCCTCGACTGAGGCTGCCCTACCACTGTTAGCTTGGGAAGACAGAAAGCCGCCGAGTTCACCCCGGCGGCGCCACCAGTCTACAGCATCGTGTCATCCTGCGGCGACGATGCCGCAAACAGCACTGCATTAGCGGTAGTCCCCTAGTCTAGCGCTTGGAGAACTGCTTCGCGCGACGTGCTTTACGAAATCCGGCATGCTTGCGCTCCTTGACGCGAGCATCACGGGTGAGCAACCCCGCCTGGCTAAGGACAGTGCGAAACTCCTCGCTGTCCTTCACCAGGGCCTTGGCAATCCCGTGGCGCAGCGCCCCGGCCTGGCCCACGATGCCGCCGCCCAGGACCTCGGCCTCCACATCGTACTGTCCGACGGTATCGGTGGCCCGAAAAGGCTCCTGAACCATCTGGAGCAGCGAGTAGCGGTGCACATACTCATTCAGAGGCTTGTCGTTGACAATGATCTCGCCGCTCCCTGACTGCAGTTGCACCTTGGCGACAGCCCCCTTACGCTTACCTGTTCCATATCCAGCTTGTGCTTCGGCCAATGTTGCCTGCCTCCTTGGTCCCGTAACAGGAAATGAAAGTCAGTGTCAAATATCTTTGAGCTGCAGCGGCTCAGGCTGCTGAGCCTGGTGGGGATGATCGCTGCCCACATAGACTTTCAGCTTCTCGCCCATCTTGCGTCCCAGCCGGTTGTGGGGCAGCATACCCAACACCGCCCGGCGCACTATCTCAATCGGGGCGCGCTCCATAAGCTCCTCAGCCGTCTCTACCTTCAAACCGCCCGGATGCTGCGAGTGGCGGTAGTACTTCTTGTCCTCCAGCTTGTTGCCAGTCAGCACTATCTTCTCAGCATCGATGACAATCACGAAATCGCCAGTGTCAATATGGCGAGTATATTCCGGCTTGTGCTTGCCCATAAGAATGCGGGCAATGCGCGAGGCCAGTCGGCCCAGTCGCTCCCCGCCAGCACTGATGATCCACCAATCTTGCTGCACCTCATCCTGTTTCATTGATTTAGTCTTCAAGTTGCCCATATTGCAGTGCCCTTTCGCGGCTTAATCGCTTGTGCGAGAAAGCCAACAATTACGGTCGGACCTAGCCAGCACGTCTATTCATAGGTCACCTTGACCAACCACAGCCCACAGCCCGGTGCAGTTGGCCCTGCTTGCCCACGATCCTGACTGGCCAGAATCTCAGCTACCGCCGACGGCTCCCAGCGTCCCCGTCCGACTTCGACCAGGGTTCCAACTATGTTGCGCACCATCTTATACAGAAAGCCATCTCCCTGCACGTACATCCTCACCATGTCACCGTCTCGACAAACCTCAAGGCGGTCAAGGACACGTACCATATCTGTTGCCGAACCGCCCGAGGCACAAAAGGCGCTAAAGTCATGCCGACCCAGCAGCGCCTGGGCAGCCTGGCCCATCGCCTCGACATCCAATGGATCAGTGATATGCCAGGCGTAGCGACCTATGAATGGTGAACTGGCCCGGCGATTAAGAATCTGGTAACAGTACAGCTTGCGCCGGGCGTCGCGGCGCGCATCAAACGCCAGCCCAACTTCACGCGCCTCCACTACACCGATCGCCACCGGCAAGCACTCGTCCACGGCCCTGGCCAAGTTGCTGACTGGGATAGGACTGGAACTTTCAAAGGTCACAATCTGACCCAGGGCGTGAACCGCGGCGTCGGTACGACTGGCCCCGTGAATCTTGACCGGATGTCCCAGTACCGCAGCCAGCGCTTGTTGCAACTCGCCCTGGATCGTCCTCGCGTTAGGCTGAATCTGAAATCCGGCATAGTCAGCACCGTCATACTGGACGGTGAGCATCAGCTTGCGCATAGCTAGCACCGAGCTAGGCTCAGGACCGTGACGAAACTCTATACTTATTCCACCAGTTCAAGAATAGCCATTTCGGCCTGATCGCCGCGGCGAAGGCCTGCCCGGATGATGCGCGTGTAGCCACCAGGCCGGTCAGTGTAGCGCGGGGCAATCTGCGTGAATAGGTAATCCACCAAATCCGGATCATTAATCAGCCGCAGCACCTGCCGACGAGCCGCCAGGTCGCCCCGCTTGGCCTTAGTGATGAGTTTTTCCGCTATCGGCGCGGCCTGCTTGGCCTTTGTCACGGTGGTTTTTATGCGGTTGTGACGCAGCAGCGCATCAACCACTCCTCGCAGCAGAGCCTTGCGCTGATCACCCGGTCTTCCCAGTTGTTTTCCAGCTTTGCGATGTCGCATTATGTCAGCCTCTTAAGGCAGCGCATCTACCGATCATCTGGCCACGCTGCGCCTGTTATTCGTCCTGCTCATCTTGGTCGGGTTGCGCCAACGTAAGATCAAACATAGCTAGTTTTTCGATAACTTCCTCCAACGAGCGTTCACCGAAATTGCCGATTCCCAGCAGATCCTCTTCTGTGTGCCCCACCAGCTCGCCAACTGTCTGGATATTTGACTTTTTCAAGCAGTTCAGAGCGCGGACAGTCAGATCCAGCTCCTCAATGGGTAGAGCCAGTGTCTTGTCATAGACTTCTGCTTCGGCTTCCTCCAGCTTAGCTTCTGCCGCCTCTTTGGGTACCGCGGCAAAGACAGTCAAATATTCCTGGATAACAGTCGCTGCCCGCCGCAGTGCCTCATCAGGCATAACGGTTCCGTCGCCCCACAACTCCAAAGTGAGCCGATCCAGGTCAGTGCGACCTCCCAATCGCGTAGGCTCAACATGGTAGGAGGCGCGGGCAATCGGCGAGAAGAGCGCGTCCACCGGGATAACGTCAAGCGGGGTGCTCTGTCGGTCGCGCTCCTCAACCGGCAGGTACCCCTTGCCTTCAGTAACCCACATCTCCACGTATAGCTCGCCGTCTTCGTCCGTTATCTGCGCTATATACAAATCCGGGTTCACTACTTCCAGCTCGGGCGGACACTGCACATCCGCTGCGGTCACTTCCTGAGGGCCGGCCGCCTCG
Source organism: bacterium (assembly GCA_030615605.1). Classification (GTDB taxonomy): domain Bacteria; phylum Armatimonadota; class Zipacnadia; order Zipacnadales; family Zipacnadaceae; genus JALGTD01. The sequence goes on from JAUWYY010000026.1 coordinate 9,192, forward strand.
ATGGTTAGCTTGTAGCTTGTCTCTTCGTCATCTTTAAGCTCTGGCCTCTCACCATTGGTCCACCTAATCACCATTTCTTTGACGTTCAGTATCAGTTCGGTGCTGTCTTCAACAACACCTGGAATGGTACTGAATTCGTGACGTACACCTTCGATTTTTATGTCAATAACCGTCAGACCAGATAAGTGGGCCAGCAATACGCGCCGGAAGGCATTGCCCAGAGTATGACCGAAGCCCTGCTCCAGTGGTTCTATCGAAAAACGACCGTACTTTTCGGCAAGTTCAAGTATGACGATTTCAGGCTTGACCCTTTCAGGCATATTCACGGCTCCTCACTTGTCATATTCAGCTTCCACTCGGATCCTCGTAGGAGACAACTGGTCACCAAAGCCCTTGGCCACCAGCCGGCCAACTATCTCGAGTAAAACTCCATGACTAGCTGTTCGTCGACGTCGAGATGAATCTCGTCTGCCCCAGGCAAGCTGAGGATCTCCACGACGCGGTCTTTCTGATTTACTTGTAGCCACCCGAGGCTTTCTGTGCCAGCAGTGGCTGCCAGGGCTTCCGCAATAGGTTGAATGTCCTTGCTACCATTTCTTGCCTCTATCCGCTGGCCAACTCTGACCGAGTACGAAGGAATATTGACCACTTGGTCATCAACAACGAAGTGCCGGTGGCTCACCATCTGACGAGCTTGCGCCCGACTGTTGGCCAGACCGGCTCGATAGACGATGTTATCCAGACGCCGCTCCAGCAGTTGCAGCAGATTATTCCCGCTGATTCCTGACATGCGCTCGGCCTCACGAATGTAGCGGCGGAACTGTTCTTCGCTAACACCGTAGATGCGGCGGAGCTTCTGTTTCTCGCGAAGCTGCTTGCTGTAATCACTGACCCGATACCGACGAGAACCCCGGCCCCGATGCCCCGGGGGATAACTCTTGCGCTCCACAGCACACTTGGGACTATAACAGCGCTGCCCTTTGAGAAACAACTTCTGGCCTGCGCGACGACATAACCTACAAACAGGACCGCGTTGCTGGCTCATTAACAACATTCACCTCCGAATGCAAACCTGCCAACTGACAGTTTGATCAGCTCTTGTCCTCTCAATCTTCCTTGCACAACACAATCGCAAAGGCCTACACCCGACGCCGTTTCTTAAGCCGACATCCGTTGTGAGGGACGGGAGTAACATCCTTTATCTCACCGATGTCAATGCCCGCAGCCTGAAGTGCCCGAATGGCCGTCTCCCGGCCCGAACCGGGGCCCTTGGTGAAGACATCCACCTTGGATATACCAAACTCTTTGGCCTGGCGGGCGACGTTTTCCGCGGCCAACTGGGCCGCAAAGCTGGTGCCCTTTTTCGTCCCGGTGAAACCAATTGAGCCACCACTGGCCCAGCAGAGCGTATTACCGTCGGGGTCGGTTATGGTCACAATGGTATTGTTATATGTTGACTTGATGCACGCACGCCCGTAAGGCACCCGTTTAGTGATCTTGCGGCGACGCGAACTTGATTGATTACCTCGCATTGCTCTGGCCTCCGTTAGCAGCCCTACCTGCGGGCCGCTGTAGCTGACACTACTTGGGTCCTGGTTCTCTCTTGCGACCTGCCACGGTCTTCTTACGTCCCTTGCGAGTGCGGGCATTGGTCTTAGTGCGCTGTCCGCGAACCGGTAGGCCCCGGCGGTGGCGGATACCTCGGTAGGAACCTATTTCAATTAACCGCTGGATATTAGCGTGCACGTCTCGGCGCTTCTCACCTTCGATGGTGTAGTCGCGATCAATGATCTCGCGCAGCATCGCCGCACCTTCTTCGGTAATCTCGTGCATTCGGGTGCTGGCATCGATTCCCGCCTCTTTCACGATGGCTTCAGCACTGGTTCTGCCGATGCCATAGATATAGGTCAAGGCGATATGGACTGGTTTGTCTCGGGGCAAGTCAACTCCCGCTATTCTTGGCACTATCCATTCCTCCCTGAGTTATCCCTGGCGCTGCTTGTGCCGGGGATTGGAACAAATCACATAGATCCGTCCCCGTCTACGCACGATTTTGCACTTGTCACAACGCTTCTTTACTGAAGCCCGAACTTTCACGGCAATATCCTCCTCACGACAAATAGCCATCTCCCAATCCAACCCAGCTTGGCTGCACTGGGCAAACGGCGCTGAGAAGTCTTAGTCACTTGTGCAGCCAGGTGATGCGTGCCCGGGTCAGATCATATGGCGACAGCTCCACAGTAACCTTATCGCCCGGCAGAATGCGAATGTAGTTGCTGCGCATCTTGCCAGACAGATAGGCAAGCACCTCGTGTCCGTTCTCCAGTTCCACCTTGAACTGAGCATTGGGCAGCTTGTCCGTCACCCGCCCTATCACGCGAATCTTTTTGTCACGCTTGCCCGTATCCTGGGACATCCGATAGCAACTTAGCTCCTTCTGCCAGAGTCAAGACTAGTGGTTCCGAGTCGGTTATAACCACTGTGTGTTCAAAATGTGCCGACAGCTCGCCGTCGGCTGTGCGCACCGTCCACCCGTCTTCTTCATCCACCTGCACCTGTGCTGTCCCCGCATTGACCATCGGCTCGATCGCCAGGACCATACCAGGCTGCAATACCAACTCGTAATCTTCAAACTCTCCGCGACTGTAGAAATTCGGAATCTGGGGCGGCTCATGCATCTTCTGCCCGATTCCATGCCCTGTCAACTGCCGCACCACGTTGTAGCCACGGCTCTCCACATGTTCCTGAACGGCCTGCGAGATTTGCTTCAATCTATTGCCGGCCCGCGCCTCAGCTAGACCGATCATCAGAGCACCGCGCGTCACCGCCAATAGTTCCTGGCCCTTTTCGGACTGGCCGACGACGGTCGTGAACGCACCGTCGCCGTGGTAGCCGTCGCAGTAGGCACCCAGGTCAACGCCTACTATCTGCCCTACCTCCAGGGCAGTCTCGTCCGGAATGCCGTGGACCACCACATCATCAATCTGAATGCACGTGGCAGCAGGATAGCCCCGGTATCCCTTAAATGACGGCACCGCTCCCCGGGCTCGGATGTGATCTTCAGCCAATTTGTCAAGTTCCAATGTGGTCACGCCGGGCGCGATCTGTGCCCGCACCAAATCCAGCGTCTCACCAACTATCTGCCCAGCAACTTTGAGCTTCTCCAACTCGTCCGCAGAGCGCCGCGCCACACGCCGCTCGCGCACCTCCTGAGCCATTGTCAGCAGGGCCGCCTTCCCTGCGCCAACTCTGCCAACTCTACACTAACCTGCTGCTGGCCCTGCTCAGCATCAACGGTAACGAGCTGTCCGCGCTTCTGATAGTACTCAATCAACGGCGCAGAGTCCTGCTCGTAAACCTCCAGCCGATTATGGATCGCTTCCGGCTGGTCGTCGCTACGCCGATAAAGCTCTCCTCCGCACTGCGGACACTTGTCCCCGATGTCCAACCCGTCACGGTGGACATTGCATATCGTCCCGCAGTCCGGGCACATCCGCCGTCCGGCCAATCGCCGCACTATCTCGGCATCACTGATCACCAAATTGATCACGAGGGGCCGCTCGCGGTCCAACGTCTCAAGTATTGCGGTCAGTGTTTCTGCCTGAGCTGTGGTGCGCGGAAAGCCGTCGAGCAGAAAGTGTTCCTCGCAGTCGAACTGCTCCATTCGCTCGGCAACCAGATCAATGACCAGATCATCGGGTACCAGCTCGCCGGCCTCCATGTAACCCTGTGCCTGTTTGCCCAAGTCACTGTCCTTAGCTACTGCCGCCCGCAGTAGATCTCCGGTGGACAGGTGCGTATAGCTCATATGTGTTTTCAAATATTCCGCATGGGTGCCCTTGCCGGCTCCCGGAGGCCCCTGCAATATCACATCTCGCTGTGCCATTGCCCAGTTGTCCTTTGCAACTCAGCTCAAAGCCGCCCAATGGTAGTCACTGCTAGCTAGGCGTGCAGGAATCCGCGGTAGTGGCGCATCAACAGCTGCGCCTCCACCTGCTGCATCGTATCGAGAGCTACCCCGACAATAATCAGTAGCGATGTGCCGCCGACCAGCGTGAAGCTTTGTACGCCGGTTATTGGCCCAACATAGTACTGCATAATTGCGACGACGCCCAGGAACAGCGCCCCAGCCAGAGTAATGCGGTACAGAATCTTGTCCAGATAGTCCCGGGTCTTCTCGCCGGGCCGGATCCCCGGCACCGCGCCGCCGTTTTTCTGCAGGTTCTCGGCGATCTCCTCGGGATTGAAGGTAACCGCCGTATAGAAATAGGTAAACAGGATGACCAAAATAAAGTAGCCAAACGAAGCGAAATGATTGCTCGGGCCGGGCGAAGTGAAGTTTACCATGGTGTCAATGGCCTTATACACGCCATCTTCGGTGAAGCCCAGCCGCGCAATTCTTTCGACTATGTTCGGACTGCTCAAGAACGTGGCGATCTGCGCCGGGAACATCGCCACGGCAATAGCGAAGATAATGGGCATCACCCCGGCCTGATTAACTCGCAGGGGCAGGTAGCTGCTCTGGCCACCGTAGACGCGGGTGCCCCTGATCCGCTTGGCATACTGGACCGGGATCTTGCGCTCAGCTTGTTGCACCTTGATAATGCCGTAGATCATTCCCACAAAAATGGCCACCAGGAACAGGACGTTGCCGAGGCCGATGTGGCCAGCCAGAAGCGACTGCGCGGTACTCCCTAACTCCTGAGGCAGCGACGCCATTATACCCACGAAGATTATCAATGATACGCCCTGCCCAATGCCGTATTCGGTGATCTGCTCGCCGATATACATCAGAAACAGCCCGCCGGCCACCATCATGATTACATCAAAGCCGATAATCAGCGGCCCGCCCTCGAATGCGCCCACCGTGCCGAAGTATCCAATCATTCCAAAGCCTTGCAACACGCAAATGCCTACGGTGGTGTATTTGGTCCACTGGCGGATCTTGCGCTGGCCCCACTCACCCTCTTTTTGCAATTGCTCGAGGGCAGGGACCGCCATCACCAGCAGCTGAAAGATAATTGAAGCAGTGATATAGGGCATTATGCCAAGAGTCAATATGGAAAACCGCTTTAGTGAGCCGCCGGAAAAGGCGTTAAGCAATCCCCCGATGCCTCCGCCAAACGCTCCGGAGAACAGCCGCTCCATGGCCTCCTTGTTGACTCCAGGCAGGGGTACATGTGCGCAAGCCACGAACACAGCAAACATCACCATTACGAACACTATACGCTTGCGCACATCAGGCAGACGCATCGCCTGGGCCAGGTTGCCAATCCGCTCTTGCATCAGTCAATAACCTCCGCACTACCACCGGCCGCCTCGATCTTCTCGCGAGCCGAACCACTAAAGGCGTGAGCCCTGACGTCGAGCTTGCACGATAACTCGCCATCACCCAGTATTTTCACACCGTCACCAATCTTGGAGATGAGACCACTGTCTATCAGCAACTGTGGCGAAACTGCGGTCCCCTCGGTGAAGCGCTCCAGGTCTCTGACATTCACGACCTGATACTCCTTGCGGAATATCCCGATGTTGTGAGCCTTGTTGCTCTGGCCCCGCAACTTGGGCAAGCGGCGATATAGCGGCGTCTGGCCGCCCTCGAAGCCCGGTTTGATGCTATAGCGGTGCTTCTGGCCCTTCTCGCCCCGGCCACACGTCTTACCCTGACCGGCAGCAATGCCGCGGCCCTTACGCTTGGCCGACTTATGCCTGGCCTTATTTGGCTTCACGTCACACAAATCCATATTAACTCGCTTTCCTTACGTTTCTTTGTTATCCAGTTCTCTACCGGCGCTTTCCCAACCCGGTGATGACAAATCAGACCGATCTGACAGTGAAAACTCAGAACTTCAAGCCCGCCTCGCGAGCAGCCTCGGCCAGAGCGGCAACCTTGCCATGATAAGGCCAGCCGGCCCGGTCAAAGACAACCTGCTCAATGTCCTTGTCAAGTGCTCTCTTTGCCACAGCCTCGCCGACAGCCGCGGCAGCCTCAATGTTAGCCGTACTGGACAGCCCCTTGCTGACCTGCTCATCAAGAGTGCTGACAGCCACCAACGTGTGGCCGCTATTGTCGTCAATTATCTGAGCATAAATGTGCTTAAGTGACTTGGTTACGCACAATCGGGGTCGCTGCGAGGTGCCCCTGGTCTTGGCGCTGCCTCGCACCTGTCGCCTGCGTCGAGCTACTCTTCTATCGCGTTCTTGACTCACAGTCAACCTTCCTTAACCAGATTACAGCCCGGCTCCCGCTCTTCCCTACTCCACACCGATCTTGGCTTGCTTGCCGGGCTTGCGGCGGAGCTGCTCGTCAGTATACTTGATACCCCGCCACTGCGTCCCCTTTGCCCAGTAGGGACCTACGGGCTTGACCGCGCGGATGTCAGCAGCCATCTGTCCAACTACTTGCTTATTCGTCCCGCGCACCACAATCTGATCATTATCGCTGATTTCTATCTCCACGCCTTCGAGAGGTTCAATGACCACCTCGTGGGAAAAGCCCACATAAAGCCGCAGGCTGTTGCCTTGCATCTGGGCCCGATAGCCCACACCCTGATATTCCAAACGTTTTTCAAAGCCTTCGACCACGCCTGTGACCATATTCGCAACCAAAGCCCGGATCAGGCCGTGAAGAGCACGATGCTTCTTCTGTTCGGTGGCCCGAGTGAAGATAATCTGACCTTCGTCAATGGTAGCGCTGACTCCATCAGGTACCGGCTGGGAAAGTTCCCCCAGCGGTCCCTTAATCGTCATCACACCATCTTTGATGTCAGCCTCGACCTCATCAGGCATCTCAATTGGCGCTTCACCTATGCGCGACATGTTCGCTTGCTCCTCAGCGTTTGATCATCAGCGCGTCTGCTGGACTACCACAGCTCACAGATTACTTCTCCGCCGGTGCCCGCCTGGCGGGCCCGTTTAGCGCTCATAACACCCCGGCTGGTGGAGACAATAGCTATCCCCATACCCCCAAGCACACGGGGCAACTCTTCCTTAGTCTTGTACACTCTTCGGCCGGGTTTACTGACTCGGCGGCAACCATCTATTATCGGCTGGTTGAACTCGTCATACTTTAGGCGCAACCGTAAGTCGCGGCCGTGGTTGACCAGTTGAAAGCCCCGCAGATAGCCTTCTTGATGCAGAATCCTGGCGATGGCCATCTTCATCTTAGACTTAGGTACATCAACACTGGTACGCCGCGCGTTGTAGCCATTGCTAATACGACTGAGCATATCTGCTATCGGATCGGTCACGACACCCATCAGCTACCTCCTAAATCGGCCTGAGCACATCCATTGCCGGCACCCAGGTCAGCACCGTTAAACAGCCACTACCAACTGGACTTGGTTATACCCGGGACGTTTCCCGCCAGGCTCTGTTCCCGGAAGCAAATCCGACACATACCAAAGCTACGCATATACGCACGCCGGCGCCCGCACAACTGGCAGCGGTTGTAGGCCCGAGTGCTATACTTAGGTTCCCGCTTCTGCTTGGCAATCCACGATTTTTTCGCCACGGACTTCTGCCTCCTGGCAGTGGGTCTGTATGAGCGTATTCATGACTATTGTAACCGGGTGCACTCGCCTTATTCAGAGACTAGGGGCAGACCAAGTCCCTCCAGCAGGGCTATGCCCTTGTCATCAGTCTGGGCAGTGGTAACGATAGTAATACTCAACCCTCGGGTCTTTTTGACATCATCGTAAGTCAGTTCAGGAAAGATCAGGTGATCGTTGATTCCCATACTATAGTTTCCCCGGCCGTCGAAACCACTGCGCGGCAGACCACGGAAGTCGCGGATACGCGGCACCACAATATTGAACAGGCGGTCGGCAAACTCCCACATCCGAGCGCCCCGCAGGGTCGCCTTGCAACCGATGGCTTGGCCTTCGCGTACCCCAAAGGCTGCTATGGACTGCCGGGCGCGAGTGATACAGGGTCGTTGACCTACTATTAGTGCCAGCTCTTCGACGGCATTCTCCAGAACTTCGAAATTATCAGTCGCCTCGGAGACACCCATACTCACAGCAATCTTCTGAGGCATGGGTACCTGCCATATGTTCTGGTAGCCGAACTGTTCCATCAGAGCCGGACGAACTTTTTCTTGATATATGACTTTCAGTCTGGGCTGGTAGGCCATTTGGCTTGCCTGCGCTTTCACTAGCCGCCTTCGAGGGGCCGCGCCTATGCGCAGCACCGGCGGCTCGGCTGTACTAGCTATCACTACTCGTCAATGTCTACACCACATTTTTTGCAAACGCGCACGAGCGTACTATCTTCTCGTTTGCGGTGGCCGACGCGGGCGGGCTTACCGCAACCGGGACAGACCAGCATCACATTGGATACGTGGATAGGCCCCGGACTTTCAATGATCCCACCCTGGCGGACTTTTTGGGTCTGGCGGACAGCACGCTTGATGGTATTCATACCCTCCACTATAACCCGCTCTTCTTTGGGCAGAACCCCGATTACTCGACCCCGCCGTAGACTATTCTGATAAGACCTATCTTTCCCAGAAATCACTATGACCTCGTCGCCGGTCTTGATGTGCAGTCTATGCGTGGGCATTTAGACCACCTCAGGCGCCAGAGATATGATCTTCACATATTGCTTGGCCCGCAGTTCCTGGGCAACAGGACCAAATACACGAGTGCAAAGCGGGTTGTCGTTCTCATCTACTATTACCGCCGCATTGTCGTCAAATCGCACCTGAGTCCCGTCAGGGCGCACCACACTCTGGCGGCAACGTACTACCACAGCCCGGATGATATCGCCCTTCTGCACCGGGCTTTGCGGGGTCACCTGCTTGGCCGAAGCCACTATCAAGTCACCCAGTGACGCATACTTCCCCCCACTTTTCCCAATTATGTTTATGCAGCCAATCTCCCGGACACCAGAGTTATCAGCTACTTTGAGCCTGGTTTCTTTCTGAATCATTGTGGCAAGCCTCTTGTGAACTTGATCGAACTTCCAGCCACCCTCACGCTACTGTGACTGTTAGCATTAGCCGCTGTCGGCGACGATACGTTGCTCAATATCCCCCGGGACGGGCTGGTAGTGGGCAAATTCCATAGTATAGCTGGCGCGCCCCTGGGAGAGCGAACGTAAATCGGCAGCATAGGTACGCATCTCAGCCACCGGAACCAATGCCTGAACCCGCTGCAGTCCCTTTCCCAGGGCATCCATCCCTTGAATCTGGCCGCGGCGGCTAGTGATATCGCTCATCACATCGCCCATAATGTCGTCAGGCGTGGCCACCTCAATAGCCGCCACTGGCTCGAGCAGCCTTGCCCCGGCTTGTTTCAAGGCCTCGCGCATAGCCAGGTCACCGGCCTTCCGGAAGGCCAGATCCGACGAGTCCACTGGGTGCGAGCTACCATCATCCAGAGTGACCTGGACGTCAACTACCGGGTAACCAGCCAGTACGCCCGACTCCATTGCGTCCTGCACGCCCTTTTCGACAGCAGAAATATAATTGGTGGGTACAGCACCACCCTTGACCTCACTGACAAACTCGAACCCCTCATCGGGCTGCCGTGGCTCGAGCCGGATCCATACATCACCAAACTGCCCCCGTCCCCCAGTTTGTTTCTTATGACGCCCTTGCACACGCACTTTCTGAGTTATGGTCTCCCGGTAGGCAATCTTGGGAGGCTTCAGGGTGACGTTCACATCAAACTCGTTTTGCAGACGAGTGGTGATGATTTCAACATGTAACTGTCCCATACCCCGAACGATCAGCTCACCGGTTTCCCGGTCGCGTTCATAGACGAAACCGACATCTTCGTCAGACAACTGCGCCAATGCCCCGGAAAGCTTATCCTGATCAGCGCGCGATGCGGCCTCCAGAGCCACTGCATGCATACCACTGGGCAGCGACGGACAGTCAAATACAATCTTTTCGCGACCCTGGTAAAGAGTGGTTCCCGTCCGCACCTCTTCCAGCTTGTTGACACAGGCAATATCACCCGGGGCCACCGTTCCGGCCGAGACTGTCTCGCGCCCCTGGATGAAAGCCAGGCCGCCGAGCTTGACACTCTCGCGGCTCTGTACGTCGGTGACTGGTGCGTCTGCCTGGCCTACACCAGAGATAGTGCGCAGCAGGCTGAGCCGCCCGACGTATGGATCCAGGATCGTCTTAAATACCACTGCCGCGAAGGGCTGGTCTGCTGCCGGATCTCGGGTAATCTCTTGCTCGTCTCCAGGTGCATGGCCCTGCCAGGGGCCACGGCTTGCCGGCGAAGGCGCAATCTGAGCTATCAATTTAGCTAAACCAATGGCTCCGATTGTCCGCCGGGCATCAGTGGCAACTACTGGCATAATCAGCCCCTGGGCAACAGCCTTCTGGAGGCCTTCGGCCAATTCTTCAGCAGTAAGCTCCCCTTCTTCCAGATACTTCATGGTCAACTCATCGTCGGTAGCTGCCACTGCATCAACAAGCTGCTCATGAGCCTGCTGCGCTGTCTCGCGCAGTTGCTCGGGTATGTCTGTATGCTTAACCTCAGCGCCTTGGCCAGTAATCGCTTCCATAGTCAGCAGGTCCACCACACCCTGGAACTGCTGCTCAGTACCGATGGGAAGCTGGACCGGCACCACTTCCGGCCCAATGAGGCCCTCTGTGAGGCTGGTCAGCGCATTGTCAAAGCTAGCTCGCTCTTTGTCTAGCTTGTTTACCACAGCAATTACTGGCTGGCTACGGCTGCGGGCCGCTGCGAAAACCTTGTAGGTATGAACCTCCACGCCAGCGTTAGCATCAATGACTAGCAGACTACAGTCGGCCACCCAAAGTGAGGGCACTACTTCGCCGAAGAACTCGGCATATCCGGGCGTGTCAATAAGGTTTATCTTCGTGCCATTGTACTCACAGTAGCAGGCAGCCGGCGAAATCGAGATCTGGCGGCTTCTCTCCTCGTCCGCGAAATCACAGGTGGTAGTGCCGTCTTCAATCTGACCCATACGGCTCTTCATACCGGTGCTGAACAACAGCGCCTCGGCTAAGGTGGTCTTGCCACAACCACGGTGACCAACTATGGCCAGATTGCGAATGTCATCGCTACTGTACTGCGGCACTCAGCTTGCCTCCCAATTCATTCATCCACGCTCTACTCGGCGCGAGCCACAATTCTGCTCACTCGCCAGTGTTTGGTCTTGCTCAGCGGACGACATTCAGTCACCTCAACCTGGTCACCAATCCGGCAGTCGTTGTCCTCGTCGTGTGCCTTCAGCTTGGTACTACGCAGCAACACCTTGCCGTACAGAGGATGTCTGGTCCGTCGCTCGATCTCGACCACCACTGTCTTGTCCATCTTGTCACTAACTACTGTGGCCAGGGCCGTCCGCTGCTGGCCAGTGCGTGTTGTACTCATTGATTGATCCCCAACTCCCGCTCGCGCAGAATAGTGTTTATCTGGGCAATGGCTTTGCGGTACTTCCTGACCCGCATCGGATCGTCAATTTGGCCGGAAGCCAACCGGAAACGCAGGTTAAACAAGCTCTCAGCGATGTGGCTCTTACGGTCCCGTAACTCTTCGTTGCTAGCCTGGCGCAGTTGGTCAACAAACTGACGGGTGGTGTCAACTGTGTCCGGCATCGTAGTCCTCCCGAGTGACAAACTTACACTTAATCGGCAGTTTGTGGGCAGCTATCCGCATTGCCTCCCGGGCGGTCTCCTCGGATACGCCGCCCATCTCAAACATTATTCGGCCCGGCTTGACAGTTACCACATAGTGACTAACCGGGCCCTTGCCCTTCCCCATTCGTGTTTCGGCGGGCTTCTGGGTGACCGGCTTGTCCGGGAATATCCGGATCCACACCTTTCCCCCGCGTCGAGCTTCGCGGGCCATTGCCACACGAGCTGCTTCGATCTGCCGAGAGTCAATCCAAGCCGGCTCCAGGGCCTGCAAGCCGAACTCACCGAAATTCACAGTGCATCCCCGGTAGGCCAATCCCCGCATCCGTCCTCGGTGTTGCTTCGGATGCTTCAATCGCTTAGGCATCAACATCTTCAGCTTCCTCCTCAATCGCCTCTACCGTTACAGCAGGCTGGGTCTCATCGTCATCACCGTCAGGTTCCTCTTCGTCAACAGTTTCGACTGGCTCCTCAGCGGGCGGTTCGGCTGCCTCAACTTCCGTTGCTTCCGGCTCGGTCTCGTCCTCGTCACCAGCCGGTTCCTCTTCGTCAACAGCTTCGATTGGCTCCTCAGCGGTCGGTTCGGCTGCCTCAACTTCCGTTGCTTCCGGCTCGGTCTCAGTCTCATCACCGTCAGATTCATCTTCGTCAATAGCTTCGACTGGCTCCTCAGCGGGCGGTTCGGCTACCTCAACTTCCGTTGCTTCGGACTCCACTTCCGGCTCGGTCTCGTCCTCGTCACCGTCAGGTTCCTCTTCGTCAACAGCTTCGACTGGCTCCTCAGCGGGCGGTTCGGCTACCTCAACTTCCATTACTTCGGCCTCCGCTTCCGGCTGGGCAGCCGCGGCGGCCTCTGTCGTTGCAGCAGCGCCCTCTTCCTTCTCTACCTCCTCTTCATGATCAATTCGGCCGACCTCTTCTTCCAGCTCCTCCCAGACGTCTCGCTCTTCTTCCTCCTTGGGTGGCAAGATGTCGCCCTTGTACACCCAGACCTTCACCCCGATGTTCCCGTAAGCGGTTCGTGCTTCAGTGACGCCGAAATCAATGTCGGCCCGCAGACTTTGCAGCGGAACCGGCCCTTCGGGCCCCATCTTCTCGCGGCGCGCTATTTCTGCACCACCTATCCTGCCAGCAATCTCACAACGCACCCCCTGGGCACCATGTTCCAAAGCTCGCTCCAGGGCCTGACCCATAGCTCGTCGTGGCGAGACACGCCGCTCAATCTGCCAGGCAATGCTCTCGGCCACCAGTTGTGCGCAAGTATCCGGTTGAGAGGTCTCTTCCACATTCACTCGCACCTTTACGTCAACTATCTTCTGAATCTGCTGGCGGAGCCGATCCACATCACGTCCGCCCCGACCGATCATAATCCCCGGTCTGGCCGCCTCAATGGTAATCGTCACGGTATCGGCAGTGCGGTCAATAATGACATCCGAGATACCGGCATTACGCTGCCTATCGTGAATATAGTCACGGATCTTGATATCCTCAATGAGTTGCTCGCGGTACTGAGCACCTTCGGCAAACCAGCGACTGCGTGGCTTACGAATGCTGACCAGGCGAAAACCGTATGGATGGACTTTTTGACCCATTCACGTCACTCCTTGTGATCCGGTTCTCAATCAGGCTCGGCAGCGATTTCGTCGCTGACCACAACCGTGATATGGCAAGTGGGGCGTCGTTGTATATCAGCGCGGCCCCGCGCTCTAGGCCGCAGCCGCCGCATGCGCGGTCCCTCATCAACTACCGCTGTGAGCACAATCATCTCATCGGGATCCATGCCGTGATTATTCTCTCCGTTGGCCACTGCTGAATTCAGGCAACCCAAAACGTCAACAGCCGCTGGCGAAGCCTGTACCCCCAGGATTGCCCGAGCCTCGTCTGCGGTGCAGCCCCGAATTAGGTCGATAAATCTTCGGACCTTGCGCGGCCCCCGATGTAACCATTTTGCTACTGCGCGCGCTTCCATGATTCAATTCTCCCGACATCTGCTCAAACCAGCAAAGCTGTTACTCGACGATCGCGCCCGGCGGTCGGCGCCTGGGCCCCTCCTGGGCCCCCTCTTCCTCGACCCGGGCTCGGCGCCGCTGCATCCCACGGAAGGTGCGAGTAGCAGCAAATTCGCCAAGTTTGTGCCCGACCATATTCTCAGTAATATATACCGGAATGTGCCTGCGGCCGTCATGAACAGCTATAGTGTGGCCGATCATCTCTGGGAAGATTGTTGACCGCCGCGACCAGGTCCGTATGATTTGTTTATCATCGGTGGCGTTCATTAGCTCGATTTTCGCCATCAGCTTCTCGTCAACAAAGGGGCCCTTCTTGGTTGATCGCGGCATCAAACAACCTCCTATGACGTCAACTATCGCCGGGCACCGCGTCGGCGGACAATGTACTTGTTCGACGGTTTTTTCCGGTTACGAGTTATCTTGCCCAGAGTCTTCTTTCCCCAGGGGCTGAGCGGACTGGGATGGCCGATCGGGGCCTTGCCCTCGCCGCCGCCGTGAGGGTGATCTACCGGATTCATCGCCGAGCCCCGCACATGCGGACGCTTGCCTCGCCAGCGGGCCCGCCCGGCCTTGCCGTCGTTTATGTTGCTATGATCAATATTGCTCACGCGCCCGACGGTCGCCCGGCACTCAGTGAGCACCAGACGAACTTCGCCCGACGGCAGACTCAAGTGCACATAGTTGCCTTCGCGGGCCGCCACGCGTGCGCTCGATCCCGCACCCCGAGCCATTTGACCACCTCGGCCGGGTTGCATCTCAACATTATGCACAACCGTACCAATCGGAATCCGTCCCAGCGGCAGGCAGTTGCCCGGGCGAATTGGCACAGCCTCCCCCGAGACGACCGAGGCGCCCTTCTCTAATCCTTGAGGAGCCAAAATGTAGCGCTTCTCTCCGTCTACGTAGTGCAGCAGGGCCACATGTGCCGAACGGCCCGGATCGTACTCGATAGCTGCCACTTTCGCTTCGATATCGTCTTTGTTCCGCTTGAAATCCACCAGGCGAATTCGCCGCTTGTGGCCACCACCGCGGTGCCGGGAGGTAATGCGCCCATCTACGTTTCGTCCCGCCTTTTGCTTGCGCTGAACGGTCAACCCTTTCTCGGGCGGCTTGTCATCCAGATCAGACCTATCCAGCGATACATAGCCACGGCGGCCGGGTGTCACTGGCTTGTGTTCTTTGACGGGCATCGTCTTCTTCCTCACTCTCGTAGCTACTTCAGCAACATCAGCTAGGCTTGAACCAGTTCAATCTGGTCGCCAGGTGCCAAGGTGACTATTGCCTTCTTGACCCGCGCGGTCTTACCGGTGCGATGACGATAGCTGCGCTGTCGAGCCTTGCCCTTTACATTCATAGTGTTTACCTTCACTACACGCACATCGAACAATGCTTCGATGGCAGAACGAATCTGAACCTTGTTAGCGTCAGAGCGCACCTCAAAGTGGTACTTGCTCTCCTGCTCGGCCTGTTCCATACTCTTCTCGGTGATGATGGGGGCTCGAATAATATTGCGGTATTCTTCCAGTTGCTCAGGCAATCGCATCTATCTCGCCTCCCGCGCCCATCTCTGCCAGAGCTTGGCGGGTTACAATGATATGATCAGCCCACAGCACATCACGGATGCTGAAATGGGGCACCTCTCGGGTGACCAGATCAGGGATATTGCGTGAGCTGCAATAGATGTACTGGTCCAGATACTCATCTTCACTCAACAACACCAGGACGTGGCCCTCACAGTCCAGGGCTTGCAACATCCCCACAATAGTTTTGGTGCGGATCTCGTCAACCGTAATCTCATCAATGATCACAACGCAGCCATCAGTCACTTGCGCCGACAGAGCGCTCTGCAGGGCCTTTCTCCGCATCTTCTTGGGCAACTTGACGCGCCGGCGTTGCCCCCGTGGCCCATGAGCCTTGCTGCCCCCAACGAATATTGGCGCACTCCGCGCACCATGGCGAGCCCGACCCGTACCCTTCTGGCGATACCACTTGGCCGTGGTCAGGTTGATCTCCGAACGGGTCTTGGTACGTCCGGCCTGCTGCTTGCGCTTGCGGTCCACCGTCACCAACGCCTGGTGAATCAGGTCATGGTGTAGCGGCGCGGCGAACCATTCGTCACTGAGTTGCAGCTCGCCAACCTTTGCGCCCTGCATATCATTAACTGCCATCGTCGGCATAACCGGCTCATTCCTTTGCTGATTTCCTCGCAGGTCGGATGATCACCAGGCCGCCGTTGGGACCCGGAATGCCACCCCTGATAAGCAGCACATTCTCTTCAGCATCAACCGAGACCACCGTCAAGCCCTGGATCGTGACTTGCTTATTGCCCATCTGGCCAGGCATCCTCGTCCCCGGAAAGATACGCTGAGCATCGGTTGCGCCTGCCGACTGCAGGCTACGATGCACCTTCGAGCCGTGACTAGCCGGGCCACCACGAAATCCATGTCTCTTCATGACACCGGCAAAGCCCCGCCCCTTTGACCGGCCCGTCACGTCCACCAGCTCGCCCTCATTGAACAGCTCGACGGTAAGTTCCTGACCTTCTTCGTATTCTTCCTCAGCATCTACGCGAAATTCGGTCAGGTATTTCAGCGGTGCAATTCCTCGGCTCTCAAAGTGACCGCTCATAGGACTGTTGGTGCGGTGCCGGCTGCGAGACTCAAATCCGACCTGAACGGCTTCATAGCCGTCTGTCTGCTCGTTCTTGCACTGTACCACTGTACACGGCCCGGCCTGCACCACTGTCACCGGCACAGCCTTGCCCTCGTCAGTGAATATGCGCGTCATACCAATTTTCTTGCCCAACAATCCTACTGGCATGTCACTCACCATTTCATATCTCTCAGATCCAGCCCGACCCATTAGACCCTCAGCCCACAGTGCTATGACGTTCGGATGGCGATATCTACACCGCCCGGCAGGTCAAGCTCCATCAAGGCGTCCACCGTACGAGCTGTTGAGTCGAGAATGTCAATCAGGCGCTTGTGAATTCGCATCTCGAAGTGCTCCATGGTGCGAGTGGACCGCCCCAGTGCTGTCGGCTTAACAACACAGTAGACATGCTTTTCCGTGGGCAGCGGGACCGGTCCGGATATTCGTGCACCTGTGTTCTCGGCCGTCTCCACTATCTTCTCACACGACTGGTCCAGCACTTCGTGATCGAAAGCCTTCAGCTTGATCCTGATCTGCGAACTTCCCTGCATAGCAGCCTCTCCTGTCGCACGTGCCTATGATATCTCGAGTGGGCACCTCTGATTGGCTATTCCACAACTTTAGTAACGACGCCGGCGCCGACGGTATGTCCGCCCTCGCGGATGGCAAAGCGTACCCCGATGTCCATAGCAATGGGCTGAATCAACTCCACGATGAATTGAGCGTTATCCCCCGGCATAACCATCTCCGTGCCCTCCGCCAGGTCCACCGCTCCGGTCACATCAGTAGTCCGGAAGTAAAACTGCGGCCGATAGCCGCTGAAGAACGGGGTATGGCGCCCGCCCTCATCATGGCTCAGCACATATACCTCCGACTCAAACTTGGTATGCGGCGTGATGCTGCCCGGAGCCGCAACTAC
>JAUWYY010000012.1 GCA_030615605.1 bacterium
TGTAGCGAATCGAGGAGTACCACTTAGACGGGTGTTGGGGAACATTCACCCCCTCCTTTATGCGGGGGCCGCTCCCGCGGCCGGCACCCAGCGCTCCCTCCACCTCCACCAGGCGACCGCGACTGTTATGATGCAAGGGCCCCAACTTCTCGGGACGCCTCGGGGGCAGCGAGATCCCTTCGGGCAGCTCCTCGGGAAAGTCTTCCCTTGTTGGACAAATCAAGGCATTTGTCTCCAGAGGCGGAGGGCGTGACGCTTCCTCTGCGTGCGCTACATTCCTCATCGGCAGCCTCTGTTCCTCTGAAGTGCTGAGCCACAGAACTGCCGACACGACCAGTACACCACAGAGAACTGACAACACCATAATCTTGGTCACTATCTCGACCTCCTTTTCTTACGGTTGAGTTGCAAATTGCTCTTCACCAGACCACTTGCCGCTGCTCTCGACCCGGTAGTAATGGGTAGTATCGGAATCCAAGCCAACCATCTCTATTTTGCGGCTCACCATCGACGGAAAGATGTCATCCTCCGCGGAGTGATTTGCATAATCGTCAGGGGCACCCCCGGCATGGGATGTAGTATGCCAGTGAAGCTTGAAAGTGCCAGCGGCTCTGCAGGCCCTATATCTGACGGTCGGCTATGAATAAATGGCCCGTCCGCTATTTGCAGAACCAGTCTGAGCATACCCATCCAACTAAGCTCGATGGCCATCAAACTCTGCCAGGAATGGCTGCGATTCGCTGAGGTTGTCGCCGACAGTTGGCCTGTGCGATTCGGCACACCAGCAGCGACTTGCCATCAGCAACTCTTCAGCGTCACCCCGACTCCGCTTTGCCCACCAGCCCAGCGCTACCGCGGCCGACGTTCCCTGGGCCGTGGCTACATATGATGCAGAAGTGTGTGCATACCTTTCTTGAATACATCTACAGAGTCCCTTGTTGCCCTGTACGGCCCTGCCGTTCCTGCGTTCATCTCATAGAAGATGGCGGGTATGCCCAGACGCTTGGCCAACTGATAGCACATAGTACTTTTGGGATGAGTGCTACCCGTAGTACCAGAGGATGAAAGCCCGGTCGTCTCTAGGCGCATTGTGTCACACAGGGCCTGGTAAAGCCGCGCCTGATCGGGATCCTGGAAGAGGTCTCTAGGCACCTCGTGCCACCCATCGTAGGGATGTTCGCTGGATTCACGCCAGCCCTTGTAGCAGTGAATGTTCATCCACAGCGCAATTCCCTGTTCGGTCGCTTTTCGCCAGAGCAGCTTGTTCTCGTGGGCTTCAGGCTCCGATGCGTCGGGATCATCGCGAAAGGCTAACCACATATTATGGCCCTCGGCGTTAAAGGCGTTACGCCCTGCCACATTTCCATCGGGGTTGACTAAGGGTATTACCTCGACCAGCAACTCCTCTCTTAGGGTAGCGGCATCTGGCAACAGAGATGTGATGAAGTCAGCGATGCCACGCATCCCCCAGATGCCGGAGGTTTCGGTGGGATGCTGGCCGGCAATGCATAGTACCTGGGGCTTGCCTGGCGTCCCCGCACGGATGCCCAGGATGTCGCGGCCTTGCACAGATTTACCCAGGGTGAACAGTTCACAGCGGTCGTTACGCTCATCAGCTAAGTGCTGCACAAATTCACAGGTTTCGCTATAGGGCGCGGGCCAAAGATTGGTCACCCTGACAGTCTGGTTCTCCGCCAGGAGTATGTGAATCACAATGTGGTCGCCATGATACTCTACTTGCTGTTGCTCCAATGGCTTATAGTGGGGCGCGCCCGAGGACTGAATCCAGATGGTGGTTGGAAAATTGGCTATGAACCCCTGGGGATCATTGATGACCGGGTCGTGCCACACCTCGACAGTAGCGTGAGTCTGCGGACCATCATTCTTGATGTCGAAGCAGAAATAGTAGCACCAGACCGGCTCGTCACCAACTACTTCTAGGCGATAGCGGTTATCCTCGATATGTTGCACGTTCTTGGCGTTGCCACATTCAAAGTCGCTTGTGATCGTTATCATTGTGACTCTCCCATTCTCAATATAGATCCTTAAGGCCTCATACTTCTCTGGATTGTACCGCAGTTCCTCCTCCCGCGTCCCGTTTATTAACAAGGGCCTAGTGTTGTGTCCGGCTAATAATGGTTCTGTATGTCACGCTACCAACGGCTTGCCTGTATAGGTCCAGTTGAATGGTCTCGGCCGGTTGTCGTTGTAGTCTTTGAAGTAGTACATGATCTGCTGGGGTAACTGTTGCTTGGATTTCCACACACTGCCCTTGGTGGAGACTGGTGTAGAACCCACATTGTTATTATAGCAGCGGAGGGATTTGAAGGCAAGGGCATGTTATGATAGAATGGTGAGTAACAGATGCTGGATTATCATATGGCAACGACGAGGTAGGATATGCAGGGCGAACACAGCAATCAAAGCAGCTTCTTTGGCATGATCTATGAAGAGTTGATCCCCGCCGACCATCTGCTGTGTAAACTGGCGGCAGCCGTAGAGCTTAGTTTCGTCTCGGAGACAGTCAGCGACAGTGGGGTTGCTAGCCGAGACCTCGACGTTAATGTGGAGTGCATATCGCGATATACCGAGCACGCGGGCACTTGCCAAGAATCAACCTGGCTGGTTAGCCACTGGGTCAACACATGCAATCGCAGGCAAAACGCCAGTAGCAGAACGAAGGCAGCGCGGGCTACGACCCGCCGTGCTGTAACTTGCCAGCTCCGTAATCAAGAGAGGATAGACAAATGACACCACTCTATACGGACTATTTCAAGCTTGGAATCAACCATCACCTGCTGTTCCCGGCAGTTACCGATGACTGGGATCTGCACGAGCAGACACTGAAACAACTGGCCCAGATGGAGGTTTTTGAGGTATTGGACCTATTATTGCCCCTCGAGGCCGAACGGCTGGGCCGCGAGGTTGACATCATACAGGCCTCCGGCAAGGAAGTCATTTACAACCCTCCCCTGCTGGGCCTGGAGCCGGGACTGGATCCGAACAGCACCAATGCGAAGGTTCACGAACGCACTGTCCAGCGTGCCCTAGCCCACTTGGAGGCCGCCCATCGGGCCGGTGCCCGCAAGATGAACATTGCTAGTGGTCCGGATCCCGGCCCGGCGGAGCGTCCTGCTGCCAAAGCGGGCTTTGTTAAGTTTCTGTACGAACTGGGCAGCGAGGCTGCTGACCGCCAAATGCTGGTCCTTATCGAGCCCTTTGATCGTTCTATCGGCAAGAACTTTCTGATCGGACCAACCGCCGAGGCGGTCGAGATTGTCGAACGTGTTCATCAAACTGGCGTGGAGAACGTTGCGTTGATGCTTGACCTGGGTCACGTGCATTTGCTGAACGAAGACATTCATCAGGCCTTCCAACTCTCCGCGCCATACCTGCATCACACCCACGTGGGTAGCTGCGTTAAGCGCGATCTGGACAGCGAATTCTATGGCGACACACACCCGCCGCTGGGCCTGGCGGAGGGCGAATGCGATGTGCCGGAGGTCGTAGAGTTCTTTGAGGCCGCCTTCGCGGTGGGGTACCTGCGCTCAGGTCACCGGGCCACCGTCACCCTGGAGATGCAGCCCTATCCTGGTCTCAGTGCTGAAGAAAGCATTGATATCTTCCTGGAAAAACTTGAGCAGGCCTGGAGCCTGTACTGGGAACAGGCTGGACCGGCTGAGGATGCGGAGAATTAATGGTGTAGCTATATCTCGTAGAGAGTGTGGCTTTCCGATTCCTGTGTGAGGGCAAATGCCCGGCGATCAATACACGTACAGGCGGCCGTAGGGTCGGGTACTGCGTGGGGTCAGCTTCACGAAATCACCCTGACAAAACTGTGCAGGGTCCCGGTCAAATTCTGTGCAATACTCACCCAGTATGCTGCCCAGCGACTGCCAGTCTGACTCCTCAAGACACTCAAGTCCGACCTCCTGACCCAGTTGATAAGCTTCCACTGTGCCCCGCAGGTAGATCACGCCCCCATGCATGCCGGTCCCGATGTAGTCACCGGCGGCAAGCTGGTCGCCAGAGTTGAGATTCAGTACCGCCAGGATGCCGCCGGCCATGTACTCGCCGAGATAATCCTGGGCGGTACCGCCCACCACTACCACCGGAAAATGATCGTGGTAGGCCTTCATGTGAATTCCGGCGCGGTAGCCCACGCTATCTTGCACGAAGATCTTCCCGCCCCGCTGGGCGTAGCCGAGAATGTCACCGGCGTGGCCGTGGATCACTATCTTACCTGCATTCATGGTATTGCCCACGCCGTCCTGCGCGTTACCCCTGACGATAATCTCAGCACCATCCATAAACGCTCCTAGATCGTTGCCGGGCACGCCGTTGATGACGATTCGCCCGCTGCGGAGGCTGGTGCCCAGGTATCGGTGGCCGCAGACATTTTCCACCACCACCTCATCGGCCCCGTTGTTAAACGCCGCGCGGATCTGCTCGTTAAGCTGCCGGTAGTAGACGCCTGTCGCGTTGATCGTCATACCTCTATCCCCATCCCCGATACCAGATGCTTTCTGTACTCGGTGGGCAGGCTGATGACGCCAAAATCCTCGGTGAGCAACAGTTCCTTGCAACTGGCGACATCGATTTCCTGTTTGATGAGTCCAGTGAAGATGCCGGCGCGATCAATGTCGCCGACAAAGATAGCTCCCACCACCTTCTCATCGCACAGGACAATCTTCTTGTAGCTGGGTGCTTCTTCATCCAGAGCGGTCAGCACCTCACAATCCTCATTGTCGGGAGTGGTCATTCCTACCGAGATGGTAGGTAGGCCACAGATGTCCACTGCATTCATAACGAGCCCGCCGCGGTAAAGCTGGTCGGCTCCCGCCATGTTCTGCCCGGCAACGCATCCCTGACGGTAGGCATTGGGCAGGATGGGGATACAGCGCCTCTCGTCGCTGAGCAGAGCTGGAGCCTGCGCCACATCACCGGCCGCATACACATCGGCCACCGATGTTTGCATATGGTCATCTACCAGTATGCCCCAGTCCACTGCGATTGAGGTGTCGGCCACCATCTGTATGTTCGGTCTTACTCCAATGGCGAAGACAACCAGTTGGCAGGATATGTGCTGGCCAGTGTGCAGAATCGCTTCTTTTACCTGTCGGTCCTCGGTGGCAATCTCAGCGACCGTGTTGTTGCACAGAACCGTCACGCCGGCTTCTTCGAGCATGGTCTGTGCCAGCTCGGCAGCCGTCTGGTCAAAGGTAGCGCTCAGGATGCGGTCCGCTAACTCGACGACTGTTGTTTGCAGGCCTAGCTCCACCAGAGCTTCGAGCGACTTAAGCCCAATAAGACCGCCCCCGACCACTACCGCCTGCTGCACGCCTTGCTGGGTAACAAAGTCGCGAATATTGCGAGCATCGTCCCATGTGGTAAAGGTGAACACCCCATCAGCGTCACTGCCCGGTATGTCAGGCGGCACGATGGGTTGGCCGCCAGCGGCGATTAGCAGCTTATCGAAAGCGATCCTATGGCCGTCAGCAGTTTGCACAGTCTGGTTCTGGGGATCGACACTGATTACTTCTTGGCTGAGAATCACGTCGACACGGTTCTGCTCGTAGAAGTCTTCGGGCCGGTAGAACATGTCACCGTCATCCACCTGGCCGCTTAACCAATAAGAGATTAGTGGTCGCGAATAGGTATGGTGCGGTTCTCTGGCAAGGATAGTAATCGGCGTATCGTCGTCTACCTGCCGGATACCTTCAACCCCGGCGATTGCTGCTACGGAGTTGCCAATTATCAGATACGGATGTCTTTTCATCGGACAGCATCATCCTCGTATACCAGTGCTTCGTTGGGGCAGTTGACAACACACACGGGTATCTCTGCCTCCATACATAGATCACACTTGGAAGCCACCTGGTCTTCAGGCCCACGCCTTATGGCGGCGACCGGGCAGACCATCACGCACATCCAGCAGCCCACGCAACGGTCCTGGTCGCATATCACTGCCTCAGTCTCCGGATCTCGATACATCGCCCCGGTCATACAAGCTTCAATACAGGGAGCATCTTCACAGTGACGACACTGCAGCGCAAAAGAGACGTAGCCGGATTCCTCGACATGAATGCCGGGCACTATGCTCTCGCGCTCCTCCCGAAACGCCTTTATGATCTTCTTGGACTTGGAATGCTGCACCAGGCAGTGTATCTCGCATAGCCGGCAGCCGATACAGTGCTGTTCATTTATTTTGATTCGCTTCATGAGACTATTCTCCGGCCGCCTTAATGCCGAGAATCTGCAGTTCGCGGTTGGTCAGGCCCAGACCCCGCAGATGCTCACGGTTCCCCCGCAGACTCTCCACAGCGTTGATGCCCATTCCTCCCATTAGTTCTTTGATCTCCAGTGCCCAGCTTTCCAGCAAGCTGACCAGCCGGCGCGTCGCGATATTCGGATTCAGTCGCTTGGTGAGATAGGGATCCTGAGTAGCTATCCCCCAGTTACACTTGCCGGTATAGCACTTCTGGCATAGGTGGCAGCCCATCGCTACCAGGGCGGCGGTGCCAATGTTGACGGCGTCAGCGCCCAGTGCAATTGCCTTGGCCACATCAGCGCTGCAACGGATTCCACCGGAAGCAATCAGGGAGGCCTGATGGCGGATGCCTTCCTCGCGCAGGCGCGAGTCAACTGCCGCCAGTGCGAACTCGATGGGTATACCCACATTGTTGCGAACCATAGTGGGTGCAGCCCCGGTCCCTCCGCGGTATCCATCAATAACCAGCACATCAGCTCCTGCCCGCACGCACCCACTGGCGATGGCTGATACATTATGAACCGCGGCTATCTTGACAAGAATCGGCTTCGAATAGCAGACGGCCTCCTTGATGGCATAGATGAGTTGGCGTAGGTCCTCAATCGAATAGATATCGTGGTGGGGAGCGGGGGAGAGGGCGTCGGTGCCTTCGGGAATCATCCTGGTGGCGGAAATCGCCGCGTCTACCTTTTCCCCGGGCAGATGTCCACCGATCCCGGGCTTAGCGCCCTGGCCAATCTTTATCTCCACCGCCGCCCCTGTATTCAAGTAATCCGAGTCAACGCCGAATCGCCCGGAGGCAACTTGAACAATCATGTGGTCGGCATATTCACGCAGGTCCTTATGCAGGCCGCCTTCGCCAGTGTTGGCGAAGGTTCCCACTTGCTGGGCAGCTTGCGCCAAAGCCACAGAAGCGTTGTAGCTTATCGAGCCATATGACATCGCCGCGAACATGACTGGCACTTGTAGCTGGAGCTGTGGCTCCAGTTGGGTGGTCATACGCGGTTGTCCCGCAATCCTCTCGAACTGGACCGAATCGGGCTTCCGCCCTATGTAGGTCAGCAGCTCCATCGGCTCACGCAGTGGATCAATGGAGGGGTTAGTCACCTGACTGGCGTTGAGTAGCATGCGGTCCCAGTACATAGGCTGGTCCTGATCGTTGCCCATTCCAGTTAGTAGGACCCCACCGATATCGGCTTGCTTATAGAGATTACGCAGGGTGGAAGCCGTCCATACCGCGTTTGGGCGAAATTCCAAAGGAAACGGTCGAATTGATATTGCATCAGTGGGGCACAGGGTCGCACAACGATGGCAGCTAACACAGTTGGTACTGTCGCTGTACACGACCTCTTCTTCCTCGTCGTATTCGTGCACATCATTAGCGCACTGGCGCACACACACGCCACATTGGATGCACTTCTCCGGATCTCGCTCGATCCTGAACTCCGGTTCAACCAGCCACTTGCGCAACTGCACTATCCTCTGCTCCATTCTTCAATTTGCCGACAATAGGAACACCGCCCTGGGCATGCCACGTCACATCCGGCTTAGGGCATATTTCGGTGATGGCTGCCTCTTCGCTGGCTATGTATAGTCTGTCCTCGTGGCGCGCGGCCACCATCGGACGGAGTTTGATGCGATCATTGAAGCCGATCATACCTGTGCTGTGGCCTACCACGACCGAAAACGGCCCATTTAGCAGCGCTCCCCCGTAGACGGTGCGGATGGTGCGGGCTAACTCGCGCTGCTCCGGCGCCATGCGCTCAATTTCTGCCCAGAACGGTGGCGCCATTGCCATGCAGGCAACCTCCAGGGGCAAGTCGTGTTTTCGCAGCAGCAAATCGAAGATGTAGGCTATCACTTCTGTGTCGGTCTGTAGAGTGCAGTAGTATCCGAAATTGGCCAGATAGCGTCGATTTATGCCATAAGAGGATATCTCGCCGTTGTGCACCACCGACCACTCCAGCAAGCCGAAGGGGTGAGCGCCTCCCCACCAGCCGGTAGTGTTAGTGGGGTAGCGACCGTGCGCTATCCAGATGTAAGCGTCGTACTCATCAACTCTGAAAAACTGCCCGATATCCTCAGGGTAGCCTACTCCCTTGAAGATGCCCATGTTCTTCCCGCTGGAAAAGACAAAACCACCTGATACGTCGGTGTTAATGGTCATAACGATGTTAGCCATTATGTCATCTTCGCTAAGATCGTAGTACCTTTCCAGTTGTTCGGGCTTCACCGTCACGAAGTATCTATGCAACAGCGGGCGCTGCTTGATGACGTGCAGAGGATGGGTGGGAATAGGCTCGGCTTCGTGGATGAGGCAGTTCTGCTGGATTATCTGCTCGGTCGTCTGCTGATCCTGCCCCGACTCGTACATCACGTGCAGCGCATAGTGGTCTTTGTGTTGCGGATATATCCCGTAGGCGGCATAGCCGCCCCCCAGACCGTTGGCGCGCTCGCGCATGTTGGCGATTGAACGCATGACTAGCTCGCCGCTGAATAGCTCGCCGTTTTCCGCCATGATACCGGAGATGGCGCAACCGCCTATATCTTTTCCTCGGTCCCGTCTGTTCATCGATTTACCAGGTGGGCCGCCGCAGGACGGCGTGTTCATAACGTGAGACTCATATGTTACTCTATTAGCTTCTTCTGTCAAGTGGTGAGCGCCGTCGCACTCCGCCACAGCACACGAGTCGGTTGACTAGCCCGCACCGGACCGCAACCGCTGTTGCCGGCAGACAGGGCATCTCCGCTGGTATTGAACCTGGCGAAGGAGGGAGCTGGCAGGCGGCCGACCAAGCTCTCCGTTTCGATGGCAAAATCGTCGCTGGTTTTCTGCTAGGCCTGTTGGTGGCCCGTCGCGGTGCCCGTGCGGTAACAACCGGCCTAATCACCGCTGCCGGTGTACTGTGGCTGTTGGGTATGCGAGGAACGCCGTAGCTGTTTGCATTTGCCCTGTTCGGTGGTGGGGAACTGGCGGGCGTCTACTACCTGAACTACTGCGTGTCAGCCTCAGTTCCCCGGTTTGTCAAGCGGAACAGGGCCCTGCTGTACTTGCGCAACGTGCCAATAGCCGCAGCCTGACGGAACATACCAAAGCGCCACATATATTGCTAAGAGCCTGGCGTCGGCTCGACCACCAGATCGTCAGTACCAAGCGAGCCTTGACACGGTAAGCCTTATCTGTTGTGTGTTGGCAGCACCTATCCAGGGCAGTGGTCATAACAACAAAGGATTATCCGGCATATGCAGAGAAAGTTGGATCGGACGCTGTCGATGAGGTGGACTGCAGGTCGTTAGGCAATAGCGACAAAGGTTACTGCCCGGGTCACGTCCACCAACGATATAACCAGCCGGTTGACAAGCTGGAGGAATTTTCGTATACTATGGTCAATTGGTAGGTAATAGTCAGAGGTGCTTTGAGCCAGCTCTGGCTATGAGTGACAGCTAATCGCTCCACTGATAGCATAGGTGTGTAACGGCTAAACCCAATTCAGCAAGCAGAGGAGATGAGGAGCATGTCAAGCACGCGAAGTGGATTCACTCTGATCGAGCTGCTGGTTGTGATTGCGATCATCGCAGTCCTGGTAGCTATCCTCTTCCCGGTCTTCGCGAGGGCAAAGGAAAAGGCGAACCAGACCTCGTGCCTGAACAATGTCAGGCAACTTACTATGGCGCAGCTCATGTATCTGCAGGACTACGACGGCACCTTCCAACCAGCGTGGGGGAGCTTGATGTGGGACACAAGAATCTATGACTACACCACCACGTGGGTGGCAGTGCTGAATAAGTATGTCCGGAACAGACAGATGTGGTATTGTCCCTCGGCGAGCTACAGGGGCGACGGCTATTGGGTCACTTACTGTGCCAACTCAAACCTGATAATCGACCCCTTGTTCATCATCCCCTTGGTAAACGTGAGTGAAATCGAGCAGCCTTCGCAAGTGGCATTTATGTGGGAGACCAGTCGGTACTTTACCGCACCCTTTTACACCCTGGTAGGCGACTATCAAGAGGCGCTTTGGTGGAGCCTGGACATCCCAATTTCCGACGGCCGGCACAATGACGGCGACATCATCGGCTTCTGCGATGGGCATGCCAAGCGGTACTCTATGACCGATCTGAAGCTGTTTTATCCGGCACTCCGCATATACTACTATCCGCCCCGCGCCCGCAACATGGTCGAGGCAGAATGGTGGGTATTGCCGCAAGCCTCCGACGACTACTACTACTAACGGCAGGTCACGCGCCACTGCAAATCACTGCAGGCGCCGAGCCCTGTGCTCGGCGCTCTTTTCTTTCTCACTACATCTGCTGGTTACTTAGAAGCGGTGGCTGTTAGGTAGAAGCTGTAGATGCAAGGATTACTCTGTCGCGAATATTGCCCTGAAGATACAGCAGACGTCTTAGCGGTGCGAAACCCCATATTTGGTCCTCTGAGCGAGGAGGATTGGGACCGCTACTGCCCACGAATGACGGCGGGGATGGCTTACTTGGACGGTGAAGTGGCCGGGGCTATACCTCTGGATCAGCGTGACTTCTTGCTTGCTCCGCAACTCAGTGTGCCGGTGGCGTTCGAGAATGCCGTAGGCGTGAAGGAAGAATACCGCAGCCGTGGGATAGGCGGCGCGATAATTGAAGCAGCTCGGGAGTTTATGGCTGATCGCTGCGACCTGTTGATGGTCTATCGGGGCGCAGAACGAACTGCCGGCTATCGGTTCTACCACAAAAGCGGCCATCGGTACCTGTTGTACCTCGCCCAAGTCCGCTGGGATCCACCCTCCGGGCTTTCCAGCGATGCCCAGCGCGTTGACATCGAGATGCTCCACAACCACCAGGATGAGATACTTCGCGTCTATAACTCAACGTATTCCTCCTCCGGAGGGCATGCTCCCCGTCGCCGTGGGTACTGGCGCGAAGCTCTGGACGGGCAGATTTTCATTGCTGTACCTGCAGAAATACTGTTTTACCGCTATCCGGGTGCTGGGGGAATCACCGCTTACGGAATTTTCGAGATTCGAGAACACGACAGAGAGGGGAAAATCGAGGCATTAGAGATAGCGAGCCGCACAGGCCTCGGTGGTGCTCGCGAAGTATTGCAGGCCGCCGCAGTTGAAGCTTACAAACGAAATACAGCGGTAATTGACTATGTCTCAGTCCACCATCCCTATCGCCATCTTTATCGCGAGCTGGGCTTTGTTGAGGACCTTCGAAGCTTGATAATTATGGGTCAGGTCATAAACCCGCAGCGGCTGTTTGGACGTGTTTGCCGATTTCCCGAGCTTGTGGCCGACCTGAAGATCAACGTCTGGACGCCCACCAAAGACTATGTGCTGTTTGAAGGACCGGGCGCCAAAAAGGAGATCATTCTGGAGGCGAAGGATATCGTCATCGAACGGCTGCTGACCCGTCGTTTGGACGTCATGTCGGCATTTCGCCACGATCTTCTCACTATTCGCAATGAGGATGAGGACATAGCAGAGCGCCTGGCCAAGGCGTTGCCCTTTAGCCCCTGGTGCTACCATCACCTCGATTGGATATAGACGCACAGCCCCCAGAGGTTGATATGGCGAGGTAATAGTCAGGTAGTCGAGTTGCAACCGGGCACTAAGCCAGTTAGCTTGCAGGGTAGGGGTCAAGCCTTATCGGGAATCAGACGGTGGCGACGGCGCTGGCGTAAGGGTGATAGTCAGCAGACCAGGCTGAACGACAACCTTTTCCAGTCGCAAGTCGCTTTGCCCCAACTTTTGCTGGATCACCTTGTCAATGGTACGCCCAATCTTCTTACGGAACATCCCCGGCAGGCCGATCTTGCCCGCCTTGGTCTCCTCGACGTGCAGCACCAGCTTACCGTCGGTGACTTCCGGAATGATTTCCACGCGCATCCGCACCGGGATGAAGGCAATCTTGGTGCGTATGCTCCCCTCTATGTAACCATCGCTGAAGGCGACTTTAGGATCCCCCAGGCCCGAGGGCAAGTTAAGCTCGTCGCGATGCCCTTTCAGATAGGCATTGACATCGGCGTCTGAGAGGTGGATTTGCACCGTGGGCTTCACTCCGCGGACCGCCCGCATCTGGGCTTCGGTCAATTGGGTGGTTGCTCTTTCGACGGTATTAGCGCCACTCAGCGACCGCTTGGCCCGGGCGACGATCTCTTCCGGGGAAGAAAACAGCATTATGAGTATCAGGGCAAAGATGAAGGTCAGGACAGCCGTCGCGATGAGGCTCGCGATGAGGCATCCGCAGCAGAAACCGGAGCGGCGGCGCGGACTCTTGCCTGCGTCCACCTCGCCCACATTCAGAGAAGCTTCTGTCTTCGTCCGGTTAGCGTCCATAGCGGTTATGCTTCAGATAGATATGAATACTCTCCGTAATTGTAGCCGCTGGTAACGCCTGATGTCAATGACGTGAGCGCATACAATCACTCTCCAGCGAGTTGTTTCTCCGGATACTTCTCTACCAGGTGTGATCCACACGCCAGTATAGGGTCACGAATGGGCTGGTTTAGATTTGCGCTGCCGTGGGTAGCCTGTTAAGAAGGTGTTGGACATAAGTTTATCACAATTTTTTACTTAAGTATTGACAAGTCCTGTAAAAAAGTTTATAATGTACCATATCAGTTACATAAGATACGTTCAGGGGTGAAATAGAGATGTGGACACAGCAGAAAGATTCGCAGCGTGGTACGGTAGTGATCCTGGTGGTTTTGGCGCTCATGGCGCTGCTGGGAATGGCGGCTTTGACCATTGATGTAGGGTTACTGGTCCTAGCCGCCCAGCAGGCTCAGGACGTGGCTGATGCGGCGGCCTTAGGAGCGGCATTGGAGGTGCCCGACTACACTAGCGGTCGGGCTGTGGCATTATCCCTGGTTGACGCCAACAATGAGTCCTCCGCGGGCTTCCAGGCCACCTGCTCCTCCCACAATGGGGATGTTCTCTTTTGGGGACCTCACGAAACCATCCCGGATTACGGTTCGCTGGACAGCAGCACCTATGGCGTGCGCGTGAGGGTTCATATACCGGTCGACTTCGTGTTCGCCCCTGTGGTGGGTCTAGCGGGTACTACGGTGACACGAAGTTCCACATCGGTGCGCATGCGCTCCGGGGCAGCGCCCATTGCTCCCATGTGGATGAGCTATGAGCCCCCGTTAGATCCCGCCGTGGATTATGGCGTGGAGCGAGAGATGCTCATGGCAAGCAGCGGCGACGCTGCGAATGTGCCCGGTTCGTTCGGATGGCTTGAACCACTGTCCGGCGGCAGCGACTTTCTTGAACTGCTGCGTGGCTACGAGCTGACTCCTGACCAGGTAGAGGCTAACATGGTAACCGAGGGCGATGTGGTGACCGCCTATACTGGTCTCAGCGTGGGGCAATGGCGAGCAGCACTTGACTATGCCAATGACGGCCTGTCCCGATTAGAGCGGGCCACGGACCCGGAGGGCCAATGGGCAGGCGATACGTTCGACCACTTCCAGAGTGATAACCCCCGCATAATCCTCGTCCCTATGGTTGAGTATCTAGGTAGCACAGGCTCCGGAGCAGAGTTTCTGATTCATGATTTTGCCGCCTTCTGGATTGAGTCAATCAATAGCCAGAACCCGCCTTATTCGATCACTGGCCGGTTCATCAAGTATCAGTTACCCGGCACCGGCACCGATGCCCTCGGCGAGACGGTCTGGACAGTCAGCATGGTCCAGTAGCAGACTGTCGTTTTCAGGACACGGTGAGTTATTCTGGCAGCCCAGCCTTGGCGTTGATCCAGTGACAAGCCAGGGCGATGTCTCATCATAGTAGCCGCTGGCGGTCTGCGCCGGATGGCTTCAGAAGTGAATAGAGAATCACGCGCATGCAATGCACTAACCAAAAGACAAGAAGGAGAGTAACGAAGATGTCTGTTCTTAGTAAGAGCGTGCTTGCTGTAGTTGTGTGTTTGGGTTTGGTAGTATTGGCGGGCTGTGGTGGAGGTGGCAATGGCGTCAGTGGTGGAGGCACTGGCGGGGACTGGTGCCCCTCGTGTCCCGATTCGTGGGCCGAGCGTGAAGGGGATCCCGTGCCGCTTTCGGGATACAACATAACCTATATGGGGAGTTATTACGATGCCCTGCGCGACGAAACGAGCTTCTGTTACCTGGTTGAAGGTAACGGCGAGCCCCCGGGCCTCAGTCACTTCGTTGTGGGACTACCGGAGTGTATCGTCTGGGAGGATATCGTCGCGTACAGCCCGGAGGGTAATGTTGTTTTCTCCGATCCCGACCCGACGACCGGTGTCCGCGGCCTGAAGTACGATTTTGGGCTAGCCACCGACGGCAGCCAGATGTACTGCTTCACGCTGGATGGCAATTACGCGGAAGGCACCATCGTGGTCGGTGTGAAGGCTGGTCAACTTGCGGAAACTGGGGAAATCACCGGGCCCGCCTGCTCGGGTGAATAGACCGTAATAGGCCTGTGGATTCACCTAATCGCCAGCGAACTACCATTCGAAAAAGGAGAGGGGTAATGGAAGCAATCAGGGCTTTGTATCGTGACGAAGACGGTGTCACGACGGTGGAGTACGCCTTGCTGTTGGCTGTTCTGGTCGTGGGTGGTGCTGCCGCCTGGACCACGCTTCGCGGCGCGCTAATCTCCAGTGTGAACACGGCCAGCGCTGAGTTGGCTGGCGCGTAGTTACTCAACCTGCAATCTTTGGTGCAGTATTGCTGGACCGGCCCGTGGCTCGCTGATTGCCAGGGGTCGGCTTGCCGTCTTGGGCTACGCTCTCCAAGTGATGCCGCGCAGCGGCGGTTACGCCTTGCGCACTCATGACGCCGAGCGGCTGGCCACCTTATGATCGCAGTGGGCAACATCGAGATAGGCCACCCACGTCTGTTCCTATGAACTCTGGGATCCTCCGCAAGCCCCAACAGAGGTAGTTCAGCAGCGGGAACTCAACCTCTGGTTATTCCAACTTCAGCTATTGCACCATCTTCACCGTCCACAGCCCGGTCTCCATTGACAGAGGATCGCCTGCTGCGCCTGGCAAGGTGTGCTGTATGAACCGGCCGATAATGTCATAGGGCTTCTTCTTAGTGTTAATTGACTCGATGTAGAACGCGCCAAATGCGTGAATCTGGAACTGGGCATTGTCCCCGGTACCACCCAGATACTCGCACATCGGTATGATCACGATACGAGGGTTGTCGTTGTGGAAGCTGTCAAATGTGTCCCCTGTCCACGGCTCCCACATTGCCCGATCCATCCGCGCTAAACCGTCTGGAGAGGTATGCAGTGCCTTTGCCCACTGCCCAACGGCGAGACCGGTTCGAGCAGTGCAGATGTCGTCTATGCTCACGTAGTTGGCCACTATGTCTTCGTAGGGTACTTGATAGCCCCGCAACAGGTCCAGGAAGATATCATTGTTTCCGGAAGGCGGCTCCAGCCAGCCAAACGAACCGGGAATATTCGCGCAGTGCGGCCCGTCAGCCATGAGCAATTGCTGTTCCTGTCCGTAGATGTAATCAGTTTCATAACTTATCCACATGGGACAAATCGGCACGCCCCCGACGGGCATGCGCACGACCGTGCAGCTACGAGAGATTGTCGCGCCCTCCAGGCCCAGCACAGGCGCAAAGACATAATCAACGGGGATGTGCGTGGTAACCCGCATGCCCCAGGCATAATTGCCCAGCAGGCCAAAGTCCGGGATAGTGTCATTGGCGCCCCAGAAGGTGATGTCACCGCTATCCGGCGAGCAGGTCGCGGTAAATCCGCCCATCGACTCGTTGTTAGCAGTCACCAGGTTCAGTGCCACGCTCTGTGCCGTTCCGTGGCTAGGTAGCTCGCGGCCGGCCCCGAGCGCGGCCGCGTCGGCCACATCCTGGGCAACCTGCGCGGCGATGACCAATTGTCCGATATCCACTGTCAAGGCGGCCATGCCCAACAGCGCGACCAGTGCCACCACCACCCAAACCAAGACTATGCCGTGCCGCCGGTTGCATGCCGAAAGCAATGCTTGGGGCTGCAGCCCTTGTCGAGCCATGATACCCGCCTCCACATGACGTAATGTTGACCTTAAACTTAGCCATCCTTGATATACCCAGAGGTATGTCCTCATAAACATAGACGTGGGCACAAACTGCGTCGGGGATCAGCAAGGGGGCGACTGACCAGGGGCGACCGGCATACCCGCTTTCGTCCTCCGGTGTTGTCAAGGGCAAATGGCGATCTAACCTGCCGCGGTGACTGCCTGCTGGCCCCTGATCAGACTATCGAGGCTGCCGCCATCATCCGCTGGCCCGGCCTGTTCTTCAGTCGTCGTTTCCGAGTATCCTGAGCACGCAAGCAGGTAAAGAGCACCCAATCGCGAATAGTAGACCTATGATGGGCCTGGCCACCTCCACCGCCGGCAAAACTAACCTCGGACAGACCGGTGAGCGACTGATATGAGCGGTCTGGATATACTAGTGGCGCTGGAGCGCATCCGCTTTCCTGCGCTGAATCTGTTCTTCGAGGGCATAACCTACCTGGGCGCCGAAGAAGCCTACTTGCTGCTCTTCATTGTTGTTTACCTGTGTATCAACCGCCGTCTGGGCTTTCGGCTGCTCATGGCCTTTGTGGTCTCGGCCTATGTTATGGCGGTCTGCAAGGAACTCTGGGCGGTTCCGCGCCCCTATGTGGAACACCGCCATCTTCTCCACCCCCTGGCCCTGTCTACTGCTGAGGGCTATTCGATGCCCAGCGGTCATGCCTTGCTCCCCACAGTAGTATGGGGATACATCGCTCTGCAACTGCGCTCCTGGCGTTGGCGCGTGATACCGGTTGCCATAATCGTGTTGGTCGCTTTCTCACGGTTATATCTGCAGCTTCACTGGCCCGCCGATATTCTGGCCGGGTTGGCGCTGGGAGCTGCTTTACTGGGCGTTTATGTGAAGGTGACGGGCTGGATTAACACAGGACGACTCAAGCTGAGTACACTGCAGTGCGTCGCAGTGGTAGCTGTCGCCGGCACAGTAATGTACATATTCGGGAAGGACCTGCCGAGCGGTGTGGCAGCAGCCGGTGCGCTGCTGGGTGGCGGCCTGGGCTATCTGGCTCTCCGCCACCTTGACAACTACAGAGAAGAGGCCAGTATTGGAGGCCACTTGCTCAAGGTAATCCCCTCCGTTGCCCTGCTGCTGGCCGGCCGCTATGCTCTCAGGCAGACGATTGGCTCAGCACCGCCCGCCCAGATGCTGACATACGCCGGTATGGCGTTTGCGGCGACTTTCATTATTCCGGTGGTAATACAGAGGCTGACCAGGAGCCGCTCGCAGCAATGTGAAGGAGCGCAGTAGAAGAAGCCGAGAAGAGAGCACCTGGTAAGTAGCAGGATAGCATCCTGGTGATTGTGCAGGAAATAGCGAAAGTCAGCATCCATGATGGTTGGCCGCACCAGATGCCCATGAATTTGACGGCCCAATAATCCTGGAGTCGCTTGCGAAATACATCCCTACCTACCTGCCAATGTGCCAGCGCAGCTCGGTCTCACGATCGCTCCTGGCGCTCGGCTGCTGGCTTAGAGGCTATCGGCTCGCGGCTGTGGAGCGACTCGGCCAATGCGTATTTGCTGAAGGTATGGAACAGCAGCAGCATAACCACCGGGAAGAATTCGTAGTAGGCGCGTAGCTCGTCAATCCACGCGAACACCATTGCCAGTGGCAACACAATCGCCAGTGCTCCCAGCCCACACTTCAGTAGCCGGGGCTTGTGCTGCCAGTCGTGGAAAAGCCCTCCCAGCAGCACAAACAGCACCAGCACCGAGATAATATCATACGGCAGGTGGCGAAAGACATAGAGATTGTGCCCGAGCAGATGGACCTCAAGCTGGCCTCCGGCATTATGCTGAAATGACCAGTACAGCGGGGCCTGAATCACTGCGAAGATCGCCAGTTGAGCCGCCGAGTGTTGTAACAGCCTGGTGCGTGGCATCCGGCGCAGGTAGTACCACGCAAAGATCGGAGTAAGTAGGATGAATGTCTCTTTATTCAGGCAGCCTAGCGCAATAACAATGTAGAATGCTGACCACCTCTGGGCAACCAGCAGGTACAACGAAAGCGTGAACAGCAGTAGCGTGGGGAAGTCGTGCAGGTAGGCCAGATTCGCCTCCCGAAAGGTGACCGGCAGCCACAGCAGGGCAAATACCGGCACGAGGTCAGCAGCCAGGGCCGACCCGGAATACAACCTCAGGAAGAGCAGCCTGATCGCATAAGCAAAGCCGACCAGGCAGGTAAAAAGAAGGGCAGCGGCGATTATGTATTCAGAAAAGTAGTCCGCATCAATCGGGTTCCGTGCGAATATCCCGGCAAGCCGCTGATCCTCCTGGCCATTCGGGTAAGCGACTGCCGCCACGCGCTGGGCAGTGCTGAATTGACTCCGCGAATGATCAGGGGAATCAGTTGCCGGCGCACATAGGGACAGGGTGCCTGACCCGTCACCACAGTATGAAAATACAGCATCGGCTTGTTGTGATTCTGATCAATAGCTGGTCGCAGCCATAGTTGAAAGACGAAGATGGCCAAAGCCAGGTAAATGACCAAGATCAACCATTTTCTCATTGGCCTAGTTGCCATTAGCCGACCTGTTTTGCTTTCCACTAACGTGCGGAGGCGTAGACCGTACGATTGGCGGCCACCGACTTATTCGTTGTCGTCCGACTCTTCCGAACTCTGCTCATCCTCTTTTTCTTCCACCCAGACCTTACGCCTGCCCCCACAATAGGAGCAACGAACAGTGCCCCACTGCTTCTTGCCACGGCCGGCAGCAGTCAAGCAAACTCGACAGCTTCGGCCCCCGGCGGCCGTGCAGGTCCCCTGGCCTCCACAATGCTCACATTCTACTAACTTTTGCGCCATCTTTACCACTCATCCTATTATAGCTTGGAGGTCATCTTAACTCCTGGTCGCTATCTACCCAGTATGCCCACAGCAACTTGGGCACTACAACAGGTCCAGCCGCCTGCGGCTGAAAGGCTTCTGACAGCAGCGGCGCCAGCTCGTGAGTGTGCTCGGGCAGAGCACCACTAAAGGCGTTGCGGGCCGCCTGCAACATTTGCGGGAGATCGCCGTCGGTAGAACTTAGCCCGGCAGCTCTCGCTGTCGCCAGCACACACCCAAGCGCGCGGCGTGCTGCCCAAATGGCACTGTCAGGTCCCGACCACATGAGATATGCGGCCCTCCAGCGAAAGCTGCCCTCAATGATCGGCAGATCAGCGGTGGCCAGCAGGTACTTTGCTGCGAGCGACTCGCTTGAGGTGCGTCCTTTGAGCTCAACGATCGTGCCCGCCTGATTGCGGCCCTCCACCAGACCGCCTACCGCCTGCCACGGTCTGGCTCGTCGGATCTCGATATCCTGCCGACGCAGTGCGATGTCATCCAGCAGCTCTCGGCTGACAAACTCCAGCGGAGACGATTTGGACAGTATGTTTAATGGCTCATCCTGAGGGCCGTCGCGATACTGTTCCCCGGGTAGTCGGCCCAGGCCACGTAGCAGCGGAGTAAGCTCCCGGAAAAACGGAGTATATGGCTGGCGCCAGGCAAAACGCAGCCGCGGTTGTCCCTCACAGCGTCCCTCCACAGTTATGACTGTATGACCATTATACTTACCAACATTCGCCTGTACCTGCCACCCATCAGGTACCTGACCACTCAGGCCGCCATCTGGCGATGCCCAGTTAATGGTTTTTCCTAACAGTTGGGCAGGGATGGTTGACACCAGGCGGGGCAAGGAAAGTCCGGTCAATATCTTCTGTAATCTGGGCAGGCATTGCTCAAATTGCTCGAGAGGCGCATACGCTGCGGTCAACAGAACAATCGGCTCGTCTGCAGCGATAGTGACAATGGCCCAGGTGGCATCGTCTCCCAGCGCGAGAGTGCCGCTGAAGACGTCAAAGACTTGGCCGTAGCGCTCGATAGAAAGATGACTGCTGGCAGTAAAGCTATGGGCCATTAACTGTTGCCAGTATTGGCAGATTACGTCAGAGTCCCTGTTTGCACTGGGAGCCAGGTCGGCGATTGACGGGATACTAAACAATGGGCAAACCATGATGCCTTCGGTTTCCTCTGGACCATAGGCATGAAAGACGCCACTATCAACAGTTGCCGACCAACCGGGGGGCGTCCGTAGGGTGATCCCTGCGGGAAGTATATGCTCAATCCATCGGCCCGGCATCACCTGTTCACCTGGCGCGGTAGCCGGTGCCTGCTCTCCTGCTGGTGGAGGTGATGGCACACTTACAGGCTCAGTCTGTGGAGGAGGGTGGACGGTGCTAGCTTCTGACAGTGCCTCGGCGACGGGTTGCCGCGTAGCGGCCCTAGGCTCGGGCGGACGCAGTGCCGTTGGTATACTCGGTTCTCGATCAGTCTCCGGCAGCAAGAGAGGTTGTAGAGGAGCCCCCGTTCGATCCGGCCCGATAGAGGTGCTTAGTGATGCTGCCGGGAGAGGCTCCGTCACCGTCAGCGGATGTTCAATAGAGGCGGAAGTCTCAGGACGATCGGTGCGAGGAGAGCTTGCTGGTGCGGGCAGCGACGAGGGAGCCCCCGTTCGATCCGGCCCGATAGAGGTGCTTGGTGATGCTGCCGGGGGAGGCTCCGTCACCGTCAGCGGATGTTCAATAGAGGCGGAAGTCTCAGGTCGATCGGTACGAGGGGAACTTGCCGGTGCGGGCAGTGGCGACGAAGCACCACTATTCTCCGCCCCGACCGCCCCGACACTTCTGATAACTGTCTGGAATAATCGCACGATAACTTCCCTATCCGCCGGGAGGCAAAAGGTGCCCACCACAATACTGTGGTCCGAAACAGCGTATCCAGCAAAGACTACCAGAAGCGCATCTTCGCTGGCGCCAATCTTTCCGGTGACCCTCACGCCTGGTAAACCGAAAGTGCTGGTGAACGGCTCGCTATTCTCGCGCTGGTAGTTGTAGTGCTGGTTCAGTAGTTGCTCGTGTCCGGCCACAGCTTGTTGGGGGCTGTGGCTGGGCGCTGGGCTGGTCCAGGCGACCAGCTCTATTGGCCAGAGCTCGATCTCCCGATCAACTGCACCGCTCAGCGCGGTCAACTGCCTCTGAGCCTCAGCGCTGGGAACCAGACGCGCCGCCTGTCCATCAAGCAACTGGATATGCCAGCCAGCGGGCAGGTGCAGCGAGATACCAAGCTCATCCACACAGATTCGCTCTGTTGCCAGGGCGTCGGGCTGACCGATGCTGTCGGTAGCGGCGCTGTCGGCCAGGTAAACTAACAGTGCCGCAACCGCCAATATGTAGCAGGCCGATGCAGTGATCTTCATACTATCAGGCTATCAACTACTCATCTTCTGGCTTTGGTTCGTAGTATAGTGTATCCCCCCGCCATCATGTCAAGGATAATTCGCCACTCTTCGGGCTCAGGACTGGCTTGATTATCATAAGCTGCACTGGCACCGTCCAGCGCCTCAGTGTATTCCAGTGCATTGGACGCCGACCACAATTTTTGTTATAATATTGGGAGGAGAGTGTGGACAGCACGTGAAGCACACGTGCTACCAGTCTCTCATCCGGTCGAAAGAAAGGCTGTAATGTTTATAATGAAGTACCGTCCTTTGGGCAAAACTGGTCTCCAGGTATCGGCGCTGGCGATGGGTTGCATGCGCCTGCCCGAGCATGATCCGGAACTAGCGGCGGAGGTGGTAGATGCAGCGATCGCCGCCGGCGTGAATTACTTCGAGACCACCCGCAGGTACATAAACGGCAGGTGCCAGCACTTGACGGCCCCGGGCTTGAAGGGCCGCAGCCGAGGCTTGATCGTCTCGGGCAAAGCTGCCCTGGACGAGGAGACGTCGGCGGACAGCTATCGCCAGGAGATCGATTTGCAGATGGAAATTCTGGAGGTGGACTACCTGGAGTTCTTCCAGGTAGGATGGTTTGCCCTCGATAAACTGGAGCTTCTGACGAAGAATGGTGGCGCACTTGAAGCTCTTGACAAGGCTCGAGATGAGGGGATCATAGGCCATATCGGTTTCACCGGCCACGACAAGCCGGAGAACTTCACCAAGGTGGTCGAGACGGGCATCTTCGAAAGTGTGACTCTCCCCTACAACATGCTGAATCGCTCCTACGCGCCGACGATCAAGCGCGCAGGCGAACTTGATATGGGCGTTGTCGTGATGTGCCCGGTTGCAGGTGGCATGCTCGCCAGCCCTTCGCCACAACTCCAGGATATTATCCCAGGCGGGGCGGCGACGACAGCCGCAGCTGCTATCCAGTTCGTTCTTCGGAACCATGACGTCAGTTGTGCGTGCTCGGGCATGAGCACACTGGAGATGCTGAACGAGAACGCGGCGACGGTCAGCTCCTTCGAGGGCATGAGCGCCGACGGGCAGGCCCGCATGGATCGCATTCTGGACGAGTTCGCGGCCGTTGGCGAGAAGTTCTGTACGGCCTGCGGATACTGCATGGACTGCCCAAACGGCGTGGACATCCCGGGCAACTTCCGTCTTTACAACCACGCCCGGATCTACGACCTGACGGAGTGGGCGCGGTCTCAGTACCAGGCGATGGACGAGCAGAAGCGCGCCGCAGCGTGCACCGAGTGTGGTGAGTGCGAGCCGAAGTGCCCCAACACCCTTCCCATCCGGGAGCAGCTCAAGGAGGTCGCGCAGGCGCTGTCGTAAGCGTGGTTGGAATAGTCATGGCGCTACGTCCCCGCGCGGGGACGTAGTGAGCTGGTACTGTTCCTGGAACTCTGAGACAGGCAGGAGAAGCAACCATGTCATTCACCTTCCTGATTCCGAAATCGCACCGTTCATCATCTGAAGGGCCACGAATTGGCTGGCGGTCTGTCTCGACTTTGTCGTTTGGCAGCCTGTCCCTGCGCCGCCCCGAGACAGGCTTCAGCCCGCCTGTTGATGTCTATGAGACTGAGACCGAGGTGGTGGTGCGTATGGAGATTGCGGGGATTGACCCTACCACTGTTGACATCGTGATAATGCAAGACACACAACTCTTGGTTATCCGCGGTCGGCGCAGCGACCCGGCTGCTGGCCAGCCGCGTAAATATCACAATATGGAGATTGAGTGCGGTGAGTTTAGCCGCCAGATTCGCCTGCCGCGTGATGTAGACCGGGAGGGTACGTCAGCACATTACGAAGACGGCTTCTTAGTGGTAACTCTTCTCAAGAGTGCACCGGATGGGCCGATGCCGCGCTCGGTGCCCATCGAATAGCCGAAAGGTTGTGGAGTGAAGAGATGGAGATAGAAGCCCCCTTACCAGAACCTACTCTACCTGCCGAATTGCCCATACTACCTGTCAACGAGATGGTCGTCTTCCCTTATATGGTGGTGCCGATAGCCGTCGGGGAAGAGGACAGCGAGTTGATCAATGCGGTGGCTGCCGGCGACCGTTTTCTGGGTTGCATCATGCGACAGCCTGCTCCCGAGCAAGCCAGCGACAGTGAGCCACCCCTCCATGAAGTAGGTTGTGCCGCCCAGCTTCATAGGATGATGCAGATGCCCGACGACAGCCGGCGTATCCTGCTCCGCGGGGTTACCCGCATACGGATTGGCGAGTTGACTCAAGTCGAACCGTATCGCATCGCCAAAATAACCGAGTTGGCCGAGACCCCCGCTGACGAATCTGATGAAGAGATTCAGGCGCTGCGCCAAAGCCTGTTAAACACCTTCGAAGAGATCATCGAACTGTCCCCTGGCATGCCCGAAGAAGCAGTTATCCAGGCGCTGAATGTCCCTAATCTGTCGATGCTCACCGATCTTATCGCCTCCGCGCTGGATATTGATATCCAGACTAAGCAGCAAATGCTTGAGATGACTGATGTTGCCGAGCGGCTGGCTGCGGTGCACAAAGCCGCCCACGAGCAGTTGGTGCGCCTGCAGGCGGCCCGGCGCGTTTCGGCTGACATCCAACAAGAAGTAGAGCAGACTCAGCGTGACTACTACCTGCACAGACAACTGGAAGCAATCCGCAAAGAGTTGGGTGAGGCGGGCGAGACCGATGAAATCACGGAGCTGCGCCAGCGCCTGGAGGAGGCCG
The DNA here is from genome assembly GCA_030615605.1 of bacterium. GTDB lineage: Bacteria > Armatimonadota > Zipacnadia > Zipacnadales > Zipacnadaceae > JALGTD01. The sequence goes on from JAUWYY010000012.1 coordinate 24,303, forward strand.
AGCTGACCGAAGCCGCCCGTGAAGCCGCCGATCGGGAAGTTGACCGTCTGGCTCGGATGAATCCGGCTGCCGCTGAATACAGTGTAGTGCGCACCTACCTGGAGTGGATTATCGAGCTGCCCTGGCAGGCAGGCTCCGAAGAGCATATTGATGTCAAAGAGGCCCAGCAGATTCTAGACGAAGATCACTACGACCTTAAGGATGTCAAAGAGCGCATAGTCGAATATCTTGCCGTCCGCCGGATTAAACCCGATATGAAAGGGCCGATCCTCTGCTTTATCGGGCCTCCCGGCGTGGGTAAGACCTCATTGGGTCAAAGCATCGCGCGGGCAACTGGGCGTGAGTTCATCCGCATCTCGCTGGGCGGTATTCGCGACGAGGCTGAAATCCGCGGCCACCGCCGCACATACGTCGGCGCGTTGCCCGGCCGCATCATCCAGGGCTTACGCAACATAGGGACCAATAATCCGGTCTTTATGCTCGATGAGATTGACAAGATCGGAGCAGACTTCCGTGGCGACCCGTCGTCGGCGCTTCTGGAAGTCCTCGACCCAGAGCAGAATGACAGCTTCTCCGACCACTATCTGGAGATTCCCTTTGATCTGTCTCGGGTTATGTTCATTACCACCGGCAACGTTACGGCCACTATTCCGCCGGCGCTCCAGGATCGCATGGAGATAATCCGGCTGCCCGGCTATACTGATGAAGAGAAATTCCATATCGCCAGGAACTATCTCATTCCTCGCCAGCTTGAGCGCCACGGCCTGAAGGCCAGCCAGCTACGTATTACCCCCGGTGCCTTGCGCCACATCATCGGTGACTATACCCGAGAAGCCGGTGTCCGCAACCTGGAGCGAACGATTGCCACCATCTGCCGCAAGGCGGCCCGCCGCGTCGCCGAGGGAGAGACTGAGGCCACCAAGATCAAGATTGCGGACCTGGAAGAGTTCCTGGGCCATCAGAAGTTCTTTCCTGATGTCGCCGAGCGCATTACTATGCCCGGGGTGGTAACCGGGCTGGCCTGGACCGAGGCGGGCGGGCAAATCCTGTTCGTGGAGGCCTCGCGGATGCCAGGTGATAAGAAGCTGACTCTCACCGGTCAGCTCGGGGAGGTAATGCAGGAGTCAGCCCAGGCCGCGCTGAGCTGGGTGCGTAGCAACGCCGAAGCACTCGACGTTGCTCCTGATTTCTACGAGCACAGCGATATCCATTTGCATGTCCCCAGTGGAGCAACGCCCAAAGATGGACCTTCGGCGGGTGTGGCCATGGCTGCCGCTCTGACGTCACTACTCACTGGTCGCTTGGCCAAGGACAATATCGCAATGACTGGCGAGATTACCCTGCGCGGAAAGGTGATGCCGGTCGGGGGAATCAAGGAGAAGGTGCTGGCCGCCAAGCGCGCCGGCCTGGACACCGTCATCCTCCCGGAGCAAAACCGGGGCGCGGTGCAGGATATGGAAGAGGACCTCCGCGCCGGCATAAACTTCATCTTCGTAGACACGGTGGACGAGGTTATCGCCGCCGCGCTGAAACCGGACAGATCTTAACGACACCGCCGCCAACAGCTTCCTTGTGCTACCTCAATTTGCTGAGACAAGCTAGGGTAAAATGAGCGATAGCACCTTTTCCTCAGAAGTAGCACGCCACTACGACCGCTGGTACGAGACGAGGTGGGGGAGATATGCGGATCAGCGCCAGCGGCAGCTTCTCGTACATATGTGCGAGCCGCAACCCGGTGAGCAGGTGCTGGATGTCGGCTGCGGGACAGGGCGCTATTTGCAATGGTTCGCGGAAATGGGCCTGGAGCCAACCGGGGTGGACAACTCCGCCGAGATGGTGCAGGTCGCTCGGCAGCGACTTGCGGGGAGTGGGGAAGAGGGGCATGTCCTCCTTGCCGACGGCACCGACCTGCCCTTCGCTGACGACAGCTTTGACCTGGTCACGGCCATAACTGTGCTGGAGTTCGTCGAGCATCCCGACAGGCTCATTGCCGAGATGCTGCGTATCTCCCGCGACCGCGTCTTCCTGGGCGTGCTAAACCGCTATTCTCCGTACTACCTCCAACAACGGCTGCGGCGGGGTAGGATTCTCTCACGGGCGCGCTTCTACTCAGTGGGGGAAGTGCTGAGACTTGTCCGCGAGGCTGGTGGCCAAGACATTACCTGGCGCACGACGCTGCAGGGCCCGGCCATCGGTCCGCCTGTACTCCACCATATCAGCCGCCTCCGCGACTGCCTGCCGGGCCTTTCAAGACTGCCGTGGGGGGCGTATATCGGGCTGTGCGTAGACTCGCGTTCGTAGAGAGGTAGGAGAGATACGGTGGTAGCCGACTTACCTCGCAGGGAAGGAATAAACGCACTGCATTAAGAATACTCCGAGTGGTATCCGGGAACGCTAACGTAATTGAGGCAAATGGAGGTTGCTTATGGGCGAACTTGCGGAAGAACTGAACCCCGTAATAGAGAAAGCGAAACGGCGCTTGCAGTCAGGTGAAGCCCTGAATGAGAGGGCAGTGGAATATGGTGTGGTAATGCCTATTGTGAAAACCCTCGGTTGGGATCCGGAGAATATGGATGAAATGCGCCCTGAATACGCCGTAGAATCCCGGAGAGTGGACTGGGCGTTTCTCAAGGACGGTAGGCCGTGCCTGTTCCTGGAAGAAAAGGCGCCTGATCAAAATCTGTCCGCCCATGAGGAGCAATTGCTCGACTATGCCTTTAAGCAAGGTATTCGTCTGGCTGTGCTGACTAATGGGCGAGAGTGGTGGTTTTACTTGCCGCTTGAGGAAGGGCCCTGGGCAGAGCGAAGATTTCTCACTGTTGACCTGGTGAACCAGGAAACTGCCGAAGTTAATTTGCGCCTGACCCAGTTTCTAAAAAAAGAGTTCGTGTTCGGCGGGCTTGCGTACAAGAATGCCAAGCGACGCTACGACGAATCCAGAGAGCAACAGCGGATTGAGAGAGATCTGCCCAGAGCAATACAGCACTTGCTTTCGGATCCTTCGCCACAGGTTATCGAGTTCCTTCAGAATCAGACTCAAGGCGCAATCGGAGCACTTCCACCACCTGAAAGTGTTAGGAAGGCGCTCAAAGTCGTGTTTGCCGACGGAGATCACACTATTGAGAAGCAAGGGAACCAACCGGAGCGCGCCCCTAATGGATCGGGGAAAAGAGGCCTCGGCGTGCCGCCTCTTTATGCTAAATTGGTAGGAGTCGCAATCAAAGGGGAGACCTTACATGTTCGAACGTGGAGAGACGTGTTGGTGCAGACAGCCAATTGGCTCATATCCAAAGGCTATGCGGACAGACTGCCTTACGAGGTCATTATTGGTACCAAAAGGATTCTTGTGAGTAAGTCAGAGGGCGGATTAACCGCGCCAAAACAGTTGACAAATGGCGCCTACATTGACAGCTACGCCAATTGCACAGATATGGTCAATAGAACTCGTTGGCTGCTGCGGCAGGTGGGTTTGGCAGAGGATAATCTTCAAGTGGAGTGGGAGGAACGTACGGAGTAGCTCTTCGGAGTTGAGAACCTCTTTCTTCGGTTTGCAATCGGCGGATGTTTCAATGAAGCATCCGCCGCCCCACATTTAGTGCTATTATTACCGCGCAGTGGGCTGGGCTTGTTGCCCAGGCCGCTGCGCCATGCAAAAGTCTTTGCGGAAGGGGTGCGGGGAAAGCCACTTTCTTCAGAAAGGGGTTTCCCCGCAATTCCGTTCTCTTCCGTTCCTCTTATCCGCCCACCACCTCAATCTCGATTGGCTTGGCGTCGGCGCGGTTGTCCGGGTTATAGTATTCGTAGGCGGTGCTCTTGGGCGTCTTGGCCTTGATTGGGAATTTCGCTTTCAGCCGGTAGCTGAACTTCACCACCTGCCGCGGCTCCAGCTTCTCGAGATAGACGATGATCTGCCGACCGGTCAACTTGTACTTGTCAATGACCTTGCTACCGACCAGTTCGGCCAGGTCGCCGCTCTGCACCTCGAAGCCGGGCGGGATGCCCAAGTCCACGATGATCATGCTCGTCGTACCCGGTGTATTGTTGCGCACCGTGATGTTGGCGGTAACGATATCATCCTGGGCCAGCTTAGTCTTATCGTAGTCTACATCAATGGCGAGCACTTCCTTAGCTGGTGGGCTGATCTGCTCCCAGGGCAGGTAGTAGCGACTAACGATCTGATAGAGCATGCTGCCTTCGCCCTCGAAGCGAATCTCGATCTCATTTTCGCCCTCTTTGGTCCATTGTTGGCAGTCTATCTGGCGCAGCACGTCGGCATTTTCCGCAGTGATGTGGAAGGTGCTGGCCTGCTCGCCGTTGATGTGAACGGCGATGTGGGCATCCACCTTCGTCGTTGTCGCCTCTTTTTGGGCCAGCAGCAGTGCCCGCAGCGCCAGAGTCGTAGCATTGGTCGAATGCCAGGTGCCGTTGGCGTCTTTCTGCGAGATCAGATAGTTCAGCACGCGACTGGCGACCTGCGGGTAGCGGCCCGACTTGATGAAGGCGATGGCGGCCATACCGGTCGCCTCCAGGTCCGCTGACTTGCCAGTGGAATGCGTAATGCCGCTGATATTGGTCTCCCACCACATCTTCTCGCCTTCGGTCTTGGCCATATCGCGCAGACGGTCGAGTACCTCGATAGTGCGGTCATCCAGATTATCACCCTGGAGAAGATCGGCAGCGACCAGAGCGTTGGCCACCATGCTGAGCACGTAGGGGTCCTTCGCCTCGTCGGCGTGGTCGCGAACGAAACTGACCGCCTTATCCAGTTCGGCGCCTTTATACTCCGACCACGCCAGACCCCAGGTTACATACGCGGTGGGGGGGAGCTGCTTGAGCTGGATACGGTTCCAACTGGACCGGTGCAAGTACGCTTCGTCTGGCTTCCAGCTTCCGTCACTCTCCTGTTGGCTAACCAGCCATTGTTGCGTGCGCGAGATTACCTTGGGGTCAACAGGATGGACCGCGTCCATATCGTGGAACAGCATCAAGCCGTAGGCAGTGAGGATCTTGTTAGCGGGTGGATCGCCGAACCACGAGAAGCCGCCACCGTCCACCTCATAGGCCACCAGACGCTGGTAGCCGGTATTGATGAATCCCTCCGCCTTCATCTGAATCTCCGGGTTGATCTGGTTCGTGGACTTCATATAGTCCATGACCAGCACGTTCGGATAAGTCACCGAGGAGGTCTGCTCGAAGCAGCCGAAGGGCATCCGCAGCATGCTATCCAGGCCCTCGACCGCCTGCGAGAAAATACCGGGGTAGATCTTGACCAGAATCTTGGAGGCGTCATCAATTGCCCCTTCGGGGATACTGAGCATCTGGGTGACGGTTTCGGTCAGGCGGTCGTTGACCGTCTCTTCAATCTTTTTACCGTCGGGTTCGATGCGGATGTCGCGGGAGATCGCGTCGCTCATCTTCGTGCCCAGCCCGTGGACGGTCAGCTTGTGGCTGCCCAACTCCTGCGCCGTGATGGTGAAGTAACGCACGGTCACCTCGTTGGGCTTGATGTTCAGCTCGTAGGTCTCGTTCCCCGTTAGCTTGAACCAGTCCACCTTCGTCAGCTCAATGCGTACCTTCTGGTCGGTGGGCAGGTAGTTGTAGACGGCTACCGGTATCGAGACCTGGTCGTTCTGGGTGAGCGCCACCGGCAGGTCAATATCAATGAAGAAATCCTGGAAGCAGCGCAGGCCCTTGGTCGTCGAGCCCAGTTGCCCGATAGCACTGTTAGCCAAAGCCGCCAGCCGCCAGGTGGTGATTGAATCGGCCATCGGCATAGTGAGCGTGGCCTTGCCGTCACCGCCGGTGATCAGCGCCGGCTCGAAGAACAGCGTCTCGGGGAAGTACTCACGAATGCGCACTGTCTTCTTGGCAGGCATTTCGCCTTCAGCGGGTGCCATAGCAGGCGCGGGAGCCCCCGCCTTGAGCATGCCAAGCTCTCCGCCTAATCCGGGCGCCCTCTCTTCGGCCATTGCCATATCCCCTCCGAGGGCGAAGAACTGGCGCCACATCATCTGCGGCTGCCGCGCGCTATCCTTGTCGGCAAAAGCTTGCTGAGGGAACTGCGTATTGAAGTAGAAATCGTCCTCAGTACCTTCCTGGCCATCAGGCCCGGCAGAGAAGACCACCAGGAAGTAGACCGGATCGTGGCCAGGAGTTATCTCCAACCGGTTATCCCATGGATCAACTAGCTCCCGTTCTTTGAGGAGCCTCGAGTCAAGCAGTTCACGCACGACGGTATCTGCCGAGGGCGCCTCTCCTATCTGCTGAGTATACTTGCGCAGCGCCGTGCCAATATGCTCGATCAGCGGGCGAAGCTGCTCCGCCCACTTCTCGCGCGCCTCAGCCAGACGCTCGGCATAGCTGTTGGCCTGGAAGACGTCCAACTCAGGTACATCCGCCGCCGCGAACAGGAACTGCGCTGCCTGCTGCTTGCGGACGTCTTCGGTCAGGGGGATGACCGGTCCCGGACCCGGCGTGATGATCCCGGGCAGCTCCAGTCCGTGAATCTCGAAGCGCGGCTTCATCAGCTCCTTCTCCAGATAAAAGTAGACCTTCTCCATCCCGGGCTGCAGCTCCTGAAGCGCAAAGACCGCCTCGTCCACCACGTTAATCCCCAGCGCCGCGGCTACCGGCTGACCGTCACTGTTGGTCACCGTGAAGTTCAGGGTGGCCTCGCCGCCGGGCAGATAGGTATCCTTGTCGGCGTCAATACCGATATTGAGATCTGCCGCGGGCTCGACGTACAGCGGACGCGTGTCGCGCACAATCTGACCACTGGGCATAATGCGGTAGGCGCTCAGGTAGATGGTGCCGCTCAATTGCTGGCTAAGCGGAATGCTTATCTCGGCGCGACCCGCCCTTATGTCAGCGGCACGCGTCAGCATCGTCTGACGATCCTTGACGACATCAAAGTAGACCGTTCCGCGCCCGGCCGGCATCGTCAGCGCCGTCGCCAGCACGCTGTCACCGACAGTGTAAAGGGCGGCATCGGTGCGCAAGAGGATATTTCCAGCGCCTGGTTGGGCTTCAGTGGGCAACTCAATCTGTCTCTCAGCGGTGAACCCGTCGGCAGTACGGGCACGAATATTGAGTATAACCGGGGCAGAAGGTGGGGAAGAGGGACGCCCCTGACGCTCAAAGAACATCGGCTGCCCGAGCCGACCGCCGCCTGCTTCAGTGGACGTCTCAGCAACGACGAAGGTGATCGTGCCCATCCCCATCTCATCAGTGACGCGCACCACTTCACTGAGTGGAATCTGCTCGCCATCACTACCGGTGGCCTCGATAAACTCGAAAGTGGCGCTGACCGGTGTGCCGTCGGGCTTGGTAGTCATAATGTAGACGCGATTTTCCAGATTCGGCACGAGGTTGCCGGATTCGGGTACCGCGTTGATCATTATATGAGAGGCGGCCACTGTGGAGGTCTTGAAGGTTGTCTCGCTGTGCTCAGCGGTGTCAATAACTTTCACTTCAAATTCCAGGAAGGCCTTGCCCTGCTCAAGGGGCTGGCCCACAAAGCTGGTGGGCAGCTTGGTCTCAAAGTCAAAAGTGCCCTCGCTATTGGTTTTTCCTTGGATCTGAGAAATCTCGGTGTACTCAACATCAAAGGTCTTGACGGTAACTTGCACATCCCCGCCGGCGACTGGCTTGCCGAAGAAGTAGTCAGCCTGGACGGTTCCCTCGACCTGCTCACCGGGCAGGTAGTAGTCGCGGTCGGTAGTGAGTGTCACCTTGAACTTGGGCAGGACATAACGCTTGACGGTGACCTTCTTCTCGGTCTCCTGGTCCTCGATAATCGCGCGAATCGTGTAGCGACCCATATTGACCTCGTCGGCCAACTGGAAATCAATCGCCGCGATGCCGAAATCGTTGGTCTTCTGCGTTTGCTTGAAGACCTTGTTGCCCTTGGCGTCGGCGACCTCCAGGGTCAGAGGCGTGTCGGTGACTGCGTGCAGATTGGGCCGTTTGAGCGCCAGCGCGCGAATGTGCATTAGCTGAGCTGGCTGATAGATGGGCTTGTCAGTAGTCAGCAACACCTGATAGACCCGCTTGAGCGTGATACGCTGAGTCAGTGAATCGCGAAACTCATTGTAACGCGCCCGTATGATGAGGTCATAGGAACCGGGTTCAACATTGGGGATGCCAAAGCCGGCCTGCAGTGTCCCTTTGGTATCGGTGCGGCCAACGAAAAGCTGTCTGGTGTGAGGCGTATCAAGCGCCGAGAGGCGAATTGACACCAGCGCCCCGACGGCGGGCTGGTGCTGTTGATGATCAGTAACCACCACCCGCAAGGCGCCGCGACTGCTGGCCAGCAACTCGCGCGGGCCGACGATCTCGATACCCAGAGGATTAAGCGTCCGCTCCTGGCCGGTGACCGGGCTGAGCATTCCCCAGACTAGAACAAGCACGGCTGCCACGATTATCGCGGTCGCCATGTAGTTGGCACGAAGGCGTTGGTTCCGGTCGGTGAGAGACATTCCCCATCATCTCCATAGGTAAGGCGCTGTTTTCAAGGGTTGTCAGTACTGTACACGTCCAACTTGGGTAGTTTCGGTGGGTTAGACGCAGGCGATGCCATGAAGGTTCCATTATTGGCGCTGTGTCTAGCAGATTACCTGCCACGGGCAACTATCGCAGAGGGCCAAAGTGGGGTGGAGTAGTACGGTTTCTAATGTTTAATACAATGCTTCGCATAATATATCTTATGTTAACTTCGCGCTGCACGCCACTACACTGTACTAAACACATACCTCAGTAAGGAAGGTCTGGCAACAACCACGGTGAAAAGGACTGGCGGAGGTTTTAACACGTAGCCTGTCGCCTGGAGTCTTAGTCGAGGTGAATTGAATGAGTCGTCGTGTCGTGGGCATTGCGTGTAGTCCCCGGGCAGGTGGTAATTCGGATGTGCTTGTGCAGAAAGCTCTGGCCGGCGCTGAGTCAGCGTGCGCGACAGTGGAATTGATAGCTGTGCGCGACTCAGAGATAGCACCTTGCCAGGAATGCAACGCCTGCCTGAGCAGCGGCGAATGTCCTCTGGACGATGACTTTCCCGAAGTTCTGGAGAAACTTCTGGCGTGTGACTGCCTAATTGTGGCCGCTCCTATCTTCTTTATGAGCATCACGGCTTATGCCAAAGCGTTGATTGAGCGCTGTCAGTGCCTGTGGGCCCGTAAGTACGTGCTCCGCCAGCCGCTGTTCCCTGATCAGCAACGGGACCGGCGCGTTATGCTGATTTCTGTCGCTGGCACAAGAAGCGAACAAATGTTCGAATGTGTCACCCTTACCCTCAAGTACTGGCTTGATGTGGTGGAAATGAAGCACGTCAGCAGCCTGTTTGTCAATCAGATAGACGCCAGGGGCGACATACTGAAGCATCCCTCGGCTCTCGATGAAGCCTTACGCTTGGGACGGAATCTCGTAACGGGTCCCCAGCCACCAGATAAACCAGAGGTAGTGAGGCTATTCGGAGGGTTGCCCGACGAAACTGAATTACCAGGAGAGAATTCGACCTGACAATCTACCTGCTGCGCCATGGTGCTGCCGGTCGGGGTTCTGACCAACAGATGGCCACTACGGCTCAGTAGCATTCGTCAAGCCGGAAAACTGGGAGTGGAACTGATGTGCACGACTAATTGCCCGTGGCAACGCGGCTATGTTCAAGTCTACACAGGTGATGGTAAGGGCAAGACGACAGCCGCGCTGGGCCTAGCGCTGCGGGCGGTTGGAGCTGGCGCGAGGGTGTTCATCGCCCAGTTTGCCAAAGGCAGGCCCACCGCAGAGTTGGCCTCGCTAGCCCGGCTCTCTGATCTGATCACGATCAAACCGTATGGACGAAGCCACTTCATTCTGGACGAGCCAGAGCCTAAAGACATTGACGCCGCTCAGCAGGGGCTGCAGGAAACTCAGCAGGCAATCGCCTCCGGCAAATATCCGCTGGTTATCCTGGACGAGGCAAATGTGGCTGTGGATCTGGGGCTATTCTCGGTCGAGGCGCTGTTAGCAGCCGTGAACTTAAAGCCTGAGCATGTGGAGATTGTCATAACCGGGCGCAATGCACATAAACGCATCATTGACCGGGCCGACCTGGTCACCGAGATGCGCCAGGTCAAGCACTATCACAGCAAAGGAGTGGAAGCCCGCACCGGCATCGAAGAATAGCGACAGGCCGCTGGTGTAGTGGTGGAGCTGCGACACACACAACAGCTCCCGGTAGAGTCACTGCTGCCGCATCAGCGAGCAAGTTTTGATCTGACTGCCGAAGAGATGACCGATCTGATCGAGAGCATCGCGCAGTTGTAGGTCGGCACCGGCTTGCTGAGCCTCGACGTCTACCTGGGGGCGTCCGGCAGCCTGATCAGTTGTTCTTGTACATCAGACCCAGGTACTGGCGGCGCTGTGCGGAGCCGGTGAAGTTATTGCGGTGCAGGCGGTAGGTGATGCCCAGCTTGCCGCTGAGTGTGTAGTCTAGGCTGACATCGAAGGTGTAGCGCAGCCGCTTTCTGCGCACACGAAACTCTCCCAGGACATCGTAGCTAGTCTCGGGATTGATGCTCAGCCCCAGCCGCTTCCAGTCGCGGTGATACTGGAACAGAGCCCCCACATCAGCGGCCCAGCCCTCTGAGCTGCGCACATCCTTGCTGGCGCCCCCCGTGAATTCAACAAACCCGCCAGAGAATTCCCGTCGCATGCCACCAGCAAGCAATGTAAGCGCTCTGTCGAAGCTGTGATCGCCCTCGGTGGACAGCGTTATGACCGGATTCCACTCAGTGGCAGGGCGGTCCTGGTAGATGCGGCGAAACCAGGTCTTGAGTCTATCCACCTTCGTACCGGCGGTGTCTTGCCTGCTGTAATCCGAGTCTACCGTAATTGAGAACAGTCTGTCTTGCCCGTGTCGAGCCCACAGGCCGTCAAAGCTCCAGGAATAGTCGCGGAAGCTGCCTCCTGCGCTTTCGTTTTCGGAAATGCTGGCGGAAACTTCAAACTTGTCCTGCGTCCAGTCTTCCGCTCTCGCTTTGGCCGCTGTCAACAAGCATACGGCGGCCACGCCAAAAAAGGTTATACTGCGACTCACTGCAGATACCTCCCAGTTGTCGTCGAGTGGATATATTGTTGGAACAGGTGATTCGTGAGCTGGTGGGCATCTTCTCTGTTCTATTCTGAAAACCTCCCTATCCTGGCACAAGTTGTACACCCCTGGGAGGAGAATAGTGCCCGCCAGCGAACGTGATACCAGCCCCAGGGCACTAGCTCATCAGGCAGGCATAAGGTCGCCTGCTCGGTGCAAAGGAGTATGACATATGAGCAACATCCAGCGACTTGCTTCACAGATCGAAGTGTCCGCGAAGGTGCCGACTTTCGGAGTTTGTGCGACCAGTGACCCGCGTATTGATGAGCAATCGCGGCAGCGCTGTGTCAACATTACTGAAATGACCGCCAACGTCATCGGTGAAGCTGTGCAGATGCCCGATGGTACTCCGGCAAGTGTGGTCTACTCGCCCATTCTCATTGACGGCGAGCCGCAGGCCGATATGGTCGCCCGCCAGTTCAAGGAGGCCGGAGTTGACGCTATTGTCTGCGTACCGGACACCTGGGCATTTCCTCAGCCCAGCTTGATCTCGTTGATCGCGCAGTTTCCGAAAGATATCCCGCTTAATCTGACCTGTGGGAACTCGGGGCCCAAGCCGGGGGTCGTCTTCGTCCACGCCTGTAGCGGCGCCATATCCCAGTACGGCAAGCTAGTACATATCAATGTGGGCACCTGGCCGGATACCGGAATGAATCCGCAGATGACCCCCGAGACGGCTGAGGCCCTCATTGACTGGTGCTACGCAGCGATGACTTACAGCGGATTGCGGGGTCGGCGCGTCGTCATCTTTGGGCACGATTCAATGGGTATGGAAACCGCCCTGCAGCACGTCATCCCCATCCGCAACCTGCTCGGGCTGGAGATTACCCGTCTGGATATGAAGCTGCTGGCCGATATGTTGAGCAAGCAGGCCTACGACCCCGGCGAGCTTGATGAACTGCGCGGGTGGATTGAGCAGCACGTCGGCGACCGGGTAGAGATTCGTGACGACGAAGAAGAGGCCCGCTTCCGTCAGAGTCTCGCACTATATCTGGTTGTCCGCGACCTGATGGAGGATCTCAATGCGGTTGGGGGCGGCTTTATGAGCCAGTTGGAATGGGGTTCGGACGTGCGCGGAATTCATCTGCCTGTCGCGGACGTGATGGAGTCGCTGTTCAACTCCACTTTCGATCATACCGGCCGCAAGGCCCCTCTCCCCTATGCCACCGAAGCCGACGTGCAGGGCTTGCTCACGCAACTCTATTTCACCTGGCTCAGCGGCGGTAACCCCCCGCTGTTTATGGACTTCCGCAAGGTCTGGGAGCCCTGGGAGATTGACCGCCTGGCCCACGAACTGGGCCTGGGCGAGGTAGAGCCGTCTGCGCTGTGGCGGCGCACTGGCTTTGTGGATGGCGACAACTCCGGCAGTGCTGCCTTTGACTGGGCCGCCGAGCCCGGTGCCAGCATCGAGCAGATTATGTCCCAGGTCAGCTTCCCGCTGGCCGATGAATTCTACTTCCCCGGCGGGGGCAATTCGGTCAATTTCGTCTCGCCGGCAGGAATTGCGGGTATCGCCGGGCGCATGGCCTACAGCGCGATGAACAATATCTTTTCGCTCGTCTGGGATGAGGCCACTACTGTAAGTCTGCCCGACAAGCTCACCCAGGCGGTCTGTGAGACATCTACGCCGACGTGGCCTCATACCTTCGTGGTCCCCAAGTACGCTACGATGGGCGAATATAAGCAGTTTGCCCCGGCCAATCATTTTCATATGACCTGGGATCTGCAGGTCTCGCGCCTGGAGTACTGGATGGACCTGGCCAACGTCCTATCCTGCACACCGTGGCAGGCCCGGGCCGACTATCTCGAGGGCACCGACCGGCCCACACCGCTGCTGTACATCATGAACGGCGGAGAGACTGCCACTAAATTAACACTGGCCAAGCAGTAACGGCGGTGCGTGGTCCGCAAGGAGTGGCTCACATGTGTCAGCTGTCCTCGGTTGCACGTTCGGCTTCCATCCAGAAGTATAGCTGGTGGAGCAGATTCACAAACAGATAAGTGCCCTGCCCAGTTCCGCTCGTAATCACACCAAGCCTCTTCATTCGCTGAATAAAGTTATCGAAAACCCTGACCTCGTCTTCCGACAGAATCTCCAGGGCTTCTCTCCTCCGGAATTCTGCCCCAACCGGCAATCGCAATTGTACCAACTTGCGAAGAATGCTCCGGTATGTATCGCTCCTAATTGCTTTGAACACTTGGGGTTGGAGATGCTTTCGACCGACGATCTCCGCCGCGTCGAATACAGCACTCCTGGCATCCTCCACATCGATTACTCCGTCGTCGTCGACGCGGAAGGCCGCATCCCCGATTTCGTGGGCCATTACAGGGAAGCCACCCGACATACGGAAGAAGATATCCAGCGCATCATCTTCCACGCTCACATCCACGCTTGAGAATGCTTTTTCGTAGAACTCCCTTGTTTCGTCCTCAGACCACGTACGGATTTCGACCACGTCAAAGACCCTTGCGAGTGAGGGTTGACACGCGATGAGCTCTTGCCGCCGTTCCTCAAGCCCCACGACCAAGACACACAAAGGAAGTGGCTGCTCAGAGGTAGCGATCTCGTCAGTTAAGCTCTTTAGCCAGTTCGCGAACTCTTCAGATTGTGAAAGACCGTTCACGTCATCCAGTATAAGAAGGATTCCCTCCTGCTCGTCAGTCATCTGTTGCATCAGTCCGCGGAGCGCTCCCGGGAAGTCGCGAACAATCGCTCCCAAGTCATCCTCCGAAGCACGGAACTCAAACTCCAGCCCAAGCAGACCCACCTTCCGTACGTGTCTCCCCATCAGCTCGGTTAGCCTCATGTGCCACGGCCTCCCGATGCTCTCCTTGACAAGACGGTCCAATACTTTCTGCACCATTGCCTCGAGTGATCTCACACCTCCCAACTGAGCATGGACTCCTATGATCCCGTATTCCCGCTCGACCATAACCCTGACAAAGTGAGCTAGCGAAGTTTTTCCAATACCTCGTTCGCCGCTAAGAAACGCTACTTGCAGCCGACCGACCCGCACGCTGGCAACCTTTTGCATGAGTTCTTGGATTTCATCCCAGCGGCCCACAAAGAACTCTACAGAGACGGGCTGTCCAGGGCTAAAAGGACTGCTGATTCCTATAGCCATCTTGTGGCTCCTTTCCTCCTGTCGAGTACGCTTCTCTCCTGCTAGGTCGGGCAATGGTACAAATACTATGAATGGACCACGATTACTCGCGCTTGTTTCCGCACTCTCGACTTAGATATCACAGTAGTTTGTGGACGCGCAGAAGAATACCTCCTTATGCTATGAATCTTAATTCGCCCTTATGTCTAGTTTCCCCTGCTCTGCGCCGGGTTCCCATTGATATATGCAATCGGCATGCCAGTTGGTTGCCTGCACATAGATAACACTGGACGGGTGAATCTCCATTGGGAACTTCGACGGGTAAGCGAGGATGTCCTCTTAGCACAGAAGGACTATGCTTGATCGTGGCGAATTCGTATACTAGTACCGCATGTTAAGCTAAGCCTGAGAGGTACATAGCTGCTGGAATAGGAGCGCTGGAGTCCAATGAAAACTCTCGCATACCTGATAGGCGGATTGCTCGGGATTGTGGGCATTGTCTTTCTCATCGCCGGGATCAGTTGGGTCCGGGTGCAGTGGATAATCATCGGCCCAATACTTGTCGGGGTGGCCTTCTTTGTTGTATACATGGCGCGGACCAAGGTGCCCGACCAGCGCATTATCCAGGAGATTGATCTGTCCGGCGATGTCCACCCCGAGGAGATGACCTGTAACAACTGCGGAGGGCCCCTGGAACGGGACAGCATCTCGCTACGGGAGGGCGGAGTCTTTGTGGACTGCCCCTACTGCGGCACCTCCTACCAGATTGAGGAAGAGCCCAAATGGTGAGCAGGATCGCGCAGGCTGCTGGACGGCTGGCAGGAGTAGTAAGTGATGATCTGCGCCGCTTTCGGGCACAGCTTTATGCGCTGCGACCCGCCAGCAGTTGCGTACCGGGTCTGTACACATACCGCATTACTGCTTCTGAAGGCCAGATGCGCCTGCATCTGCGCATTCACCAGGACTACACAGGTCTGTTGCTAATCAACGGGCAGGAGGCAGTTCACCTGACGCCGACCGCAGCACATATGGCCAAGCTGGCGCTCGATGAGGTGCCCGCAGCAAGTGCGCTGGCTGCATTGGGACGATCATATCCGGAGGTGCCGCCGGACAGACTACGCGAAGATCTGCCGCGGATAACCGAGATGATAGGCACGCTCCGCCAGCCGACATCAGGCTGTTCACTGTCTCAGATAGACACCGAAAAGACGGGGCTGTATAGCCACAGAGCACGTGCTCCCTACAAGGCTGACCTGGCCGTGCATTATGCCTGTAACAACAACTGCAGCCACTGTTATAACGAGCCAGGACGGCGGACTATGCTGTCCGTGCCGCTGGCCGATTGGAGGCGCATACTTCGCAAGCTGTTTGATATCGGAGTGCCTTACGTGATCTTCACTGGCGGCGAGCCAACGCTGCATCCGCATATTCTTGAGCTGATTGGCTATGCCGATAACTTAGGCCAGATTACCGGTATGAATAGCAATGGCAGGCGGCTGGCCGACGCTGATTTTGCCACCCGCCTCAAAGAATCAGGCCTGGATCATATTCAGATAACACTTAACTCGCATCGCCCTGACCTGCACAATCAGATCGTCGGGGCCAATGCGTATGACGAGACGATTGCCGGTCTGCGCAATGCCCTGGCCGCCAGACTGCATACTATCACCAACACCACTCTGACCCAGGCTAACGCAGATGAAGCTCTGGAGATGGTGGACTTCCTGTGCGGGCTGGGTGTACGCACCTTTGCTATGAACGGTATGATCCATTCGGGGTGCGGGACGCGCCACGAGGGCACTTTGACCGAAAGCCAGTTGCGTCCACTGCTGGAGAAGGTTGCAGAGCGCGCCGCCGAGTACGGTATGCGCTTTCTGTGGTACACTCCCACGCAGTATTGCCGCCTCTCCCCTATCGAACTTGGACTGGGCCCGCGCACCTGCAACGCGGGGGAGTATTCAATCTGCATCGAGCCTAACGGCGACGTCCTGCCCTGCCAGTCATACTACGAGAGCGCCGGCAATATACTTGACGACCCCTGGGACGAGATTTGGAACAGTGAGCTATTCCGTAGCTTCCGCTACCGCCGCGAAGAGCCGCAGGTAGCCGGCTTGCCTGAGAAGTGCTGGAACTGTGAGTTACTACGCGTCTGTGGCGGAGGCTGCCGGCTGAAGCGACACGCGCGGACCTCGGAGGTGAACTGATCATGACGCAGGCCTCTCTACTGCAGAGATTCATTGACTCGCTCAAGATACGACCAGCCAGCCCGTCTGTCGGGCCGGAACCGGGTCTGTATCACTATGAGTATCTGGAGAAGGAGTGGCCGACGCGATTTCATCTGCGCATTGATCCCGACGGACAGGGTCTGCTGCTGGCCAATGCCGCCCAGGCGGCGATGCTATCGGCCAGCGGCGTGCTGATGGGAAAGGGACTGCTGGAAGGCTGGAGCAATGATGAAATCGTTGCCGAGGTCGCGGCGGCATTTCCTGGGGCCACGGCTGAGCAAATCGCCGCCGACCTAGCTGAGGTTCGTGCATTGATTGCCGACCTCGGCACGCCCGGCGACAACTATCCGATCTCTAATCTGGACGATCCCTATGCCGCGACGCGCAGTCGAATGCTGGCCGCGCCACTGCGGGCAGATGTTGTGCCGGGCGAACCTGAACAGACCAAACAGATCCTGCAGCAACTTTGGGAGGCCGGCATCCCTCAGGCCACTATACTTGTTCAGTCCGAGGCCACTAGCGAGACTGTTGTCCGGATAGTCGAGAGCGCCGAGGACCTCGGGATGATCGCCGGGCTGCGTACTCTGGCTCATTGGCTACCCGCCGATGTCCTTGATGAAGCCGCCAATGCCGGGCTTGATCATCTGACCCTGGCCTACATCTCCCCTATCGCCCAGCAGCACGATGCGCTGACCGCTGCGGGTGACCATGACCTGGTACTGCGACACTTTGCTCGCTGCCACGAAGTGGAGCTGTGCCCCGTCGCGCAGGTTCCGCTGCTCCGCGATAATGTAGACGGGCTTGAGACTCTCATCGCCGATCTGGGCGAGCGGGGCGTTACCAATATCTCATTCTTCGCACTGGCGTGCCCCGACGATGACCAAGCCGCCCGCCAGGTAGGCGCTCTGTCTGGCTCGACGCTGCCGCAGGTGGCTACCACAATCAACGAAGCTGCGGAGGCTGCCCAGGTGCGTTATCTGTGGGAGCCGCCAGTGCGGTTTGATGTGACCAAGTCGCTGAGCGACCATATCGTTGCCGGGCCGCGCGCCGCCGGTGATGTGAGCATCCGGGTTGACTCAGATGGTACCGTCTACCCGGCGCGGGGGCCGCGCAGAGCAGCAGGTAACATTTTGCACGACGACTGGGAGCAGATCTGGCGCAGTCCCTGCTTTGCCCGCTACGGCGAGCGGCTGGCCGCCCCGACGCGCTGCGCAGATTGCCCGGATCTACCCATCTGTGCCGCGGACTGTCCGCGCGACCCCCGTGGCTGGAGCGATGATACCACAGGTGGTGATGAGTGATGAGGCGTTACTTGATTGCAGCCCTGATTCTGGTACTGGTGGCTGGGACAGCGAGTTGGGCGCAAAACTACTCCTTCTCAGTCCCCCGTATGCTCCTGGAGGTCACTCCCAACAGCGATGCCTCAGTGACCCTGGACTATACAATAGAGTTCTACTGCCAGCAAGGCGCCCATCCCATTGATGTCGTAGACGTCGGCCTACCCCATGAAGACTACGATATCAGCAATATGCAGGCAAGCATTGGCGGTTATGCTGCAAGTGATATTCGCAAGTCGCAAGAGATAGCTTGCGGCGTGGAGGTCCATCTGGATCCCTATCCCATACAACCTGGCCAAAGCGGCGAGTTTCACTTCAGTGCCACGATGCCTAACCTTGTCTTCCAGGACACCACCAACAAGGATAACGCCTCACTGCAGATCACGCCCACATGGTTTGATGCAGATTTGCTGCAGGGCTCCACACAGTTGAATGTGGTTGTGTACCTCCCGCAATCGGTCAAGCTCGACGAAGCTCTGTATCAGAAAAAGCCGTTTAGCGACAAGCTGCAGCTACAGAATAGAAATGCCGTTGTGTGGCGCTGGGAGCAGACGCGGATGGATGACCGGCACCCGGTGGGGGTCTCCTTCCCCCAGCGCGACCTGGAGCGAGTAGCGCCCATGACGAAGCTGATGCTGGTGGGCAAGTGGTGGCGGGACAATCCCACCATCCGCTTCTTCTGGGCCATAGGCCTATTTGTGCTCTTTGGCTTCATCTTCTTTCGTCTGACCAGCGGGACCGGAGTAACCGTCTTTATACTTCTGCTGGGCGTCTCGGCCATCACCTTCGTGACGCACCCCTTCCTCGAAGCAATCGCGCTGCCGGTGCTCTTGTTCATCTGGTGGGTCGGTGAGCGTAGCCAAGTGGGCCGTCGGCACAAGTACCTCCCCCCCATCGCCTCAGTGGAACACGGCGGCATCAAGCGGGGTCTGACGGTACCTGGGGCAGCAGTAGTAATGGAGTTGCCGCTGGGCAAGGTACTCACGCTGGTCGTCTTCGGCCTGCTGAAGAAAGACATCGTCCGGCAGGTTCAGGCTGATCCTCTGGCGCTGGAGCTGGTTGAAGATTACCACGGGAGCCGATCTGAGCGGCAGGCCACTGCTCGGGAAAACGGCACCGTCATCCACGCATACGAACAGCCTTTCCTGGACGTCTTTGAAGAGAATCCGGGAGTGCCCATTGAAGATTTGAACGTGCAGGAGCCAATGAAGGGCCTGATCGAGAAGGCCGCCGAGCGGATGAGCGGGTTCAATCTCCCGCAGACTCGCGAGTATTACCGCTCGATTGTACACGGGGCCTGGACGAAGGCCAAGGCCATCGGCGACCTCAGCGAGCGGACCCAGTTCGTGGACGAGAACTTCCTGTGGCTGCTGCTGGATGATGGTTACGACGAGAGCTTCAATACCTGGTACGGTCACGGCTACCACTATCACCCCACCTGGACGCGAGGCGGGGCCGGAGCTGGCCTGCCCGCACCGGTGACAACCGGAGGCCGCACCACCACCGGAGACGTAGCCGCCTCCTTCGCCGGATGGTCGGAGAACGTCACTGGCAGGCTGGCCAACACACTTGACCCAGTATCCCTGGGTACCGCCGGGCCACCCGGAATTGACCTCTCCGGCGTGGATCGGGTCACCCTTGATGTGCTCGAATCTATGGCGGAGAGCTCGGGAAGCGGAGGCGGCGGAGGCGGCTGTGCTTGTGCGGGATGCGCCTGTGCCTGTGCTTGTGCCGGTGGTGGGAGATGAGTTCGCCGGACCAGGATGAGCCAGGTTGGCCGGATTTGCCCTCGGAAGCCCAGGTTCAACAGCTCTCCCAGTGGCTGGCCGGGCCGCGCTCGCGGGCGCTGCGCCGGGCGGCCATCGGTCATCGCCGCCATGTGCTGGAAGTGGGCGCCGGTCATTGCGTTGTCACCAGCGAGCTTGCCCACCGCGGCAGCGGCCAGGTCATTGCGCTTGACCGTCGTGCTGATGTCCTGGCTGGCTGCACTGCGCCTGAAGTCAGCTTTGTGGCCGGGGACGCGCAGCAACTACCCTTCGCCGATGCCAGCTTTGACCTGGTCTTCTTCCAGAACACGCTGCTGTGGATCGCTAATCCAGGGACCGCTATTGCCGAAAGCATGCGGGTGCTGCAATCAGGTGGCGCAGTTGTGGCGCTGGAACCCGACTACGGAGGTATGATGGAGTATCCTGATTGGGGCATCCGCGAACTGTGGATTAGCGGATTGTCTCAGGCCGGTGCCGATCCTCTAGTCGGCCGTAAGCTGCCCGGGCTGTGCGAAGCGGCTGGGATAGAGACGTGGGTGGAGCTAGTACATATTCCCCAGGCAGCCCAGGCCCAGACGCTGAGCTTGCTAGATGACCTTCCTCTGACCGACAATCAACACCAAATCGCTCAGAATGTGCATGGCTATATCGAAAGAGCCAACGGCGACTGGGCCGTATTCCTGCACGTGCCCTACTTCCTCATCGTGGCAACGAAGCCCTGACGCCAATTAGAGACAACAGCTCTCTCTCACACCACTCCACGGGACGGCCCAGCGCTAGCTATTCGGTCTCATCAGGCGCGTATGGTTCCATCGCCGCTGCCAGATTGGCTGCAACAGCGTTGGGCGAGATTTTCTCCGGCTTCCACAGTTGATTCATCATGCGCACCACCTCGTCTGAGATGACCTGCCCGGCGCGGTTGGCCCCGCCTGGAGACTGTTATGCAAGGTCTGCCATCCTGGCAGAGCATCGCGTCGGTCGACGGTTCGACCAGCAATCACGATTCAACAAGAGGAACTACTCGCCGATCTGGATCGGTAGCTGCCAGGCAACTTGGTCGTTCACCTTCACCTGACAACGGTATTCGCCCGACTGAAAGCTCGCCGCATTGCGGGGATAGACTGTTACCGCAAACTTGCGATTACCCGACAGGAGAATCGGACGCTGCAACAACAAGCGGTTGCCGTGAAACAACTGTACAGTGACCTCGGTGTTGTCAGGAGCCTCGGTCAACTGCAGCAAAACAACCAACTGAGCGGTACCAACGGGAAACTTCTCTCCTACATTCACCAGCTTGTTGTCCTCGTCCAGGGAGGTGCCCACCGCAACTTTTCGTAGGCAACTGTCCAGATCACGGACGACGACATCCGACCGGTTGTCGTCGGCAGGTTCGGCAGCTTGAGGGGTGCGCTGCTGGCTCTCCTGGTTAGCCTGATAGGCCAGCAGAGCCTGTTGGCTGGTATCGAGCTTGGCCCATTGCTGCCCGTTGTCGGGCCGGATGCGCAGACTGCCAACTAATTGATTGATGATCTCGTCGGGCCTCACCTGCGCTGAGTCTGCGAATGTCAGGCTCAACTCCCACAGGTGTTCGGAGGCAGCCAGTACCCAGATTTGCGCTTGCAGTTCGGTCCCGTCCTGCAGCAAAGTGCCAGCCACACTGACCGCCGGAATGCCGCCGATATTGTCCAGGCTTGCTGTGGCCAGGCGAAACTGCTTGTACGTGCGGAGTGTTTCTTCCAGGCTTGCCCGCAGGCTGTTCAGTTCCAGCGGGCCGGTGGCCGGCTGCACTGTTAGAGTGACGCTGGCCCCTGACTGTTCCTGGACCAAAACTACAGACGCCCCACCCCCTGGCAGTGCGCGGTGGGGTTCAAAATGCCAGGAAGCCGGGGCGGTCACCCGTACTGAACTGGCGCCGACGGGCATAAGCACCCACTCAGGGCTTGCCTTCTCTTCCTCTGCCCCAGGCCCACTCGCGAGCCCCACAAGTGCAAGTGTCACCAGCACAATTACAGCATAATATCGGCGGAGCTGCCGCATGGTCATCGCTCACGTAGCTAATCGGCTATTTCCCAGCGAAGATTAAGCCAGATAACGCAATTCTGTTATACCCAATAAGAGCGCATCTTGAACTTATCTTTAGTTGCCAAATACTCGCCATGTTGGGCATCTGAGATTAAATCAATGGAGAAACATCAGATACGAAGCATACGGCGCAGTGACGCCTTCAGGTGGCCAGCAGGGGTTTTCCGTCATACTACCAAACGGAGTGGGCACGAACAACCATCACCACAGCAACCCGGAAGACTACTCTGGGGGAAGCAGCTTCTTCCCACGGTAGTCTTCCGGGTTATAACTCCAGCTTCAATCAGTCAGCCAACCGGCTGTTTGCTGCAGCGGAGCAGACTGCCAGCTATCAGTCAGTCTCTCTGCGCCGGCGGACAGCCGCCCCCAGACTCATTAGGCCCAGGGCTAGCATAGCCATGGTGCTGGGTTCCGGGACATAGGAGTCGGGACGCAGAATGTGTCCGTCCAGCGAGCCGTCGCTGGGCGGGAGGAGGGGGTCGTCGAGTAGGAAGCCGCTGTTCCAAAATTGGTTAAGGCCTTCCCCGCCTGCCTGACCATCTTTTGCATAGAAGTCGCCCCACACCGGCAGTCGATTGCTGGTGAACTCGACGGTAAAGGTTGTCCCCCAGGCGTCGTCGAATTTCGTGCCGTACAGGTCACCGGGCATGTCCGGGTTACCTGATCCGGGGTAAAACCATTCGCCGATGAATGCCTCCGTATAGTCCCCAGTGATGTCCCAGATGTCGCCCTCCGGGAGTGGCTCGGAGGTTTCCATAATAAAGTGACTGACGGCCCCATCGTAGACGCGGATTTCGTATTGGTAGTGGTAGAAGCCAGCCTCCGTTTCGGTGATCCACCATTCTATCTCGGCGGGAAACCAGTTCTCATCATCACCCGGGTCAATCACCCAGATGCCCGTGCCGTCGTCGGACGTGCCAGTCAACTGACCGTGATAGGTCGTGTCCGTCATTGCAGTAATACCAGTCAGCAACACTACCGCCAGCATGGCGGCGAGCAACATATAACCGTATCTTGTCATTTCACCTACACCTCACTCGCTCAAGTGTCTGTACAGCAGTACAAAGATACCTCACACAGTGGGAACTTCGGACCTGTCTATTTTGATTGGCACGGTGCTGTCAGTTTCTGCGGCAACCTGGTTATGCTCACACTGATGACAGGCTCGCCAGGGCGAAATTCGTTCCCCCAGCAAGGGGGCGTGTAGACGACAGCGCAATTCTTTGTATTCCTTCACCTTCCCAAGCCAGGAATGTCGCCAGAATACGAAGGTCACAAAATGCTCGCACCGCGGTTGGTATTGTTCTAGCAGACCGCCTAGCGTCCGAACCAATCGTCCCCACCAGCCAACCAAGTTCACGATCTGTTCGATACTCATGATCTACACCACCAAAAGTCTTCCTTTATGTGAACCTTATCAAACATAGTTTAGTATAATGTCTGAACTTTGTCAAGTGCTTCTGAAGATATGCGTATTTTGACTGAATTATCCCAATTATGAAAAGATGAAACGAGAGAACAATCTCCTGACGGACAAGGGAGTGATAGAGGAGTCAGCGCACATACCAGGACTCCGCACTGCGCCCGCGCAAACGCATCAGCGCGGGCGGGAAAGTCGCTTACTCAGGCTATCTTCCCCGTGGTGGTCCGAAAGAGGTGGCTATCGGGAGTCATCTGGCCGCGTGCGAAGTCGCGGCGAATCTCCTTGTTATTAGGGGACCTGTTCGTGGCAGATCAAGAGGGACCTGGATAACCAGGCTACTGGCCTAGACGAGAAGCTGGGCGGTGTCTTTGCTTCTCACAATTGGCCGGAGGGCGGTGGCGTAAGTTTCGTGGAAATGACTATGATCGCGGCCATGCTGGTGCATGGCATGCTCATCTACTCAGGTGGCTCACAGCCAGTTCAATCTCCATTTCCTGATGATCCGAGTGCCAGGTAGCACTTAGGTCAGGCGAGGCTTCGTTGCAGCGCGGGTACCTGCCAGTAAAGTACACCTCCGGTTCAAAATCCAAATTGTACAAGTGCGCCAGAGCGCCTGACAATACCCAATCGTTTTTGAAAACAGAGACGGGCCCGTAGTCTGCCGGCGCATTCTCCACGCAAATTGAACGCGCCGACTCGGGCCATTGCGGGAGAGCAGTTTTGAAGCCAACCAGATATTGCTGCTGGATCAGATTGGCCTCACGATAGGCTGAGACTACACCGAATATTGCATTCGCGGAGAAGGCTATTATCAATAGCAATGGCACCCACGCTGCTCGCCGAAAAGCTCAGTGCAGCAGAATAATCAGGGCAAACGACAGCCACGGAGCTACCGGATACAATGCTCGCACCGGGAAGTAAGAGCTAAGCACAAAGGGAGCAATGCCGCCCAGTGCCGCCAGTATGCAAGGGACCAGGAACGGAGACATCTGCTTGACTCGCTGTGGGTCGCTGCGCCGGGCCGCGACGACCACCGTCGCCAATATGATGACGATACCGGGCCAGACCCACGGATGGTTCGTCAGCCACTGCAGACCAATACCCTGGGTGGTCCAGCCCAGATATACGCGGAAGGGCCCTAGGAATTTTGCCAGCGACAACTGGAAAGCCAGTTCGCGTGAGTATCCTGTCAGATAGCGCGTACTCATGAAAAAGCCCAGTCCTATGACTGAGCCCAGGATCCATGCCGGTACTGTCTCACGCCACAGTTCGGTCACCTTGCCCCGCAGTAACCAAATTCCAACCGCCAGGCCCAATGCGATAAGCGCGCTCAGCTCATAGAACAGCACACAAAGAAATAGCAGCAGGAAGACTATAGTCCGCCGCCTTGTCATCGAGATACTCGGACTCATGCTGACATGGGCCGCAATCAGCAACAGCAAAGCCGCAACTAAGTACTGACCGGCAGCGAACCAAAAACAGCCTGGGCATGCAACGGTAGCAGCGCCAGCATAGCTGCTGCCAGGGTTGCTGCGGAGCTGTTTTGATTGACTCGCATAATCAAAGCATACAGCAGAAGACAGCAGCTCAGATGCATCGCCAGTTGCACAAGATGCGTGATCGCTGTGTTTAACGAAAACAGAATCGCCAAGTAGTAGACCAGGAAGGCGAGAAAAGGTCTACCCGCTGCCTGGAGGTGCCCCTTGATAAAGTAGTCAAAATCGTGGGTGGTGGCCGCATATATCAAGCAGTGATCGTCGCCATGAATGCCCAGTCGAGCCACGTCGGGGACAAGGATGATGAAAACGACTGTCAATATGACCAGCACTGCCCAGTGCCGCCTGGCTCCCGCAGATAGCACCGCCATCCGCCTCTGCAGTGTTGTAGTCTCCTCAGAATTCACCGCGACCTCCACATCAACCAATCCTTTGCTAGGGCAGTCGGGCGTCACTGCTCCAGTCAATACTGCCGTCCTCATCGTAGGCAGTCAAGCCAGATTCGGTTAGAGCCTAGCGAAAGGGGGCAATACCACTTCCCGGATGTGGTTGGCCACGGGCAGATTCTCCCACCCGCTGGCCGGTTGAATCGGTACTTCCGTAAGGACCTCCGGCTCGTAGCCACTCAGTGAGCGATTTACATGACCACGAGTTTGGGAAAGCTCGTGTAGACCGCCTTCGGCGACCAGTCGCTCGACAATTGTCGGGGTGAATGCGTCCAGGCCGACGATTACCAGTTTCTTCGCCCTTGAACTACTCATGACATTGTTTGCTCCCAAACTACACTTCTGCATTCTTAGAGTTAGCTTATTTTGCTTTGTGCTCACTTTCGCTTACACAGTGAAAGTCACCTCCCGGCGGTGTGGGAAGGATTATGCTGGCTGCCCGCGAAAGACATCTCCGCGCGTCAATCACAATGCTGTGCGCGCCTTCATATCTTGCTCTGAAACCATTATGTGGTCTTCTCGGCGAGGCTGAGGAGTCGTGGCGACTGTGGGCGCAGTGGTCGGGAGTCATAGCTGCCGACGAGCCGTATACTCAGCGCGTGTTTCAGGCGGCGCCTGAGCTGCAGTTGATTGCTCGCGACGGCGCCGGCTTTGACAGCATTGACTTGCAAGCCGCGACTCGTCACGGCGTGATTGCCAACAACGCTCCGGTGGTACATGAGGCGGCGGCCGATCTCACCTGGAGGCTGATTCTGGCTACAGTGCGCAGGATAGTGGTGGCTGACCGCG
Source organism: bacterium (assembly GCA_030615605.1). Lineage (GTDB taxonomy): Bacteria > Armatimonadota > Zipacnadia > Zipacnadales > Zipacnadaceae > JALGTD01. The sequence goes on from JAUWYY010000012.1 coordinate 50,096, forward strand.
GTGTTCGGGAGGGCCAGTGGGCGGATCGGGACGCTTACCTGTCGTCAGGAGTTCACGGCAAGACTCTCGGCATAGTCGGCCTGGGTTGGGTGGGGCGGGCGGTAGCACGCCGGGGTAGCGGCTTTGATATGAATGTTATTGCCTATGATGTGGCGGATCTCGCGGTAGCTGGGGAGTTGAAAGGGCGGCTGGCATCCTAACGAGGGGCCCCAAGGCACCATCTATGCCCAACGGGCAAAGCGGCAGAGATAGGATTCGAGATGAGAAATGTTGACAATGTTACCTAATTGGGGGTAATATGACCGTCAAGAGAGTTACAAACTCACATTCTGCAGATAAATGTCTGAGAAGGAGAGAAATTCCTGCGTCGGATGGGGAATCTTAACAGTAGCAATAAACCATATGGGCAATTCCGGTTGAAATCGTGCCTCGCTCTCGCAGAGTACTCGCTGAAGCCGCGCGATGGTCGCGGAGGAAAGGCTAAATGGGAAATGTCAGTTTAGGGCACTTTTGACAACCTTCAACGGAGGGAAGCATGAAAACTAACAACGGTAAGTTGGCAAGCATGAGGATGTTGTTGGTTTTGTTGTGAGGACTGGTTATTTGGAATTATTCTGGCAATTCGGTAACCGCTGCTGAGACATTCGGGCCAGAACTAATCGTTAACGGAGACATGGAGGAAGGAAATCCTCCCGTCGGTTGGAATGCTGGCGGAAGAATCGGAATGGGCGCGGATACCGACTCCCATTCCGGCAAACAGAGCCTGAGGATATTCGCTGTGCATCATCAGAGCTCGGTTTCGCATAGTGTCACGATAAAGCCGGATACGAAGTATCGGGCTGAATTATGGTACAAATGCAGCGGAGTCGGAGAAGTAATATGCTGTGTTCGCGTAGTGGCCTTGCCCCCGAAAACGAATCCAGGAGTAATGTTGGTACTTGAGAAATCTGGACTGTAGTCTCGCTAACAGTCGGCAGGAATTAGTGCAGGGCACAGAGAATACCAGACGCAGCAACAGACGATATGGGAAATCCCAATTCTGCTGGAGAAGACAAGCGGCATGACTTATCCTTAGGTGGCGCGCAAGCCACAGGCCCGGAAGGATGAACCCATGCCAGGCAAGAGAATAGCACCCAGTGAGCAGGTGTGCCATAGACTGGAGGACTTTCTGCCGGGGAGCATCGGGCAGGACGAGTCGCCGACATCGACGTTGCTGAACCTGGTGGCGCGGGGCGTGCGGCAGGAGGCCCTGGAGGCGGAGCAGCAAGAATAACGGGAGACTGGGTTTCCCGCATCATCGAGAGCGACGACCACTATATTCTGTACGCGGCGGCCGCCGTACAGCAAGTCAGAAAGGGACGCACGATGGAGATCGTAGTCTTCGGCAGTGCCGGCTGGGTGGGACGGGCGATCCTGTCCCGATCCGTCAACCGAGCGGAGATCCGGGCATTCGACCAGGGACCCGAGGCCTGGGACGAGTTGCGCGACATCGACGGAGACTGGACAGGCGGCGAGGTGATACACGGGGACATCAGCGACTTCTCGACCGTCGCCCGCGCGGTGTCCGGCATGGACGCGGTGATCCACACCGCGGTCTACTATTCGAGGGGAGACATGGACGACGACCCGCGGCCGTTCCTGGTCAATCTGAAGGGATTGTGGAACGTGCTCGAGGCGGCCCGGCGGCATGACGTCGGGACCGTTGTTCACGTCGGGTCATGCATGACGATCCACCCCAGGGGGCTGTTCTTTGACGCAGATGTGCGCTCAACCGAAGGGGGTCTGTACGGGATCTGCAAGCGGCTCCAGGAAGAGATGTGCCGTCAGTTTTATGACGCGTTCGGCATGAGGACAGTCGTTCTCCGGCCTGACCACATCGTGGATAGCCGTCTGGGCATCGAACGGGATCGAGGAAAGGTCGGCACGGAGGAGCACCCCTGGCGGATGGGATGGGTCTGTCGTCACGACCTGGCCGAGGCGTGTCTGCTTGCTGCGGAGAACAAGCAGATTGACCATGAGGTCCTTCACATTGTCGGTACCCCGGGCGCCGAGCAATACTGCAACGTCAATCGAGCCAAGAAAGTTCTGGGCCTGGAATTCCGTGGAGACTTGGATCGATTCCGGCACCCCGCGTAACACCTGCAGCCCTTGGGTCCGATCGGGAACGGGCCGGGCAGGACGACATTGCCCGCAAGAAGGGTTAGTGCAGACAACAGAAAATGTTAAACGGAGCAACAGATGATATGGGAAATCTCAGGCAAGGAGGATGAGTACAGACATGGCACCGAAAGTCGACGTGGAGTTTCTGAAGAATTACCCGAACGCAGAGAAGTCCTTTTTGGAAATCTGCAAGGAATTTCTGGACAAGCTTGAGGAAGGTCAGGGAGACAATTTCAGGAAAGCGGGAGAAGTCATAGGTAAGCGTCTGATCCAGGACAAGGTCATATTTGCCGTGGGAACTGGCGGGCACACATACATGCCGGTGATGGACATGGTACACCGAGCCGGTGCGCTGGTGGCGGTGGACGGCATACTGGACCTATCCACATCTCCTTTTGCCGGCGGAACCCGCAGCATTCGCTTGGAGAGGCTGGCTGGATACTATACCGAGTTGATTGACCTCTACCAGATCGGCAAAGACGATGTGGTTATCGTTTTCAACAACATCGGCGTCAACAATGCTTCCATAGAGGCTTGCGTGGCAGCGCGGGAACGCGGGGCTTTTGTTATTGCAGTCAGTAGTGTTGCCTGGCACGAGGCAATCCCTGCCGACCATTCCACACGTCATGCCAGCAAAAAACACATGAGTGACGTGTGCGATCTCTACATTGACGACTACAACCCGGTAGGCGATTCGGTGCAGATTGTTCCCGGCCTGGGGACGCCCATTTCCCCTATTTCCACCATCACCTATGGGTACCTGACCCGCCGCATAGAGGAAGAAGCCATCCGCTATATTCTGGGCCAGGGAGTGGAACCAGAGGTTTTTTGGAGTGGCAACCTGAAGGACGGTATGGATAAGAACCGGCAGTATGAGCGTAAGTATTTCCGCCGCTTGAAAATATTCTGATGTCCAACTGCAAGCGGGGTTTCTTTTGCACTATGAATGGGTTACAACGCTCGTGAACGGTTACGGGAAACTGAACAATTGAAGGAGGCAAGTTGGAGTGATAAGTGAGAGAGCTGAGGCGCTTTCGCCGTCTCAACGTTATCTGGAATTGGTTCGCAAGCACATTGAAGGCATCCGCGAGGATATACCGCACTTGATCGCAACAGGCGAGAAGATGGCGGGCTATCTGCTGAACGGGGGAAATATTTGCACGCCAGCGGTGAATCCTTTTTGGCCGCCGGAATTTGGGGGTCGTGCCGGCGGACTCATGTGCATCAAAGGCAATGTGGACAACAGCAAGGATGTGGCTTATTTCGCGCTGAAGGATGCGGGTAAGTCCGACCCAGCCAAGAACGAAGAATTGCAGAAGCTGATCGAAGGCAAGGCGCATCTGTTCGTCATCGGGCGTCGGGAAGACCTTGGCCCCCTGGCCGATCATCCCCGTATCGAGGCGTGCACGGGCGGGACCGATCCCGAAGAAGGGTTTTATCAATACGACGAATTCGCGCCGCTTGCCAATGTGCGCGAATTCGAGCAGTTCGTCCGGGGATGGATCACGGCCGGTGAAATGATCGCGGCCTGCATCAGGGCGGAAAAAATGCCGGTTGTATGGATGAGCGTCTGGCTGGAAGGCTCGCATGCGCGTAATGCCAGTTTCGCTCATAACGAGCAGAGTAATTACGGCGAGCCGCGTGAATTTGGGTGGAGTTCTCCATTGCAGTTATTTCATCGGAACCGCATTATTCCGCCGTTAGCGCCGGGGTATGTGGCGGAAGAATTTCTCAAAGCAGCGGTACTATTTGTCGATGCTTTGGACAAACAAAGCGCGATTCTCAACAAGGCTGGCCAGTGGATGGCTGATGCCTTTTTGGCCAAGAAGCGGATTTGGACTGTGGCCACAGGTCACAGCTATCCGGAGATACTGGAACTGCCCGAAAAGCACAACTATCCCATTGAATGGGGCGCGCCTCTCCACAGCATCCTCCGGGCGATTCCAGACGATCTGAAAAAGGGCGATGTCGCCCTGCATCTGGGTTATATCCCGATTCATCTGAAGAATCTGAAGAATCTGCTCAAGCGTGGGGTAAATTACATTCATACCACTCCGTTCGGCAAGCTGGCCGAGATGCCCGAATGCCCGAACTTCCTTTGGTTTGACCTCCCCTGGCGTCCCGCGGATGCCTGGGTTGACGTGCCAGGCTACGGTGTGCGGATTGTCCCTTCCAGCAGTACGGCCCATAGCATCGCGTACAACGCTATTCTGTGCGAGATGGCGGAACAGCTCGGGTGGAAATGACGAGAAGGAGCTGTCTGAGAACTGTCCTGTCATATGCAATGATGCGATCCAAGTCAATGTTGGGAGCGGAATGTCCCTTAGAAGCAACAAACCATATGGGCAATTCCGGACACTGGTGTTCATCCCCCGGTGCTGGGGCGTGGGTGCTATTGCTCTGTGGCTATCAGCAAAGCGGAAATGACAACAAGCAATTGGTAAGTACGGGTACAACTCTACGAAGGAGGGACTGACAACGACTGACTCGAATGATCGTGGTAGCCGTCCGCACCAGAGGGGAAGCACCCGCATGAGGCTCGTCATTCGCGTTGAGGCAATCAAGGGCCGCTGCCCTGTCTATGACGTGGGCGATCTGATCGTCCTGGACGGCGGTATCCGCCTCAACCTCCGCGAGACCACCAACGGCTGCATGCACTCTTTCGCATCGATCATTCCATACCACATAGCTCTCGCCAACGGCGTCAAGCCCGAGCAGATGGGCCTTGCTCACAAAGACAGAAAAGACGGCAAGGCGTACGTCCAGTGCCTGGACCCGTGTGACGTGACCGGCGGCGGCACGGTCACGTTCAGCATCGAGAGACAGGGAAGCTGACCGGCAAGCAGGCGGCTGATGGGGTAAACACCAGGCGCAACTGACTTCATTTGCTCTGCAGGCCGATGCGGTCTACGGGGATAGGCTCGAAGCCTAACGCTAAGGCCGGCGAGTCCGGCTTCAGCCGGTAGTCACCGTTCTCGACATCAACAAACAGCGGATCGGCGACCACAGAATGAGCATCAAAGCCCATCTGCTGCCACTGACGTAAGAACTGCCCGGCGCACCTCTGCCGACCAGCGCGCCTTCCTCATCGTAGTACAAATTGTAGTCACACTCAGAGACTCCGTGTCCGTCGCGGGTGGCCAGTAATGCTGCCCCCCGGTTAATAGCACAAACGATGTTTCTGACAAAGCGGCTGCCCTGACCGCCCATCCTCAAGTCCATCCGCCGCTGAAAGCTGCCGATGAAGATATTGTTTTCGATCAAGTTATTATTGGGATCGCCGACCGGCATACTGACTCCACCCAGCACATTACCCACACAGATGTTGCCATAGATCCTCACGTTGATCGGTGAATTGTCCATACATGCTGGATACATCACCGCCTGATACCACGATAAGAACGCCACGGCGTTGCACTTCGCCGCATTGGGAGGGCAAGCCGAGGGCACAAGAGTTCTTCTTGCTGCGGGGGCTTCCGTGAAGGCGCAGACAGAGCACGGCCTGACGCCTCTTCATCTGAGTGCACCAAGAGGCAATGCGCAAACAGTTGAGGTCTTATTGGACGCGGGAGCTGCGGTCAACCCCATAGACTCATCTGGTAGGACAACCGCTCCACATCTGGCATTCCTCTAATCCGAACGCAGTCAACAATTGGTTTCAGCGAGCTACCTTTCTCCTTCATTGGTACATTGTGGCTGAGGGTCTATCCCCTTAACCGGAACAGCCCAGGTGTGGCCGCCATCGCAAGACCTTCGCATGACTATGCCGCCGCCTAGCTCGAAGAAAATGGCTGCACTTCCGTCCTTGAGTATTGATAGTTCGGCTTCCATTGTCTCAGCAATACACCCGCGCGTCAGCTCCCGCAGTCTCTGGTCGCCCTCTACTATCGACAGGGGCGCGTCATCCACACCCACAAATCCCATCGAGCACTACGGCCGCCAGCGGATCAGGCTGACGCCACCTAGCAGATAGTTGCCGTGGCAGGTGAGTATGGAGCCATCGTCCAGCAGCATCTGGTAAAGGTGTCCGCAGTTGCCATCCACCCAGTATTTGCCGTCATAGTATTCATACTCGTCCAGGATGTAGCTGCGGCTCAAGTCCCAGGTCAGCCCGTTGTCCTCACTGAGTGTAGCAAAGACGCCAAACGGCAGGTGGTAGGAAGCATAGGCACACAGGATACGCCCGTCGGCCAGTTTGAGTGGATGGCCATCAACTCCAGAATGCTGGCAAACGGCTGCTGGTCGAGGCGTGAGTTCATGCCTGGTGTCTCCTGGGCGATGGTCAGGCCGACCGTTAACGGGCACAGGCAGATTGCTATTGCCAATATAAAGCACAGCTTGTCAACATTCATGGCAAGGGCCCCCTCTGCATTGCTTCACGTATAGTCGCCCTGCCAAATCAGCTTGCTAAGTACGAGCGAAGACACCCTCCTGCAGCCATCCCGGCTCCCGGTGCCGCGCAGCACCGGGAGCTTGGGCTTGCTTGTACCAGTCCCCCGCCAGCTTACGCCGGGCCTACTGTGACCGCGGTGTGGAAACGACTGCGGCTGCCTACCTCACGGAGCCCCTCCAGTTCAAGCTTGCCCTCCAGGCGAATGTCCTCGGACGAGGCGCCTATCATGACCTCAAACTCTCCTGGCTCTACGACGAGATTCATATCCCTGTCATGATAAGCCAGCAGCTCGATGGGTAACGCAAAGGTGAGTCGTTTCTTCTCACCGGGCTCGAGCGTGATACGCCGGAAGCCCTTGAGCTCTTTGCGGGGGCGAGTAACGCTAGCCAGTGGGTCGTGGATATACAGTTGCACCACCTCGTCACCGGTACGCTCGCCCACATTCTGTACCTCACAGCTTATCTGGATCTCCTCCTCATCCTGAACGTGTTCAGGCGCGATCTCCAGGTTGCTGTAGGCAAACTCCGTATAGCTCAGCCCGTGGCCGAAGGGATACAGCGGCTCCCGGGGAGTTTCGACATAATGGGCGAACTCAGCAGAAGACGAGAGGCGTCGATCATAGGTGGTAGGAGCTTGGCCGACGGTGCGCAGCAGCGAAACAGGAAGCTTACCGCCGGGATTGTAGTCGCCAAACAGCACGTCCGCCACCGCGTTGCCCCCCTCTTCGCCGGGTAGCCATGCCTCGACTATCGCCGGTATGTTTTCCGTCATCCATTCGATGGTGAGCGGACGCCCATTTACCAGCACAGCTACTATCGGCTTGCCCGTCTCGTGCAATGCTTTGAGCAACTCCTTCTGGACGCCGGGCAGATCCAGTTCAGTCCGATCCAGGTTCTCACCGGAAGTGCCATCTTTGTGCGACGCCGACCTGCCCCCCACCACGGCAATCACCACATCACAGTCGGCGGCGGCCTGGAGGGCCTCGTCAAAGCCCTCCGTCGACTTGTCCATCACATCGCAGCCCAGTGCGTAGCGGATTTCCGTATCAGGCGAGACGTGCTTCTCGATACCCTCCAGAATGCTCACAATCCTGACCGCGTCGCCCTCCGACTTCTTATAGACGGTGAACGCGTAGTCTCCGTGAAGGTTGTGAGTACTGGCCGCGTTAGGGCCCACCACAGCGATAGAATCAACAGCATCATCCAGCGGGAGCAAGTTCTCGTCGTTCTTCAACAGGGTAATCGAGCGGCGAGCTGCTTCGCGAGCCACCGCGCGGTGCTCGGGGAGGTCGAAGATCTTGTTGACCTCGCCCGCCGGGACATACGGATCATCGAACAGACCCAGCAAGAACTTCAACCGTAGGTGACGACGAACCGACTGGTCCACGATCTCTTCGGGGAATTCGCCTCTCCTGATAGCCTCGATTAGCCCCTCGGCGTAGCAGTCTGGGACGGGGATCTCTACATCGAGTCCGGCACTCAAGGCCTGTTTGCCGGCTTCGGTGGCATCGGCGGCCGTGTAGTGGAATCCATACAACATCTGGGTCACTCCCCAGTCAGCCACCACAATTCCCTCGAATCCCCACTCACCACGCAATATGTCGGTCAGCAGTTCTTTCGAGGCGGCGCACGGCACCCCATCAATCTCGTGATAGGCGGCCATTACTGACTGGGCGTGACCTTCTTTGACAGCCGCTTCGAAGGGAAACAGGAAGACGTCGCGCAGCTCTCGCGGGCCGACGTGCACTGGCGCGCAGTTGCGCCCGCCCTCCGGGAAGCTGTAGGCGACAAAGTGCTTGAGGGTGGCTATGATTCCCTCACTAAGATCTTCGCCCCTCAAGCCCTGGACAAAGGCCGTCGCCATTCGCGCGACGAGATACGGGTCCTCACCCAGAGTCTCTTCGGTCCGCCCCCAGCGGGGATCCCGCGCCACCTCGAGCACCGGCGAATACATCAGGTGACTGCCGGCGGCCCGCGCCTGCTGTCTGATGATATCAGTCATCTGGGATTCTATTTCCGGAGACCAGGTAGCGGCCATTCCGATGGCCTGGGGGAAGTGCGTGGCCCCCATACAAGTAAACCCGCTAAGGCACTCGTCGTTGACGATCGCCGGAATGCCCAGGCGCGTCTCCTCTACCAGAAACCGCTGGACAGCGTTGGCATTCTCGGCTGTCTTTTCGGCAGGCTGTTCAGAATCACCACCTGACAGCGCGATTTGGCCTATCCCGCCGCTCAGATACTCTTCGAGCTTGTCGTGGGATATCTGGTTGTCTTCCACGAATTCCCGAATCTTGCGCCCAGTTAGCTGCGCCATTTTTTCCTCGAGCGTCATTTCTTCTAGCAGTTGCTCAATTCGCGTTTGCTGACATACAGTGAGATCAAACAATGTGTGCACCTCCACGCGCAAAATATCACGGCAATTGATTAAGCTTCGGCCCTTTCGCGAGAACTCTTCGGTTCCCTCCTGCACCAGCCCGCGAGTATCAACCCAGCCCATTTGCAGCGCAGTACTCGTCTACCGTCTCCAGCATTGCCTCCAAGTGTTCCAAATGGGTATCGTCAAACATATTATTCGAGGTCGCCAGGATATGCTTGAAGCCTTCGCTTTCCTCCAGTATTTGCCAGGTCTTAGACTTGATTTTCTCAATTGGCCCCTGCCAGAGCAGTGAGTCCTCCAGGTTGCCCTTGGTAATGGTCGCCTCGGGGACAAACCTGCGCAGCCGCGGCCAGTCGTCAACATCCCCGGCCGGCGGATCGTTCAGACACTCCAATATGTCCACCCCGAACCGGTGGTAAGTATTGTTTTCCAGCAGGCCTTTCATATGCCCGCAAGTGTGAATCCAGAACAGCGCTCCGCCGGCATGCGCCTGCTCGCTGCTGGCCTGGAGGTACGGGGTTATGTGCTCTTCATACATCCGCGGCGAGAACTGCTCATAACCCCACACAGCGGTTTGCATAGCATCAACATTCGCTTCAATGCCAACTTCAACCTGAAAGTGGGTGTAGGCCATCACCTTCTCCATCAGCTCATGGGCCAGCTCGGGGTAGTCGTGCAGGAAGTAGTGCAGGCTCAGTTGGGTGAAATGAAGCTCCAGAACCTCCACAAAGGGCATCCAGTAGTGAATGATTGACAGGCCCCGGTCGGCGACCTGTTCCATTCGGGGCATAATCTCATTCAGTAATGCTTGCTTGATCTCTGGGCGGCGCTGGTCGAGTACTCTGAGGCACTCGTCAAGGTACCAGACCAGCGCGTCGAGGTTATCACCATCTTTTATCATCTCTTCGACATGATAGGTTAACTGGCTCTTCTTATGACACCGCGTACGCTCGCGAAGCTCGCCGTGAGGGGTCTGCAGGGTGCGCGTCTTTTTCACCACCTGCTCGTCCTCCACCACAGCTTCATCCCAGCACAGGTGGTCAGCCCAATTGTCGCCGAAGACTTGCCCATTTGATTAGAAATGAATCTGCCAGCCGTTAAGTTGGGCATGACCAGTGGCCGGCCGCCCCGGGAGCGAATGGATAGACGCGCAGTACGGCCTCCCCCGGCTTGACCGCATCGCTCTCACCTCTTTCGCAGTATGTGACTGTATTGGCCACTGGCTCAGTGAACTATCGGGCAGCTTGCTTAGTACAATTCCACACCATTCAGCATTAACCTCCTGCGACAACGAACGCCTTCTTAGCAGAGACTGCTGTGAGAGTTATTTCTAATCATCACAGATAACCCGTCGGCTGCAAGAAGGTTTGCGCTATCAACATTTAGCTCTCCTCCTGCACTAGTTAGCGCCCCTCAACCTAGCTATACTCGGTGGGCCCGCCGCCAGCTCTCTCAGACACGCCTGGCCTTCTTCAACCGATTTTACTTGGCAATTCGGCGCCCATCATGCTGCTTATGACAGCCTCGCCCAGATGATTGATAGCGACCAGGGGAAGCAAATCTGAGCCGATCGCCAGTGTGTCACACAGGACTTGATATTGCGCTGCGAAGAAATGCTCGAGCCACCGTCCGCATTCCGGCCCGCTCATATACTCGGGGTTCGTCACGTGGATACCCAGCGGAATCCAGCCCTGCGGCTGTCGAGGCAAAGGCCTGCTGGTAACGCTGACGCACGCGGGCGACATGCTCAAGGTCGTACAGATCCGCCAGATCGCCAGGTGCGCCGCTCATACGCAATCACCCAGCGCTTGCATATCCTCTTCCACTAATCTCTCCTTGGTTAGTGGTTAGTCAACACACGCAATGTCATTCCATTCGCCCTCGTAAATCAGTCGAAACGGTGGCTGTCGCATCGGTTACTCCTCCCTTTGTGGTCGTTTTCGGTGCGGCTCATCCCCTACTTCCCCTCAGCCGATGTTGCAACCCTCTTGCTGCTTGCTGCGGCGAGCACCGTGCCTAAACACTACGATGGGCAAGGCGCTCATCTCACGCCTTGCCCATCAACTGCGATAACTGGCCAGGCTCTAATTCAAGCCTCTGTGGGGAGCCATGAATCTGCCGACTGACCTAGCTCCAATGCCACTCAATTTTCTCAGTAGAGCCGTCTACCCACTCAATCTGGCCGGTGCCGGCCTGCAAATCACCGCTGAAGGTGGCCAGCAGCTCTCCCCCAGCGTCACGCACCTCGCCGCTGATCAGCCAGTTTTCGACGACAATCGTGGCGGTCATGCCGTTGCCCAGATCAATCTCCTGCGACAGCGAGAACCACTCGATGTGCTGGTCGGAATCAAACGCGCCGGCGAGCACGCCGTCGTGATGGGCCCATAAGAACCCTTCGCCGGCCAGCACGCCGAAGTAATAGTCGAGGTCAACTTCAAAGGTAAAGGCATAGTCCTCACCGAGTGTGCCACTGACCGCGTGGGTTCCTTCGATCTTGTTATTGACCACCCATTGCTCAGCTTCGTAGATGGCGAACTCGTCGTTCATAGTCCACGTGCCGCTGAAATCCGTCCACTCGTCGCCCTCGCGGTTGACGGTGAGACTGATGTAGTCGTCCAGATAAGCTCGTCCCTCGTAGTCGTAGCCAGTGCCTGCCGCCGCCACCCCACCGTCCCAGTCCTGGACATCCATCCGGCAACTGATATAGCCACCGGCGGTGATGGTAGCATGCGCTGAAGTGAGGCCGACAGTGCCGCGGATCTCGATGTCTGCGTCGGTATCAGGCCCTTCGCCGTGAATAGACCCGTTGATGGTGTTCAGATTGATCACAACGCTGCCCGTCCAGTGGATATCATCTATTAACCAGTCTATCTCGTAGGTCTCGGCGGGCCGGACTTCACCCTCTGACTGGGGCATCTGCGCGGCCAGGTACCTGGCGAAACTAGCCATCGCCGTCACGGTCGTGGCAGGTGCGTCGTCGGGAGCGCCAGCCGCCATCAGCCCGGTTTCCGCTAAAATGCGACTGACCAGCGCAACCAGCGCGTCAATGTTGGCGTTGGCAATCGTCCAGAGGTTGGCTTCGGAGATGCCGCCTATCTCGTGGATAGCAGCGACCGCCTCGTCACCGGCAAAGCCCGCCTGCTCTCCCTCGTCAGCTACTTCCGGCGGCGGCGTGTAGGCAGGCCAGTTGGGCCCCGTGGCACCACCACCGCCACCTCCACAACCGCCAGCAACGACTGCTAAGACAACGATAAAGACTAGGGCAGCTTTTCCCAGATGCTTCACAGCAAATCTCTCCCTTACGGTAGGCTTGTCCGTTCTAGCGTATGCTCGCAATAATCATACCCCGAATACTAAGAGTCTACTCCCTGCACCGTCCAGGTCGGCTCGGCCCTGCGGACAACCTACCAGTTTTGGCAATCTCACAGATTCGCCGACAGTTACCCAATATCCTTCGCAGATCCGACTAATTGACTTGCCCCGAACCTCCTGCCCCCGGAATCATGCCCTGACGGGGTCAGATGTGCTCGTCGTTACCTCCCAACTGGGCCCCCGAGCGCGCAGATGGGACTTGACTGCTAGCGGCGGTTGCTGTTATAGTCAGTGAGGAAGTCGCTGAAGCAGTACGCAGGGCCGATAGGATTCCCAACTTAGGGAGATTATGGCGGCAGATGAACGGATTGATGCACCTGATATGGGGTGCCATTGGAGCGGTAGTTGGCTTTGGGGCGGGAGTAGTGGCCTACCTTGTTATCTTCAAAATGTTTCCCGAACAACTGGGGCAAGTTCCCACTTTGTCAATGGTCGCGATATTCGCCCTGGGCGGTGGAGGTATGCTGGGAGGCGGATGGATAGCCCTGTATCTGGCGGCACGACGCGACAAAGCTAAGCGCGACAAGGCTCGCGAAGTACGCAAGAAATTTGGTGCCAAACGGCGCTAGTAGGACTATACTATCCCTACGGAGGGAAGGTGACCGATTGTGAGTGAAGAGCAGATGGCAGGCGAAGAGCTGATCGGCGAGGTTGCCCATTACTTCGACCATGTATCAGCGGCGGTGCTGGCTCTGACTACGCAGCTTCAAGTCGGTGAGACTATCCACATCAAGGGCCACACCACCGACCTGGTCCAGCAGGTCGAATCAATGCAGCTTGACCACGCCGACGTCCAGCAGGCCGGACCGGGCGAGGATGTAGCCATCCTGGTTAGCGACCGGGTCCGCGAAGGTGACGAGGTCTATCGGGTTCAGTAGCCAACGGGCCTCGCCCCTCGGCCGTGCAAGCCCCCGGCACACGCGTTTGTGCCTGAGCCGGCGAACATAATGGTGCCTATGGCTGTCTAACCTTATTGAAAGCAGCCAGATGTGGTATAATAGTGGTGGCAATGGGGGCGACATGGATTCGACGGGGAGGCAGCGAGTTAGGGCTGCAGGCCGAGATCTCCGCTGACTCGTAAAACGCGGAAACCAATAACTGCCAATCCAATGGCAATAGCCGCTTAACAAAGTGGCTCGTCCCCTCGGCCCCGCTAATCGGGTTGAGGTGTGACGTCATAAAGATTAGCTACTCGCCGGCGGCGGTTGGGACAACCGGCGGGGAAACTGAAATCCCATCTAGCTCCTGGGTCAAGCCCGGTGTGGGGGCTCATCAGGGGCGAAACTCAATACTCGCACTAAGCCTGTAGATGCCTTAGCAGCACCTCTTCGGACGCGGGTTCGATTCCCGCCGCCTCCACCAGCCGTCGCTCGGGAAACTTTGACAAGTTCCCCGAGCTATGGCTGGCGAGCCGCTTTCTTCGGATCGTCAGAGTTTCCCGAGCGACGGCTGCCCGCCGTAGCTTTCGTGTCCGCCGTAGCTTTGGCGAAGGCGGAAGCGAAGGCGGGCCACAAGCAGCCAAAGAAGTCGCCCCGCCACGGCTCGCAAGCCGAGCCCAACAAACGGTCATTGACACCACGAGAACAAGTATGAAATGCGTATACCTTCTGCAAAGCATCAGCCACCCTCAGCAACGCTACATAGGCATCACCTCCAATCTCAAAGAGCGCCTGAAAGCACATAATGAGGGTAAATCCTCTCACACAGCCAAGCACACGCCATGGAGGCTTTGCGTAGCTATGTACTTTGATGACGATGTCAGGGCTAACGAATTCGAACGCTATTTGAAGTCCGGCTCGGGTCGTGCTTTTGCTGAGCGGCATCTGTGGTGAAGAGTACCACTGACAATCTTCAAACCCTGTGCGAAGAATGTAATTTAGGCAAGAGTAATCGAAAAGTTATAAATATGGTTAAATAATTCTTATGCCAATAAAAATCACTTATTTTGTCCACGGAACAACAACAGACAACGCAAAAGAAATTTCGTCTGGTTGGTCTGATGTTGGACTTTCTGATTTAGGAGTTAAGCAATCGGTTGAATTGAAAGACAAAATCAAGGATAACAAATTTGATGTTGTATTTTGTTCTGATCTGAAAAGAGCGGTTGATTCGGCAAAACTAACTTTTGAAGGAATGGTGCCTATTATTCAAGACAAAAGGTTAAGAGAGTGTAATTACGGAAAATATAACGCTCAATCTTCGGCGACTGTTGAACCTATGCAGGAAAAATGTATAACTGAAAAATTTCCCGAAGGTGAAAGTTATGAAGATGTCAAAAGCCGAATTGCTGATTTTCTTGAATTTTTGAAGAAAAATTACGACGGAAAATCTGTTGCAATAGTGGCGCATAAAGCACCGCAACTTGCGTTAGATGTTTTGTTGAAAAACAAAAGATGGGAACAGGCGTTTGCCGAAGATTGGCGAAAAAGAAAAGCGTGGCAACCGGGCTGGGATTATGATATGAAATAAGGGCGGCGCACCAGCTTAAGGGATGGAGTCGTGCCAAGAAGGAAGCTCTCATATTGGGCGACGTTGAGGAGCTCAAGCGACTGAGCAAACGTCAATCATGACGTGTCGAGAGAACTTCATCTCAAATCCGGCTCTGGTCGTGGGTTTGCCAAGCGGCATCTGTGGTAGAGAATTGGGCTGAGGAACAGGAGACCACGCTGTGCGCAGATCAAAGACAGGTTATTTCTTGCTAGGAATGCTCACAGCCTCGGTGCTGATTGGCCTGGGCTGGTTCCTATGGTCGCATTGGTGGATATATACTCCCGCCTGCCAAATGCCACTGGGCCAACTCCAGCAGGCGCAGGTCTTCTACAAAGACAACAAGATCGCGCAATGGTCAGGTCCCGAGCGTATGCAACAGTTACAGGAGGTCTTAAGCTCGTGCGGGGGTGGGCCGCCCTACCGCACAAGCTGTCACGAAGGATACACCTTCTTCGTACGTCTGTACCAGGCCGACGGCTCATGCGTAGATATATGGCTCCCACTAGATAGTTGCCTGATGATAAACCCTGCTGGCCCCAGGACGCTGGGGGGACACGCGCGAGGGGCTCCAGAGTTTCTGAAGCTGCTGGGTAGATGGCTGATCGAGGAGACAGGTG
>JAUWYY010000003.1 GCA_030615605.1 bacterium
CTCCCACCCCCACAGCGATCATCCTGATGGACGCCGGCGTGCTTGGAGTTCTGATAGCCGTTGCTGTAATATTCTGCCTGGTTCGACGCCATCAGGTGATCTCCCCGACCGACCCGGTCGCCGCCGTGCTGCAGCCGCGCAACCGCTGGCAGTACATCAACTGGCCGCTGGAAGGGCTATGTCTGGCCCTGATTGCAGCCGCCTGGAGCTACTTCCTCGTCAATTACGGGAATCTGCCTGCCAAGCTGGTGGACGCCTCAGGCCATCTGACATCCATAGGCTGGGTGAGCATTGGCACGCAGTTACTGGCGCAAGTGTATGTATTCGTCCTGTTCCTGCTACTGGTGGTGGGCATGGCCCAAAGTGCAGTGCGCCTGCCGGCGAATGCCAGCGAGGAGTACCTGGGCCTGCGCCAGAGGTACATGCGGATGATGGTGGGGCTGTTCTACGCTATGAAACTGACGATGATTGCCTTCTTCGGCGGGGTGGTCGCACTGTTGCTACGAGCCGTTGTCACGGGCAGTGATCACAGCATTCTCGTGGCGGTAGTGGGACCCATGGCACTGTACTGGATTGTAGTATTTGGCACGCTTGCCTACTACACGGTAAAGATGTATCGCGTCCGGGCGCAGATGAGGCAGTTGGCCGGCCCCGGCAGCCTGGAGCGAGCCGCGGACCACGGTGGCTGGGTGGCGGGCTTTATGTACTTCAATCCGCAGGACCCATCAATCTGGGTGGAGAAGCGCATCGGCATCGGCTACACCTTCAACATGGCCCACTGGGAAAGTTGGCTACTTTTGGCACTGTTCATCTCGCCGGCATTCGTCATTCCGTGGCTGGCATCCAGGTAGCATACGGCAGCAATTGAACCAGGGCGCTACCCGCTGGACCTCGACATGAGAAGATGAGAAGAGCCGATTGTCTGGGCTCGTTCTGCAACCTTTTGCCGCCTGTTCTCGTACTGTATTGTAGATAGCCGGGAGGGCCGCCATTGTCCGAATCTGAAGACCGAATCCTGGCCGCGCGGGTTCTCGGTGGTGAGAAGAATGCTTTCGGGGCCCTGGCCGCCAAACACAGAGATGCCATGTACAGCTTTGCGTTGAGGATGCTAGGAGATAGGGAGCAGGCCCACGATGCCGCCCAGGAAACCTTCATTCGCGCCTATACCAGACTCAATACGTTCGACCAATCTCGCCGTTTTCGCTCGTGGCTCTTTGCCATTGCGGCAAATATCTGTACCGACCTGTTGCGGCGTCGGGGAAAGCCCACTACCAGTCTCGATGATGGTCCGCCCATTGGTGTACCGGCGGGCGACGAGGCGTCACCCTCTGATGCCGTCGAGAAGAGGGATCTTCAGAGGACCGTGGCTGCAGCCCTCCAGCACCTGGGCCCGGCCGAGCGGACCGTGGTAATCCTCAAGCACATTCACGGCTTTACCTACGAGGAGATATCAGAAATGACCGATATGCCAGTGGGCACGGCAAAATCTCACGCCCACCGAGCGCGCCGCAAGCTGGCCGAACTGCTGCAGCATGTGGAGAGGGATGACGCACGATGAACTGTGACCAGATTGCCCTCAAGATTGACTCCTATCTGGACGGTGTTCTTTCCGAGCAGGAGAGCCACAGCCTGACCCAGCATGTGGCGACGTGTAGTCACTGTTCAGCCCGGTTTGCTGCCCTGTTGCGGGCGGTTGCGGTCCTTGAGGACCTTCCCGACCTACCTGCCCCTGATGAGCTGGTACCCGATGTCCTACAGAATCTGCCCGCATACCGGCCCGGTGCTATCTTCAATATCTCGGCTGGCAGCATCGCAAGAGTTGAATGGGCACTTGGCTTGAGCGGGGCTGCGGGCACTGCAGCCATCATCGTCGGCCTGGCCTGGGTCGTCAGGCAAGTTCCAGCGTGGTGGGATTCGCTGGGTGCTGTCGGCAGAGTACTGGCAGGCCTCGCGGTCAAAGGCGCTGTCGGGGCGGGCGAGAGCGCAGCGATTGTTGCTGCCACCTGCGGCGAGCCACTGATGTATGGACTGCTCATTGATGTCGCCCTTCTCGCTGGCCTCGTCCTGGTACTGACGGCCTGGCGGAAGAGATGGAGCCCAAAATCTGTTGTACTCACATTATAGCCGCGTCACGGGCACAGGAGGTCGTTGATGATGAAGCTTACTCGGAGCGCAAACAGACTGAACCGAACCGTACTGTTGGCTGTCCTGGCCAGCTTACTGCTGGCCTGCTCGGCTTATGCACGGGACTATGACCAGACCGTAACAATTGAGGCAATGGAGGCTTTCACACTTATGCCGCTGGAGACCATTCATGGAGATCTGATCGTAATGGGTGGGAAGGCCTACGTCGTGGGGCACGTTGAAGGTAATTTGGTGGTAGTGGACGGCAAGGCCGCACTGGGCGACAGGGCCAGGATTGAGGGCGATGCTCTCACTGTCCGCGGCATCATAGAGAAGTTTCCGCAGGCCGTCATCGTCGGTGAAGAGAAGAAACTGTCGGCTGCGGACTTCGCCGAGATGATGGCAGGCAGCGACAAGCAGGAGCCGCCGCCGGAACCCGCTGAGCCTGCCGCGCCCCCAGCCAAGGTAGAGCGCCGCGGGGACCTGACAAATTTTGGTTCGCCCATAAATGTTCCGCCCGATGAAATTAGAATCGGTGACGTGGTGTCCTTGGGGGGCCCCGTGAATATTCAGGGAGACGTGCGCGGCGACGTGGTCGTGTTGGGCGGACCTCTGACCATCGCCGGCGATGTGAGCGGCGATGTCGTCACATTCGGTGGCCCCACGTCACTGCAAGCAGGTAGCCACGTTCATGGCGACATGGTCACCCTCGGAGGGCCGGTGAACCGACACTCTGACGCGAAGGTGAACGGCGACATCCAGCCGTTTCGGGGCCCCGGGTTCGGCTCTCTACGACGGTACTTGCCCGGCGCACACTTCCGCTCCGCATGGGGTTTGCTTGGGCTACGCGTGTGGTCGTGGACTTGGGGCACCATCAGCGCCCTTCTCATCACTCTGTTCGTGATCCTGCTCGCGCCGCAAGCTACGCAGATCGTTGCCGATCGCATAGTCGACAGACCCGGTGAGACAGCGATCCACGGCGCTCTCACGCTCCTGCTGTTCCTGCCCGTATGCGTCTTGCTCGCCATCACCTGCGTTGGGCTTATTGGCATCCCGATACTCTTCGTGCTGCTCGTGCTTGCCGGCATCCTGGGAGTCGTGGCCGTCAACCTCATCCTGGGCCGGAAAATAGCTGCGGTCCTGGGGTGGTCGGTGACCTCAATCTTTGGCCTGGCCATCATTGGAGCGCTATTGCTACGTGCTATAGACCTGCTGTCAATCCCCCCTTTCTTAGGCATCATCCCCGCGTTGGTAGGTCTGTGCGTCCTTGTAATCGGCGTGGGCGGAGCGGTGATGACCAGGCTGGGGACTCGACCAGGAGGGACCGTGGTGCACCGTTCACCCGGGCGGGTGTCTATTACCACCCCCGGGGCTTCTGTCGTCATTGACACACGTGGAGACGACAACGACGCTCAGCCCGCTGACATCAACGAGGAGGAGCAGGAAGACTCCGAATAGGGCGCTGCGGTGGGCGAAGCCTGATGGGAGAGGGCGCAAGATGACCACTGAGACACTGGCAACCTACGCCGGACTAAAGACACGACTGCAGGAAGCGGACCACGACGTTCTGGGGCGCCTGGTTGAGGCCGGCCAGAAGCCCCAGGTAGCACTACTCAATGGACGGAGGCAGAACAGCTGATGCGATTATTGAGAAGAGTGAGACTGGGACTAGCACGCCTTGTAGCCCTGGTTGCCTTGATGCTTTGTGGCGTCGGGCTGTCCGCCAGTGCCGTAGCGACTTCTGAGGAGTCAGCCCAGCCTAAGAGCTACCATCGGCCGGTGATCGAAGCGCCAGTCTGCGCGCCGCCGCTGATAGATGGCGTGCTGGACGATGCCTGCTGGCAACAGGCCTACTATACCGACGATTTCTGGAACACCGACGACCAGTGCCCGCCTGCTGAACGCACAGAAGCATGGCTCTGTGTGGATGACGCCGCCTTTTATCTGGCAGCCTACGCTTACGATAGCAATCCAGCAGGCATCAAATGCCAGGAAACAAAACGAGGTGGCAACATCAGGGATGACGACTATGTGGTGATCGGCATAGACACTCACCATAGCGGCGACCAGCGCTACGCCTTCCTTGCGACGGCTAATGGGACCCAGTACGATGAGATCCCCGGGGGAAGTGACGCTAACATCGAGTGGCGGGGGGACTGGTCGGCTGCGGCACGCATCGTGGACAATGGCTGGATCCTCGAGCTCAGGATCCCTTTTGCCATCTTGCGCTATCCCGCTGGCCAGTCTGTCTGGGGCGTTGTTGTCCAGCGGAGGCATGCCCGCACCAACACCAAGTGCCTTTGGCCACCACAGCCAATATTCGATCTGCACGAGATTGCCGAAGTGAGGGGGCTGAATCTGCCCATAATCCGGGTCAGGCCCATCGTCATGCCCAACATCCAGAGCGAGTGGAATGAGGGACACTTCCGCACCAACATTGCTTTGGATACGAAGTACATGCACCCTAGCGGCTTGACAGGCGTGATGTCCTTGACGCCCGACTTCCGCAATATCGAGGATGAAGTAGAGAGTGTTGACTTCTCTTACACCGAACGCTGGTATAGCGACCGTCGGCCGTTCTTTGTGGAGGGTGGCGGTTACATGCCGCCCGGGGAGATGTTCTACAGCCGGCGCATCGAGGATTTCGACCTGGGTTTGAAGTTGTTTGGCACAGTGGATCGCACCAGCGTCGGACTGCTGGACGCCTACAGCTTTGACGGGCGCAATGACATGGCCTTGCAGGTGCGCCAACGCATAGCCAAGTACAATGAGGCCGCCTTTGGGTATGTGCGCACTGATCAAGCTGAGTCAGACAATCAGACTTACTATGCTACCGGCAGCTACCGCAAGTTGCTGGGCCGGGGCAGTTTCGACCTGAGCGGACGTCTTTTCGAGAGCCACACCGAGGGTGGCGATGCGGGAACATCCTGGTCAGTTAACGCCAGCCGCTGGCGAGGCCAAGGCAAGCCTGGCTTTTGGGCCAACTATCGGCGCGTGGATCCGACTTTTGACCCCAAAGACGGCTTTGCGCCTGACACTGACCTGGAGGGATTCTCCGCCGGTATCAACTTCTATGATCGTTTCCATAATCGCCATCGGGAGGCGAACAGCCTGTGGATGAATCTGAGTTTCTTTGACCGCACTAATGGTCAGCGTTATCATGATGATATGGGTCTAGGATTCCGGACCAGCTACCGTAATGGCACGTCGTGGAATATCAGTTGGAGTCATTCGGACCGCCCGCCTAATGTGGATCATACATGGGGAGTTGGCCTCGGCTGGAGCAGTAAGAAGTTGCATCAGGGTGGCGGCTTGTACACAAGTTGGGGCGACTTAGGTGGCGCTGACTACCTCTACTACAGTGCCAGCCAAGGTTTCAAGCTGACCGACAAGCTCTGCTGCAATGTGGGGCATGAGTTCCGCGAAAGTGACTATCCCGATGATACTCGAGACTATCGAATCCGCCGCACCACATTGACCTTCAATTATGACTTCACCCCCGAGAAGACCCTGGGCGGACGTTTGCTTACGGGCAGCCAAGGCACGAACTTCTACATGAGCTATCGCCAGGCGGTACGCCGGGGCACAGACTTCTTTGTGATCTTAGGAGATCCGAATGCTGAGGACACGCAGAACCGACTGGCCGTGAAGACGAAATGGGTGTATCACTAGAAGGGCGTGGATAGGGCTTTTGCCTGGGTGCTACTGATGGCCTCTTAGAATGGCTTTGCTCGCTCGAAATGGCAAGCCCCCGACAGGAGGTCGTCCTCTTTCGAGCAGAGAGATGGGGGCAGGTGTTAGCGCCCATGGCAAAACGGTATGGGCACGGCGGACCTGCGCGTGCTGGTATTGGGCGTGGGCGGCGCGGTGATGACCAGGCTGGGAACCCGGCCAGCGGGCACCTCGGTCCGATCTGCAGCGGGGAGGGTATCCGTCACTACCGACGGGACTACCGTCGTCATTGACACACGTGCACGCGACAACGACGCTCAGCCCACTGACATCAACGAGGAGGAGCAGAACCAGTCGGACCAGAACCACAGTTGACTTCGGTGGCGGATTGCTGCACAATGAATGGAATAGTTGCACATCACAAAGCGTTGATAGACTTGGTGCTGAGGCAAAAAGGGTGATTCGAAATGGCCAAGAGTAGACTGGTTGCGAATACGGCAGCGCTGGTGGTGTTGGTGGTGCTACTGGCGGCGGTGGCGGCGAACGCAGAAGGCGTTCTCCTACGGTACAAGTTTGTGCCCCAGCAAGAACTGGCTTATGACATGTGGATGATAGGTACGGGAGGTATGGACATCGCAGGTCTGGCCCTTCCGCCAGAGCAGGGCGAAATGCCGGGGCAGTTGCAGATGCAGTTGGAGGCAAATGCCAGCTTCCGCTTGCCGGTGACAGCAGTGGATGAACAGGGCAACGGCACGCTGGGTTTGGAGATGGGGCCGCTGGCAATGCAGATGCAGGCCATGGGCAGGTCATTCCATATGACTATGGACCTCACCAAGGGAATCATGGAGGTGGACGGCGCAAGCATACCGATGCCCGCAGGGCCGATAATGCAGCAGGTACTGCCCTCGTTCGAAAACCTTAGTTGGACGATATCACCTCGGGGCAAGCTCATCGCCATCTCGGGGCTGCCGGAGCTGCTGACCGGCGGCGGCGCTATGCCGCAGATGCCGATGTTCGCCACCAATATGGCCGACTTGCAGAAGCTGCTGAAGGAGATGCCGGCCTGGCTTCCGGAAGACCCGGTGGCGGTAGGCGATAGTTGGGATATGCAGATGGCGCTACCCCTGCGGGCGATGGGACGCTACGCCGATCCGCCCCCCCGATTCGCCATCAAGTATACTCTCCAACGCCTGGGCGAAATTGACGGGCATCGCATTGCCCGCATAGGCTTCGAGGGCGTCCTGGAAGGCGTTTATCTGGTTGTACCCATGCCTGTGGGTCCGGCCCAGCAACCGCGCGAAGCGGCAGGAGATATGCACATGGCCTTGACCGAGACTGTTGACGGCCAGATCTACCTCGACCTGGATGCTGGCCAGATGCACAGCGCGCGCGGCAATGTTGCGATAGACGTCAGTACTAGCGTGCCGCGGCCGGCGCAAGCGGGCGCAGAAGCCGGCAAGCGGCTGGTAATGCAGATGGGGATGAAGCTGCACTTTGTAGTTTCGCCCGCCCTTTGAAGATACCTCTACCAACCGTGGCCTGGCGTATCAAATCGAGCACGACCGTGCATTTCTGACAGCCGCCGCACATTTGTGCGGCGGCTGTTTTGCTCTTGCGCCACAACAGATGACGGGCCGCTCGGCCTGTGCCTCTCACACAGCGAACTCAGAACTTCCCGAAAAAACTTTCCTCAGGGCCTTGACAAACAAACTGATTTGTGGTATAAAGTAGTTTGTAAGAAGGATTAGCATACAGTGTATTGGCGACATCGGGGAGTGAAGACTATGAACCAAGGCGTTAACAGCCAGAGAAGCATGCAGGACAACGACGTGCGAGACATCCCCAAGTGGGCGCGCAGGTATGCGCAGAACCGGACGCTGCCGATGCTGGTGTTCTTCGCGATATTCGTCGTGGCGTTCGCGGCCTTTGGTGGCCTGTCCTATCTCACCGCCTGGGCGTACGTGACGGGCCACCGGGCCCTGGCGGTTGCCGCCATGCTCCTGCTATGTGGCTTCGCGATCTGGTGGATGTGGTTCAGCTTCGTAGGCGGTCCCCGGATAATGCGCCGGATCACCGAGCGCCTATACCGTAGTGAGGGCGCCGTGTCGCCGGGGCTGTCGCCCGAGGAGAACATGTCGCGGGTGTCGCCTGCAGTCCCGTTTGTGTTCATGTTCTGCGTGGTGGCTTCTGTGGGGCTGGGTCTGCTGGGGGTACTGCCGATCCGGTACATGCAGCCGGTCTCCGCGCTGTACATAATTCCGTTCTTCGTCTACGTGGCGATCAGCCAGCGAGGTGCCGGCAGTCCCTTCATGATGCTGTGGCCGGCGCTCTACGCCATTCACGCGATCCTGCTTGTAGCCGGCGCACCCATCCATTTCGGCGGCAAGTGGGAGGCGCTGAACATGCTTGTCCCCGTAATCGGCTACGGTGCGATGGCTGCCCTCGCCGCACACATCTACAGCCGTTACGCGCTGCGGCGGCTAAGGACACTGGCGACAAGCCCCGAGACGTCAGCCCAGCCTATCGAAGGAGGAGGTTCATGATGAAAGCCAACATGACTGAGCCAGAAAACAAGCAGGACAACGAAGTCCGAGACATCCCGAAGTGGACGCTCCGCTACCTGGAGAACCGAGACATACTGCCAGGCCTGTTAATCACAGGGCTATTCGGCGCGCTATTCGCCGCGCTATTCGCGAGTGTGTTGGCCTTCATCATCGTCGGGCCCATCATTCTCCTTGACCGGCTTTTCTCCCTGGCTGGTTACGACCTTCGGGGCCCGATAGCTTGCGTGTGGGGGGGAGGCGTAGCGCTCTTGGTGGCGTGGTTACTCGTCCGCCACCGTGGTAGATACGCGGAGATTCTCCGCGCAGCCGGACGAAAGATGGGAGATTGGATGACCCGCCGTGCAGGCCATGCGACTCCCCTCCCGGCAAAGACGGCGAAATGGGCGCCGCACTGGTTGACCTACGGGATGCTAATCGTTGTGGTAGCGCCAGTACTTATGATCGGCGGGGGCGAGTGGCTGCCTCCTCAATACTGGCAGCCGCTAACAGCCCTGCTGTGGGTGCCCTTACTATCGTATGGTATCGTGCGCCCAATGAGGGGGGAACCGGCCTCCACTCGACTGCTGCTGCTGTGGCCGGCACTCTACGGACTCCACGCTGTCCTCATCATGGCGGGTATGCCCATCTACGTGACGGGTGAATACGCCATGTTGGCCAATTGTGGGCTCTTCATCGGTTACGCTGTGCTGGCGGGCCTGGCCGCGCACATCTACAGTCGTTACGCCCTGGCGCGTCTCAGGATACTGGCGCAGAGCTCAGACACGACCGGGGGTGAGCAGTGATGAACGAACTCGACCCTAACATGCACCAGCCCACCCGCCTGCGCATCCTGATGCTGCTGGCCGGCGTGGATAGCGCCGACTTCAACTTCCTGCGCACCACGCTGAGCTTGAGCAACGGAAACCTCTCTGCGCACACCAGGCGACTGGAAGAAGCGGGATACATCACCGTCAGCAAAACCTTCGAGGGGAGAATGCCCAGGACCACTTACTCCCTCACCGAGGTGGGCAGGGAGCAACTTGACGAGTACTGGCGAATCATGGACGAAATCCGCGCGGGTGGCGCTGGCGGCTAGCCGCGAGATTCGGCGCCAGATTCTCCCGCCAGCTCGTAGTCCGGTGACGCCCGCTACGGACCTTGCGGATAGAGGGTTAGACTACTGGCCGGTCTGGATCCCCAGGAGTTGGATCGCGTGATCCAGGTAGCTCTCGCACTCGTCGAACTTCTCGGCGGCACGCGCGGCGCGAGCCGCCTTGAGAAGTCCACCGATCGATGCAGCGGCTTCGGGATCGCTCGTCACCAGCTCCAGGTAGGGGTCCTGGAGCAGGGCGAACTTGGTCTTGATGCGATTCTTCTGGGGAACCTTGGCGTAGGCCGGGTCGCCTTCCTGGCTGGGGGGAATAGCTATGGTTTCCACACTAACCTCAGGAGCCGCTGGCTCAGGTTCCTGCACCGGCGGTGGAGCCGGTGGGCCGACTTCCTCCCGCCCAGTGATCGGCTCAGCGGGGACAGCGGGAGCTTCGATGACAGCACCCTCGACGCCCATGAACGGTCGCAGGTTCTTCAACAGACTGCGAGCTATCTGCTCACGCCTGCTTAGATAGTCTTCTTCAGAGAGGGCCCGAGTTACATTGAACGCATCAATGGTAAGCAGCAGTGCCGCGCTGCGCGACATATTGCTGCTGGCGCCTGCCTCGCCGGTCGGCGCTTCTGTGGTGGCTGCGGGCGGAAGCGGGTAGATTTCAACCTCGGGCAGTATTGCTCCGGCGGGCATCCTGGATTTCGGCGTGCTCAGCGGCAGCCGGGTCTTGATATTCTTTGCCCAGATCTGAGCCAGTGCCTTCGCCGCGATCCCGTTGGCCTCAGCTTCCTCAGGATAGACGGAGATGATCCGGACGGGGCCAGAATAGACCGACCACTTTCCGTCCTTCATAGCAACTCTCACCTCGGGATTCTGGGTATCCTGGGTTGAGATCACCTCAGCGATGGCCTGGTCAATGGCGGCTGAACGCTGGTAGATACTCTCATAGGGTCCTGCGGTGCGAATGCGGGCGACGACACCGTTGGCGATGTAGATGGCGTCGCTTTCCTGGGCGAAAACCGTCCCCACCAAGCCACAGATAAGTCCAATTGTCACTGCGCCGAGCAGAGTTGTCCGTACATTAAACATTGTTATCCTCCTTGCGTTGTTGGTTGACTGATGTTCATTCATTTTCGTTGGGCAGTGGCGCAAGTTCCCCGGCCCGGGCCCGTTGCGCCGTCCGCTGCAAGCGGCGGACGACATCATCCTGGTCAAGTAGTCCCATTAGATGAAACAAACTAGGGCCGATAGTTGTTCCAGTAACCGCCGCACGGCACGGATGTATTACCTTCGCCGCCGAGACCTCCAACTCCTCCGCCAGCCCCCGAACCGTGCCTTCAATAGTTTGATGGTCCCACGGCTCCAAAAGTTGCAGCCGAGCAGCCAGAGCACCCAGTTTCTCCGGAGTATCTTCCCGATTCAGCCATTTTTCCCGCGCCCGATTCTCATATTCGTAATCATTAGTAAAAAAGTAGCGGCCCCAGGTAACGAAGGTGGTCAGCAGCGGGGTGCGCTCCTTCATCAAGTCCACCACCTGGACCAGCCACTGCCAGCGCCCGGCGGAGGGCTGCGTCTCCACCAGTCCCGCCTCGACTAACAGGGGTAGCAATCGCTCGGCAAGCGGCGCGGCGTCCATCCGCTTCATATACTCGCCATTCATCCACTCGGCCTTCTGCACGTCAAAGATCGAGGGTGACTTATCGCACGCCTCCAGGCTGAACCGCTCGACAATCTGCTCCCGAGTCATTACTTCTTGCTCATCCCCCGGCGACCAGCCCAGCAGCGCCAGGAAGTTGAACATTGCTTCGGGTAAGAAGCCCTGCTCCTCATAATCAGTGACTGCAACAGCGCCGTGGCGCTTGCTCAATTTGCTGCGGTCCTCCCCGAGGATGAGAGGTAGATGAGCGTACTGGGGCCTGGCTATCCCTAATGCCTCCTGGAGCTGGATATGTATCTGGGTGTTGGGCAGGTGCTCAACCGCCCGGATGACGTGCGTGATCTGCATCAGGTGATCATCAACCACACAGGCGAAATGATAGGTGGGGAAGCCGGAGGTCTTGACGATAACCGGATCGCCGATCAGTGAATTCTCGTAGCAGACCTCGCCCTGGATGATATCCTGAATCACCGTCGTGCCGGTCTCTTTGACCCGGAAGCGGATACAGCTCTCCCCCCCCTCTGCCCGCAGCTCCTCGCGCTCATCCTCGGACAATTGGGCGCAGCGGCCGTCGTATTTGGGGGGAATGCCGCGGGCGCGCATGACCTCGCGACGTTCTTCCAGTTGCTCCGGCGTGCAGAAGCACTCGTAAGCCCGACCAGCGTCAAGTAGCCGCTCCAGATATTCCTGATAGATATCAAGCCGCTCCGACTGGACATAAGGCCCAGACTCGCCACCCACATCCGGCCCCTCGTCCCAATCCAGACCAATCCATTTGAGGCCCTGATATATGACCTGCAGAGCATCGGAGGTTGAGCGCAGCTCATCGGTATCCTCGATGCGCAGGATCATAGCCCCGCCCTGCTTGCGGGCAAACAACCAGTTAAACAGCGCCGTATGCAGGTTACCGATATGCATATAACCGGTCGGCGCCGGGGCAAATCTTACGCGAACTTTGTTCGACATATTGCGAACCTCCATCAAAGCCCAAAGGGCACTAACAGTTCGTTCGAGCACGCACCTCAAGTTACCGTTCGGCCATGACCCCACATACCCCTGGCACAAACCAGGTCACAAAATCCCAACCATGCTGACCAGAAAAGCTATGAAGCAAAACACGCCTAATAAGCCCAGCACTAGCAGCACCGTGGCAACTGTGATTGTGTGAGGGCTTTGTCGGTGCCTATGTGAAATGATTAGCGCCAGCCCCACGACGAGAGCCACGACAGGCCCGAGGAGAAGGCCCCAAGGTATGAGCCAAGGGAAGAGCCCACTGTCGGCCAGACTCACAGCCCCAACCGACAATGCCATCATACCTATGACTACGACAAGGACCCAGCCAATTGCGCGCGGTACTGGCCATCCATAACGCGTCGAAGCTACGATGATCGCCACGCCGAGCAACAGGACCAGGACAACCACAGCGAAGCCCCAAATCAGTTGCATCGTCATATCGCACCTCCGCGCAACTCTTCACCCTTGTACTATTGCCTCCAGGTCATGCACCTGGGCCTTCGTGACCGTCGCCCATACACCTCTGGTACGAATCAGATCACAGAGCCTCAACCAAGGCCATCAGCCAAGCTATGCATAAAAGTATGGCCAACAAACCCGTCACTATCAGCACTATCGCGATCGTGCGCGTTTTGCGGTTCTGCCGGCGCGTAGGTGAAATGATTAGCACCAGCCCCACGACGAGAGCCACGACAGGCCCGACGAAAGAGCCCAAAGCCCAGAGGGGCGACTGCATAGCACCAAATGACAACGCCATCATACCTATGCCGCCGACAAGGACCCAGCCGATTGCGCGCGGTACTGGCCATCCATAACGTGTCGAAGCTACAATGAGCGCCACGCCGAGGAACAGGACCACAAGAACTGTGGCGAATACCCAAATCAGTTGCACTGTATCGCACCTCCGTGCAGTTCTTCACCCTTGCACTACTGCTGTTAGATCATGCACCTGGGCCTTCGTGACCGTCGCCCACACAAATTCCCCTATGTTAGTCCGGATACCTTCACTGGCAGCGCGCAGGATGACTTCCGCATCCACCTCAGGCGCGTCGCGGTATGAGCGGCCTGCCCACACCCCCTCTTCAATTTCCCGCTCCACCAGCACCCGCAGCCGCTGGCCGACGAACTGCTCGTTCTTCTCCAGAGAAATCTGCTCCTGAACCGAGATCAGTTCCTCCTGGCGCTGGCGAGCTGCCTCCGGCGGGACTTGATCTTCCATCTCGGCGGCTGGCGTGCCCGGCTCCGGCCAGTAGGGAAAGACGCCCAGTCGGTCAAAGCGAGCCTGACGCACAAAGTCGAGCAGCACCTCGAAATCTTCTTCAGTCTCACCGGGGAGTCCCGCAATTAGGGTGGTGCGCAGGGCAGCATCAGGGATCATCCGCCGGATCTGGGCCAGCTCGTGCAAGTAAACTTCACCGTCTCCAGCCCGGCCCATGCGCTGGAGGATACCCTGAGAAGCGTGTTGGAAGGGAATGTCAAAATATGGCACTGTGCAGATCGATTGTCCAACGGCATTGATCAGATTGGTGGTAATGCGGGTCGGATACATATACATAATC
This sequence comes from bacterium, assembly GCA_030615605.1. Classification (GTDB taxonomy): domain Bacteria; phylum Armatimonadota; class Zipacnadia; order Zipacnadales; family Zipacnadaceae; genus JALGTD01. Next base: position 13,672 of record JAUWYY010000003.1, read on the forward strand.
CGAATCCAGCCATTGTAGTCACGAGTGGGCAGGTTCTCCAGCAGTGCTGCCAGTGAGCTCGGCGGCTCCATTTCTTCGCCGTATCTGGTAGTATCGTGGGCGATCAGTACTATTTCCTGCGCTCCACCGCCAGCCAGGTTGGAGAATTCATCGCAGATATCATCAACTGGTCGGCTGCGATAGCGACCCCGCAGCGACGGAATAGTACAATAGGCACAGCGGTTATCACAGCCTTCGGCTATCTTCACATACGCCAGCCAGGAGGGCGCTGACCGCCAGCGGGGCGTCTGGGCATCGTAGATGTATTCCAGCGGAGCTTTCATCACCTCCCGCTGGCCACTGAGCGCCAGTTGCACAGCCTCTACCACCTGATCCACGGCACCCGGCGTCAAAAAGACATCCACTTCGGGTAGCTCCGCCAGCAGATCATCCTGATAACGCTGCGACAGACAGCCAGCACAGATCAGCGCTTGCAGCTTGCCTTTTTTCTTCAACTCAGAGATGTCCAGCAGCGCTTCAATAGCTTCATTCACAGCCGGCTCGATAAACGCGCAGGTGTTTACGATGACAACTTGGGCATCCTCGTTATCCTCGACAATCGGGTAGCCGGCCTCATCCAGAAGACCCAGCATCACCTCCGAGTCAACCAGATTCTTCGAGCAACCCAGCGAAACAAGTGCAACCGGCGGCTTCATACAGTACAGTTCTACCTCTCTTGTCCAGATTCTTGAGACAGCGCAGCGAAATGAGGGCAAGACGTGGCTTCTCAATCATTTAACGGCCAGAACGCCACAATATCAGAAGCATAATCCCAAAAAGCAACTCAGCGAAAATCAGAGCTATCACTCCCCAGGGCTTCAGGTCTCTTGAACGGTCAAGATAGACGCTCCATAGTGCACAGAATAGACCGATTAGACATAACGCAACTATAGGCGCTACTCGCCACATTGCACCACCCCCTGTAGAGTTTTCTCCACCCCTTCTGTTACTTGTCATTGCGGAATATCAGACAGTAGTGGTGGTGGTAGTTGGGGACGAAGACCTTGGGATAGCCCCAGATGCCAAGCTGCTTGGAGTCCTGGCACCAGATACGCTCGCCCTGGAAGCTGAACGAGGCGCTGATGCGCCAGGCCAGGTCCCAGGCCAGCGGCACCACATATCCCTCGGGAACACGAAGATTCTGGGCCACTACAACCATATACTTCTCCGGCTTCAGCAACTTTTGACACTGGTCGAATACATCGCCGATAGCCTCAATAAACTCGTCGTAATCTTCGATATTGCCCAAATCCTGCCCGCTATCCGAATAGTGTGTATCCAATCCCGCCTCAGCGCGCTGTTTGTGGGTCGAGCGCACGCCACCCCGGCTGTGGCGGAGCATATTCCAGTATGGTGGGGAGGTGATGATAAAGTCAAATTGCGGCAACTGCCCGTCGGAGCACGCAATACAATCCTGCCACAATTCGGGCTTAAGCAGGCCTGTAGCGTCACCCGGAATGACCTGGGTGGTGCCATCAGCTTCAAGCTCGGCCAGCCGCTGGCCGGTCACCTCGGCATATCGGGATGCCAACTCCAGGCCTACTGCCCGTCGGCCCTGCTCCAGGCTGGCTACCAGCGTCGCGCCGCTGCCGCAGAACGGATCAAACACCCACTGGCCCGCTTTGGTGAAGAAGGTGACGAACTGGGCGACCATCTCCTCAGGAAAACGGGCCGGATGCAGCTCGGTATCGCGATTACGGTGATAGCGCGGTGAGTCACAGACAAACCACGACTTTGTCCGCTTGATCCACTCGGTACCGGTCAGATCGTTGAGCGTATTTTTGGGAACTGGGTCGCTCTTGCTAGATTCTGGGCAAGTGCGATCAGCAGTTTTGGACTGACTACACAAAGTCAAAAACTCCCTATGGTGAGGGTCAGTTTACTCAGACCTGGAGGTGACTATCGGAGGCGCCCTGCCCGTCGCCAGCAGATTGATGCTCTCGTAACACCGCCATTGTCCCGATAATCTCGCGCGGCTTGGAGCCCTGATGCGAACCGCAGATCCCAGCTCGCTCCAGCATGTCAATGAGCCGGCCCGCGCGGGCATATCCAATCTTGAAGCGCCGTTGCAGCATTGAAACTGAGGCCTGGTCTTCATTTATGACATACTCCGCGGCGGCTTCCAGCAGCTCATCACTGGCCTCCAGCTCGGCAGCGTAGTCGTCTTCATCAGACACAACACTTGGCTCAATCTCAAACTCCGGCTCGCCCTGCCGGCACAGATGTTCAACCACCTTGGCGATATCCTCGCGTCGCACAAACGCGCCCTGAATACGCCGGGGCTTGGGGGCATCTAGCGGTGCAAAGAGCATGTCACCCGAGCCGATCAGCCGCTCGGCGCCCTGGGTGTCCAGGATGACCCGCGAGTCAACATTGGAAGCCACCGCCAGGGCAATCCGGGAGGGCATATTGGCCTTGATATTGCCGGTGATAATGTTAGCCGCCGGGCGCTGGGTGGCAATGACCAGATGAATGCCCGTCGCCCGGGCCAACTGGGCTATGCGGCAGATGGAATATTCGAATTCGGCCCGCGCCTGCATCATCAGATCAGCCAGCTCGTCAATTATGATTACCACACGGGGCAGCGGCTGGAATTCGTCCGCTGCGTGTTCTTTGGGCATTAGAGCCAATTCATCATATTCGGGTAGATTGCTAACACTCTTCAGCGCGAACTTGTCATAGCGCTTCTCCATCTCCATTATCGCCTTGTGCAGCACGTCCGCCGCTTCCCTGACGCTATAGACGACAGGTGACATCAAGTGGGGGATGCCGTCGTATATGGTTAATTCCACTCGCTTCGGGTCAATGAGGATCAGCTTCAATTCCCGGGGCGCGTGAGTCATTATCAGACTCAGGATCACCGTATGCAGGCAGATGCTTTTGCCCGCTCCCGTCGCGCCGGCGATCAGCAGATGGGGCATAGGCATAAGATCAGTCACCACCGGCCCGCCGGCGATGTCGCGGCCCAGCGCTATCGGCAGCGCGCCGTCATAATTCTTAAACATATCCAGCTCCATTAGCCCTCGCAAGCTGACTGCCGAGCGGTGCTCGTTGGGCACCTCAATGCCGATGGCCGACTTGCCAGGAATGGGCGCCTCTACCCGCACGTCCACCGCCGCCAGGCTCATAGCCAGGTCGTCGGCGAGCCGCGTAATCCTGTTTACGCGGATACCCTTCTCTGGCTCGACCTCATACCGTGTCAGCACTGGTCCACATTCATAGTCTCGGACAGTGGCCTGGATGCCGAAGCTCTGGAGGGTGTCCTCCAGCTTGATGATGCGCTCGGCGGTCTCGGCGCGCATCTCACTGGTCTGCAGGTCCATGCCCTCTTTGCTCAGAAGCGTCAGAGGCGGCGGCGTGAAGCCAGTCGGCTCGCTGACTAACTGCAACTGAGGTCTTCCTGCCTGCTGCTGGCTCGTGAGGGCGGCACCAGTTTTCGTTTCGCTCGCCGGCTCTGGATTTGATTCTTGCGGTGGCCGCCTACCGCCAGATTCTCTTCCTTCAGTAGCCGCGTCAGAGGGCGCCTCATCATCTTCGAGTTGCACCCGGGAGCTGCGCGAGCTGCGCCGCGCTGAACCGTTGCGTCGCACCGTCTTTTCGGCTCGAGCTCGCAGGCCCGCCTCACGGCTGGGCAGGTTGCGGCTCACAGTGCGGCGGGCGCGGACACCGCCCTCGGTTAGCATAGAGACCGTACGGCCGGCCAGGCCCTGTACTGACACCCGCGTTACCAGCAGGATAGCAATCACGCCGAGGGCAAGAAGCACAATGTAGCTGCCCCACGGACCCACTACCTTGAGCAGAAGCCAGCCCAGGGCAGCACCAACATAGCCACCACCCTCCAGGACGGCCTCACGCACGAAGAAGTCTTCCAGGGGGATCGACAACTGGAACAGTATCATCACTATCAGGAATAGCAGCCCCAGGCCCATGGCCGTGTGTATATCGCCCAGATCCTGGCGCTCCAGCATATGCAGTACGCCAAGCACCAGCAGAATGACCGGAGTAAGATAAGCACCGACCCCAAATGCCAGCAGCAAGCCCTGGGACACATTCCGGGGAAGGAAGCCGCTGCCCTGTTGGCCGTAGACGAGGCTGACCAGCACCACAGCACCGAGCGCGGCGAGGCCAATACCAATTATATCACGCCTCAGCCGGTCGTCGCGCTGACCTGTTGGCATTCCTTTCACCCTCCGGGTGCTACGAAGTAATCTGCGTCGTTAGACGGGTGAACGTCCGCCGCACTGTCGTTAGCGTGGATATTATAGCACAAATATGGCCGACACGGAAGGTGGCCGCTGGACCAGGGCCAGTCTGCAACCCACTGGGTACAACGAGCACCATTCCAACGACCGGCCAGGTAGTGACATCGCCTGCTCCTTCTGCTATAATCCTGGTGCTGAATGGCAAAAGCTCTCCTCAAGTAGCTCAAGCTGAGCACCAGGTGACCAGCAGTGGAAATAGGCCTCTTACTGACAATCGGTAAGTACCTGTTCGTCGCGCTGCTATACGTGTTTATCGCAGTTGTCTTTCGTACGCTTATTCTCCATATCGCCACAGCCCAACGACCGGTGGCCCAGCACGGCGGCCAACCTGCCCAGCGGCCAGTGATCGAGCGTGATTCCGGACAGTCGCCGCCGGAGCCGAGCCAGCCCAAACTGGAGGCGAAGGAGGCAGCCGCCGAACCACCCCAAGTCGCCCGCCTGCTCGTGGTCGAGACATCGGCTGCCAATCTCTCGGCAGGCACCAGCTTTCCGCTGAGCAAGTCAATCAGCATCGGCCGCAAGTCTCATAACGACCTCAGCTTGGATGACCGCTACGTATCGGCCACCCATACATTGATCGTCCAACAAGACAACAGCTTTATCCTGCGGGATTACCATTCTACGAACGGAACCGTCTACAACGGGGTCAGAATTCAGGACGATGTCGCCCTGAGCGACGGTGACGAGATTACCATCGGTACCACCACCTTCCGTTATCAGCATTAGGTGCAGCCGTCACCAGCGATCAGTTGGCGACGAAAAGGAGTCAATCCCCAATAAGTCAGACCAGGCGTACAGAAATAATATTGCTGATAGCCTGTGCCGTGGTAGGAGCGGTCGGGATGGTGATAGTTGCGGCAGCCACTGGCAAGCCGCTGGGCTGGGCTATGCGTGGGCTGACACCAGCCGGTGTTCTGCTAGTAGCAGTTGTGCTTATGGATCTAGTCGAGGCTCGCCGCGATCGCCTTTTGCTGCCGCTGTGTGGCATGCTATGCGTCTTGAGCATAGTCTTCCTGACGCGCACCGACGCCTTCCTGGCCACTCGCCAGCTCATCGCCATCATCATCGGAATCTTTCTGATGGTCGCGCTCTACTTCTTGATCGAGGATATTCGCTCCCTGGCCCGATTCAAGTACCTGGCCGGCCTATCCGCAATCGCTTTGCTAGCGGCTACAATGCTGTGGGGCAGGGAGATCAACGGCGCGCGCCTGTGGCTGTCCATTCCACATCTGGTTACCTTCCAGTCAGGCGAGGTCGCCAAGATTCTAATGGCGATATTTCTGGCCGGCTATGCGGCTGACTACCGCCAGATGCTGGGTCGCAGGGGCAGGGGCCGCATCAGCATCCAGACCCCCTCGCTGCGGTCGCTGGCACCGTTGCTGCTCATCGTGATCTCTTGTCTGGCAATCTTTGTGGGACAACACGACCTGGGAACTGCCATACTTTTCTTTGGTCTGTTTGTCACTATGTTCTACCTGGCGACCGGCCAGCCCGCGTATGGAATAGCGGCGGTAGCGCTCTTCGCAGTGGGCCTGGCGCTTGCATATCAGCTATTCCCTCAGGTAGGAGTTAGAATCAGCAGTTGGCTCAACCCCTGGGCAGATCCTTCCGGGATAGGTTACCAACCTCTGCAGGCGATGTTCTGCCTGGGTGAAGGGGGGATTCTTGGGGCAGGCCTGGGACACCTATCAGTAACCAATCTGCCGGCCGCCGCCCCCGACATGATCCTGGTCGTAATAGGACAGGATCTGGGCCTCGTCGGGTCTGTGGGGGTAGTAATAATCTATGCCCTGATTTCAGTGCGTAGCTACAGCCTCGCCTGGCAGGCTACCGACCGCTTCGCCAGTCTGCTGGCCGCGGCGCTGGCCACCGTCTTCGCCCTGCAGACGTTGATCATTATGGGTGGAGTGTTGCGCCTGATTCCCCTGACCGGCATGACCACTCCCTTTCTCAGTTACGGGGGCACGTCCATTGTAATCAATTTCCTGGCTGTCGGCCTGCTGCTGGCCGTCTCGCGTGACTGTGTGCCGCAACCCGAGAAAGCACGTTGATATGAACGAGCTATCCCAGAATATCAGGCGCATTGCGCTGGTCGCCGTCTGGGGCTTCCTACTGATGGCTCTGGTCTTTGGGTACTGGCAGATGGTGCGGGCGCCGGCCCTGCGAGCTCATCCCTACAATCAGCAAGCCCAACAACGGGCCAATAGCATCAAGCCCGGCTTGATCTACACTGGCGACGGTGAGTTGGTCCTGGGGATAGAAAAAGATAACGAGGGCTGGCAACGCACCTACCCGGCGGGCCCGATCTATTGCCATCTCACCGGCTACAATGAGAATACCGGTCTGCAAAAAGGCCTGCGGGAAGCGCTGCTGGGTATCGGCGCCTACCAGAATCGGTGGGGGGCTGTCGGCCACACAGAGCAGGGCCTGGATGTCGTGTTAACCATCGACAGCAAGGCTCAACGGCGCGCAACCAAGCTGATGGAGGGCAGGCGCGGGGCAGTGGTTGCCCTGGATCCGCGCAATGGTGCCATCCTGGCGATGGTCAGCGCCCCCGGCTATGATCCCGCCAGGGTGATGGAAAGCCAGATGAACTACGAGATGTTCACCAATCATCCCGCTTCGCCCGAACTGAACCGGGCATTGCAAGGACTGTACCCGCCCGGGACAGTATTACAGATATTTGTCGCCGCAGCCGGCCTGGACACAGGAGTGGCTACCGAACAGACAGTATTCAATTGCAGCGGAACCGGGCAGATTGCCGGGATAACCGTCAACTGCAGCAAGCTCGGCGGCCACGGTAGGCTAACGCTGAGTCGGGCGCTGGCCGACTCGTGCAACATAGCCTTTGCCGAGCTGGCTCAACTAATCGGACCTGAGCAGTTCGGCAGCTATGCAAAGAAATTCCACCTGCTGGATAAACCTGACCTGCCCTTGCCGACCGGCCAGGGCAAGATAGCTGATCTGATCGGCGACGATGCCGAAACTGAACTGATAGAAGCAGCCATTGGTCAGGGAGCAACACTGGTAACGCCAGTAGCTATGGCGCGGCTGGCAGCTACCATTGCCAGTGGTGGCCAGGTGATCCAGCCCTATCTGGTGGACAGAATCACCCGGCAGGGCGGTAAGACGGTCACTGACAACCGTGGCGGCCGGCTGAGAGCAGCCATCCGTCAGGAAACTGCCCAACAGGTGGCAGGTATGATGCAGGTATCTGTCGAAGAAGGTAGTGCAAGCAATGTGGCGCTGTCTGTCTGCCGCGTGGCTGCCCAGACAGGTTGGGCGCAGAATCCTGAGGGCAAGCCTCATAGCTGGGCGCTGGGCTTTGCGCCTGTGGATGCGCCGCAAGCGGCAGTTGCGGTAATCGTCGAGAATACCGTACCGGGCCGCCCGGCAGCCGGCCCCATCGCCCGACAGATTCTAGAAGTATTGGTAAGTTGTCAGTGAACCACAATTAGTCACACCCAGTGCACGGCCTGGCCGCGGGGGATTTGAGGTATAGCAATGGAAGGGACAATACTCGCTGACCGATACCGGATAAGTAATCGCATCGGCGACGGCGGTTTGGCTACCGTCTACCGGGCGACGGATATCAGGTTGGATCGGACAGTAGCAGTCAAGATTCTGAAGCCCCAGTGGGCCGAGGACCCCGAGGCGCTGGAACGTTTTCGCCGGGAAGCACGCACAGCAGCGAAATTGACCCATCCCAATATCGTTCAGGTGTTTGACACCGGAGTAGAAGGGGACGTCCACTTTTTGGTAATGGAGTATCTGCCCGAGCCTAACCTTAAGCAGATCATCGCCGAATACGCACCACTTCCGCCGCGCAAGGTCCTCCAGGTCGCAATCTCGTGCTGCCAGGCTCTGGCGGAGATTCACCGACGCGGACTGGTTCACGGCGACGTAAAGCCACAGAATATTCTGTTCACCAGCCAGGGCGAGCCTAAGCTGTCCGATTTCGGAATCACTACTGCTGTCGATCAGACCGGCGACGGTCCTACGGGCATGGTGATGGGCACCGCCCACTATATCTCACCGGAACAGGCTCAGGGCCGGGTGATAGGTCCCCAGTCTGACCTGTACTCACTGGGTTGCGTTATCTACGAGACCCTCACCGGTCAGCCCCCCTTCTCAGGAGAGACTGCGGCGCAGGTAGCCGCCAAGCACGTCCGTCAGCAGCCTCCCTCACCTCGCGCGCTTAATCCTACCATTTCACCGTCCCAAGAGTATCTGCTAAACAAGGCAATGGCCAAGGATCCAGCCCGGCGCTACCGCATGGCCGAGGAGATGCGCACTGATCTGGAGAAGCTGGCCAGCGGCGCGGAACTGGACCGGACCGGTGTGCTATCCGCCGAAGAGGTTACCGCGCCGATGCAGCCAATCCCGCAGCCCGCAGAGCCAGGCCAAGCTGCCGACACTACGCTGATTTGGCATACCGCAGCAGTGATAGTGGTGGCGCTGGTTGCCCTGGTGATGGCCGGATGGCTGATAAAGCAAGCCTTCTATCCCGGTGCCCCCCCCGCTGAAGTGCAAGTGCCCTCAGTTCGAGGCTTAACCGAGGCAGAGGCTCGACAAAGGCTGACCGACGCCAAGCTGGTAGTTGGTGGTGTCCGTACCATCCGCGAATCCGACAAGCCAGTCGGCCAGGTCACCGAACAGCATCCTACCGAGGGCGAGTCGGTTCCCCTGGGCACCAAGGTCCAACTGACCATCAACCTGGGCAAAGAGACCGTCACCGTGCCCGACCTGACCGGTATGTTGGTCCAGCGAGCTGCGGACAAGCTGGAACAGATTGGCCTGACGGTGGGCGAGACCACCGAAAGATACAGTGATGAATTTGAGAAAGATAAGGTTATTCGCCAGTCGCATGCACCGGGCACGGTGGTGGAAAAGGGCTGGCCCATTCCCCTGATCATAAGCAAAGGCCCGGAACCGGCCGAAGTAGAACAACCCGTCGAACCGCTCCAGCCGTCTGAAGAGGAGTCGCAACAGCAGCCTCTGGAGCCTGACGTCACTATCCGTGTGGATGAGGCAAGCATCTCGGCTGATGGGATAACACGCGATTATATCGTCAACATCACCGTCTTTGGTCAGAAAGAGAACCAGCATCTCAAGGTTATCAAACGGGACGCCCAGGGAGGCCCGATAGTGGTACTTGACGAAGAAATGGAACCGGGTCGGGCTCGCCAGCTACGGATCACAGGCCGTGGCAATACCACCATAGAGGTCTACCATGAAGGCAAACTGATAGTCCGAAAGAATTTTAGGGTGCAAACGCCGTCGGGCAACGACACTGAATAAGCACTGTCTATAAAGTGTAGAGGTACCACACCCTGGAGGATGATGATTCAATGGTCAAAATCTCACTACCTACCGGCACACTAACAGCTTTGCTGCTGATAAGCAGCCTAACTGTGCCGCTGTATGCTTCTGATGCCGTTAGCGCAGGCGGGACGAATCTGGCTGCTGCTGAGATGGGCGGGCGAATAGTAGCTTTCTCGGGTCAAGCAGTAGACGAGAATGGCAAAGTGATGCCGGAGTGGCAGGTAACTAATCTTATCGACGGCAAGCACGTGCTGGGCAACTACACGCCAGCCGATTCTTACGGCTGGTCATCGCAGCATGCTCCCTCTGAGGAAAGCCCTGAGTGGATCGTTCTTGCCTTCGCCCAGGATCAAACCCGTCTGCTGCGACGGATTGTGATTGACCCGGCCACCGACGATCCGCTCTTCATCGGTCGTTGGGTCCGCGATGTCGAACTGCAGATCTCAACGACCACCCCCGAGGGTCCGTACAAGACAGTGGGACGCTTTCTGGTAGTCAACAGGCCCATCCAACAGCACTTCGACTTCCTGCCCGTTGAGGCCCGCTATGTCCGATTGGTAATCACTTCCAATCATGGCTCCGACAAGTGCGTGGAGATGGGAGAAGTGGCGATATATGAGGCGATTGTCGGAGATAGCGCTCTGGACGATGTCATCGTCCGGCTGGAGAATCTGCTTCAAGAGCTGAAGCAACTGCGGGATTTCAAGCTCTACCAGCAAGAGCAGAAGACATTAGAAGAAGTGACCACAAGCCCTGCCCCGCCTGCCGAAGAATCCGAAGCCCAACAGGAGCAATAGCCTCAGCCGCTGACTTTAGATACATCCGCCCCTGGAGGAACAGGCCGGGTTGGCACATCTGTCACTCCGGCCTAGTTTCTCGCCGGTACGTCGGCGTAGCAGTTGTCCGACAGATGGTCTACCAGGATTGCCGGTAGATTTCGTCCACCAGCTCCATCGTCTTGACCGCGTCAGCAAATGATGCATCCGACTCCGTCCCATTCTTCACGCAGTCAATGAAATGGCGGTTCTCATCAAAGAAGCCGTAGTAGCGATAGAATTCGTCACTGCTAGCCACCTGCCGGGTATCCTTCTTTTCGACGAACTCCTCACCGTCGGCGTGAATCACCGACTCGTAATCAGGGTTAATGAATGCGGAGGCACCATCCGTGTGTAGTTCAAACTGATGGATGCGGGCCCCGGCCCGCCAGTTGGCCAGCAGCACTCCCACGCAGCCGTTGTCGAACTCTATCAGCGCGGTGAAGCTGTCATCAAACTCGTGATGTACCTTGCGCACCACGCTGGCGACATTGATGACTTCGGCACCGGCCAGCCAGCGCAGCGTATCCACAGCATGCGCCGCATCGCACGACAAAATGTCGATCGCGCCGCGATAATAGGGCCCAGCGGAGTCCGCATGGTACTTGTAGAAGGTTGACACTACCTGCTGGACGTTGTCATTATAGCTGAGGACCTTCTCCCGGCAGTAGTTGACAACCGGAATGAAGCGCCGATTCCAAGCGACCATGCCTATGACTCCGTTTTTCTCTGCGTACTTAGCCATCCAGGTCACCTGATGGGTGGTTACGCCCGGTGGCTTTTCAATGAATACATTGAGCCCCATCTCCAGGCAGTCAATGGTCACGTCATACACATGATGAGGAGGCATTATGATATAGACAGCATCGGGCTGCAACTGCTCCAGCATCTGGCGGTAGTCGGTAAACCGCCCTTCAATGTTGTAGCAGCCAGCGGTTTCTTCCAGTCGATCCTCCTGCAGATCGCATAGGCCAACTATCTTCACATCCTCCATCGCAGCAAGCGAGGGATAGTGGACACTATTAGCCATAGCCCCGGCACCAATCACACAAACTCGTACCTGCATAGCAATCACAAACCTTTCTTAGTCTATTCACATATTTCCCTCACACCAGTACTATGTCCGGTCACTCCATCAGTACATTCTCATAGTTGGGCGCAAGTACCTGCTTGGCCAGACTGCGTAAGGCCGCCAGTTATACAAAATCGCCGCTGACTGTGCCTCGCCAGTCCAAAGCCTAACTCTCGGCGTTCATCACTGCTTTGCTGTCAGATAATTTGGACTGGCATATTGCTCAATCCGACCAGACGTGGTATACTTAACTCCAGGTTAGCCTGAGCCAACTGGGCTTCAATATGGGAACTGTCGGATGGGCTGGTAGTATTCTGGCCGGCCTGTCCCAGCTATTCCTGACCCACCTGAGAGGACGGTGCCGTGGTGAAAGACAAGGAAAGGATTATATTGATTGAGGATAACGCTCAGGATCAGACGATTGTCACTTCGGCGCTAGAGTACGAAGGCTATGAGGTGGACACCGCCGATACCGGCGAAGAAGGGCTGGCTATCCTGCAAAGACAGCAGGCGAACTTGGTTATCCTCGACCTCATCCTACCAGGGATGGACGGCCTCGAGGTGTGCCGGCAGGTCCGTGCCAACTATGATCTGCCCGTGATAATGCTGACGGCCAAAGACGACGAGCTGGACATGGTGGTGGGCCTGGAGGTAGGCGCTGACGATTACATCACCAAGCCCTTTAGCATCCGCGAGTTTGTAGCGCGGGTCCGGGCGCTGCTGCGCCGGGCAGTTATCAGCGAGCGCACCGCCGCACATGAGCAGCACCTCAGCTTCCCCGGCCTGGAAATTGACCTGCCTGCACACAGGGTCGAGGTCAACGGAGAACAGGTTCACTTGACCCCCAAGGAGTTCGATCTGCTCTACTTCCTATCATCAGAGCCTAGCACCGTATTCAGCCGCCAGGAAATCATCCAGAAAGTCTGGGGCTACGAATCAGCCAGCGGCGACCTGCGTACCGTGGACACACATATCAAGCGGCTGCGCAACAAGCTGGAGGAAAGCTTTGAGGTGCCCTGGCGTATCGGCACGGTCTGGGGCGTGGGCTACCGTTTCCAATTGCAGTAGCCTCCGCGCGAGTAGTGCTCATAATCCCAGGTACGGCGCGTACGTCAATGGCTGTGCCCCTTGCTCTGTGACCAACAACAATTCCTCGAGCCGCACTCCTCCCCACCCCGGCAGGTAGATGCCTGGTTCATTGGTTACCACTTGCCCGGCTGCGAGGACCTCTTCGGATTTCTTGCCCAACTTGGGCCCTTCGTGGACCTCCAGTCCAACACCGTGACCCAGGCTATGGCCGAAGCGACCCTTATACGGACTGCTATCAATCACCTCACGAGCTTGAGCGTCTACCTCAGCAGCCACCGCGCCGGGCACGATGGCGGCCAGCGCTGCCTGCTGCGCTTGGCGCACCGTCTTGTAGACCTCGATGAACTTCTTATTAAGTTCACCAAACACCACCGTCCGGGTCATATCGGAGCAGTATCCGTCTACTTTCCCGCCAGCATCGATGAGCACGATATCCCCTTCAGCTATCTTCCGTTGCGTGGGCACGGCGTGGGCCCGCGCTGAGTTTTCCCCAAAGGCGACTACCGGCTCGAAGCTGACATCGTCACCTCCCGTCTGGAGGATGGCCTCCCGCAGTCGCAGCGATAACTCTCGTTCCGTGATCCCGACTGCCAGCTCAGCAACTACCACCGGAACCGCTTCACTGACGACCTGGGCGGCCCGCCGAATGGCGGCAATCTCTGTGTCATCTTTGATCGCACGCTGCCCTTCAACAACTTCTTCGACAGGCACAAGTTCGGCCGCATCAGCCAGCTCGGCCAGCTTTTTATGGCTGCTGTAGCTGAGGTGTTGACTTTCGAAACCCGCCCGGCACTGGCCCAACTCGGCGAGATAGCTGGCGAACTGCTGCAGATGGCCTTGCTCGGCGAAGATTACCTGGCAATCGGGGGCCTCCTCGCCAGCTTCAACCTCATAGCGGCGGTCGGTGATGAGCACGGCCTCGCTGGGGCTGACTATGCCAATCCCCTCTCCGGTGAACCCGGTCAAATAGCGAAGATTGGGCCGTGAGCTTACGATGAACAGATCCAGCTCATCCTGCTCAAGCCACTTGCTCAGTTCATGGCGGCGCCGGGAGCAGCTACTCACCAGATTCCGCCTCAACAATATGCCGAGCGGCCTGCAGTGCCAGGACATAACCCCACGCGCCGAACCCGGAGATTTGCCCACGGCACGCCGCTGCGGTAAGCGAGCAGTGGCGGAATTCCTCGCGAGCGTAGATATTGCTCAGGTGCACCTCTACCGCCGGGATATCCACCGCCGCCAGCACATCGCGCAGCGCCACTGATGTATGGGTATAGGCAGCTGGGTTGATGATTATGGCGTCAGCCCACTGCGCCGCCTGCTGGATAGCATCAATCAGTTCTCCCTCGATATTGGACTGCACGAACTTGACTTCAATGTCTGCTTTGGCTGCTTCGGCGGCGATCATCTCGTCAATCTGCGCCAGTGTCTGCTCTCCGTAGGTATCCGGTTCGCGGCGGCCCAGCAGGTTTAGGTTAGGACCATGTGCGACCAGGACTTTCATTGTTTGCCTCCTGTGACCAGAGAAATCTCCGCCGAAGGGGGTGGCGGTTGCCCGTGTTGCAGCATATACCGAGCGACGTAAGTATCGTCTTCTTCCCAATCCTGGCGCCCTAGCTCGTCCTCCACGGCAGCCAGCCCTGCCTTTATCAGCCTCTGACCCCGGTCTTGCAGCTTCTGCGCTCTGGGGCTTTCCACAATCCCAGCCAAATCAATACAGCCCCGCCCCACGATTAACTGCTCCCGAGCTGTGTCGCTCCCCGTCAAGGCACAGAGCTCTTCTAACACTGGACGCGCCGTCGGGGGTCTCTCCAGGGCTATGTATAGCTCCCCGGCTCGCAGCAGCCCCATCGGCTGCTGCAGATTGACCAACTGTTGGGCAATCTCGTTGGCTCTCCAGCGCATCTGCTGATAGCGCGCTTCGTCCCACTGCCCCTGCAGCTTCATAATCTCGCGACGCAGCGGCACCTGCTGGAAATATACCGTGAGCACTTTCGCAGCCATTCCCAGCGCGAAGCTGGCATATTCATCGTTTCCTCTGTTCAGCGCATCCCGCCCTACTACCTGCCACGCCTCGGCATAACCCGGCTCGGAAAACTCTCCCAGCGCCGCATATTCACGCACCGGGCTGAAGTACAGCTCGGTTACCTGGCGGTAAGTGGCCAGCGCTGCCGCCGGCTCGCCGCTTGCCGTTTGCAGTTCGGCCAGCGTTATCCAGCCCTTGGTGTATTTGGGATAAAGCTGCACGGCTTCTTGAGCAGCAACAATTGCTGCCGGCAAATCGCCAACTCGTGCATACAAGTGGGCCAGCTTGCGGTGCAGGCTGGGCTGAGTTGGAGCCAGGGCCACCGCGCGACGTTGAGCAGCGATAGCTTGCTGTAGCTTGCTACGGCCCGCAACTGTGGCCTGGGCAACGAGGAATGTAGAAAGGTCCTCATAGTGATCGGCATCCAGCGGATCCAGAGCAATAGCCCGCTCAATTCGCGCTACCGCAGCACTCGGTACCCCCTGTCGGGCTAGCTGTTCTGCTTCCACGGCCAGGGCCTGGCTGCGCAAACCGAGAGTCAACAACCAGCATCCCGCCACCAAGGCCGCTATGAGAACGGCGCGACCGACTTTGGGCCACAACGCATCAATCTCGAGCGCCTCGAGCGGCGGTTCAGCGGCCATCGCCATTCCCACCAGCATCCAGACCGTGATCCCCACTGCCGGCACGTACCAGGAGTAGTCTATCAGGTTGTGCGCCCAGAATCCAGCAAATGCCGCCAGGGCCGCGGCGGCCAGCAAGCGCTGCTCGGGAGGCGCCCGGCTGATCCGACGGCGCAACTCGATGACAATAGCAAACAGTGCTACCAGCAGCAACACCAGCGAGGGAATTCCAGTTTCGGCTGCAATCTGCAGCAGTGTCTGATGAGCGGTGCGGGTGAAGCCGGCTATGGCAAACTGAGGGTGGGCATACTCATAGCTGCCCGGGCCAAAGCCCAGCAGCGGCCGCTGCCCTATCATCTGAGTGGTAGCCGTCCAGGTGTAGTAGCGAAATGCCGCTGAGCGGCGCTGGGTGGTGAAGGCGCTGAGGATGCGCACCCGAATCGGAGGAGCAACTAGCGCCACAGCCACGCCCGCCAGCAAGACAACTATTGCCAACCAGCGGACCTTGCGGGCCAGACGGGTGCCTGGGCGCGGTAGCGTGAAGGCCAACACCACGATGACTACTGCCGCCGCAATCAGTCCACCTTTTGACCCGGTTAGCAGCAGAGCCGCCGACATCAACAGGATTACAAAACCCGAGGCGATGGTGAGAAGGGACCGACCATCACCTTCAGCCCGGGTTCGGCTCCACCAGACGACTGCCGCAGCCACCGGCAACGTCAGCAGCAGATATCCGGCCAGCAGATTGGGATTGAAAAACGGGCCGTAGATGCGCCAGGTGGTCTGTCCAGAGATTGCAGTGGTGCGCACATATTCATTAAGTCCCCAAACCGCCGAGAGGACCCCTCCAGCCAGTATCGCCCCGACGGCCGCCTGTTGCCAGGGCCGCCGGCCCAGCAGTGCCCGCGCCAGCCAGAAAGCCGCAAAATAGCTAAGAACCTGCGCCACTGCCAGCAGGCTGGCGTGGAGGTAGACCGTTTGAGTCATGCTGACTGCCGTCCAGACCAACACGCCAATTAGCGCATAGTCAACGACGCCCAGCTTTATCCGCTGGGACTTGCCCAACAGACCCACGACAAAAAGAAGGGCGGCAACAAGTACCACCAGCGCTACCAGCATAGTCTGCCAGGCAAACAGCTTTCCAGCGACAACGGGCAACAGCGCCAGCAAGATTACCAGTGTGCCCCGGGCAACTAGTTGTGTATACCGACTCACTCTATTCATCTCAGTCACGCCTGGACTGCTACCAAGTGTTATTTCCCGTCAGCCCACTATGTCTCCTTCCCAAGCCGTGTGTGGGAGCCGGCCAAGGAGGAGAGGCGTTCCTCTGCAAAGAACTGCTTAACGCTGCCTAATCTGCTATTCGGAGTAACAACGACTATGAATCACGAGGACCAGCAGTTTCTCATCAAACTGGCCCATCAGGCCGGTGAATTGGCACATTCGCACGCTGATAAGCTGCACATTGAGGGCAAAGCCGACGGCAGTCTGGTGACCGATGCTGACCAGGAGGTCGAAAGATTCATTCGCGCCGGCCTCACTGAGCGCTGGCCTGATGATGCAATCGTCGGCGAAGAGATGGCCGGCAGCGCAGACAACGGAACCGAGAACGTCTGGTATATCGATCCTATTGATGGCACTCACAACTTCATCGGCGGCCTGCCGCTGTGGGCTGTCTGCATCGGCCGGTGCAGCGAGGGAGTCCCCACAGCAGGGGTCATCCATGCTCCAGACCTGAGCCTGACGTGGACAGGCTTCTCCAGGCAGGGTGCATATCTTAACGGTGCGCCAGTACGGATCCCTGATTGCGAAGGGATCGTGCGCAGCGATATGATTGCGTTTACCACAGAAGCAGCCAGGGATTTGCAGCTCGACTTGCCCCACAGCCAGCGCAACTTAGGCACCGCCGCGCTGCACTGCGGCTATCTGACCACGGGAGCCTTTAAGGCTTGCCTGTTCTCCAACTGGCTGCTGTGGGACGTGGTGCCGGGATTGGCTATCGCTACGGAGGCCGGCGCGATAGCGTGCAACCTGGCGGGCGAGCCTATCACGAGTTTTGCGGGCTTCGCCGCTCGCGGCCGACACGGACCCTTCATCCTGGCAGCTCCCTCTTGCTGCAATCTGCTGGCTGCTAACACTGTACTAACGCCCAGCTAGCGGTCACCTCCGGCCGGCTCGTCGGTAGATATCGTAATCGGCGACTTCAGCATACCAGACGTAATCAGGACGAAGCCACTGAGCCAGGAACCGCCGTTCCGGCGGCCACTGCCTGGGATCGGCGCCCGTTTTCCGCCCCAGTGCAATCCATTCAGCTTGTGCTGCCACCATATCCCGCTCCCACACCTGGTACAATTTGCGCTGGTAGGGATCGCCCCGCTTCTGCTCCGGCGGCCAGGGATTGTACCAGTGAGAGAAGAAGCGCCCGGCCGGCTCTGCACCGGAATATAGATATGGATAGGCGGTGCACGGCCAGACGAACATCTTTTCTCCCGGGTGTACCTCATGACCCAGCCACAACCCAACTTCTTCTCCCTCTAACAGATGAACCGGCCCACCCCACAGACCTCGCCACTTATACAGGGCCGAACCAAACCGAGGCAGCAGTGACAGGCACACGAACACTCCCATAGTGGCGAGGACGGCCCACGGAAGCCAGTTACCAAACGATCTCATCTCGCGCAATAACTTACCGATTCCCACCCCCGCTAAGATAGAAGCAACTGGTAACATCTGAACATAGTAGTGCGAGAAGAATCGCCGGCCCGTCATCACTCCCACGAAGGTCAGGACCAGCCATACGAGGAGCATGATTCCCACTGCTCTGGTTCGCTGTGAATCCGGCTGTGACTGTCGCCCAGCACAGCAGACTACCGTCTGCAGGACAACAAATGCCCCCAACACTGCCCCAATCCAGAAGCCGGCGGCGGGCAGAACCGTAGATTCGATACTCACTAATAGCTGGTGAGTGAAGCTGCCATCTGGTGAGGCTTCGATATAGCGCAGGTTATCCAGAATGCTATGCGTAATGAAATCAGCTACCGCTCCATGGTAGGCGAAATAAGCAACAATGCCAGCTGTAGGGACAGCAATGCCGACTGCCAGCCAAAGCAATCGCACCACCCGCTCTCTTAAAGCACAACGCTCTTCGGGCGACGGCCACAGCACCAAGAGCGAAGTCAGGGCCGCTCCATCCAACAGAGCAATTCCCTTAGTCTGAAGCGCCACACCAATGCCTGCGCCGCCGAGCACGAGGAGCAGGCGAGAAGGCCCCTTCAGACCTCGCAAAAGTGCCAGCAGCCCCAGAACTATGAATAGTTCCATTATCAGCTCCCCATTGAGCTGTTGCCCCATCGGAAAGACAGCCCCCAGGAGCATTGCAAAAAAAGCTATCATCGCACTCGACCGACCACTGATGTGATTTGTGACCAGCCAGATTGCTCCTGCCACCAGCAATAGATACAGTATGGCGACAATATTGATCGCCACAGCATTGGTCCCAACCAGGTCCACTATGAGGGCATAGACGAGATAAACGACCGGACCTTTATTGTCCCATATGTCCCGATAGATGACTTTGCCCTGCAACATCTCCTGGCCACAGAGCGTGTAGATGCCCACATCATGACCGAGGTGATTCATCGGCGGGCGCAGCACTATCGCAAGTATAATTGCGGCCACCAGATAGCCTAGCCATTGATGCTTTCTCACCACGGAAGAGATACGGTTCATGAGGATGCGCTCTCCGGACTGCACTGCGCGGTCGACGGCATTGCTTCGCACAACCGCTGCCGCAGGCGGGTATAACGGCTTCGCTCCGAGGTGGTATTGATAGCCTTATAGATGCCCCGGCGATTGCCCACCAGGCAGGCCATCTGTTCCGTCCGAGTCAGCGCGGTATACAGCAGATTGCGCTGCAGCATTATGTAGTGCGAGCTATGTATTACGATAACCACGGCCGGATACTCACTGCCCTGGGATTTGTGAATGGTCAGCGCGTAGGCCAGCTCCAGCTCATCAAGCTCATTAAAGTCATAACCGACCTCGCCCTGGTCGAAGCCAACCCGCAGCATCTCACCCTCGACGTCTATGGCTGCTATCCAACCGATGTCGCCATTGTAGACCGATTTGTCGTAGTTGTTGACCGTCTGCAGAACTCTGTCGCCAGTGCGGAATACAGTCTCCCCGCGCTTCACCTGTGCCCTGGTCGATTGGGGCGGATTCAGCCGCTCCTGCAAGGCATCGTTAAGCGCCCGGACGCCGATCGGCCCGCGATGCAGCGGCGTAATAACCTGGATGCCGTCGGGGGAAAAGTTGAGCTTCGGTAGCTTCTCCGCCACCATCTGCACCACGCGTCGGCCGGCATTCTCCGCATCTTCCTCCTCTACAAAGACGCAATCTTCCCCCTGCCACTGTTTGCCGGTGGGCAGATATGGGCCCTCACCGCGGTTGATGCGGTGGGCATTCTGCACCAGCAGACTACCGGCCTGCTGGCGATGTATAGTGGTCAAATGACAGACAGATACAGCCCCTGATTCGACCAGGTCGCGCAGCAGATTACCCGGCCCGACGCTGGGAAGTTGGTCAGCATCACCGACCAGGACAAGCTGGGTGCCCGGTGCCAGCGCCTGTAGCAGATCGCGCGCCAGGAGCACATCCAGCATGCTGGCCTCATCAACCACCAGTGTATCGACCGGCAGGGGATTGCCCGGTCCGTGTCGGAAGCAATGTCGGTACGGATCATAAGACAGCAGGCGATGAATGGTGGAAGCTTCTCGCCCGGTCATCTGCTCCAGCCGCTTGGCGGCCCTTCCGGTAGGACAGGCCAGCGCAATCTGGCGCCCCAGGCTGGCACAAGCCTCAGCAAAGGCCCTAATTATGGTGGTCTTGCCAGTGCCGGGGCCGCCGGTAATGACGCTCAGGCCCGAACGCAGAGCTTTCCGGACCGCGCTTTGTTGCTCTTCGGTCAGGGGTAGTTCCCCCAGCGAGGTGCGGCGCTGCAGCCACTGCTCAATCTGGCTGCGCTCGGGGGCGGCTTGCGCAAAGTCGTCCGCTACGGCAGAGAGTCTGCAGGCCACATCGCACTCGGCTGCCAGCATCTCGGGCAGGTAGACTGCCACCTGCTCGTCGCTAGTGTCAATTTGCACCTCTTCTTGGGCTTCCAGTTCCCCCAGCGAGAGCTCCAGGAGTTGCTCATCGAGCCCCAACAAGTGCGCGGCGCGCCGAAGTAACTCGCCGCGAGGCAGAAAGAAGTGACCATTGTCGCTGGCACCAGCCAGCACGTGCAGCAGCGCCGCCTGCCGTCGCTGCGGGTCGTCGCGCGGAATGCCCACACTGCGAGCAATCTTATCAGCCGTGGCGAAGCCGATCCCCCGAATCTCGCGGGCCAGCCTATAGGGCTGCCGCTCGATAAGCTCGACCGCCTGCGGGCCGTAGCGATTGTAAATCCGGGTGGCTAGCGCTGCCCCGATGCCATGCTGGCGCAGGAATATCATCACCTCGTGCATCTCGCGATGGCGCTGCCACGAACTGATGAGAGCCTCTGCCCGTTGGGGCCCAATACCGGAGACCTCTTGCAGCCGCTCGGGGGCCTCATCGAGAATAGTAAGTGTCCGGTCGCCGAACTTCTCCACCAGCGCCTCGGCCAGCTTGGGGCCTATGCCCTCCAACAGTGGACCACTCAGATAGCGCTTGATGCCCTCGGCAGTGGTGGGACGCAGCAGCTCATAAGTGATGAAACGGAACTGTCGGCCATAGCGCTGGTGAGTCTGCCAATTGCCGGTCAGTCGCACTGACTCGCCACTGGTCGGCGCTAACATCACACCGACGGCAGTCGCGTCGGCATCCTCGGCTATTTCCACACTCAGCACCGTCCAGCCGGTCTCATCATTGTGGAAAACAATCCGGCTGATGGTGCCACCGAGGGAAAGCTCGGTCTCCGGGTCGATACTGGTCTGGTTGGATTCGGGCCACAGCGGAGTGTGTTGCATCAACCGCCCTGGTTCCTCCCACGGTCAAAGCAGATCCGTGAGGATCAACCGGTGTCTGTGTAGTGTCTGGCCTCATCGAGCATGGCCAGATAGTTCTCAACGGGAATGTACTCGGTTACCCAGTTACCCGAGCCCAAGAAATACCCGCCGCCAGGGGTGCACACGTCCAGTATTTCCCGGGTCTTAGCGCGGATCTGTTCTTCGCCAGCCCGAGCCAGCAAGTCTACATCTACCCCGCCCAGCAGCGTGAGCCGATCCCCGTACCGGCGCTTGACTTCCGTGACCGGCATAATGTTGTCTTCGAAAGAATGCTTGGCATCAATCTGGACGTAGTCAATGTAATCATCAATCAGCTCATACATATTGCCACAGGAGTGCAGAAATGCGAATTTGCCGTGGCTGTGGGCGATCTCGGCCAGCTTCTTATGCCAGGGGATAATCAGCCGGCGGATGTCTTCGGGCGCCAGCATAGTCGAGGTCTTATAGCCGAGGTCATCGCTAATATACAGCATCCCAAAACAGTCAAAATCGCACAGTGATCGGGCGATTGCGGTAGCAAAGCTGCCCACCTTCTCAAACACTGCGTCAATCAACTCCGGCTCTTCGTAGAGCTTATAACAAAACGTCTCAAATCCGAACAGCGCCCGCACCACCTCCCAGACATCCATGACGTGAGTAGCCCGCATATTTGGGGGCAGAGTCTCTTCGTAGTATTCCAACACCGACAGGTCAGCATCCTGTGGCTCGATCCAGTCAAAAGCTTCGAATTCTTCCCACGAGCCAATGGGCCCGCGCGAGGGCTCTTCCCATTGGCCCAGGGCCGAGTGGGCCTGCATGCGGGCGCCCTCCGGGAAGACCCGAAAGATTTCGTGGCCTAGATAGCGGTAAATCGCCAGCGCTCTATCCCACTGGAAGTGGAGCGCTGATCGGTCCAAATTCTCAGTGATACCCAGGCGTGCATCGAGCCCTTCCTGGACATTTTCGGCGATGGCGTGCTCAAAATAGTATACCCGTTCGGGGGTACTCTCTCGTCGCAAGTTTCGAACCATTCCCTCCCAGTCAGGTTCAATGGGAGACAAATTATCTATCATCTGCGCAACCTCCAATGTGTTTTTCCAGACGCTTTCTCATTCAAAATCAGACAGGCAAAAGCCAATAGGCCGGTAGGCCCGCACGCGTCCCAATCTCTGTCCGGCGCTGGCGGCGCACAGTTTTAAACAGAGAATAGCGCTCATACAGTTTTGAAGCACTATAGCTGGTTTCATAGCCTTCAGGACAGTACGCTGAGCTTCGGCCCCAGTGTGAGCCGAAGGCTCTCGTCCGCTTCACCTACAGCTATTCTCCCTGACACGAAAATATCCTGCCGAGACCTGATATTCCTCTCTCACAGTGGCGTGAAGTTGACAGTGGGGAGTGGATATGGTAGAGTATTAGTGGGAACGGCAGGCTTATCTGCCCATCCAAGGTCCATCGGGGCGACCCCTGGACTATTTTTTTGAGTCAGGAGGCAACAGCAACTATGTCTGTCACCGTCGTTGTCGGCGGCCAATGGGGTGATGAGGGCAAGGGCAAGATCACCGATATCCTCGCCGCAGATACCGACCTGGTCGTCCGCTACCAGGGCGGTAGTAATGCCGGGCATACCGTGATAGTCCAGGCCGAGGAGTTCAAGCTCCATCTGATTCCCTCAGGAATTCTGCGCGAGGACTGTATGTGCCTCATGGGCGGCGGCACGGTGATTGACCCACTGGTACTGGCCGAAGAGATCGGGAACCTACAGGCGCGCGGATATTCATGTGACAACCTCCGGGTCAGTTACACCGCCCACGTGGTCATGCCCTACCACAAGCACATCGAGAAGCTAGCCGAGCAGGCCCGCGGTCGCGACAGCATCGGCACGACTCTGCGCGGTATTGGCCCCGCCTACACTGACAAGACTCGACGCATGCCCCGTCCGGTGCGCTTTCGGGACCTCAGTGATGCCAGCCAGTTGCGCAAGCTCATCGAGGATCAACTAACTGAGAAGAATATCATCGTGCAGCACAAGTACGGCCAGCCGCCCCTGAGCGCTGAGCAGGTATTTGAAGAGATCTGGCCAGTCGCTCAGAAAGTGAGCAGCTATGCCGTCGACGGTCAGCGCCTGGTCCAGGATGCTCTGCGCGGCGAGCGGCGAATTGTCTTCGAGGGCGCACAGGGCACTTTCCTGGACCTGGATTGCGGGACATACCCGTTTGTGACCTCCTCGCACCCGGTTGCGGCCGGCGCCTGCCTGGGTACCGGCTTGGGGCCAACGGCAATTGATGAGGTAATTATGATTTGCAAAGCCTATACTACCCGCGTCGGGGCGGGGGTGTTGCCCACCGAAGACGAAGGCGAGGGCGGCCAGCTTCTACGCGACCGCGGCCAGGAATACGGCACGACTACCGGTCGGCCCCGGCGCTGCGGCTGGCTGGACGGAGTAGTCGTCCGCACGGCTGCTATGCTCAACGGTGCGACCTGTCTGGCCATCACCAAGTTGGACGTCCTCGACGAGCTGGCGACAATTCCGGTCTGCATCGGCTACGAGATAGACGGGGTGATGCTCGACACTATGCCCTCGTGGCCCGATGATCTGGAGAAGGTCAGACCTGTCTACGAAGAACTGCCCGGCTGGCAGCAGCCGCTGGGGCAGATCACGGCGCGCGAGGAACTGCCCGCCGCCGCTCAGGCATACGTCGAAAGAATAGAGGAGCTGGCAGCAGTTCCCGCAAAACTGATCTCGGTAGGGCCTAGCCGCGAGCAGACCATC
The DNA here is from genome assembly GCA_030615605.1 of bacterium. Classification (GTDB taxonomy): domain Bacteria; phylum Armatimonadota; class Zipacnadia; order Zipacnadales; family Zipacnadaceae; genus JALGTD01. Next base: position 37,698 of record JAUWYY010000003.1, read on the forward strand.
CACATTTAGTAGGCAGCGAGGGGATTACTTCACCCGGGTCGAGCAGCCCGGACAGCATCGTGCCTGGTTTCTGAGTCAGGTAGTTGCAAGATTATCCCAATGGCTGCTTGCTCATAAGTTCTCTGCTCCGCGCCACCACATTATCCACGTTGAAACCCAGTTTCTCCATCACGACATCGCCCGGCGCCGAAGCACCAAAGCGATCCAACCCGATAACGTCACCCTCCCCGCCCACATAGCGCCACCAGCCCTGGCTGACCCCAGCCTCAATAGCCAGCTTGGGTACCTGCGGCAGCAGCACCTGCCCCCGATATTCGGCAGGTTGCTCGTCAAACAACTCCCAGCAGGGCATCGAGACCACACGCGCATCTATGCTCTGCCTGGCCAATTCGCCCTGGGCCTCCAAAGCCAAAGAGACCTCAGACCCAGTGGCGATCAGTATGATCTCGGGCGTGGCCGCGGCAGCCCCGGACAGCACATAGGCGCCCCGGGCTGTGCCCTGGGCAGTCGGATACTCATTTGGATCCAGTATTGGCAGCTTCTGGCGGGACAGAGCCAGGGCCACCGGACGGTCATTCCACTCAATCGCCAACCGCCAGGCCTGGGCCGTCTCGTTGGCATCAGCAGGCCGAAACACCGTCATATTGGGGATGGCCCGCAGACTCATAATCTGCTCCACCGGCTGATGGGTTGGCCCATCTTCGCCCACTCCGATGCTATCGTGGGTGAAAACGAAGATACTCGGGGCCTTCATCAGCGCAGCAATCCGCAGGGCTGGTCGCATATAGTCAGAAAAGACCAGGAAGGTAGCCCCAAACGGGATAAGCCCGCCGTGCCGGGCCATACCATTGACAATGGCCGCCATAGCATGCTCGCGCACCCCAAAGTGGATATTGCGCGCCCCCGGCTGGTCAGGACTCATATCACCATAGCCGTCCAGATGAGTATTGGTTGACGGGGCCAGATCCGCCGAGCCGCCCACCAGGTTGGGAAGACGTCCAACGAGGGCATTGAGCACCGCCCCCGAAGAGCTGCGCGTCGCTTGCGGCCCGTCCTCGGGACGGAAGACTGGAATGTCCGCATCCCAGTCGGGCGGCAGGTGCCCTTCTCTGAGCAGCGTAAATGTGTTCGCCCGGTCCGGGTCTGCTTTCTCATAATCTTCAAGGAGTCTCTCCCAGTGGGCCTGATAGTCGGCGCCCCGCGTGATAGCCCGCTGCATATGCTCCCGTGCCTGCTCTGGAATGTGGAAACGCGGCTCGCGGGGCCAGCCCAGATTGTCTTTAGTGGCATCCAGGGCCTCTTCGCCCAGGGGCGCGCCATGGGCCTCGGCCATATCCTGCTTGGGACTACCATAGCCAATATGGGTGTGTACAATAATCAATGAGGGCCGCTGTGTTTGCCCCTGAGCGGTACGAATAGCCTGTTCAATGGCCGCCAGGTCATTGCCATCGTCAACTTCCAGCACTTGCCAGTCGTAGGCCGCAAATCGCGCCGCGACATCCTCGGTAAAGGTCAGGTCGGTGCTGCCCTCGATGGAGATCTCATTATCATCGTACAGATATATGAGCTTGCCCAGCTTGAAAAACCCTGCGAAAGAAGCCGCCTCCGAGGAGATGCCCTCCATCAGGTCACCATCAGAGCATATTGCATAGGTATAGTGATCAACCACATTGTATTCTCGCCCACTGTCGCCGGTGGTGTTGAACTGCGCGGCCAGAAAGCGCTCGGCGAGGGCCATGCCTACACCCATCCCAAAGCCCTGGCCCAGCGGCCCCGTTGTTGCCTCCACCCCGGGAGCTAGCTGCGCCTCGGGATGACCCGGGCTTATGCTCCCCCATTGCCGGAAGTTCTCGATTTCCTCCAGGGGGAAGTCATAGCCGTACGTATGCAGCAGCGAATAAAGCAGCGCGGAGGCGTGCCCCGCCGACAGAACAAATCGGTCCCGGTCGAACCAGTTGGGGTCGCGCGGATTGTGCTTCAGGAATCGGTCCCACAGCACATAGGCCATCGGCGCTGCCCCCAGCGGCATCCCGGGATGTCCCGACTGGGCCTGCTGGACAGCATCGGCGGCCAGGAAACGCAAAGTGTTGACACACAACTCGTCAATGTCTGTCATTATATTGCTCCTTACACGCTGGTAGTACAATAGATGAGGCCCGCAGCATCTCGCGCCAGGCCACAGGCCTATACTATTCCACGAAATCTGATCCTTCCCCTTCAACAGCGAGTGTTCCGCATTTCATCCGGGACAGGCAAGACCGTCTGGGTTGGCGGAGGAAAAGCAACGAAGATAACGAACCTATTCGCATGTGTAAGGCAAAGCGGCAGTTTGGAGAATGAGCTATGTGCTCCGCGCTGCCGCCTATTTATGCACCGTGTCGCGACAGGGCTTGCCACCTGCCAATATACTGAATGATCCATACGAGACCCCTCACAAGCTCGTGGACTCTTCATTATCTCACCTATGGAGCCGACGTCGGTAGGAATTGCTGATCGGTTCACACAATGCCATGAGAAGGCCAGACTTCTCCGAGGAGACCCAGCCGGCAGCCATGACACTGAAACGCTCTTATCGAAAATTGCGGGGAGCCCGCCCCGGGCTTGTTCTGTTTCTCGTTGCCGTTGCCTGCCTGGGCCTGGGCGGCGGCATCTTCCAGACGACCTTCAACAACTATCTGTCCGACACGTTCGACATCACTGCCGCTCAACGCGGTAGCCTCGAGCTGCCCAGGGAGATGCCGGGCTTCCTCACAGCATTGTTTGCAGGAATGCTCTCCTTCATGGCCGAGAGTCATGTGGGCGCTCTGTGTGCTCTCGTGACTATGGCTGGAATGTTTGTTGTGGGCGTAGCTGGGGATTCCTGGTATCTCATGATGATGGGGATGATCGGCTGGAGCGCCGGTAGTCACCTTGCCATGCCGATACGACGCTCGATCGCCATGCAACTGGCCCAGGAGAACGCGAAGGGCCGGCGGTTGGGTCAAGTTGGGGCAGTGGCGTTGGCGGCCACTATAGGCGGATGCATCATCGTCTGGATTGGGATGAAGTACCTTCACTTCCACTATGGGACCGTCTTCCTGTGCGGAGCTGCGGCCGCGCTGTTGGCAATCCCTGCGTTTGCCGCAATGCCCAAACATGTTACTCAACTGGCCAGGCCGAAGTTCGTGATGCGCCGCCGTTACTGGCTCTACTATGTACTGTGCTTGCTGTTCGGCGCCCGTAAGCAGGTATTCCTTACGTTTGCGCCCTGGGTGCTGGTCCGCATCTTTCATCAGGAGGCGTACGTCTTCGCCCAGCTCTGGATTATCTCGGCTGTAATTGGCATCTTCGTCCAGCCATTGCTGGGCAGTCTCATCGACCGGATCGGAGAGCGTCCCATCCTCGTCATTGATGCCCTCGTACTTATGGTCATCACCTTTGCATATGGGCATCTGTCGCCAGGCCGCAGAATAGGTCGCCTGGCGATGCTTGCGTGCTACGTCGTGGACCAGATTGCGTTCTCGCTGGGCATGGCCCGCGATACCTACCTGTCAAAGATAGCCGAGCGGCCCGAAGACATTGCCCCCACCTTGTCCCTGGGTATCAGCATCGACCATGCGATCTCCATGTCCCTGCCCTGGCTGGGTGGATGGATCTGGGACACTTACGGCTACACTATGGTCTTTACGGGCGCTGGATTCGTAGCCATTCTGATGTTGATCTTCAGTGCGATGATCAAAACACCGGCCCCCGTCACATCCTCCCTGCAGTCTTCCACCCAATGACAGGCAAGACCTACCGGGTTGCCGGAGGAAACGCAACGAAGATAACGAACCTAGTCGCATGTGTAAAGCAAAGCGGCGAATTGGAAAACAAGCTGTGTGCTCCAGTAGGGCGCAGTTAGTGCCCAGCATCGAATTCCCTGATGAGTGAAGGGTGGAGGATAACAAACAATATGACAAAGGCTGCAAACCACGAGACCATTATAGTATTGGACTTCGGGGCTCAGTACGTCCAGCTTATCGTCCGACGGGTTCGCGAGCAGCATGTCTACAGCGAAATCCGGCCGGCGGATACTCCTGTTGAAGAACTGGTCGCCGAGCAGCCGAAGGGCATCATCCTTTCCGGCGGCCCCAGCAGTGTCTACGCTGAGGGGGCACCGAGGATCGACCCAAAAATCTTTGAGGCCGGCATCCCCATCCTGGGTATCTGCTATGGGCACCAACTAATGGCCCATCTGCTGGGGGGCGAAGTGGCGCCCGGCAGTCAGCGTGAATACGGCCATACTAGTGTTGAGGTCATTGATCCGGATCTGCTGCTCGAGGGCGTGGTCAGCCCTTGCCAAACCTGGATGAGCCACGGGGACCTGGTTCAGCAAGTCCCGCCGGGCTTCACTAATCTCGCCACCAGCAAGAACACTCCGGTTGCCGCCATGGCCGATACCAACCGCCATCTGTATGGAGTGCAGTTTCACCCCGAGGTCCAGCACACTCCCTGCGGCCCCCAGATACTGCACAACTTCCTGTATGGGGCTTGCGGCTGCACGGGAAGCTGGCGCCCGGCCGCCTTCATCGAGGAGACAGTGGCTGAGCTTCGCGCAATAATCGGCCACGACCGGGTCTTGTGCGGAATATCCGGCGGCGTGGACTCGGCCGTAGTCGCCAGTCTGCTGGATCTGGCCGTCGGCGACCAGCTTACTGCAATGTTCATAGATCACGGCCTGCTACGCCAGAATGAAGCCGAGCAGGTCATCGCAACGTTTGGCCCACGGCTGGGAGATCGCTTCGTGGCCATAAATGCCTCCCAGCAATTCCTGCAGCGTCTTCAGGGAGTAACCGATCCCGAACAGAAGCGCAAGATTATTGGCGAGGCCTTCATTCGCACCTTCGAGGCCGAGGCTGAGATGCTGGGCGAATTCCGCTATATCGCCCACGGCACGCTATATCCCGACATTATCGAAAGCGGCGGCGGCGCGACCGCCACCATCAAGACTCATCACAACGTCGGCGGCCTGCCCGCCGATATGAAGTGGGAGAACCTCGAGCCGCTCCGGCAGTTGTTCAAGGATGAAGTTCGGCAGATTGCAGCCGAGCTGGGGCTGCCCGAGGAGATTGTCAAGCGCCAGCCGTTTCCCGGGCCGGGCCTGGCGGTGCGCATCATCGGCGAGGTCACCACCGAGCGCCTGGACCTGGTGCGGGCTGCTGACACCATTCTCCACGACGAGCTACAGGCGGCCGGACTCACCGACCAGATCGCACAGAGCTACGTCGCCTTTGCTGACCTGCGATCGGTGGGAGTAATGGGGGATGAGCGCACCTACGCTCATCCGGTCATCATCCGGGCGGTGACCACCAGCGACTATATGACTGTTGACTGGGCCCGGCTGCCCGCAGAGGTGCTGGTCCGCATCGCCAGCCGCATCGTCAACGAAGTAGGCGGGGTCAACCGGGTGCTGTACGACATCACCTCCAAGCCCCCGGCCACCATCGAGTGGGAGTAGCCAGGCGTCTGGCATTTCTATTGATAGCACCTCTGATATGCCTGCCGGAACAAACGTTGCCCAGCGCCAATGAAAAGCCCGTTGCGCGGAAAAAACGGGCTATCATACGCGCTGGCTCCCCGGGACCCTCCAATAATCCGAACTCTTGCCCCTCCATTGAACGTAACATTGTACCTAAAGCCGGAATTTGCCCGAAATGGACGGCCCAAGCGGCGCGGATATCAATACGCACTAAACATCGCGCCTCTGCTTCTGCCTGCAGGGCCTGACAACCCCCACAAGGGAGCACCCGAAGAGCGCGCTAACCGGCTCCAGAGCGTCCCATATTTCGGCATCGTTGAAAATCGCGCACAATTGGCTCAGTTGCTTGGCTGTTCAAGAGCGTGGGTCACCAAAGTCCCTGGAACTATCTCCCTCATCCCTGCGGAACAGTCTCCGAGAATAGAACGGAATCGCTGTTTGCCTCTTTGTGAGGCGGGAGCCGCTAGCTATGCAGCCCAGATGTCAAATGAAGTGATTATGGTTTTGGCCTTGACAATAGAACGTATGTTTGATATACTGCTAATTCCCCCAAAGGGATTGCCATGGGTAAATGGATTGCTTTTGTACAAATTGAGAGCTTCTATATCAAGGCGCATAGACCGCCACTGTGGTCGGGGTCAATGCCTATGGTGGTGACTCGCGGCAGCCGAGTGGTGCAAGCCTGCAGACAGGCTCAAGTGGAATGCGTCGGCACTGGAATCCCCCTTCGACAGGTGCGGTGTCTGTGTCCGCAAGCAGACATAGTTACTTTCAATCCCGAGGATTGTCAGTCGTTGTACCGGCAGATTTGGGATATTGTCGCTGATCATAGTCCGGTGGTCGAGCCGACCAGTTTCCATGAAGGCTTCGCTGACATTGCGAAAGTCGTATCCAATACCCGGCGGGCCGTGGAGTGGCAGAGGAAGGTGAGCAAGCAAATCCAGCAGCAGACAGATTTGAAATCTCTAGTCGGCGTTGGGCCGAGCAAGTTTGTGGCGCGGGTGGCCGCACCTCGTAATGCCGTGGTAGCTGAAGAAGATGTCAGAGAATTTCTGACTCCAATCTCGTTATCTGAGCTTGGTTGGCTGGATAGTAAGCTGCAAGATACTTTGCAGAGGCTAGGTCTTACTACACTGGGTCAAGTGGTTGAAGTGGGCAATAATACAATCCTTCAGCAAGCCGGGCAGCATGGTGGGCGGCTATATGACTGGATAAAGGGCAGCGACAACTGCATGGTACAGGCTTTGTATCCTCCTGCGGAGGAGCAGGTGCGCCGGGTCTTTGATATCGAAGAGAGAGAAGAAGTGATCATCCAGGTGTTAGGTGAGTTGTGTGAACAACTGGCTGATAAACTGCTGGGTCGCGGCAGCCAACCTCGACAGATAACGCTCCGGCTGGAGGCCGACGCTGGATACCACGCACAGACGCAGCAATATAGCAAGCCCCCGAAAGATACCGGCCAGCTCTACCAGGTGGCGCAACGGCTGTTGCAGCAGCTCTGGCAAGGCCAGCCCCTGCAAAGCCTAGAACTGGTGGCGGGTGATTTGCAGGCAGTTGAGCCTTACCAAATAGACCTGTGGAGCAGCCGCCGGCGCAGGACAGTTGAGCAAGCAATGGAAGCAGCCCGCAGCCGTTACGGAGCAGAAGCAGTCAATCGGGCCTCCCAGTTGGAAGATAAGCAGCGATTTGCGCAGATGATTCTGGGCGCGAAGGGGAGGTTTAGCTGGTGAGACGACTGCCGTTTGGCCAGAATCCAGTTAAAGGCGGCAAGCAACCGCAACATATTCTGGTGGGTGGCTACTGGAGGCCAGTAGAGGATATTGTAGACCACTGGCGCGAGACAGGTCGCTGACTGCCTTGCATAGCTCTAGTATGGTACATATATGACACCACCTCGGTTGCCACTCGCCCAGCACTTGACAGCCGTCGGATTATGTGTTACAATAATCTAAATCGTGTTACTAACCCCTGTGCTGGAGGAATTTGCATGACATCGAGAATAGTCACATGCAGCTCAGTGGCAGTATTGTTAGTCGTTAGCCTTTCGCCTGTTTGGGCTGGTCCTACCGGCCTCACCGTTATCCCTACCGCCGATGTGCTTGGTCCGGCAACCGCCAGCCTGGAATTTGAGGCTGAAGGGAGGTGCGTACCGTTCGGTGGCGATTGTGACAGATTTGTGCTGCTGCAGATCGGCCTGCCCCGAAGCCTAGAGGCTGGAATCGACATTTGTATAAACAGCAGTGAGGGGCCGTGGCTGAATGCCAAGTGGGTCATGATGAATGAAACGCTCCGCTTCGCTGCCGTGGCTGTGGGGCTGCAAGGCGTGGGGAAAGATACCACCGCCGAGCCGTACTTAGCTCTGTCCAGAGATGCAGGCAGCGTACGGCTGCATACGGGAGCCATTCGCCTTGATCATCACACTAGCTGGATCTTTGGCGTGGAGTCGAGCTTAGGTCCAGGACTGGCTGTGTGTGGTGATTACGTGAGCGGCACTGCCGGGACTGCTTCGCTTGGCTTGAGTTGGGAGATCTCGGACACCGTCGCAGTAGCCGCAGCTCGCATATTTGCTAATGACAGCGATGGAGAAGACAACTGGTACTTCAATCTCGGTTGCGCGCTAGCGTGGTCGCAGTAATTCTCACAATCATGGGGAAAGAAAGGAAGTGGTGACAGTGCACATTCCCGATGGCTTCTTGGACTTACAGACATCTGTTGCGGCGGGGGCTATCTCGGCGGGCGCAGTTGTTTATGCTTCCTATGCACTCAGGAGGCGAGTGGATCCGGAGAAAATCCCAGTGATGGGCGTGGCCGGTGCGTTCGTCTTTGCTGCTCAGATGATTAACTTTCCAGTAGTCGGTGGCACTTCGGGACATCTGGTGGGGGCTGCTTTGGTCGCAATCCTACTGGGCCCTTGGGCAGCGGTGCTCGTGATGACCGCCGTACTAGTTATCCAATGTTTCGTATTCCAGGACGGAGGAGTTTTGGCCCTGGGAGCCAATGTACTGAATATGGGGCTGGTGGGAGTTCTATTGGGTTATGCCACGTACGCGAGTGTGGGCAAAATCAGCCGGCGTGTCAGCGTTCGATACGTGGCGTCGTTCTTGGCGGCCTGGGTGGCAGTGATGGCCGGAGCGTTCCTGTGCTCCTGGGAGCTAATCATCTCCGGCACGGCGGCTCCCCAAGTAGTCCTGCCGGCTATGCTCGGCGTCCACGCGCTGATCGGAGTAGGAGAAGGGGTTATCACTGTCGCTGCGTTAGCCCTGGTGAGCCGAAGTCGGCCGGACATCTGGCCAGCACTTGAGCCAGCGGAGGTGGCACAACAGAAATGAAATGGTGGCATTGGGCTTTGGTCGTGTGTCTCGTCGTTGCCGCGATATTGTCTCCTTTTGCCAGCCCCTGGCCGGACGGCTTGGAAAGGGTTGCCGAGAGGCTTGGCTTCGCGGCCCGGGCTGAAGGCCCTGCAACAGTCAGCGCGCCGATACCTGACTACGTGTTCCCCGGGATAGCCAGTGAAGGACTGGCCACTGCCATCGCCGGGCTAATAGGCGCTCTGTTGGTTTTTGCTTTGCTGTACGGTTTGGGCAAAGCCTTGGCCCATTCTGATAAGTCTGCATGACACTTAACTTGAGTACCGACAATCCGCCCCGCAGCCTCTTGCGACGGCTTAGTCCGGTCAGCAAGGTAGTGTGCTGCGTGGTGTTTATCGTGTGCGTGGTGGCACTGCCTCCCAGCGGCTTACCCCGGCTGCTGTGGCTTGCAGGCATAGTGCTTTCCCTCTGGCTATCAGCCCGAATTTCGCTGCTGACTTTGGCCAATCGAGTGGCACTGGCACTGCCGTTTGTGCTGATTGCGGCATTCTCGATCCCGTTCTTGAATCACGGTGGTCGCCAGATAGCGATGCTGCCGGGGGGTCTGGTCATTAGTGAAGCCGGGCTTATGATTTTCCAGGCGGTAGTTGTCAAGGCTGCTGTCTGCATAGCGGCGCTCAGCCTGCTGGGCGAGACTACGCCACCGGAAGAGCTGTTGGCCGCGCTCCGACAGCTCAGGTTTCCGGGGCTTCTTGTGACGATCCTCTCGCTCACTGTCCGGTACTTGCTGATTCTGCGAGATGAAGCGCAGCGGATGATGCAGGCGCGCGATGCTCGCGGTCCAGGCCGAGGCCTGCTTCGTAGAGCCAAGATAGCCGGGGCCATAGTAGGCTCGTTATTCCTGCGCAGTTATGAGCGCGCCGAACGAGTTGGCCAGGCGATGGCTGCGCGTGGATTTGATGGCACTTTGCCAGTTGTTACCCGTAACCACTTTGCGTGGCGAGACGCCGTAGTTACACTGTTATTCGTCGCCGCGACAGCCACCTTAACCCTATGGTGAAAATGACCGCTATTAAAGTCGAGAATCTAAGTTACTGGTATCCAGATAGCAGCCAGGCTCTCCGAGGAGTATCGCTAGAGATTGCCAGGGGAGAGACACTAGGGCTGGTCGGGCCTAACGGGGCAGGCAAATCCACGCTCTTGCTGCACCTTAACGGTACTTTGCGTGGCGATGGTATCGTGGAGGTTTTGGGTGAGAGGCTGACTCGCAAAAACCTGGATCAAATACGGCGGAAGGTCGGATTGGTGTTTGAGGACCCCAATGATCAGCTCTTTATGCCGACAGTCTTTGGTGATGTAGCCTTTGGCCCACTGAATTCGGGGCGGGACGAGCCGGTAGTGCGTCGTCTGGTACAGGAGACTTTGGAGGCAGTCGGCATGGAAGGGTACGAAGCTCATGCTCCCCATCATCTTAGTCTGGGGCAAAAGAAGCGAGTAGCTTTGGCAACGGTATTGGTGATGGACTGTGACATTCTGGCCCTGGACGAGCCTACTGGAGGCCTGGATCCAGCCGGTAGGGAAGGATTTATCAGGCTAATAAGCGCCCAGCCGCTCACCAAAGTAATAGCAACTCACGATATGGAGCTTGCGTGGCAGCTATGCGACCGGGTCGCGATTATCGATTCCGGCGAGATTGTTGCTGTTGGGCCAGCCAGCGACATCCTCACCGACGAGCAGCTCCTGCGCACCCACAAGCTACGGTGTCCTCCCGGCCTGATCTACTCGCATGCCCCGTACTCCGAGCGCTACCAATAGCAGGTCTGATCGGTCCCCCGAGCTTTTTGCACACTGGTGCCGCCGTGGCCCACCGGGACTACCCCGAGAGTCCCAGCCGCCCATTACCGCAAGCTGATGGTCCGGCCCCAACCCTTCGGCTAAGCCAACGATGTGGAGGTCTTCTTCCAAGGCAGGTGGCCAGGACCATCTTCTCCTACATTGAAGGCTATGCTGGTTATGGCTTCTGTGAGGCCCATGCCGCGGCTTTCGGTGATACCGGTTACAAAACAGCCTACCTGCTGACTCATTATCCAGCTCATTTTTACGCTGCGCTGCTGTCCAACCAGCCCATGGGCTATTTCTCCGCTCACACGCTGCTCAATGAGGCCAAGCGCCGGGGCATAAGAGTGCTGGGGCTTGATGTGAATCACAGCCAAGTCAGCTTTACTGTTGAGGACAGCGCCATCCGAGTCGGCCTCAAGCAAATAAGAGAAATGCCCAAAGCTCTGACAGAGCGCGCAGTCGAGCAACAGCCTTATGATGACCTACCGGACTTTATGCGCCGCATAAGGCCGTCGGGGAATGTCGCCCAGAATCTGGCCTGCTGTGGCGCTCTGGATTGCTTCGATTCAAACCGTCGGCGACTGCTGTGGCGGCTAGGAGCTTATCGGCCAGCCAAGCAGCCTCAATCTGAACCTCCCGCAAGCCACTGCCCTGGATAGCATCGTAGACTTCACTGACCAGGAGAAATGCTGCCACGACTGGGATATATTAGGCTTCAGCCCCGCCTGGCATCCCCTGCAGTTTGTTAGACCTAAATTGGCTGACGAAGGGGTACTCACCAACCAACAGATCAAAGAGCAGCGCCCCAAGGGGCCTGTCAAAACTGCCGGACTCCTCATCCGCCCGCATCGTCCTCCTACCCGCAGTGGCCGAACCGTCGTCTTCTTTACCCTGGAAGACGAAACCGGTCTGTTGGATGCTACTGTGTTTCAGAACGTCTATGAGCAGTACGGGAAGGAAATATTTTCCTCCTCCGTGTTGATAGTAGAAGGGTACTTGGATCATCGGGGTACTGCTTCCGTAGTCGCAGACAGAATCGAAAAGTTAAACTGATCCATCGTGTAGCGAGCACTATTGGGCGGGTCAGACATCACGAAGAGAAAACCCGACTGGAGGCGGTCAGTGACTGACGTGCCATTATGGACACATTTGTTCGCCCTCATCAGGCTGGGAAAAAAGGGGGCGCCACATACACAAAACCCTTCTGCTGGTTGGCAGAAGGGTCACTGCGTCCCATATGGCGGGGCTGACGGGACTTGAACCCGCGACCTCCGGCTTGACAGGCCGGCACTCTAAACCAACTGAGCTACAGCCCCGCACCTCACAACAAAAAGCGCCCGCCATCTGCTGCGGGCGGACTTAGATTAGCACACAAACACCCCTGTGTCAAGACCCGTCACCCCTGACAGTGGTCGCAGTCAGGGCGTAATTTTGACTGAGCCAACCTCATCTTGCCGGCTGGCAATCGCCATCAGCCGCTCCCGACTGACCTGCTTGGGATTTTGGTAGTACAGCACCACCCGTTCGCCCTCATCTGCCAGCGGACGGTCTACTGAGCATTAAGCTGACTGACTGCCGCCCGATATCCATCGCTACTGGCCCACCACCGTAACATCTGAATACGATATACCGCATATTCAGCGCTGATAGCCGGGGCTTCGTCAACAGGGATAGCGGCCAACTGTGCCGCGTTATGCCCCTCATGTTGAGCCACCAGCCGGTCGGCGGTTCGCTCAGCGGCTTCCTCAACAGATGCCGCCGTCCCTCGAGCAATGGCGTCACACGACGCTTCGATATCACCGCAAGCCAACAGCCCGGCTTGATCGGCTGATAATTCAACACGCTGCTGCCAGGCATGACCAATTGCTCTCTGGCACCGTCGCGCCTGCGGTTCCAGGGCGGGGCTAATATCGGCTGTGGCCTCAGCCAGCAGCTCTCGCCAGTTCAGGTGCAACTGTCTGATCGAACTTATCGGACGCTGCAACAGCACGTCCACCGCCTGCAGCGGACCGAGGTATCCGCTCAGAATCGGACCCAGACATCTGCCCACGACGAAGGCCAATTCGGTCGGATTGAGCACCTGGCAGATGCCCTGTGGCACAGCCAATACAGTTGGCCGACCCTGGACAATGAGCGGCTGCAAATGCTCTTCAGCCACCCAATACAGTTTGGGAGGGTCAGCGCCAAACTCTTGCGCTGCAGCCGCGGCAGCGGCTACCAACTGCGGGTGGTCGTCACCAACAGGCTTACATGCGGCCACCACTCGCTGCATTACTTGCGTTGACCAGGCCTCCTCAATCGCCGTGGCAACAGCCTCAACTCCCTCAATGGTTAGCCACTGCTGATAGTATTCCCAGTCCTCGATGAATTCCCATACCACCGCTTCGCTGGTGGCGGCTGGTTCTTCGTCGCCAAGCTCATCAAGCGTTTCAAAGGCATCAGAGCCGTCCGCCCGACGCTCAGGAAATATGCCGCCTATTTCCGACATCTCCTGCGGGGAGACAACTTCGTCGAGGGCCTCAAAGTCTGCCGACACCTCCTCTCGCCGGAAAGGCGCAGCCTCTTCCTCGATCCTCTGGTCGCCCCCAATTCCCTCCACCGCATCAAATTCCACAGTGCTGTGGGCCCGTCTTCGCCTCACAAAAGGGTCGGGGGGAATCTCGTGCAGCCGCCTGATGCGGCCAGCACCCTCCGGGTCAATTGCTTCCAGAACGGTCCACGCCTTCTGGTCATCACGATCAGCACGCACAATGATCTGATATTGGCGGGAGGCCCGGTCAGTCGCGCCGACTTCAACGTAGCGCTCGGCCAGCCAATGGCGCGCCTGCACATAACTCCCGTCAACCCTCAGGGCTTCGCGGGCGTGTTCAACCGCCCAGGCCAGGCGGTCGCTGGCGTAAGCTTGCTGTGCTTCTGCGAAGATCCCCTCGGCCTGTCGCCGTCTATCTGAGATGCTCTCGTCTGCCATTGTCATCCACTCCCTCAGTAGATTGAGCAATGAACTGCGTCCGGGCCCCTCACACCGGCTTAATTACGGTTTCGCCATGGATAGCGTTCTGACCTTCCCGCCAAAACTCTTGGATACCCAAAGAATGGCGAAAAACCCTTGCATCTATCAGTGAGATGAGGTATAATGCCAGTAGCTTCAATCTCAGGCAGCAATTCCTGGGAGTGGGTGGTTGACCCACTCCCTATCTGTTATATGAGCAGTGTCGCAGGCGGAGCCAACTGAACTGGTGACAATAATGCAGCAAAATCGCAGTCCAGTACTCAATGAAATTGAACCAGAAATCACCCAGATGTTGGAGACATTTGGCTACGAACTGGTGCTGAGTGAGCTTAAGGGGCCAGCGGGGGCTAAGACTCTGACCCTATATGTTGACAAGCCTGGCGGCGTCGACAGCGACGAGTGCGCTGAGATGATAAAGAAGGTAGCAGTGGTGCTTGAGACTTTGGATACGCAGCGGCACAACTACAACATTATCGTCTCCTCACCAGGAATCGAACGGCCGCTGACAAACGAAAAGGATTTCGAGCGCTTTTCAGGTCGGAGCGCGACACTAACGCTGCAGCAGGCTCAAGGCAGGCAAACACTGACCGGCGTGCTTCGCGGCCTAAGCAAAGGCTGCGTGGTAATTGAGAGAGGTACAGATACCGTGGAGGTCCCTGTCGCTGATCTGGTAGCCGCCCACCTGACAGCAAATTGACAAGAAACCCAAGCCACGACTGGCCGGCCTGCGGGAATCGGTTGCACAAGGGGATCCGGATATGAACGGCGATTTGATAGACGCACTCGAACAACTGCAAAAAGAGAAGGACATTCCGATGTCTTCGCTGCTCCAGACCGTGGAGATAGCCATGACTTCAGCATATCGCAAGCGATATGGCGGGGTCGGAGATGTCTACATCAAGATAGATCCAGAGCAAAAGAAAGTGCGCCTGTTTGCCCGCACGCAACAGTCACCCGCCGAGACCGACTTGGACGAAGAGAACCTGGATCTGGAGACCATCGAGGCTTCGGAGGTCTACCAAGAGCAGGAGATCGACGGTCACGATTTCGGCCGTATTGCTGCCCAGACAGCCAAACAGGTGGTAATCCAACGGATTCGTGAGGCGGAACGGGAGATCACCTACGATAGGTTCGTGCAGCGCATTGGTGAGGTCGTCACTGCCGAAGTCCAGCGCCGCGATGCCCGCAGTGTCTTTCTACTGATCGCCGACGCCGAGGCTATTCTCCCTGCCAATGAGCAGATCCCGGGCGAACCGTACCGATTCAACGATCGGATTAGAGTCTACATACTTAACGTACGCAGGACTACCAAGAATCCGCAAATCATCGTCTCCCGGACCCATCCGGTTCTGATTAGGCGACTGTTTGAACTCGAGATCCCCGAGGTCTATGAAGGGATCGTCGAGATCGTAGCGGTGGCTCGCGAGCCGGGTGCGCGTTCGAAGGTCGCTGTCCGTTCCAATGACTCACAAGTTGATCCGGTTGGCGCTTGCGTGGGGCACCGAGGGGGACGGGTACAAGCCATTGTTGATGAGCTGCGCGGCGAAAAAATCGACATTGTTCGTTATGATGAGGAAACAACTGAATATCTCAAGAATGCTCTTTCCCCAGCGCGGGTCAGCCGGGTGATACTTGCGGAGGACGAACAGACGGCGACGGTCATTGCTCCCGACGATCAGCTTTCGCTGGCAATTGGTCGTCGCGGCCAGAACGTACGACTGGCGGCCCAGCTTGCTGGCTGGAAAATCGACATCCGCAGCCACACTCAGTGGGCGGAACAGCAGCAAGCGGTCAGTGCCGAAGCTGATAAGGGCGAGACAATGCGTGTCTACGAACTGGCCCGCGAGCTAAATGTCGAAAGCCGGGATTTGGTAGAGATTCTGCAAGATGAGGGCGTCGACATAACTAGCCATGCCAGCAACATCAACGGTCAACAAGCCCAGATGCTGCGCAATCTGTTAGCCGGTGGTGTTGGTACCCTGGAGGAACTGGAAGCCGGAGAAATAGTTATCAATATCGATGAGAGTTAACAGATTAACAACAGTTATGCCGGCACGACATTGGGGCTGCGCCAGCCGGGCAGCTAGCAACGACGTGGAGGTAGTGGCAATTGGCTAAGATCCGCATTTTCTCTCTAGCCAACAAATTGGGATTGCGTACCGAGGCGCTCATCAAGGTACTCAGCGATATGGGCATAGAGGACGTGAGTCCGGCGTCAGCCGTCGATCCTGACACTGCCTTGGCGGCGGTCGAACTACTCACCGAACAGGCCGAAGAAGCTCGCCGCCAAGCCCAAGCTGCCGCCGAGGCCCAGGCAGCCCAGGAAGGGACTCGCACGGCAGCCGCTGACGAAGTAGCAGTGGGCGAGCAAGAATGGGAGCAAGAATTTGCGCCTCCCGTTCACGACGCTGACCTCAGAGAGGGTCTGGCCGAACTGGAACAATACCTGGCCGAATTGCAGGCCGCCACTGATCGGGAACACCCTGAGACCCCAGAAGTCAAACCGCTTTCCGAGTTGGCGGCACGCCCGACCGGCGACCGCTCCGATTCTGCAGTTGATGTCCCCCCAGTGGTGACGGTGCTGGGCCATGTTGACCACGGTAAGACTACTTTGCTGGACGCCCTGCGCCAGACCGACGTGGTCTCCGGCGAAAGTGGCGGTATTACTCAACACATTGGCGCATCGGAAGTATCTACAAATGGCGATATCATTGTCTTCATAGATACGCCTGGCCATGAGGCCTTCACGGCAATGCGGGCCCGTGGAGCTCAAGTCACGGATGTGGCCGTGCTGGTGGTAGCTGCCGATGATGGCGTGATGCCCCAGACTGTAGAAGCGATCGATCACATACGGGCAGCCGACGTGCCCATGATCGTAGCAATTAACAAGACTGATCTGCCCAACGCTGACCTGGCAGCCGTCCAGCAGCAGCTACTCCAACACGAGATCGTACCCGAAAAATTGGGCGGCGATACAATAGTGGTGCCCATCTCCGCCCTTGAGCACGAGGGTCTCGACGACCTGGTGGAGATGATCCTACTGGTGGCGGAGGTGGAACAACTGTGGGCTGACCCGCAGGCCGACTTTATCGCAGTTGTGGTCGAGTCAAGTATGGACCCCAGTGAGGGACCCCTGGCGACTATCCTGATCCGCAGTGGTACAATCTCAGTGGGCGACATTATGGTATGCGGCGCTTCGTGGGGGCGCATACGCCGGCTGCGCGACTGGCGCGGCAAGTCTGTGAAGACCATGGAACCAGGCCATCCAGTGGAAGTGGTCGGGTTGTCGAGCGTCGTGGAAGCAGGCGAGATAATGCAGGCTGCTGACAGCACCAGGCAAGCCCGCAGCCTGGCTGAGGAGGCTCAGGACACCGAGCGGGAACGCAGCCTGATGGGCCAGGCTGAAGTTCAACTACGACAAATACAGCAGCAATTCGGTGCCGAACAGATCAATAAGCTCAATATCGTGCTGAAGTCGGATGTCTGGGGCTCCGCACAGGCCGTCGAAGCTAACCTCAACAAGCTCAGCAAACAGCTTCACGAAATCCAAATAAACGTGGTGCACAACGCCGTGGGCGAAGTGACACAGTCCGATGTACTCCTGGCTGCCGCCTCCGATGCAATCATCATGGGTTTCCGCGTTTACGTTAGCAACGCAGCGCGGCGAGCAGCCCAAGACGAGCACGTGGAGATACGCCGCTATGATGTAATTTATGAGGTGCTGGAGGATATCCGGCGAGCTATGATCGGAATGTTGGAACCTATCTACGAAGAGCAGACCATCGGCGAGGCGGAAGTGCTGCAAACCTTCGAAAGCTCACGGCTTGGTGTTATCGGCGGCTGTCGAGTGACCAGCGGACGAATGGCTCGTGGCGCCCGCATTGAGGTTGTGCGTAATGGCGACCAAGTATTCGACGGCGAACTAAGCTCCCTGCGTCGATTCGAAAACAACGTCGCCACGGTCGAAGCGCCTCAGGAATGTGGCATAGCCGCCGATGAATTCAACGATTGGGAGCCAGGTGACACCATCACCGCCTACCAGCAAGTTGAAGTCGAACGATCACTGTCCGGACGAGTCGCCGAATCCTCCAGCTCATAACTACTTCCCGCCAGGCCCAGCCCTTTAGCCAATACCACAAACCCTGTCAGTAAAGCAGCCAGAAAGATGCCTGTCTTCGTTGGCCTACTGACCACTGAGTTGATCATACCAGAAGCTGCCAGCCTCAAGGACAAACGCCAAGCCCTGCGCAGCCTGCTGACACGTATGCCCAGCAAACTCAAGGTGGCAGTAGCAGAAGTTGACCAGCTTGACTGCCACCAACGTGCCTGTATTGCTACGGCCACCGTGAGCAACACAAAGGCACACGTTCACAGCATCCTGATGACGGCATCGCAATTCATCAAGTCCGAGCCCCGTATCACGGTGCAGTCCGAAACCGTGGAGATTATGTGAGCAACGGGTGACGCCATGTCCACGCGACGCCAACTGCGTGTGAATAATCTGCTGCAAGAGGAAATAAGCCAAATTATTCGCACTGATATCCACGATCCCGACATCGGCTTCGTAACGATCACCGGAGTCCAGATCACGGGTGATCTAAGGGAAGCGCATATCTATGTAAGTGTGCTGGGCGACGAAAAAGAAGTGCACGGTACCATGGCGGCATTGGCTCGCTCCCGTTCAGCCATCTGCCGCGAACTAGGCAGTCGCATCAGACTTAAATATATTCCTCATCTGACCTTTGAACTTGACGAGACTGCTCGGCACGCGGAGCGTATTGAGACAATTATTGGTGGATTCGAGAGCGAACTGGAGCAACCAGACCACGATTTCGCTCCCATTGTCGCTCAAATCGCCCAGCTACTCACACAGCAGCAGCCCACAGTCATCTTTATCCATTGCCACCCGGACGGCGATGCCCTCGGCAGCGGCCTGGCACTGAGCTTGGCTCTGCAGCAGCAGGAGCAATTTGTGCCCGTTGTGTGTGCAGATTCGCTTCCTACTCGCTACCAGTTTCTGCCGGCCACCAATCGCCTCACAACTCAGGTGCCCGCCGACTTTGAGGTGGCAGTAGTTCTGGACAGCGCCGACCGCCGGCAGCTCGGGGCTATTGCTGAGGCACTCGACCAGGCCCAAACTGTAGTGTGGATAGACCATCATTGCACCAACCAGGGCGGAGCAGACCTCGAGTATCTGGATCCTCATGCGCCGGCCACTGTCCTGCTGGTTCACCCGATCATCGAGGCTATCGGTGCCGCTATAACGACGGATGTGGCTACCTGCCTGTACACAGGCCTGGCTACCGATACCGGCTTCTTTACCTTCGAAAACACCACTGCGCAGGCTCTAGAAGCGGGCGCCCAGCTCATCCGAGAAGGCGCTGATCCCCACGGTATTGCCCAAGCAGTCAACAAGCAGCACAAGCTGCCTGCCTTGCGCCTGCAGGGCCAGGCTCTGATCAGCCTGGACAGCGCTGCCGACGGCCGCATTGCGTACGCACAACTTACCCCGGAAGACTTCAGCGCCACCCAAGCCGAATCGGAAGATACCGAAGGCATAATTGACCTGCTGAAGACAGTCGGTGGCAGCGAAGTCCAGGTGCTTTTCAAGGGCACCACCCACAATTGCTGGCACATCAGCTTGCGCTCATCACTGATTGATGTAGCTGCCGTCGCCCAGAAGTTCGGCGGGGGCGGCCACATTGCCGCAGCCGGCTGTACTATGACCGGCTCGCTGCCCGAGGTTCGGGCCCGTATGCTGGAGACTGTTGCATCTGCGCTGGACGAGAGGCAGTGAAACAGCGTGCACGGCGGACTCCTTGTAGTCAAACCGCCCGGTATGACCTCGCATGACGTGGTAGAATACGTGCGGGGGCTGTGCGAGGTGAAGGTTGGTCATACCGGGACGCTCGACCCGGCGGCGGCAGGGCTGCTCGTTTTGTGTCTGGGCGCGGCCACTCGCCTGTCTGAATACCTCCTTAACTGCGAGAAAACTTATCGGGCCGAAATAACCTTCGGCCTTACGACTACTACAGCGGACGCAGAAGGTGAGATTACCGACCAGCAACCAGCCAGTCACCTGACAGCCACCCAAATAGAAGATGCAATCGGCAGCCTCACCGGCCCCGTGCAGATGACTGTGCCCGCCTATTCAGCAGTGAGCCAGGGCGGGATCCGTCTCTACGAGTACGCTGCACAGGACAAAGACGTCCAGTTGCCGACCCGAGAAGTAGAAATCCACCGCTGGGAGCTGTTGGATTTCGCTGGGGGGCAACATCCGACCGCCCTGACCGAAGTACAGTGTAGCAAGGGGACCTATATCCGCAGCTTAGCTGAGATGCTGGCTCAAGAGCTTGGCACTGGAGCTTACCTGTCGTTTCTGGTGCGCAGCCAGGTGGGGCCCCACCACCTGCAAGATGCCCACACCCTGGCGCAGATTGCCGCAGCAGCCCAGGAGGGCACCGTTGACAAATTGCTGCTTTCCCCGCTGGCGGTGGTGTCGCACCTGCCCCAAATTCAGATAGACCAGGCACTGGCCAGCCAAGTGCGCAACGGAATCCCTGTGCCACTGGACTCCAACAGCGACTATTCTGGCCCGGTAGCGGTCATATCCAATGACCAGACTCTGATCTGCATTGCCGAGCCTTGCCAGCGGCAGGAACAGCAATGGCTGCAGCCCCGCAAGGTGTTTGACTGGAGTACATAAACAGCCCGCAGAAAGACTGTCCCATGCAGGTAATCAAGGGTCTGGACAATCCGGCTCTCAAACCAGCTCGCCGGGTAGTTGCCGACGGGAGCTTTGATGGTATGCACCTGGGTCATCGCGCTATCTTCGAGGCGGCCTGCCAGAAGGCCCGCGAATACAAGGCCGCGCTGACTGCCCTTACCTTCGAACCAGCACCAGTGGAAGTTTTCAGCCCCCATAACAGCTACAATGTGCGCCTGACTGTGGCCCGAGAACGAGAGTTGAGGCAGTTGGGCGTGGACACGCTGGTCATCGCCGATTTCAACGAGGCTTTCCAGCAAATCTCGGCAGAACAGTATGCCCGCGACTACATCGCCAGACGCCTGGGCAGCATAGCCGTTGTAATAAGCGAATCACATAGCTGGGGCCGCCATGCCGAGGCCGACGCCAGACGCATCCGGCAACTCGGCGATAAGTACGGGTTCGAGGTACAGCTGGTGCCACTGGTGACTCTGGACGGAGAGGTTGTCTCCAGCACGACCATTCGCAACTTTCTATGGGCAGGCAAAGTCCAGGCGGCCAGCCGGCTGCTGGGACGGCCATATCCGCTGTACGGAACAGCTCAGCAGGGAACCGGGCGCGGCACCTCGCTGGGCTTTCCCACAATCAACTTGCAGGTTCCGCAGGCGAAGCTGGTCCCCGGGCCAGGGGTGTACGCGGGCGTCGTCGAAGCCGAGGGACTAGCCACACCGCCGGTGCCCACTTACCGCTCGGGATGGCCAGCGGCAATCAGCGTCGGCACCTCCCCCACCTTCGAACCCCAGGGCGACAATCGCCGGGTTGAGGTGCACTTGCTGGATATCGAGGTTGACAACAACTGCGGCGTGGCCGGGATGATGGTTTACTTCCTGCACCGCCTCCGCGACCAGCAGGCCTTTGACACCGAGGGACAGCTACGGAGCCAGATTCAAGCCGATATAGACAGGCTCCGTCAGGAATTCAACCTCTGACCCACAGATTTCATAAACGGATTCTGCGGAAAACCCGCTTTTTGAAAAAAGCCGGTTCCCCGCACCCCTCCGGCAAAAACTTTAGAATTGGACAGGGCTATCACCCTACCCAGCAACCGCGCGCGGGCAGATACTCCGCCCGGACGATGCGTTGATGATACTCGCCACTGCCAGTTATGCGTTGTACGAAGCTATCTACTTGCATGGGGTCATGTTGACATACCAAAGGACATAGTATAGGAGGCCCCAACATGCTAAGGTAACAATCCACAAGGGAATGAGTGTACGGACATAGCCCCGGGGCCACATTCTTGCCAAATCGAAACGCGGCTGAGCTATGTTGTCGTAGTATTTCTTAACATGTGCACGTAGATCATTATAGCGCCGGTTAGTATAGAGAATGAGCCAGGTCATGGCATAGCTGAGCAACCCTAGGCCGATTGCGATGCACATGATATGCCAGTAGTGCATCGCATGTAGCAGCTCTTGCGACCCGTCCTTTGTCCAAGAGTGCATGGCGGCGGCAAGGATGGCTAGCAGTATGGTAGTATACCACGTGGCGACCCACTGTTCGTGATCACGGTATCTGCGCATTTCTATGTATAGCTGTTCGTACATAGTGTCCACGGAGACCTTCTTGGATTTCGCGACGAAAGGAACGTAGTGTTCGCCCAACGACAGCTGGTCCTCTTTTGGGGGAGCGGCTTCGCATTTCTCTTTCCATATGGAGACTAGCAGAGCTATTACTGCTCCGCCCACTGCTACAGACACTACTGTAACGAGCGGGTGCGCTGGTCGGTTGGGTGTAGGTGTAACCAGATAGATAGACAGAAGTGCGTGCGCCCCGGCGACTATGAATGCCACCAGCGCTGTCCAAATACCTCGCCACGTCATTAGATTACCTCCTCTTTTGCGATCCCAGGCTATAGCGGGGGGCTACCGCTGCGGCCACATCTTGGCGTGTCCTTCTCGTATTATTATCGTCAACTGGTCAACAGTCAAACCCCACCGGGCCGCCAGTATTTGCTTTGATGCCTGCATGGCCTCCAAGTCCTTGAACTCTCTAACGCCTGGAGGTGGGAACGGATATCTGCGATCCACTTCCTTTATTCCAATCGCGAGGAGGGGTAAGAGCTCTGTATATATTCGCATTCTCGTTGCCAAGGGAATGTTCGCCACCACAGCTTGGTCATGCGCCGTGAAAGGGGACTGATATTGTGATCGGCTTTTCTCGGGCCCTGTGCGAGGGCGTCCGCTTTGACTCACACACAAGATCATTATCATCACGACGACGCAGCCTGCTATACCCAACCAGGCTCCCCAAGAAAGACCCGCCCATGAACCCTTCCGCTCTAACCTTTCACGCCGCCAGTTGTCCCAGTCTATCTTCTTCATTGCTCACTCCTCCGCGTCACGCTACGTTAGTGCGCCAGCGCCGACCGCTGAGGCGCTTCCTCGCCCCCAGTCTACGTCGGTGTGCCGGTTGCTGTCAATCGCGGAGTGGGGAGTCGTGAGATAAGGACGCTGGCCCCGTCTTCCAGTCGGTGTACTCATAAGCAAACCACAGGCAGGATGCCTGTGCCACCGGTGCCATCCTCTCATTATGTGGCTCAACTTGGCCCAAGCTGGGGCAGCCACGCCGACAGCCACGACATCTTCCCAAGTACCAGCAACAATCCAAACAAAATCAACAAGGCCCCGGCAATCTGCGAGACTATCTGAGCATAGCGTGAGGCCCGCTGAATCAGGCGCAGCAGCGCCTCGCCCATAAGCAGGGCTGCAGCCAGGAAGGGAAGGGCCAGGCCGGCTGAGTAAGCAGTCAGCAGTATGACGCCCTGCCCAACCGTCTCAAGCTGACTGGCTATTAACAGGATGGGAGCAAGAATCGGCCCCACGCAGGGCGACCAGCCTGCCGCAAATACCGCTCCGATGACCACCGCGCCCAGGTATCCCGCCGGACGATCCTGGAGCTGAAGCCGCGTATCCCGCTGCAAGGCATTTGCCTTTAGTAGACCCATCAGGTGCAAGCCCAGCAAGATGACAATGAGACCGCCGATGCGCTGTATCCAGACCTGATACTCTCTGAGCAGGTCGCCGACGGAACTGGCCGCCGCTCCCAGAGCAATGAACACCAGGGAAAAGCCGACTATAAACAGTACCGAATTCAGAACGAGAGAAGCTCTTTGGCGGGTCGGAAGACTCGCGTCGGCTTGCTTCAGTGACACTCCTGTCACGAATGACAGATACGACGGCAGCAACGGGATGGTGCAGGGTGACAGAAATGAAGCCAGGCCCGCCAGGAAAGCCGCTGAGAGAGTAACCGTGTCAGTAATCGCTGCCAACTTCCTTTCACCCGCAAGATTCACAAACGGATTTTGCGGAAAACCCGCTTTTTGAAAAAAGCCGGTCTTCCGCACCTTTCCGGCAAAAACTTTTACACTTGAACAGTACGGCTATCAAGTGCTCTCTTTATAACACAGAACGCATCACAGACCGGCTTAATTCCCAACTGTGGATACTTCCCCGCTATAACGCGCCGGCCTCGCGGAGCCGTTGCTTCAACTGGCTGGCACTAAGTCCCACAACCCGCAGCGTTTTGTCGCGGCTGTGGTGACCGGAGATTATGGCCAGGTCGCCGGTAGGCACACCCAGAGCGTCACCAAGCAGTCGCAGCAGTGCTTGGTTAGCTGCCGCCTCTACTGGTGGCGCGCTTACCCGCACCACCAGCGCCGAACCTCGTATCCCGCCGAATCCTTCCTGGGGCGATCGCGGAATGACGCGGACGTCAAATCTAGTGCTAGCGCGCTGCGGCCGTGAGTTCATATTAGCGCATAAGCAGCCAGCAACAGGAAGACGAAACTGTTGTACATAGCGTGCGTTACCATCGGCGCAATCAGGGATCCGCTGCGCTCGTACAGATAGGCCAGCACCACACCGATCAGCGTGATTGCCAGCAAGCTACTCACCGGGACGGCAACGTGGGCAGCGGCGAAAATCAGGGCACTTATCACCGCCGCTCCCGGCACCGTCATAATTCGGCGCAAGCCCGCATAGACAAATCCTCGAAATATTGTCTCCTCGATCAGCGGGGCAATAATTCCGACTAGCAGAAAATAGACGGCAAATGTAAGCGGGTTGCGTGTTTCCAGAAACACCTCCAGAGGTGCTTTTGGCGCCAGGGGCACAATCCGTTCTATCCCGAACTGGCCAAGCACACTCAAAGCTATCGCCAGCAGCGCCACCACCACCCCAAATCCGACAATCCCCTGTCCAACGGACGCAGCCACACGATGCCACTTCAGCCCCAGCAGCTCCCAGACGCTCCGGCGGCGCCCGATGCGGTACACTATCAGAGCGATGGTGCAAGCCCCGCAGAATAGGTACCCAACCGCCATCAAGATGGCATCAGTCGTCTCCGAAGACAGGGCCGCCCCGACGCTCCCCCGCAGGGCAGCCACGACCACTGATACGCACACCAGCAGCAACAGCAAAACCACCAGCGCCTCGGCTACATCCACCAGATTCCACGGCTTGCGCCACGGTGACGCGCTGCGCTGGCGACCGGCCAGCCAGGTAATCACCACCATCGCCAGTATCACCACCCCCACCAACCCCATCACTGCGTAGAAGGCCATCAGTAGGCCGACAATACCAGAGAATACCATCTGGCGGTCCTGCCAATGGGCACGGAGTTGCTCGGCCTGATCCCGCTGGCCCACTCGCTCGTACAGGTCCACCCGGGTCATAGTAGCCAGCCAGCGCTCTTGCTCGTCAAGCAGAGCCACCCGTTTCAACAGGCTCAGCTCTTCGACTGATTCATCAGCATACAATCGGATAAGCAGCGAATAGAGCTTGGTGTTTTCTGCATCGCGCTGGATAGCCCGTTCGAACATAACCCGGGCATGGTCGCGGTATCCTGATTTGGCATAGATGATACCCAGGCGGCCACTGGCCTTGGCTGATCCTTGCGGGCCCAGCGCGCCACGTTCATACAGGGCAACAGCAGTCTGCTGGAGCTGATGAGCGCTGAAAGCATCGCCAACGCGGGCTTCGTAGCCGGAAGCAGCCAGCCCCACGCTGACCCGGTAGAGTATGTCGGCGGGCAGTGTCATCTGAGCCGGCGACTCCAGCCAACTGCCCGAGGCCAGGTCATATGGCCCGCCCGCCAGAGCCAGCAATAGACCAGTAAGCGCCGCCAGCACCACAATGATGACGATTCGGGTCACATTGGAGTCGGGCCGAGGAGTTTTTCTGAACTGAGCGGGTACCAGGTGAGGGTCAGTCATTATGCACCTGACGGCAGAACTGCAATCTACGGACTCCAGTTACCGTAACAGAATTCGCTCAACTATTGACAGTAGGACAAACAAGACCAGTGGGGAAAAATCCATCGGCGAGTTTTTCTGATAGGGCGCCAACAGCCGCCGGATCGGCTGCAGCAGCGGATCGGTGATCCTGTAGCAGAAACTGCGAAGCTCCACCAGCGTCGGCGATCGGGAGGAAACTGGTACCCAACTGAGAAGAACCCTGCCTAGCAGGATTATGTAGAAGGCGGTGAAGACGAAATCTATTAAGCGGAGGGCAAACACCGGCATCATACCTCGCTGGGAGAAATCAGAGTGCTTACTGCCCCAGTTCCTGTGAGCGGCGCGCGGCTGCTATGACTGCTTCAATAGCTGCGTTGCGCAGCCCCTTCTGCTCGAGGACACGCAAGCCAGCCGCCGTGGTACCACCCGGCGAGGTAACAGCTTCCCGCAACTCGCCCGCGCCGCGGCCTTCCAATACCCACTGGGCAGCCCCCCGCGTAGTCTGGGCAGCCAGTTGCACGGCTGCTTCCCGAGGCAAGCCCACCGCTACTGCGCCATCCACAAGCGCCTCGATAAACAAGGCCACAAAGGCCGGTCCGCTACCAGAAACGCCGGTTACCGCATCGAGAAGACGCTCTTCGACCGGGACAATCGTGCCGACCGCACCAAATAACGCCTCGACAAACTCGCGCTGCTGGGCACTAACCTTCTCGTCGCTGCTGTAGGCCGCAGCGCCCTCGCCGATGGTGCATAGAATATTGGGCATGACCCGGACAATAGCCGGGCACGATCCACACAACTGCGCCAAACGGGCCAGTCTGATCCCGGCGGCAATAGAGACAACCAACTGGCCGTCGCGAAACACTGGCTCAAGAGGAGTCAACACAGAAGCAATGACCTGGGGCTTGACGGCCACTACGACGACTTGCGCCGATTCAACCACCTGACGATTACTGTCAGCGACCGGATGGCCCAGCAGTGCGCCGATAGTCTCCTGGCGCTCCGGGTCCGGATCGTAGAAGACAACTTGTTGGCCAGCAACAATTTCAGCCTCAATCGCCCCTCTGATCAGGCCCGTGCCCATACTGCCGGCTCCAACTAAACCCAGTCGGTAGTCATATTCAGACATCGGGTCGCTCCCGCCCAGCCCCAATCATTCGCCCCCTACAGCCACAAATAGCGATCAGTATTCCAGCTCATTCAACTGGGGGACATACTCATCCTCGAATCGGTCTTCACCGCGCCGAGACGCATCCAAGATCAGCCTTTCGATGGGCATATCAAACGGAGAACATATGTACACCCAACTACTAATCTTGCGCATATACCCGTTCACACCGTAGGTGACACCGCCCAGGAAATCGCGGATCCGGCCCGCTTCCTCTCGTTCGACACCCTCCAGATTGAGCACTACAGGGTTTTGGCGCTTGATTTCATCCCCGACAGCAGTAGCTTCCTCCATGGTGTGGGGTTCGGCTCGGACGACCGGGCAACTGATCGCCTGAGGTTTACGCGGGGAAGTTGTCACTCGGGGGTCGAGGTCGCCTTCACTAGTCGGCGAAGGCTCCTCATAGTAATCAAACTCGCCGTATTCGACTTCATCCGCATCCAGGCCCAGCCACTGCATGGTCTGAGCAAACAGGCCTCTAGCCACCGGTGGTCCCTCCTTTGCTGCGACTGATTGCTGCGTTGAGTGCTGTGTGTGGTATCTCGAGTGTTTCAGCGTATAGCGATCTGTATTATCACTGGCCAAAGGCTATTGCTTATCGGCCAGGCCCAAAAAGTGCTGTGCCCAGCCTGATGGTTGTCGCTCCCTCTTCGATCGCTACCTGGTAGTCGCCGCTCATACCCATCGACAGCTCACTCATCGCCTCGTTGGGTAGCCCCAGGCTAACCAATTGCTCGGCCAGATCCCGCAGAACCTTAAATAGCGGGCGACTGTCCTCGGAATTATTGGTGTAAGGCGGCATAGTCATTAGCCCCCGCAGTTGCAGGTGCTCCAGTTCCATAACTTGCTCAGCCAACTGTGCCGCCTGCTCAGGAGCGATTCCAAACTTGCTCTCCTCACCCGCTATGTTGACCTCCAACAGCACAGCTTGTACCCTGTCAATGCGGGCGGCTCGCTTGTCAATCTCTTGAGCCAACCGCATACTCTCAACCGAGTGTATCCGGCTACAAAATGGCACTACATAGCGAACCTTGTTTCGCTGCAAATGGCCGATCGTGTGCCAGCAGATCTCACTGTAGCCAGCCTCGTCCAGCTCACCCTTTTTGTCAAGCAGCTCCTGAACGTAGTTCTCCCCCACATCGCTGATGCCAGCCTCGACCGCCGCCACTATCTCCGGAACGCTACGCCCCTTGGTCGCCGCCATAATGGTGACATCTTCAACCTCGCGTCCAGCCCGTTCGCAGGCCCGCTCGACGTTCTCACGAGCTTCTGCGATACGCTCAACAACTGTCGGCATCAATGATCTCGCCAACGATTCGTCCGTACCGTCAATCTCCGCCTATGGTCCATTCGTCCTCGGCGCTCTCTTCAGCTTCCTCTTCAGCGGCCGACTCGTCGAGATCGAATACCTCTTCAGGGGTAGGAGGCGCCGGAGGAGCTTCGGGCATTTCTTGCTCCGCTGCGGCAGCCACCGCCTCTGCTGGTTCCTCCTCGAATTCTACAATTCCCGGCGGGGGCGGAGGAGGAACATACTCTTCTTCCGCATCTTCAGCAGCTTCTTCGACGGGCCCGGCGGCGGATACATCTTCAAGCCCTACCATCTCGTATTCTTCCGGAGCCTCCACATCACCTTCTGCCCCCATTGCCCCGCCCGCCGGGCCTCCCAGGCTTCCTTCTACGCCCTCGAGCAGCACCGCAGCCATAGCCTCTGGGCCAGGGGGGGCATCCGCAACTGGGACCGGCTGCTGTCCCTCCCCGACCGCCACGACTGGCAGCGGAGCATGACACATCAGGCACGCGCCACGCTCTGCATCATTTGCGTATCCACAGTTAGGGCAATACTTGTTGGCCATTACAATCGGCCTCTTCGGTCAACCAAGATTCGCTACTATGTCCGCAACAATAGTCATACAAGTATAACCGCTGGCCGAGTTTGTGTCAAGCCAGAATTGCTGCTCTATATGAAGATACCCAGCCCACCCACGCCCACCAGGGAAGTAGCCTGGGTAAGTCGGCAACGGCAAGAAGCTGCACAGGAAGTGAATTTCTGCTATAATTAGTGGCAGAGAGCTGTCCGGTCGATGCCAGCGCACAGACCTGGCGTCTTCTCGAGCAGACCTCCCGTAAATCAACTCTGTCGGAGGCAATGATGCAAAGCGAGCGGCGCAAGCGGGGAATATGGATCGGAGCAGGCGTGCTCGTGCTCCTGGCTATGCTCTCGCCCCGGCTGGTTGATCTCGACCCTACTGTCTATAATCTCTTCTTCCAGTTGCGGAGCACTCGCGCTGCGGACGCACGGATAGTGATTGTGGCCGCCGATGACCGGAGCCTAGCTAAAATCAGGCATTGGCCATGGTCAGCGGCCCGGCTCGCACAACTGGTGGAGAAGCTGGACGAGGCCGGTGCACGGGTCATCGGCCTTGACACCGCCAGCTTGATAACTCAGTGGCCAAGCTCGCCGGACAAGCCAAACACGGAGGCATTAGCTAGCGCCTGTCGGCGTCACGGCGCGGTCGTCTTTCCCGCAATAATACTTCCCCCCGATATCACTCGTCAGCCCGATGAACAGGGCCTTGCGCAAGCCTCGCGCTTCGCCACCGGGCGCGGGACTGTCCCCCGTCCGGTTAGCCTCCAGGGCGGAAGCCTGCACACTCCCCCCGGCCAACTGGTGGGGGCCGCTGCCGGGCTGGGAGCAATTAATGTGACTCCCGAAGCCGATGGCACCCTCCGTCGAATGCCGGTGGTCGTCTCAGATCAAGGGCAGATCTATCCCAGTTTTGCCGCGGAAGTCGCCCGGGTCTTCCTGGGGATATCGCCGGGAACACAGCAGATGAGCCTCTTCCTCCAGTCCGGCCAACTGAAGCTAGGCAACATGACCATACCCGTAGACAGCGCCGGAGAGATTCACCTGAATTATCCGCGCCGATACCCCAGCTATCCCGTACTGTCGGCTGTCCAAGTATTCGAATTGCCCGCCGATCAGCTCCGTGAACAGGTGGACGGTAAGATAGTGCTGTTCGGTCCCACAGCAATTGAGCTGGCCCCCAGGTACCGCACTCCTCTCTCCCCGCTGGTGCCCGGCGTCGAGGTCACAGCCGTAGCCGTGGACAACATCGTCAACAACCGGGTGTTTCAACCCCTGGTATGGTGGTGGGCTCTGGTGCTAACAGCGATAGCGTGCCTGGGCCTGGGCCGGGCGCTGGCCGAGGCGAATGCTTGGACCTGCCTGGTGACAGGGGCGGCCGTAGCCCTCAGCTATTCGGCTGTAGGACTGGCCCTGTTTACCGCCAAAATCCTGTTACCAATGGCTCTACCGCTGATCGGCATTGTGCTAGTCTCTCTCATACTGGTAGCCAGAGCTGCCGGCCTCAGCGAGCGAGAAAAAAGCCAGGCCGAGGCCGAACTGCATGGCCGGATCCGCAGCCTCTCCCGTGTCGGGCAGTTGATCAGTTCCAGTCGGGATCGTGATCGGTTGCTCGATGGAATCCTGCAATGGATCGAAACCGAGCTGGAAGCCGAAGCAGCCTCGGTGATGGTCATTGACGAGAAGCGCCGCCATTTGCGCTTTGTTGCTGCTACCGGTGAGAAGGCCGATCAGATCAAGGATTTTACTGTGCAACTGGGTCACGGGGTTGCCGGCCAGGTTGCAGCCACCGGCGAGCCACTAATAATCAACGAGGCCGCCTCTGATCCCCGCCAGGCCCAGGATATTGCTCAGGCAGTGGACTTTCCGGTCAGCTCAGTGCTGGCGGTTCCTATGCATCTGCACGGCGAGGTCGTCGGCGTTGTCGAAGCACTAAACAAGCGAGGCGCGACCCCGTTCACCGAGGACGACGCGGGGCTGCTGGCCGTTATCGCCCAGCAAGCGGCAATGTTCCTGGACAGTGCCCAATTGTACGCAGAACTCCAGCAGCGTGTTGACTTTGCTAATGCCGAATTGCGGGAGGTGAATGCGCGACTCAACGATGAAAAAGCACGCGTTGAGACATTGGTTGAGCAAATGGCCTCCGGAGTAGTGTCCACCGATGCTCGCGACCGAGTTGCCCTGATCAACGCCGCTGCCGAACAGATGCTGCAGCTCAGTGAAGCAGCCACCCTCGGAGAACCAATCCTGGCGATCGTTGACGACAACCGCATAGCCGACCTGTTTGCCCGCCCGTTGTCCATCGAATCAGGGGTCCATATCGAGCAGATGGAGCTACCGGCGAGCAGCGGCAGGATAGTCCGCCTGCACCTGGCACTGGTCGAAGATGAGCACCAGCATCTTGGCAAGTGTCTGGTGATGACCGACGTGACCCACTTTGTCGAGTTGAATCGCATGCGCACCGACCTTATTTCGTTCGTCTCCCACGAGTTGCAGAACCCGCTGAGCGCGCTGGAGGGCTTTATCACCCTACTGGCCACTGACGCCACCCACCTTAGCGCCGAGAGCGACTCATACATCCAGCAAATTGATCGCCTGGCCAAGCGAATGCAGTATCTGGTGGCCGACTTCCTGAATATATCTCGCATCGAAGCAGACCAACCGCTATTCATGAGATGGGAAACAATTCATAGCAACAGGCTCCAGCGCCTGACCGACAACATCATCGAACTGCAGCGGCACGGCGCGCCCAGCCATAACTTGACAATCGACATACCCGACGAGTTACCACCACTCCGCGCCGACCGACATAAACTCGAAGAGATCCTAACTAATCTGATCAGCAATGCCATAAAGTTCTCGCCACAGGGAGGCACTGTGAAGGTGGCCGCGCGAACTGACGATGGCTTCGTCATAATCTCAGTCAGCGATGAGGGGATTGGCATATCTGACCAGCAGATGCCTCAGCTGTTCCAGCGATTCCGCCGCCTGCACGAAGACGAACAGAAGAGGGTCAGTGGCACAGGAGTGGGGCTGTTTTTGTGCAAACATCTCGTCGAAGCCCACGGGGGAACCATTGAGGTAAAGAGTGAGCCTGGCGCGGGCTCGACCTTCAGCTTCACTATTCCCATAGCAGACGCCGACCAGCAAGGACAGACCGAAGATGCGGACTGACGATGACCTGCATATGGGCGATATAGTGGAGCTGAAAAAACCGCATGCGTGCGGAAGCAACCAGTGGGAAGTGATCCGACTGGGGGCCGACATCCGCGCGCGGTGCTGTCAGTGCGGTCGGGTCGTGATGATACCTCGGCGGCGCTTTGCACGACTGATCCGCGCCCGGCAGCCTCGAGCCCAGGCTTCCGAGGAGGACCAGTAAATTACCGAGCCGCCTGCAGCACCGAGCCCCCGGTTGCGCCACGATAACTATTGGCTACCAGCCAGATACACTTTTGTTGGCAAGGGAAAAACAATGAACAATGAAATACTCATCGTAGGTTCGCTGGCCCTGGACACGGTCGAAACCCCGTTTGGCCGCGTCGAAGATACCCTGGGCGGCGCGGGCCTATACGCAGCAACCGCGGCCAGCCTACTTGCTCCCGTCCACGTGGTGGCTGTAATCGGCGATGACTTCCCTCAGCAAGCGCTTGATGAGCTGTCCGCACGAGGCGTCGCACTCGAGGGTGTCCAATGGGTGGAAGGAGGGCGCTCATTTCGATGGTCAGGTCGTTACGAATACGATATGAATGAGGCCGAAACCCTGGACACTCAGCTCAACGTTTTCGCCGATTTCGATCCCGTCTTGCCCGAGCCGGCCCGCCGCTGCGGTTATGTGTTTCTTGCTAACATTCTGCCCTCTCTCCAGCTAAAGGTGCTTGACCAGGTGCAACAGCCCCGCCTGACTATCTGTGATACAATGAACTTCTGGATTGAGAATGCCCGCGACGAACTGCTGGAGGTATTTCGCCGGGTGGATGTAGCCGCAATGAACGATGCTGAGCTGCGCCAACTGACCGGCGAACCGAATCTGGCCAAAGCCGCCGCTGAGGTGTTGACGATGGGCCCGCAGTATCTTATCATAAAAAAGGGCGAGTACGGGGCGTCGCTTATCTGGGAAGAGGGGCATTTTGCCCTGCCCTGCTGCCCGCTGCCGACAGTGATAGACCCCACCGGAGCGGGCGACAGTTTCGCCGGCGGCTTCGTTGGCTTCCTGGCCTGGGCTGGAGGAACCAGCGAACAGCAGCTCCGGCAGGCCTTAGCTATCGGCACCGTGACGGCCTCGGCGTGTGTGGAGGACTTCTCCATCAACGCACTGGGCAGACTTACCATAGATGACCTATACAGCCGCTACGAAGCCCTCCACGAAATGGTCAGATTTGAAGCAATATCCCCACAAGCCATCCTGCCAACCTGAGACGGAGGTTATCCCAGTATGCCCGACATAATCTGCCTTGGTGAACCGATTGTTGACATGGTCTGCACCCAGCCGGCCCGCGACCTGGTGGCAGCCTCAAATTTCGACAAGCTAGCCGGGGGCGCACCGCTGAATGTCGCCGCCGCTGCCGCACGCCTCGGGGCAAGCTCCGGGGTCATCTGCAAGGCGGGAGGTGACCACTTCGGCGACTTCATGCGCCTGAATCTGGAAGCCTGTGGAGTGAATACTGAGCACTTGCTTCAGGATCCGGAGTACGCCACCCAGCTTGCTTTCGTCGCAGTTGATGAGCACGGCGTTCCCGACTTCAGCTTCCATGTCAAGCAGAGCGCCGATATGATGCTGAGCTCCTCGGAGCTAGACTGGTCCTATATCAATACCGCCGAAATCTTCCACTTTGGTACCATCACGCTGATAAATACGCCCGTGCGGAAGGCAACCCTGGATGCGGTACAGTGGGCGATCGAGCAGGGGATAATGATCAGCCTCGACCCCAACCTGCGTCCCGCGCTGTGGCCGGATCTCAAGGAAGCTATGCGCTGGTTCCTGCAGGCTATCGCCAAGTGTGACTTTCTCAAGGTCAGCGCGGAGGAAATGGAGTTTGTAACCGGCACCCGGGATCTAGAAAGCGGCGCCGACGCGCTGTGGGAGATGGGGCCGGAGCTGGTGGCCGTCACCCTGGGCCCGGAGGGCGCCTATGCTTACAATGGCCACCAGGGCGGTCATATTCCGGGATTCGGTGTTGATGTGGCCGATACGGTAGGCTGCGGCGATGCGTTCACTGCCGGAGTGCTCGTCAAGCTGCTGGAGTCTGACACCGATATAGCTCAGCTTGACTGGCTCGCGCTGAAAGAAATCATGATGTTTGCCAATGCTACCGCGGCGCTGACCGCCACCGCCAAAGGCGGTATCCCCGCTATGCCCGCCAGACAGCAGGTGGACGAATTCCTGCGCCGCCAGGGCTAGCCCCCAGCGGTTTGACAAGCTGAAGCGATTGTGATAGACTCTATCTGCGGCTGCTGGGGATGCACGTAGTACCTACCGACAAAGCAACTTTTGCCAATTCAACTCGTCTAGACGCCGGCGCAGCCAGCAATATGCGCCGGATGCTTTATGAATAGGGACCAGAGAAGCGGGGCCTTCGTAGTACCTGTCTTCGAACGGATCTCCACCTGCCGCCAACCGACGGAGCACCAAAACGCACACAGCGACACATTTGCTCTGTCTGGCCGATATTGAAGAGCTAGACAGATCAGCATTATGTGTGTGTGGTGACTGCCTGCCAGATACCTCCGTGCACAAAGCACCAAGCCAGAGCATTTGAATACAAAGACAAGGAGTACACGAAATGGGTAAGCTATTGACCGGACAACAACTAAGAAAGATCTTCGACCACTACTGTCCCTTTGACGGGGAGGGCAATCTGCGGCCAGTCGAAGAGCGCGTGACCCTGTGCGCCAATAACTCTAACAACTGGTGGCAGACCCGCGCATTTGTCCAGGGCGCCGCCCAGGGCGACCAGTCGCCGATGGTCATCCAGTTCTCCTACAACGCCAACCGCAAAATTGGGGGGGCTCCGACCGCCATCTTTATCCCCGAGGGCGTCTCTTACCACGCCAATCCAGTGACTACCTCGGCCAGGATAATGTCGGATTGGCTGGCGATGGAAGTCGAGGCCTGGGGGGCCGATTTTGTGGCAGCTTCGCTGGACCACTTCAACGTCCCGAAGTTCTCGCTGACCACCGAATATGAGCGCGCGGCGACCCCGATCGAATACGAGGACAATATTGACGCTGCCCTGGCATACCTGCGCAAGCAAGGGCTCGACACCGTCGCCGCTGAGGTGGGCGACGACACTTTTACAGCCTACTCGAACTATTTGCGAAGTGTCGAGTATCGCAACTTCCGGGCTGATTTCCTGGATACGGTTAGCATCATACAGCCCGCCTGGGGTATGATCGACACCGAAGGGATTCCTCCGGTGCTCGACTTCATAATCACCAAAGACATTACCAGCGGCGTGCGCACCGACCTGAACAACAACGATATGATGTTGGAGGCTGAGCTAGGTGCCACCGGCAAGAGCGGTGACGAGATCGAATACGAGGAAATCTCCGATGAGCAACTCGCCGAGTTCGCTCATCTGGCGGCCTCCTTTATAGCCTACACCGGAGCCGAAGGTATCGCCTATGATATTGGTATGAAGCACTCTGCCAAAAGCGGAGAGAAGCATCCGACCGATGCCCGCAAGCTGGAGGTCGTCCAGCGGACGATCATCGAAGAGACCGGCATTTACGCTCCCTTCGCCCAGCATGGGGGCACTGGAGCTGCCGATGTCCCCCGGAGCTTGATCGGCAAGACCAACCTCAATACCTGCTACCTGGTCGCCGGTACCCAGGCACGCTTCAACTATATGGATGAGCACGCCGACAAGGTTCGTGCCGGCGACAAGAGTATCTGCGGCACCGACATAGAAACTCACATCTACCTGCAGGGCGTCTACGAAGAGGTTGTGCGCCGCTTTGAGGGCACCGGAAGCTGGCAGCTCGGCCCCGAGCTTGCCCGGATCCTGCCCGAATAACCAGCGCGTCGGCGCTCCATAACAGAATGACTTAGGCAAAGGGGTGGCTAACTGACCAGCACAGCCACCTCTATTATTTTCATAATGTCTAGCAGGGAGCAATTCAGATGAGAGACCAGGATGTTGAAGTGCTGCAAGATCTATTATTTCGAACCGCACCTCAGGATCTATCTACTACGCTGGACTCGTGGCGAGAGGAGCTGAATAGCGAATACGCTAAGGCCTCGGAGGACCGCCAGGACGAAATCGCCCAGATCCTCTGCGCCAACTCCATTGATCTACAATCGGTATTCGCCGACTGGGGCCTGAAGGAAAATGCCGTAGTAGAATCGGGTGACTCTCCGAAACTAGACCAGGCCCAATTAGATGCCGAAACCGCTACGAACTATGCCTTGCTGGCCCAGTGGGGTCGCGATGATCTGGTCAAACAGGCCAAAGAGGCAGTTCGGGAAATTGAAGAGAGCAACCTGACCCGCCTCGCCCGCATGGCTCTGACCGGCGAGGTAAACACCTTCTGGGGCAACGACTACGCTGCCCACCTGCGCGAGGCGATGCGTAAAGGCGCCTGTCTGGTCACCACCAATCCGCAACTGGTCAACATTGCCCGCCAGGAAGAGCCCGGCCGCTGGACGCCCATCCGCGATCAAATGCGCGAAGAAAACCCGGATATGGACGCGCTTCAGCTCGCTTACGAGATGACCATCGCGGTTGTGGTGGCCAACTGCAAGCTGCTGCGTCCGATCTGGGAATTGACTGATGAACGCATCGGCTACGTCAGCCTGCAGCTCAATCCCAAGAACTCCGACGACGCCGACAGCATGGTCGAGCAGGCCAACTACGTCTGGCCCCGGCTGGAGGAGGCCCTGGGGGGAATTCCTAACACCGTCTTCAAGGTGCCCGGGACTAAGGCCGGCCTTACCGCAGCCGCCGAACTCACCAGCAATCGCATGGGTGTCAATATCACCGTCAACTTCTCGCTGCCCCAGCAGATTGCCTTCGGCGCGGTCATCGAGAAGAACAGCATCGCTCCGGTAAGCTTCCGCACACAGATGGACGGCCGCCTGGATGACCCCGTCGGCGAAGAACTGCAGGAAGCGGGCATCAGCAACGGGGAGGAAGTCAAGACCTGGTGCACCACTGCCATTCGCCAGCGCGAGTATCGGCTGTTGTGTATGGACCCGATGCGCGGGGGTATGGGGCTACGGAAGACCAATATGCTGCCGGCGTCAGGGCGCGGTGCGTGGAACATCAGCCGCTCAATCCACCGCGAGCCGGAAGTTTCCTGTTTCATCACCATCTTCCCCGACAAACAGGATATGTTCGATAGCCAGCCGCGCGAGCTGAACCCCGATGGCATGTGGACGCCGGTGCCACCCGAGATTATGGAAAGGCTGTACAAAAGCGAGCTGTTCCGCAAGGCTTATGAGCCTGATGGGATGACGGTAGATGAGTTTGACGACTTTCTGCCCTGCGTGCGTACGCTCAAAGGCTTCTCAGAGTCCTTCGATGAGTTCGTGGACTGGGTAGCCGACTGAGAACTAACCGGCTTGGCTCCGGGCAAGCTCTGCAGTCGGTGCCCGACCCAACTCGCTCAACATATCCCCTATTCATCCGCCCCGGGGCCGACCTTTGCTGAGCACGGCGCTGCCGTCATAGCTTATATTCCCTGGGCCTTACATCGGGACTGTGCCCGCCCTGTTTTAGGACTCCGCCAATTCCTTGACAGACTCCGCACGGGTCCGTATAATGTGAGATAGTCTAAGTGCTTCGGCTGAGAACCGCAGGTGAAGGGAGGATGGCAAGTATGTCCGATGAGGAAAAGGGTATGGAAGGTGACGAACAGGAAGAGATCCCGGAAACAGAAGAGATTGATATTGAGATAGAGCCGGCCGAGCCTACCCGGGGCAGCCGAGGGGTATGGTTTGTGATCGTACTGATAATCATACTGGCTGCTCTGGTCTGGTATGCGCTGTGGGCCAAGGAACAAGCCGAAGAGCGTGAACTGGAGGCGCAACAGGTGCGGGCTCAGGAGTACCAAATGCAGGAGCGACAGATTGGCAAACAGCTCAACAAAGGGCTGGAGAGCCTGGAGGCCGGAAATGTCTCAGCAGCCATCGAGGGACTTGAGAAGGCTGCCACTCAACTGCGTACCCTGGCCAGCGAGGCTAGCAGCAACGATGACTCTGAGGAAGCTGCCCATATTCAGCTTACCCTCAACCAAACCAAGAAGGCACTAACCGAGCTTAAACAAAAGCAGAATGAACTCGCCGAGCTAACCCGCGAGAAGCTTACCTCGCTGCAACGCAAGCTAGGCGTCTCGCCTCAGGAAGCTGCGAAGAGCACTGAGAAAGCCCCAAGAGAGAGTAAAGAGACCGAAGCAAAGGAAGAAACAGAAAAGACCGAGGGGGGGCCGCCTAAACCGACTCCGCCCAGGCGACCGATTTCAGCTCCAAGGTAAACACACAATACCAATCCCGACATGGCCCCGCAACGTCTATCTGGCCTCCGAGGTCATTATTAGCCCGGGCGAGGCATACATCATATTGCGGTCCTGGCCAATACCAGCCAGTTGGAGCTGCGGCTGGCATTTTAGTCAATGGGCTAGGTGATTAGCGTCCTGCTGTCAGCGTCCACCAGTGACTACGCACGCCAAACAACGGCTGGGATATTGATGTATCTTTATCAGAAACGCATTGCATCAGCCAGACAACTCAACGAACTGCAAATGAACGTTGGACAGAGGCTACATCGTGGCTGTCTCTAGACAGAAGATTACAAAGCTGGCCAATAGTCTGGCCGACGCCAAGGGTGCTCAGGATCGACAACAAATAATCGATACCTTGGTAGAAATTGGCTCACCGGCCGTCGCGCAGCTAGTCAAGTTGCTCGAGCATGGGGACTATAAAGTCCGCATGGCCGCTGCCGGAGGGCTGAGCGAAATCGGCGACGCCCAGTCAGTAGAGCCACTCATCCGCAGTCTCAGTGATACTAGCAAGAACGTTCAGCGGGTGGCCACCGAAGCACTTAGCAATGTCGGCGAGCCGGCAGTCTCGGCGCTACTGGACGGCCTGATCGGCAAAGATCAACTGGCCCGAAAGTGGGCGGCCGAGGCCCTCGGCAACATTGGTGATGCCTCGGTTGCCCAGCAGCTCATCGCGCGGCTTAATGATCCTAATATTGAGGTCCGGCGCGCTGCGGTAACGGCCCTGGGCGACCTTAAATCCAAGCGCGCTATTGAGCCGCTCATTGAAGTCCTGTCATCAGACAATATCGAACTGGCTCGGGCCGCTACCGAGTCCCTCGGACAGATACGCAGTAAGGTAGCCATAGACCCGCTTGTCTCCGCCCTAAGCTCGTTCAGCGAAGACGTCCGCAGCGCAGCAGCGCAAGCACTGGCCCATATCGGCTCACAGGCCGTTCCCGCCTTGCTTGAAGAGCTGGAGACTGCTGACCGCGACTTACGCCTCTATATCATCGCGATTCTAGGCAATATTGGCGACGACCGAGCCCGCCGCGCCCTGACCAAAGCCCTGCAGAATCCTGACGAGCGCGTTGTGGCAGCCACAGGCATTGCTTTAGGCAAGCTCGGCAAGCATTCGTCCGTAAAATATCTGGCTGAACTGAGCGATTCCAGCTATGCTTCGGTGCGCTGTGCTGTTGCTCAGGGGTTGGGATCAATCGGAACGGCCAATGCCGTCGAGCCGCTCAGGCACTTGCTGGAGGACAATGATTGGGTCACGCGCATGGCTGCAGCCGGTGCCCTGGGCGAAGTGCGCAGCCGGAAGGGTGTGCAGCCTTTGATACAAGCTCTGGCGGACCCGGAGTGGAGCGTGCGTCTGCACAGCGCAAAAGCTCT
The DNA here is from genome assembly GCA_030615605.1 of bacterium. Classification (GTDB taxonomy): domain Bacteria; phylum Armatimonadota; class Zipacnadia; order Zipacnadales; family Zipacnadaceae; genus JALGTD01. The sequence goes on from JAUWYY010000003.1 coordinate 77,258, forward strand.
CGGCCAAACCGGTCAGAAACAGTACGCCGCCGAAGCGCTACTGAAAGCGCTCGACGACCGCGAGGACCTGGTTCGGCGGGAGGTCGCAATAGCCCTGGCTAAACTGGGTGCCTCTGAGGCCACCGAAGTGCTAAAGGAGTTCGCCAACACCAGCCAGAGCGAGGAAGCTACCCAGGAGATTGCGGAAGCCCTGGCACTGGTCCAAGAAGAGCCAGAAGCTGGCTAACCCCGGTTTTCGGCGATTGACTGTTCGTGGCTGTCACCTGTCCCAACAGCAAGCTGACGCCACTGGTTAGCGCACCCCCCCGCCAACTGTCCAAGCGCTTACCCTGTTGCACACTCTTCCCAAGATGATATATAATATGAGCCGGGTTGCTGGCTGCATTGCACGCAGTATTCCTTCACGCCCTTTATCGCTTATCACTGGATTGTGCACACAAATGTCCTCGCCAATTGATCCGCTGAAAGTATCCAACAAAGAAACTCTATCAGAGATTGCCACGCAGGAGCAGATAGCCACTGATAGGCTTCAGGCCGGTATCAGCTCGGGAGAAATCGTGGTGTTCGGCGATGTCCAGGGCCCGGTGCGCCCCTTGGCCATCGGGGCGGGATTATCCACCAAAGTCAATGCCAACCTTGGCACCTCGCCCGACTTCCCCGATCTCGACCAGGAGCTGGGCAAGCTCCAGGCTGCTGTCACTATGGGGGCCGATACAGTAATGGATCTTAGCACCGGTGGAGACCTGGATGAGATCCGTCGGGCCATCCGCGAGCAATGTCCGGTGACTCTGGGAACGGTACCGATCTATCAAGCCGCCATAGAAGCCGGCGAGGAGTGCGGCGATATCACCAGGATGAGCCCCGATCAGATCTTTGAGGTAATCGAGCGTCACGCCCACGACGGCGTTGACTTTATGACCCTGCACTGTGGCGTGACCCGCTGGAGCCTGGAAGAACTGGACAGAGCGCCTCGCGTCTGTGGAATAGTCAGCCGTGGGGGAAGCATGCTGGCCCGGTGGATGCAGGTCAATGACGCCGAAAACCCCCTGTATGACCAGTTTGATCGTCTGCTGGACATCCTGGACAACTATGGGGTGGCCGCCAGCCTGGGAGACGGCCTGCGACCGGGCGCTGTGGCCGACGCGAATGATCCCGGGCAGATTGCCGAGATGCGGGTGCAGGGCGAATTGGTGGCAGCCGCGCGCCAGCGGGGCGTGCAGGTCTTCGTTGAAGGCCCCGGACATATGCCTATCAACCAGATTAGTGGCATGGTTGCGCTTCACAAGCAACTGTGTCAGAATGCCCCCCTGTATGTACTGGGCCCACTGATTACCGACGTCAGCCCCGGATATGACCACATCAGCGCTGCCATAGGAGGAACACTGTGCGCTGCCGCCGGCGCAGACTACCTGTGCTATGTGACCGCTGCGGAGCATATTGGGTTGCCCGACGAAGAGGATGTCGCCCGCGGCGTGTTGATCTGCCGGTTGGCCGCACACGCCGCTGACCTGGCCAAAGGCGTACCTGGGGCCGCGCAGTGGGATAAAGAGATGTCTCAGGCCCGGTTCAATCTTGACTGGGAGCGCATGACGGAGCTTGCTCTCGACCCCGGCACTGTCCGCAAGCGGCGGGGCGACCGAGCTACTCTGGACCCCCAGGCGTGCTCGATGTGTGGTAAGTTCTGTTCAATAAAGCTAGAATTGGCTCGGCAGGCTGCTACAACCGGCGATGAATAGCCTCGGACAAACAGAAGGAGCATCTGAGAACCCATGTCGATAGTAGGCCTGCGTAAGATATTCAGTACGTCTGTCGGCATACGTATTGGCAAATTCAAACTGCGTTTGGGCAGCCTCATGGTCATTATCCTCATGGGGCTCGCGCTGCTATTCATATTTGCCCTGATCCCTGGAGGCCCCCCTCCCAGCACTCCCCGGCCGAGAGGGGAAGGCCCAGTGCGGCAGGTCACCGCAGTAGTCGCCCAGGTCGGCCGCTACAAGGTTGAGCGCCAGGACTTCGAGCTGCGCTTCGAGCGCCTGGCCAAACAACAGCTCGGGGGAATGGGTATCCCCCAGCAGTCCTTCGCCCGCTATCAACTTCTCGAAAGCATAATCGAGCATCATCTGCTGAGGCAAACAGCCAGAGCAGAAGGCATCACAGTCTCGCGCGCCCAGATCGAGCAGCGAATCGCAGAACTGGCGGACAGCTCAATAGATAGCCAGTTTCCTGACCAGAAGATGCTGCGTACTTACCTGGAACGCAAGGGCATCTCCTACCAGGAGTATCACGACCAGGTCCGAAAAGCGCTAGAGGCCAACCGTGATCAGCTCAAGGAAAGCATGCTGCTGGAAAAGCTGGAGATCAAAATCACGAGCCAGGTACAGGTTACAGAAGAGGCTGTCAAAGACACATACAGGCAAGTCAAGGCGCGCCATATTCTCATCACGCCGGAGCAGATCGCACAACAGACTCCCAGCGAGAACGAATCAACTCAGTCCGAACAGCAAGAATCGCCAGGTCCCACTGCCTCCGAGCAAACCGCCAAACAACAGGCCCGGCAGAAGGCCAACGGGTTGCTCAACAATATTCGACAGGGCGCAGATTTTGCCGAGCTGGCGCGTGAGCATTCCGATGATCCAGGCAGCGCCGAGAAGGGCGGTGACGTGGGCTGGTTCGGGCGCCGCCGGATGACCAAGGAGTTCAGTGATGCTGCCTTTGCCCTCCAGCCCGGAGAGGTCAGTGGCGTGGTCGAGACCCCCTTCGGATTCCATATTATCAAGGTAGAAGGCAAGCGCATCGAGCTACCCGAAGATTTTGAAGAAAATAAACAGCGCTACATCAGCCAGCAGCAAAGCTATCGTGCGGACGAAGCCTGGAACGAATACAGACGGAATCTCAGGGAACAGGCCAACATCAACATCCACGATCCTGAGCTTCAGGCTATGGCCATAATGATGGAGGGCCAGCAGCAGAAGGCTCTTCCCCTGCTGGTCGAAGCTGCCGAGAACGATCCCTACAACATGACCGCGAGATATACGCTCGCTAGCATCTACCGGCAGCAAGGAGACGTGACACAGGCCATCGAGTATTTGCGCCAGATTGTCCAACAACAGGAGGGCGCCTCCTCTGCTCAGATACATCTGGAATTGGGTACACTGCTACGCGAGCAAGACAAACCGGAAGAAGCTCTTCGGCAGTTCACCAGCGCCTCGGACTGGGCTGCTGCCCCCCAGTACCAGAACTATGCCATTCATTCTGAACTAAAGCGAATATACGAAGAGATAAAAGACACCAAAGGTGTACAGCAGGAGCAGCAGTGGCTCGACGAATTTCTGCAAGCTCAGGCAGAATCCGTGGGCACCTCTGGCAGCTATCCGATGACCGCACCCTAATCCAGCCACGCCCGAATGCAGGGAGGATCTGATTTGTCGGTTCTGGATATTGACGCTCCGACTGTACGAAAGAATCTGGTACAGTTCATCCGCGATCAGATGACCTGTGCCGCCTTTGAGCGGGTTATTGTCGGGCTTTCCGGCGGCCTGGACTCGGCAGTGACCACTCATCTGGCCGTTGAGGCCCTCACCTCTGCCAACGTGATCGGCCTCATCTTGCCCTATCGGAGCACCGACGATGAATGCCAGGAGCATGCGGAACTGGTCGTCACCAAACTAGGCATAGAATCTCAAATAATAGACATCGCCCCCCAGATTGATGCCTATTTCGCCCAATTTCCCCAGGCTGACCGGCTGCGCCGGGCTAACAAGATAGCCCGCGAGCGTATGAGCGTCCTTTACGACCAGTCCCGCGTCTATGAAGCCCTGGTCATCGGCACAGGCAACAAAAGCGAACGGCTGCTGGGCTACACAACCCTCTGGGGGGATATGGCATGTGCCTTTAACCCTCTGGGCAATCTCTACAAGACTCAGGTAAGGCAACTGGCCGACGAGCTAGGCGTGATAGAGGCTATATGTACCAAAGCTCCGTCAGCGGGCCTGTGGCCTGGTCAAACTGACGAAGGCGAGCTGGGGTTCAGCTATGCCGAGGCCGATCAGATTCTCTACTGGCTCATGGACCAACAGTGCAGTGCTGAACAGGTCGCCGAAAAAGGCTTTCCTCGGGACCTGATCGCGGAGATTGCTATTCGCGTCAAGCGATCAGCTTTCAAGTCCCGAATGCCGCCTGTGGCGGAAATCTAGCCATTTCCCAATTCAACTTGGCCAGGCGATAGTGTGCTTATGAATAGTCCCAGTTCCAAGTCAGCTCCAACAGGCATCCTATACGTAGTCGCCACCCCACTGGGCAATCTTCAGGACATCAGCCAGCGAGCCATTGAAGTCCTCAAGCAAGTAGACCTGGTGGCCGCCGAAGATACCCGCCGCAGCCGTCAATTGCTGAGCCATTTCGGCATTCGTGCCCAAATGGAGAGCTATCACGACGACAGCGGCGTGGCGAAAATCCAGCGCATTGTCGCGCAACTCGTGGCCGGCAAGCGTGTAGCGCTGCTATCGGACTCAGGAACGCCAGCCGTCTCCGACCCAGGCGCGGAGCTGGTGCGCCACGCTCTAGATCGGGGCGTGAAAGTGGTGCCCATCCCCGGCCCCAGCGCCGTGACCACCGCCTTCTCGGCAGCAGGGATCTCCGCCAGCGGCTTTCTATTTGCCGGATATCCCCCGCGCAAAGCCAGCGAAAAGCGCCAATTCCTCGAGCAAATCGCTGCCCACTCGTGTCCGGTGGTCCTGTACGAGGCACCCCACCGCGTGGCCGACACCCTGCAACTGCTCGCCAGGATTTGCCCGCAGCGCCAGATAGTGCTTGCCCGCGAGCTGACAAAGTTGTACGAAGAGATCCGGCGCGGCCCGGTCGCCGAAATAGCGCAAGCAATCAGCGGCGAGGAGCCACGGGGGGAGTTTACGCTGGTGCTCAATCCCGCCTCCCAGCCAGCTCTGTCTCGCCAGGTTTCCGAAGAGAACATTCAGGAAGCAGTCGCAGCTATGCTGGAGGCGGGTCTGAGCCATCGCGATGCCGCCCGGATCATAGAGCTATTGACCGAACTAAGCCGCAACGAGGCCTACCAGTCCGTGCAGAGGCTGGATACCCCCGAAACCGACCTACCCGGCACGACCGAGGCCAGTGACTAGCCCGACCCCCACAACTATACACAGCACTCCGGCAACTTTGGGAGCAGTCAGCTTCTCTCCCAGAAACAGAGCAGCCAAAATGACGGTGACCAGTGGGTAGGAGGCAGCTATCGGTATCACACGCGAGGCCTCCCCCAACTTCAGGGCCTTATAGAAGGCAAGCTGGCCCAGAACCGGATTAACCACCACGCCTGCCATCAACCATGCCAGGGGGATAGCTGGTGCCGCCGCGAGCCCGCGAAAGTGACCCGCAAATGCTCCATAGCCAGTGAAAATGCCCGCTGTCATCAAGGAGCGAGCTATTACCGCGGTGCTAGCAGATAACCCGCGCAGCGCCAGCTTGTCACAGATCGCCCCACTACCAAATCCGACCAGTGCCAGGAACGCAAACAACACAGTAACTGAGTCCATTTGGATTTCCCCCTCGCAAAGTTGGACACTAACGAACCTAAGGCCAAACCTCGGCGATCCCGTTTGGTCTACAATTGATGAACAATCTCCCGAACAGCCGGCCATAACTGCTGACATAGTTGCCTTGAGCTTGGTGCTGCCCACGTCAACACTCATCAAACTCGTCAGTATTACCCTCCAACTGTGCAGGCTGCTCACCGACAGGAGGTCCAACATACAACCGCGTATTTCAAGCCGACTCTATTACTAAACTCTGCTATTGTCAATACTCAACTGCTGTCAGCAGCCGACGGGCTGCTCAGAGTTTGACAGCCACAGGAGCATGGATTATAATTTCTGCGGCGTTTGCACAAGCCCGTGGCCAAGACTTGCCAGCATCTGGACTGTCAGAGGAGAGTGGCAGTCGGCTGACTGGTGAGTAGGGCTCGGGTTAGTCGGGCCTCGGGAAAGGAGCCACACACCATATGGACATCAGGGCTATCCTGCGGACCTTGCCGCACCGCTATCCCTTCCTGCTGGTGGATCGGATCCTGGAGCTGGAGCCAGGGAAACGGGCCGTGGGTGTGAAGAATGTCACCGCAAATGAGCCGCACTTCACTGGCCATTGGCCGGGCAATCCCGTCATGCCCGGTGTGCTAATCATTGAGGCGATGGCCCAGACTGCCGGCGTCGCTCTGCTGACAGCTCAGCAGACCCAGGGTAAACAGGCCTTCCTGGGGGGCGTGGATAAGGTTCGTTTCCGCCGACCAGTGGTCCCCGGTGACCAGCTTGTTATCGAAGCCGAGATCGTCCGCCAAAAGGGTGCTATTGGCAAGATGCATATCGTGGCCAAGGTGGAAGAAGAGGTCGCCTGCAGCGGCGATTTCAGTTTCGTGCTGGTGGATGAAGACCAAGAATCCGACCCCACCCCATCAGAAACCGCAATCTGATGAATATACACCCAACAGCCATAATTGATCCTCAAGCCGATTTGGGCGAAAACGTCACCGTCAAGCCTTACGCGGTCATTGAAGGTAGCACTCAAATCGGCGACGATTGCACTATCGGCGCCTATGTAGTAATTCGGGCGGGGACAAGCATAGGGGCCGGAACCGAGGTCCACACCGGGGCGGTGCTGGGAGAACCCCCCCAGGATATCAAGTATGAGGAGGAAGAGTCCTACCTGAAAATTGGCTGCCACAATCACATCCGGGAGTTCGCAACCATACACCGCGCCAGCAGCGCCGGCCACAGCACACTGATCGGCGACCACAATTTACTGATGGCTTATTCGCATGTAGGCCACGATGCCGTTCTGGGCAATAACATAATAATGGCCAATAATGTCGGAATCAGCGGGCATTGCGTCATTGAAGACAACGTCAACTTCGGGGGTATGGTGGGAATTCACCAGTTTGTCACCGTTGGCACCACGGCTATGGTCGGCGGGTTCTCCAAGATTGTCCGCGACGTACCGCCATACACAATCGTCAACGGTAACCCCGCCCAACCCCGGGGGATCAACACCCGGGGCCTACAGCGCCACGACATGTCATCCGAACAGATCGCTGCACTCAAGCGCGCCTACCGCCTGCTGTTTCGCAGCGATCTCAATGTCAGCGGCGCCGTGAGCACGATATTGGAGCAGTTAGATCCGACACCTGAGGTCAGGCGGCTCACTGACTTTATGCTGCGTATTGATGAGGGATACGGCGGTCGTCAGCTTGATCCTCATTAGCCACCTCCAGCACCGCGTTCCGCACTGCCTAACCTCGCCCCATGGCTATGACCTATGAACAAACAGCCGGAACTATTCTTTGTGACAGGTGAGCTATCCGGCGACATACATGCGGCCGGCCTGGCCCGCGAGCTGGCGGGGATGGCTGGTGTCAAGCTGACCGGCGCCGGGGGGCCGCATATGCGCCAGGCAGCAGTAGCTACGGACTTTGACAGCACTGGCTGGGGTGCGATCGGCCTGCCCCAAGCCGTCCGCAAGATCCCTTACCTCTTGCTCCAGAAAAAACGCATCGTCAATATGATAAAGCAGCGACAGCCCGCTCTGTTGATTCTCATAGATTTCGGCGCCTTCAACGTTCGCCTGGCCCGAACCGTTCGCCAGGCATGCCCCGACCAACGAATTATGTACTACTTCCCGCCTTCGTCCTGGCGGCGCCGCCCCCGCGACTGGACCTTTCTAGCTGACTTGGTTGATGCAGTTGCTACGCCCTTCAAATGGTCGGCCCAGCAACTTCGCAACTGTGGCGTACCCGCTCATTGGGTTGGCCACCCGGTCGTTGACCGCTTCAGTGAACAACAGGATGCGGCTGACTTTCGCCGTCAGCAGAATCTGCCGGACGGCGATCCCGTAGTTGGGCTTATGCCGGGCAGCCGCAATGTCGAGCGTAACTGCATCGGCCCGCAACTGCTGGCAGCGGCAAAACTGCTGCACAGCAAGCTCCCCGAGGCCCAATTCCTGTGGTCGGTATTGTCCGAGGCTCAGCCCGGTAGGCTGGACCGGCGAGCTGCCAGCGCAGGCTACGTTACGCCGCTGGCCGACAGCCGCAGTCTCATTCTGGCTTCAGACATTGTGGTTACCGCCTCGGGGACCGCGACTCTGGAGGCGACCGCGGCATTGCGTCCGCTTATTATGGTCTATCGCGGTACGCTGGCTATGCAGATTCAGGCGCGGTTTATGGACTTCGGCACCGACTACTTCGCGATGCCCAATATCATCGCCGGACGGTACATCATCCCAGAGCTTATCCAGAATGAGGTCAATCCGCAGCGGCTTTGTACAGAAGTACTGGAGTTACATACTGATAGATCTCGGCAGGCGCAAATGAAACACGAGCTGGCGGAAGTTCGCGCTGAACTTGGCCCGCCCGGCGCAGCCCGCCGCGCCGCACAACTGGCTCTGACGCTCATAGCTGACCAGGACAAACTACCATCTGTGCAGACCACTGCGGTCGGGGAGGAGCTACAATGAAAGGGCTTTGGGCGCTGCGCGGCTTTGCCATTAAGTACCGACGGGTCATCCTGGGCTCGATGCTGGTAATGGCTGTTGCCGGGGGCGTCAATGCTCTGGCCGTAAACCGGTTCGAGGATGTCTTAAAGCCTATCTTTCAGTCCCTGACCGGAGCAGACCTGCAGGGCCAACCTGAGCCTATGCAGGAGCTGCTCCCCGAAGTCTTGATACTGCTGAGCTGGCTGATAGCAGCCGCAGTCCTGCAAGCAATCTCCCACTACTTAGGTGAATGGATCGGCCAGAATATTCTCTGTGATCTGCGCACAGCGGTCTTTAACCATCTGCAGTTCCTGTCAATGAGGTTTTTTGACCGCCAGCGATCCGGAGAATTAATATCACGGGTTAACAACGACACGCAGCGCCTGCAACAGGTATTAGGCTCGCAACTGGCTAACCTGGTGGTGGCGCCCGTTACCGTCCTGGTTGCTTTCAGATTTATGTTGCAGAAGTCCTGGCGGCTGACACTACTGACGGTGGCAGTAGCGCCATTGGTCTACCTTATCACCAGATTACTGGGGAGATGGGTCCGCCGCTACAGCTACCTGGTGCAGGCACGCCTGGCTGACCTGACCAGCGCCGTCGAACAAGGATTTGGGCTCATACGGGTCATCAAGATATTCGGCATGGAGAGGACGACAACCAAGCGTTTTTCCGCTTCCGCCGAAGGGGTAATGCGCGCAGAATTGCGCCAAGCTCGCGTGCAGGCAGGCTCGCAAATGTTGACGCTCGGTCTGGTCAGTTTCGCCCTGTGCGGCACATTGCTGTATGGCGGCTACGAAATAGCCAGAGGCAACCTCACTTCCAGCCAACTTATTGCCTTCGTATTATTGATGCAGCTTGCTGGTACTAGCATCAGCCGGATTACTCGACTGCGTCTTTCATTGGACCGGGCTGAAGCGGCAGCTTTTCGCACCGTGGAGATGCTGGAGGCACAGACCGACGTCAAGGATGCACCTGACGCACTTGACCTGGACCGCGTAACCGGCGAAGTCTGCTTTGATAATGTCGACTTTTCGTACGATGAGGGCACACCAGTACTTGTTGATCTAAATTTACAGATCGCACCCGGCGAGACTGTCGCCCTGGTTGGCCCCAGTGGTGCGGGCAAAACAACGCTCGGCAATCTGGTACCCCGCTTATATGACGTCGATTCGGGGGCCGTGTCAGTAGACGGTCACGATGTCCGCGACATTACTCAGGCCTCTCTGCGTAGCTTTATGGGCTTTGTCCCCCAGGAGACGTTGCTATTCGGGGGCACGGCTCGTGAGAATATTGCTTTTGGGCGACCCGATGCTACCGACGAAGAGATCGTCGCGGCTGCCCGGGCCGCCAATGCTCACGACTTCATCGAGGCTCTTCCCGAAGGCTATGACACTCCCGTCGGCGAGCGCGGAGTTAACCTGTCCGGCGGCCAGCGCCAGCGGATAGCCATCGCCCGCGCCCTGTTGCGCGACCCCCGTATACTCATCCTGGACGAGGCCACCTCTTCATTGGACCGTGAGAGCGAGGCGGCAGTTCACCACGCCCTCGACACGCTGCTGAAGGGCCGCACCGCCATTATCATCGCTCACCGCCTCTCAACTATCCGCAACGCTGACCGCATTGTCGTTCTGGAGAACGGACGGATTGTCCAGCAGGGCACTCACGAAGAACTGTTGGCGCAGGAGGGCCTCTATCGCCGGCTGTATCTGTCCGCCGAGGCCGCCGGAGAAGAACATATTGCCGACCAGGAGGGCCCCTCTGCATGAGTCAGAAACCCACCATCCGCCCGGCCCAAGCTGAGGATCTCCCCCGCATGAAAGAGATTGCCGTCCAGGCCTGGGAGCCAATCTATGCTGACTACGAGGCGCGGATGGGCGAGGAACTGTTTTCGCTGCTGCATCCTGACGGCTGGAAGGACGAAAAAGCCAGCCAGGTCGCGGACCATTTTCAGGGCTGGCCCGAGTGGTGTCTGGTCGCCGAGATTGATGGTCAGATTGCTGGCTTCATCACCTTCATGCTTGACACAGAACTCAAAATCGGAGAAATCGGCAACAACGCGGTAGACCCCGACTATCAGGGCCGCGGCATTGGCGCAGCGCAGTATGCTTATGTGTTGGAGCTGTTTCGCAAGCAGGGAATGGCCTACGCCATGGTCGGCACCGGCCTGGACGAAGCTCACGCCCCGGCTCGAGCTGCCTACGAGAAGGTGGGCTTCGAGCTTATGATTCCGATGGGCAAATACTACCGGAAGCTGTGAACGAATCCGTGAAAACATGGCTGGACAAAAACGCCCCGGACTGGCGCAAAATACTGTACAATATCGTGCTTGTCATCCTGCTGCCTGTGGTGGCCCTATATCTGCTGTGGCGACTGGTAGTTCAGGGCAAGTCCCGCGCAGGCCTGCCCCAGCGCCTGGGCATACTACCCGATTCAGTCAGCAAATTGAAAGAAGCTGATGGGCGCATTATCTGGGTGCACGCTGTCTCGGTCGGTGAGGTGGCCGCCGCCGAGCCAATACTGCATCAACTGCGCCTGGTCGAGCCTACCAGCCATATCGTTCTATCTACGACCACGCCAACGGGGCACAAGATGGCCGAAAAACTCGGCCTCGACGTCGAAGCGCTCATCTACTTCCCTTTCGATTTTCCTGGCATAACCGAGCGGACTCTACGCACCATCAGCCCTGACTTGATTGTACTGATGGAAGCCGAACTGTGGCCCAATCTTCTCGCCGCAGCCCGTGCCCGCAATATTTCGACCGCTGTCGTAAACGGCCGCATCTCCGATGCCGCCTTCCCCAAAAACCGGCTGTTTCGCCCGCTGTTTTCCTGGATGCTGAGCAATGTTGATCTGGTCTGCGCCCAGTCGCAAAAGGACGCCGACCGATTCATTGCGCTGGGTGCACCACCACAGCGGGTAAAAGTCAGTGGCAACAGCAAGTTCGACGAGAATTTTCCCCACGTCCCGCCCGAAGAGCAGGCTAAATGGCGACAGGATCTCGGCCTCAGCCGGGAGTCTGCTGTGTGGCTGGCCGCCTCTACCCATCCCGGGGAGGACGAACCGATACTGGACGCCTTCGACCGGCTGCGCGCGGGCCATCCTGACCTGGAGCTGGTCATTGCTCCGCGCCATCCCGAACGCGGTGACGAGATCGAAAAGCTGGTCAGCGAGCACGGCTATGCCACCTACCGGCGCAGCCGCGTGCTGGCAGAACAGCACCAGGGCAAAGATATTGATCTGCGCTCTACTACTCAGGTGCGGGTGGTGATACTGGATACTATCGGCGAGTTGAATCGCATCTTCAGCATTGCCACGCTGGTATTCATGGGCGGCAGCCTGGTGCCTCGAGGCGGCCACAACATCCTTCAGCCGCTGGCCCAGGGCAAGCCGGTAGTCTTTGGCCCGCATATGCATAACTTCCAGGATATAACCGACCTGACCCTCGACCAGCAGGCAGCCATTCAGGTGCAGGATGCTAGCCAGCTATTCGAGGTCACCGATCGGCTGCTCTCTTCTCAGGTCGAGCGCGAACTTTACCAAACCAAGGGGCAGAGCCTCCTGCAGAGGCAGTCCGGCGCCTCCCAGCGCATGGTCGGCGAGCTGGCCCCACTGCTATCCGAACGATGAGTAACCATCAGGCCCCCAGGCAATCGACGCCTTTGTCTCGCCGGTGGGAAAAGACAGTTTCCGGCGATGATACCGGCCTGTCAGCCAACGCCAGCCGACTGCTGTTGTGGGGGGGTTCGCGACTATACTGGTTGGGCCTTAAGGGCAACTTGTTGCTGTATACCAGCGGCCTGAAGCGACGCAGCACGCCCGCGCTGCCTGCTATTAGCATCGGCAACCTGACTATGGGCGGTACCGGCAAGACGACCGCCGCCGCCTTCTTGGCCCGCCGGCTGCACCAGGCTGGCATCAGGCCCGCGATAGTCCTGCGCGGCTACCGAAGTCAGATCGGGCGCGAACCAGTTATTCTTTGCGGCGACGCTGCCAGCATCCGGCCGGACGTCACTGCTGCCGGCGACGAAGCCTGCCTGCTGGCGCAGACGCTCGAGGGAGTGCCGGTAGCAGTTGGCAAGCGTCGCGAGGCAGCTATTGCCCGGCTGGCCGAAGACAGCGACGCTCAGGTCGTGATACTTGACGACGGCTTTCAGTATTTCCGTATGAATAGGCTGATTGACATAGTGCTAATTGATGCGACGGTTGACATAAGCCACCAACGGCTATTTCCGGCCGGCTATTTGCGGGAACCTCTTGCCCACCTGCGCCGCGCCGACCAGATCTGGCTTACCCACAGCGACCTGGCCGACCAAGCCCAACTTTCCCGACTGAAAAGCAGTCTGCGCCAGATCGCAAACAAGCTGCCAGTCGTCGAGACAGGACATCAAATCACCGGGCTTCGTATGCTCAGCGGGCCGCCGGCAGGATTAGAGGAGATATGCGCGAGACAGGTGCTGGCAGTCTCAGCAATCGGCAATCCTGAGTCTTTTGAGCAATCGCTGCGCCAGCTTGGCGCTGAAGTGACTGCTCGGCGTTATGCTGATCATCATTACTACACGGTGCAGGATTTGCGAGAGATCGAAGCGGCTGCCCGCGCCCAGCAGGCCGACTTTGTCGCCATCACTGCCAAAGACGCCGTGAAGTGGCCGGAACAAGAGCTGGACGTACCGGTAGTGGTCGTCGAGTGCCTACTGCAGATAATCAGTGGCCGGCAGGCAGTTGACGAAGTGGTGGATCGCGCCCGGCAGGCCCTAGGGGAGTACTATGACTGAGCGGCGAGCGGTGGGCAAGCGAATCAGCTACTGGATGCTTCGCAACGTGGCCCGCACCGTGGACAGGCTAGCCCGCATATTGCCACTTAGCTGGCTGCGAGCCATCGCCACTGGTCTGGCCTACCTCACATATCTACTGTGCCCTTCCCGCCAGCGCCTGGCGCGCGAGAGTATCCGCAAGGTTTTCGGAGATCAGTTCTCTGCGGCCCAGCGGCGCAGCATCGTACTACAGTCAACCATCAACATCTGCAAGACGATGATTGAGTTGTTCAAGATGCGCTATATGACTCCTGAGCAGGTGAAGGCACTTGTCTCCCTGGAGGGCGCTGAGCATCTTCATCAGGCCCTGGCCGAGGGCAACGGTGCCGTGGTGTTCACTGCCCATTTCGGGAATTGGGAGCTGGGCGGGGCCCGCTTCGCCGCTGAGGGATTTCCGGTGACGGTCCTGGCCCGCGACTCCAATGAACCGGTCTGCGCCCGATTGATCAACCAGGCACGCCAGCACCACAATATCGAGGTGCTGCAGCGCGAGGACATTCGCCAGATGATACGAACCCTGCGTAGCAACCGTGGGCTGGGCATCCTTCCCGACCAGCATGCTGCCGGAAGGGGCCTCGAGCTCGATTTTCTGGGACGTCGCGCTGCTACAGCCGCCGGCCCAGCCGTCCTGGCCCTGCACACCGGCTGCGCCCTGGTTCCCTTCTTCACCCGCCGTCTGCCCGATGGCAGCTTCGCCAGCCAGATCTTGCCGCCGCTTCCTCTGCCGCAAACTGACGACCGCGACCAATTCATCGGGCAGTTAGCTCAGCAGATCAATGATGCTATGAGTGAACAGATCCGACGCTACCCTGAGCAGTGGCTGTGGCTGCACAACCGCTGGAAAACGAACAAAGACGACTGAGCATGGAGTTACTCGTGGCGATCTTGCACAAATGAAGAGAAGGAGAAATTAGCTATGGAACCATCTTTGGGTCTGGGCGTACCATTTCTCTCATCAGGCCTATTTGTGGCGCTGGCGTTGTGGAGCGTCGTCTGGAAGGGCATTGCCCTGTGGAAGGCCGCTCGCCGCGATCAGTTAGGCTGGTACCTTGCCCTGCTAGTTCTCAATACTGTGGGGCTGCTGCCCATGATCTATATCTTCCTGGTCGCCCCGCGCCATCCTGAACTGGGGACTGCACCGCAAGCAAACATCACCGAGTCATAGCGCTATCACAGATTGCGCTCGCGCTCGAGGTGAGCCTGGTAGATTATTTCGAGCAGCCGCTCAGGGCCTTCGCCCTCCGCCAGCGTTAGCCCGGGGAACTGCTCCTGCAAGGTGGCGGCTATGCGCGTTGCTAGCTGGCTGCGCATGTCAGCAGACAGTTCGCTGCGTCGTTCAATGAAGCGGCATACCGTCCGAATCTGCTCAGGACTAAGCGAACTTACATAGCCTCGCGCCCGGCGCACTGCCGGGTCATCGGCTTCTGCCAGGTCATCTGGCTCCTCACCCAGTTCAGCCGCCTCTTCTTCGCCGGGATATTCCCAAAGTCGCTCCTTGACCACGATTGTGCCTGCCGCCAGGTCTCCAATCCGCTGGCTGGCCCTCGTGAAGAAGGCGAAGGCACCTCCGGCGAGGTAGAAAATGGGGAAACTGTCCACCATCCGCAATATATTGCGGATGGCCGAGGCGGCAAAGCCGATAGAACCGCCCCCCGCCCTAATCACCCGCATCCCGCCTATGCGCTTCCCCGGTGTCTGCCCGTTCCAGATCAGCTCAAAGACAGTAAAATAAGCCAGCACCAGCAACGTCATGGAAAAGACAATGATGACCATCGTTATCGGCAGCCCGGCAGCCTCGCCCAGGTCCGGCAAAGTCCAGTTCAAGAGCTGATTAGCCGCCCCTAGTAGAATCAGCACCACCAGCAGCCCCACACCCTGGATTAGCGTGTCCAGCACCAGCGCCAGAAAGCGCGAGCCCAGCCCGGCTAGCTCATAGCTAAACTGGACATGCTCCGGCGTCTCGATGATAACCCGATCCTGCTGCATCTGACTTACCCTTCACTACCGAAAAGTGATATAATAGTCATAACTGACTGCTGAAAGCGAGTGATTTCTATTCCCAACCAATCGCAACAGTGGGAACGACTAGCCGAGCTGGTCAACCGCGCCCAGCGCCGCGGCCTGGGCAAGCTGCGGGCTGAAGAGCTTGACGAACTGGGTGCCCTATACCGGCAGGCCACTGCCGCCCTGGCCCGGGCCAATAGCCAGGGGCGCGATGCCGAAATGATTGAGTACCTGAATCAACTGGTCGGTCGCGCCCACGGCCTGGTCTACGGGCGGCGCAGTCGGCCTCCGGTACGTCTGGGTCATCTATTCGGCGCCGAGATTCCCCAGACCTTCCGCGAGAATTGGCGGTATGTGGCGGTAGCCGCCGGCATCACCGTTGCCGTCGCTGCTCTGGCCTACCTGCTGGTCAGCATTGACTACCGCTGGTCAGCCACGCTGCTGGGCCCCTGCTCCCCCGAGGCCATCGAAGACTTCGCCACCTCCGACAAGCCCGCCGGTGAGTACTTCGCTGAGACTGCCCAAATGCTGGGCGGAGCCAATTTCTCAGCCATGCTGATGAGCAACAATATCCAGGTAGCCCTGAAGGCCTTCGCGCTGGGCGTCACTCTGGGCCTCGGGACATTGTATGTGCTGATAATGAACGGCCTGATGCTGGGTGCCTTTCTGGGCATTGGTGCCCACTGCGGGCGCCTGGCCGACCTGGTGGCCGTGGTCATCCCTCACGGAGCCATCGAAATACCCGCGATCTTCATCGCCGCCGGAGCCGGGCTGATGATGGGCTATGCGCTAATCAACCCCGGCGATCGATTGCGCGGTGACGCCTTTCGCATCGCCGCAGTCAAGGCGGTAAAGCTGGCCGTGGGGACGGTGCCGCTATTCGTGGTGGCTGCACTCATCGAGGGCCTGCTCAGTCCCCAGCATGCCGGACCACTCGCCCTTAATGAGACCCGGTTCCTGCTAGGGGCGCTGGCCTTCGCAGCACTTGCGCTATATTTAGGCTACGGAGACAGGATTCTCACTCGCGAACGCCGTTCGTAGCCACAGTTCTTTATGCGCCCAGACCGCTCTCAGATAGTCAGAAGGGATATACCGGCACCAGCGTCGCATGAAGAACGATGGCAAAGCAGACCTGCAGGCCAATGAGCGCCGCTCCCACCCACACGAATCTGGAGTCAGACAGCCTGGCAACATAATAAGCCACGGGCAGCGCTGCCAGGGGCATAAGAAAGACCCAGATGCGCCCCACCTCTCCCCGCGTGGAGCCAGAAAGCAACAATAGCGCTACAATAACGAGCAGGCCCATCACCAGCCCCTGGGGCAGGGCCGGCCAGCGCTGTTGTTTCAAGCCGTTGCAGATGGCAGCTACTGACATCGTAGCCAGAGCTGGCCCCATAAACATCAGAAAATCGTACAGATTCATTGGCAGCCACAACCAGTAGCTGCGACCGGCGGCGGCCAGTACTTGCCGATGTACAGCCACGGAGGCAGGAAGTGCAGTGAATATATTGTATTCCAGACCCGAGGAGAGTAGCTGATGGACGACAGCGAAGACCAGAATTCCCCATGCCACTCCCCGCAGATGCCGGCTCATCTCGTCCGGGTATGCCTGGCCCCACACGGGTATCGCCATAACCACTGCCATCACCAGCAGAATTGCATACCCAAAGCTCCACAGCAGCATCACTGTCGCGCCCAGCGCCGCCAGTATATACAGCCACACTTCCCCCCGGCGGAGGGCCAGCATCCACAGCCACAGGTAAGTGAGCGCCAACACCATCCCAATGCCATCAATGCTGGGCACGAAGTGCAACAATGAGGGCACCGTACCCGCCAGCAAAGCCGCTATCAGGCCCGTGCGCCGGTCAAAGGCGACGGTGCCTATTCCGTAGGCCGGTAGCACCACCGCAGCTCCAAGTACGCTCAGAATGAAAGCAATGGGTACCGCGAGGGCGACATCTCGGCGGCTTATGGGCGCCTGGGTGAGACCGCGAGCTATCCCATGGAACTGGGCTGGGCTGATACCTCGCTGGGCAAGCGCAGTCTCGCCCCAGTCAATCACCCCGGGAGCATACTCAAGCCACTGACGCAGCAGATAAAAGAAGATGATAGGGCCAGGTGGGTGAGTGCGGACACGATCGGGAACTCGGCTGCTGGCGACCCGCTCGGCGTGATAAGAAAAGGCATCGCTGACGCCGCTTAGTGACAGCGCCTGGCCGTAGTAGCCCATCGAGGTGTCACTAATGATCGCCAGAGCGCCGCTGGCCCAGAGACCCGGATCGCTGGCCGTCAGGCCGACGGCAGCGAGCAAACTGGCTACCAGGATTGCTGCAAGCAGCACTGCCGCAGTACGCCGCGTCGGTTGGCGGTCTGAACGCAACTTCGCCAGGACCAGTACCCCTGCACCTATCGCTGCACCCACGGCCACCGCTGCTGCCAGGCTCGGCAGTACCGCCACCGCGCGCCGGCGCCATTCCCACTGGCCGGGTACACCCAGCGGCAGCCAGTCCAGCCACAACAGCACCACCGCTATCCCCGTAATACAACCCCCAACCACCCCTGCATTTACCTGACTGGCTCGGCTTCGTCGGGGGGCGATAACTGGTCTTCCTCCTGGGCATCCAATGATTGTTGGCGCACCGACTCGGCCAGCCCCTCAGCGAGCTTCTCGGCCTCAAGCGGGCCTAACCGAGGCAGTTCATCAAGGTCGCGCAGCCCGAAGCTGCTCAGAAAGTGCGACGTAGTCTTTAGCAGAAACGGGCGTCCCGCTGCCTGCTTGCGGCCAGCCACTTCTACCAGGCCCTTTTCCAGCAAGGTATTGACCACTCCCGAGGAATTCACGCCGCGAAACTCATCAATCTCCGGCCGCGTAACTGGCTGCCGGTAGGCGATGATGGCCACCGTCTCCAGCGCCGCCACTGACAACCGTTCCGGCTCAGGCTCCAGCAACTGCTCGACAAAGTCAGCATACTCCGGACGCGTGGCCAGATTATAGCCGCCGGCCAGCTCAACCAAGCACAGGCCCCGATCTTCAAGTCTTTGCTGCAACTGGTCGATCAGCACGGCCATCCGCTGTTCAGCCACACCCAAAGCCTCCGCCAGCTTCGCCTCGCTGACCGGCTTGTTGCTGGCAAACAGCAGACATTCAATTGCACAACACAAATCCGCTGAGGTCAATCCAAGCATCTCTCCCCGGGGATGGTAGCTAATTTGACGTAATCGAGCTAATCCGCGTCGGCAGGCGACTCACTGACACGTTGGGCATTCGGAATCAGGCGAATGACAATCTCGGCCCCCGCCCCCTCCTGATGAACCTGGATACAACCCCGGCGGATCAGCTCCAGGATGGCCAGGAAGGTAACAATAATGATCTGCCGGGTGACTGGAGTGCCCACCAATTGTGCAAAGGGCAGAGGCCCTGCTTCGGCCGCCCGGAGCTGAAACAACAGCTCTCCGATACGCTCAGGGAGGGTCACTGGCGGCCGCTCCACGCTATGCACGGATTGCTCGGCGCGGGCTTTTTCGAGCAGATCCTGCACCGCGCCAACCAGGTCAAATATCGAGATATCTCCCAGGCGGACAAAGCCATTGGGCAAGTCATCGTCATCACTCAGGGAGCGCACGTACAGGTGCTGGCGCTGTTGACGCGATTCGTCCAGCACCTGAGCAGCTTCCTTGAAAGCCCGGTACTGGGCCACCCGCTGCCGCATCCGCCCCAGCAGCTCCAACTCCTCGTCTTCATCTGGTTCAACTTCCTCCACAGTTACCGGCAGAAGATGGCGTGATTTGATCTGCAGCAGCGTTGCCGCAGTAACGATAAACTCCCCGGCCACCGCAATATTTACCGCCTGCATGGCCTCCAGGTAGGCCAGGTATTGACCGGTGATCTCAGCCAGGCAGACCTCGGATATGTCCAACTCTTCGCGCCTGACCAGATACACCAGCAGGTCTATCGGGCCTGCGAAAATCTCGATCCTCACCGGATAACCAGTGAAAAGATCCCGATCCAATTCTTCGGTCAGCGTTGCATCCATGGTTGGACCAGGTGAAGTTGCTATCTACCGGTAGTAGTCTCTATGCGGCACATATCGCCGACGATTACCCGCGTTGGCTGCGAGCAGCAGCCTTCGCCCTGCAGGAACACCTGCCGGCCGATCCCCGAGTCCACCAGCCCTCCAGGGAAATTCTCGATACAAGTGCCGTCTTCTATGATACAATTTCGCAACTTTGCAGCGATAACCCGGCAGTTATCACCAATTGACACGCTCGGCCCGATGTCACTGTTAGCCAGGACTGAATCCTTCCCCACCAGGCAGGGCCCCGACAACGCACAACTGGTGATCTGTGTGCCCACGCCTATACCTATCGCGCCATCGGTGCTGCTGGCCTCATTTATTACACCATGGACGGCCAGATCAAGTTGATCCAGGTAGAAACGGTTGATACGCAGCAGATCCGGGGGCGCGGCGGCATCTTCCCAGAATCCGGTCAATTCGTGGGCCATCACCTTGCCGCCGTCGTCCAGCAATTGCTGGATAGCATCGGTGATCTCATACTCTCCGCGAGCCGAGGGGGCGATGCGATCAATCGCCTCCAGGATCGACGGCTGAAAAACGTAAACGCCAACAATCGCCAGGTTGCTGGGAGGATCGGGCGGCTTCTCCACCAGCCCGGCTACCTGGCCGTCGCGCATCTCCACCACACCGTACTGGCGGGGATCGTCCACCTGCTTGACCAGGATAGTAGCTTCGGCCTCGGTGCGTTCGAACTCACCAACAAACTCACTCAGCGGCTGCTCCAGGGCATTATCGCCCAGGTACATCAGAAAGGCATCATCATCCAAGAAGTCGCGAGCGCACTTGACGGCATGGGCCAGGCCTAGCGGTTCGGGCTGAACCAGATAGGTGGCGCTCATTCCCCAGGCAGCGCCATCTCCCACGAACTCGCGGATAGCCTCTTCTTGAGGCGGTGTGATCACACCAACCTGCTCGATGCCGGCTTCGCTGAGTGCCTCCAGTATCCATCCCAGCAGCGGCTGACCGGCAACACTCATCAGGTGCTTGGGTACCGAGAAGCTTAGGGGGCGCAGGCGCGTGCCCTCACCAGCACACAGAACTATGGCTTTGCGGACCGCCACTGCATATCACCTCACCGATTCGGTCTATTGGCTTCGTCATAGCTTCATTGCCGCGCGGACATCTTCCATCGTCGCCGCGGCCACCTGCCGGGCCTGCTCAGCTCCACTAGCCAGCACATCCCGTACCAAATCCCGGTCAGCTTCCAGCTCGCGGCGCCGCTCCATCATCGGAGCCAGTGTCGCCAGCAGCTTCTTGGTGACCTCCGCCTTGCAATTCACACAGCCTAGCTCACCAGCCTCGCACGCCTCTCTTATCGACGCGATGCGCTCCTTATTATACATACCCTGAAAGACGAACACCGGACACTCGTCGGGATGGCCGGCATCGCCTTGATATATCTTCGTCGGATCAGTGAACATCTTGCGAATCTTCTGCTCGATCTCGTCAGGCTCGTCAGCCAGATCTATGGTGTTGCCGTACGACTTGCTCATCTTTCGCCCATCAGTGCCTGGCACCAGGGCAAACTCGCTGAACATCGCCTGCGGCTCGGGAAAAACCTTGCCGTAGAAGTTGTTAAAGCGCCGCACGATCTCGCGAGTAAGCTCCAGGTGGGGCAGTTGGTCCTTGCCGATGGGCACGGTATCGGCCTTATAGATTATGATATCGGCCGCCTGCAGGACCGGATAGCCCAAAAAGCCGTAGCCAGCGGTCTTCTCTTCGCCGATCTGATCTCTTTGTTCCTTGTATGTGGGACAGCGTTCCAGCCACGAGACCGGCGTGACCATCGAGAGTAACAGGTGTAATTCGGCGTGCTCTTTGACGTCAGACTGGACAAATAGCACGCTGCGCTCCGGGTCGAGGCCAGCGGCCAGCCAATCAATGGCCACCTGCTCGATATTCTCGCGCAGCATCTCGGTATCTTCAAAGTCAGTGGTCAGCGCATGCCAGTCGGCGATCTCAAAGAAACACTCATAATCGTCCTGCAGACTGGCCCAGTTGCGCAGAGTCCCCTCCAGGTGCCCCAGATGCAACTGCCCGGTGGGGCGATGACCACTGAGGATACGTCCTTTCTTAGCCACAATGAACCCTCCGTATATGATCGTACAATCTGCTAAAATGGCGAGGGTAGGCCTGTAAGTAGATAATATAGTAATCCAGAAGGAATTACAACCACACTCCACAACACACCAGTGAAGACGAGCACAAGCAGAAGAACGATCCCGTATCGGCTCATGAAAATCGCGTAGTCGCGGGCCTTCTCGTAAGGTAGTATGGCCTGCAGTATATGTGAACCGTCCAACGGGAACACGGGAATGAGGTTGAAGAAAGCCAAGAACAGGTTGATCAGCACAATCCATTGCAGTACCTGTCCATATTCCTCGGCAAACCCGAAGCGCAGCGGCATGGCGAACAGCGCCGCTGTAACGATATTCGTCCCCGGACCGGCCAGTGCGACCAGGGCATCATCGCGCCGGGGGTGGCCGAAGTTGGTCGGGTTTATCAGCACCGGCTTCCCCCACCCCATCCCCAGCAGCAGGATCATAGTCGTGCCGATCGGATCGTAATGATCTATTGGATTGAGTGAGACCCGTCCCATCGCCCGGGGGGTGCCGTCACCAGCCATATCTGCCACCTTGGCATGGGCAAACTCATGCACCGTCAATGCAATTGTCACTGCCACCAGCCAGGACAGAATAAAGGCCGGGTCAAAGTTTCCACTGAGCAACTGCTGAAGTAGCATTATCGTCCTCAGTTCCTACTGCTGCTGCATGGACTCCAAGTATTCCAGCGCCGCCCGCAACTGCTCTTCGGGAGAGGCACCGGGATTATTAAGCTTCACTCGCAGCGCCTCCTGCAAGGCTTGCGAAAAAGCGGGTCCGGGCTGGGCGCCCGCCGCCAGCAGATCGTCGCCGGTAATATCTGACTCAACATGACGTAGCTCTCGCCAGTATTGTTGGATGCGCTTGCCCGCCATGGATGGCTCGCTGATGCTCAAGACGGCGGCAGTGACAATGTGATAATGTTCTAGTGCAAAATACAATTCGGCAGGGCTGACCGAAGCGGCCATCAACTGCGGTGGGGGGCTGGCCAGCGCTGCCAGTGCCTGTGTAAGACTGGCTCCCTCCTTACCAGGCAACTGCAAGTAATCAATGAGCGTAGCGGCGGCGATGCCGGCATCATGGGCCACTAAGGCCAGACGGGCCAGAGCAGCAGCCCTTCCCGTCCCGGGCGCACCCAAAGCTTCCAGCACTGTCGGCAGCCTCTGCAACTTTCCGTGCAACTCGTGGCTAACCGGCCCGCTCAGGTGCATGCTGCTAAGCAGACCCAACTCGCCCATCCTCACCAGCACATCCGCGCCTGGTTCTTCTCCAACCAGCGGCAGCAGGACCTCAGCACGCCGCTGGGCGCTGACCAAGTCCAGCGCTGATGCATCAATTGCCGCCCCCAGTAGCTGGTGCGTGTGCTCTTCCAGCGAGAAACCAAGGCGCACCTCAAAGCCGACCGCGCGGATCAGCCGCGTCGGATCATCAACAAAGCTCTCATCATGCAACACCCTGATCAGGCCGGCGTGGAGATCGCGCTGACCTCCACGGGGGTCACACAGCTCCCCCCATCTGTCTGGATTCAGCGCTACGGCCAGCGCATTGATAGTAAAATCGCGCCTGGTTAGGTCCTCTTCGATGGATGCTGGCTGCACGGTGGGCAGTGCCCCGGGATGCTGATAAGTTTCGCGCCGCGCCGTAGCAACATCCATATGACGCCCTGCAGGCAGCGTCACAGTTGCCGTCAAAAAGGGCTCGTGAACGATAACGCTGGCCTCCAACATCTCAGCCCAGGCCCGGGCGAAGCCCAACCCGTCGCCAACTGCTACCAGGTCCAGGTCAAGCTGCGCTCGCTGCAGCAGCAGATCTCGTACCGGCCCGCCCACCAGATACAGCTCGACACTCATATCCTGGGCAAGCTTGCCTGCTTCTCGCCGCAGAGCGAGCCCGTCAGCATCCAGACCGCGTTCCATCTGTTCCGACAGATTCTCTGCCATCTGATCCATATGAGCACGCTACTGCGGCCGCAGCAGTCACCTCACCGCAGCCGCTCGGGTATAACATCCTGGCGCACCAGATCATCCAGGCTCTCGCGGCGCACAATGACATCTGCCTGACCGTCCCGCACCAAGACCATCGCCGGCCGTAGGAAGCGATTGTAGTTTGAGGCCATCGAGTAGTTGTACGCACCGGTCGAGAATACGGCAATGATGTCCCCTTCCTGGACCGGGGCCAGGGCTACTTCCTCAATGAGTGTATCGGTTTCGCAGTGCCGACCGACCAGTCGTACCGGCATAGTCCGAGGCTGGTTGGTCCGGTTGGCCACCACAGCAGTGTATTGGGCGTCGTACAGAGCCGGTCGGGGATTATCCGACAGACCGCCGTCTACCGCCACATAAGTGCGCACGCCGGGAATTTCCTTGACCGGCCCGACCGTATAGAGAGTAAGGCCGGCAGTACCCACTATCGAGCGGCCCGGCTCCAAAACAATCTCGGGGACCGGATAGTTATGCTTGTCCGTTGCCTGCTGGACGGCCTCAGCAATGGTGTCAGCCAGCTCCGGGATGCCGGGTGGAGCATCTTCCGAGGTATAGGCTATACCCAGGCCTCCTCCCAGGTTTAGTTCATCAAGCGTTACCCCAAACTCATCGCGCATCTGCGCCATGAACTCAATCATAACCTCAGCAGCGCGCGCAAAGCTATCCAGCTCGAACATCTGCGAGCCAATATGGCAGTGCAGCCCTCGCAGAGCTACTCCCTGCAGCTCTGTGGCCATCCGCACCCCCTCAGCGGCCGCTCCTGTGTCTATATGTAAGCCAAATTTGGTGTCAATCTGCCCAGTTTGGACATAGCTATGCGTCTGGGGCTTGATGCCGGGGACTACCCGCAGGCAGATATCGGCCTGCGTTCCGGCGTTGTGGGCCATCTCAGCGAGCCGGTGCAACTCTGACAGGCTATCAACAACCACCCGCGCCACCCCCGCATCCAGGGCCATTTGTAGCTCCTCGTCCAGCTTGAAATTGCCGTGCAGAAGTATACGGTCAGAGGGAAAGCCAGCCTGGATAGCCGTGTACAATTCACCAGCACTGGATACCTCCAGAGAAAGGCTCTCCTGGTCGATGATTCGGCAGATACCGGTGGTAGTCAGTGCTTTACTGGCGAAACAGATGCTCGCTTCCGTCAGCCGCTCGGCAAAGCTTTCCCGATATTCTCGGCACCGCTGACGTAGATGCATCTCGTCCATAACATAGAGCGGCGTACCAAACTCATCGGCTAGCTCCACTGTATCGCATCCGCCCACCTTCAGGTGGCCATCATCACCGACTCGTTGTGTGCCAGACAGCATCAATTCTCCATCGGGCATCTACTTGTACGTCCTTTCGCGGGGCGCACCCCGACGCCATAACTGAAGACAGCCCCAGAACAGTACCGGGGCTGTCTTTAGTGCGCGTTGAGACGGTCACGCCCAAAAGACACTCAGAACTCAGTGCTGCTGATGACCAGTTGTCCGGTGGCTGGATTGTAGCGAATGGCTACATCCAGGGCATCGGCCAAAAACTGGAGCGGAACCATAGTGCGACCACACTTGATATATGGGGCCAGAATCAGTTGCTGCTCCTGATTGTTGACCTTAACAACCGGGTTGCCGATCTGCAGGCTAATATCCAGCTCGTCGTTAACCGCACGGACCTTCTTCTGTTCGGCAAACCAGTACAGGACCCCATCAGCCTGCTCAAATACCTCGCGAAGCGGCCCCATCGAAATTTCAGCTCTTACTTCAGGAGCGGCCCGCAGGTCGAGTATCTCCCCGTCAAATACCACTTTGATATCGCGCAACTCGCCAATCTCCCTGGGCAGCGAGACGCCGGTAGCCGGCTTACTAACCCGCCCGGCATGAGGCAAGCCGCTTTCTTCCGGACCGGGCAGCATGGCCACCTGGTATTCAACGGTTTCTTGTGGACGCGGCCGCGAGACCGATGTCATCGCCGTAGTCGGTGGTGCTGAAGGGGTAACAGTAGATGTTGCCGGTGCGGTACTGCGAGAGCCTGCCACCATTGCATAACGCGCAGGAACTGGCTCGACCCCCGTACTTGGTCGTGCAGCTTCACCGGTAGCTTTCGCCGTAGTAGCCGCCGATAAGCGGACCAGCCTCGCACCAGTTGGAGCCGCCGAAGCCGGCTCGGAGACGGTTGGGGTGACCGCCAGCCTGTTTGTGACAGTTGTCTGAGCGGGTTGGCTTATGCGATGGCCAGCAATTGGTTGTTCACTATCCGGCACAGCCGCCACATGCGCTCGTTCAGCCTCAGTGAGCTCAGACGCAGCCGGCCGGGCCACAGTTGGCGTGCTCCCAAAGGTCTGCGCCACAACACCCGCATCCGCGGCAGGCTGCTGCTCCGTTGCACCATCAGCTATCGGCCCAATCGTCACCACGGGGCCCTGGTCAGGCTCTGCTGTCGCAGCAGCCGTCGCTGTCGCCACCGCAGCAGTGGTCCGCGAGCGATTCTTAACGAGCACAGTAACTTCCGCGGAATCACCGCGATTCTCGGCCTTGTCCCAGGCGCTGGCCTTTATCAGGTGGGGGCCGTCGGTGGCCCTGGTGGTATCCCACTGTGCCACGTAGGGCGGCGCGTTCATGATCATAGTGTGAAGCTTGCCATCTACATAGAAGAAAACAGCATTGACCCCGACGTTGTCAGTGGCGTTGGCCTTCAGTTCAATCTCGCCCTCGACCTCAGCGCCCTGGGCCGGGTAGTAGACATTGACCACCGGCGGGATCTGGTCGGGCTGCTCACTGCTGATGCTTCGCACCTGGACAATGATCTCGGCTGCCCCTTCGACCCCCACTGTGTCAACAGCCTTAGCAGTAACAGTGTGGGTCGTACCGCTGGCAAACGAGAAATCCCACGAGAATGACTGCGTACCCTCCAGCTTGGGCACTGGCAAGCGCCAGTGATGGGCTAGCTGATGGTCTACATACAGTTGAACCGCCTGAATAGGATTGTTGTTGTCGGCGCGGTAGGCAACCTCAACCCAAGTCTGACCAACAACAAGTTGCCCACTTTGCGGCTTGGTGATACGCACTACAGGTGCACCTATACCCGGCGGCGAGACCGATAGCAGCAGGAAGCTAACCAGACCGAGGTGGCCCAGTAGCGACCAGCACAAGGAGCGTAGCCTAGACATTGCAACTTCCTCCCTCACACGAACTGCGACGCATACTGCGATTACGCACCAAGCGCGTCTGTTTCAACAGCCAGCACAAATAGCCGACTGCTCATCCGCATCCTTTATATTAGAGACTATCCACAGCGTCAATCAGTTAAACACCACACAATAGAGCCAAAACCCAGATATATTCTATCATATGCCTTCTGTCGAGTCAAGTGTAGGGCGTTTGTTCCCCTGCTGTCGGGGCCATATTCACTACTGACCGCGTGCCATAGAACATCCCTGAGCTGCCCATATCGCTTGATAACAGCCCTTGCGCTGTGGCTGCACAGATGATATACTATAGCAACGTTATAGTCGAAAGCAGTGGTTGGTGTTGTCATCTGTGCGTCAGCCTGATGGCCCGGGCTGACGCCAAATTCTGTATAGCGCTTGCCCAGGTGGGCACGCCAGGGCACAATAACTTTGCCGCACTCATACTATACCCGATAGGAACCCTCATAAATGAATCTGCTTGCCGATCACATTGGCCGCCAGATGTTAGTTGTGGGCGTGGGCAATCCAATGCGAGGTGACGATGAGGCCGGGCTGGTCCTGGCCGAGAAAGTTGCCGAGAAGCTCGACCTGGAATATCTCCGCTGCGAAGAAATACCAGAAAACTATGTCGGAACAATGCTGGACAACCCGGCTGACACCATCCTACTGGTTGATGCCGTAGATATGAAGCGAGCTCCCGGCGAAATAGGTCTGCTTGCGCCCGACGAGCTGGCCGACGCCGGCATTTCCACCCATAACTGCTCAGTAGGGCTGCTGGCTAAGGTGCTGGCGGGAGTCAAGGACAAGCAGATGCTGATACTGGGTATCCAGCCCCAAAACCTGGGCTGGGGCCAGCCCCTGACGCCATTGATCACCGAGGCCATCGACCGTTTTGTCGCTGACTTGCCCGACCGCCGCTAATCTAGTTCTGCTCAGCCTCCAACCAAGCACCGCCAGCCCCAACCCAATAACGCTGAGAGAATCGCGGAGGCTCTACTGGCACCAAAGCGGACCTGCCGGGCGGGGCTGGCATCTTACGAACGGGGCGTGGCCGTCATATGTGCGCGGTAGGAGCTTGAAGTAGGCGGCGAGACACTGCCCCACATCTGCTGATAGGGCACATCTGCAAAGAAAGATTCGCAAAACTGTAAACTCCTTGACAATTTCCTCTCTTTGTGCTATGCTAATAGTAGTTGGTTATCCAAGTAAACCCGTATTGCGAAGGTGAATGCATAGTGCAAAAGCGCCTACAGGAACTCTGGTATGACGAGAAAGGCGTCGTTACCGTCGAGTATGCCTTGTTGCTTAGCGTCCTTGTCGTGGGTATGGCCAGTGTTTGGCAGATGCTCAGAGCCGCCGTAGCGCATGCTGTTACCGATGCTACCAACACTATATCCAGCGGAGGCGTCACAGCCTCAGGGCAGTAGCGTACTACTTCTGCCGCCAGCCAGGCCAGCACGTTTTGCAGGGGACCATCCTCAAAGCACAGTGGTTGAGGATGGTCTTTCTCATTCGGTATCAGCATCTTCCCGAGGGTTGGGCCGCTTCCAATCAGATTACGAGCTATCGCTGTCAGTGATGCACAGTGCCTCGCTGGTGACTTTCGCCAGAGTGGCCAGACCCCGATCAACCTCACGGCCCAGCTCAATGCGTAGCACCCGTCTGCCGCGCTGCTGCAACACCGCGAAATCCCCTAAGGCCTGTGCTTCTTTAAGCGTGGCAAAGTCATATTCCTTTCCAGGAATTGGCACAGCCGCGCCATCCTGTGCTACGAGCTGAATGAACAGACCAGTGTTGGGGCCTCCTTTGTGCAACTGGCCCGTCGAATGCAGAAAACGTGGGCCGTAGCCCAACGTCGCCGGCAGTCTCAGCGCATCGCGGATCTGCCCCCGCATTGCCTCCAGGGTCTGTTCGGTGTGGGCGGTGTGCGGCAGGTAGGCCATAATTGCCACATAGTCACCCGGCTCGGCCTGACCGAAAAGTTGACGCAACGCTTCGGCCGCCGAATGAGCGACCACCGCACCATAGAACCTCAAGGGATCTTCTACAACATCCGGTGTAAACTGGGGCAGGTGGCCGGCCTGGGCATACTCACCCAGCACCTGGCGAGTCTTGTCCTTACTCTCCTGGACATTAGGCTCATCAAAGGGATTGATGCCCATCAGCGCACCGACTACCGCGGTGCCCAACTCCCATCGGTACATCTCCTGGCCGATCGAATTAGCCTCCGACAGTTCGATATCAATCACTGGATGACCCGCGGCCGTCAACTCACTAATCAGGGCACCAAACTGTTCATCGCCCGGCAGATGTACGTGAACAAATAACCGATCATCCCCGTACACTTCTGGTTCTCCCAGAGGCTCGCGGACGACCGGAACCAAGCCCTTGTCCTGCTTTCCCGTACTTTCGGCCAGCAACTGCTCGACCCAGTCCGCAAAGCTCTCCAACTCAGCAGGAGTCAGGAGGGTAATCTTGTCTCGCCCCAACCGGTAGCAGGCACCCAGCAGCGCGCCCAGACACAGGCCGGGATTCTGCTCCGGAGATACCGACGGGCCACAGGCTGCTGCCATCGCTTGCCCGCCCTCAAGAATCTGCCCGATAGGTAGACAAGCCAGCGCCGCCGGCACCATACCAAAGTATGACAGCACCGAAAAACGCCCGCCCACATCAGGCCAGTTGTCGAAGGTCGCCCGCAGCCCGCGCCGGTCGGCAATTTCGGCCAGGGCACTGCCCCGATCAGTTATGACCACAAAATTCTCGCCAGCCCGGTCTCCCTTGGTCCGACGGATCTGCCCGTAGAAATACTCGAAGAATGACAGCACTTCGGTCGTCGCCCCCGACTTGCTGGCCACAACAAAGAGAGTCAGCTCCGGGTTGATGCTTTCGGTGACGCGAAGTACCTCAGCAGGCACGGTGCTATCCAGGACTTTCAGGCTGGGATAGCCAGCCCTGGCCTCGACGATGCGCTCAAGCGCCCAGGCTCCCAGGCAGCTTCCTCCCATCCCCAGCAATATCACATGCTCAAAGCCCTCCTGGCGAATATCATCAGCGAATTGAGCAAGCTCACCAACACGCGGCAAGCAGCGCTCGGGCAGCCGCAGCCAGCCTAATCGGTTTTCGATCTTCTCCTGCTGACTGGGCTCGGAGGTCCACAGACTGGCGTCTTTGTTCCAGATCCTCGACACATACTGTTCGGCACTCATCACCCCCAGCACTGCCTGAAGCTCTGCTCTCTGCTCATCAGTTCCGACCCAGCTCTGCTCATTGATCACACCGGCATCACTCTCTCATCTCTTCATCGACACGTAGACTCCTCTCAGCCCCACCAATACTATATTCGACAGCACAACCGGCTTCTCCTTGCCAGCATATACTTAACTGGAGCGCGTACACTCTCCGCACAGGCTGTGAACTTCAGTGGGGCAAGTGTTTACGGTATCCCAGCCAGACAGGGACCTTGTTGACAACACTGGGGAGATATGATATAATGGTTGTAGAGGTTAGTCTAGCGATAGGCCCTTAAAGCTATCACAGATACAACAGCGGGTCACCACATCACTTGACAACCTACAACCGTAGCAAAGCTGGTAACCGCGATGGGGGCACTGGGCGACCTACTTCGCTGGTGGCAGGCGCTTTCTCAACACTCGCGGATGGCTTATGCCATTGTGAGTGTCATTGTAGCTGTTGCCCTGGGAGTAGCGCTGTACCAGGGCTACTGGGGGCCGGCTGCTCCGACCTCGTCTGATGGCGCAGAGCATGAGCGTGGCTCGCGGGCCACGCTGCCAACAAGTATATTATCCCTCCCCCTCCCGGGCACCACCCGGCGCAGGCAAGCCGAAACCACGCAACTCCTGGAAAGTGCTCTAGTTGGCTACGACTACATCGCCGACGCCCAGGCTACTTTCGCTGTACGCCCGTCCGAGACCGAAACTGCCAGCTCCCCTCGCCTCTCGCTGCAATTACGGTTCCAGCCTGCCTCTACACTGCCGGATAATTGGCTGGACAACCTGGTTGCTTTCGTTTTACATACCGTCCCGGGATTACGGCCGGCCGACCTACTAATCATCGACAGCCGCGGCGAGGTCCTCTACACCAAAGAGCAACCGACCCCCGCCGCAGCCAGCATGGCCTCTCGCCCTTCCCCCTCCGCTAGCCCAATCTCCGAGCCGAAGGCAGTCTTCAATATCCCGACAGGGGCCTGGGGACTGGCAGCACTGCTAGCTATTGCGTTGGCCGCCTTGTACCTACGGCAGGCTCGGCGAGGCAGCCAGCAAGCCCAAACGAGCGGCGCGACTGCGGCCAGCCGACCACCCCAGCTCGAGCAGTTTCTCAGTGGTTTGACCGCCGGCCAGATTACTTCACTGGCCGAAGGTGAACGTCCTGAGGTGGTAGCCGCCCTCCTGCATCACGTGCCCAACGCGGAAACAGCGGCCACAGCCCGGCAGCAGATGAATGCTCTACCTGGGAGCTTATCTGAGCCAACGCAACCGACGCGGGAAGAAATCTTAGTCTCATTCACCGAGACCTTGCGCACTAAATTGACGGCAAGCCAGAATACCCTCGGCAACGGTGGTGATCACAGTGAGTGAACGGCTGCTGAAAAAAGCGGACATAGACCAGAGGGGGCTGTGGGTAAGGCCGGTGCGATTCGAATCAGGCTTTGATCACGAAACCACCCCCCCGAACAACCCGGCAGGCAGTGACGGAACTGTACCCGCCCTTACTGACCTGCAGGATGCGTCAGCGCAGAGGGCGCGCATCAGAAACCTGCTTCATGACCTGACCACCCAACTGGCGCACGACAAAGAGCGCTTGCTGGAGGAGCTCCAGCCCCATCTTGTTCGTCTGGCTATCGCCATCGCTCGGCGCATCGTCGCCACTGAGATTCGCCAGGACCGCCGGGTTGTCGAACGCACCGTCAAAGCCGCTCTGGAGGACCTGGCTTGCCACGGAGAACTGCACGTGCGCGTCCATCCCGACGATCAGCCGGTCGTGCAAGATATCCTCCAAACCGATGAAACGCTGCTGGGACGACTCTCCAACCTGCTCGTAATCGGCGACTCCAGCATTGAACGCGGAGGCTGTATTGTGGAAAGCGACCATGAAATCATTGATGCTGATATCCCCACCCAACTGGCCCAGATTCACCGAAGCCTCCCGGCATACGTAGAGCAATAATCGCACCAGCAACAGATTCTATGTCTATACAGCCGATAATCAACAAGCAAGTCCAGCGATTTGAACACCTGGTCGAGCAAGCCCGGACAGCCAGCCGGTTCCGGCGAGCCGGAACGGTAGTGGAGATTTCCGGGTTGACAATCGTCGCTCGCGGCCCGGCTGCGCAGATCGGTGAACTGTGCGTCCTGGAACCGGACAACGGCGATGATCCGATCTACGCCCAGGTGGTGGCCTTCCGCGAGAATCATACCATTCTGCTGACGCTCGGCTCGTTGCAAGGTGTCCGGCCGGGCTGCCGCGTCGTGGCCATCGGTCAGCAACTGCAAATCGGCACAGGGCCACAGATGCTGGGCCGGGTAGTAGACTGTTTTGGCCGGGCGCTGGATGACAAAGGTCCCATCCCTGTCCGAAGCCATCGGGCGCTGGAAAACGCTCCGCCACCACCACTACAGCGTCGCCGCATAACTGAGCCACTGTGGGTGGGCGTGCGCGCCATTGACGGTCTGCTGACCTGTTGCCAGGGACAGCGACTGGGCATCTTCTCAGGAGCTGGCGTCGGCAAGAGCGTGCTGCTGGGGATGATTGCCCGCAATAGCAGTGCCGATGTCAACGTAATTGCGCTTGTCGGCGAGCGCGGGCGAGAAGTTCTCGATTTCCTGGAGCGTGACCTGGGCGAGGGGCTGGCTAAATCCGTCGTCGTGGTGACTACCTCCGACCAACCTCCGCTGCTGCGGGTACACACCGGGCTGGCCGCTACCGCCATTGCTGAATATTTCCGCGACCAAGGCGCCAATGTTCTGTTGCTAATGGACTCGCTGACCCGCCTGGCGCGAGCTCAGCGCGAGGTTGGCCTGGCGGCTGGCGAGATGCCCACCACCGGCGGCTATCCGCCGTCATTGTACACTATGCTCCCCAAGCTTCTGGAACGAGCCGGGGCAACCCAGCGGGGCACGATAACCGGACTTTATACGGTACTGGTCGAACAAGACGATCTACACGATCCGGTCGGCGATGCCGCCAGTGCCATCCTGGACGGGCGCATCGTGCTCTCCCGCCACCTCGCCGAAGCTGGCCACTATCCGGCTATTGATATCACTCGTTCGGTTTCGCGGCTGATGGCCGATGTCGTTGAGCCAGACCACCGCCAGGCCGCGGCCCAGTTCCGGTCGTTGGTGGCAGCCCGCAACGAAGCCCAGGATTTGATAGACGTAGGGGCGTACACCCGAGGCAGCGACCCCCGGGTAGACCGGGCCCTGGCGCTGCGCGCCGAGATGAACCGGTTCCTGCAACAGCCTCCTAATGAGTATACGGCCCCTGATCGTACCCGCCAGCGGTTGAAGAAATTGATGATGATCAGATGAACAAACGTATCGCCCGGATGGGTAACATCCTGAACAACCGCACAAGCCAGGAACGACTCTGTCAATGGCGAGTGGGCACGTGCCGCCGACTGCTGCATGCAGCCGAGGCCAAACTGAGCGGACTACACCACGAACAGACCGCTTTGCGCAACACCACCGGCAGGCAGGTCGCATATACTGTTCACTGGCATCAGCAGCGCCAGCGCGCACTGGCCGAGCTGGACCGGCGCATAACCCGAATCCAGCGCACACATCAGCGGCTCAAGCAGAGGGCCTCTCGCAGACAGGCCGAGCTGGTCAATGCCGCCCAACTGCGGCGCGCTGCCCAAAAAGCTACCGCCCGGCTCCAGCAGCAAGCCAACCAAACAGCCCGGCGCAGCCGCCAGAGGCGATTCGACGACCTGATCCGCAGTAAACGAGTAGCTCTCAACTCTCATGCTACTGCCACCTGATACCACATATCAGCGGGCCCGCTTCCCTGCCGCCTGGCAGCTAGGCAGCCAGGAGCGACAGGCGCTGCAGGCCCAATTGCCTACGATGACCGAGGCGCTGCGCCGCGTCAGCCGCAGCTACCTGGGCACGGCTGCCACCACCGACACCCCTCAGTTGCTCTGGCAGCAGTCTGAATTAGAGGAGATAGAACAAATCATCGGGGCCACGCTGGTCTCACGCTTCGGCGACTCCGGCCAGATGGTAACAATAATACCCCGAGCACTGGCAGCACGCTGCGTCGGCCCATTACTGGGATACCCCATGAAGCTGGAGCTATCCTCTGAGAGATTGACCCGAACGGACCTGGCCATCTTGCAGCCATATCTGGAAGCGCTGGCCGACAGCGTCCTGCGTACGCTTCTTGGCAGTCGTGGCCGACACCAGATGTTATCTGCCGATGCCCCGCGGTCGGGGCTCGCCTCCGAAAGCTTTGCTGTAGCAATTCCCCTGGGGCCAAGCGGCGGCCGGCACGACATAGTGATGGCAGCATCGACCGCAGCCTGGCGCAATAACCTCGCAGTCAATTCCGAAACCGACCCTACCGGGCTCAAGCGCAGCCAACTGTATGCTCTTCCGGTGTGCCTGGAGGCCGTCCTATCCGCTCCATCTCTAGGGTTAACCGAACTGCAGGCGCTGGCTCGCGGGGATGTCCTGTTGCTGACCAACAACCGAAAAATGATTGTGCAACTGCAAGCCGACGGCCGGCCGGTCGCCGCTGGACAGGCCGGTGCCCAGGGCAGTCAGCTTAGTGTACGCTTACTGGCGACAAATACTTACAGCGGGAGCCACACAGCTATGAGCGAGCAGCCCAACACTGTCCCCCAGTCCGAGCAGCAACTGTCCTCAGCCCAAACGCCCGAGGGCACACGCACAGGCGAGACGACCCTGGAGTCGGCGGACGGGATTCCGGTCGAGATTCAGATCCGGCTGGGACAAGTTGTCATGCCGCTGGGCGAACTGCAGGAGCTTTGCGCCGGCGCAGTGGTGACCCTGGACCGCAGCCTCGATGATCCGGTAGAGATTCTGGCCGGCAACAAGGTGGTTGCCCGTGGCGAGATCGTGGCGGTCGAAGACCAACTGGGAGTTCGCATCTTGCAGGTAGCCGATCCACACCAGGCCCAGAGCGAAGCTCCCCACTAGTTGCTACCCTCTGCTGAAGCTACCTACCCGCGATCTGTCTATCATTATCCACTTATTTGCTACTAGCCGACTCTGTCATTTCCCTGGTAATCCAGCGCGGCTGCAATCAGCCCACGGAACAGCGGGTGCGCGCCGTTGGGCCGCGATTTGAACTCCGGGTGGGCCTGGGTAGCAATGAAGAAGGGATGATCGGGCAGCTCGATAAGCTCAACTAAATCACCCTTCGGCGAGGTGCCGGAGAAGACCATCCCGGCCGCCTCCAACTCGTCACGATAAGCGTTGTTTACTTCGAAGCGATGGCGGTGCCGCTCGGAAATCTCACCGGATTCATACAACTGGGCAGCCAGCGACCCAGCAGTGAGCACGCACGGATAGGCTCCCAGCCGCATCGTGCCTCCCATCTCAGTAACATATTCCTGCTCTTTCAGATAGATTACCACCGGATGGGAGGTTTCCGGATCAAACTCCCGCGAGCTAGCGCCGGCCAGGCCGCAGACGTTGCGGGCAAACTCCATCACCGCACACTGCAAGCCCAAACACAACCCCAGGAAGGGAAGATCATTCTCGCGAGCATACTGAATGGCAGCTACCTTCCCCTCAATGCCGCGATCGCCAAAGCCACCCGGTACTAGAATTCCCTCCACTTCACTGAAGAATTCCTCCGGTCCCTTTTCTTCAATCTCTTCCGAATCTACATACTCGATACACACGCGGGCATCATTGGCCGCCCCTGCATGACTCAGTGCTTCGGTCACCGACAGATAGGAGTCGTGCAGGTTCATATACT
Source organism: bacterium (assembly GCA_030615605.1). Classification (GTDB taxonomy): domain Bacteria; phylum Armatimonadota; class Zipacnadia; order Zipacnadales; family Zipacnadaceae; genus JALGTD01. Next base: position 112,895 of record JAUWYY010000003.1, read on the forward strand.
TGCCGACCATAGCAATCTTGACCTGGTGCGCCGGCGATTTTATCCGCTTGACCAGATCCCGCCAGTCGTCCAGGTCAGGTCCGTCTGAGGGCAGGCCAAGTTGCTCAGTGACCAATTTGGCTATACCCTGGCGCTCCATTGCTAGCGGTATTTCGTAGAGATTATCGGCGTCACGGCCCTCGATGACGTTGGAGACCGGCACATCACAGAACAGAGAAATCTTGTCGTAAATCTCCTCGGTGAGGGGCAGCTTGGTGCGACAGACAATCAGAGCCGGCTGGATACCAGCCCGCCGCAGCGCCTGGACGCTGTGCTGAGTCGGCTTGGTCTTCAGCTCCGCCACCGTATCCAGGTATGGAATTAGGGTGACGTGAACATAGCAGACGTGCTCGGGCCCCTCGTCAATCCGCATCTGGCGAATGGCCTCCAGAAACGGCTCGCCTTCGATGTCGCCGACCGTCCCACCAATTTCCACGATGCAGACATCCGCCTCATGATGGTGAGCCGCCGCTCTGATACAGCTCTTGATTTCATCAGTGATGTGGGGAATAACCTGTACTGTCTGGCCCAGATAGTAATCCCCATCGCGCTCCTTGGCGATGACGTCACCGTATACCTGGCCGGTGGTGATATTAGCCAACTGGCTGAGCGGCTCATCAATGAACCGTTCATAGTGGCCCAGGTCCAGGTCAGTCTCGGCCCCGTCGTCGGTCACGTAGACCTCGCCGTGCTGGAAGGGATTCATCAGCCCGGCGTCAACGTTGATATAGGGGTCAATCTTGACCAGCGCCACCCGGTAGCCGCGCCGCTTCAGCAACAAACCCAACGAAGCGGCGGTGATACCCTTGCCGATAGCGGAAACTACCCCGCCGGTTACAAAAACGTACTTCGTAGTCATCGATATCTCCTGGTTCGAGTGGTGTGTAGTGGTAAGTTCCATGCACACCATTCGCCGCTCCCCCGGCTAATCCTCCCTCCCCAATTCTGTGCTGCTCCTGGAAGCACCACTTTTCTGACGCACAGCCTCCGCCAAGCAAACCCCAGGAAGGTCAATTCATTCCTGGAGAGAAGTGAGGATGCACATATCACGGTTGCCAAGCGTAGAGCTGAGGCGCGATCAACTGCAACCCTGACTCCATCTGCACGGAAATGCTACCTCACGTTACACATTACCCCCGCCTGGAACGTTATAGTAAGTGAGAAAAGGATTTGCAGGAGCTTGCGAAGACCAGAAGCCAGGAGGCTGTTGTGGAGACCGGGGAACAACTCTACCAGGAACTGATCGCACCCATCGAGCAGCAGATGATGCGCACCGTCACCGGAATACTCCGCGACCCAGAGGACGCTGCCGATGTCTTCCAGGAAGTGTTGGCGATTATCTGGAAGAAACTGAGAAGGATTCACCGACACCCCAATCCTCACAGTTATATCTTGCGCATCTGCGTTAATGCTTCCTACGACGCCCTTCGTAAGCGCGCCCGGACAAGAGGAAGAGAAGTGTCCCTCGGAGCAGAAGCGCGGGCGACTCTTGTCGGAACGCCGGGAGGCACCCCGGAGGCTGGCGAAAGAGAAGAGACAGTCATGCAGGCGATCTCTGCTCTGCCCGCCAAACAAGCTAAGGCAGTGCTGCTGCGTGTAGTCGAGGACCTGCCCTATGAGGCCATTGGCGGCATGCTGGGCTGTTCCGAGGCGACCGCTCGTTCCCATGTGTCGAAGGGCAAGGCCCATCTTCGCACGATCCTGTCTGATCCACATTCCTAACCCACAAAAGGAGAAGAGAGACCATGACACCCAAAGCGCGTGACCTGCAGGAACCCGGTCAGCACGACATGATCGGGGCATTGCGTGATGCTTTACGCCAATATAATTCCGAAGAACTCAATCCACGCATGCGGGAGGCCCTGAAAAGCTTCCGCGAGGGCTTACATGCCCACCCCTACGTTAGGTCACTGGAGAAACACGGGGCGATTACTCGTTCGCTTCGCCGGCGTCGCTTCGCGCCGGGGATACCTCGTATTGGTCTCTTCTGGCGCGCACTGCGTCCAAAGCCACTGCTGGTGGGAGCCGCGGTGGTGCTGGTAGCTCTTCTGGTCAGCGTGCTGCTGTTGGCTCCACGGCCTAGTTCGGACTTCGCCTGGGCGGATGTGGTAGAGGCCATGCAGAGGGTGGAAAAGGCGCATATCACAGGCAGTTCCGGCGATATGTGGTATTTGCGTGGGCACGGTTGGCGGTGGCAGACGGTGGGGTGGGAGCACGCGCCTAGTGGTAGAACGCTGATTCTGACGCCGGAAGCCTCGTGGCTGGTCAGTGAGGACCACGCAACCCTGGCGGACCCAGACCCTGCACTGATTGCCAGTAAGGTCAGAGCCAATCTGACCGCTCCGGATTGGATGGCGTTAATGGAGGGACCGAGCACCGAGGGAGAAAACCGTATCACGAATTGGCGGGTGAATGACGATGTGCTGGATGGTATGCCCGTCAAGCGCCTTGACCTGTGGGGGGGCATGACGCCGGACTCTAAGGGGAAGGTGTGGATAGATTGGGACACGAAGCGGATCCTTCGCTACGAAACATGGAAGATCGAAGAAGACGGAAGGGAAACACTCATTATCTGGTGGACCGTGGACTATGACAGTCCGGTTGATCCAAGTCTGTTTGCATACGAGCCCCCAGCGGGGATGAGGATCCAGGACTCTCGTTTGACTGCGATACGAAGACAGGCCATAGAGGGTGCAATAGCTGCGCTGGCAGACTACCCGGACGAAGTCGCATACCTCGAACATCTGCTCGCCGAGTGGTTGAGTCTCAATTGCTTCTTTGAGGTCGTGGAGACGGAGGATTCAGGACACAAACTGGCGCGCGTATGGTCGGCTCATTTCAGCGAAGAGCAGAAGGTACGCTTCGAAAGCGAACCGACTAGCCAATTCTTCACGTTTGACCTAAACGAGAAGAAGCTGGTTGAGCGCGAAGTGAAGCACCGCCTGAGCCTCCCATGCCCATCCTCATGCCGCATCCCGGGCACTCACACGCATCCTAGCCACGAACAACAGACGCTCGAGCATGTCCGTATCGAATATGATGAGGTGGGCCAACCCCATATCCTGGACCTTAAGGCCATTGAATGAGGACCCACATACACATCCCGGCCTTGCACCCGAGTGGGCGCGACTGGCCGGCTGATGCAAGAATCTCAGACTTGCTCAAGGATTAGGCGTTCTGGCGAGCGCGGCCCGCCGTCCTGCCAGTCTCTTCCCCAGCTAAGTATAGCACCTGCCGCCCTTGCAGGTTGAACTCAGGATAGCCCTACCACGGCGGGAGAGCGTGGGGCTGCCGTGGGTACGGCAGGGGGCCTCAGCAGACCGGACTGAGAAGCTCTCGGCTGCAGGGGGAAGGTCACACGGCGACTGAGGCGGAAACTGGCGTCATCGCAAATCGACACGGAGGTAGTAATATGATAAAGCTGTCCGCTTGCATCGAGATGTTGTTCGCGGAGATTGATGAGTTCAGCCAACGCATCCCAGCCGCAGCCGAGGCTGGCCTGGACGGTGTCGAGTTCTGGAGTTACTCCAACAAGGACCTGGACGCCGTAGCCAGCGCCTGTCAGAATACTGGCCTACCACTTACAGCAATGATCGTAGAAGCGCCCGAGGGGATGCTGGATCACCGCCTGGCCGACCAGTTTGCGGAGGCCGCCAAGCAGGCCATCGCTGCAGCCCAGAGCGTCGGCTGCTCCACGCTCATCTGCACCACCGGCAACATCGAAGAGCCGATCAATCGCAATCGCGCCCACGCCGGAGTGGTCGCCTGCCTAAAGACAGCAGCACCACTGGCCGAAGAAGCCGAGGTCACGCTCGTCCTCGAGCCGCTCAATGTCCTGGTTGACCATCCGGGGTATTTCTTGACATCCAGCCTGGAGGGCTTCGAGATAGTCGAGCAGGTGAATAGCTCCGCGGTGAAGTTGCTGTATGACATCTATGACCAGCAGATCACCGAGGGCAATCTCATCGCCACCATCACCTCGCACATCAAGCTGATCGGCCATTTCCACGCCGCTGACGTCCCCGGCCGCCACGAGCCGGGCACCGGGGAGATCAACTACGCCAACGTGTTGGCGGCCATTGACGAGGCCGGCTACGAGGGCTTCGTGGGATTGGAGTATGCACCGACCGTTGACACTGCCGAAAGTCTCCAAGCGCTTCTGGCAATGCGGGAGGAGATCAACTCTTAGCGAACCACTGTTACCTCACAGTTGCCCTGAACTCCAGAGATCAGGTCAGTCGCCGTGATCAAGCAGAAGCCGCCCGCGGCCAGGCCTTCGACAATGCCATCAGCACTGACAACCGCCACCGTGGGATCCCCACTGCTCCACACGATATCGCCGGCCACCACGTTTCCGTCAGAGTCATAGCAGACAGCCGTCAGCGGAGCCTGTTCTTGCACACCAACTACTAGCACCGGAGGCAGGACCTCTACCAGAACTGTGAGTGCCTCAGTAAACAGATGCACTATGCTCGTCCGCCCGGCGACAACTTGGGTCGGTGCGTGAGCCTGGGCGATGACCGGCCCGGTTCCATCAAATGACACATAGGCCAATGCCTGCACCAGATAGTCGCCCGGCGGTACGCCCCTGACGGTCCCCCCCACCTGGGCGCTACCCGAATCCCGTCTTATCAGCAGGTCCGGCACAACCGGTCCCGTAGAACCCGCCGGAGCCACCACTTGGATGCGCACGCTGTTAGTGGCATTCGGCAGCCCCTGAGGGGCCGGACCAGCCGGCTGCGACTGCTCTGGAAACACCACAGTAACTGAGATCTCTCCCGTCGCGCTGGAGCCTGAGCCTCCGCCACAGCCAGCTATTACCACAGCAATGACTACCGCCACGACTATTAAGGTAAGCTCTGCACGCTGCATCTCTTATCTAATCCTCCTTAGCACCGATCCAATGCCGACATTAGTCCAAGCTGCCGAAGCGCTTGAAGGCGCCGATAGCGCCGTCCCAGTCCCCGCCCTGGGTGCGTCGCGTCGCAAAGACGCCGGTCCAGCCCTTGTCCATCTCCTGGTAGCCGACCGCCGACCACATCGGAGCGTAGCCGTCGCGTTCGGCATACTCCACAAACAGATCCAGCCCCAGCGTCTGGTACATATTGGGGAAGTAGAAGCCGCAGGTTGTCAGCTTGTTATCCGCCGCATCTTCGCCGACCTCAGCATAGAAGTCCAGAGAGCCGGGCCGGACCGGATACGATACATCCACACTCTGGCCGCCGCCCACGCCTCGTTCGTGGAAGTAATTGAATCCTATCTGCCCGCTGTACAGGGGCAGTCTGAGCCTGCCCAGAGCCCCGCCGCCCTCACCACCTGCGACGATCACCCGATCATAGCTGTCTATCCAGGCCAGATCCACGGTAGCATGGCGGCCCTTGTAGCGCAGCCGCGCGCCATCGAAAGTCGTGTAACTGAACAGCGAGCCGAGGGTAGAGTTGTTCACCGGCCCCTGCAGATAGTGCTGCCGGCCCGCAATGATATCAAATTCACCCGCCCGCCACAGACCAAAGCCTTCGCTCAGGGTCGTATGCCACTGCCCACTTAGGTCACTGATGGTCTCTCCGCCTACCTCCAAGTACAGGTTATTGCCCCAGATGCCGCTGGCCCGCGCCCGCATTCCGGCAAACGAGCCGCCGTTGTACAGCAGCCCGTAGACGTCAAGTTGGCTGCGCGGGCCATAGAAGTTCCGTCCGAAGGCCGCAGCCGGCTGGGACTGTAACGAGCCGAAAGCCTGTGGGGCAGCCGCCAGCAGCAACCCAGCAGCTCCACCAAAGCCAGAGACAGCAGCCGAGCCAGCGCCTTCGACGATTACCTCAATGGCACCAGTTGAAGGTGCAATCGCCCCTGCCGTCAGGTCGGCCTGCCCGGAGCCAATTACCTGCTGTTTGAAGTCGGCGCCCGCCGTGGTACCGGGAGTTGACTGAACAGCGACACCACCCTTTATGCCCTCCCACCACGGCGACAGCGCGCCCGTAGGAAAACTAGATGGCCATGACGGAGAGGCCGGGCCGGGCGCTCCGCTGGGGCCAACTCCGGACTGCTGCTGATGGCCGACCGTGGTACTACCGACGTCAGTGCTGAATACCGCTTCGCCGTCCCAGACGGATACCTGCTCCCGCTCGCGGGGCGGATAGACTCCGGGCGCGGTCGGGCCCTGGAACAGCATCTGCGTGCCGCGGACCGCGGCGGTCGCCACTGCGCCCTCAACCTGGGCACCGCTGCCCTTCACCACGTTGGCCAGAACCTGCCCGCTGAGCAGCTTCACCTGCCGGCCCGTCACCGACTTGATAACCAGCTCGCTGCGCGGGGCCATGCGCACCACCGTGCCATTGGGGAACTTTATCTCGCACTTCGAGCGTCGCCCGGTACGCACGCGGCTATCCACGGCAAGCTGCGTACCCACCTGGCTCGTCACAAAGCTGTCCTGCCCGGGAACCTTGTGGGTCACCTTCAACACAATCGCACTGATCTGGGCAGTTGGAGCAGCCGCCACCGGCCAAGCCAACGCTACTATCAGGGCTGCGATTGTCAGTAGAATCATCTGTCGGAACGTCACTCTCGCGTAACTATTCATCTTCTGTCAGCCTCCTCACGGCAAAGACTTCTAATGGCTCACCGCGACCACGGATCTGCGCCTCGCCCAGGGCCTCCAGCTCAAAGCCGGCCCCCATCTGCTGTTGGGTTGTCTTACTGATCAGGATGCGAGTGCCAAACTCTTTGTTGAGCCCCTCCAGCCGCGAGGCAGTGCTCACTGTGTCCCCAATCACTGTGTACTCTAAGAGCTGCTGCGAACCAATATCACCGACCACCAAATCGCCGGTGTGTATTCCCACGCGGACCAGCGTTTCCCAACCCTCCCTCTTTGACTTCGCCAATAGGCCCTCTGTTTCCTCCCGAATCTGACATGCCGCCAGTACCGCACGTCTGGCGTGGTCGGGGTGGGGCACCGGCGCCCCAAAGGTAGCCATCACCCCGTCGCCAATGAATTTGTGGACTGTGCCGCCGTGGTGGCGAATGGCCCCGGTAATCCGCGTCAGATACTCGTTCAGCGTCTCCACTACCTGCTCGGGAGGAGCGCTATGGCAGAAGCTGGTGAAGCCCTGCAGGTCAGTGAACATAACTGTTGCCACCACCCGCTTGCCTTCTACGCCAGCGATGGCCGGGTTGTCCAGTATTACGTTGAGTACATCGGGGGAAACCCGTTGCGACCAGGACCGATGCAGGTGCCGCCGCTGTCGCTCGGTGGTCAGCTCCAGGTAGACGGTGCTCCCTACATAGCTAAGCGTCACGCCCAGCAACACCGCTATCGACAGCAGCCACAGGTTGTAAGTCTCGAACAAAATGAGAGCAAGGAAAGCCGGAGCAACTATCGCCGGCAGCCACAACAGCCCCAGCGACAACAGCGGACGCAGCCGCACCTCAAAGACGGCCACAATGATTGCCAGCAAACCGGTAAGCAAAGCCGGAAGCACCGGGCTAGCCGGCTTGATATAGCGCTCCCCCACAATGGTATCAATGGCATTGGCCATAACTTCGACACCAGGCATCTGCTCGCCGGCCGCACTGTCGGCGGAGGTCTGCCCCCCCAGGGCGACAGGAGTATCATACATGTCCTGCAAGGCCGGATCAGTAGCACCAATCAACACTATCTTACCCGCAATTGTCGCCGGATCAAACTGACCCTCCAGCACCTGCCAGTACGGAATGCGCTTGATGCCGACCCCCGGACGCCCCCGATAAGCAATGGCAAAGCTGTCTCCGTGCAGGGAGACACTGTCCACTCCAGCCGCCTTTTCCACCTTCTGCATCTGCGCAGACGCTTCGGTGCCGAGAAACTCAGCCGCCAGCAGCAGCGGCATAGTCGGCCACGATTCATCCTGGTAGCTGCGTTGCATCCAACAGCGCCGCACCGTCCCGTCCAGGTCCTTGGGCATATTCACCACGCCCATCCCATAGGCAGCCTCCTCAAAACGCCAGTAGGGGAAATCGGCCTGGATGACATCCGCCGCCATCTCGCCATGGTGGGCACGGCTTTTGGCCATAGATATGGCCAGCACTACATTGCCCGCCTCGGCCACTGCCTCGGCCAGGGCCAAATCGTCGGCGCTGGGCTCCGGCTCCCAGGCCAGGGGTTTAGCTATGCCACTCTCCCCGCCGCTGACCGTGCTGAGGATGAGGTCCACACCAATCAACTTCGCGCCGGCCTCGGCTAGATTGCTGATAACCTGGGCATGATAGCTGCGCGGCCACGGCCAGGTACCTACCGAAGCGATAGATCTCTCATCAATGGTGACAACAACGAGGTGGTCGCTGGCCGTCTGGGGTACCGAATTGGCCAAGCGAAAGTCGTAGGTGAGCAGCTCCGCCCGCCACAAGGCCTGGCTGACCAGTCCGAACCTGGCCCCCGGCCAGCATAGCAGCAGGGCCAGTACTGCGGCAACCAGCCCAATTACCCCTGCCATGATGTAGCTGGAGCGCCGCCTCTGCACGTGGAGTCTCCCTCAGCTCATTCCGCAGGCTATGCGACACACGCCTCCGGTCAGCCCGCACTCGCATAGCGTTGCTTCGTTGTGAAGCCGCTACCGGTGGCACTCCCAGACGATGTCGCCGTCCTCGTAGCGATGTTTTTCGATCGGCTCCCCGCCATCGTCGTCCAGGTCTGACCACAGGCTGTAGAGCTTGAATCCCTTGCCTTCGCGCCGGTAGACAAAACTGTTACCACTGAAAGGGTCCTGGGGCAGTTGCCAACTCAGCGTCTGTTGCAACTGTGCCAAGCTTTTCGGGTACGCCCGGTGCTCGTATTTGTACGCCTTGAGCGCCAACACCACCCGAAAGAGAGCGATTTGGGCGATACTATAATCCCGCTTTGCGGCAGCACGTCCGTGGACACTGGTCAATATTCTAGTCACTGGCACCTGGTAGCTGGGCATGTCTTCTAGAGCTTGCTGCTGCGCATCGTAACGTGTCTTTCCCAGGTGATAAGGTTGTTTGCTGAACTCAATCTGCTCGCGCATGATCGTCAGGTAGTAAAGCTCGTCCAGTTTCTGCAAGGGCCAGGCTAACCGGCTGCAGTACGTCCTTGCAGCCGCCTTTGAGCGCAGATCTCGACATCCCGGGAACATTTCCGAGAACTCTTCTGGAATATCCGGATATTGCGGGCAGAAGGTGTAGTAGCAAATGGTCGGGTTGTCGTGAAACACTCGAAATTCGGCCAGGCCCAGCGCTCGCTCGGTGATCATTGCATTAGTAAAGTGGGCGCGCAGGTCAATCTGGCGCAGGTAGTTTTCCATCTGCCGGGCATCCTGCGGAGAGACAGCTCCGGTGTCGAGGAATCCTTCAGCTTCGCGGATAGTGATCGAATTCATCGCAATACTGACCAATTCCGCTATCAAGGTATGCTCGGCGGCGACATGCTCTGACATCCGCAGCCCAATTCGACACCAATCTAGCGCTTCCCTGATGCGGCCCGCGCGTGCCGAAGCCAGCGCGCGGAGGCTGATGAGGTAGCAGGCCTCCCGGAACTTAGCTAGATGCAGAAATGCGTGTGTTATGCGATCCTCGCCCTTTTCCCGATGTATCGCAAAAACACTGTACGGACGTTCCGACGCCTGCCGCAGAATCTCGAGGACTTTGGTAGTTTCAGGGTTGGCCAAGAGCGTCTGCACTTGCCTCTCAATCTCGGAAGTTGGCTCCTCACGGAATGTTCTGATGAGATCGGAATCTATGTCTGGGAGTAGATCGCTTCCTGCCCAGGGGTCCGGAGCGTCGAAGTCAATCTGAAAGACCTGCTGATAAAGCACAGCGGCGTTCTGGGCATCAGGAACTGGCTCAGGGGCACACTCGGCGGCCGTCACCGGCCAGCCCTCGGCGCGGATGCGGGTCAGCTCAACGTTAATCATATGCTGATACTTAATGTCGAAATAGAGCCACAGCCCGACCAGCAAAATCAGGAGCAGGCCAAAGCCGATTGCCAGTTTGCCCCAGCACGAACGCATCGGCTGTCCTCCTTGCGTTGCCCAGCTTTGTCAACACAACTAGAAGGGAGCAAGACTCGTCCCCGCCATCCACCGCCACCCCGCGCAGGGTCGATCTCCTAGCACAGGCCATTATACTATCTATTGAGTGGCTCGTAAACTGGTGCTGTCATCGCGAGGCAGGACATACGGGTCAGATTAGCGAAGTTAAGTTCATAGATTTCCGCAGGAGCCTTGACACATCTGTCCCGAAATAGGAAACCAACAGGTTCTACATCCTCGCCCCTGCTATGCACCTACGCAGGATGATGAATAATAGTGCAAGACCGGACAAGCAGCTATGGACATCGCTATTGCCACGTTGAAGCATACCCTCTTGATCACGGCCTTCGTCTTTATGATGATGTTGTTAATCGAGTACGTTAACGTCCTCACCCGTGGTGTCTTGACGGAGGGGCTACGACGCGGAGGCTGGCAAGCCTACATCCTGGCCGTCTTTCTGGGAGCAACTCCGGGATGTCTGGGGGCTTTTGCCGTTGTGACGCTCTACGAGCATGGCATCATTTCGATAGGCGCGCTCACTGCGACTATGATCGCCACCAGTGGCGATGAAGCGTTCGTAATGCTGGCTATGATCCCCCGCAGCTTCGCCATGCTGACTGGGGTACTGATAGCAGTTGCGCTTGGCGCTGGGGTTCTTCTCGATTGGTACCTGCGGCACTGCCGCCGACCGATCTCAGCACCGACTCATACCTACCAGGTCCATGGCGAAGCCTGCCCGTGCTACCCCCGGGGGCAGATCCTCCAACAATGGCGCGAATGTACGCTCGCGCGCGCCAGCCTGGCGGCCACAATAGGCCTGTTCCTGGGCGCGCTGCTTATCGGCGAGGTCGGCCCAGATCAGTGGAACTGGGTCCGCGTAACTCTCTTGGTGGCCTCAGCCATTAGCCTGTTTATAGTATGCACCGTCCCCGAGCACTTCCTGCAGGAGCACCTATGGGAGCACGTGGTGAAGCAGCACGTGCCCAGGATCTTTATGTGGACATTCGGCGCTCTGCTTCTTACCGCCCTATCCAATCAGCATTTGCATCTGGATCAATTGGTCGAGGCCAACCCCCTGGCGGTGCTCGCAGTTGCCGGTCTGGTGGGCATAATCCCGGAATCGGGCCCCCACCTGTTTTTCGTGACCATGTATGCCCGGGGCACGATTCCCTTCAGCATACTGCTAACCAACTCGGTGGTCCAAGACGGCCACGGCATGTTGCCGCTGCTGGCTCACTCGCGCCGCGATTTCATCGTCGTTAAGACCGTCAATCTCGTCGTTGGCTTGCTTGTTGGTCTTGCGGTGCTCGCCACCGGATGGTAAGCTGTGCTGGCGGTGCTGCTGGCCTGCAGTAGCTACCTTGTTGTTCTCGGCTACCAGACTGTGACTTCAAACCGACTGAGCCAAACGCCTGCCGGCTAAGCGAGTCGCAGCCAGGCTACCACCAGGAGGATGTATGATGAAGGGTTTTCGCTGCGGACCAGGGCTAATTGTAGCCAGTAAGCAGCCGAGGGCAGGAATACAAGCGACCAAGGAAGAAACAGGTACATACTCCAGGAAAGAGGGTGAAAAGCGTGCTGGATTGCCAAGAGATTCTCAAGACGCTTCTGGTTGGAGCGATTCTGCTCACGACTTTGCTGGCCACCGAGGCAGGCGTACCCGAGGACTTACCTGAGGCGGAGAAGGGCATTGCCAACACTGTTGATCCGTGGGGGCTGCCGTTCAGCGACCAGCTTACGCGCTTTCGGGGCCGATTTGAAGAAGCGCCCGCCGCCAACTTCTGCGTGGGAATAACCCACGACCTGGTCAAGGTCTGGCCCAATAAGTACTGGTTCCGAGGCGATAGCTTCACGGCGGAGGCGGGCCGGATACACCAGGCCGAGACTGTCCGGGCCGCGGCGGGTACGACTGCCGCTTTCCAGGTGGCGATCCTGCCCAAGACGGGTGCCGCCGCATCAACTTACCATGTGGACGTAAGTCTGGGTGACAGAAGTGGCCTGGCCTCCGCCGGACTATTCCGCGAGGTCTTCGTGAAAACGGTTGAGCCGATGTATCCCCGCTACAACGTGGAACGGTGGCCCGATCCCCTGGTGCCCGAGTCATCGGTAACCCTTGAAGAAGGACTGGAGCTCGGCGTCTTCTGGGTGGACGTGCACCTGCCCGCGGACATGTTGAGGGGGACGATCCTGTGCCAGGTCAAGGTCACCGACGGCAGCCAGCAGTGCAGAATCAACGTGCCGATTCGGGTCGTCGGCGGGTTTGAACTGGCGCCTAACGACTATCCCTTCATCGGCTGGTTCCAGCCCAGTTGGGGTGGCGGGGAGCTGAGCTACGAACAATATCGGGATATGTGCGGGATGGTGCTAGACCATCACATGTATCCGATGGACGCGCTGCGCCACTATTGGGATGCCGATGACCCCAGCAAGTTTGACCAACTGCACCAGTACCTGGCCGAGCGGGGGATGAAGCTGTTTGACATCGGCTGGCAGGGCGACGAGGAGATGCCGGCGCTATATCAGCACGTCAAAGCGCAGGGCTGGCTGGATCAGGCCGTCATCTACAGTAATGCTGACGAGCCTGATGACAAGACCTTTGCCAGCAGCAACATACCGTTCCGCCAGATGATTCACGAAAAATACCCAGGGCTGCGTGTCTATCTGGCTTCCGAGTGGCACGAGAATATGGACCAGGGCTGCGACATCTGCATGACAGACGTCTCCTCGCATCGCTATGACCCGGAACAACACCGCGATATCAAAGAGCCTGAACTGTGGCACTATTACTGTCATCTGCCGGTGCGCTGGCAGATGCGCGACCCGCTGGTGATGGCGCCCAATATGCAGATTGACAACCCGGCTCTCGAACACCGGCTGGCCCTGATTATGTCCTACCATTACGGCGCTAAGGGCGTCTTCACCTGGACGGGCTTCTCTGCGGGAGGTCTGAACGAGGACTTCTGGGAGACGCTCCAGCTCCCTGATCAGCCCAGCGGGTTCCCCTACGCCGGCATTCACAATGGTAATAACTTCCGGGTCTATCCTCCGCGCGAGGAGGGTGGTGCAGTGCTACCCTCGCTGCGCCTAAAAGTCACTCGCGCGGCGCTGGAGGATATCGCGCTGCTGCGGGCGGCTCAGCGGATGATTGATGAGGGGCGCATTGACGGCGAGGCAGCCCAGCGACTTGAAGAGCTTATCAACCCGGTGCCGGAACTGTTCAGGGACTTCCACTACTGGGATCGTACGCCGCAGGCGCTGCTGGCCTGGCACGAGCAGATTCTGCGCACAGTCGCTGGCGCTCTGGAGTAGCCGTGATAGAGTCGGAAAACTATAGCTGGAGGTGGTAGGTCGTGCACAGCGTCATTGTTGCTGTCGTTATCGTTGTGCTCATAGCGGGGCTGGTGGCAATGCACTGCCTCGGAGACGTCAGTTCCGGCGGTCAGGAAGGTGCAGTAACGCAATTGCCGCAGCCGCAGACAACCGGGACCGCAAGTATTGAGCAGGTCCTCGCCCGGCGCCGCTCCATCCGGTCATTCACCGACCAGGCGCTTAGCCAAAGTGAGATTGGGCAACTACTGTGGGCAGCGCAGGGCATAACTGCCCCCGAGTTCGGGTTCCGCGCCGCCCCCTCGGCCGGCGCACTTTATCCGCTGGAGCTGTATGTGGTTACGCCAGAGGGCGTGTATCACTACCAGCCACAGGGACATCAGGTGCGGTTGCATCGGACCGGCGACCAGCGGCCGGCTTTGGCTGCGGCCTGTCTGGGCCAGGGGTGCGTGCGGCAGGCAGCGGCCGCTTTCGTCATCACCGCGGTCTTCTCCCGCACCCGCGCCAAGTATGGGGCGAGGGCGGACCAGTACGTGCACAACGAAGTCGGCGCAGCCGGTGAGAACCTCTGCCTGCAGGCGGTGGGGCTGGAGCTGGGTTCGGTGATGGTGGGGGCCTTCAGCGACAGCCAAATCAGCCAAGTGCTGAGGTTGCCGGCCGACCATGCCCCCCTGCTGGTAATTCCAGTGGGTCATCCCTCTTAGGAGGTAGGAAGCAAGCCGAGGGCGAATAAGCTACTAGTGTGCATAGTCACCGGGGAGGGTATAGTGATGAGTATCAACAAAGCCGTGATGATTGCTGCCTTACTGGCCGTAGTTTGCATTTGTGCTCAGGCCGCCGAATTCTATACGCCGCCCGTCATCTCCATTCCCCTGCTCGACCAGGCCCCAGAGGTTGATGGTATCGTCGGCCGGCAGGAGTGGGGCCAGGCAGCCGTGCTCAGTGAGTTTGTCGCTCTGGGCGGGGAGAGCCGTGTTCAACTGCCCACGACTGTCTACCTGGGCTACACCGAGCAGGCCCTGTATGTGGGGGCCAGGCTTTTCGATCCCAACCCGCAGCAGCTTCGCCGTGAAGTAACCCAGCGGGACGGGGAGGTGTGGCGCGATGACTGCCTGGAGCTATTTGTGGACACCGCTGGCCAACGCCAGGACTATGCTCACATGGCAGTCAACGCCCTGGGCACCAAATACGACTCCTACGACCGCGTCGTGACCGAGGACTTTCAATGGGCGGCAGCGGCAACAATCCACGATGACGGCTGGAGCGTCGAGATACAGTTGCCGTTTGCCAATCAGGTTGCGCCGCAGCCAGGCGATGAGTGGATTATGGAGGTGGGCCGCAATGCAGCGCGGGCCGATGTGCTCAGCAGTTGGGGATATCATAATAAGAGCTTCCACGAACCGCAGAACTTTGGAACGTTGATATTTGGTGGCCGCCCGTGCCGGGTGACAATAGACGACCTCGGGGCGATGTGGCTGGGTCAAAACAATGCCTTCATCTCGGTTCGGCCACTGTACGAACTGGCGACGGCAGAGGAATCTGAATTACCACAGACCATAAAGCTTAACGTTCGAGTCATGGGCCGCGACAAACGGGGCCACTCCTTTGACTCAGTGAAGCAGACGCTGGCCGCGGGGACCCAGCAGGCATCTGTCCCCTATTCCATAAGGCAGGACGGCTTTAGCACCGTTACCTTCTCGCTGACTGACCACGAGGGGATCGTGCGCTGGCGATCGGGTCCGTATCCAGTAGAAGTTCCCCCCGTATCCGCCGCCCTGGCCGAGACGGAACAGAAGCTGGGTGATGCCCTGGTTAAGTGGGCGAAGATGGCTGAGGGCAGCAAGAAGCAGCACGCTCAAGCGATGCTGGAAGAGATGCTAATGGCCTGGCGCTCGCTCAATGACCGCTACCAGAAGCGCGAGCAGATGAACCGCGCCGAACTGGAAGACCTGCTGCTGAAGGTCCAACTGATTACCAGGCAGACCGAAGTGCTAACGACCGAAATCTCCAACCCAGGGGCTACTTAAAGGGACACAGGCAATCTGCGTCGGGGTCCAACCGGGCTATGGTCCCAGTCAGCAGCGCAAGTAGCCTGGAGCGAAGCTGGTCCATCAGCTCGTGGACCTCGTCGGCCGATAGTGTCTGGCCAGTGATACCGGCGGCGTAATTGGTCACTACGCCCACGCTGGCGTAGCACATCTGGGCTTCGCGGGCCAGCACCACTTCAGGTACTCCGGTCATTCCCACAACATCACCGCCCAGTTGGGCGAACATCTGAATCTCCGCCGGTGTCTCAAACCGCGGCCCCTCGGTGCAGACGTAAACCACATCCTGGTGGACGACCAGGCCTGCTTCCCAGGCCTGCTCGGCGATAAGTCGGCGCAGGTAGCTGCAATAGGGGTCCGTGACGTCAATGTGGGGTATCTCTTCGTCGCTGCCTTCGGCCAGAGTAAGCGGGCGCTGCCGGGTAAAATCCAGGAACTGGTCGGGCACGACCAGATGGCCCGGCTCGATGTCCTCGCGGATGCCACCTACGGCGTTAGTGGCGAGGATGTGAGTGCAGCCGAGGCTTTGCAGGGCGGCGATATTGGCCTGGTAGGCAATCTGATGGGGAGCCAGCCGGCCCGCCGCTCCGTGACGGGGCAGAAACACGACTTCTTTATCAGCAAAGCTTCCGCTAAGAACCGTAACCGCGCCGAAAGCCGTGGTCACTTCTTCTCGGTGCAGATCAAACTCGGGTAGCTGCGAGAATCCCGTGCCGCCAATAATGCCGATGGGCATTGTAAGCCTCACCTCCGGGCGTCCGGCATACGGTAGTTCGTCTTCGCTGGCAGGTTTCCCTTCAGCACACTATGCTGCCGTATCATGGTTGGTATTCCAGCTCGACATCACCAATGAAGACGGTATCGCCGACTTGCGCATCAGCCCGACCGAGGGCGCCAATGACACCCAGCTCCTGCAGTTGTCCGTGCATACGCAGCAGGGCATCCTCGTTGTTCAGATCCGTACGCTGGACCAGTCGCTCAACCTCACTGCCCCGCACTAGAAAGACATCCTCGTCGGCCCGGAATATCTGCAGCGGGCGCTCCTCAGCTTGCGGCATCTGGTGAGTCTCGGGCTCGCGCTGATCCGTCTGGCGCGGTCCTAGTTCCTCCACCTTCTCGGCCAATGTTTGCACAAGCTGTCTCAATCCTGCTCCGGTGACGGCTGAGATAGCATATACCGGTATCTGCTGCTTGGCAAAATACTCCTCGCATACCGGTAGGAAAACCTCACTGTCCGGCAGATCAATCTTGTTCAGCGCGACCAGTTGCGGCAAGGCGGCAATCTGCTCGTCGTAGGCAGCCAGCTCGCCATTCAAGTTCTCATAATCTTCCAGGGGATCGCGCTGGTCAACCGCCGCTACGTCCAGCATGTGCAGCAGCAGCCGGGTGCGGCGAATGTGCCGGAGGAACTGGTCACCCAGGCCCTTGCCGGCGTGGGCGCCCTCGATCAGCCCGGGCATATCTGCAATAACGAACTGGCGTTCGTCGCTCACCCGCACCACACCCAACTGCGGCTGGAGGGTGGTAAAGGGATAGCTGGCGATCTTGGGTTGGGCCGCCGACAGATGAGAGATGAGCGTAGACTTGCCCGCATTGGGGAAACCAATTACGCCGACATCGGCGATGATGCGCAGCTCCAGGCGCAAGCGGCAACTCCCGCCGGCCAGGCCCTGCTCAGCGAAGCGGGGAGTCTGGTGGGTGGCGGTAGCAAAGGCGGTATTGCCCCGACCTCCTTCGCCTCCACGTGCAGCGATCAGCCGATCTCCGGGGACGACCAAATCAGCAGCCTGCTGACCGCTGGCCTGCTCGTAGACCATGGTACCTGGCGGCACTCGAACAATGCAGTCGGCGCCGTTTTTGCCATCGCGGTGCCTGCCGGCACCGTTCACGCCCGACTCGGCGGAAAATACTGACTCATACTCGAAGTCCAGTAGCGTGTGCAGGTCCGGGGCAGCCACCAGAATTACATCCCCCCCCTCGCCACCGTTGCCACCGTCGGGGCCGCCACGGGGGACGAACTTCTCCCGCCGGAAGTGCACCGCGCCGTCGCCGCCGTCGCCGGCCCGTACCTCAATTTCTGCCTCGTCCACGAACATCGCCGGCCCCCACTCGACAGGTTACAATCAAGTCCATAAACAAAATTGCCGGCACGCCCCGGTGCCGGCAATTTGTCACTTTCAGGCCATACGTATAGTACTATGCCTCGACGGCTTCAGGGACGACGCTCACGTAGGTGCGTCCGCCCCCGCGCTTCTCGAACTGAACCTGGCCGGAGGCTTTGGCAAACAGGGTATCATCGCCGCCGCGCCCTACGTTTATTCCGGGATGGAACTTGGTACCGCGCTGGCGGATCAGAATGCTGCCCGCCTTGACGGCTTGCCCGCCATAGCGCTTGACACCGAGCCGCTTGCCTTCGCTGTCGCGACCATTTCGCGAACTGCCCATTCCTTTTTTATGTGCCATGACCAATCACCTCAAAGCTATCAAGCGCAATCTCCTACGCTTTGATCTCATCAATACGTACTGCCGTAAACGACTGCCGATGACCGTACTGGCGCTTGTAATTCCTTTTCGGCTTATACTTAAAGACGCGAATCTTCCGTCCTCGCCCCTGCTGGACGACCGTGCCGGTCACCTGAGCGCCCGCCACGTGGGGAGTACCCACCTGGACCTCGCCATTGCTGTGCACCATCAGCACTTCGTCGAAGCTGACCTGTTCGCCAACTTCAGCGTCCAGTTTTTGCAGTATGACTACTTCCTGCGGCACAGCCTTGTGCTGGTGGCCGCCATTTTGGAATATCGCGTACATCATCGCTTCCCCTATCATCAAGCCAATAAAGACACAACTACAGCCGGGCACCTCCCGACTGCACATATAGTATAGGCAATATCACGGTTGAAGTCAAGTGGCTAGCGCGGCGAACTGCTATCATCCGTGGTGCCGGGCTGCTACGCTTTACAGCAATATCCGCCCAGGGTATGATTATTGTAGCAATAACAATCACTTCTGCCCATTACCTCGGCTGCACAGGGGCGTTATGCCGCGGATACTGCTAGTTGGCATTGACGGATTGAGCCTGGAGCTTGTTCGCCAGTGGGCTGACGACGGCTACCTGCCCCATCTGCAGGAAATGCTGGCGGCGGGCAGTAGCGGGCCGCTGCGCTCCACTCCAAAATTCTCCAGCCCCCAGGCCTGGCCAAGCCTGATAACCGGCGTCAATCCCGGCAAACACGGCATATTCAGCTTCCTGCAGCCGGTGCCGGAGACCTATCAAGTACGGCGGATAACCTCAGCCGATATCCAGGTGCCCACAATATTTTCCCTGCTGAGCGCCACAGGCGGACAACTAGCCTGTCTGAATATTCCGTGCACTTACCCGATGGAAGAACTGAACGGCGTGGGAGTGGCCGGCTGGCTGTGCCCGTCACTGCGGCACAATGGTGCGACGTGGCCGCCGGAGCTAGCCACCGAGCTGCGCCAGCGCTTTGGCAGGTATCCGTTTCACGCCGAGGTCAAGCACCACGCCCTGCAGGGCCGCTACGAGCGGGCCGTCAATGTGGCTTTGGCTCAGCTACACAAGAAGTCAGAGATCGGGAAGTACCTGTACCAGCGGCAGAGCTGGGACCTGTTCGCTATTGCTTTCGTGGAGACCGACGCCATCCAGCACTACTTCTGGCATTTGTGTGATCCCAGCCATCCAGAATACAATTCGGACCAGGTAGAGCAGTGGGGCAACCCGGTTCTGCGCATATATCAGGCTATTGATGAGACCATCGGCCAGTGGCGAGAGCTGGCCAGTGACGATACTGTCATCATTATCGCCTCCGATCACGGCGCGACCCTCTATAATCGCGGGCGCACCTATATGCCGAATCTGCTGCGGGCGGCCGGGCTGACTGTGGATAAGCCGCCCAAACGAGGGACTGCGGCCGCTGCGCTGGGCCGGAAGCTGGGTGAACGGCTGCATCAACTGCTGCCCAAGGCCGTCAAGATGCGGCTTTTCAATAACCCGCTGGGGCGAAGAGCGGTAGAATCGTTCTTTTCGCGGCGCTTAACTGAGAATATCAACTGGGAGCAAACTCAAGCTTACTCTTACTACTGGGAGACCGCCCCGTGGGTTAATCTGAGCGGTCGCCAGCCGCAGGGAATAGTGGCCCCCGGTGACCAATACGAGCAAACTCGGCAACAATTGATCGAGTTAATATCCTCGGCCCAAGACGCTGCCACCGGTCAGCCGGCGGCCAGTCGCGTTTTCCGACGTGAGGAGCTCTACTCGGGCCCACACCTGGATGCCATACCCGACATAGGAGTCTGGTGGAACCAGAAGATCACCTTAGATGGACCTTTGATTGCCGACTTCGAGGGACGCCGCCTGGAGGTAGAGCCAGCTATCCCGGTACCCGGTATTACCGGCGGGCATACGCCCGACGGAACCGTAATTGTGTATGGGCCGGGAGTACGTGGCGGCGCGAAAATTGAGCAGGCCCGCATTGAAGATATTGCTCCGACTCTGCTCAGGTTGCTGGGCCAGCCAGTGCCTGGCTACATGGACGGGGCGGTGCTAAATGAATGCTTCACTGAACCGCTGCCAGTCAATACTGATGCTGTGCCCGGAATCTCCGGTGACGAGCGCCGACAAGGTCCAGCCTATTCCCTTGACGAAGAGGATATAATCAGAGACCGACTACGCAACTTGGGGTATCTGTAACAGGCAGTGAGGAGGACGGCAGAATTGGCGTTTGACGACCAGATAGTCATTGGCCGTGGAGAGATTACGCTGGAGCCGGAGCGGACAGTGCTGGTCGGCATCGAGGACTATTCGGGCGCCAGCCACTCAGCAATGCAGGAGCTGCTGCAACTGGTGCGGGCCGCCGGCGCCTCAGTGGTGGATGTGATTACCCAGACCCGCAGGAAGCCGCACCAGGCTACGTATGTGGGAAAGGGCAAGCTGGAGGAGATCAGAGAGGCAGTCAAGGCCAATGAGGCGGATATGGTGGTTTTCAATGCCACCCTCAGACCAGCTCAAATCAACAATATCTTGGACGTGCTTGAGGAGTGGAAGGTGCTGGATCGGGTGGAGCTAATCCTGGATGTATTTGCCCAGCACGCCCGCACCCGCGAAGGCAAGCTGCAAGTGGAACTGGCTCAACTTACCTATCTGCTGCCACGCCTGGTCGGCCACGGGAAGATGATGTCGCGGATCGGCGGAGGGCGCGTTTTGGGCATCGGCGTGCGCGGGCCCGGTGAGACCAAGTTAGAGACCGACCGGCGCCAACTGCGCCATCGTATCACTCAAGTCCGCCGTGAATTGGAAGAGGTAGCAAGCCGCCGGGATACCGAGCGGGAGGCACGTCGCCGCTCGGGCTTGCCGACAATCAGTATCGTCGGCTACACTAACGCCGGCAAGTCGAGTCTGCTCAACGCGCTGGTTGGCTCACAGGAGGTCGAGGCTCACGACCGTCTTTTCGAGACCCTCGACCCGACTACCCGGCGGATAGATTTAGGGGACGGCGTTAGGGCGCTGGCCAGCGATACTGTCGGTTTCCTGCGTAATCTGCCGCCCAATCTCATTGCAGCCTTCCGCTCCACGCTGGAGGAGGCGGTGGAGGCCGACATCATAGTTGAAGTAGTTGATGCCAGCAACCCGGAGGCATTGGAGCAGCACCGCGCCAGCCAGGAGATCCTCGAGCAATTGGAAGCGCTGGACAAGCCGTATGTCGCTGCTCTCAACAAGTGGGATCTGGTGGAGGAGCCGGAGGCCACCTGGCAACGGCTCAAGCGGTTGCCCAATGCAATACCGCTGTCAGCAATCAGTGGAATGGGGCTGGAAGAATTGAGAGAATGCCTGCGCGAACTGGTCCGCAAGCGGCGCACCGCAGCGACGATTCGCCTGCCCTATGATCACCTGGACCTGCTGGATGTGATCCACAAACGGGGCCACGTACTCAGTCAGGAATATCAATCGGACTACGTGGAAGCACAGATCGAAGTGGACCCAGAGATATTGGGCAAGCTGGAGCGCTTTGTCGTGGCCGAAAGCTGACTGTGGAGCCGCCTGAGCGCAACTAAGCGCAGCATTAGTTGCTTGTTCGTTGTCGGCCGTCACCAATTTACGTTGTTCCCCCCCAATTCTGGGTAGCGCTGGTCTCACCAGCTCGCGGAGTTCTTCACCGACCTGGCTCCCAATCCCGCAGAAGTCTTTTCCCGGCAGGAGGTATTGGTACTATTCATGGACAATATATGACTACGCCGCTGTGAATTATGTGCAGTACCACGGAGCACAAGTGGTAAGCTCTTATAACTTAGTCGAGGTGATTCTGCTTGAGCATCAATGATTTTGAAGTTTCTTTCCAGAAGCTACGCTGGGTATGCGACCCAGCCAGCCTGGGAATAGAGAGTACCGCTGAACTGGAGCCGGCTGTCGAGCCGATCGGCCAGGAGCGAGCTGTGGCAGCGGTTGATTTCGGGGCGACTATTCCCAGTGAGGGCTACAACGTTTTTGTGCTGGGGCCGGTGGGCTCCGGCCGGACGACACTCACCCGCCAGACTCTGGCGGCGGCTGCCGCAGAGCGGCCGGCACCTACCGATTGGTGTTACGCGTACAACTTCCACGATCCGCGGTCGCCGGTGGCCCTGCAGTTGGACCCTGGCGACGGCTGGCGACTGGCTCAGGATGTTGATGAGCTTATTGAAGACATAACCCAGGCTATCGAGCACGTCTTCGACAGCGACGAATATCAGGACCAGCGCGACGAACTGCTGCGCGAATTCCGCGAAGAGCGCAGCCGGGAGATGCATGCCTTCGAGAAGGAGGCTGAGCAGGCCGGTTTTACCCTGGGGCGCAGCTCCAGCGGTCTGATTGTCGCTCCTGCTCCTAACGGTGAGGTAATGACGCCGGAAGAATACGAACAGATGAGTGAAGAAGAGCGCAAAGACCTGGACAAAAAGCGCGAGCAACTGCAGGACGTCCTGGTGGATCTTATGCAGGACCTGCGCCGTCGCGAGAAGGAAGCCCGTAAAGCGCTGCGGCAACTGGATCGCCAGACTATCCAGTTCGCCACCGACCACTTAATTGACGAACTGGTCCAAGAATACAAGAAATACGAAGCAGTAGCGGAACATTTCCAGCAGATGAAACACGACCTGGTGGAGAATGTCGCTCGTTTTCGCGAAACCGAAGAACATAGCTCCCCGTTTCCCGTTCCCGAGGCCTTTATCACCGGTGCCCGCACACCCTGCGAACGATATTGCATCAACACGCTAGTCACCAACGAAGAACTAAAGGGTGCACCGATAGTCCTTGAGATGAACCCGACCATTGATAACCTAACCGGTGAGATCGAATACCAGACGCGGATGGGAGCGCTGATCACCGATTTCACTATGATCAAGCCGGGCGCGCTGCACCGGGCCAACGGCGGCTATCTTATCCTGGAGGCGGAGGCAGTATTGCGTCGTCCCTTCGCCTGGGAAGCTCTGAAGCGCTGCCTGAAAGACGGGCAGATCAGAATCGAGTCCCTCCAGGACCAGATGCGACTGATCTCTACGGTCAGCCTTGAGCCCAAGCCCATTCCGCTTGATGTCAAGGTGGTGCTCATTGGCACTCCCCTAATCTATTACCTGCTGTATGCTTATGACGACGAGTTCGGCAAGCTATTCAAGGTCAAGGCTGACTTCAACACTATTATGGAGCGCAGTGAGGAGACGATTCAGGCATACACTCGCTTTATCGCGACAAAGTGCCAGGAAGAGGATCTGCCGCCGTTCTCTGCCGCAGCAGCAGCCAAGATTGTTGAGCACGGCGTGCGCACTGCCTCTGACCAGGAGAAGCTGACCACCAGATTTGTTGATGTGCTGGACCTGGTGCGCGAATCAGCTTACTGGGCCGACCGTAATGGCAATGGAGAGCTGGTGCAGGCCGAAGATGTCCAGAATGCCCTGGAGCAGTTTATCTGGCGGTCTAACCGCGTCGAAGAGCGCCTGCTGGAGTTGATTGAGCAAGGGACGCTGTTTATCGAGACCGAAGGCGAGGTCCTCGGCCAGATAAACGGCTTGCAGATCGCTGTGCTAGGCGACTACACCATTGGCATGCCTACTCGTATTACCGCTCGCAGCTCGCTGGGCACCGCAGGAATTGTTAATATCGAGCGCGAGGTAGAGCTGTCTGGACCGATTCATAGCAAAGGTGTTCTGATACTCAGCGGCTACCTGCGGCAGAAGTATGCCTCCGACCAGCCCCTGTCCTGTGCCGCCAGCATCAGCTTTGAACAGAGCTATAGCCAGGTCGAGGGAGACAGCGCCTCCTGTGCCGAGCTGATTGCCCTACTTTCCAGCATTGGAGGCGTTCCCGTCCGCCAGGACATTGCAGTCACTGGATCGGTGGATCAACACGGCTCGGTCCAGGCCATCGGCGGGGTCACTCGGAAGATTGAGGGCTTCTTTGCAGCCTGCAAGATCAAGGGTCTCACTGGCGAGCAGGGCGTCGTGATCCCCACTGCCAATGTGCGCAACATAATGCTGCGCGAAGAGGTCGTCGAGGCAGTCGAAGCCGGCCAATTCCACATCTGGGCGGTGCAGACCGTTGACGAGGCGCTCGAGATCCTGACTGGTATGCCGGCGGGCGAGGTGGACGAGGCAGGCAATTACCCCGAAGGTACTGTGCACCACGCAGTTCAAGATCGCCTACACCAGATGGCTCAGACGCTCAGGGAATATGGCCGTGGCGCTGCGAAAGAGGCCAAAGAGGACTCGCAGAGTTCATAAACGGATTTTGCGGAAAACTGACTATCATAACCCGCGCCCAACACTCCTGATCCCGCCCGAGGCTCACACAGGGTCGGTTGTCCAACTCAACCGCCTGCGGTCAGAGCGGGACAGGACGGCAATACCCGGCCGGTTCCAGTTTCTTCGAATCCCGCCAATTTCTCTCAGCGCCGGGCGCTGGCTCAGACACTCCCCATCAGCTTTGCCGCCGTATGCTGTGGATGAAACAAGATGACTCATGACTGACAACGAGCATCCGCAACTTATCGGCAGCATCAGGGAGCTGCTGGAGGTGCGGCGACGCTGCCCGTGTGGGCGTGTTCATGAGACTCCCACCCAACGGGTATTCATCGGTAGAGATGCGCTTGACCAGCTTCCGCAGATGCTCACCGAGCTGAACCTGACAGGCACGGCCCTAGTGGTGGCGGACAGCGCTACATTCAACGCTGCCGGCGAGCAGACTCTTAGCATACTTCGCCAGGCTGGTGGTGATGTTGGGGAGCTATTAGTTGAACCAGAGTCAGGAGAGAGCCAGATCGAAGCCACCGAGGTACCGGTTCAGTTGGTTCAGCAGGAAGCTGCCGACTGCGATTATCTGGTGGCAGTTGGCAGTGGGACAATAAACGATATTGCCAAGGCGGCTTCAACGCAGCTAGGGATGCCCTACGTGGCGGTGGCCACGGCTGCCTCTATGACCGGGTATTCATCGGGCCTCGCTGCTGTGACCGTCGCCGCGATCAAGCAAACAGTCCCGGCCATCCCGCCGCTAGCTATTATTGCCGACACCGAGGTAATCACCACTGCTCCTCGACAGATGCGCGCCGCCGGCGTCGGTGACCTGGTCTCACGGTCCTCCAGCGGCACCGACTGGAAGCTGGCCTCCCTCCTGCGGGGAGACTATTTCTGTCCCTGGGTCGCCCAGCTTGCTGAGTCGGCCGATCAACAGTGCCGCCAAGCCGTCGGCCAAATCCGCCAGGGCAAGCGAGATGCCCTGGAACTGTTGATGAGCGGGCTGCTGCTGGCGGGGATTGCCATCACGATGGCCCAAACCTCTGCCCCTGCATCGGGCGGAGGGCACCTGATCTCTCACTACTGGGATATGACCGCCACAGCTCGCGGCCGGCACCACGGCCTCCACGGCCTGCAGGTCGCGCTCGGTGATCTGATCTGCACCGCTCTCTACGAGAAGCTCTGGCCCCGTATCGGAGAGACTGACGTGGACAAGCTGGTGGCCACACGCCTGCCAGCGGCAGAGTTCGCCCGCCAGACTCGCGAATATTATGCGCCCCTCATCGGGCCGGAAGCCGCGCAGCAGATAGCTCAGATCGCAACCAGCAAGTACGCCACAGGCGACCAGTTGCGCAGGCAACTGGCGCGGATAGTGAGTAAACCGGACAGAATGTGGGCCCAACTGGAGCCGCTGTTTACCCCCGGGCAGCAGCTCAGAGAGCTATTCGACAACGCGGGTCTGCCCCGGACCGTCGGCGAGTGCGGTATCAGCCCCGAGGAGGTAGCGTGTGCCTACGGCTTTGCCAGCCGGCTCCGCGAACGCTACACGGTGCTGGATCTGGCCTATGACCTGGGGCTGCTTGAGGAATTGCGCGAAGAGGTGTTCGCCGAGGCTGGGGTAATTAGCCAGACAGTCGCGCAGTAGCACTGGCGGCCAACTACCCAATGTGGTATGTGATGGCAATAGCACACAATCTCGTGTGCTGGCGAACCACTTACAGCCAGGCCGAAGCTGGTGGAGCGCCCTGCATTATTGAGTGGATTTGGTTGACTGCTTGCGGGCTTTCTGATAGGATTAAGATGATATGAGTAACGGCAATGCCGATGGCCGAGTACTGCTATTGAATCAGAACTACGAACCGCTCAATATCTGCCGCTGGCAGCGAGCGATAACGCTGGTCTATCTGGATAAGGCAGTGATGGTGGAAGCCGACTCGCGGACACTCCACTCGCCCTCTATGACCATGCGGATGCCGTCGGTGGTGCGACTGGTGCGCTACATTCGCCGGCCGTTGCCCGAGATAAGGCTTTCTCGGCAGAGTCTGATGGAGCGGGACAGCTACACCTGCCAGTACTGCGGCAAAAAAGGCCGAGATCTGACGGTTGATCACGTTATTCCGCGTGAGCGCGGTGGCCGCCACGAATGGAGTAATCTGGTGGCTTGCTGCATGGACTGTAACAACCGCAAAGGCAATCGGACTCCGCGCGAGACCGGCCTGAGCCTGCTCCAACAGCCCCAACAACCGCGCTTCATCCCCTACTTGAGCTTCTCGGCGATGCGCCAGGCGCTTGGTAACGAAGTCTGGCGCGACTACCTCGAACCGTTTGCCCCTCACCTGATCCCCGAATAGTGGCAGAGGCCAAGCCCCGTAGGCAGTCGAGTTCTGCCAGCGCCCCGTTCGTTCTATGTCAGTTGGCCCGCAAAGGCCTGTTCGTAGCGCTTGTACAGGTGCATCTGAAGCTGAATCTCTACGTCGTACCAGCCGTCAAAATACGGCCCAAATGTTTTCATAGTGCTTGTTCACCTCAGCTAAATATGCTATGCGGGAGTGGCTCATGGGAGTTTATGGCACGAACAGGTATAGCTTTATGTAGGCATCCCATACCGGCTGGCGCAGCAGGCCGCTACGCCAGCGGCGGACAGCCGGCGAAAGCGGCTTGAAGTTGAATACTTGAACCTGGCTGGCTTTCTGGCCCAATTCGTCACGGATTTGAGTGGTCATCTGTCGCGGCAATTGTGCGCCACGGTCGCGGGCGACCAGCCAGATGCGCTGGCCACTTTGCGGAAATTGTTGGACCGGCTCCATATCCGCGACGGGTACAGGCAGCCGATACTCGATCATAGTTGTGTCGTCGGCCCAGTAACGGCGGAACGACGCATCGTAGCATTCGATAACCAAGTCATCGGGCTGCCAGCGTGCCCGTACAGTGTCCACGACCTGCTGCCACGGGACATTGTAGGCGGGATTCAGGAACTGCTGGCCCGTGAAATAGTTGTGTATGCCGTATGAGTCGCCGACAAACACTATGGCCACCAGCACGCCGGCCAGCAGTGGGGCACGGAGAGCCTGAGCACCACGGGCCATTAGGATGTAGGCAAAGGGCAGGGCGAATAGCCCGACACTGGTCACGCGAACGATCGGTTCGGAGCGGGCTGCGGTGCTGAAGACGAGGGCGACTGCCATGATTGCTACGGGCCAGGTCCACAGCTTGAGCCACCGGCCAGGGGGGCGGTCGCCGCGCGCGCCGATAAATCCAGCCACCAGCAATATGGCACCAGCCAGGAAGACAGGGACAGTAATATGGAAGCACCAGGGATGGGTATTCTCACCAACAATAGCTGCGTACACCGGCAGGCCCAGCTTGATACCAAGGCCGTACAGCGTCCCCTGCAGGTGAGCGGTTCGGGGAATACCAGAAACGGCGGAGAGCGAGTGAAGCAGCCTCATCGCCAGTGGGCAGAACGCCACAACAAGCAGGCACGCCGAGGCCAGCCAGCGGGGCAGATAGTTGGGTTGGTCGCGGCGGGCAACGCAAAACAGTAGCAGATAACCGGGCAGAAGCAGCAAGGCGGCAACGTAGTTGGCCCACAACAGTGCTGCGGCGGACAGACCCAACAGGATATAATGCCGCCAGCGGCCCACTGTTGCCGCCAGCAGTAGCAGGTAGGCGACCAGTAGAAAGAGGGCGGTAGTCATTGCGAAATAGCGGGCCGTGCGCAGGTACAGCAGCCCCAGCGGCGAGAGCACAAATAGCCACAGGGCCAGCAAATCGGCAGGCGACTCCAGCAGCCTGGAAGCCAGCAGCCAGACAAGCACCACTGCCAGCAGCGCCCACAGGATTGAAAACGAGCGCAGGGCCACGTCGCCGGGCCCGAAAACATCGCGCCAGTGCATCAGGAGCCAGTAGTAACTCGGAGGATGGAAGGCGTCCCAGTGAATATATTCGGGCTTGGCAATGTGCCCGGCGGTGATGCTTTCGTCAAGCCAGAAGTCAGGATGCCCCAGGTTTGACCACATAAGCGCAGCGAAGGTGACAAGCGCTGCCGTAACGGCGAGGGTCCGAAAGCTGGGGGTGGCAGCCAGTCGTGCCATTTGTCGCCGTAGACTGGTCATTATTGGAGACTATCCTTAGAGAGGCTGCCTCAGACTGCAAGCCCTTGCACACCATCGTCTCGAGTCCGGCAAATCGCCGACGTTGGGACAGTGATGAGGATCAATCCGTAGTGTTGCTCTCCACCGGCCGGTCTGAGATTGATAGGTCACCTGCGGGCGATCTACGCACAATCACGTGCTTCCGCCAGGTCCCATTGATGTCAGGAAAGTCAGTACGATAGTGGGCGCCGCGACTTTCGGTGCGGTGCAGCGCCGCCGCAGCCATAAGCATCCCCGCCTGGCACATATTAGCTGCCTCCAACTCAGCCAGCGCCGGGCCGGGGGAAGCGCTGATCTGATCGGCCCACTCAGCAAGCTGTGCCTGCGCTCTGGCCAGGCTGTCACCATCGCGGATAATTCCGACTTGTTTCCACATCAACTGCTGTATCTGCGGCTTCAAGTCAGCCGGTGCCGCCGGGATGTGGTTCTGTTTGCAGGCGACAGCTTGCTCTTCTGAGGCCGCGGCCAGCAGCTCGGTCTGGGCCATGGCAGCGGCGGAGCGCTTGCCGAATACCAGCCCGTCCAGCAAGGAATTGGACGCCAGCCGGTTGGCGCCGTGCACGCCGTAGCTGGCACATTCCCCGCAGGCAAACAGCCTGCCAATATCTGTCTGTCCGTGCAGGTCAGTAGCTATGCCCCCCATCATATAATGGGCGACCGGGGTTATGGGCACCGGCTGCTGCTCGGGGGTAAATCCTCGCTGGTGCAGTTCATCGAGAATACCAGGAAAGCGCTCGCGCATACGCTGGGTGCCAAGTGGCCGGAAGTCCAGGTAAACCTGGTTATTGTCGGCCTCCAGCATCTCGCTGTAGACCGCGCGGGCAACGACATCGCGCGGAGCCAGCTCTGCCCGGGGATGATAACGGCTCATAAACTCTTCGCCGTCGGCGTTGAGCAGCTTGCCTCCTTCGCCGCGCACTGCCTCAGAGATCAGAAACTTGGGATAGCCCTCATCGGCCAGGGCTGTGGGATGAAACTGGATGAACTCCACGTCCTCGAGAGCCGCACCAGCCCGGTAGGCCAGAGCAATGCCGTCGGCGGTGGCCACCGGAGGGTTGCTGGAATACTTGTATAAGCTGCCCGCGCCTCCGGTGGCAACGAGGGTAACATCAGCAATAAAGCGCATCACCTCACCGCCGGGAACACCAACGGCCTCGACTCCGACACATTCGC
Organism: bacterium; assembly: GCA_030615605.1. Classification (GTDB taxonomy): domain Bacteria; phylum Armatimonadota; class Zipacnadia; order Zipacnadales; family Zipacnadaceae; genus JALGTD01. Next base: position 142,425 of record JAUWYY010000003.1, read on the forward strand.
CGTCAACAACGAGTAACTCGGCGGCAGCAGTCTCCTGATAGATAGTAATATTGGGCGCCTCGCGCACGGCCTCGTAGGCGGTACGCTCGACCTCCTCGCCAGTGGCGTCACCGTGAGCATGGACTATCCGGCTGATGCCGTGAGCTGCTTCCCGGCCGTAGGCAAGGTGACCATCCTCGCGGTCGAAGACCGCGCCGTAGCTGATAAGCTCTTCGACGACCTGCGGCCCTTCCTGAGTAAGAATCTCCACGGCTGGTTCGTCGCAGAGGCCGGCGCCGGCCTCCAAAGTGTCCTGCTTGTGTAGCTCGGGGCTATCAGTGGGAGGCAGCGAAACAGCAATGCCGCCCTGAGCATACTGAGTGCTGCTCTCGCGCACCGTGCTCTTTGTGATGATCGCAACTGATTCTTGCTGGGGCAGATGCAGCGCAGTCCACAGGCCGGCGATACCCGAGCCGATAATGGCATAGCGACAACGAATGGTCTGTGCCGGAACGTCGGAGCTAAGCTCTGGCTTCATAAGCTGCCTCGTTTGCTGATGCTGCAATTACTACTCCAAGCCAGTAAGTGCTGAGAATATACTGCGAGGCGGGAGTATGTTGTGAGAAGAATTGTGCTCGTTGGCCCACAGTATAACACAACTGATAAGAGTTGACGAGGTCCAATGGCGGCTCCGACTACTGACCAGGGTAATAGCGACGCTCGAGCCAAATCACCACTACACCGAGGCAAAACCCAACGAATAGCGCCGCACCGTAGTTCAGTTGGGGAAGCTCGGTCATCTTGAATCGCACCCAGACCACGATGGGCAAGCTAACCAGACATAACACTGCGAGTACGCCAAAAGCGACTGCCTTCCAGGCAACGCCGCGTTTGTACAGCTCAACGATCTTACGGGGCCCTCTGTAGATGACTCTGTAGATGACGTACAGCGGCAACGCTCCTTGGAGGAGCGCGACCAAGAAGTAGCGCAATGCGAGCGGCATTGATGTTCCTCCCTCGTTCCGCGTTAGTGCCGAAGGTTGGCCAGCGTGTTGGATAGTTGTGGGATTGCGGTCAGCGCCGAGTGCATCTCCAGCAACTCCTGGGCGGGGTTGTAGCGGACCTGCGCGCCGGTGATGTTGGCCAGCGCCCACAGCGGGATGAAGGCAGTGTCCTTGAACAACACCGGTGGCACCTGCAGCCGGACCGGCTCGCCGTCCTTCTCGGCCCGGTGACTGTCCAGGTATAGGGTAAGCGTTCCCCGCAGCCCGGAGATGGTCACCACCTGGCGCTGCTTATCCCACTGGTACGAGGCCCCCAGCCGCTCGATGAACGGCTCCAGCGGCAGGAGCAGTTGCCCGTTGCCGACCAGCAGGCGGTGTTCGGGCTGGATTGGTTCGCCGTCAATAATCACCTGCATCTGCTCGGCAGCTGGAGCCAGGTGGATACAATCTGAGCCGGTCACCAGGTAAACCTCGCCGGTGAATACCGGCACCAGGTCGGCCAGTTGCGACATCGTCACCAACTGGTAGCCGCGCTTCTGCAGGCCCGGTATGATACGGCGCAGGGCCTTCACCGTACCCTCGCGGTGGGCCGGGCCGTCGTGCATCAGCACTACCGCCCCACTGTGAGCATGGCTCATTACGTGCTGATAGAGGGCGTTGCCGCCGGGCTGGCGCCAGTCGGCGGCATCAACCGACCACATAGCTACCTGGCAGCCAGCCTGCGCGATAATCCGCTCGACTGCCGCATTCTTAGCTCCGTAGGGCGGGCGCACCCAGCGCAGGGCGACAGGCTCGTCGCTCAGTGAGTGGAGTAGCTTCTGGCAGCGGGCAATGTCCTTGGCCACGGCAGCGGTGGACATCTGCGTATAGTTGCCGTGCGCCCAACTGTGGATGACAACTTCGTGGCCCTCGGCGATCTGGCGGCGGATAATGTGCGGATATTTTTTCGCGTATATGCCCAGAACAAAGAAGGTAGCCTTAGCGTTATGCTCAGCCAGAATATCAAGAATCTTGGTGGTGTAAGTGGGATGAGGGCCATCATCGAAGGTCAGAGCAATTGCTTTGGTGGCGCTGCTGCGGCGCCTGGCTACCACCACCGGCTTAATCTGCGCGACCTCCATTGTGACGACCTTGCCGGTGATCTTGCTCCGGCGGACCCGCCGCAGCCCATGAAAGTCCTCCAGGCCCTCCGCCGGGACCGTCGGTCGCAGTTCGGCATCAACCGGCTGACAGGGCAGCAGCTCGACCTTCTCCTCAACGGGTTCGCTCACATCCCGCTCCGACAAGGTAGTCACTGCGTCGCTGCCGGCCAGGGCCAGGCACGTAGTCAACAATGATAGCAGGACAGCGATACTTATAAGTGATCGCAGCCCAGACGCAGAACCATGTCGGGAGGGTTCAGGGCTCATTGCGTGCTTCCTGCCCGGTCGTAATTGCCTGCACGGTATAGTTTCGCTGAACGGCCTATGATAACCTGCATATTGCTTGCGGACTGCTACTGTACCTAACGGCAAGAGAAGGATATTCTCAAGCCGACGGCGAAAGATAGTCTGTTGGTCGTTATCAATCGCCAAAGGAGTGAGTGCAATGGTTAGAACCGGAGAATGGCTGTCAGAGGCTTCGAGGGTATTCACTGATAGCATCGGGACGCACATTGTTCTGGCTTTGATTGTTGGGTTTGGATCAACCCTATCGTTGGGTATCCTCGCGGGTCCGCTTATCTGTGGATGGTATTACATTGTACTGCGACAACTTCGAGAACAGGAGTACAGGCCCGAAATAGGGGATATCGGAAAGGGCTTTGAGGTGTTTGGCCACTCGCTCCTAGCCACTATCGCAATTGGCGCAGGAATAGGTGTATTATATGTCGTATTCCTTGCGATATGGATGATCCTCTGCTTCTTGCCTTATGTAGGGTGGCTCTTAATGTTACCCTTCATCCCAATAGCGCTGGCTGTGGGCATTGCATACGCGACTTTAATCTTGTTCGTGTTTCCGCTTATTATGGATAAGCGGCTGGCCTTTTGGGACGCAATTACCCAGAGCTTCCAAAAAGTCGCTAGTGATTTCTGGGGTTTTCTGGGCTTTGCAGCGTTGGTATCCCTCATCAATATGGCAGCAGCCGTGGTCGGCGGAGTGGGGACGCTCCTGACCGGCCCCATTGTGCTAATCGCTAAGGCCCTAGCTTACCGCGATAACTTCGAGTTCGGCGGTGAGCAAGTATTGGACGTCGATATCGGGGCAGGCGGCCCGTCGGCTGCGCCCGCTCCACCCCCACCACCTGCGCCGCAATAGCAGGGCCAAGTCAGGGCACGATCAGATCGAGGGCAGAGGGGATTACCTCTGCTGTCACGGGTGTCTGTCCGCCCACATCGCCGTCGGCCTGCCAGTGGGTCGGCGGCTGGGCGCTTATCTGCATGCGCCTGCCCTGGGCGATGGTCACATAAGGGTGCCGGCTAATATCAACGCCGAACAGAAAGTTATCGCCGGCCAACGAAATAAGCTGCCGCATACTGCATCGGTGGAAGATGATGAAGTCAAGCTGGCCGTCATCGGGGGAGGCATCAGGAGCTACATTGACCCGCCAGGTAAAGATGGACATATTGCAGATTAGCATTGCCCATAGCGGCTCGTCCAGGACGATGTCCTCTTCGCCACCGGTTATCTCCAGATGGCAGTGTGACAGCTTGTAGCTGAGGGTTGAGCGAATAAATTGGCGGATGAAGGCGATCTTGCCCAGACGGCGCTTCCAGGCATCGTGTAGCTCGTGAGCAACCTGGGCGTCAAGGCCGATGCCCGCCATAGTCAGGAAATGGCGGCCGTTCATCCGGCCCAGGTCCACGCGCCTGGTGTTTCCCTGGACGATCAGATCCATAGCAGCGGCAATATCACCGGCCCTGAGATTAAGATTAGAGCCGGCGGCGTTGCCAGTCCCCAGAGGGACAATCCCCAAAGCCGTCTGCGAACCAGCCAGCCCCTCCACCACAGCATTGATAGTCCCGTCACCGCCGACAGCGATGACCTGGTCGTAGTCGTTTTGTGCAGCCTGCCGGGCCAAGTCGGTGGCCTCATTGGGACTGCGGGGAACCTTCAACTCATATCCGCCAGTTGCTGCCAGCTTGGCGTCGGCGGCCTGGCTGAGGCGCTTAGCATGAGTGGCGCGAGCGCGCGGATTGTAGATGATCATGCGGCGCATAGAGCGGTTCCACCTGGGATTGTTAGCTTCCCAGCAAAGTGGTCAGGTACAGCCAGGCGGCGGGCATAGCGAAAAGTAGCCCGTCGAAGCGGTCCAGAATGCCCCCGTGGGGCCCGAAGATGTTGCCGAAGTCGTCAATGCCCAGATCGCGCTTGATAGTGGACTTGGCAGCATCGCCTAGCTGGGCTACTACTGCAAGAAGAATGCCAAGAAATAGGCTGTGAGCCACCGGCAACTTCAGCCACCAGCCCAGCAGGACGGTCAGACCAGCGCAGCCGATGAAGCCGGCCAGAGCGCCTTCAATGGTCTTACGGGGGCTAAGCTGGGGCGCTAACCGGTACCGACCCCAGGCTGAACCGACGATGAAGGCGAAGGTGTCCAGGGTCCAGACGGGAACCGCCACCAGCAGAAGCGCTCCGACACGGGACGCAAAGAGGCTGGCAGGCTCACCAAGCGCGGCGGGAAGATCGAAATTGGCCAACCGCAGCAAGAAGCTCATCAACAGGCCGACGTACACAACTCCGAACACTGTCGCCGCGCTATTGACGGTGGCCCCGGCGTAGGAGTTGCCCTTAACTTGACTGAGCATAGCGGTGGCTGCAACCGCTGCCAGCACAATAAGCACAGCCAAATCGCGTTGCTGCGGCGGGCTGAGAGCCGTAACAGTCAACAATGCCATGGTCCCCAGGTAGCCTATCAGTGCAGCCGGGAAGATTTTGGCTGTGAAAACTGCAGAGTAGTATTCCCCCAGACCTATAACAGTGATCACCGCCACTAAAATCAGCAACGGCCAGCCGCCCCAGTATGCACACGCAATCAATATAGGCAGGCCCACCAGGACCAGGCGAGCTCGAGCCAATAGCTCCCGGATTACTTCCAATCGCTGTCACCTCGTCTCGTCCAGTCAGTTCAGAGCACAAGATTGGACGGAGAGACTATGTAGAGCGAGATACATGCTTGTGCGCTAAGTATATATCACGGGCATATCCCCTGCAAGTCTGCTGCCCTACTGCGTAGTTGTCTGAGAGGGGAGGAGGAACCTATTGCCAGGAGGAATAATACAATGGTTGCGCGATATTCCACGAATCAAGTCCAAGAAGGTTCCCAATGACTAATATCACAGAGGTCGAACTGGTGGTTGTTGGCGCCGGTGTTGCCGGATGCACTGCGGCGATCTACGCCAAGCGCTATGGTGTTGATGTAGTCATACTCGACAAGGGCGTTCCTGGCGGGCAGTTGATGACTGTCTCTTCAATGGAGAACTACCCGGGATTTCCCGAGGGTATCAGTGGCATGGAACTGGCCCAGCGGGTTCACCAGCAAGTGGAGAACCACGGCATCGAGATAGTCCAGGAAGAGGTCACGGCTATCAGTCGCCACGACGAGAGCCGCTGGCTGGTGCAGACCGGCGACGGCGAGTGGCTGGCTGTAGCAGTGATTATCGCCACGGGCGTCTTTCCCCGCAGCCTGAATGTACCCGGGGAGAAGGAACTGCGCGGGCGGGGCGTCTCGTACTGTGCAACGTGTGACGGTTTTCTGTACCGGGGCGAGACCGTGGCCGTCGTCGGCGGGGGGAATTCGGCCGTGGAGGAGGCTATGTACCTGGCCGACATTTGTGAGAAGGTCTACTTGACTCATCGACGCGATCGGCTGCGGGCTGATCCACATATCGGTCAGCAAGTCATAGAGCGGGAGAACGTCGAGTTGTTGTGGAATACGGTTGTGCAGGAAATTGTGGGCGAAGAGGAAGTCCAGCAGTTACGACTGCGCAATGCCGGAACCGAAGAAGAGTGGCTGCTGCCGGTGAGTGGAGTTTTTGTGGCTATTGGAACAATAGCGCACACTGACTGGCTCGAGGAGCTGGTCGAGTTGGACAGCGGATTCATCACTACCGATATGAGTATGCGGACCAATCAGCCGGGCATCTTTGCAGCAGGTGACATTCGCGACACTGTGATACGGCAGGTGACCACTGCGGTAGGGGATGCCACCATTGCAGCATACTCGGCCTATCAGTACATAGCCAAGCACCGAGGCGAGGCCTATGGCGAGTACGCAGGACCAGAGCAAAACCAATGATAGTGGTGACGAAGTGCTGTCCTGGCGGCTGTGGTTGCCACGCCGACGACCTCTGCTGAGCGTTACCGTGGCAGTTTTTGTTGTGGTGCTGACCACAGCGGTCGCTGTTATCTACGGCGGTGCGTTCTATCCACTGCTAACGGCAGTGCTGCTGACAGCAGCGGTTTCTGCCCATTATGCGCCAGTGCGTTTCACCCTCGACAGCGAAGGAATCACAGTGGCGAGTCTCTGGGGAGCGCGGAAGAAGCTGTGGAGCAACCTGAAGACGTACTGGCCCAACGGAGAGGATGGCGTGTCGGTCAGCGCCCGTGAACGTCGCGGTCTCCTGAGCAGTGCGGCCGATCTGTATCTCTACCTTGAGGGCAACAGAGCGGAAGTCTTAGAGTATCTGTCCCGCCATCTGTCTCCCACCAAGCGAGACGAATACGCATGACCACTGCGATGCGCGACCCCCAGCAGATTGAGGAGCGTAAGGTGCTGGCCAGAGTGCTGAGAGCCATCATCAAGCGCCGCCTGACGGCACTGGCACTATTCACACTGGAAAGCCTCAAACCCCTGAGCTTTATAGCCTCCCAGTCACTGATTGTCTTTGGGCCTCTTATTCGTGCAGTCCTGTCTGTGGCTGACTATGACATCTTTGTTCGCGCAATCGAGAATCGCGACAACATCGAGTGGATGATTCAGCAATTGGAAATCGTTGAGGAAAGACAGGCATTCTTCGGTGGCGGTATGGCCAACCGATCAAACAATGAGAGCTGATGATATCAATTTCATCCTGGCCACCGACTGCGGCTCGACGACCACAAAGGCTATCTTGATTGGCCGTCAGGACGATGAGTATCGCCTGCAGGTGCGCGGCGAGGCGCCGACGACCGTCGAGGCACCCTTCGAGGATGTTACCGTGGGCGTGCGCAATGCCATCGCCGAGGTGGCAGAGCTTTCCGGCAGACGACTGCTTGACGACGATGGTCAGCTAATTCGCCCGGCGCAGAACGGAGCAGGCACCGACGTCTATGTCTCTACAAGTTCCGCCGGCGGCGGGTTGCAGGTCGCGGTGGTAGGGCTGGTGCGGCGGATGACGGCGGAAAGCGCCCAGCGAGCTGCGTTGGGCGCCGGCGCCATTGTTATGGACGTGCTGGCCCTGGATGACGGACGCCGGCCCCATGAGCGCATCGAGCGGCTGCGCCGGCTGCGGCCCGACATGATCCTTATCTCCGGAGGGGTGGACGGTGGGGAGGAGCGTCGCGTGGTGGAGATGGCCGAGGTGGTCGCCGCTGCCAAGCCCCAGCCTCGTCTGGGCAGTGGCTTTCAGTTGCCCGTCATCTATGCAGGGAACGTGGCGGCTCGCTCCCGTATTGCCGAGACAGTCCAGGATGTCACTGCCCTGACAGTGGTAGACAATCTGCGCCCTACCCTCGAACGGGAGGACCTCGCCCCGGCTCGCGCAGAAATCCAGGAAGAGTTTTTACGCCACGTTATGTCCCAGGCCCCCGGCTACAGCAAGCTGATGCAGTGGGTGGATGCCGACATAATGCCCACGCCGGCGGCGGTCGGAGATATTATGCAGCAGATAGCCGCCGACCAAGGCATCAACATTGTGGGGGTGGATATCGGCGGGGCGACTACCGACGTCTTCAGCGTTTTTGAGGGAGTTTTCAACCGCACGGTCAGCGCCAACCTGGGTATGAGTTACTCAATCACCAATGTGGTGGCTGCAACCGGCCTGGATAATGTCCTGCGTTGGATCCCTGGTGACATTGAGGCAGGCGATTTAGAAAATCGCATCCGCAACAAGATGATCCGCCCCACGACTGTGCCCCAGTGGCTGGAGAGCCTCAAGCTGGAGCAGGCCATTGCCCGCGAGGCCCTGCGGCTGGCCTTTGAACAGCACAAGCAGTTAGCCACAGGCCTCAAAGGGGTCCAGCAGGAGCGGGACATCGCCGATGCTTTCCAGCAGACCCGTGCTGGCGAAGAGACGCTGGTGGATATGATGCGCCTGGATCTGCTGGTCGGCTCGGGGGGAACTCTGTCGCACGCGCCCCGGCGCATCCAGGCGGCGATGATGCTAATTGATGGCTTTGCTCCCGAGGGCGTGACCCGGCTGGCTGTGGACAGCATTTTTATGATGCCACAGTTGGGCGTGCTGGCCCAGGTGCATCCAGAGGCGGCTCGCCAGGTGTTTGTGCGTGACTGTTTAGTGCCGCTGGGCACCTGCCTGGCTCCGGTCGGGCAGGGAAGAGCGGGCAATCCGTGCGTCGCTGTCACCTTCACTGATACGGGCGAGCGCCTGGAGGTGGCCGCCGGGGAACTTCGACGCATCGAGTTACCCGAAGATACCACCCGAGAGGTGACCATTGATCCCGTGCGCCGATACGATGTAGGTGCCGGGCGCGGTCGGGCAGTCAAAACGCAAGTACAGGGTGGCGCAGCAGGCTTAATCATTGACGCCCGGGGCCGGCCCCTAGAGCTGGCCGCAGAGCCCGAGCAGCAGCGCTCGGCTGCCAGACAGTGGGCCGAGGCAGTTGAGCTTTATCCGGAAGTGCAATAATGGCACAGGCATATACACCAGGACTGACAGTGGCCGAGTCAACCACCATCCGCAAACAGCGGCGCTTGCCGCTGACCGGGCAGGTGAAGGTGGCGGTCGGCGATGTGGTGGCTGCCGAGGATGTGGTGGCAGAAACCGCCCTGCCGGGAAATGTCACTACTGTCAACATCGCTGGCGAGTTGAACATCAACACTGAAGAAGTGCCGCGGCTTATGCTGAAGTCAGAGGGCGACTCAGTCCAAGCTCGAGAACCGATCGCCGAGCATAAGGCGCTGTGGGGTATCTTCCACGCGGTCTCCCGCAGTCCGATGGAAGGAACCGTTGAGAATATTAGCCCGGTCACCGGCCAGGTGCTGATACGGGGACCGGCGGTGCCGGTGGAGCTTACTGCATATATTGATGGAACCGTGGTGGAGGTATTGGGTGATGAGGGGGCCGTCGTGGAGTGCCAGGGTGCGCTGGTTCAGGGCATTATCGGGATTGGCGGCGAAGCTCACGGGGAGGTCATGATAGCGGTCGACCACCCGGCCCAGCCGCTGACTGCTGACCTAATTGCCGAAGATTGCCGTGACAAACTAATTGTGGGCGGAGCGCAGGTCACCCTGGGCGCACTGCAGCAGGCCTGCGAGGTGAGGGCAGCAGGAGTAGTGGTCGGCGCCATTGATGCCGCCGTGCTCGATGACTTTCTGGGCGAGACCCTGGGCGTGGCTATCACGGGTGACGAGAACGTGGGCATCACCCTGATAATCACCGAAGGCTTTGGCGAGCTGCCTATGGCCCAGGGTACGTTTGATCTGCTCACGGCTCATGCCAGCGAGCATGCTTCGCTGAACGGCGCCACCCAAATTCGCGCCGGGGTGATCCGCCCGGAGGTGATCATCACCTACCCCAGCAGCGCAGAGGTGCCGCCGGAGCCAACCATCGCGGAGCTAAGCGTAGGCAGCCGGGTCCGGCTGATCCGCGAGCCCTACTTTGGCGTGCTGGGTACGATCACGGCGCTGCCCGAGGAGCTGCAGAAAATCCAGACCGAGTCATTGGTGCGGGTGGTCCACGTCCGCAGCGACGATGGGAATGAACTCACCGTCCCGCGCGCCAATATTGAGCTTATTCAACAATGACATCGCGATTCCCGCTGAAGACAATTCGGAGCCTGCTGCTGGCAGCAGCGGCGGGTCTGTACCTGCTGGCTGTCGGTGCCTTCGCGCAGGGGCCGGCGCCGCAGAGTTTCCCAGCGCCGACACAGATTACAGTCCAGGACGACGAGGCTGACAAGTCAGGCACGCGGCTGCAGATCGAATGGGCCATGCCCACGGGCGCCGAGCGCGTGGACGAATTTGTGCTCGAAGGATACCGCATATACGCAGCAGAGGCCGGCGAAGAGCTGGTGCCGGTTGAGGTGGTTGAAGGCGCTGAGACAACCGAGGCAGTGGTGCGGGACCTGTGGCCAGGTAAAGAGTACGAGATCCAGGTGAGCGCGGTCTACCTGCCGGCAGGAGAGACGTGGGCGACTGACCGCAAAGACCCGACAAGAATAACTGCTGGCGGGGCCGTGGAGGCACTTTCCGCGGCAGTGGGCCCTTACCAGCCGATTGCCGCCTGGTACGATTTCGCCGAGAGTAACGTACTGGCTATTGCGCTTATGTATTCGCTCATCGTTCTTCTATGCTTTCACTTCGCACGGCGCCGGGATATGTACATTCGGCCCATCCCTGGTCTCCAAGCAGTCAACGACGCTATCGGTCGGGCCACGGAAATGGGCCGGCCCATGCTATTCATATCGGGCCTGAGTGGAATAGGCGACATTGCCACCATCGCCTCCATGCTCATTTTGGGTCATATAGCGCGGCGGGCAGCCGCGTATGAAACGCCGATTATTGTGCCATGTAACGACCCGTTGGTTATGACCGTAGAACGCGAGATAGTGCATCAGGCCTACATCGAGGCGGGCAAACCGGATGCGTACGAACCGCAGAACATCTTCTACATCACTGACAGCCAGTTTGGCTACACGTCGGCGGTGGACGGGATAATGGTACGGGAGAAGCCAGCGGCCAACTTCTTCATGGGCTACTTCTACGCCGAGGCGCTGATTCTGGCGGAGACTGGTAACATGACCGGAGCCATCCAGATTGCTGGCACCGACGCCGACACTCAGCTTCCCTTCTTCATCACGGCGTGCGATTATACGCTGATGGGTGAGGAGCTATATGCGGCCAGCGCCTACCTGTCACGCAGTCCCCTGCTGATGGCCCAGCTCAAGGGGCAGGACTACGGAAAGGTCCTGCTGGCAGCCGGACTGCTGGCCGGGGTGACGTTGGCCACCATAGCCGTCTTTGCGCCCCAATTGCAGCCTTGGTTCGACAAGCTGGTAGCGTGGCTGCAGATCTGAACAGCGGGTCGGCAAGACCCAGTTGATAAGAGCAGGCAATTATGCGCCTACAGATACCAATTGCAATGGGTTTTCTGGCCGGGGTATTCATGTTCGTCCAGTTCTTCATCCCCCACCAGATGATCAAAGCCAGCTTCAAGGACGCATTGGACTGGGCTATCATCATCGGGGCCTTTGCACTGGTCCTGGGGTTGGGGAGCCTGTTTCGCGCCCACATTGACAAGATCCGCAACCGCCGGCCTGATTACGGTTATAGCTTCGTTACGCTCATCAGCTTCGCGGTGATGTTCTTCTTTGGCATCCTCTACAAGACAGATCCGGGCACGGTCTTTGATTGGCTGTTCATAAACGTGCAGGTGCCGCTGGAGGCGACTATGTTCTCCCTGCTGGCCTTTTTCATCGCCTCGGCAGCCTATCGGACCTTCCGCGCCCGCAGCGTGGAGGCCACGCTGCTGCTGTTGGCGGCGGTGATAGTGATGCTGGGCCGGGTGCCGATAAGCGACAAGATTCCCTACCTCAACCTGCATGAGATCACCGAGTGGATCATGATGGTGCCAACGGTAGCGGCGAAGCGGGGTATTCTGTTCGGCGTGGCGTTGGGAGCGGTCGCCACCGCGCTGCGCATTATCCTGGGCCTGGAACGTTCGCACCTGGGTGGGGGAGGAGGCCAGTAGCCGGCCGGCTCGGCTAGGAGCGACTATTATGTGGGAGAAGCTACTCTACTTCGATCGCCGCATTATCTTTGTGCTGATAGCACTTGTGGTCATCATCCCGTTCTTGACCGAATGGCGGGCTTCGCATGGCCAGATTACCCCGTCCACCCAGAACCTATACAATGAGATCGAGAGCCTGGAGCCAGGCACTCCGGTGATGCTGGTCTTCGACTATGGCCCCTCGGGCATGCCCGAGTTGCACCCGATGGCTACTGCTCTGGCTCACCACATTCTGTCCCGTGACCTGCGCCTGCTGGGCCTGGCGATAGTGATAACCGGTCCGTCGCTGTGTTATGATGCAGTAGCGCCGGTGGCAGAGGAGCTGAACAAGGTCGAGGGAGTTGACTGGGTAAACCTGGGCTGGGTGGCCGGGTTCGTCGTGCCCATTACGCAGATGGGCGAGGACATAAAGCGCACCTATCCCACTGATTTCCAGGGAAGGCCGACTGACCAGCTGGAGGTCATGGCGGGCATTCGCGACTACCAGGACATTGGCCTGATCATAGACCTGGCCGCCGGCAACGCGCCGGGCGCCTGGATTGCCTACGCGCACGACCCTTACAAGGTCAAACTGGCCGCCGGGATAACGGCGGTTATGGCGACAGACTACTACGTCTACCTGCAGACCGGTCAACTGTGTGGCTTGCTTAACGGCCTCAAGGGCGCCGCGGAGTATGAGCACCTCATCGGGAAGAAGGGCTTTGGCTTCCTCGGTATGTCTTCCCAGTCGGTCGCGCACCTGGTCATCATATTGTTTGTCATCATCGGCAATATCGGATACTTCACCGGGAGACGTCGTCGCCAAGGATCGGAGTAACCCATGCCTGGGCCTACTGGGCCAATAACCGGAATACTGGGTCTGTCCACCGAAGTCATCGGCATCTGGCTGGCGGCGCTGCTGACCCTGGCCATCTACAGCTTCCTATACGGGGACAACCCGGTCTACAAGGTTGCCGAGCACATCTTCGTAGGTATCTCCGCAGCCTACGGGGCAGCCCTCACCTACCACCTGGTGATCATACGCAGACTGTTTGACCCGTTGTTTCGACCGGACCTGGCCCAACCCCCGCTGGACGTGCCCAAGCTTAGCCTCATCATTCCCGGGCTACTCGGCCTGCTCATCTTCAGCCGGTTCATTCCCCGCTACGACTGGCTTTCGCGCTGGCCCATCGCCTTCATTATGGGCCTGTATGCGGGCTTGAGTATACCGCGAACGATCCAGACTAACATTCTCAAGCAGATGCAGGCCACAATTGCGCCAGTGCTACCGGTTGACGCCGGCGGACAGTACCTGTTTTTCTCGGGCTTCGAGAATTTGCTACTGATAGTCGGGGTCGTCTGCACGCTGGCCTACTTCTACTTTTCGCTGCCCCATCGCGGAGTGATGGGCGGACTGTCGCGGGTGGGCATATGGTTCTTGATGATTGGCTTCGGAGCCGGCTTCGGCAACACGGTGATGGCCCGTATCTCACTGCTAATCGGCCGCATCCAGTTCTTGCTGTATGAATGGCTGCCCACTATAGGCATCCATCTGGGGTCCGGCCCAGGGGCAGGATGACCTGTACCGGCTAGTATTACGGTCGCTACTTCTCCTTTGGACGCAAAGAGTTTGCTATGCTTTGGTTTCTTCATCAACCAGGTCCCGATAGGCCTGCTGCAACTGTCTGGTGATCTCTCCTGGTTGGCCGCTGCTGATTGCCTTGCCAGCGAAACTGGTCAGCGGCATTACTTCCATGATACTTCCGGTGAGAAAGGCTTCTGCAGCCTCCCGGAGCTGCTGCAGCTCCACAGGCGTTTCCGTAAACCGAATTCCTTCGGTAGCGCACAACTCCAGGACGCAGGCGCGGGTAATCCCCGGTAGAATTCCTGCCTCAATCGGAGGAGTCAGCACGCGGTCACCTTCGACTATGAACAGATTGCTGGCCGCGGCCTCGGCTAATTGTCCGGATGTGTTCAGGAATAGCGCCTCATCCGCATCGCCTCGGCGCGCTTCAGCACGGGCAAGAATATTCTCCAAGTAGTTCACGGTCTTGAGGTTGGACAAGGGCGAATACTCATTGCGTCGTGCGCTAGCAAGCACCGCCGACATTCCCCTCTCATAAAGCTGAGTGGGATAGCCCGATAGCGGCCGGACCCAGATGGTGACCGAGGGAGTAGATGCATCCAGCTCGGAATGATGGCCGCCCACGCCGCGAGTTACAGTCAAGCGAACGTAGGCGTCCGGCAGACCACTCGCCGCCAGAGGCTCGCGTACCGCATCCCGGAGCTCCTCAGTAGCCATCGACAACTGCAGATAGATCTGTTTGGCGCCAGCCATCAGTCGCACCAAGTGGGCATCGAGCCGGAAGATCTTGCCGTGGTAGGCGCGCGTGGTCTCGAACAGCCCGTCGCCGTAGAGCCGGCCGCGATCCAGGCAACTGCACCGGGTGTCTTCGGGTGGAAATATCTGCCCATCGTGCCAGATCAGCTCAGGCATCTGTGCCCCCTTTGGGATAAGCCAGGAAATTGCGCAGCAAATCATGGCCGACCTCGGTGAGGATGGCTTCGGGATGAAACTGAACGCCCTCGACGGGACAATCCGGGAAACCAGTGTGGCGTAGTGCCATTATTTCGTCCCAGTCGGTGCGGGCGGTGATCTCCAGGCAGTCCGGCAGGGTATCGGGGTCAACTATCAGTGAGTGATAGCGAGTGGCGCGAAAAGGCGAGGGCAGAGTCCGCAGCACGCCGGTGCTCTCGTGGTAGATCATAGACGTCTTGCCGTGCATCAGGCGAGGAGCCTGGACTATCGTTGCCCCGAATACATGCCCGATGCACTGATGGCCGAGGCAGACTCCCAGAATCGGTATCTGCCCGGCGAATTCGGTGATTACCTGATTGCTGATACCCGCCTCCAATGGTGTACATGGCCCCGGCGAGATGATGATATGGGACGGAGAAAGCCGGCGGATATGTGCACAATCAATGGCGTCATTGCGGAAGACTACCGGCTCGCAGCCCAGCTCGCCCACGTATTGATACAGGTTATAGACAAATGAGTCGTAGTTGTCTATCAGCAATACCATAGCGGTCAGGTCCTGTAAGCCCGGCGAGAGTCCGGCACCTCGCGTAGGGCCTCAGCGAGCACTTTGCCCTTGTCCAGCGTCTCCTGATACTCGGCGGCGGGCTGCGAGTCGGCGACGATGCCTCCGCCCACCTGGTAGTAGACAGTGCCGCCTGTGGCAATGATGGTGCGAATAACAATGCTTAGCTGCATCTGGCCATCGAAGCCTAGATATCCGATATTGCCGGTATAGACACCGCGCTGGGTCGGTTCCAGCTCGTCTATGATCTCCATAGATCGCACCTTGGGCGCGCCGGTAATCGAACCGCCCGGAAAGACCGCCCGCATCAGGTCAATGTTGTCACAGCCCTCGGCCAGCTGGC
Organism: bacterium; assembly: GCA_030615605.1. Classification (GTDB taxonomy): domain Bacteria; phylum Armatimonadota; class Zipacnadia; order Zipacnadales; family Zipacnadaceae; genus JALGTD01. The sequence goes on from JAUWYY010000003.1 coordinate 157,756, forward strand.
CGGTCACGGTGGCTACCAGGTGATGGACCGTGGGATAGCTTTCTAGTACCATCAGCTCCGGGACGCGGACAGTGCCGAACCGGCAGACCCGACCCAGATCATTGCGCTCCAGGTCAACGATCATCATCAGTTCGGCATTGTCCTTTTCGCTGTCCAGAAGCTCCTGGGCCAGACGCTGGTCTTCTTCGGGGGTATCTCCGCGCGGTCGGGTGCCCTTGATGGGCCGCGTTTGCACCCGCCCATCGCTCACCTCCAGAAACTTCTCCGGTGAGGCACTGACCACCTGGCCACTGCCGTAGTCCAGATAGGCGGCAAAGGGCGCCGGATTTATCCGGCGCAGGCGCACATACAGCTCCCACGGGCTTACCTGCAGCGGGGCCTGGAATCGCTGAGAAATGTTAGCCTGGAAGATGTCGCCGGCAGCGATGTATTCCTGGGTTCGGCTTACAGCAGCCAGATATTCTTCGCGGGTGAAGTTACTCTGCAGGTCCGCGGACGTTGCCGGCACATCGGAGCTGCTGATGACCGCTTCATCAGCGGACTGGATCCAGTCCAGCAACTGCTCGGCGCGCACCTGGGCCTGCTTTCGGCGTTTAGAGCCGACAGGTGCGGGCAAGCCGGTGCTCAGGACGTAACCGACCTGACTGGCCTCGTCATAGGCATATACCACATCATAGAGTGCCATATACAGGTCAGGCATGCCGATATCGTCAACGGTTGTGCGTGGCAAGGTCTCGATGAAGTGACACAGATCATAGCCGAAATAGCCCACCGCGCCGCCCCAAAAAGGGGTGGGAGCCTCTGCCGGGGGCAGTGCGTAGCGTTCCATTATCTCCTGCAAGACAGTAAAGGGGTCGCCCTGCTTGACCTTTGTGTCCGTACGGTCAGTAGTGGTGATTTGGCTGCCCTTGCTCGTGATGACCAGGAAGGGGTCGCCGCCTGTATAGGAGTAACGACCGTAGCGGTCCATGACCATTGCACTGTCGAGCAGGAAGGGATGAGGCTGGCCCTGAAGCGCGCCGCAGACCACGTACGCCGGAGGTCCGTCGGGCAGCTCAGCGACGAGCAAATCTTCTGTCCAGGTTGTCGGAGTAGTCAATGGCATACGCCTATCGCGGATTATTCATAGACCGAAGTACATACATATGTTGTGGTGCTAAATCCGGTTGCAGGGGTGGCCTTAATGAAGACTATTTGCTCCCTGTGAGTAATAACAGTACGGTATCTGCCGTACTGTTCCACTTTTGAAGTTTTTGCCGGCCTGTCCGCCGTAGCTGCACTTGTGCAGCGTAGGTGGGAAAGGTGCGGGATAGAGCCGTTTCGGTTATCGAGTGAAGCGGATATACAGGATATCGCCGTCCTGGACGGGGTAGTCGCGCCCCTCCAGGCGCACCGCGCCGGCCTCCCGGCAGCCAGCCATTGAGCCGTGCTCGTTCAGGGCCTCGAAGGGGACGACCTCGGCGCGGACAAAGCCGCTGGCCATGTCGCTGTGGATTCTGCCGGCGGCCTGCAGGGCAGTAGTGCCCTGGGAGATCGTCCAGGCATGCGCTTCGTTTTCGTTCACCGTAAAGAAGGTGATAACATCAAGCAGCTCGTAAGCAGTGCGGATGAAGCGATCACGTCCGGGCTGAGACAGGCCGAAGTCAGCTAGAAAGTCAGCCTGCTCGGCGGGCGGGAGCTGGGCAATCTCATCTTCGAGTTCCGCGCACAGGATGATCGTCGCCAGGCTCTGTTCTTCCGCCAACTGGCAGACTTCGCCGGCAGTATCTCCGTCCAGGTCATCTTCAGCTACGTTAAAAACAGCCATCAACGGCTTCATTGTCAGCAGCGAAAAGCCTCTCAGCAGCTTCTCTTCTTCGTCAGTGAACTCCTCATCCAGCAGGCGCTGGCCGCCAGCCAGGTGCTGCTGGCAGCGGGATAGGACTTTCTGTTCCCACTTATCGTGCTGGCTGAGGTCACCGTATTTGCTCTCCAGTTTTCGCAGGCGGCGCTCAACAATGGTCAGATCGGTCAGCGACATCTCCAGCAGCACGGTTTCCAGATCGCTCTTGGTATCCAGGGGCTGGCCGCGATGATCCAGCTCCCCGAAGCACTGCACCACGATTCCAAAGGCATCGGCGTCTCCGGCTACCTTGACCAGTTGGAGCTCCTCACCCGCCCCGCTGTCGCCGCTGTGCAGGGCCAACAGGTCCACGAAGGTAACCTCCGGCTGGACCATTCTGCCCGGCTGGCACAGCTCGTAGATACGCTTAGTACGCGCATCGGGCACCGACACCACCGCAATCTGGGAGTCCCGGCCGTGCGGCTCAGCTCGCTGACCGCTGAGTAGGCGAAAACAAGTGCTTTTCCCGCCGCCGGGTAGCCCGACCAGTCCAATCTTCATCTGCGCAGCCACCTCCGCTTGATTTGTGCCCTCAGCTTATTCGCTCCTGCCGTCGCGCTTTCCTGCCTGGAAGGGCAGCAAGGGCCACATCGGAGTGACTATGTGACACTCCAGTTTACTCTACCTGGCCGGTGATCTGTTCAAGCTGCTGCCTGCTGATAGGCCCGTCTCTGAGGATTCGCGGAGGACTGACGGTCAGATCGAGCACCGTCGAGGGTATTCCACCCGAGCAGCGGCCATCGTCTATCAGAAGAGCAAGCAAACCACCGAAAGTCGCCAGCACCTGGCGGGCTGAGACTACCTCGGGTTGACCCGACAGATTGGCGCTGGTGACCGCTACCGGAAATTCGGCCAGGCGCAGCACGCCGCGGGTTAGCTCATGGTCGGGTACTCGCAGCCCGACGGTTGGTTGCCCCGCCGTGACCAGGTCGGAGATAGCAGGAGACTTGTGCAGAATGATGGTAAGCGGCCCCGGCCAGAAACGCTCTGCCAGACGGTGAGCAAGTGAAGGAATCTGGCGAGCAGCGGTGTTCACCTGTTCAGAGTCAGCAATAAGCACCGGCAGCGGATTATCCGCAATCCGCTGCTTAATCTCAAAAATGCGGCGGACGGCTGGCTCGCAGGAGGCATTTACCGCAATACCGTAGACCGTGTCGGTCGGCAGCGCTACCAGCTTCCCCTGGGATAGTGCCTGGACTGCTGTGGCAGCGATTTCCGAGGCAGACAGCTCGGAGGTGCGCAATACGCGTGTTGATGTGGTGTCTTCACTCATAGATGAAACACAACCACTCGCTGGATACCGGCCAGATCCGGGATGATCTGCACCTGCGCCGACGGGAAGCTTTCTCGTCCGATGTTGGCAACAGCCTCAGCCTGTCCCTGGCCTACTTCTAGAACAATTAGTTGAAGCCGCGACAATCGTTGGCATGCCGGCAGCAGTTGGCGATAGCAGTCCAGGCCATCCGCTCCGCCGTCAAGTGCTGTTCGCGGTTCAAAGTCGCGGATCTCAGGCTGGAGCTGATTGATCTGGCCGCTCTCAATATATGGCGGATTTGACACGAGAATCTCAATGGATTCGTGGATCTGAGCGGCGTGTAACGGCTGCAGGTCCGGGCCGGGTGGCAGCAGAATAACACGGTCGGCCAGGCGGTGCAGTTCTACGTTTTCCCGGGCTAGATCCAGCGCTTGCGGCGAGCTGTCAGTGGCGTAGACCGTGGCTTCCGGCAGAGCCTGCGCCAGGCAAATTGCGACTATGCCGGTGCCGGTGCCGATATCGGCGATCACTGGCCTTCCGTCAAGCACTGCAATCCGATCAATCGCCACTGCTACCAGCGTCTCGGTCTCGGGCCGAGGGACCATGGCGCGCACATCGCACTTGAGGCGCAATCCATAAAACTCAGTGTCACCAATTATATACTGGAGCGGCTCGCGCTGTGTCCGCTGTTGGAGGTGCGCTGCAAAAAGCTGCTGGGTAGCCGGCGGGACTATATCATTTCGCAGGACGGGGATATGCCTTAGTTCAACTCGGAGCACGGCGGCCAGCAAGTTGCTGGCGTCAAAGTGGGCACTGTCCACCCCCGCGGCTTGAAGCTCCCTGGTGCCCTGAGCAATCAGATGAGCGACCGTGGCGCCGGTCATCTTCAGTCCTCGGTTAGCTCGGCGAGTTGCTGCTGGTGCTGGTGTTGTTGGAGGGCCTTGATAAGCTCTTCAATCTCGCCGTTGAGGATAGCGGACAGGTTGTGCATCGTCAGGCCGATGCGGTGGTCGGTGAGCCGGTCCTGGGGGAAGTTATAGGTACGAATCTTCTCGCTGCGGTCGCCGCTTTTGACCTGCTGGCGGCGCTGCTGGGCGCGTTCTTCGGCCTGGCGCTGCTGCTCTCTCTCGTAGAGTTTGCTGCGCAGCACGCGCAGCGCCCGCTCACGGTTCTGGTGCTGGGAGCGTTGATCAGAGCAGATGGCGCTGACGCCAGTGGGCTCGTGAGTGATACGCACGGCCGTCTCATTTTTCTGCATGTGCTGGCCGCCTGGCCCGCCGGCGCGGAAGACCTCGACATTCAGGTCAGAGGGGTCAATCTCAATGTCGATATCCTCCACCTCACGCAATACCGCCACTGTGGCAGCCGAGGTGTGGATTCGTCCCTGGGACTCGGTCTCCGGCACGCGCTGGACGCGGTGGACGCCGCTTTCATACCTCAAAATGCCGTAAGCTCCTGCACCCTTTACCTCAAAGATGATCTCCTTGAAGCCACCCATTTCAGCAAGATTCTGCTGGATCACGTCGGTCTGCCAGCCTTGCAACTCGGCAAAGCGCCGGTACATATCAAACAGATCTCCGGCGAACAGAGCCGCTTCATCGCCGCCGGTACCGGCCCGGATCTCAAGTATGGCATTCTTACCGTCGTGAGGGTCTTTGGGCACCAGGTCCAGCAACAATTGCTGGTGGAGCTTCTCGGCAGCAGTCTCGGCCTGATCATACTCGGACTGGAGGAACTCACGCATCTCGTCATCTTCAGCATCCTCCAGCATCTGGCGGGCCTCTTTGGCATCGGCGACCAGTTGTCGGTATTCCTGGTATTTCTCGACTACCGGAGCAAGCCCCGCATACCGCTGAGACAGCTCACGGAACAGATTCTGGTTGGCGATGACCTGCGGGTCACTGAGTTGCTGCTGCACCTGCTCCAGTTCGTCGGCCATCCTGTCAAGAGCGTTCTGCCATTCCATCGGCCAGTGCCTCCTCAGTGACGGGATGCAGGTTGTGATCAACTCGACGGGGGGAGGGCCAGTCAGTGGGAACCGACACCTCCGGGGCCAGCGCCGCCAGCGCGTAGATGGCGATCTGAATCTGCTGCTGGTCAGGCCGGCGGGTGGTCAGCTTCTGCAGCAGCATCCCCGGCAGAGAAATAGCTCTGACCAGCGCTGAGTCACGGTGCTTACCGGCAAATCGCAGTATCTCATAGGATAGCGCGGCGATCGGCGGCAAGACCGCCAGGCGCAGGGCCAGCCGCAGCCACAGATCCGGCCAGCCCAGAAACGAGTTGACGATGATCTTCATCACGATCACTATCAGCAGAAAAGCGGTGCCGCAGCGCGGATGCAGCGGGCTGAATCTCGCGCAGTTCTCGGCAGTGACCGGCTCGCCAGCCTCGTGGCAGTTGATGGTGGTATGCTCAGCGCCGTGGTATTGGAAGACGCGGCGGATATAGGGCATCAGCGTAATGCCCAGAATGTAGGCCACTATTATTACCAGCCGCACGCCACCTTCGATCACGTTCTTGGTGACGGCACTCATCGCCGGTGAGCCAGGCAGCCAGTCCACCACCCAGGCCGGCAACAGTACGAACAAGCCGACGCCGAGAGCGAGGGAGGCGCCCATCGTCAGCGCCATCAGAACTCGGCTTAACAGACCGGGTTGCCCGGCGGCGTCAGTCTCGCCGGCTGGTGCCGTCTTCTCTTGTTCCTCCGCCATAGCGACATCGGCGGAAAACTGCAGCGATTTCAGGCCCAACGACAGTGACTCGTACAGCGCATAGTTGCCGCGGATCAGCGGCCAGTGCAGCCAGCTATCCTGCCCGGCGTATCCGGCCAGCGGCTCGTGCAGCAACACGATCTGGCCATCGGCACGCCGCACGGCAACCGCGTAGTCCTGCTTGCCGCGCAGCATTACCCCCTCGATCACCGCCTGCCCGCCGTAATGGTGTTCGTCTTTGGCTGCCATTGCACTGCCTGCTATCCCATAGCAACAGCAAGCCCAGGCTAATCTCGCCCGGGCTTACCTGTTAAGAGCTTTGAATTGAAGCTACTGCTCGTTGTCGTCGCTATCCTTCTGGGCATCCTCCGCCTCTTCCTGCTCGTAGCGACTCTGCAGGCCGTAGCGGCGGATGAACTGCTCCACGCGGCCCTCGGTGTCCACTATTCTCTGCTGACCGCTGAAGAAAGGATGGCACTGGCTACAGATCTCCACGCGCAACTCTGGCCGCGTCGAGCGCGTGGGGAAAGTCTCACCGCAGGCGCAAGTCACCTGGCACTCCATATAGTCCGGATGTATCCCTGGCTTCATTTACTATTCACTCCCGGGCGCAAGTGCGCCCTTAAGTAGGAACGTCGGGCACATAGTGTACCAGAATCTGCTACCCGTAGCAACCGTGCGACAGATAATTCGAATAGTGACGGTCTAACTCAGTAGTAGTCCGCAATGACCTTGAGGCGTTCCTCCAGCAATCGAAGGTTATTCGTCAACTCCGCCGACGACAGGGACACGCTCTGCTCGCCCACCAACTCAAGCTGTGCGTCCGGCGGCACCTTCCCCCGCGATCCCTGAGGCCCAGATGGGCCGCCCCGGTCCGAGGGCGGTGCGGGTAGTGTCTGGGGCCAGGTCACGGGCGTGCGGCAGAAGCCAGGGCCGGTGGGCGATGGTGTCATGTACTGATAATAGTGCTTGAGCCAAGCCCACCGCGCCATCGCTCGCAGTTCCAGGGTCTGGGCCAGTTCTCCTAGCTCCTCCAGCAGGCGATCATTCTCCACCGCCCGATCCCTCTTCTCCCCATCGGCTATCTGTGCGATAACCGCCTCCCGAGCCTGAAGTGCTGCCTCGGAGTGCTGGGCTGCTGGGCCAGCAGGACCTGGTCGGTACCGCAAGACGTATGCTCGGGCAAGACCGAGCACTATTCCCGAATCCTTGTGTTCAGGAGCAGGAGGACGTCGTGACGGGACAGTGCCAACCACCTGAAGCGCTTCGGCGCTCTCCTCAAGCCAGGCCACCTTCTCCTGCAACAGTCGCAGATTCTGGCCAATCCACGCCGCCATCCTGCCAGGCTGGGTGTCGGTCGGTGTGGGCCCCTGGAACCACGACATCCAACTGGGGCCTCGGGGTCCCATCACCCCTGTCGGTCCCATCGGCCCTGCTGGTGCCATGATCCCCCTTAGGCGAATCGGCGTACGCCGACTGGCCGCAGCACACTGCACTAGCAGGGGATCAGGGGCATTCTCGTAGCCGCCAGTGCGCTCGACGAGAATCGGCTGCGTGGGCCACTGCTCTAGGTGGGTATATAGCGGCGTCTGTGGCCTTCCGCTAGTGGCTATCGAGTGAGCGTAGGTGCACCAGAAGGCGTATTCATAGCCCTCCCATAGCGTGATCACGCCGTCGCTATCGCTGTCTGCGAATCCGTCCAGCAAACCTCGCCATAGATAGTAGAAGAAAGACGAATACTGCATGTCCTTTCGCATCAGGCGACGCTCAAGAGGACCGCTCGTGAAAACAACAAACCCCTTGTGGAACAGCTCATACCGCTGGCGGGCCGCCACGAGGGCGTCCGGCGTGATATCTCCATAAGGCCATCGTCTTGTGGGCAGATCAATCACGACAAACAGATACTGACACGGTAGCCTGTTGACTATCTCTGCAACTTTCTGCAGGGGAAACGTCTCGTACGTCGGCCCATCGTTGTCGGCGAAAATATAGATCAGGGCAGCATCGTCCGCAGTAAGCGCCGTCGCCCAGGCCCGAAACCCTTCAGGCAGTTGCTGGCCCTGCACTGGCGGCAGCCAGGGCCCCTCCAGCGGTAGACCGTAGCCCTGTGACGCCAACTCCAAAATGATACCGCCATACGAACCAGCGCTATTCTCGGCTACCAATGCCACCCCGGTGAACCTGACCTTCTCGCCAGATACGCCGCTGAGCTCCGCGCATTCCGCCACGAAGATAGCACCTGCCATACATGCAATGACTGCCATGAGCCTATGCGACCGAACAAGCATTGTCGTCACCTCGCGGTTTCTCCTTTCCCGGGGAAACACCCATGAGCTGGGATGTCCGCTTACTATACCACAATCTGCTACCCGTATCAACCGTGCGACGGGTAATGCGAATAGTGACGGGGCATCCAATCGCGTCCGCAAAAGCCCTGAAGTTCGCCAGAGGATACCTGCTTGCTGTCAGCGGGTGGGAGCTGATGCTGGGGCCACTGTAACGTAGGGCTTGATCTTATCGAAGGTCTGCTGGCCGATGCCCTTGATGAGACGGAGCTGGTAGACGGTCTTGAAGGGGCCGTAGTACTGGCGGTAGGCGATGATGCGGGCAGCCAGCACCGGCCCGATGCCCGGTACCCGCTCCAGGTCTGCCTGGATGGCCGTATTCAGGTCAACGATATAGGGCTGGTTAGGTGGCGGAGGCGACGGTTTGATTATGTCATACGGGGGCACGGTGGCTGTCGGCGGGGGAACTGAGGAGGGTTGTTGCTTGGGCGGGGCCGGCTCTGGCTCAGGAAGTCGGGGGACAGCTACCTTCTGGCCGTCTTCAAGTAGCTGGGCCAGATTGACGGCCTCCTGGTCAGCCCAGCCAGTAAATCCCCCTGCCAGTATCACCAGCTCATAAACCCGCATACCCGGCGCGACCCGATATATCCCGGGACGGTTGACTTCGCCGGTGACCTGCACCACTAGCTCCACGCTGTCCTGGCCAGCAGCCGGCGGCTGGTAGAGCTTCTCTGCTGCCCGCACCGGCACAACGTTACGCGCGGAGAACAGATAAGCACCGCTGCCCCCCAGCATTACCACGGCCAACGCAAGCACTACCTTCTGTGCAGATGTCAGTTCCAGCACTGGCTTGCCCCCCACTGGCTTCTATGACTTTGCCCGGCTATGCCACCACGATGTTTATCAGCTTATTAGGAACGGGAATAATGCGCTTGATTTGCTTCCCCTCAATGTGTCTCTGGACGCTGTCAGCCTGCAACGCCAACTCCTGGATACGCTCCATATCAGTGCCGGCTGGCACCTCAATAGTTCCGCGTAGCTTGCCATTGACCTGCACGGCGATGGTAATCTGCTCGGCGGCAGCTACTTGCTCATCGGCCTGCGGCCACGGCTGCTGGTAGGTGGTAGCGGGCAGGCCCAGGCGCTGCCACAGTTCATCGGCAATATGCGGAGCCAGCGGCGACAGCAACAGCAGCAGATTCTGCAGGCCCTCGCTGAGCACCGTGCAGGAGGCGCGGTCGGCAGGCTCAATCTGCCGGGCGAAGGGCAGCAGCTCGTTGCTCAACTCCATCAACGCGCTTATGGTTGTATTAAGGCCCATCTCCTCTATGTCGGTGGTGACCGACTGAATAGTCTGGTGGACCTTGCGGCGCATGGCCCGCTGGTCCTCACCAAAGTCAGTCCCAATACTCTCCGCCCAGTCTGCATCAAACTTGTCAATATGCTCAGTAACCAGTCGCCAGGCGCGGTTCAGGAAGCGGTGGGCGCCCTCCACGCCCTGGTCGCTCCATTCGGCATCCTGATCCGGCGGGCCGACAAACAGGATGAAGAGGCGGCCAGTGTCCGCGCCGTGGCGGGCGTTGATCTCGTTGGGCGTGACCACGTTGCCCTTTGACTTGCTCATCTTCGCGCCGTCTTTGTAGATCATCCCCTGAGTAAACAGCTCCGAAAACGGCTCCGAGAAGCCGATGTGGCCCAGATCGTGTAAGACCTTGGTGATGAAGCGAGCGTACAGCAGGTGGCGGACGGCGTGCTCAATGCCACCGACGTACTTGTCCACCGGCAGCCAGTAGTCCACCGCCTCGCGACGGAAGGGGACGTCATCAGCATCGGGGCTGGTGTAGCGCAGGAAGTACCATGACGAGTCCACGAAGGTGGTCATCGTGTCAGTCTCGCGTTTGGCCGCCCCGCCACACTGCGGGCAGGTGGTGTTGACGAAGGCAGGCACATCGGCCAGCGGGGATTCGCCGGTGGGCTTGAATTCGGCATCAGTGGGCAACAGCACCGGCAGGTCATCTTCGGGTACGGGCACCTCGCCGCAAGCCTCGCAGTAGATAATAGGAATAGGGCAGCCCCAGTAGCGCTGGCGGCTCAGCAGCCAGTCGCGCAACCGCCAGTTGATCGCCCGCTGCCCGACGCCCTGTTCCTCCAGGTAGTCAGCGATAGCCTCCTGGGCCTGGTCGCTGTCCATCCCGGAAAACTGGTCGCAGTTGACCTGGACACCGGGCTCCTCCCAGGCCCCAGTCATAGTGGTCGCGTCCAACTGCTCGCCGGGTGGCTGGATGACTACCCTCACGGGAATATCATACTTGCGGGCAAACTCCAGGTCGCGCTGATCGTGGGCGGGCACGGCCATAATCGCGCCGGTGCCGTACTCCAGCAACACGTAGTTGGTCACCCAGATCGGTATCTTCTCGCCGGTCAGCGGATGAGTGCAGTACGCGCCGCTGAAGATGCCGCGCTTCTCGACCTCTTCGGAGCTGCGTGCGATCTCGCCCTCGGCCAGGGCCTCGCGCACGAACGCTTGCACTGGCTCTTCGTAAGCAGTGCCCGCCACCAGCTCATTGACCAGCGGATGCTCGGGGGCCAGCGCCATAAAAGTAATCCCGTAGATAGTGTCAATGCGCGTGGTGAAGACTTCGATTTCATCATCACGACCATCCAGCGGCAGCTTGAACTGCACACCTTCCGAGCGCCCGATCCAGTTCTCCTGCATCACCCGCACCCGCTCCGGCCAGTTCTCCAGCAGTTCTATGTCATCCAGCAGCTTCTGGGCATACTTGGTGATGGCGAAATACCACTGCCCGGCGACCTGGCGGCGCTCGACCGGTGCGCTGCAGCGCTCGCACAGATCGCCTTCCAGCTCTTCGTTGGCCAGCACCGTCTGACACGAGGGGCACCAGTTGACCGGGGCCTCTCCACGGTAAGCGAGGCCGTTGTGATACAGTTGGAGGAATAGCCACTGCGTCCACTTGTAGTAGTCGGGCGCGGAGGCGTCAACCTCCCGGCTCCAGTCGTAGCTGACGCCCAGCGCATCGAACTGCTCTTTCATCCGTCTGATGCAGTCTTCCGTCCACTCGGCCGGGTGTATCCCGCGCTCGATGGCGGCATTCTCGGCGGGCAGGCCGAAAGCGTCCCAGCCCATCGGGTGCATGACATTGTAGCCGCGCATGTGCATATAGCGGGCGATGACATCGCCGATGACATAGTTGCGCACATGCCCCATGTGCAGCTCGCCGGAGGGATACGGGTACATATCCAGGTAGTAGAATTTTTCCTGGTCAGCGCTGTCGGTGCTCTGGAACAGCTCCTGCTCGCGCCATATTTGCTGCCATTTGGGTTCGATGCTGGGAAAGTCGTAACGCTCAGACATACATATACTCCTTAGATTCAATTGCCGAGACGCAGGTCAGGCTACTCAAGGCAAGTTAAGTGTTACGCGGTGCCAGTCGCGAACGTCCGGGAAGGAATGTACGAAAAGTGAAACCGAACTGCAGTCGTCGGCCCACTCGATGGTCTGAGTAACGCCACCGCTACGGGCGGATGGTTCAAGAGCCACCATGTCTTCTTCGTACAGCCTGGTTGTCCCATCAATCAGATTGACTGCAGCCATGCGCTTCGGCTCGGGGCAACCGTCTGGCCACTGTCCCCCGGGCAGAAGCCAAAGCAGAGCCCGCTGTCCGTCTGGGGACAACTCAGAATACATAATCTCGGGCTCTTCCCAGAACACCCGCAGGCCAGTGCCATTGGGCCGGATCCCCAACAACGGCCCTGATACGCCGGAGTGGCCGCCCGTGCAATGCTTGAGTGAAAAAACAATGAGCTTGCCTCCGTCTGCCCAGTGGGCCTGGGGTATGTGGTCTTCCAGTTGCTCGTCTTGCCATACAATCTCTGGTTGTTCCGCTCCTGGCCAAGTCAAGAACAGGGCGGGGCGAGATATCTTGTCCTTCGAGCCATGCCTGGGCTGCCTAACGCAGGCAACAGCCAGCAGTCTACTGTTGTCTGGAGCCCATTGAAGGCCTGCGATAGTGCGGTTCTTCGGCGCCGGCAGATCAAAGACTTCGTATGTTTCCCATGTCTCGTCGAAAACCGGCGCCATGGCTGTATCCTTGGGAAAGCATCTCAGCCGGTACTCGCCTTCGGTTTTCTGCACGAAAGCCAGGTAGCGCGAGTTAGGCGACCACGCTTTGCTGCCCCAACAAGAGGCACCCTCGCGGGCGATGCGCCGTGCAACTCCTTCTTGCGCTCGCACGTGACAAAGCCTCACTTGGCCGTCAACCTCCTCATAAAAGGCCAGGTCATGCCCATTTGGTGACCACGACATGCCGTCTACGCAAGCCAGGCCGTCGAGCGGAATGTGCTCGAAGTACCCCCGAAAGTCTTGCCACTCCTGCTCCCGGTGCCACAGGTAGAGGTCACCCTTGTCCCTCTCACGTATGCCTGTCACCACTACCGCTGACCACTCCGCGCCGAGTACCACCCACAGGTGTCCTTTCTCTGGCAGGACGGGCACCTGGTTCTGCGCGGCTGCGCCTACGGCGCCGATTACCATCAATCCTAAGCCGACTAAGCTCGTGAATCGCATCGCCTACCACCTTCGTTGCCCATTTCTAACCCGGTGTGCATAGAGAGTTTATCACACTTGGTGGAAAGTTTGAAGGGGTGAGGCCAGGTGAGCACAGGCGCTGGTCGTTCTGACCAGGCAGCCCTGGGGCGTGATTGGAGACGACAGACAGCCTAGCGCGAACACTCCCAGACGATGTCGGCCTCGTCGCGATGCAGGTTCTGGGGCGGCTCCTTCGGCGCGATCCCACCGTCATCTTCCAGGTCCTGGCCGATGCTGTATAGCTTGAAGCCTTCCTCCTGGCGCTGATAGACGAAATCTGCGCCGCTGAAGGGATCCTCGGGCAGTTGCCAGTCCAGCGTCTCCTGCAACTGCGCCAGGCTTTGCGGATAGGCGCCTCGCTCGTACTTGTACGCCTTCAGCGCCAGTACCACGCGGCAGAGGCCAATACTCGCGACGGCGTGGTCGCGCTTTTGCATAGCACCGGAGAATAGCGGGGACAGCTTGCGGGTCAGCACGAGATACCGGGGGATCTCATCGCGAGAAGCTTTCAGCCTCTTCCATTCGGAGGCTGCTTCGACATAAGGTTCAGCAGTCAAGCGGACCACCTTTCCGTACCCCTGTATCAGAGCCAATTCATCCAGCTTCCAAAGTGGCCGACCAAGCCAACTCGAATACAGCTGGACGATGAGGTATGACCTATCAGCGCGCGCACTGAGGTCGAGGTGGTCCCTGACCAACTCACTGCGCCGGTATTCGCCGCGGCGAAGCTGTTCCATAGTCTCAATGCCGTAAGCCTGCTCGCCCGCCATTGCTACCGTGGAGCTCTTGTACAAGTTGATTCGGGACAGATAGTCTGCGAAATCATTAGCTACGCCCGGCTCCAGTTGCTGCTCAGAGATGATCCGCTCTACCGCGTCAAGAGTTATCGCCTGCATGGCAGTGGCAACAAGTTGGCCAATGAGCGTCGGCTCAGAGGCAGCGTGCTCGGACATGCGCAGCGAGACACGACACCAATCCAGGGCTTCCTTGACGCGGCCCTCGTCAGCCAGGAGCAGAGCCCTGGTAGTGATAATGTACGTTGCTGCTCTGAACATTCCCATATGGGGGAAAAGCGCAGCAGCTCCCTGTTCCCATTTCACCGGGAAAACTGAATACGGCCTCTGAGAGCCACGGCGCAGGGTGTTCAAGGCTTGCTGTACTTGCGGGCGAGCCAGAAGCTTGCGGACCTGGCTTTCCAGTTCACGCGTTGGCTCCTTGAGATAAGCGGAAAAGACATTTCGGTCATCTTGGGACAGTCCGCCCATTGCCCCCTCACCAAATATAGATTCGGTGGGGGGGAATTGGACTTTGAAGACTTCCTGATACAGGACCGCCGCGTTTTGGCTGTCAGGCACCGGCTTGGGTGCGGCTTCGGCTGGTGTCAACGGCATGCCCTGCGCTTTGAGCTCGGCCAGCTTGGCCTCTAGCTCCCGCCCCCATTTGATGTTGAAATATGTCCAGGGAATGGCGACGAGCACAAACAGAACCAGCAGCCCGAAGCCTACTCGCGGAGCAACCCGCACACACCAGCGGCCTATCCGTCTGATTGTCGGAAAGCGCTGTTGATTCATTGTCATTCCTCCTTATGAATTACCGTTCTCGCCCAGCAGTTCGTACATCAGGTGCTCTCGCTGCTCCAATCCATCGGCGTAGGCGACGCCGGAGGTTGGCTGGGGATAGCCGGGATGGCCAGTGATCCGGGCGAGGCGCTCCTGGTGAATCTGCCCGAAAATCAGATTGATGACAAGCAGCAGCGCCGCCGCCGCAGCGAACGCCCAGCGCAGTGTACGGCCCCGGCACTGCCGCCGGGCTGCCTTCGCCGCCCGCTGCATCAGGCGTCGCCTCACTTGCCGGTCAGGCGTGCCCAGGGGTATCGCGCGCAATTGCTCTTCAAACCGTTCAGTTTCCATCGTAGCTCTCTCCTAATATGGTGCGCAGCTTCTCCAGTCCGTAGCGATACCGACTGGCGGCGGTGTTCGGCGAAATATCCAGAATCCGTCCAATCTCAGCGAAGGTTAGCTCGTGCCAGATCTTCAGCACAATCATCTCGGCTTGCTCGGCGGGCAATTCTGCGAGTGCTTCGCGGACGACAATGCTGTCCAGCGCTTCGGCAACCGGTTCGTCCGCGACAGTGGCGATGGCCAGGTCAGGCGAATTGTGGTTGTGCTTGCAGTGCGCCTGGGCCGCGTGGTTGCGAGCGACCTGGAGCAGATAAGCGCGGAGGTCGCGGATTTGGGCCACGCCGCGCCCTCGTTGGACCAGCGCCATAAAGACATCCACAAGCAGCTCCTCCGCGCGATGGTCATCTTCTAACCGGGCCAACAGCAGGTGATAGACAACGCCGCTATAAGCGTCGTAGATAGCGGCCAGCGCCTGCATATCGCCACGGGCGAGTCGTTCCAGCAGTTGCCGATCATCCACTTTGGTTGACTGATTTATCATGCCGCCCAGCGTCCCAGTCGGGTGTCTTCACTATATTAGTGTGTTTGAGGGTCCCGGATTTGTCTAATGGTAACTTGAAAGTTGGCGAGTAACATACCTCCTGAGCAGGGAGGAATACCTGGCCCATACCGGGAATGGGTGATTGCATGAGGGGCACAGGGTCGGAGCCTGACAGACTACCAGCCCAGCCCGGGAGGGTCTTTTAGTTTGCACAAAGGTCCTGGTGAGGTGCATCGAGAAGTTATAGCGGTAGGCAGAACAGGGTAGGAAGGGATTTTGGCAACAATGGGCGAATAAGCCCAGTATAGCGACCAACACAATGTGAAGGAAGGAGCTAGTGAAGATGGCTGACGCAATTCTGATTGTCACAAAGAACGGTTACGGAAAGTTAGTGTGCCCGACTCAGTTTAGCCAGCAGAAGCGGGGAGGGAAGGGTGTTATTGGCTACAAAGTGACCTGTGACAGCGGCGCTGTTGCCGCCACCGAGCATGTGGTCACCGGCGCAGGGGAGAGGGTGCTCATTACTACTGCCCAGGGCCAGGCTATTCTGACACCGGTAGATGACATCTCAGAACGCAGCCGGACGGCCGGCGGCGTTAAGGTCATTGACGTGGCGGAGGGTGACGAGGTAGTTTCGGTCATCATCTAGCTGCCGCTAAGTCGAAAATCACTCCCGCAGGTGTGTGCTGGAATCCCCCGTGCGGCCGCCTCGTCGCCGGGGGAGGGCCTCATACCATTATGGCAAGTCGCAGCCGCAAAAGCGGCTGCGATTTGCTGCCTCGGGAGCAAATCAGCCACCGGCGGTGTGTATCTTGCAATACCGCTGCAAATGGGCTATAGTATCTGCGTGGATTAGGTGTTGGTAGCCGGCTTACGCCGCCAGGTGCCGGGTGGTTGTGCCCGGCAGTGCTACGGCGTCCGTTAGTTTTGGGCAATCAACACACCCAGCCAACACATACACATGCACACAACCGCTGTGTTTAGGAGAGGAGTACCGTGCCGAAGATATACTTTGTTGATGTAACCAATCGCGACGGCGCGCAGACGGCGCGCATAACTATAGCCAAACTCCAGAAAACAGTGATCAACTGGTTGCTGGATGAGATGGGTGTATACCAGTCGGAGATGGGCTTTCCGCTTAGTCCCCATGAATGGGACTATATCAATGCCAACGTCGCCCTGACTAAAGATACCCACGAAAACGGCCCGTTGATCAAGCGGCTGCAGCTCAGCGGCTGGTCGCGGGCGCTAGCCGATGACGTGCATCAGGCTCAGGCCCACACCGATCTGAAGCACTTTAACCTGTCCATCTCCACCTCCGAGCAGATGCTGGAGTGGAAGTTTCGGCATAAGTTCACCCGAGAAGATATCATTAAGATGATGGTGGACTCGGTAGTGGCGGCCAAAGAGGGCGGCGCAGCCAGCATCGGGGTCAACGCCGAAGACGCCTCGCGGACCGATACAGACTTTCTCATCGAGTTTGCCCAGGCGGGCATGGAGGCGGGAGCCGTCCGGTTCCGTTACTGCGACACGCTGGGATATGATGATCCGGTGCGCATCGCTGAGCGAGTGGGGCTGTTGGCCAAGGAAACCGGTATGGCCATGGAGATGCACTGCCACAATGACCTGGGGCTGGCGGTAGCCAATTCCGTCAGCGGCGCGCTGGCCGCCTGCGAGGCGGGAGTGGATGCTTATGTCAATACCACCGTAAACGGCATTGGTGAACGTACCGGCAACGCTGACTTGTTGTCGTGCATCCTGGCCTTGAAATACTCAGCCAAGTGGGGTCAGAACTCCTTCTTGGACGAGAATCTCGACTTGACCAAATCCTGGCAGTTGGCCAAGTACGTCAGCCAAGCGGTCGGCGTACCACTGCCGATAAATCAAGTCGGAGTCGGCGCAAACACCTTCGCTCACGAATCGGGCATTCATGCCGACGGTGCCCTCAAGGATCGGCACAACTACGAGCTGTATGACTTCGAAGAACTGGGCCGGGGTGAGCACGAGGAGGTGCCCACCGGACGGGTGATAACTACGGGTGTCCAGGGCGGGACTGCCGGGCTGGAATACGTCTACGGCAGCCACCTGGACCTGGCCTTCCGCGATAAGGAGCACAGCCAGGAGATCCTGCGCCTGGTTCAGTACGCCAATCTGCATACTCAAGCGCCGCTGACCGACGAGGAATTATGGCTGATATACTACTATCCGGAGCAGGTACGCCAGATCATCAGGGCGACGCCGTGAGCCTCAGGAGTTAACTGCCTATGCGCAAAGAATCATTGTCCCTGTTGGAACAGTTGATTGCAACGCCCTCGCCGTCGGGCTTCGAGCAGCCGGTCCAGCGCCTGCTGCGCGAGGCTGTCACCGACTGGGCAGACGAGGTGCACACCGATCTGCACGGCAATCTGATCGCTGTCAAAAACCCCGGTGCTGAGCCGCGGGTGATGCTGGCCGGCCATTGCGACCAGATCGGCTTTATGGTCCAGTATATCACCGACGAGGGCTTCATCAGATTCAGCGCCATTGGCGGGGTAGATACCACGCTGGTGGCCGGTTCGCGAGTCAAGATCTGGGCAGACAAGGGTCCGGTAGTGGGTGTGATCGGCAAGAAGCCGATACACCTGTTAGAGCCGGAGGAGCGCAAGAAACCAGAGATCAAGATCAACAAGCTCTGGATTGATATTGCTGCCAAGGACCGCGCTGAGGCACTCAAACGCGTCCAGATAGGCGACGCGATCACTTTCGACCTGCAGATGGAAAAACTTTCAGACGATCTGCTCGCGGCACCGGCCTTCGATGACAAGGCTGGCGCCTTCGTAGTCATGGATGTGCTGCGCATTTTGCGCCGGCGCAAAATAGACTGCTCGCTGCATAGTGTTTCAACTGTCCAGGAGGAGCTAGGGTTGCGGGGGGCGCAGACGAGCGCGTTTGGCATTGATCCGCTGGTGGGAATTGCCATTGACGTCACCCACGCCAGCGACTATCCTGAGGCTGACAAGTCAAAGACGGGCGAGATCAAGCTCGGCGAGGGACCGGTAATCGCCAAGGGTGCAAACATCAACCCGACGGTTCTTAAGCTGCTCATAGAAGCCGCCGAGAGTAACGACATTCCCTATCAGCTTGAGGCAGCGCCCCGAGCTACGGGCACCGACGCCAATGCCATGCAGATAACCCGCTGTGGCGTGGCTGCCGGGCTGATAAGCATCCCGAACCGCTATATGCACACCCAGGTGGAAGTAGTCTCGCTGGCCGATCTGGAAAATGCCACGCGCTTGCTAGCCGAGACGGTAGCCCGTATTGATGAGTCTATTGACTTCACCCCGAGATAACCCCGCTGTTGTCATCTCCCTGAATGAAACTCAGGCGCTTTGGGCATTGATACCTCGGCCAGTTCCGGGCCCACATACTCCGGGGCCACAGTGAGCACCTGATCAATGTGCAGGGCCTGGGCCACTTCGTCGAAGGTCTGGTAGCCCAGGTACTGCTTCAGTTTCGCGGTTGCCTCTTCGGTCGCCCAGTAATCAGTGGGAACCCGGTCGGCTCACCGCTGAGCACGGCCAGCCAGCGCTGCTTGGACGTCATCTCATCCTGCGGCACTCGGTGTCACCTCATCCGAAAGCGTTGATCTGTGGTGTGTGCTGCTGACATTAGTGTGCTTTGACGATGCGTACGCTGGTGCAAAGCATAAGCCTTGCGCCCTGAAAATCATAGACGGCTTCGCCGAAAATAGCACGGTAGCCGTCTTCGGGGTAGTGGATGCGCACGATGTACTGCCCTTTATGTTGGCGGGCTGGGGACTGCTGCCAGACCGCCTCGCGAAAGTCCCTCGTCGGCGAGGCGGCGGTCCATTGCACGACTCGCTGGGGAGCTGGTTGAGAGGAGATAACCAGTCTTAGATGGTGGCCCTCCTGATATTGCCAGCGCAACTGCGGCAGTGGCACCTGCTTGGTGCATGCCGCAAAAAACCCGACCTGGGCGGTAAGCACCCGCATCATATCCTCAAGCCCGTGCCCGCAGTTGGGAACATACAGCAAGTAGCGAGGCTCGGGCAATTCCTCAAAGTACAGGTTGGCCGCATCCAGCGGCCAGTAGCGGTCATTCGTTCCGGAGATGATCAGCTTGGGCATAGTAGCCTGTGCCCGGTAGGTATAGGGATCAACGATCGCACCGAGGCGGCTGCCGCTGTCCGTAGCCAATCGTTCAGGCAGACCCCGCTCGGAATATTCGCTGATTCTCTCGCTGTAGTCACCCCAGGTCTGGACCTGATGAGTCATCTGGGCCGACAGATTGAGATTGTCATAGACCATTGGCGCAATTCCGACACATCGCTGGGGTGCCACAACTGCCGTAAACCAGGTCGTCCAGCCTCGTTTGGAGGCGCCTGTTACGTAGAAACTCGACACCGGGGTCTCCCAGGCCTCAGCCGTGTACTCCTCGACGGCATCCATCGCTCGCACCGCTGCCTTGGTCATAGGAAACAGCAGCGGCCAGTCGCTTTCTCCGGTAGCCAGGTACTGGTCGAAGGTGTAGGCAATCAGGTTGTCTTCAGTCAAGCCATCAAACAACGGCTGGTTGGGTATGTCCCCCAGCACGACCACCGGCGCCGACAGCATATTAGCTGCCATCGCCAGGTAGTTCTGCTCCTGTTGGCCGGGAGTCCCGCCGGTGATGATGAGCATAGCGGTCTGGGGGTGGCGCATCTGCCGCGGAGTTATGATTTGTAGGCGATGGGTCCACCGGATGCCCCGCCACATCTGCGAGGTCAGTTGCAACTCGGTTAGCTTCGTTCCGGCACCGATCGTTCGGGTGCTGATCTCATCCCAGGTATAGGTGTCGTCGGGGGCATTTACGTAATTAAAGACAGGTTGGGCAACTGCTATCGCGCAGATTGCAGTTGATAGCAACACTATTCCCACCAATTTCCTCATCTTCAGCCACCTCGCTGTTGAGAGAGCTGAGCAGAATAAGCTGGTCTTGCTGCACCAATCGGCTACACAATTTGCAAGACTCCCAAACGGATTTTGCTCAAGCCTCGCTTTTTCAAAAAAAGCCGCTTCTTGCGCACCTTTCCGGCCTGTGCTACAGAAGTGTAGCCACGGCGGACAACCCGGCAAGAACTTTAGACGGCGATTTATCATTTAGCTCTTAGTAGTCTACATATTCTTCGAGTATGTGAGAACTTCGTGCTCGTGCTGGCCTGCAGGCCAATGGGGTAAAAGATGCCCCGTTGGGTAAAGGTCATCACCAACCGACTGTCCTGAAGCCGAATGATCCGCGGGTACATCATGCCGTAGTCACCATGGTCGCGCAGGTCGCTCCACGTCTGGCCTTTGTCAGTGGACTCGCAGCCTTTTCCGGGAAACCCTCCGGGCCGATGCGCGTCCGCTCCCAGGTGCGGCCGCCGTCCGTCGAGCGATGGATGTAACTATGCGTGTACCCATCCAGGTTGTTGATGTCCTGGGCCAGCAGATGACAGGTCGCAAACAGCGTGCCGTCGGCGGTGCAGGTGAGCCACTGTTCGCGGCCGATCAGGTCAGTGACTTCAGCGCGTATGAGCGATGCCCGGAGCGCCCATAAGTGGCTCCTGCTGGAGCACCTCTTCCAGGTTTACCAGCTTGCCGACTACTTTGCGAAGGTGAAGTTCTCCCTCGTGTACTACGGCAATACCGGCGGAGTCATAACCGCGGTATTCCAGCCTTTTCAGACCTACTAAACAAATGTCAGCCGCATCGCGCGGCCCAATGTAACCTACTATGCCACACATTCTGTATGCTCCTTGCTGTTTCTATATGTTTGGACATAACTACCGAGGACGAGTTCGGCTGCCGATTTCAACAGGTAGACTACGGCACCGGTGAGTATGAAGAGATTGCGTACAGTCCGCTGGCCCAGTTCGATTCGGTCCAGGATATCAAGCGCCACTACCGGTGGCCTGAGCCGGATTGGTGGGATTACTCGCACTTGCCCGAGCAAGTTGCGGGCAAAGAGGACTACCCCCCATCCGGGCCGGCGGTTCTGAGCCATTCAACCGGTACTGCAAGCTGCGGGGCCTGGAGCAAGGTTTCATGGATCTGCTTCTCAATCCAGAGATGGTTCATCACTGCCTGGATATCCTCTTCGAACTGGCTTACCAGAATACCCGTCGTATCTACGAAGCCATACCTGAGCAGGTTGTGTACAGCTATGTCGCCGAGGATCTGGGTTCGCAGGAGGCTTTGCTTTTTTCCCCTGACCAGATCCGCGAGTTTTTCATCCCGCGCATGAAGCGGATGATCGATCTGGCCCACGAGCACGGGGTTTATGTTTTTCACCATAGCGACGGAGCCATTCGCGAGACTCTGCCCGATATGATTGCGGCGGGCATTGATGTGCTGAATCCCATTCAGTGGCGGTGCAAGGGTATGGACCGGGCGGCTCTCAAGCGTGACTTCGGGGACCAGATTGTGTTTCATGGGGCGATGGACAACCAGTATACGCTGGCCTTCGGAACGGTTGACGAGGTCCGCCAGGAGGTTATAGACAATTTGCAGATTCTGGGGGCAGGCGACGGCTACATTCTGGCACCGTGTCACAATATCCAGGCGGTCAGCCCGCCTGAGAATATCGTAGCAATGTATGAAACTGCCTATGAGTACAGTCGCGGCAGTGCTTAGTCCTCCCTGTCGGTGGTGGTATAAGCATTCGTCGCGCGGAGATGTGTCCTACAATGGCTAATATCTGGCCTCTATAGAACCCCAATTCGCGGGGGCGGCCAGTAGATAAACAGAGCTTTGCCGGTCAAGTTCTCTACGGGCAGCGGTCCCCACCGGTGACTATCGTTGGAATTGGATCGGTTATCGCCGAACACCACTATGGAGCCTTGGGGCACCTCGTAGGGCTGCGGAAGCCCCGGCCAGTAGCTTGGGGTCGGCCCGCGTATGTAGGGCTCGTCTGCAGGTTGGTCATTGCGGAAGAGTTTCCCATCTCGGCACTCCAGAATATCACCCGGCAGCCCGACGACCCGTTTAATGAAGTCTTTTCTGTCTGGTGTGGCTTCGTGAGGAGCCTCGAAGACTACAACCTCTGCAACTTCAGGTTCTCTAATGTCATAGATATACTTGTTCACCCAAATCTGGTCGCCAGTCATTAGCGTCGGTGCCATAGCTCCTGAGGGAATATAGAAGCATTCAAAAGAGTGTCGCT
The DNA here is from genome assembly GCA_030615605.1 of bacterium. Lineage (GTDB taxonomy): Bacteria > Armatimonadota > Zipacnadia > Zipacnadales > Zipacnadaceae > JALGTD01. The sequence goes on from JAUWYY010000003.1 coordinate 180,119, forward strand.
TAACGTATTCAACCGATAGTGGCTCTGCTGTAACACCTATGACAGCTACAACCACTATTGCGATCAACGGTCGCCGCGCTATCCTCACTACGTAGGTCCCCGCCCCGAGATCGTGCAGCGCTTGCTTCTTACTCGTGAAGGCAATCCATATCGGGTCTAGTAGCCCCACAAGACATATCCGCAGAGCCATCCACAAGAATTCGACCAATTCTCTGCGAAGCGTCACTCCGAATCGCGGCGGCTGGCCATCCGCGTCAACGACCTTGATACCGACGACCCATTTACCTGGAGTTTGTCCCAGACAGGTAGTGAACGCCACAAAGAATGCGAAATGAGCCAGCACAAACAAGGCAACACATAATGAGGTTATTGATTCTGGCACACCCAGCAAGTAAAGACCACTGGGCCCCATACCGAGCACTAGGACAAGGATGCCTGACAGCGGAATCCAGTCAATAAGCCGGCCCGCCAGGCGTAGCCAAAAGCCTGCAGGGATGTGCTCTGTTGCGAAAAAAGCATCTCTTGGCTGATTTGCGGGCTTGTTCATTGCGTGATCTATCCCTCCACTGAGCGCTCGTCGTCCGGCAACTCCCGCAGCCCCTGGTGGAGCAGCGGGCAGGCGATCAGCTCAGCGATGGATTGCGCCGCTTCTTTGGCCAAATCCTCATCACGAGCTTCAACCATCACGCGCACGACCGACTCGGTTCCTGAGGGGCGAACAAGCACTCGCCCGGCATCGGCAAGTTTGGCCTGCCATGCCTGTATCTTCTCTTTGAGGTCGTCGTTCTGCTGGTAGGCGTGCTTGTCTCCTACTGGCACGTTGAGCAGAATCTGGGGTGCCTTGGTGAGAGGAGCACAAAGCTCAGCCAGCGTGCGCCCGGTTCGTGCGATGATCTCGCCAACCCGCAGGGCAGTGTATATGCCATCCCCCACGCCAACCTCAGCAAATATGATGTGGCCGGACTGTTCCCCGCCGAGCATAGCGCTGTGCGCCTTCATCTGCTCGAGCACATCGCGATCGCCTACGGATGCTCTTACTAACTCTATCCCGGCAGACTCAAGCGCCATCTCCAATCCCAGGTTACTCATCACCGTACCGACAACCAGGGGTGGGTCGAGCAGGCCGCGGTTGCACAGATCAGTGGCCACAATGAACTTGATGAAGTCGCCATCGCGTACTGTGCCGGTATGATCCACAAAGACAGCGCGGTCAGCATCCCCATCGAAAGCCACGCCCAGGTCGGCGCCCTCCGCCACCACTTGTTCAGCTAGAAGTTGCGGGTTGACTGCTCCGCAGTCGTCGTTGATGCGGCTTCCATCCGGTGTAGCGTTCAGCGTGCTAACGTCCGCCCCGGCACGGCGCAGTGCCTCCGGCCCCAGACAGAAAGCAGCCCCGAAGGCGCAGTCCACCACAATCTTGATTCCACCAAGTGCTACGGTCTCGCCCAGACTTGACCGTAGCAGCTCCAGGTACTGCTCGCCGGCGTCGGGGTAGTCGGTAATGGTACCGATGTCAGTGCCGCCAGGCGGCTCTGCATCTTCATCAGCAAAGAGAGACCTTTCGACGGCGCTCTCAGCCTGCTCCGACAGCTTCTCACCATGCGAGTTAATCAGCTTTATGCCGTTGAACTCCGGCGGATTGTGCGAGGCCGATATGACGACCCCGCCCGCCTGGGCTTGCTCCCTGACCAGCAGGCACAGCCCGGGTGTGGTCAGTATGCCGCAGTCGTGGACATCAATCCCTGCGCTGCACAGGCCGGCCGCGACTGCCGTTGCTAACATTGGACCCGAAATGCGCGTATCCCGCGCCATCAGGACATGAGGGGAATCAGTCTGCTCAGCCAGCCAGGCTCCGAAGGCTCGCCCGATGTTCAGCGCCAACTCAGACGTCAAGTCGGCATTGGCTATCCCCCGAACGCCGTCGGTGCCAAATAGGCTGCCTGTGCGATTTGATTTCATAATTGGTTCTTTGGAGTTGAGCCGTCACGCCAAGTTGTACTGCCCTTGCCTGCATAGAGTATACCACGACGCTGCGGGACTGCAAACCGGCTCACTACCGCAATGCTCTACGGACAGAGCGCGGCCGCTGATGGCATTTACATCAGCGGCCGGGGATATGTCAATTCAGCCAGGTTCGGAGCTTAGTGCGACCTACTCGGGACTGCCCTCCACCATGGGTACGCCAGGTGGCACTTCGATCTTCGCTCCTCCTTGCCACCACACTGAGTGCCACTAGTGGCAGCGTAACGGCAGGAGATATAACCTCAACAGCGCTATCAATCTGAATACGGTATGACTTCGCCCGGAGCCACTTCCAAACCAAGGACGAGCAGCGCCGAGCGTGCCTCCGCGCGTACGATATATACCGTCTTTCCGTAAGCTGTGTTGCACGCTGTATTGGGGCGGCCGGCTTCGTCCTTCAGAGCCGCACGCAGTCCGGGCTCGACCTGGGGTATGAGATTGAGGTCCGCATTTGCTTGGACAATATGCCATAGAGAGCGCGCTGCGCGCGCACGGATGAAATCGTTCTTGTCCTCGCCAAGCAGTGCGAGGCACCGCTTCAAGACTGTCTGATCATCCGCCTCCTTCTCCTTTTCTCCCAGGCTGACAAGCCCTGCCAGGCCCAGGGCGATTACCACACGCTTTTCCATCGGCCGATCCTCTCGCACCTGGACATACGCTTCTACCAGCGCTCCATCCTCGGGGGTCTGGCTAAGACCCTGCAATATCCGCCCTTGGATCATCTCCGACAACGTGTAGTTGCTTGGCCAGTGAGGGAGCTCGGCAGGCAGGGGGTCAGTGACTTCCTGCGTCAGCAATTCCAGCAGCGCGTCCAGATTGTTGGCCTCCCGGGCCGCAGCCACGGCCTCGCGGCGGGCAGCCCACTCCGCAAAGAGTGCTGGGTTCAATTCCGGTGCTGTGGCCTTGGCGTCGAGGTGCAAACTAACCTCGACGGGGACGATGATCTCCAGCGGCCGGGCGACATCGGTTGACCTGATCTGATCGGTTGCCGCCAGCACCCGACAGGTGGCCAGCCCATCCTCGAAACCGATTACCCTGACCTTCGCGATCATCCGGTCGCGGCGATAGATACCGTACTGCGCGCCGGGAGCGGGACGCATAGCCGCTGGGAAGGCCAGCTTGATCATCTGCTGCTCGACCGGAACTGCCGCCTCATAGCCAGGTACGATGCCACTGGCTCTATCTACCCGCTTAACTAGCTCTTCAGCCGCGTCGTCAGCAGCAGCGCCGACCAGCGAGTCTCTGATGCCACTGATCTTGTAACCTGCGCCGACATAGCCGATTGAAGGAAAGACCACTCCTATGCCCTTCAGCTTTGATTTGGAGCTGGTGATCTCGCCCAGTGGCCGAATAACTCCGGTCCCGGCGTCAATGATCTGGCCGTTGAGATAAAACTTGACCTTGACCAGACCGCCGAGGGAAAAGATCCCGATATGGGCTGCCGCATCGTAGTCCTTGACATCCACTCGTGCCGTTAGCTTGAGTATGGCGCTGGCGCCATAGAGCTTGTTCTGGGGAGGGGCAGTAGTCGGATCAACTCCCGGTAGATTCTGTTCCTGGCGAATGGCCTCCAGCGCCTCGCCGCGGGCCAGTACTGTCCAGCCGTGCTCAGCCAACCTGGCTTCAATCAGCGCCGGTAGCCACTTGCGCAGCTCGTGCGCGTAGCGGCCGCGGTACTCTATCTCCATTACCGCAACCCGCTGGGCGGGGATAGCCTGGCCAGCCGCAAAGCCTACCACACTGGTAGTCTGTCCACTTTCAGCAGCACCAGTGGCGGGGGCCTCTTCGGCCAGCACTGGCAAAGCGACCAGCAATAGCAGACCAATGGATACTATCAATATCCGATTCATAATCCCACCTTCCTCTTTGGGCCTGTTGTCCCACTCTTCTCATAGAATATAGACGTTCGTGGCCGCGTATAGTTCCATCGGACATCGATCCTGGCAGCCTAATGGGCAAACAGCATTACGAGGAGGAACCAGCCGCCAGATGACGAATCTGACAGCAGTCTAGCTAATCTGCTGGTAAATGAGGGCTATTACTGTGGTCATCATAATGAAAGCCGACTGCGATAGCTCATGGAGTTTGGGTGCAGACCGCTAACGGCTTCGGACACGCCTGCTCCAACCAGCGTGCCGGGCACCGAACAGCAAAGGCGGGTCATTCTTCCGCATGGTGAATCGCCTGACGAAGAACCCAACCTGGCGAGCAGTGATACTTAAGATCGCCCTACTGAGTGGTGGGTCTGTTGTCCAGGTAGTGGCCGCGACCACTCCGCCGGACCGTCCTGCTAAGGACCTGCTGCGCCAGCAGATTAAGGAGATCCTCAGCCAGCCGGAGTATCAGACCGAATACCCGATGTGGCTCAGCAGACTGTATGGACAGGCAACAGAGCTGTTGGTGAGGGTGCTGCGCTGGATATTCATGAATCCCGTGATGGAGCGCCTGTACGCACAGTGGCCGGTGCTATACTGGCTGTTTGTGGCAGTACTGGCAGCTTTAGCCATCCTTTTGATCTATCACATATTGGCCACCATCCGCGGTGCCTTCGCTCGCCGGCGGCCCCAGCGACGAGAGCCACGCGACCGCCCGGCGCTTGCGGTGAGTTCCCCCACCTGGCTGCGGCAGGATGCCCGCCAGCTTGCGGCCCGCGGCAACTTTGCCGGGGCGCTACGGGCGTTGCACCAATCTTGCTTGCGGCGGCTGGAACGGCAGGGCTACCTGCGCTATCATCCCGGGCTGACCAATGGCGAGTATCTGCGCGCAATACGTTCTGAGCCACAACTGCAGCGACTGCTCATGCCGCTGACGACCGCGGTGGATCGGGTTACATACGGACGTCGGCCCCTGCAGGCGACAGGCTACCAGGAGCTGGCCGCCGTCGCCGATCAGCTCTGGCAAAGGGCGGGTGACTGAGGTGCGGCATCTACGCAGCGGCCTGGTCATACTGGGCCTGATCATCGCCTTCACCGTACTCATCTCCTACCTGGTCTCCCGCTCCGTTCGTCCTGATCTCGCGGCGGACCACGCCAGCTTCCGCACCAATGAGTGGGGCACCAAGGCCCTGCGCGAGATCTGCGAGCGCAATCAGATCAATGTCAAACTGCACGAGCGACCGTGGGACGAATTTACTGCCAGCCCGCAGGCGTTGCTGTGTGTATTTGACCCCAATTTCGGGCCTGACCGGGAGCAACTGACTGCTCTGGTTGATTGGGTCAAGAGCGGTGGCCGAGTGCTGCTGGCTGTAGACACAGATCACGTGCTGGAGTACAACGCTGCATACGGCTACATAAGCGCCAACCACGTGCTCCTGGCTCACCTGGGGCTGCTGACCTCCCGGGTTGGCTTGTATCGGGCAACGGTGGCGGTTGAGCCGGCTGTCCCGTCGCCCGTGGTCGGCCAAGTGGCGCGGCTTCGGGTTCACTCACCGCAGCGCCTGGCAGTGGCCAACTCGACTGATGAGGTGCAGCAGCATCTGCGCCGGCTTGTCGGCGATGAGCAGGAGTTGCCTATCATCGTGCCAGTAGCGGTGGACCAATATCAACCTCTGCTGTCCGATGCCGACGGCGTCCTGGTGATGCGGGTGAAGATAGGCCGGGGGATGATTGATGTTATCAGCGACGCTGACATCCTGAGCAACGGCCAGATTGGGCAGGCTGACAACATAGTTTTGGCCATGAATCTGATTTACGCTCGCGGCATACCCGAGGCAGTATACTTCGACGAATATCATCACGGCCGGCGCGCACGCCAGTTCGAGCGAGAAAAGCTGCCGGGCAGCTTTCTGGTCCGGGCAATGGTGGCCCTTTTTGTCTGTCTGGTCATCTATCTGTCCGGCGGCCTGTGGCGCTTTGGGCGTCCGGTGCCACTGAAGCTGGAGGCGCGGCGGTCACTGGCCGAGCACATCGCGGCCTTCGCCGGGCTGTATCAAGGGGCCCAGGCCACCTGCGCCGCCCTGGCTAAGATTACCCAGCGGTTCCGCTGGCGGCTCACCCAGGTAACCGGGCTGCCCTCTTTGGCCGACCCCCAGGATCTGGCGCGGGCCGTTAGGCAGTCATTTGCTGTGGACAGCGAGGGGCTGACCGCTCTTCTGATGGAGCTAGAGGCCATTGATGCTGACGCTGAGTTGTCCGAGGCCCAGATGTTAGGCCTCACTCGCAGGATCGCCACTTTTGAGGAGGCTATCAAAGATGCAGCAGTTCGCCAGCGACACCCCTAAGACGCAACGACTCGCAGAGCGCATCAGCCAGATGCTGGGCAAGGCGATAGTCGGCCAGCAGACAGTAATCGAGCAGTTGCTGGTGGCAGTACTCGCGCGGGGGCACGTGCTGATGGAGGGTGTGCCCGGCGTTGCCAAGACCCTGCTTGTCCGGGCATTGGCCCGCTGTTTGGACCTGGACTTCGGGCGGGTACAGCTTACCCCCGATCTGATGCCCTCAGACATCCTGGGCACTTACGTGTTTGACTTCACTACCCAGGAGTTTCATCTGCGGCGCGGCCCGATCTTCACTACCTTGCTGCTGGCTGATGAGATCAATCGCGCCCCGGCCAAGACCCAGTCGGCCCTGCTGGAGGCAATGCAGGAGCGACAGGTGACGCTGGAGGGGACAACCACGCAGCTTGACGAAAACTTCACCGTCTTTGCCACACAAAACCCCATCGAATACGAGGGCACCTATCCACTGCCGGAGGCCCAACTCGACCGTTTCCTGCTAAAGGTCGTCGTCGAGTACCTCAGCCCAGATGAAGAAGACGAGCTGTTAGCACGCACCGACCAGGGCTTTGATGCCCAGCAGTTGGCCGAAGCCGGTGTCGAGCCGGTCGCCTCGGCGAGTGACCTGGCTGAATGTCGCCAGGAGATTATTGGCGTCAATGTGGAAGATTCACTGCTTCACTACATAGGCGAGCTTATCCGCCGTACCCGCGACAGCGGTCAGTTGGTGCTGGGGCCCAGCCCGCGAGCGGCGCTAATGCTGCTGCAAGCCAGCAAGGCTCTGTCGGCCCTGCGGGGCAGCGACTTTCTGACTCCCGATCACATAAAGAGTATCGCGGCGCCGGTACTGCGCCATCGGCTCATCCTGCGTCCCGAGGCAGATATCGAGGGCCTGACCGCCGATGACATCGTCCACAATACGCTGGCTTCGGTGCCGGTACCAAGGTAGCAAAACCCGATGATTATCACACTCTTTGGCCTGGCCATTTTGCTAATTGGACCGGCCCTGATCGTAGCGGCTGAGTTCTACCCGCCTCTGGGGGGACTGGGCTGGGCGTGGATTGGGGCTGTGCTGGTCATAGCGCTGGCCGATAACCTGCTGTCACGACGAACTGCGGTGATTGAGATCGAGCGCCAGGTGGACGAGAAAATGTCGCTGGGCACCGACAACCAGGTTGAGATCATCCTGTATAGCCGCACTGAGCGGATGCTGCACCTGCAGATCAAAGACGATCCTCCCATTGAATTCGAAACCACCCGGCGCCAGCGTAGCCTGCGGCTGGGGCCGTACCAGACGCAGCGGATTATCTATCGTACCGTGCCGCAGAGCCGGGGCGACTATCAGTTCGGAGACATCCACATCCGGGGCCGCTCACGGCTGGCATTGAGCTGGTGGCAACGGCGCGTGCCAGCCCGGCAACAGGTTCGGGTCTATCCGGATCTGCTGCAGGTCCATCGCTATGAGCTATTGGCTCGCAATATCCACCTGCAGCAGGCCGGCTTTCGCCGGATGCGCCGCCGCGGGGAGGGCACTGAGTTCGAGAGCCTACGCGACTATGTGCCCGACGATGATTTCCGCGATATTGACTGGAAAGCCAGTGCCCGACGCAACAAGCCGATCACCCGCGAGTATGAGATCGAGCGCAGCCAGAATGTGATGCTGATGATTGACGCTGGGCGGATGATGTGCGGCCAGCTTGATGGGATGTCCAAGCTCGATTACGCCATCAACGCGGCGCTGATGCTGGCTTACGTGGCCAGCCGCCAGGATGACGCGGTGGGGATGATGGTCTTTGCTGAGGCAGTCAATAGCTTCATCCCGCCCCGCAAGGGCAGCGTCCAGATCGGACGGCTCGTCGAGGAGCTGTACGCCGTTCAGCCTACCATGACCGAGCCTGACTACGGGGCAGCCCTGACAATGCTGCAGAGTCGCAGTCGCAAGCGGTCACTGGTGGTTATCTTTACTGACATCATAGACAAGCAGGCCTCGCGGGCGCTGCTGGCTTACAGTGGAGCGCTGTATCCCCACCACTTGCCGCTGGTGGTAACCATCCGTGACCCCCGCCTGGAGCAGACCGCGGATCTGCCTCCTCAGCAGGTCTCGCAGGTCTACCAGCGGGCGGTGGCTGCGGGGCTGCTGCGCGACCGTAGCCAGGCGCTGGCCGCGTTGCGCCAGCAGGGCGCCCGGGTCGTGGATGCTACCCCCGATGAGCTGACGGTCAGCGCAGTGAACCGTTATCTGGATATCAAGGCTCGGCAATTGCTATAACAGACACCGCCTGGATCCACGCAGAGGTTAGTACCAGCCCCACAGCGAACTTCAATAGGATAGTTCAAAGTAGAAGCCGTCGGCAAAGATCAGCACCTGGAGGACAATTATGTCGCGTGAAGTCGTGATAAAGCTGGGCCTCGATGGCGCCTTCGCCACGCGGCGCTGGGAGCAGCCCGAGAATGTCATTCGCATTACCAAAGAGCTGGGCTTCAACATCCACGAATACTGCTGCGACCAGATTGATCCCTTATTTATGGGGCCTGAGGATTTTGTCCTGCAACTGGCTGAGCGAATTCGGAAGGCCGCCCAGCACTATGAGGTAGAGATCTTTGATACCTACACCGGAGTGTCCACACACCGTTACCACAGCTTCTCGCACAGCCAGCCTGAGCCGGGCCAGCGGATGAAGCAGTGGCTGGAGGCGGTGATGGATTTGACCGTTGCGTTGGGAGCCAGGCGCTGGGGCGGTCATGTGGATGCGCTTCCCGTCGAGGTGCTCGAAGACCCAGAGGAGACCAGAAGGAGAATCGCCCGACTTTACGCTACCTGGCGGGAGCTGGCCGTGATTGCCAAAGAGAAGGGGCTGACGGCGATCTACGTCGAGCAGATGTATGTCCCCTCGGAAGTCCCCTGGACCCTGCAGCAGTCGGAGGAGTTCCTGCTGGCCTGCAATGCTGACAGCGACGGCGTGCCCATTTACTTGACAGTTGACGTCGGTCATCAGGCCGGACAGCAGTACGGGATGAGCGGGCCCGACCTGGACTATCTGGAGTGGATACGGCGCTTTGCGGCCTTCTCCGAGGTCATCCACCTCCAGCAGACTACCCCGGAGGCCAGCGCCCACTGGCCGTTCACCGCTGAGTACAACCAGAAGGGCAAGGTTGAGATGGCTGAGTTAATGGAAGCCGTCTCCTACGCGCATGCGCACTGCGAATCCAGCCCTGTCTCGCAGGTGCTGGAGCCGGTTAGCTGTAACATGCTTATGCTGGAAGTCATTCCCGCCTCTACCAAGAGCGAAGAAAATCTGCTTGAGGAGCTATCTGAATCCCACGACTATCTACGCCAGTTCGTGCCCAAAGGCGGCATAACGCTGACGGTCTGACCACCAATTGTCCGGCAGGGAACCGTAACTGCTTCGCCAGGGTCTTAATATAGCGAGAGCAAATTGTGGCGTCCGTGACAGGAGGCGGATAATTGTGTACCAGGTGTCAGTGCTTGCCGTGATACTCTTCGTCAATGGTGTGCAGATACCACTATCCAGCCCAGCTATCCTCGAGGGCCAAGTGACCTGGGTCCCCGTGCGGGCGGTGTTCCAAGAGTTGGGCTGGGAGGTGAAGTGGGAGGCCCGAGGCGAGGCTCCTTTCCTAGCTTGGAAGGCAGGCTGGGAATACACAGCACCGACACTCACGCTCAGCGCTCCGGGTAGGCTCGACATTGTGCTGCGGGTAGGTGAGAGGCGGGCCCCGGGACTCGAGGGTGGTCGGCTGCCGGCGGCTCCTCGCCGTATCAACAACACTATCTACGTCCCCGCGCAACTGCTACGACTCGCAAGCGGAGCGCAACTTGAGTGGGACAACGAAGAAAAAGCTTTGTACATAAACGCACCGCCAGTGAACGAACCAGTTCCAGTCAAGATTGAGCAGATCACCAACAACCCCCCTGACTGGGTGAACAATCTGGTGGTGGTAACCGGTGAGTACACCGGCTGGTCCCCCAGTCCACTCGACCCGGCTACCTCTCACGGCGTGCCGGTGACGCGCAGCGACTGGACAATCCACGATGATACCGGCTCGATCTATTGCTCGGCCCGCCAGCCCCACGAAGGTAGCTTGCCCATCTCGCTGCGCCCCTATGAGGACCTGGGCCGCCGCATCCAGGTGACCGGCGTGGTGCGGCTGGCCCAGCGCGGTTTTCCTTACTTAGAGCCGGTGGAGATTACAGCGATAACCGGCCTGCCGGGGCTGACGTGCTACCTGAGCACCGACCGCGGCCGGTACCAGCCGGGCCAGACAGTGGTTATGAAGATGACCGTGGCTAACTCCTTCAATGAGCCGGTAACGCTCCAATTCACCTCGGGGCAGACCTACGATTTTATCATCCGCGACGGCACTGGCCTGAAGGCATGGCAGTGGTCAGATGGCAAGGTCTTCACTATGGCTCTACAGCAGCGGGAGTTGGCCGCGGGCGAGAGCTACGAGGTTTCCACGCGCTGGACGGTACCGGAGGGAGAAACCAAGCTCCCGCCCGGTCTGTACCGCATTCAGGGTATCATCAATCAGGATGTTTCGGCCTATCGCAGAACAATCGCGATTACGGCCAGCGACTGATATCAGACGCGCTGTCACAGGCTGAGGCAGTGTCAATGGACAGAGGCAAATACAAACTGGTCGTGCTCGGCCTGAGTCTGGCGGCACTGACTGCCGGGTTTGTGGCTGGCTGGAGTGGGCGCAGCCGGGCGCACAGAGTCCTGGAAGATAAGCCAGCTCAGGCTCTGCTCCCCGCCACGAGGCCCAGCTCGCCCCGTGAACAGTTTAGGGTCTTCAGCGCCGAGAAGAGCCGCCCCCCGACCACTCCCGATCTGCTGCCCACTGCTAGCCAGATTTACTGCTTTTACAGTTTTCCCGAACTCGCTGTTGATGCCCGGATGACCGTTCATTGGTGGCATAATGGGAAGGATTTGGGATTGGTGACCGACTTGCAACCGGTGGAGGCCCAGGTCAGCAAGCCCGGCATTGCGACAGACAAGCAGGAAGAAGCGGCAAGTGGCGGGCCCGGCCGATATATTATTCTAAGCCCGCCGGGCGGCGAGGACACCTTCGCCCCGGGTATCTATGAGGTGGAGCTAGCCAGCAGCGATCAACGCCTGGGCCGCCGCTCATTTGTGGTCGCCGCAGATGCCGAGCAAATTATGGCCTCTCAGCCTTCAAAAGTAGGCGAGGTCCGCGTGGTCTCCTGCGTCACTGCCCGGAGTATTACTCCGACAGGAGAGGCCCCGCAGCCGGTAAGCAAGTTCGCTCCGCAGGACCGAATCTATGTGGCCTTTACCTACATCAACGGTACCAAAGGTGAGAAATTGCGGGTGGAGTGGTATGGTGGTGACCAGCGCCTGGAGTCGGCTACCTACGAGCTGGCTATGAAGGGAGCTGCCGGGCGCGGATCTGCGTGGCTGCAGGCCGAAGATAGGGGCCTGCCTAAAGGTGAATATCGCGTAGCAGTGTTTGGCGCAGTGGCCGATGAGCCTCTGGCTGAGGCGCGATTTACAGTGCAGCCGTAGCGCTGCCAATGGGTAGTTGCCCGCCCCAAGTTTGCCGTGGCGGAAGCCAACGTGTATAATATCATTGTGGTCTGTATCCCAGCTATCTGCGGCAGCACGAGAAGGGAGACTACGATGAGCGAGAACGATGAGAGTCAGCAGTTCGCACAGGGAGCCCAGCCGCCGTCCACCCCACCCGGCGGGCCGACACCACCACCCCCGTCCCCGCCCAGCAGTTTCATGCCACTGACCAATACCTCGGGGACCGGCGGCCCGGTACCCGAAGAAATCAAGGGCTGGAACTGGGGCGCATTCTGGCTGAGCTGCATCTGGGGCATCGGCCACAATGTCTGGATTGCGCTGCTGGCCCTTGTCCCTTGTCTGAACATAATCTGGGTGATTGTCCTGGGCGTCAAGGGCAGTGAGTGGGCCTGGCAGCATCGCCAGTTCGACAGCATCGAGCAGTTCAAGCAGACTCAGGCGGTCTGGTCGAAGTGGGGCTGGATAATAGGAATTCTGTCGGTGATAGTGATAGGTCCCCTCATTCTGTGGGTTGCTGTAATCGGTGCTGCAATAATGTGGCCGGTGCTTAGCGAGGGTGGTGGCTTCTAGGAGCCTGTGGCAACCACGCGCGCTGTAACTGGCCGATTGGCAATACTTGAGCCTTCACCACAGCTAACGGCTCGGTGAAGGCTTGTTTACTTGCCTGACTCCGGAGAAGAACCATTGGCCCAGCAGCTATTCGAGGCAATTAAAGGTCTACCCCCTGAGTGGATAGTTGTCATCCTTTCCGCTGCGCCCTTCACTGAGGTGCGCGGGGGGATACCTGCCGGCATAATAATGGGGCTGCCACTGGCCCGGATCCTTCCCCTGGCGATAGTCAGCAACGTGCTTTCGGTGCTGCCCATAGTTCTGGGTTTCAACTGGGTGGCCGAGCGCCTGGCGGATAAACCACTGGTGGGGCGACTTATCACGGGGCTGATTCGCCGGGCCCGCTCCAAGGAGGAGATGGTCAGTAAGCACGGCGTGTGGGCGGTTACTCTATTTGTGGCTATACCGCTGCCGGTGACGGGGGCGTGGACGGGCAGTGTGGTGGCGGCTGTTTTCGGCATGCGCTTCGGGCGAGTGCTTTTCTGCCTGACGGTGGGCGTGATGATTGCCTCCGCTATCGTTACCTCCCTGACGGTGGCCGGCGTTCATATCTTCAGCGCACTGGCCGCCGCGCCCTAGAGCCGCTGTATGATTGACTGCACATACCATACTGTGATATATTCTGAGAGATAGCGACGACGAATCAGTCAGCGGCGCAGGGGAGTGTTAGCCCTTCGATGTCTGTTTTACAGGCGGCTTGGGAACTAATTGCTGACATAGGGCTGCGCGATATTATTGATATCATTCTGGTTGCGGCCCTGCTGTACTATCTGCTACGGCTGCTACGCCGTACCCGCGCGATGTCGCTGGTCAACGGACTGATAGTAGTCTTCCTGGTCTTCTTGCTTTCCAGTGCTCTGCCCACCCTCTACTGGCTGCTCAAGGGCCTAATGGTTGGTGGTGTCCTGGCGCTGGTGGTCATCTTTCAGCCGGAGCTGCGTATGGCACTGGCGCGATTAGGACGGGGTGGCATACTCGGCGGCACGCTGGGCCGAATCGGCGTGCAGCGTCGTCAATCGGTGCTAAGTGATGTTGTTGACACCGCATACCGGATATCCGAAGACGGCTACGGTGCGCTGATCGTCATAGAACGCGAATCGGGCTTGATGGATATCATACGAACCGGCAAGATCATCAATGCTCAGGTCTCGGTTGATCTGCTGCGGACGCTCTTCTATCCCAGCGCAGCTCTGCATGACGGAGCAGTGGTGATTCGCGAAGACCAGATAGTCGCCGCCGGCTGTGCCCTGCCTCATTCGGAGAGCCCCAGTCTGTCGGCCAGCACCGGCATGCGTCACCGCGCGGCGCTAGGGCTGGCCGAGCGCACCGATGCGGTTTGTATCGTAACCTCAGAGGAGACAGGGGCAGTCTCGATAGCGGTAGACGGCGCCATTTCGCCGCGCATCGAGCGTCCCCAGCTCACCGAGCGGCTGATGGAGTTGCTGGAAGCCCAGGAACAGGAGCCAGGCTTCTTTTTCTGGCGTAAATAGCGCCTGATTGTCTGGCAAAGCAGGGACGAGATGAGCATCATTCGCCAAATCATCATCGCTGTCAAGAACGAGTGGCCGCTGAAGGTAATATCAATACTGCTGGCTATAGTTCTGTGGGGGTTTGTTGTCACGCAGGAGCTTGTACACACTGACGAGACCCTGCCGATCGAAGCCGTTAACGCTCCGCCGGGGCTGGTCGCCACTGTCATTCAGCCGCCCAAGATAAATGTGAAGTTCGAAGGACGCCAGCAGGCGATGGATAAGGCCAAGCTAACCCAGACCCGGGTGGTGGCCGACCTCAGTGGCCGGGTGCTTGGTGAGCACAGCGTGATCCTGGAGATACGCAATGTCCCACCTGGTATCCGGGCAAGTGTGGAGCGGCAGGTTGTCCGTGTGATGCTTGATGCCAGAGACTCGATACAGAGAAGCGTGACGGTCGAACCCATCGGTAAGCAGGCCCAGGGCTTCCGCCTCGAGGCCCTCGCTGTGGACCCCAAAACCATTACTATCCAAGGAGCCAGCAGCGAGCTGCGCACCGTAGCGCGGGCGATAGCTGTGGTTGACATCTCGGGACTTACCAAGACCGTGCAAAAAGAGGTGGCTGTCGAGCTGCGCGACGAACGCAATATGCCAATAAGCGGCCTGCAGACCCAGCCGGACCAGGTGGAGGTTACAGTGGCGATTCGTAGCATGGCGACCAAGACCGTTCCGATAGCCCCGCAACTCAGCGATCCTCCCGCCGGCTACGAAGTCTCTTCGGTACAAACCAGCCCGAGCACCGTCACCATAACGGGCGAGGAATCTGCCGTCGAGGATGTCGAGTACATCCGCACAGTTGAGATTAGCATCGGTAACCTGCGGGGTCAGGGAGAATTTACCCTTACTTTGGTTTTCCCTGAGGGAATAGAAGATGTGGGTGTTGGGGCAGCCACTGTGACGGTCACTACTCAGCAAGCAGCTTTGCCGGAGGCTTCTGAAGAACCAGCCGCCGAACCTGGCGAGGGCCCTGCCGAACCCGAGCCAGGCCTCTCCCCGGACAGCGAAGAAACACCGGAACCTGCGGAAAGCGGTACAGGATCCGGTGGCAGTGGTGAAGACAATACTGCCGGCGGCTAGGCCGGCCCTCGTAGAGTCCGTCAGCGCTCCTCGTAGAGCTTCTTGACCCGCTCGTAATTGCGCTTCACTGTCGGGTTGTCCGGGGATTGCTCGCACATCTCCCGTTGTTACTCAATAGTCAGGGTGAAATTGATACCTTCGAGGACCCTTCCTCCACCTAGCAGTTCAACTTCTCGGCTGATGGCGTGGCTGCCGTAGGTGACTTCTATCCGGTAATATCCCGGGGGCACGAACAGGTAGTAGTACCCTTCAGCGTCAGTAACATCGTCGTCGCGCATCTGACCGCTGTCGAGGTCGGTGGCAATCACGGTAGCTCCCGAATTGTCCGGCGCGCCCAGCAGCGTCACGCGTCCGGCGATTGTATACGGCGGGCCGGGCGGCTGGGGCGAGTATTCATTGAGCAGGATTACCAGATTGTCTGTGCCAGGCACCACATTGATTACGGTATAGTAATCATCATATCCCGCCGCACTGGCCTCTACGGGCTGCTCGCCGACGGAAACGTGAGGAATGGAGAAGGCTCCGCCAAAGCCAGCGATGACGGGGGGCTGGTCGCCGATCTGGACCGTGGCGCCAGATATGCCAGCTTCGGTACGGGTGTCCAAAACGTGCCCGCTGACGGTGACTGTTGATTCCCCGCCGACCAGTACGAAGTCCACAGGGTCGTTTGAACCGACCGCGTCGGCTGTGACCCAAACGTCGGTTGATGCCTCCAGATAGCCGACCGCCTGGCAGGTGCCGTGAACCTGCCCGGCGGGGATGCCGCCTATTACGTAAGAGCCTGCGGTGTCAGTTGAGCCCTTGGCAGCCTCGGAGGGCAAGCCCCCCGGAGCCAGGAAGCTAACCAGGGCATTAACAATTGGCTGGCCGGTATCGCCGTCGGCAACCATGCCCGATACTGTGCCCGTCGTCTCGGCAGCCACCGGTGTCATCGGTACACTAACCGCCGTGTAGCTGTACTCATTGAGCGTCAGCATTTGAGAGGCGGTGCGATATCCTGCAGCAGTCGCTGTAAGCGGCTGCTGGGGAGGGTTTTGTGAGCCGAGAGGGACATCTTCCAGTATCACCCAGTCATCTTCAATATTGGTCTGGCCTCGAACCCCACCGGCGACCACGTCAGCGACCACCTCAATGAAATCGTCGGTCCCCTCAATAACGCACTCAACGATCACCGTCGTCGTGGTGGTCTCCTCTTGTTGTTGGGTGCTGATACCACCACATCCACCCAGAAAAGCAACAGTGCTTAGCGCTGCAATCACCGTGCCAGCAACAATCAGATTCCGTTTGTCCAACCATTTGCTCAGCATAGCTTGGTCACGATTGGTGGCCAGGCGGCCCTACATCGGCGGGAAGATCAGACGCGCCTCGCCCGACGCCAGACAGCGCATCCAGTAGCCGGCGAAGGGCTGCAGCGTCTCGCCCAGCACATAGCCGCTCTGCTGATCATAGCCGTAGATTCCCTCCTGCACCCAGCCGTTGGTCACTGCCTGGCTGAAGCTGACTGGAGCCTGCGTGCCTACTTCTACCTGTAACTGGTCAATCGGCACCGGCTGCAGGCGCGGGCTGCCTATCATATTCCAACCCAACTTCACCGGCACGGCGTAGCTGTGGCTTTCGTCGGGCACGATTCCACTGAGATCGACGCTCACGTCATCAAACAGGCGTATCCAGAATCCCCGCCCCGGCGCGAACGGCGCGATGTCGGGCCATATCTCGTACCGCCCCGACGGCACTCTACCCGGCTCCCAGCGGGCCAGCAGTAGCTCTCCGGCAGGTACCCCCAAGAGTGTGGCGGCATCCGTTTCTTCCGCGAGCACCGGGATGGTTATCATCTGCAGCCCATTGCTGCCGGCCAAGAATGTATGGGTGGCACTGGACTGCCCGCCGCCCTCCAGGAAGACCACATACGAGTCCCAGCCGACATTGACGGTGTGGCTGAAGGTGTCGCCATCGGGATTAGTGGTGGCTATCTCCAACTGCGCCGGCTGCAGGCGGCCGCCACTGAGACTGGTGCCGAATACCGCCCGCTGAGCAGAGATGTCTGCTCCGGAAAAGCCGCCGAAGACGTCAATAGTCGCTTCGGGACCGCCGCGGACGCCGCCGTAGAAGTCGTTTTCTCCCGGATCGAAGCCGCGCACTGAATAGGGGTAGGGATATTCGCCGCGCAGGCCATTCAGGTCAGTCTGGACGGTAATCAACTGCGCTCCGCCTACGTTGAAGAAGGTCGGGATCAAGTACCCTTCGCCGGCGCTGGCGCCACTGCTGGCTACGTCAATGACGTTACCCTCTTCGGCGTAGAGGCTGAGCGTGTGGTTGTAGTTCCAGTATATGCAGCGAGCCTGCCCGCCGCGCGGTGCTTCATTGCCGCTGCCGTCGGTGACGTAGTGTTCAACGATGAGCGCTACGGCCTGCTCCAGAGGGATATTCCAGGTATAAAGCTTGCTGCCGGTACGCACGCTGGTGTCCAGCACATACTGGCGTCGGTACCAGTCGTAGAAGTTCATACCCTCGACGCTGCCAACCGCCGAGGCGGCAATGTCCTTCAGCCCGGGCACATCGCCCTGCAGGCCCTCGGAGAAGCTGTGATAGTACAGCTCGTTGAAGCTGGCGAAGAATTGTGGGTCTTCAATGTAGCACTTGTACCAGGCAGCGCGGGCCATGGCAACGCGCCACACCAGCATGCCGCTGAAGCTCGACGCTGGATAGAAGGTGCTGTTGCCCAGGGCCGGCTGGTCCTCGGCCTCGTAGACCGACAGGCAGTAGAAGGGGCCGGGGTTAACTGGATCGTAGCCGGGGGCCACGCCGGGAGTGACCTGCACCGCAGTTGCCGCCGCCCCAACAAAGCCCTGTTCCCAGGCATCATAGAAGAAGGCCAGATCATCGTGGAAGGCGTTAAGCACCAGCATCATCAGAATATAGGTATCTTCCACGAAATTGCCCGACAGCGGCGCCAGGTGGATTTCGTTAGCAGTAGCGTCATATATCCCGCCCTGGATTTCCGCCAGGGATTCATCCAGGATTACGGTCACCGTGATGTCAAAGGCAGGCGGGCCGTATATCTGCCGGGCGACGGGCATAGCATTGTCCAGGTAGCCGCGAAAAGCGGCTTCTTGAGCAACGTCGAAGCCCTGAAATTCGAACTGAATCTCGTTGCTGGGGTCACCTATCTGGGCGGGCGTCTGCATTGTCCTGACCAGGTCAGGCAGTTGGAGCTGCGAGCCGCTGAGGTGATAGGCGGTGCGGGGGAAACGCGGTCGGGCCGCCGGACTTTTAAGGCCTAGCTGCTGCAGTAGCTGGATTGTGTGGGCAGCACGCTGCAGGGCTAGCGGGCTGTGCTGGGCGGCCGTCGCCTGGCTTACTGCGGTTTGTGAGAGTCCGACTCCCGCAGGCGGCTGCGGAATTAATATTGCCCCCACCGGGCCATTAGCGCGCGTAGCAAAAGGCGTGTTGTCTATGTTACCGAAGGGCGTCGCCCAGGATGGCCCGGTGACGATTACACAAATCGCCACAACAAAGCCTGCCTTTGTTATCCATTGCAGCTTGCTGTTATTCATCTCAATATATCACCACTGTGGGCCTGTGTTGTAACTGTCATAACCGGAATAGCCGCCGCCTGTCGAATACTGCGACGAGCCCGAGTAGCTCTGCCACCGCTGCCCACCCCCGACTTGATAGCCGCCGAAGGTGCCGCCACGCGCTGTCGTGCCCATACTGGAGGTGGGTGCCCGAAAGCCACTGCCCCCCAGCCCGCTGGTGAAGTTGCTCTGCAGCGAGAACGAAAAAGTATGAGCATTGTAGTCCTGACTTTGAATTGCTGTGCCGGTCGCTCCGCGGAATGGTGAGCTGGGCTCGCCAGCACGGTGGCCAAGGAACCGATAGCCGAAAGTTGCGTCGTTACCGCTGCCCAGGTCATAGGTAATGCCAATATCGGCGGTCTGCTTCTTGAAGGCAGAATATCCGCTGTCGAAGTCGGACAGCCCGGTTCGGGCAGATAGCCGAATGCGATCGCTAAACTGGTAGCTAAGCCCCCCAGATACGTCGAAAAGGCTGGTGCCCGTTTGATAGTAGCGTTCGTGGCCACCAATCTCAATGTAGGAGGGGCTGGTGCCCGACATTCGATTCATCTGCAGATTAACACTCCAGGGCCTGCCTTCCGGCCGGTAGTCTAAGCCAATTACGGTTGACTGGTTGTCAACCACCCCCCGGCCTTCTTCCAGAAAGTTGAGCTCGTCGCGGCTCAGGCTGGTGTTCAGGCTGATCTCGTCGGTTACCTGCCAGATCACCGACAGATTCTGGTAGTCCTGAGTGCTGTCCGTCAAGTAGCCGCTGCCGCCACCGCTGAGATATTTTCGCTGTCCAGCGCTGAGCGTCAGTGACAGGTCCCGGCGTGGTGAATAGCTGGCACTGAGCGAAGTAGTGCTGTCCTGATAGTGAGGAACCTCGTCCTCTTCGTCGTCCTGATTCGGCACTGCTCCGGCAATTGGTCCTCCATAGCCACCCCCGCCGCCATATCCACCTCCGGGGAAGCCCCCGTAGAAGCCACTGCTGACCCGACCGACAGACTGGGAATCAGTCCTGTTAAGGCCAAAGCTGAGCTTGTTCGACGGCGACCAGGTCACGCCCAGGCGCGTGTAGTCTGAACTGGAATGGTTGGTCTCGCTGCCGAAACCACTCGCCTTGATATTGCCCAGGTCTGCTATTACATTTAGCGAGGACGACGGGCTATAGGTCAGCGAAATCCGCCGCCGGCCCGTCTCGCTGCCCCGGGCGTCCGCCGACTCGCTGCCCATATAGTCCTGGTTGGTTTCAGATAGGGAGGCTTGCAGCCGCAGGGCATCAGTCAGGGGATGGCTTATGTTCAGAGAAATCTCTGCGTAATCACTGTCGCCCTGCGTACCACCAGCATTCGACATAGTCTGACGCTGCAGGGTTGCCGCCGGCCAGCCGGGGAAGTCCAGTTGCATCTGAATATCGCTGCGCTGGGTGGATACGTCTTGAGTCGCGGTGGTTTGCGCCGGACCGGCAGCAACCTGATAGGGTGAAGTGCCGGTATCAAAGCCGATGCCGCCGCCGTAACCACTGTATCCAAATGATAGCCCCTGGGTGCTGTCCAGGTCGGAGAATCGGCTCTGTATCCGCACGTGTTTGGCCGGCTGCCAACCGATATCCAGCTTCAGGCCCTTGTCGTTGCGGCGGAAGCCAGACGAATCTATGTAGCTAAACTGCGGCGCGATGTCCCGGTATGTCGCCAACACATCGAATCTGGGCTGCCGGTAGCTTATCGCCGTCTGCAGGGCCGTACTTGAGTTGTCCGCGGCGCTGCTCGTGGCGAAATTGGCCTTCAGCGACAGATTGTCGCTGGCCTCGTAGCTGATGTCGAGGCCGGCCACTTCGGCGTCCTGGGACAGCGCCGTCTCCCCCAGCTCATAGTAATACCGGATGCGCACCAAAGACGTCGGCGGTACGCCTATCCGGAAGATGATTCGGCCGATCTGCCGATAGGCGTCGTAGTCAACTCCCTCCGCCATCTCCACGTCATCCACGAAGACCTTGAGTGCCTCAGAGATTATCTGGGTCTCCCCGTGGTAGACAACTTCAGCGCCATCGGCGATGATGGGGCGGAAGTTGGTGTCGAACGGGCCGGTGCTGCCTGAGCCGTAGTAGACATTTTCCTGGTAGGCGACGGTATCGCCCTGACCTACTTCAGGCCGGTCCTGCTTAAGCCAGGTGAGGCCCACATTGATTCGCCCGTTCTCTAGAGGCATCTCCACCCGCGCCCCGGTCAGTGTGCCAACATTGCCAAAATACCCTGACGACTGATAGCTTACCGATATCGTTGAGGTACTCGGAATGATTTTGGTGGGGCCGTCAATTGGATCAAACCACAGTTCACCAGCCTGGTAGTCCAGGCGGTAGTCGACACCCCGCCGCTGGGTCTGCTCATCAATCTTCACCGCCTCGCTGCCGTCAATGATCGGCGCAAACCGCAGGAAGTACGGTCCCGAAGTGTCATTACCCGACAACGTCTCGTTGCGAGTGTAGCCCTTATATTCGGAGGTAAACGCCCGCAGCAGACCGCCGCCGGGCAGGTTCTGATCGAACTGCCAACCCTTCAGACTCTTGGCGACACTGGCGAATTCATTCTGGCGCAGGCTGACATTCAGATCGCCGAGATACAGTGCTGAGTCGTGCCCGACATAGCCCACCACCCACCGTGAGTAGCTGGGGCCATAGCCGGAAAAGGACAGGTCGCTTTGGAAGCCCACCTCCTTCCAGATTGACCCTTCCAGGCTCAGGCTACTGCGCCGCTCCAGAGAACCGGTATCCCAGCGCTGCCCTTCGAAGGCTGATTGCGCCCCTTCAATGTAGTGCTGCTGAAGAGTGAGCGTATTGTTCCCCGATAGCTGAATGCCCTGGAATAGCTCCCACTTATCGAAGAGTTGCTCGATGCTTTTCAGCGGATTGGCCCGGGCCGGCGCTACGAACACCAGCAGCACAACAACTGCCAGCACCGCAGTTGCCGACCGCAAACTGCTATGCACGGTTACTCTATCACACCCTAAACAGATTAGTAGTAGTTGTGGGTTTGACGGGGTTCGGGGATGATTTGTTCCCCATTCTGCCGCAATAGAGAAGCATCATCCCTGGTAGGTTCTGCCGAGCTCGCTTACCGTGGCGTTATACGCTGGGCAAAGTCCGCCGACAAAGCGGCTAATTCCTGCTTCAATTCAACCAGCGCTTGGCTGTACTTGGCGACAGTAAACGCTGACGAACGGGCCAGCTCCAGGAGCGGGTGCTCGGCTTCTTCGATACCACGGCAGGCCTCGCCCAGATGAGGAGCTACTTCTGGGGGTATTATGCAGAAGCCGTGCTGGTCGGCGTGGAGCAGATCCCCGGGATTCACTGTCACGCCGCCCACCTGCACGGGGATAGCGAAGTCTTCCAAATGTATGTAGCCATGAGCCACCTGCACACAACTCGATATGAGCTGGAAGCCGATTTCTCTGACTTCGTCTATGTCGCGCACGCCGCCGTTGGTGATATGACCGACGCAGCCCAGCGCTTTGTGTACTGTTGAGCTTACCTCGCCAAACAGCGCCCCAATAGGCTCATCATCCACATCCTGGGCTACAGAAATGCGCGGCGCCGGCTGGGCCAAGACAGAGTCGTGGTAGGCTCGTAGGGTCTCTGCCAGGTCGATTGGCTCTGCCGGAGGCTGTTGGGCGCCGAAGGTGGCGGTGGCGGCATACCCGACGATCGGCCCTATCTCGGGAAAGTAGCAGTGCAAGCCCGGCCGCATGAAGCCCTCCGTACGCGGCCGCACGTCAAATAGTTCTATGGCATTGGAGACGGTGGGGGTGCAGAAGGCTTTCAGTTCCTCAATCTGCTCGGTGCTCAAAGGTGCTGGCATTTGTTGCCTCCTTGTGGTGGGGTCTTTATTTAGTAATCTGGGTTACCAATCCTGCTACGGACGACTGCACTGCTGTTCGCCAGCGGCAGCCAAAATCCTCCTGCTACGGGCTCGCACCATTATTCCAGAGAGGATAACACAAGCATGACGGAGAAAACGAATTCTGCAGAAAGAACATAGACGAAGGAGAAATAAAGATGGCCTTTATGCCGGCGTTGGCCAAGTTCATTGATTTTCAGGACCCTGAGGAGTGTGCGCGGGTGCGTGCCATCACCCGCGAGCAGATCACCGAGCACGACAATCCCGACTTCAACATCCGTGTGGTTGACGACACCGAGATCTTCTACTCGGAATTCGCGCTGGATATCGTCGGGCGCATTGTGCAGGCCGCTGAGGAGGGGCGTAACTGCGTGCTGATACTGCCCGTCGGCCCGATCCCGCAGTACGCGATCGCCGCCGCCATCATCAACCAGTCGCGCATTGACTGCCAGCACCTCGTCACCTTCAATATGGACGAGTACGCCGATGAGAACGGGCAGACGGCACCCGCCGACTGGGAAGGCTCGTTTGCAACCGCGATGCGCGCCTGTTTCTTCGGCAAGATTGATGCAGAGCTGCGTCCCCCCGAGGAGAATATCCACTTCCCCGACAGCGACAACATCAACGACTACTCCGATATGATCGCTGCGACCGGCGGCGCTGACTGCTGCTACGGCGGCATCGGCTGGTGCGGCCACATCGCCTTCTGGGAAAGCAGTCTGGGGCATGACTACGACTCGCTCGACGAGTGGAAACAGGCCAAAGCCCAGATCGTTGAGCTGACCCCGATGACGATTATGCAGAACGCGCTGCACTCGTTCGGCGGCGACTGGTCGTGGGTTCCACCGAAGGCGGCGACCATCGCCCCGGCGGATATCCTCGGCGCCAAGCACCGCAGCTTCTGGCTGGATGGCGTGTGCGGGCCGGATATGGCCTGGCAGCGCTTTATTGCGCGGCTGGCCGCGCACTGCCGGGTCAGTCGCTTCGTCCCCGGCTCAATCCTGCAGACCGTCCCCACCGACTACACCATCCTGGCCGGCGTGGCCGATAATGTGGAGATAGATATGGCGTAGGGAACACGGCGTGCCCGCTGAGGCCGTTGACAACCAGAGACGGTAGGGCTACAATCGAGTATGCGGAGGCAGGCCATGCGTGTTGCCGAGAACGTGCTGCAAGGAACGACTTTTCGCCGTCCAATGTCCGGGAGGTGGGGTGGGCATATGTGGTTTGTTACCAGTGGGCTCGGCACCATATTGGGGATGCTTGTGGTAACCGACTGGCTCCACTGGGGCGTTCTCACCACGGAGGGGGGCCGGGCGGCGGACGGGGAGCAAGGTATTGTGATCGTTATGTTTGGGTCCGTGCTCTTGGTGTGCTGGATCGCATTCCTGTATTGGGTCGCACGGAGATACAACGAATTGCACATCAGTTCGGAAGGCTTAGTCGTGGTGTACCCACTAGGGCAGCGCCGAATGATTCCATGGCGAGACATGAAGGAATTGGAAGAGTACTTGCCGCATTGGGCGCGTTGGATATTGCGGACCACGAACGGCTCTCTCACCATAACCTGGGATCTTGAGAATTGCATGCAGTTGGTTGCGACGCTGAGCAACCGCGTGCCCGTGATCAGACCGCAGATTACCAATGATAGGCAGTCTCCCCCGATGACGCCGCCCTGGCACCGGTTAGCCGCAAAGACGTACCGCTCACAGACTAACCTGGGATGGCTCATAGCCGCCGGCTTCCTGGGCGGAGTGCTTCTCGTATGGTACATCGCAGTCTTCTGCATCATCAAAGGACAGCCCGACGCTGTTCCCGCCGTGGTGTTTGCAGCGGGGTGGTCTTCGTTAATGGGTCCAATGGGCTGGTGGGTACTGGCTGACTGGCGCCGATTCAGAGGCATGGAGGTGAGAGTGACGCGAGCATCCATAGAGGTGACCGATGGATATGGTAAGCACACGGCTTACCGCTGGAGTGATGTAGTCGGAGCGCAGCTCATTCTTCGTCAGAGTGTAAGTATATTGCGTCTACGTCTAGCAGCCCCCACCTACATGGTAATTACTCGCGAAGGCATGTTCAGGTTCTTCCACAAGACTCTCCTCAACTGGGGCGAGTTGAATCAATTGATATTGGAAGTCGCCACATTCAACCTGCGCAAGGAAACTGACTCTGAGGAGGCAAAGCCTTAGCGCAGGGAGCATGAAGACGGATCGTTTTGCCGACTGTTCGACAGCCGCAAATCTGGCATCACTAATCAAGGAGGCTAACGAGCATGATAAGACTTGCCAACGGTGGCGCCATAGCAGTATTACTGACCGGCTGCTGCTTTATGGGCTTTGCAGATGAGCCTTCAGTAACACTCCAATGGAGGTTCGAACCAGACCAGGTTCTGACTTGCAGGGTCAAAGGCACAGGTACCATGTCCACGATAGTGGGTCAAGCAGCCCGGCCGCTTTTCTCTGCAAACGCTAGATTGGACATCACCTACAAGTGGCAAGTGGTCTCCGTGAGCGAGGAGGAAGTAACCGATCTTCAGATTTCGATTGTGGCAGGATATACCGACGACACCCTTACCGGCCGGCAAGAAATCGTGACCGGAACTGGCCCCTCTATCCAAGTGAAACTGGACAAGCAGGGTAAGGTCATAAAGATTACAGGTTTGAAGGACAATGAAGTACTGGGTGGTGTATTTCCCTTCGAATTAGCGCCAATCAGCGGTCTTCTGCTGGGATTTGGCGGGCTTCCGCAGAAGGCAGTGTTAGTGGGCGAATCATGGCAAGCCAAAACTACAGTCGAGTTTGTGGGACTTCAACGATTCGAGTTCAAGTCCGTCTCCAACCTAAGAGCGATCAAGTCAGTGAACGGCCAGCAGTGCGCAGAGATTCACAGCATCATCGAATTCCCTGTCGCGGAGTACTATGTTGCTGCGGCCAGACAGAACGATCCCGCCCACGCACACTTGCTTGCAGGGCCCGCCACCGGCATCGACAGGGTCCAACTGACTTGCCTATTCATACTGGACGAGGGCCGTGTAGTCCACGAGAAGATAGCATCACGCGCAGAGGTGATCGTTCCGGTACGGGATGCTGCTACCGGCAAGGTCCACGAATGGCGCCTCCAGTCGACCGGCGAGTTCGAGACATCTGTGCAGCCGCTTGATGGAGGCTCGGAGAAGACCACTGAGGGCCCCAAGGCAGCCGCTGATCACAAGGCTATTGATGATCAGCCCGAACCGGAGGGCACCCAAGTGGATGCAGACATTCTGGTGGAAGAAGGTATGGTTGCTAAGCGTGCTGGAAAACTGGACGAAGCCGTCAGCAAGTTTGGGCAAGCCCTTGACGAGGATCCGAATAATGTTGAGGCACACTGGGGCCTGGCTTGGGTATTGGGCGCACAGGACGAGGGTCACGAGGCTATCACGCACTTCGAGCAGGTTATCCAGCTGACCGATGATGCTGAGAGAAAACGAGAAGCTAAGGCAGCCATCGAGCGGCTGAAGAGCAAATGAGTCACGCTAAGTCGTGAGTCCAAACCAGCGTCTTTGCAGCCACGACCAACTTCATCTGGGACGGGCAGGATGTGCTTCTTGAAAATGATGGGTAGGTCAGGGCTCCGGCTATTTACCGGTCACCAGATCATGCAACTGCCCGGCGACTTCGCGGATGCCGGCGGCGCCGGGTAGCTCACCCAGCCAGTAATCCGGCCAGGCCGAGGTGCCGAGTTGGGCACCCCAGATGGCCCCGACCATCGCCGCCCGCGTATCGGTGTCGCCACCGTTTACCACTGCTGATACCAGTCCCTTGACCGGGTCGTCGGGCCAGCGCATTATGCAGTAGGCCACGGTAGGAACCGTCTCGTAGACGCTACCGCCCAGGCCCAGCTCACTTAAAGCCTCCAGCGGCGACTGCCCCACCTCAACCAGCTCTCCCGCCCGCAAGATCAGCGAACTGACCTGCGGCGAGCTTGCTACCGATGACATCTGCACGGCGAGCGTATCTATTGACAACTCGCCAGCGGCAGCCGTGGCTACGGCATGGGCGACCGCCACAGCCCCAGCAATCGCATCTTCGTTGCGGTGGGTGATGATCCCGCAGATGCGGCAATCTTCGGCCAACCCGGAGATGTCGCGAGCGTGCAAGAGTCCCACCGGCGCGATGCGCATAGCCACTCCATTGCTAACAGCGTATTCACCCTTCTGCCCGGCCTCATTCCAGGCCGTGCCCGACTGTAGCCGTCTCATCGAGTGATAGGTAGCCCGCCCAATCCCCCGGCCACCTGACTCAAACCAGGCCAGATATTTCGCGGCCAAGTCGAATCCGTCCACTCGACCGGTCTCGACAATAGACTGCGCAGTGGCCACGGCCATCGCCGTATCGTCGGTCCATTCGCTGATACGCAGGTTGACCGGGTCAAAGCGGCCGTCGTAGTAGGCCTCCGCCACTTCGGTGCCCCGGTAACCCTCCCAGGAAGCACCCAGGCAGTCGCCTAGTGCCAGGCCCAGCAGAGATCCTGCAAACTTTTCGGCTAATGAAGCCTCACGCTGGTCGTCTGCGTTCATTATGTCATCTACCCAAAGAGTCAAGGACAGCAACCGCTATCGTTGCGCCCGCTGCCCCTGAAACTTGCTGGCAGATTCTTCTGAAGGTCACAATACCACTCGTATGTACGCCATCACAGGGAAACAATCCTGCCTGCTTTGTACTTCTATCTCAAGAAGCCCTCGATAGTGAGTAAAACTCTCACAAAAGCTCTAGCAGAAAAGCCGACTGGTTGGGACCAGTCGGCTGGAAAACCTGGTGGCGGGGGCGGGATTCGAACCCGCGACCTCAAGGTTATGAGCCTTGCGAGCTACCTGACTGCTCCACCCCGCGTCAAGTGCCATATAGTATAGCACAATTGCAGCCGTTTGTAAAGACTCTGTGATATTGGCCACCCCGTTGTACCGTTGTCTGTTGTACGGATGCACTGGGCCAGGAATTGTGCTATAATGATGCGCACTTAGCCCATTTCGCAGGTAAAGAAGGATGCTACCATGAGACATACCATTTCTGTTTTGGTTGAGAACAAGCCTGGCGTATTGGCGCGCTGCGCGGGACTCTTCGCCCGGCGCGGCTTCAATATTGACAGTCTGGCCGTCAGCACCACCGAAAGCCCCGAGGTCTCGCGCATGATCATCACGGTAAGCGGCGATGATCAGACTCTGGATCAGATCTGCAAGCAGTTGCAGAAGCTGGTTGATGTCATCGCGGTACTGGATCACACCGAAGATGCCACCGTCGAGCGCGAGTTGTGCCTGTGTAAGATCAAGGTAGAGCGCGAGAATCGCTCAGAAGTCATTGAAATCTGCAACCTCTTCCGCGGTGAGGTGGTGGATGTCGGCGAAGATGCCCTGATGATCGAGGTCACCGGCGATGAGGAAAAGATAGACGCCTTCGTCAACGTTATCAAAGACTACGAGATAGACGAGATGGTACGCACCGGCAAGATCCTGCTGGTACGCGGCAGTCAGCCGACCTGAACGAACGCTGCCACTCGGCATCTTCGGTAGCTGCACGATCCAGCAACTCCTGGTATGCACGAACTGATTGATCTGGCCAAATTTGAGTTGGCACTGCAGATCCTCGCAGCAGCCACACTGCCGCTAGGGCTAATCGTCGGTACTTATCTGGGCCGAGTACGCGGGGCGATGCGCACCCAGATAATCCGCGGAGCAGCCGTCGGGCTGCTGGGGCCGATCATCTATGTCTTGTGGCGCTACTACCGCTGGATGGTACGCCTGGAGCCGGAAAGCGGCTACGTTGGCCTGCACAAGCCCGGCGTCCTCGCCGTGAACGTGGGAGTGTTTGTAATTGTTGGCGCGATCCTGGGTCTGGCCTACGCCAGGATCTTCCGAGGAGATGCACCACCCCGCAAAGAACAATGAGCTATGTTGACAAGCGTAACTGACCACGCACTAACGCTGGAAAGGAGCATTTACAATGACTGCAAAGATTTACTACGACGACGATGCCGACCTGGCTTATCTGGAAGGAAAAACCATAGCCGTCATCGGCTATGGCATTCAAGGGGGCGCTCAGGCGCTGTGCCTGCGCGACAGCGGCTGCGATGTGCTGGTCGCGGAGCTGGAGGGTACACCCAACTATCAGCGGGCTGTTGACGATGGCTGGGATGTGCTAACCACCGAGCAGGCCGCCTCACGGGCCGACATTATCCAGATTCTGACGCAGGACCACGTCCAGGCGATGGTATATGACCAAACCATTGTCCCAAATCTGGTCGCCGGCAACGCGCTTGTCTTCTCCCACGGGTTCAACATCCACTACGGGCAAATCGTCCCGCCCGACGATGTGGACGTCTTTATGATCGCCCCCAAGGGCCCGGGAGCGCTGGTGCGCGAAGGCTACCTGTCTGATACCGGCGTCCCCTCGCTGGTCGCTGTCTACCAGGACGCGACCGGCAACGCCCTGCAAGTGGCCCTGGCCTACGCCAAGGCGATCAAGGCAACCAAGGCCGGCGTCATCCAGACCACCTTTGCCGAAGAGACCGAGACTGATCTCTTTGGCGAGCAGGCCGTCCTGTGCGGCGGGGTAACTGAACTGATTAAGGCCGGCTTTGATACGCTGGTGGAAGCCGGATATCAGCCCGAGATTGCTTATTTCGAGTGCCTGCACGAGCTGAAACTTATCATGGACCTCATCTACAACCGGGGTATCGCCGGGATGCGCGCGGGCGTCTCGGATACTGCGACCTACGGTGACATCACCCGGGGCAAGCGCATCGTCACCGACCAGACCCGCGCCGAGATGAAGAAGATCCTGCGTGAGGTGCAGGACGGCAGCTTTGCCCGAGAGTGGATTCTGGAGAATCAAACGGGACGACCAAGCTACAACGCCTTGATGCGCGAAGAAGCCGCCCACCTGATTGAGGATGTCGGCAAGAAGCTCCGCGCAATGATGCCGTGGATTGAGGGGTAGGAAAGCCAGACTCAAAGGACGCAGAAGTCCACTAAAAGCACCACGGCAGTCTGTGGAGGGATGAGTTGTCATGCCAGTAGAGATGGCTTTGTGGAAGATCAAAGACGGCAAGCTGCATTCTGTGGCATCCAGACCGCTAAACTCAGAAGAGATGTTGGAAAACTGGCTGGCCGACGACATATCTATGGTCTCCGAGGATTTGCTCGTCATAGGACGACAGGTGGCGAGCGACCTCGGGGGCGTGCTTGACTTACTCGCGATTGACATCAATGGCGATCTGGCCGTGCTCGAGCTGAAACGCCACCTAACCCCCAGAGATGTGGTCGCACAAGCTCTGCACTACGCGGCGTGGGTACGAACTCTGTCCTGGGAAGATATTGAGCAAACCGCTACTGAGTACTACAAGGGAAAGTCCCTGGAAGACGTATTTCGGGATCACTTCGAAGCGCCCATCCCTGACGTTATCAACACGGCGCACCAAGTATACATCGTGGCAGCAGAAATGGACCCGGTCTCTGAGACTATCGTCCGTTATCTTTCCGAAGAGTATTCCGCCAACATTAACGTTATATTCTTCCGCCATTTCTACGACGCTGACAAAGGGGAATTCCTTGGCCGCTCGTGGTTGATGGAACCGTCCGAAGTCAAGGTCCGAGGCGGGAAGCGGCCCCCGCCTCTTACCTTCGAGCAATTCCAGGACTTGGCAAACAAAAAAGGAGTCGGTGAGCAATACCGAGCTCTTTTTGAGTTCTTTTCGGAGCAAGCTCAGGTGCACCGTACCCAGAGCAATGTGGCCTTCGCGTTTCAGGTGGAGGGGGGGCAAAGGAGAAGAGGCTTCTCGGCTTACCCGGTCTACAGCTCCACCGGAGAGGGTCTGTACACTGATGTTCGTCCCGAGCGTCTTGCCAGTGCTTTTGACGTCCCTGAGTCCGATGTACGCGACGCACTACCGGGACCTGGCAGTGAGGATGTAGGGTATGGCGAGCTCCACTATTTCAAGACTATTGAGCAAGTGCAAAAGCTAATCAAGGTGCTGTCGGCCAGCTCTGAGGAGGAACTTATTGCTGATGACACCAGAAAGCCCGAATGAGTTCGAAACGTTCAACTTCACAAGTAGCATAGAAGATGGCTGGCTCGCACTCATTCACATTCAAGGAGAGTTCGATTGTGTGGGTGCAGGTCAGTCTTGGCCACTTCTGTGGGAAACCATTGAGTCCGGGACATATTGGTTGTTGATGGATATGCTCGAAGTGGACTATCTAGATGGGTGTGCCTTCTCTATGCTCATCGGGGCCGCCAAGCAAGCACGGGATCGAGGTGGCTGCCTATCTGTGGCCTGTGACAATCCCTTGCTGCTTAAACTCTTAGCGCGCTCGGATACTAAGGAATTCTTCAATACACGTTCGAGCATAGAAGAAGCACGCAGCCTGTTAGAAGCTAAGCGGAATGCCTCTGAAGCCTAGCAATCGGGAAATATGGTTCTCAGATGAAGAGGAACAAGCCCACAGCCTGGCATGAAAACCTGCGTCGCCTCTGGGCCCGACTGTGGGACAGCACCCCCCTATCCCGCCGTCGCATGGGCGCTCGGGCGGAGGCGGCTGCCGCGCGTTACCTCAAGCGGCAGGGCTACCGCATCCTGCAGCGTAATCTGCGTACTCGCCTCGGGGAGATAGATATTGTCGCCACCGATGGCAACTGGCTGGTGGTCGTGGAGGTGCGCAGCCGCCGCGAAGATTCACCGGTAAGCCCCCGCGAAACCCTCACTCGCAACAAGCGGCGCAAGCTGCGCGCGCTCACCGAGCAGCTCCGCAAACGCCACCGACTGGTAGACAAACCGGTGCGCGTGGATCTGGTGGAAGTAACGCTCGACCAGCGTGGGAAAGTCAAATCCTGTCAACTGCTGCCGGGACTGGCTTTGGGGGAGCGATAGGTCAGCCGCCGGTCCTGCTGGCAGCCACAGATACGCTGAACTCTCCCTAAGTAGAAGTGCCGCTCAGCTTCAGAACGGGGTAGTATACTCCACACGGCCCTCCACTGACCGCTCCAGATCCTCGCGGTCCTGCGGCGGAGTGGTGCGATTGAGGGTGATGATGAGACGGCTGTTTTCAGTCCAGCGGTCCTCATAGCTGAGACTGAACACCGAGCAGGGGACAAGCTTCTGGCCATCTTCGCGCGGCACTGCCACGCCCGACTGATAGCCGAGAGTCAGATGGCCGTACTTCAATGCTCCTTCGAGTGACTCGTGAGATAGAGTGTAGCCAGCATCGGGATACTCCGGGCGATAGACGGCCAGGTGCAACTGGCCCATATCCCCCAGCGACTTGGTATACTTAAGTTCGGCAATCTTTTCAGCGCGCGGCTTCTTCTTGTCACTGGGATCAGGCACAAAGTCCCCAGAGCGCAGCCCCACAACTAACTTGCCCAAGTGGTCTTCCTGGCCGCCTTCGAGCTTGAAGTGCATGTACTGCCGGCTATTCTCCCCAGAGTCAGATCTACCATAATCCCAGTGCCGGTAGCCTA
The DNA here is from genome assembly GCA_030615605.1 of bacterium. Lineage (GTDB taxonomy): Bacteria > Armatimonadota > Zipacnadia > Zipacnadales > Zipacnadaceae > JALGTD01. Next base: position 212,080 of record JAUWYY010000003.1, read on the forward strand.
CATCAAGATTGAGACTACTGAACAATGGCCGGTTTAAACTGACCTCAAACAGGTCGGCACGCTGTACCGTCTTTCCGTCCCGGCCCACTGGATTGGCCACGGCTCCCAGCTTCATATCTCCGCCCAGGGCCGGGAAGGCAAACTTGATGCCCCGCATCGGCGCCAGCCGCGCCGGATGATCTTCGTATTCGAGCTTGACGCTCAGCTTATCCGGATCGCCGCTAACCGCCGCCAACTGCAGGATAGGCTGATCGTAGCGCTCCCACTTCTTCTCATCATACTCAGAAAGCCTACCAGTTAGCTGGACATGACTGGTGTCGCCAAACGATACTCGCAAATCGCCAGCGCCGTCAGGATCGTTGCCTGGCTGCCCCCAGGTGGTATAGCCAGCCTGCACGTTCAGCCCGTTGTCAGCACTCTCTTTAGTGACGTAAAGATTGCGCACAATCCTGGCAGCATCACCGGCACCATTGAGCTGATGAAACAGGGCATTGAGCGACAGGTTCTTGGTCAGGTGCCAACTCGCCAAGGCACGGCGATCGCGGCTGTCGTCCGCCCCGTGGTCGTCAATTTGATAGTTGCCGATCAGTTCCAGCCCCGGCAGAGGCTGGTAAGTCAGATCAATGTCGGTCTTGCGGTAATGGGCCCGGCCGGTATTCTCCGAGATGGCGTGCTTCGCAGTTATTGTAGCGTTATCGGTAAACAGCTTGAACTGAGGCAGATCTATTGTCGTCAGGCCCGTGCGCTCGATGCCGCCGGACAGCGGAATGTGGGTTGATTGGCGTGTTATCTTCAGACTCTCGCCAGCCAGCGGCACTGCAAAGGAGCTGGTATGAACAACCCGGTAATCGCCGGGCTCCCGCACCGACTTGCGCAGGTGCCCGAGCTGGATCTCAGCACCAAAGAGTTGCAGCGGCAGGTCCAGGCCAAACTCCCGCACCTCTTGAGTCGGCTTCTTTTTGCGCTCGACATGCTTGATGATATGGGTCAGTTCGGCGCTATCACTAAGAAATCCCAAGGGCACAGCCAGGTTCAGGGTCGGCCGACTGGTCTTGGTCCCATCTTTGTGAGTGACATTGACGTCATATTCGATCGTGCCACTGCCGAACATGCTCAACTCCGGCATATCTATCTTCAGAGTCTCGGTCTCAGAACTGGTGCCGCCTGTTGAGCGAGAGCTGAGGTACTGAGCCGTCAGCGGCTTGCCTTCGAGCTGAGTGGCCAGTTGCGTGTCATAGGTGGCGGCGCGCGTGTCGGCCTGGCGCTTGGTGGTGCGGCGCAGTGAGAGACTGCCGCCGGCTCCCATCATCGGCCACGGAGTCTCCAGCAGCGAAGTGCGCACCTCGGCGTCGGGCTGTTTTTTCTCCTTGACCTGCTGGATCTGATGTGAGAAGCTGGCCCCCTGCACGAGACTGTCAAGGGGAGTGGCGAAGTCCAGCGTCTGCTTTGCGGAGCTGCTACCATTCTCGTCGGTGGCGATGCGCATGTAGCTGGTGCTGGCCTGCCCACCAAACATCGCCAGCAGGGCATCAATGGTTGTCGTGCGCGTCCGCTCGGCACTGCCGTCAATTATCTTCCTTACCTCGGAAAAGCCCAGCTTGCCCGGGCCGCCACTAAGCGTCAGCGGCAAATCAGCACTCAACTTCCGCACATATTTGTCGTGGATGCCGTTATGTTCTTCGAAGTTGGAGAATGACAGCTTGCCGGTCGCGCCCATCATCGGCAGACCCAGACTGAGTTCCTCGATGCGCTGATGCAGACCGAAGGGGTCGGGAGAATCGGTGGTCTGCAGCTTAGCCGCAACGTCATACCCGTTGCCCAGCCCCGACTCCAGCGAAATGAGCTCGGTGAGCAACTGGTCAATCCCCTGGCCGCGTACAAATTCCGCTGACTCGATCCGCTTATAGCCCAGGATACCAGCAGTGGTGCCCGAACCAAAGCCCTGTCTCAAGCTCAGCGTCTTGGTCTCTTCCCCGGAGAGTAGCGCACGGGTCAAATCCCGCACATTATTTATCTCGCGGGAGAAGCCGAAGTGGGTGCGGCTGGCCAGCTCCAGAGAAAGACTATCAGTGAGCGCGCGCTGGATGCCGCTACCAACTATTGCCTCTTTGTGGGGAACGACCGACTCGCTGAAGGCGCGGCGCAGCTCCAGCTCGGGGCTCACCGCAAACTTCATATCGTACTGGGTCGGATCACTGCTCTGCCCCCTAGCCCAAGCACCGTCAGCCGCGATCACACTCTCCAGCAGCCCGCCGGTTGGGTAGAAGTTTTCCACCGTGGCCAGCTGCCCCCAAGCACCGCTTAACGGTGCGCTAAGCGCCAGTAAGCCGCAAAGCACCAGTTGTATCAACCCGTGTTTTCGCATGGCAGACGTCTTTTCGGAGAACACAATCGGATTCCCTACGGAAATCCTCAGTGTTATAGACAATACATCCTGGCCTAATGTTTCGTCTTACCAGGAATCTAGTTGGTAATAGTATGAACTAACCCGCTCTGGTCCACTACCGCGCCCCTTAGCCGCCAGAGTGCCACAGTCAACAAGCGACGTCAGACCGAGGCGTCTTTCCTAGTTGATCGGCGCGTATCGGTTAATATTAAGACAATTCTCCGCAATCAGCAAGTAAGTCTGCCGGCTGTTGCTTGCCACTACGCGGGTTGACATTGACAACTCAAGCCCCTACAATGTTCGCAGTATTGTCCCAAAATGACGAAAGAGTGAGTGATCTTATGCTGCAAGAGCAACAAGTAAACGAGGTGCTGGAGCAGGTGCGAGCTAATCTACAGGCCCACGGCGGAGATGTAGAACTGGTGGCGGTCAGTGAAGACGGTGTGGTCAGCGTCCGCTTGGAGGGCGCTTGCAGGGGCTGCCCTATGGCCCAGCAGACGCTCAAGATGGGTATTGAGGCCATGCTCAAAGAACAATTGCCCGAAGTGCAGTCGGTCGAAGCCGTTGAGTAGCCGCTCTGCTTGATTCCCCGCAAGGGAGGTAACCAGCGTGAAGATATTTGTGGATACAGCCAACTTTGACGATATCCGCACGGCCAATGACTGGGGTATCGTTGATGGAGTAACCACCAATCCGAGCCTGGCCGGTCGGGAAGGCCGCCCGTTTCGAGAGATAGTTGAAGAGATTTGCCAGATAATGGGTGAGCGTCCCGTCAGTGCCGAGGTGGTTGCTACTGATACCGAAGGTATGCTCAAAGAGGCGCGTGAAGTCTCTTCGTGGGCGAGCAATGTCGTCGTCAAGATCCCCCTCATTCCCACCGGCATCCAGGCAATCACCGTCTTGTGCCAGGAAGGTATTAAAGTCAACTGCACCCTGTGCTTTTCACCGGCCCAGGCCCTGCTTGCTGCCAAGGCTGGTGCCACCTATGTTTCTCCCTTTATTGGACGCCTGGACGATATCGGCCATGACGGGATGGAGGTAGTAGCCCAGACCAGGCAGATTCTGGATAACTACGACAACCTGGATACTCAGATAATCACCTCCAGTGTCCGCCACGTCCGGCACTTCGTGCGCGCTGCCTTGATTGGCTCGCATGTGGCCACGGTGCCGTTCGCTGTGCTGGAGCAGTGCTTCCACCACGTGTTGACCGACGTAGGCCTGGAGCGGTTCCTGGCGGACTGGGAAGACGCCGGTCTGAGCATATTTTAGCCGCGCTGGCCAGAAGCCTCCTGTTGGCCGCGGCAAGACTTTGTGTTACACTGGCTGTCAAAATAGCAAGAAGTACCAGCACAAAATGAGTCGTTGGGAGGGGAATCAAGATGAATCGTCTGATGACCGTAGTAACTGTCGTAGTGCTGTTGCTGGTGAGCACGGCGGCCTTTGGCCAGTACATAACAGCGGTAATCGCCGACAATGGCCTTGCCCCGGGGTTGACCACTGCCCGCTATATGGGCATGGGGTCGGTCGGAGTAGCTGTTGCAGATGATGCCGGGGCTATCAACTACAACCCGGCGAACCTGGCCTCACTCAACATTGCCCCGCCGGCCGGAGGGCATTCAAACTTAGATATGCCCTGGAACTGGCAGGCTACGGGTACCTACGAGCTTGCCGGTGAGCTTGATTACTGGGCGCTGCACTTCGCAGGCAGCAATCCTAGCGCCGAGTGGGGATTCGGTGCTTCCTTCCACTCAACCTCTTCGCCAGCCTGGATCGTCGCCGACTGGTGGCTGGTTGGCATCGGGGCCCGGTTGGGCAGCTCCGACTGGCAGTGGGGCGTGTCCATGATGGACAGTGGCGAAGACCTGTACGGTGACGAGACCATCTTTAACGCAGGTCTACTGTACAACGGGCAGGTAGGACGGGGCCAGCCGGTCCGCATCGGCCTGACTGTCGAGGACATCACCGATGAGTTCCAGGAGGGGCCGTTCTTCAGCTTGGGCATCGCCCTACCGTTTTTCTGCGGCTGGGGTGATGGCGTCTTCGGTGCCGACCTGCTGGACGCTACTGACCAGTACGACAGTATGTTCAATGTCGGCCTGGAGTTCAATCCCCGCGCCTGTGAGAACTGGACCTTCCGCGGCGGACTGGTCGATACCGACTGGCTCACCGCAGGGGCTGGCTATAACAACGGCCCGTGGAACCTCGACCTGTCCTGGCAGGAATCAGGCGAGTCAGGCGTAGACGACGAGATTGCCACCACCTTTTCCTTCTTATTCTAGTAGTCGGGCTGTGGCCCAAGTGCGGCGAGCAGGGCACCTTGTAGACCCAGTCTCATGCGGGCGCCTGGGTGGCCTGCTCTGTCGCAATGCATATACAGTTGAGGCTTGTTTGCAGCAGCCCTGTAGCGTAGTCGAAAGTGCTGGCCGCCCCTCATAAGTACACCGTGGCCCCAGGAGCATCACAGGTCTCCACCAATGGTTGTGTCTACTGTTGCCCCGTGCTGGTGACAACACTTCATAACTTGACTTGGCAGGGCGTAACGGCTATACTAGTATAGTAGGTATAGCCAGCTCGAGCCTATCGGTAGCGAGGGAAGGCAACCATGAATAACAGGCGGCGCACGATTATCGTCTTGGCCAGCGTGGCAATCATAGGCGTTCTTACCCTTATCATAGCCACACACCCCCTGGCCCAGCCGCCAACGGGTATGGGTGGCCCACCTATGCCAGGCGGTGGGCCACCGGGTATGATGGGCGCCAGAGGCGGGGGGGTCGGCGCCGCCAACCTGCGCTGGGAAGAGCATAAGATGCCCAAAGAGAAGACGATGATCTACCCTGAATGGCTGGATAGGGAGGGTCGGCGTCCCGTCGCAATGCCGAAGTGGTTCCTGCGCGAGGAGGACGGAAAACCCCAACAATACACCAATGCCCAGTGGCATCAGCTCCATACTCTTTATATCGGCGTAGCCGAAAAAGTACAGAGAGGCGGACCCGGCGGCAAGCTCAGCAGCGAGGTCCAAAAACAGCTTGCAGTGCAGCAGAAAGAGGCCACGGTGCCCGAGCCTATCTACGAGGCCGGCCTGAATCATTTCTACTTTCGGGTCACTTACCCAACATACAATATCGGCCAGGTCACCGAAAATAGCACTACCATCTCCCTGGACGCCATAATGCAGGTCGCCGAGTCATTGTCCCGCAACTATGGCGAGATGGCGCGCAATAAATTGGCTCCTTACAGCAATCCCGGCACAAATCGGTTTGACTTCTACTTGATTACTTACCAGCGTGGCTACTGGCAGCCTTGCCACTTCCAGTTGCTACCCGAGACTGTCAGCGAACTGAATCGGCTCTGGGCCAGCAACACCATCAGAATGCAACTGCTGGACAGATCCGGGGGCGCGATTGCCTCCCAGATTCAATCGGCGGGCCATAGTGCCGAAACTATGAGCGAAATCGCCTACCCGCCGGAGATTGATCTCAATCCCGGCTATGAATACCTCACCGAGGCCCAGCAGATTGACTTCGCCGGCAACAAGCTCCAGATTCACGACATCCATGGCTGGCGCTACAGCTTCAGCTTTACTCTTAACCTGCAGCAGCTTGCTCGGTTGCACAAGATTCGTGTCCAGTTGCTTGATGTTGGCGGAGACGTGCGCTCTGAGAATACCATCGTGGGCACGGCCCGGGCGCCTTACGCCGGCCTGTTGGGTGGAGTTGGGGCTGCACCGACCGGACTTCCGTCCGTCGGCATGCCGCCTACGGTGCGGGGCGCCGCACCTGCGATGCCCGCAGGACCAGGTGGCCCTGGGGGCATGCCTACGGGACCGGGGGGCATGCCAATTCGTCGGTAGCAGGCAGGTGTGGACCTCAACGTGTCGCACCGGGGAGATTGGGTAACGGCTTTGTGCTTGTTGTTGCCCACTAGAGTGGCATCAAGTGAGCGTTTTCCTCCCCAGGCTGGAGTGTTGTCCGGTTGGGACCAACTGACTACAGTATCCACACGGCCGCCCCCGACAAGGGAACGCCAGCAGCAGCCGCGAATAGTCCCTCACTAGCAATCAGGGCCACTATAAGTTTGTGAGGGGTGGTGCCACTCAAATGGACCTGGACATTCTTAGCCAATACAGCCGCCAAGTTAGAGCGATGATCGAGGCAGCCACCAGCTCAGATGTTGAGCAAGCGCTGGACCGGCTGATTGACGGCGACCGCTGGGATCTGCTCGCCCGTTTGCTACCGACCGCCTCGGAGTTGGCCGCTCGGCGGGTCGTTGCCCGCCTCCTGGAACACGATGAGTATGAATCCCTGGCCTGGGCCGCCTGCTTGCGGCGGCAACCGCGCCAGCTTGGTCTGGAAGCGTCCACCACAGGCCCAAGCCGACCAATACTGCGCGACTTCGAGGCGGAAGAAGACGCCGAAGGCATCCCCGAACACATTATAGCCGAGGCTCAAGAGATATCAGCCGGCGCCGCCCAGCGCCGGGGGGTGTCAATGCGGAAGGCAGCACAGGTTGACCACGACCCGATCCGCGACCTGATCATCAAGCAGCTCGCCGATCGCCTCCCCAACTCCAGCGCAGGTCAAGCTCTGCTGACCATTGTCAAAGCCTGTCCCTTCACCCATACCCAGCGAGAAGCCGCTATGAAGCTGGCTAACCACAAGCAGTGGATACAGCAACTGGCCCATGCCCAGTGCACCAGCGATATGATCGCCATCAGCAACTCGACCCGTCTGCAGGCAGTAGCCCAGAACATCGCCCGAGCTATGAGCCAGCACCTCGCTCAATTGCAACAGGACAGTGATGAGGCTGCCATTGGCTTCATCGCTGAAAATCATCCTGACCACGAAATGAGACAGGCCGCCCACACTGCACTGTCTTGACAGCCCCGATATCCACGGCTATAATCACCATAACTAATCTCAAGAATATTGGCTGCGCGAGTAGGTTGGCGCCACCCAGCCAGAACCTGCCCCAGTGGCATACCGGCGACGGCGATGACGTAGGAACAGACGCTCTTCGAGCCCAGATTATTGGCCAATGATCCTGGCAGGTGCTGGTGCAGCGGCCAATGACAAGCAATCCCATGATGCTCATAGTAGCAACGGTGATTGGGCAAGTCCCGAGGAGGCCCTATCTCAAATGGCCCAAGACGTCGCCCCCGAAAGCCCGGAGGCGTTGCGCAAGGAACTAGAGCGCTACCGCCTGGTAGTCAGTGATCTTCACCGCAAGATCCGTGAGCTGGAATCGGAACTCCAGATCACTACTGCTATGGCGGAGATGCCAGGGGTTATTGTCACTCGCCCCGAATTGCAGCAGACCCTGGCGCGGCTGGTAAGCAAGATCGCCATGATCGTGCAGGCCGAGAAGGTAATGATCTTTCTATATCACGCCGACAGCGGCGAATTGGCCTTGCTGCCTCCCGCCCTGGGTGTAACCAACGATCAGGCTGCCGAACTCGCTATCAGCCCTGATGAGGGTATTACCGGCGGAGTATATCGTACCGGCGAGTCAGCCATCTACAACGATGCATTGAACGACCCCCGAGTCCTGCCCGACATTGCCTCGAAGCTCCGAATAAGAAACGGTATCGGCGTACCCTTGATTATAAAGCAGCGCAACGAGGAAGAACGCGTCGTCCAGGAGCGGATAATCGGGGTCGCTCACGCTTGCAACAAGCGATATGAACAAGAATTCAATCAGGACGACTTGCGCTTGCTGGAAATGCTAGGCGAGCAGGCCGCTGCTGTCATATCCAACGCCCAAGTCTACATCAAACTAACCGAAGAAAAAGAACGTCTGGAAGATGCCCTGAAAAGCATCCACGCCGGTGTGATCGTTATCAGCTCGGAGGGCAGTATCCGCCTGATAAACCAGGCCGCTTGCGAAGTGCTGGATTTGCCTGCTGACGGATACGAGGGTAGACAGTTCACGGGGGTCATCAGCCACGAGGATATACTGAAACTGATCACTGAAACGTTGCAGACTCATCAGGAACGCTCTGTGGAGGTCGAGCTACCCGACGAACGGGTCTTCCGTGCCGAAACCAGCACGGTCTTCAGCGACAACAATGAGCCCTCCGACATCGTGGCGATAATCACCGACATCAGCGAGATTCGGCATGTAGAGCGAATGAAGACCACCTTCGTTTCAACGGTTTCCCATGAACTGCGCACTCCTTTGACTTCCATCAAGGGATTCATTGCCACCCTGCTGGACGACACCGAAAGTATCTACGACGACCAAACACGGCAGGAGTTTTATGAGATTATTGACCAGGAATGCGACCGGTTGACCCGGCTAATCAGTGATCTGCTCAATGTCTCCCGCATCGAGTCCGGACGGGCCCTGGAGATGCAGATCGCAGAAGTTAGCATCCACAAGACGGCTGAGCGAGTGCTAGCTGCCCAGCAGCAATATACTAGCCAGCACGAATTGATCAATGAGGTACCAGAAGATCTAGCCACTATCGAGGCGGACGAAGACAAAGTTGCTCAGATTCTGGACAATTTGATCGGTAACGCCATCAAGTATTCGCCCGACGGCGGACAGGTAGTCGTTAATGCGGAGGAGGAGGACGATGCAATCCGCATTGACGTCACCGACGAAGGACTGGGCGTGCCCGAACAGCACCAGGAGAAGATCTTTGACCGGTTCCAGATGGTAGACGATGACACCAACCGTAAGGGCATAAAAGGTACCGGCATCGGGCTGTACCTGGTGCGCCATCTGGCGCGAGCCCACGGCGGTGAGGTCTGGCTGGAGTATAGCGAGCCCGGCGAGGGGTCCACATTCAGCGTACGCCTGCCCAAGGCCTCTCAGATCGAGCAGGGTCAGGAATAAGACGAGCCTGCGCAGTTATACTAAGGTGTCGAATATCACGATATGCTGTTGCCAGAAGGGGCCTCCTGGCGATCAGGAGGCTTTTTGTCTAGAGTAGTCAGCCAGGGAGAAGAAACAAGATGCGAATCGCTGTAGGAAACGACCATGCCGGCTACCCACTGCGAGCTCCCCTGATTGAGCTGATTGAATCCTCCGGACACCAGGTCGTCAGCTTCGGCACCGACAACGAACACCGGGGCGACTATCCTTGCTTTGCCGCCGAAGTGGCCCGCGCCGTTCGTGACGGCCAGGCCAACCTTGGCGTCGTGATCTGCGGCACCGGCATAGGCAGCAGCATTGCCGCCAATAAGATCGAGGGAGTCTACTGTGCGCTGTGCAGCGATCCCTACAGCGCCCGGATGGCCCGCCGACACAATGATGCCAATGTCATCTCTCTGGGTGCGCGGGTGCTGGGGCCGGATCTGGCGGTGGATATCCTGAAGAACTTCCTGGAGACTCAGCCGTCCAATGAACCCCGTCATGTCCGTCGCCGCCAGCAGGTCCAACAAATCGAAGCAGGCAATGAGCTTGCCCGGGAGTAAGCAGTATGAGTGAGAAAGATCTGCCTGAATCAACCGGCGACCAGCGCCCCGACTGGGAAACATACTTTATGAAGCTCTGCCACGTGGTGGCCGAGCGGTCAACCTGTCTGCGTCGTAAGGTAGGAGCATTGTTAGTATCCAACCACCACATACTCGCCACCGGATATAACGGTGCGCCTCAGGGATTGGCCCACTGCGCCGAGGTGGGGTGCCTCCGCGAACGGATGGCAATTCCCTCCGGGGAGCGTCAGGAGCTGTGTCGTGGTCTGCACGCCGAGCAAAACGCTATCGTCCAGGCAGCCGTCCACGGCGTGGCCCTGCAGGATGTTACCTGTTACAGCACCACCCAGCCATGCATCACCTGTGCTAAGATGCTGACTAACGCCAACGTCACACGGATTGTCTACGAAGGCGCCTATCCCGACGAACTGGCTACGGAGATGCTCGAGGCAGCCGGCGTCGAGTTAGTTCGGTGGCCAACTCCCCAGGAAAGTGAGTAGTTACCGTGCCCTGGCTGTTGGGCTGCGTTGTTGCGCTGGCTTTGGCAGCAGTTCTCACACCGGTTGTGAGGACGGTTGCCGCGCGCGTTGGCGCCCTGGATCGTCCCGAAGATCGGCGAGTACATCACAAGCCCACCGCCACTGCCGGCGGGCTGGCAATATTTGTGGCATTTTGGATTGCAGTGGCAGTGGTCGGCGGACTGGCCAACCATACCGCCACCGGCATACTATTAGGCTCTATCTTCCTGGCCGGTCTGTGTCTGATCGATGATATCTACCGGCTTTCCCCGGCTCCTCGCTTTGTGGGACACATAGTAGTGGCAATGATCACCTGGCAATGGGGGGTGCGCGTCGCCGGGGTGACCAATCCTCTTGTCCTGTTCGGAGGTAGCGACTATCTGGCTCTGGGACTATGGTCAGCCCCCCTCACAGTGGTCTGGATAGTCTTTATGATCAATGCCATCAATTGGATTGACGGGTTGGACGGGCTGGCCGCGGGAGTGAGTGCTCTTGCTGCGGGCACTCTCGCAGTAATGGCGATTAGTGTGGGAATGAGCCAGGTCGGGATTCTAGGCGCTGCGCTGGCCGGAGCTTGTTTGGGGTTTTTGCCCTACAACTTCAATCCCGCCAGCATCTTTATGGGCGATACCGGCGCGATGTTCCTGGGCTATGTGCTGGCATGCCTCTCGGTCACTGGCGCCTTCAAGAGCACGGCAATATTGGCCGTCTTTGTCCCGATTCTGGTGCTGGGGATTCCTATATACGATACCTTGAGCACGACTTTCGGCCGCATTAAGAACGGAAAGCCGATATACAATGCCGACCGCAGCCATCTGCATCACCGCCTGCTGGCGCGCGGATTCAGTCAGACCCAGACAGTCCTGCTCATCTACGGGCTGACCGCCATATTGTGTGGCGTGGCCTTGGGGTTGTGGTTACGGTGACACCCATACCCATAGCACTCATATTCGGCACGCGACCGGAGGCCATAAAACTGGGGCCGGTCTGGTCCGGCCTGTGCCAGCGGCCGGAGGTGTTTTTGCCTCAGGTCATCGTCACTGCCCAGCACCGGCAGATGCTCGACCAGATGCTGGCGGTCTTCAATATCACCCCCACCATAGACTTGGATATTATGCAGTCGGTACAGAGCCTCAGTGACATTACCACCAAGGCTCTGATTGGTGTGCAGCAAGCCCTGGAGGAGCTGCAGCCCGAACTGGTGCTCGTCCAGGGCGATACCGCCACGACCTTCGCTGCCAGTCTGGCGGCATTCTACCAGAAAATCCCGATCGGCCACGTTGAGGCCGGCCTGCGCACCGCCGACAAGTTCTCCCCCTTTCCCGAGGAGATTAACCGCCGTCTGACCAGCGTGTTGGCCGACGTTCACTTCGCGGCCACGCCGCGGGCCCGTGATAATCTGCAGGCCGAGGGTATTCCCCTGGAGGTGATCTTTGTCACCGGCAATCCCGTGCTGGATGCGCTGCAGACTATCCTAACGCAGAAGCCGACCCTCGCGGGGACGGGATTAGAGTGGGTTGAAGAACTTCCTGGTCGTCTGTTGCTGGTGACATTGCACCGCCGCGAGAACCTCGGCGAGCCGTTTGCTCGCATCTGCGCCGCTCTCAAGCAGATTGTGCAAGTCCATCCCGACGTCACCATAGTTTACCCAGTTCATCCCAATCCTGCAGTGCGCAAGGCGGCAAACGATTTGCTGGGCGACCTCGAGCGGGTGATTCTCTGCCCGCCACCCGACTACCTGGTTTTCGTGCCGCTGATGGCCCGCGCTGATCTCATCATCACCGACTCGGGCGGCATCCAGGAAGAAGCACCGGCCCTGGATGTTCCCGTGCTGGTCGCTCGCGAGACCACCGAGCGACCTGAGGCCATTGAGGCAGGTGCTGCTCGCCTGGTGGGTACCGATACCGACAATATCATCGCCGAGGCTGACCGCCTGTTGACCAGTCCCAGCGCCTATGCCAAGATGAGCGGGGCCGGCTCACCGTTCGGCGACGGCCGCGCTGCTCTGCGCATCTGCCAGGCTCTGGAATACTTCTTCAATCTGCGTTCTCAGCGCCCCAGTGAATTCAAGCCAAACTCAGGTAACCGTAGCCAGGAGGAGACAGATGATGGACAGCAATAACCAGCAGCAAACGACCTGGACGTCTCGCCGGGTGATCGCGACTCTGGTGGTTACCGGTCTACTGCTCTACATCATTTTCTGGACCCCGCCGGCCCTGGGGATCTTTTTCAGCAGAATAGCCGGCATTATGGCCATGGTCGTGGTGGCTGTCGCCCTGGCCTACATCATCAGCCCCGCGGTGGAGCGCCTGTCACAGGTACGGCTGCCCCTATCTCAACACAACCGGCGGGCACTGGCTGCCGTTGTCGTTATGCTCATCGGCGCTGGACTCATCGTGCTGATCGTCATGACCACGTCTTCCGCCATCGGCGAGGATGTCGAAGAGGTCTCCACCCTGGTTAAGGATTTCACCAAGAACCGGCTCCCCGTACTGATTGAGGAGTGGCAACTCGAGGAGCGTATCGAGAAATGGATGCGAGACTACCCCGATCTTACCCCCGAGAGCGTCAGGGCGACTATTGCCAAGCGTGCCGGAGAATGGATGGAGAGCCTGCTGACACTGGTGGCCAGGGTGCCCGCCTGGGCGGCCCCGAAAGCTATCTTCATAATCTCGCTGGTCCTGGTACCCTTCCTGGCCTTCTACTTCGTGACCGACAGCCGCAAGATCCGCGCCAGCACGCTGGCTCTGCTGCCGCTGGGGTATCGCGAAAATGCCAATGAGTTAATCGGCCGGCTCAATGCAACGATGCACCACTACGTTCGCGGGATGTTTTTCGTCTGTCTCATCATTGGCGGGGCGACCGCGCTGATCCTCTACGGCGCCGGCGTCAGCACTTTCCTGACCCTGGGCTTACTCACCGGCCTGGCCCAGCTCATCCCCTTCATCGGCTCCCTGGCTGCCGGTGTCCTGGTTATCGGCATACCACTGCTCCAGGGCAACACGCAGGCTGCGCTTATCGTGGCCATCCTTTACATTATCCTGAATATACTCCAGGCCAATCTGATCGTGCCCACAATACTGGGCCGGGAGATCAGACTGCACCCGGTGACGATAATCCTCGTGCTGCTCATCGGCGGCGAGTTCGGGGGCGTACTGGGCATGATCGTGGCCGTGCCCATTGCCGCGATCATCCGCACCGCGCATCACTGGTACCGCGAGCTGGTGGAGGCTAACGAGGAGCCTCTATGAGCTGGCTGACCGCGGTCATCCTGGGAGCGGTGCAGGGCGCCACCGAGTTCCTGCCCATCTCCAGCTCGGGGCATTTGGTGATCTTCTCCCGACTATGCGGGTGCGCCGAGCTGCCGCTGGCCTTCGTCGTCATCACCCATTTCGGCACGCTCCTGGCCGTCGTCGCCTACTACCGCCGCGATTTCGCCGATATGGTCCGCAGCCTCGCGGTCTGGTCGTCGGCGGACCCTGAGCAGCATGAGCAACTCAAGCAGAGCCGGCGGCTGGTCGGCTTGCTGGTGCTCGGGACGATTCCGGCAGCGCTGGCGGGAATGCTGCTCGAGGACTACGTCGCACAGCTCTTCAATAGCCTACTGGTGGTGGGGATAGCGCTGGTGATAACTGGGCTCATTTTGCTGGCCGTCAACTGGTTGTCGGGACGAAAAGAGCGTGACAGCACCACCCTGGTTGATGCGCTGCTGATCGGCGTCGCCCAGGCCGTCGCACTCGTGCCGGGCATATCACGCTCAGGCCTTACCATTGCCGCCGGTCTGGGGCGGGGTCTGCACCGCGATTGGGCGCCTCGCTTTGCGTTTCTGCTCTCGGCTCCGGTGATTCTGGGCGGGACGGCCCTGGAGGTCGGCCGGCTCATTGGGCAGCCTGCGCCACCCACCGAGCTGTGGGCCTATCTGTGGGGCGGACTCGTCGCGGCCGTCGCCGGCTATTTCGCCGTGCACCTGGTCGTCAAAGCCGTGCGCCAGGGCAACTTGATATATTTCTCCGCATACTGTATGGTCGTCGGGATTGTGACGGCTCTGGTAGGTGGACTTACCCCGAGTTAGGCCCCCGGTCTGACTCGCTTTGTGTGTTCCGGCACTGTCGTGCCA
>JAUWYY010000017.1 GCA_030615605.1 bacterium
CTAACGGCAAACGACTGCTATGACATGATCGAGGCGGCCCGCCGCAACGGTGTAAAGCTTATGGTGGGCCACAAGCGTCGCCTACGCCCCCAATATGCCAAGGTTGCCGCACTGGCCCGGGCAGGCGAGATGGGCCGGCCTCTGGCTATCAACATCTCCGGCTGGCACGGGGAGGAATGGTGGGGCAGGTGGTGGACGCGTGAAGAGCTGTGTGGGGGGACACTGCATGCCGGAGGAGCCCATGATATCGACTATATGCGCTTCATTCTGGGGGAGGTGGACTGGGTATACGCGGTACAGGGGCCCACACCCGGTACTAACACCGATTACGCCGACATTATTGCGGTGGTGCTGCGGTTCGGCAGCGGCGCAGTAGGCTCACTTCAGGTAAGTTTCCGCTACCCCCTCAGGACCTTTCTTCAGGCTTTTGAGATGCAAATCATATGCGAGAATGGTGCTATAGCCTACCAGCCCGACAGCCGTCAGTTGGAATATCAGCGCATCGGGGGCCCGCACCGGGCTATTAGTTATCCCGACGACGGCTTTGAAATAGCCTGGCGTCGGGAGCTGGTCAATTTCATCGAGTGGACTCGAGGGGAGGAGGAGCCGCTGTTGAAGGTAGAGGATGCCGCCAAGTGCGTGGAAGTGATGGAGGCTGCCTATTTATCGGCGCGCACGGGCCAGCCAGTCAAGCTGCCCCTGGCGGAATCGGCGGGACGAGGAGGCGGACAGCCGTGACGGCTTCCCAGTGGCCAGTCTCGTTCCTCAGAGAAATAGAAAACGAGACAATTGAAGAGGGTCTGGCCCTCTGGGCGCTGGGCGGAGCCGGCTTTGCAGTAAAGACGGCACAGGCCCTGATATACCTCGACCCCTACTTCGGCGGTTCAATCAGTCCCGAGCTTCTGCGACTGGTGGCCAGCCCTATTGACCCTGCCCAAATCGAGGTGGCTGATGTGGTGCTTTCCACCCACAGCCACGACGACCACTGCGAACGGCAAACGCTTACCGCCATTAGCCAAAATACCGAGGCGCTATTTGCTGGCCCCAGCTCCTCGGTCAGAAAGATGCGCGACTGGGGCATAGAGGCTAGGCGGACGCGAGTGCTGGAGCCAGGCCAGAGCTGCACGATAAGCGATTTTCGCGTAACAGCCCTGCCCGCCAGTGACCCGTTTGAAGAAGAGGCGATCAGTCACCTGGTCCAGGCCGATGGAGTGAGTCTCTTTCACGGTGGGGATAGCCATTACAGTGAGATATTCGGCCGGATAGGCAGCCAGTGGGACATTGATATTGCCCTCCTCAGCCTGGGCAAAGAGATTTACATGGGCGTTGATGATGTGGTGCAAGCCGCCTGCGACCTGCGGACGAAGATATTGATCCCCATGCACTGGGATCTGTGGAAAGCCTATGCTCTAAATCCGTGGCTGGTAGCTGAGGCAATTCGGGAGCGAGATGTGCCCATACAGACCGAGATTCTGCTGCTGGGCGACAAATTTGTGTACTCGGAGGCGTGATTGGTTATGAAGATCACCAAAGTCCAACCTTTAGTTTGCAACGGCGGCGTCAGAAACTGGGTGTTTGTCAAGGTAGAGACCGATGCCGGCATAATTGGCTACGGCGACGCCAGCGGATGGCCAGGTGAGCCGGTCATTGCCGCGGCAGTGACGGATCTGGCCCATTTCGTGGTGGGCGAGGATCCGCTTAACATCGAGAAGTTGTGGAACAAAATGTATTACGGCTCTACCTTTTACGGACTCGGTGGGGTGGTAAACAGCGCCATCAGCGGCATAGATACGGCACTGTGGGATATTGCCGGCAAGGTCTATGATACTCCGGTCTACAATCTGCTGGGGGGCAGATGCCGCGAGAGAATAAAGCTGTACACACATTGCGATTCCTTTGAAGAGGGGGATAGCCCAACTGCACTGGCCAGCAAGGTTCGCCAAATTGTTGATGAGGGCTTCACCGGCTTGAAGACGCATCTGGCGGCGGCCGTCAAGCCTCCCCGGATCGAAAAGCTCAACCGCTCCCTGGACCGGAAGGTGGTCCAGGATACTGCTGCCAAAGTGGCGGCTATCCGGGAGGCGGCCGGCGAGGAAGTCGAGATATGTATTGATGTCAACGGCATGCTCAACGTCCCCACAGCCATCAGGCTGGGACGGGCCCTGGAGCCATTTGATCTGCTTTTTTATGAAGAGCCAGTTCCTCCTGAGAATATGGAGGCAATGAAGCAAGTCAAGGACTCGGTGGATGTGCCTATCTGCACAGGAGAGCGCCTCTACAGCACTCACAGTTTCCGCCGACTGCTGGAATTGGGAGCAGCCGACATCATAATGCCCGACTTTCAGAAGTGCGGAGGCATCACCGAGGGCAAGAAGATAGCCGCGCTGGCCAATACATACTACATTCCAGTGGCCCCGCACAATTACAATAGTCCCCTGTCACCCATCATTGACGCTCACCTGTGCACGAGCCTGCCTAACTTTCTGGTGCTGGAGTATGTCTGGCCCGATGTGGAATGGACCGAGAAGGTAATCACCCCGCCAGCCCAAGTGGAGGACGGATATCTGCAGCTTCCGGAGGGCCCCGGGTGGGGAGTGGAGCTGGTCGAGGAGGAGATAGCCAAGCACCCATATCAGAGGAGTATACTTTTGAAGGGGGTAGAATAGCGATGATTGTTGATGTTCATACTCACATTGAAAAGGATGATGACCAGTCGCGACGGGATCTTGATGAATTCAAAAAGATAAGAGGGCTGGGGCCGGATGTCGACGAGACCTGGGCCTGTGGAATGAACTGGGACAATCACTGGCAGGCGATGGCGCCAGTGGACAAGGCGGTTGTTTTCTGTGCGCGGCCCTATCCGGATTCGTCGACCCAACGCAACGACCATCTGGCGGAGTACGTCAGCTTGCACCCTGATAAGCTAATTGGTTTTGGGGGAGTGAATCCCTGGGAGAGTGATCCGGTCGCCGAGGTACGCCGGTGTGTGGAGCAACTGGGCCTGTGCGGGCTGAAGCTCCTGCCCATCTGCGCCGAACTGCCCCCCAATCACCGCAAGTGGAATCCCATTTACCAGATCGCCCAAGAGTTGAAACTTCCGATACTGCTGCATATGGGCACTCACTTTCTGCCCAACCTGCCCCTGAAGTGCAGTCAACCACTGGACTTAGACGAGGTGGCCATCAACTTCCCCGAACTGACCATAATCGCCGCGCATCTGGCCCATCCCTGGGTGGCTGACGCGGCGGTAGTGATTCGCAAACATCCCAATCTGTATGCCGACATCAGCGGCCTGTCGGAATTTCGTCCCTACGGCTCGCTGTATCAGGGCCTGGTTTACGCTATGGAGTATGACGTCTTGGACAAGCTGTTGTTTGGTACCGACTGGCCGCTGACCACTCCCACCGAGGAGATTCAGCGGCTCAGAGAGATAAACCGATATGTCGAAGGCACCAATCTGCCCCGCATCCCCGCTGAAGCCATCGACGATATTATAGAAAAAAACGCCCAACGAGCACTTCAGTTGGGCGAGTAGACACAACCTGCCTCCGGTTAGTGGCAACCGCTGTGCACGTCCCTTCGTGGCCCGATACTATCGGCAATCCATACCGGTCAAGGCTGGCTATTTCCAGGGCTTCCTGTGACGCAATCTCTCGGGCTACCAGAACATCAACGTCGTAGGTCAGTTGTGGAGGCCGGCGTCGGGGCGGGCGCGTCGCCAGCTATTGCCGGTAGCCAAAGAGTGTGTGCCTCTAGAAGCTCAGAGGCGAGTACTATTCACATTTGCACAATCTGGCGGAGGGCCTGTGCTGTCTGCTCGAACAGGGCGGTCCTGGCGTCCACCTCTGACAGAAGTGCGTCATCATAGCCGATCCTGCGTAACTGTGCCACCCAGGACCGGGCCTGCGAACCGTGCTTTGACCTGGCTATGACCACGGTCGCGCCTGCAGCGTTGCGCCAGAATTGGAGTCGCTGGAAGGGTTCTAGATATTGCTGGCCCCAACGCCGACATTACGAGGGCATAGGTATGGGCCTCAGTCAAACCGGTAGCAAGTTACCATTGTTGGAGCTGAGGCTCTATCAGTGACTCAACGCAATCAATTGTTGAGCACAGGAAGCTGGGCTGCCCGGTCCGCTACCAGGCTACATACCCCCCATCTACCGACAGACAGTGACCGGTCACAAAGTCAGCGGCTGCGGAGGCCAATAGATAACCGCCGCGGCCACATCCTTTACCTCTCCGACATGGTGGACCGGTATCCGACGAATAACCTCGCTATGAAACTCCTCGTCCCTGAACGCCTCTTCGCTCAACTGAGTGCGGATGAAGGTGGGGGCGATAGCGTTTACCTGAATATTGTGCTCGGCCAGTTCAATAGCCATCACCTTGGTGAGTTGGAGCACACCACCTTTGGTGGCGCAGTAAACGGCGCGCTTTTCGCCGCCCACCAGAGCCATCGTCGAAACGATATTGATGATCTTGCCACCGTTGCCAGCGGCAACCATCTGTCGGGCCACCACTTGGCTGAGGAAGAAAAGTGCCTTGAGATTGGTGTCCACAATGGTGTCGAATTCCTCTTCGGGTACCTCCATAAACTCACGGTATACTTGGACCGCGGCGTTGTTCACTAGAACGTCCAGCCGGCCGAAACAGTCCAGAGCCCGCTCCACCGCCCGGTCCTGGCCTGGCAGATCGCGGATGTCCAGAGGCAGTACCAGCGCCTGCCGGCCTGCCTCGCGGATCTGGCGCGCTGTCTGCTCTATCTCGTCGCCAGTTCTGCTTATTAACGCCAGGTCAGCTCCAGCTTGCGCGCAGGCGGTGGCTATGCCCTTGCCAATGCCCCGCCCACCTCCGGTCACCATTACGATCTTGTTGTCCAGGCGGAAATTGATTTCAGCCATACGAAGATGCCTCCTACTCCATCCGGGATTTCGCCGTGGATGAGGGCCTGTGGTACATGCAGAACTTGGGCGAGGGAGCCGACTGAGGCCCCAAGCGGTCAATCATTCGGCCGCAGCACGGCCTTCACCACACGCTGTTGAGCCACGTCATCCAGCGCCTGAGCCGCCTCGTCCAGGGAGTAATACCGGCTTATCACGTCCTCCCACGGGAGGCAGTCGCGGTAACGGGCCAGCACTTGGATTGACTTGTAGAAGTGCGAGAAGTCTATCCCCCAGCAGCCGCGCACCTCCAGGTGCTTGCGGTTGATATCCAGATGGGGATTGATGGTGACCCCTCCGGCGTCGGTGTACTGCCCGAGAATGACGTAGACGCCGCCATCGCGCGTGAAGTGCATCCCCTCGGGGAGCGTCCCCGGCACACCGGTGGCCTCGATCGTGACGTCAGCCCCGTGGCCGTCCGTGAGCTGCAATACCTGATCTCGGCGCTGGGCGGCGGTCGTGTCCTGAAAATTGATGAGCGCATCTGCGCCCAGCCGGCAGCCCACTTCCAGGCGCATCTGCGGCGCGCCAACCAGAACGATGCGCAGCGCACCGGCCAATTTCGTCAGAGCGACGGCCATCAGTCCGACGGGACCACTGCCCTGCACGACGACCGTGTCCCCCAGCCCCACGTCCCCCCTCTGGAGGCCGTGAAAAGCGGTGGGCAGAGCGCAGCCTCCGGCGATGAATGTCTCAGGCGTCAGGCCCTCGGGCAGCCTTACGATCTTCACCCCGGGCTTCAGATATATCTTCTCCGACCAGCCGCCTAACAGCCCCTCGTCAGCGCCGTAAGTGATCCCGTACACGCGTCGCTTCGGACAGCGTGTGGAGGCCCTGGCGACCAAACAATGCCAGCAGTTGTTGCAGGTCTCATGCACATCAAGAAAGGTGACCAGATCGCCCTCCGAAAGTGCCTGGCCTAAGGCGTCGGTCACTGGCCCGCTGGCCGCCTCGATGGTGCCCACATTGATGTGGCCGGGGATGAGCGGATAGGGGGTCTGGTCAAGCTGGCCGTGCAAGAGATGCACATCTGTGCCGCAGACCTCGGTGTACAACGTCCGCAGCAGCACTGCTCCGGCCTCAAGCTGCGGCGCGGGAAACTGTCGGATTTCGACCGGCCCATTTGGCGCGACAATTACCGCTGCCCGTACCATAAAGCGTCAGGACCTCCTTGGGCGTCGCAAGGCCTCGCGATCCGGTCCGCGCGGTCGTGCCCCATGTGGAGACCTAAGCACGCAACATGGCGACCAGGCCCGCGACTAGTCTCCCTGCACTTTGCCCCCGTATCCCAGATACTCTCTTGCTGGCTGTGAGGTTCCTTGCTCGATACATCCATTCCTCCTCGCGCCGAGCGTCCATTTGTAATAGTTGTGGCTCCGCGAGTCCAGCGCTTACGGCTGGCGCCACCCCCAGCACAACCACACTGACACCGGGTAGCCGGTGTTGGCGGCTTGCAGCGCATCGGTAGAGTCCTCTTCGTTGAAACCCCACCAGGACGCCCCCATCTCCTTCACTTCTCCGGCAGCGACCTGTCCATACGATCACATTACATCTCCGTCTCGCAGACGGAGCAGCTAAGCAGCAATCACAGAAAGCTCTCTCAACGGTCTCGCTTGGATGAATTTGCCCCTGCAGGAAGGACTGTCGGCGTCGGAAGAGAATATGTTGTTGGTAGTGTACCATTTGAGAAGTGTCGGCTGAAGGAGAAAAGCATGAGCCCCAGACTACGTTTCGCACTGATTGGCTGTGGTGACTTCGGGACAGGCTTCGGGCGGTACGCACTGGCGGTGGCGGATATTGTAGCCCTGTGCGACCCCCAACTTGATCGAGCCGAGGCTGCCGCAAACGAGTTGGGCTTGCAGGCGGCCACGTACACCGACTACCGCGAGTTGCTGGCCCACGAGGAACTTGATGCGGTGTTGATCACGGCAGCCAATTTCGTGCATGCCGAGATCACGATCGCAGCCGCTGAGGCGGGTGTGCACGTGTACTGTGAGAAAGCGATGGCCCGGACCGTACCCGAGTGCTGGCAGATGGTCCGGGCCTGTCAGCAAAGCAATGTGAAGCTGATGGTCGGTCACAAGCGACGGCTCCGGCCCCCGTGGGCGAGGATGATCGAGCTAACCAGGGATGAATTCCTGGGGAAGCCGCTTTCGATCACCGTTGCGCAGTATACCGACATGCGTCCTTACCACATGTATGAAACGTGGTGGGCCGATCCGGAGCTTAGCGGGGGGGCTCTTGCGCGGCTGGGCGTGCACGTGGTCGACTGGTTTGGCGCTATGTGCGGCCCGGCCAGTCGCGTTTGGGGCCTGTATGGCCCGCAGAACGATAGTCGCTGGCCCACCCCCGACGTGATCAATGCCACCTTTGAGTTCAGTTCGGGCGCACTGGCGTCCCTCAACAGCAGCTCGCTGTTTCCCGTCCACGCGTTCCGCCAGGCCCAGGGACCCATCGGCCAGTGCGAACACGGCGGATTCAAGCTCAACCCCCAGATGAAATACATCGACCTGTACTGGCAGCGAGACGACGAGGCCCAACTGCATCACGAACGATTTGATGACCTGGGCTTCGACCATGCGTTTCGTCTGGAGATATCGGACTTCGCGCGGTGGATCCTGGAAGACCGCCAGCCCTGCTTGACATGGGTGGAAGGGCTGCGCTGTGTGGAAATGATGGAAGCGGTCTACCGCTCGGCCGAAAAAGGCGGCCTGCCCGTGGACCTGCCTCTGTACCCCGAACTTGAGCAACCATCAAAACTGTAAAAGGGAGAGACGGATTCATGGTGCAACCATTTGACAAGAAGAAGATCGTGCACATTGGCGGGGTTGACCACCCTGAGTCGCTGTCCGTAGGGCCCTGCGGTGAAGTGTACACCACCGGCACGGGCTGTCAGGTCTATCGCGTTGACCTGGAGACGAACACGGGCGAACAGTTCGCCAAGACCGAGGCCCGGTGCCTGGGCCAGGCCGTGGACGCCGACGGCAACCTGTATGTCGCCCACACGGGGGGGGACGTCTTGGAGATTAGCCCGCGCGGCGAGATGAGCCTCTATGCCACCGGCCCAGGGGGAAAGAAGTTTATGTGCACCAACTACCCGGCCTTCGACAAGCAGGGCAACATGTACTTGTCCGACAGCGGGGACTGGTCCGAGACGATTAACGGCAGTCTTTATAGGATTGCCCCGGGCGGTGGCGAGGCGGAGCTTTGGTACCCCGAACCAGTGGATACGCCCAACGCCATCGCCCTGGATGGCGACGAGAAGTACCTGTATTTTGTGGAAACGTTTGGCTCGAGCATCGCCCGGGTCGCGATCAACGAAGACGGCTCGGCCGGGGCCTTTGAGCGCGTAGTGCACATGCCTCGGACCATCCCCGACGGGATCGCCTTTGACAGCGACGGCTTGCTCTGGATCGCCTGTCACCGCCCGGACGCAATCTACACCTTCAATCTGGAGAGCAAGCGCCTGGAGCTGTTCTGCGAGGACTGGCAGGGCGAGGCGCTGCGGGGCCCGACGGACGTGGCCTTTGCCGGGCCCAGGCTTGACATTCTCCTGGCCGCGTCGCTGGACAATCTCACGATTCACCGCTTTGACGACGTCGGTGTCTGCGGGTTGCCCCTGAACCATCCGAAAATCTCTTAGGCCAGAAGAGGACATTCAATGAAGATTACTGACATTCAATGCCATGTAATGAGCATCCCCACCCCGGACAATACAAAGGTCCGTCGCAATTGGATATTCGTTGAGGTGAGTACCGACGAAGGCATTACCGGCCTGGGTGAAGCCACCACCGAGTACCACGAGATGGCCGTCAAGGCCCAGGTGGAAACCGAACTCAAACCGCGACTGCTCGGCATGGATCCAACCGACGTCGAGCGGATCTGGCAGCTTGGATACCGTGACTTCTGGTGGCGAAAGGGTATAGTGCACACCAGTGCGATGAGCGGGATAGACCAGGCCCTGTGGGATATCGCCGGCAAGGCCGCGGGCCTGCCTGTATTCAAGCTGCTGGGTGGCAAAGTACGCGAGAAGGTGCGCTGCTACGTCCGAAACGATTTTGGCGCCCGCACCCTCGAAGAGGCTGTCAAAGGTACCATCGAGCGGGGCTTCGACGCCTTTAAGAGCGGCTGGGGTCCCCTGACCAAGCCATACGACTGTCAGAAGCAGGCCCAGGTGGCAATCGATGAGCTCACGCAGTTGCGCGAGTTGTTCGGGCCTGACGTGGCCCTGATGATCGACGCAGCCGGCATGTTCACGCCGCAGTCAGCCCACCGCCTGATTGAAGGACTTCGGCCCCTGAATCTGCTGTTCGTTGAGGAGCCGACCAATCAGGATACACTCGAGCCGACGCTGAGGCTCAAACGCGACTTCCCCGACGTGCCCATCGCCATCGGCGAGCGGCAGATTACGCGTTGGGACTTCCGCCCGTGGTTCGAGCAGCAGGCCATTGACGTCTGTCAGGCAGACACCTGCCACATCGGCGGTATCAGCGAACTGATGAAGATTGCTCATTTCGCTGAGATCTACGGGATTCGGATGGCTCCGCACAATCCGTACGGCCCGGTTGCCCTGGCGGCCTGCGCACACGCTGCAGCAGCCATGCAAAACTTTCTGATTATCGAACACTGCCGCTTGGAGCCTTGGTTCGACCAGGTCCAGACACTCAAAGTCCCGCTTGCCCAAGGCCATATTGATGTCCACGAGCTGGGCAATCGGCCCGGCCTGGGGGTCGAACTGGACATGGACCTGGTCAAATCACGGCCATTCATGGCCATTGAAGGCTTGCGCTACATAACCTACGACGGCTCGACCCCGCTGCTGTAACAGAGCCCGTCGTCGAACTTCAGAAACCATGGAAGGAGTCAACGATGAAAACAATCAGTGGCATTATTCCCGTGCTTCCGATTCCATTTTCCGAAGATGAATCCATCGATGAGGCGTCGCTTCGCAAGACCGCCGACTGGGTGGCCTCTCAGGGCCTGGGCGGGATGTGTCTGCCGGCCTACGGCAGCGAGTTCTATAAGCTATCCGAGGCCGAGCGCGAGCAGGTCTTCTCTATCGCCATCGAGGCCAACAATGGACGCATTCCGGTCATCGCCCAGGCCAATCATGGCTCAAGCAAGATAGCCGCCGAGTTCGCCAAGACGTACGAAGGCATGGGCGCTGACGCGATTTCCTGTGCGATCCCTAGGCAATTTGCGGCGACCGACGATGACCTGATGGAACATTGCGGGCGAATCGCCGGTGCGGTTTCGCTGCCCATCGTCATCCAGGACTTCAACCCAGGCGGCCCGACGATGAGTGTTGACTTCATCGACCGGCTGAACAAGGAGTATCCTAATGTTCGCTACGTGAAGGTCGAAGAACCGTTCAGCCCCAGTAAGATGAAAGCAATCAAGAAACGCGTTGGTGACCGAATGGAAGTATTTGAGGGCTGGGGCGGGTACTACATGCTGGAAGCCGTCGCCGCCGGTGCCACTGGAATCCTTCCCGGGGTACCTATCGCCGACCTGGAAAACCGCGTATTCCAGAACTGCGTGGCCGGCAAGACGACAGAGGCGTATGACCTGTTTGCCGCCATTTTGCCCTTTATTGCATTCGAGTTGCAGGATTTTGAGCTGTTCCTGCAGATCGAAAAGCAGTTGATGGTCAAACGAGGCCTGTTCACTTCGGCCAAGCTGCGGGCACAGACATTCACCCCCAACGAAGAACTGCAGTCCTACACGGATTTCCTGATCGACCAGATATTCCGCATCCTGGCACGGGAAAATCTACCTGCAATTTGTGGCTAAACTGATGTATGGCGCCGTTCAATACCCGGGGCGAACTGGCTCGTGGTTCGTTGGGTTAGTCACACCGATACCCCGATACTGCACCTCGCCCTGCTGGATCTCGGCGCGGGTTTGGTCGCGCCAGGGCTTGATGCTCTGGCGGGCCGGGCACAGCGCAAGGCCTTGGGCTTACTGTTTTAGGCAAACGGTGCCCCTGGAGGGTTTGTGTCTCGTCGCGAGTGAGTTCCTCAGATTGATAAAACCGATACCGTTGCGGATTCTCGGGCACAGTATCTGGCCTCCAGAAGTCTCCATACAGGCAATTGCTCGCCTACCAGTGATATTCCCTGAACTCCTCCATGGCCTGGGCCATAGCCTCCACATTCTCCAAAGGGATGTCGGTATTTATCTCCGCTCTGATCATCAACCCGCCCGCTCGCGAGCCCAGTCTCATTACTGCCTCCTTGAGATGCTCCCGGACCTCAGCCGGGCTACCTTTAGGGAAGATTTGCTGGCGGTCCATGCCCAGATCCAGACAGACTCGCCCCTTCATCGTTTCAGCAAGGCCGTCAATGGTATTGGCAGTGCTCATAGCGTTGATGATCGACAGGCCCGTATCTATCAAATCGTCGGATAGTTCCAGTATATTGCCATCACAATGAAAATGCACATGAGCGCCGCCCTGCCGACACGACTGAAACATTCTGGTATAGGCTGGCTTCAACCATTTCTGAAAGGTCTGCGGGCTAATCATAGGAGCAGTTTGAGTGCCTAAGTCATCTCCGAATAGCACTACATCCGCACCAATCTGTGTCCACTTGCGGGCTAAAGTCAGGTTGTAATCTACGATCATATCAATGAGCCGGGACAATTGGGGCGGGCCGCTGAGTAAATCAATCATTAGGTTTTCAAATCCCCTGAGATACTGAAGCCGCTCGAAGAACCTGTTATCGGGATAGGCAGGGGCAATGGCAACTTCGCCTCGCTGGTTTGCTTGTTGGATGATCTCGGCGGCACGTTCCCACGAGTCGCGTTGGGCATAAGCACTCTGGGTGAGCGGATCCGGTGGCTGGTAGCTGTCCAACGCCTCCCATTCAGATAGGGGATGGCCGACAGTTTGACCAGCC
Organism: bacterium; assembly: GCA_030615605.1. Lineage (GTDB taxonomy): Bacteria > Armatimonadota > Zipacnadia > Zipacnadales > Zipacnadaceae > JALGTD01. The sequence goes on from JAUWYY010000017.1 coordinate 11,841, forward strand.
AGTCCTCCGCTGATATTGCGCCATGTAGTGCCCCAATTGTCGGTGTATTCATCGCCTGCCCGATAACTGCCATACACTTTTCGGTACTGAGCTCCGGTGTCATCGTAATCAATGCTGCCCGGCTGGACGCCTCCGCTGCGGGGTTTGAGCCCGTCTCTCTGTTCTTTAGTTATAATCGTGGTAGGGTGGCATTGGGCAACCGCCATCAAGTCGTCCCGATAGTGCTGCCACACTGCCGGTTGGGGGCAGATAATGCATGGTATCCACCGAGGTTGGCGAAACTCTACAGCTCGCAAGTAGTTCTCGCGTTCAGTCACTGAATATGGCCACCCCCAGACGGGGTGTAATGTCACTAGTTGCGGTACCCAGACGTAGCTTGTCCATTGGGTTAAGTCCTCCTGAACCTGGGGAGAGTAGTATGTGCAAATGCACCATACCTGACCGAGTAGCCGCCAACCGGGCCGCTTGCTCCCTTGTATTCCAGTGACACGAATCGCTGACAGTTTTGCAAAGAAGGGGGTCTGAGACCACCCCGGCCTCGCGCTCCAAGTCACGTGCTCACCGTTGTTGCCCGCTTCGGGAGCTTTTCGACAGAACGGCACTCTCGCCCTGCTGATGAACGTTTGAGGCGGATGCCCCTACCAGCAGCGCCTGACGAACTTCGTCCAGTACGCAAGCCGTCCATCACTACACTATGGATGATGCCGGCTCTTGTCTATCCCAACACGATATTGAACACAATTCTCGGCGTGTCCCAACAGGCGGACCACGCAACCAGGGTGGCGACCTGATCACCATAGCGGCGCTGAGCGCAGGTCACTTCAGTTGTGCCGCCTCTGGCGCCAGGGCCTAACCTCGCAGGCCAGCACCGACAAGGCCGAGCTAATGAGCCCTCACTCTCACGTTCACCCCTGGGCCGTCATCACTTGCTCTACACAGGCAGAGTCGACGCCTTCCCGTTGGCAAATGCTCCTTACTACACTCTCTGCCGCCTGCGCGGCCGACCCGGTAATGCCGACTGGCCGGTGCTCAGCGAGGATCTCTTCCGCCCGGTGTGCTGCTGTAGCGACGATGTCTTTGCTCCCGGCCTCGGCCCACTGGTCATAGGTTTCCCGATTGGAAATCCGGGGCATCCACAATTCCTCGCGAAAGTGCCGCAGAGTGTGCTCGTGCATCAAGTAACTGCCACCATGACCGACTTGCTCGATCGCCGCCGTAGCCAAGGCTTGGTCGTCGAAGTCGAAGCCCGTGACCAGGTTAAGCACCTGACTGCATATCTCGTCGTCAATCACCATCTGCTCGTAGCTCGCGCTCAAGCCAAAATCCAACAGCCCCCCGGCTTGGGTTATGCAGTCTGCACCCGCTAGCGCCGGCAACAGCAGAACCATCATCTTCTCGTAAGCAGCCTGCTCATCGGGGACCTTGGCGTCGCTTAGACCCGCCATCATATTGGTGGGAAAGCCGTACCAGTGACCAAGCTGAGCAAACCCCGCTCCCTGCAGGGCAGTCTCAGGCGTTCCAAAGCAGTGGGCGGCCAGACGCATATCCATAGAGCCGCCATAAGAGGGCGCATAGATAATGGGGCAACCAGGCCGCAGCAACTGAGCCAGGACAATGGCGCTGACGGCCTCCATGTTCCCGTGCACCAGTGTTCCCGCCATGGTCACGGGGCACATTGACCCGCTCACGGGCATCGGCAGGACCTCGATGGGCACATCGTACTTGGCCATTTCCAGCAGACCATACGTGCTCGGGCCCCACGTCAGCGCTCCCTCCGGACAGATGGTGATCGCCCACGTCTTCATCTCTCGGAGGTTATCCGTTCCTCCGGCCGCCGCGCTCATGACCGCCATGCCGTCCTCGGCCATCTGCGGCGTCGTAGCGTACCAGCAGCACGAGGGTTTGGAGGTGTTCACGGCTGCATTCAGGTTCCAGATAACGTGCATCACCGAATCGGCCACATCGTGGGGGAAGACTACGCCATTGCCAATAGCGAGATTCTCCAGCCCGTCAACCAGCCATGTGAACTTGACCAGATCGTCGAGCGTTGCCGGACGCCGCTCATAGCTCGGTGCTTCGATGACATAGAGCGGCACCGAGCCGGCGCCCATCGCCAGGGCTCCACCTCCGATTTCGACATCGAAACCCGGAGCCAGCCCTCGACGCACGAGGTTCTGAGGCACCGTCTTCAACGCCGCCTCTACATCATCCGGCTGGAACCGGACGATGTCACCGTCAGTGATCTCAAAGCCCGCCTGACGAAAGACGCTCAGCGCTTCCTCAGGAAGAAAGCGCACGCCGACGCGCCGCATAAGATCAAGCGTAGCCTCGTGGACTCGCTCACAATCGGGACGACTCAATAGCGAAATTCGTGGGGTCCTGCGTTCGGTCATCGTTGTGTTTTCCTTTCTATCATGACTTCAGACTAGTCTTTGAGCGTCGCCAGAGCACCATCTACGGCGTCCAATGTATGCGCAATATCCTGCTCGGTGTGCGCGGCAGACAGGTACCACAGACCCTTCTCGGTCGGGAAGATGTGCACTCCTCGCTCCAGCAGTGCTCGCCGGAAGCGCGCATAACGTCCCGGGTATTCGTCCAGAGCCTCGCGGAAGTTGGTGATAGGCACATCTGGATCACGGAACAAAAGCCCGAAGAACGGCCCGAAGCCCTGCAGCCGCACCGGTATACCGTGAGCCTCGGCGCGCTCCATGATGCCTTCTTTGAGGGTGGTGGTCAGTGCCGTCATCTTCTCATAGATCGCGCCATTATCGCGAGACAGCTCGGTGAGCGTTGCCAGCGCCGCGGCGGCACACACAGGATTGCCGTTGAAGGTTCCCGCATGAATTACTTGGCGTTGGGCAATCAGTTGCATAATCTCCATTCGCCCGCCCCAGCTTATGATGGGATAGCCAGCTCCAAGTGCCTTGCTAATGATTGCCAGGTCTGGAGTGATGCCGAAGTAGCCCTGCGCGCTGTGCAGGCCCACGCGCAGACCAGTTATCACCTCGTCGAAGATCAGTAGGACATCGTGCTCGCGTGTAAGGCGCCGCAAGCCCTCCAGATAGCCATCGTTGGGCGGAAGCACTCCACAGTTGCTCATAATCGGTTCGGTGATGATCGCAGCAATCTCATGAGCGTGCTCCTTTAGCGCCCTCTCTACTATCTCCAGGTCATTCCAAGGCAGGACGATGATATCTTCCAGCACACTCTCCGGCTGGCCGGGGCTGCCCAGCACCGCCCATGGCGCGCGCTCAAGGCCGATCATAGAGAGGGCCTCGGGCAGATGGCTGATGTAGATGTTGTCATACCAACCGTGGTAGTGTCCCTCGAACTTGACGATCTTGGACTTCCCCGTGAAGGCTCGTGCCAGGCGCAGCACTGCATGCACTGCCTCAGAGCCGCTATTATTGAACCGCACCATCTCATAGCAGGGCACCAATTCGATCAGCTTCTCGGCTAGCTCCACGACGGTCTCATGTGGCGCGCCGAAGATACTGCCCCGGCCAGCTTGCTCTCTGACTGCCTCCACTACCGGCTCCGGGCAATGCCCGAGAATCAGCGGCCCGTACGCCAGCAGGTAGTCAATGTATTCGTTGCCGTCAACGTCATAAAGCTTCGACCCCTGGCCGTGGTCGAAGTACACTGGATGCGGCAGGGCGAACGAACGCACCTGGGCAGCGACCCCGCCCGCCAGGGACTTCTGCGCCCGGTCAAAGAGCTCCTTTGATGCTTGGATGCGCATTGTTATCATCCTTTCGTCAAGTTAGTTGCACTCAGCGGTGCTGTCACACGGAAAGCTGAAACAACCGCCGCGTATTCTCACAGAGGATCTTGTTTTCTTCTTCTTTGGGCAACCCGATGACCTTCACGCGCTGCACCATTACGCTGGGGTTGTGCAACGGAACGTCAGAGCCGAATAGCAGCCTCCCGCAGCCGAGACGCTCGATAGTATCCTCCAGCTTGGCAGCCTCGTAGTTGACGGACAGTTCCAGGTACACGTTGGGGCATTCCTCGGCTACGTCCACTACCTCACGGGAGGAGAATAGGCAGGCGTGCCCTACGATGAGCAGCAAGTCCGGATGTCGTTCGGCAATGGTGGCTATCGCCTGGGGACCGCAGCCGGGATCGTCTTCGGCGGAATGTGTCAGCACTGGCACCTGGCTCTCCTCGCAGAGTTCCAGGACCGCCCGGGCTGCAGGAGAGGTAAGTGAGTATTCATGGTGGCTTGGGTGCAGCTTGACGCCCACGAAGCCACGGGCCTGCCGAGTGCTCAGCTCAGCGACGGCCTCCTCTGGCCGTCGAGGGTTTATACACAGCATCGGGATAATCTCCTTGTATTTCGCCGCAGCCTCCAGCACTTCGGCGTTCCCGGATGGGCAATCATAGGCAATGGCCTTGGCCGAACTCACTAGCACATAGTCAATCCCTTCGTTACATAGCATGTTAACCACATCCTCAGGCCGGCCCTTAACTAATGGCCAGGAGTTGAACATGCCGATATGTCCGTGCGCGTCAATGATCACTCTTCGGCCTCCTTCAAGGTTGTTTTGATACGCGCGAGGCTGTCGGGGCTAAGCGTCACCTCTCCAGCCCTTGCGTTCTGCTCAACCTGATCGGGCCGCCTTGCCCCGACTATGGTGGCAGTGATTCCCGGCTGGTGAAACACCCAGGCGATTGCCAATTGTGCCATGGTCAGCCCCTCGTCTTCGGCGATTGGCTTCAGTTCTGCCACAATCTGCAAGTTGCGGTGCAACTGTTCCCCTTGGAACAAGGGATCGTAGTGCCGCCAGTCGTCAGCGCCGAAGCTCGAATCTTCCCCATACTTCCCGGTCAACAGTCCCCGGCACAGCGCCCAATAAGCGATGACCCCGACTCTATCAGCCTGGCAGGCCGGCAGCAGCTCCTGTTCTGCACCTCGGTCCAGTAAGCTGTAGGGAAGCTGGTGGGACTGCACAGGCACGTAGCTGTTGGCCTCGCGCATCTGTGCCACCGAGAAGTTTGAACAGCCGACCGCCTGCACCTTCCCCGCTCGCACCAGTTCCTCCATCGCCCCCATCGTTTCCGCCAGCGGTGTCGCGGGGTCGGGCCAGTGCAAGTAGTAAAGATCAATCACGTCCCGGCCGAGCCGGCGCAGGCTATCCTCAGCCGCCTCGATGATGTGCTGGCGGCTAAGGTCCTTCTCGATGTGTTCTTCAAGCCCGAGCAGGTCGTTCGCGGCAAAATCACACCTGCCATCACGCACGACAAGCCCCACCTTCGTCGCAATGATGACCTCGTCCCGGCGGTCACCGAGCGCCTGAGCTAGAAGTTCCTCGGAACGCCCAAAGCCGTAGAAATCCGCCGTATCGAAGAAGTTTATTCCCAGGTCCAGTGCCCGGCGGACTCCGGCAATCCATTCGCCTTCGTCCACCTCACCCCAGTAATAGCCGCCTACCTGCCAACAGCCGAGCCCAACGACGGATACCTCCAGGTCCGAGGTCCCAAGCTTACGGTATTTCATTTTAGCTCTCCTTCTACTTGAACGTTCTCCTCTTGGTTGATACTCAGCTTAGTCTCCAGTCTCCATGATGGCGTCCATACTGGCCGAAGTCTCGCAGATCAGCCTCTCAAAGTGCAACTTGTGGGGACGCACAATCTCGGCGATTAGGTAGTCGGCGTAGCCTGAGATGAGTACGTCAGCCACATCGAAGCAGGCGTCCTCGGTCAGTCTCAGACAATCCTCGACGGCTGGGCCCTCGAGAAACGCCCACTGATTCCTTTCTTCATTTGCTTCCGCCCGTTTTGCCAGGCTGGCCCCCCTCTTTGATATACACGCTACCTCACGTCCCACGCGCAACAGGAACGGTGAGCCCTGTGGTTTACCCCAAACGCACGCCGACGTATTCCATCCAGAGTTGGCAACTAGGTTTGCCAAACGCCTCGATTAGGAACCCCTCTTCGTTGTCTGGTGGGTCCTTCTTCAAGGCGGCTGTGAAATCAACCAGTAAGTCTCCCTTGTTAGTGTATCTTTCTGTGAGCCATTTGTAGAAATCTGCCCACACCCAATAAGAAGGTTGTTCGTGTAGACCCGAACTCCTACATATCATACTCGACCGAAAGTCGTAGAGGCATTCCGGATTGTCCCAGCCCAACTTCAAACGAACATACTCAGCCATTGCCTGCATAAGCCATTCACTACATTGCCGGAAATTCTGCGCTACATGAGTTCCTTCGTGGATTAGGAATCCTTTGTCCGCGACATGAACCCTGTCGGGGTTAAACTTGATGTTATCATCCCAGCTGGCCGCGTCTAGATTCGGGTCTTTCTTCATGGAAATGTTGATACGTTGTCGGAAGGACAGCTGGGCCAGCTCAAGGATTCTTGGATATTTGATATCAAAATACTCCTGCAATTGCCCAGCTCTGTTGTGAAGCTCAGGGAAATGTGAATAATCCAAACGGCAATACTTACCTTCGATAACGCAGCCCACCTTCTGCCATCCTCCTTTTTTGTCCTGCTCTATGTCCCCTAGCTGCTACAACCGCCGACGCCCTTGCCGCGGGCAAAGACTATTCGGCAAGTCTAGTAAATCACTTTGACCCTGGGTGGCTCCCCATTATTCAAACCACGCCGGTCCCGCTGGTTGATATGGGAAACGCGGGCTGGTAGCACACACTCGCGCCCTCGCACGCTGAATCGGCCATGGTCCTCAAAGCTCGCAAGGTGTGCCCTCCTCCAGCGACTGCACAATCTGTTCAATCACTCGTGTCACCGCCAATCCATCCTCACCCGAACAGGTCGGCGCTTGGTCGTTCAGGATGCAGTCAATAAAGTGCTGGAAGGGCAGCAGCTCTGTAGTGGTGGGATCGAGTATGAAGGGCGTCTCATGGTATTCGTTGGTAGTCACTTCTATACCTTCCCTGTCGGCCTCGATGCCGATCTTGCCCTCCGCGCCCAGGACATCAATTTTGAAGTCAATCACGCTCCGCCACGATCGCGGCAATATCCAAGACGACTCAATGGTGGCGATGGCATCATCGAACACCAGTTGCGCCTGCACCGCGTCGTAGCAGTCGATGCCCTGCGCTTCCAGTACACCTCGGCAGCCCACGGCAAAGACGCTGCGCACCTCTTGTGCCAGCAGCCAGCGCAGGATGTCCACTAAATGGGGGAACAAGAACCACTGCGGGCCACTGCGGCTCGCCCAGCTCAACCACTTTGTAGGCACCACAATTTGGTCACTGAGCCGGGCATAGCAGACGACGGGCTTCCCAATCTTGCCGCTTGCAATGACCTGCCTGGCATGAGCGATAGGTGGATACCAACGGTTGTGGAAATTCACCATCAGCTTGGTGCCCGCGGCGTCGCGAGCTGCCAGAATCTGGGCACACTCCCGGCTCGACATGGCCAGGGGCTTTTCGATCAGCACATGCTTTCCCGCCGCCAGCATCATCAGTGCCGCATCGGTGTGGGCAAAGTCAGGCGTAGCAATGCTGACAAGGTCTATCTCGTCGTCCTGCGCGAGCTCCTCAAGCCGTGTCGTGTACCGCACACCGAACTTGCTGCCCACCGACTGCGCTCGCTCCTTGCTGCGGCTCCACACGCACTCCAATTCGGTGCGTTCCTCACGCTGGTAGGCACGTGCGTGGACCTCTCCGTAGATTCCCACACCAATAACGGCAGCTCTGAGCTTTGCTCTGGCCATGGCTGGCTGTGTCCTTCCTCTATCAAACGTCGGCAGAACCGCCTCGCACACCGCCCCCCTGCAGCAGGCGAACAGCCGTATTCTACGCGGGGTGTGATCAGACCTCCCGACGGGTGTTGAGCGTAAGTCAGCTTTGATCCGTAGAGCGGTAGACTGGGATGTCGCATACGCCTTGTTGGTGCGTGTAGCATTCCCTGTTTACTGCACTAATTCCTTCTGCTGCAGACCATTTAGCTAGAAAAGACCTGGGACTGGAAGATCTCTGACGAAGATTGTGCCCGGAATTGAACAAGTATGACAACTCCGGGCCGGAATCCTCCGTGTGATTTCTCGTAGCTTCCAACATTTTCCGCGTGACGCACCCATTTCGCCTCAATCTTCACCAGTGGCTCCCGCACAGTAGTCAGACTCCAGTGGGCCATCTCTTGGGGCAATACCAGCCGCCGACCGAAGACGCTCGCTCCGCAGTCACAGGCCTGCGCGGCCGTTGGCACGAGCTGGTGCGCGGCTATCAGCTCTGGTCGTCCTCGTCCCGCATTCGCGCCTCCACTGCAGCCCTGTAACGTGCGTACACTCGCAGAACAGCCCGAATCAGCCTTCTGCTTAGACTAGTGGCGGGCAGCCGCCGGCACACGCTTACTCATAGCTCTTGAACAACTCGCCCAAGCCGGTGGTATTGATGATCTTTTGGGCGCGGGGACGACCATAACGGGGGAACCACCAGGCTCCCTCCTAGCCGTTCAGAGACTTGACATTCTTACGGCTACTTGAGGATACGCTTGAACAGGCCGAGGATGCCCTGCCGCCACGCGACGCGGTGGGTAACCCCGGTTCCTGAGTCGGACTCTGTCTTATGGTCCAGATACCATTGATACGAGCGGATTAGTGCCTCGGCGTTGCTGTGCTGCGCCCGCCAGCCCAGGACCTCTTTGATCTTGTCAACCGCCACATAGCTATCGGTGTCCGCGGTGCCGTAGACCCACTTGTATAGTGGCGAGAGGTGCAATACTTCAAGAACAGCCAGGGCTGGCTTCACCAGCCAGGCCGGGGTGGTCATAACCCGCGCGCTGTTGCCGGCATAGTCGCACAGGGCGCCGACGTCCTCGGCGACAGTATCGTACTCTTCCGCCCCCACGTTGTAGGTGTCATTGACCTTGTCAGGAGGCTTGGTGGCACACAGCCAGATAGCCGCGCAGAGGTCTTCGACTTCGAGCAGTTGATAGTGGTTATTGCCGTTGCCGATAATAGGTATGCGGCAGCCCGACTCCACCCAGTCGTAGAGAATTTGGAATACGCCCAGTCGCGCCGTACCGATGAAGGTCTTGGGCCGGATTATCGGCACACACAGGCCCTGGGCACGGAACTTCTCGCAGACCTGCTCAGCTTCAATCTTGCTCTCTCCGTAAGGGCCGACGCCAACCAGTTTGTGGTCCTCGTAGAGTGGATGAACCTTGGGCACACCGTACACAGCCGTCGAAGAGATGTAAACCACTCGGGGGATGCCCAGCTCCTGGGCGACAGTCAGCACCGTGCGCGTACCCGCCACATTCACAGAAAAGATGTCCTCGCTCTTCCATAGCGGCAGCGCCGCGGCAGCGTGGATTATGCAGGAGATGTCCCGATTCTCTAGAGCGTCCCGGACAGCCTGGGCATCGCGCACGTCTGCGTCAACGAAGATCGTACCCTCGGGATACTCCGACTCCTCGAAAGCCGCGATGTCCAACAGGACACAGTCGCCTTCTCCCTTTTGGGCGAAGTAGTTGGCTACATGATAACCCAAGAACCCAGCCCCGCCGGTTATCACTATCATTCCTGAAAATCTCCTCGAACAGCATCATTGCCCAACGTTACCTACTCCATACACGCATGGCGGCTCATTATACCGACGCGCAATAAGAACGGTCAAGAAAGCGCTGCATTTGCTGGAGGCGGCCCGACGTCTGCGAGGATAATCTCAGCCGCCTCCGCCAGGTCTTCTACCTCATAGTCGGGCGCTACGACCATCTTTTCGCGCTGGCGCTGGGTGCGCTCATCGGTGTAGTGAGTCTGCACCCAGAGGGTGGTGCAGCCGACAGCGGCCCCGGCCTGAATATCACGGGCTGAATCGCCGACGAAACAAGAACACGCCAGGTCGAGTCCCCACTTGGCGGCCGCCTTCCACAACATCCCCACTTGCGGCTTGCGGCAGCGACACTCATCTTCGTCAGTATGAGGGCAGAACTGGATGCCCAGCACCCGCCCGCCGGCCCGACGTATCTCGATCATCATCCGCCAGTGAATATCCATCAGGCGCTGCTCTGAATACAGACCCTTGGCTATGCCTGCCTGATTGGTGATTACATAGACCTCCCAGCCGGCCTCAGTGAGCTTGCGGATAGCCGCCAGCGCACCGGGACAAAACTGAAACTCGTCCCAACTCTCGACATAGCCGGGCCCATCTATGTTTATTACTCCATCGCGATCCAGCAATATCGCCGGCTTGCGGCGCATCAGTTGCTGCTCCCAGGTAGGTATAAAGTTGCTATATGGCGAATAGTAGTGGTGCAAGCCAGTTATTCAATGGGATGATATCAACTATATGTCTGAACGAGTCCAACCGAACATTCCCGTAGCTATGACTATCGCCGGCTCGGACTCTGGCGGTGGCGCCGGCATTCAGGCTGACCTGAAGACATTCGCCGCCCTCGGTGTATATGGGACCTGCGCGATTACCGCCATCACCGCCCAGAACACCGTCGGCGTCCAGCAGGCTCATCCGCTACCGCCGGAGCTGGTCGCTGCGCAGATAGATTCTATCATATCAGACCTGCCCTGTCACGCGGTGAAGACGGGGATGCTGGCCAACGCTGCGATCATAGAGATGGTGGCCGACCGCATCCGGCACCACAACATTCCCCACCTGGTAGTAGACCCGGTAATGGTGGCGACGTCGGGGGGCATGTTGCTGTTGGAGGCGGCCGAGGCGGTCTACATTGAGCAGCTTTTCCCGCTGGCCGAGGTCATCACACCCAACGCAGCGGAGGCCAGCGTGCTGCTGGACCGGCCCGTCGAGAGTATCGCGCAGATGCGGCAGGCAGCGGCGGCGCTGTGCGAGTTAGGGCCGCGGGTAGTAGTTGTCACCGGCGGACACCTGAGCGACAACGCAATTGACATTGTCTATGACAGTGAAAGTGATGACTTGCGCGAACTAACGTCACCGAAGGTAGCCAGCGCCGGGACCCACGGTAGCGGTTGCACCTTTTCGTCGGCAATAGCAGCGTACTTGGCGAAGGGGAGCGACCGCCTTGAGGCAATCAACCAAGCCAAGCAGTTTACCACGCAGGCGATTGCGGCAGCCCTGCCGCTTGGTGAATGTCCAGGGCCGGTTAATCCCGGAACATTTATCAGATAGAGCATCGCAGCTTGCTAGAAAGAACGGCACGCCAACAATAATGAATGATGACGAAGAGACCACAAAATCCGGTAGCGATCATTACTTCACTGCGCAGCCGCATGCCAAGTCACAACCCGAGCAGTTCACCATCTCGGTGCAAGAAGTGGAGCTGACGCTGACTTCCGACCGCGGTGTCTTCTCGCACGGGCGGCTTAACGATGGCACGCTGCGGCTGCTCAAGAAAATGGAACTGCCGGAGACAGGAGACTTCCTGGATCTGGGCTGCGGATATGGCGTGATCGGGCTGGTGGCGGCCAAACTGCGGCCAGAGGCCCGCGTGACGATGGTGGACATCAACGAGCGGGCCACTAAGCTCGCCGCCCACAACGCCCAGGCCAACGGAATACGCAATGTCGAGGTGCTCACCGGTGACGCCCCGCAGGTGCTGGGCGAGCGGCGTTTTGATGTGGTGCTGTGTAACCCGCCGATTCGCGTGGGCAAGCCCAAGCTCTACGAGCTGATAGCTGATGCCGCCGAGCGGCTACATCCCGGCGGTGTTCTATGGATGGTCATCCACACGCGACAGGGCGCCAAGAGCCACCTTCGCGAGCTAGCACGACTGTTTTCCAAGTGTGATACCGTCTCACGCAAGTGGGGTTATCGAGTATTCAGATGCGAAAAACAACCACAGGAGGTAGATTGATATGGATGTCTTTGAGGCGATTCAGCAGCGGTACAGCGTACGGCAATACCGCCCGCAGCCCGTTGAGCCGGAGAAGCTTGAGCGTGTCCTGGAGGCGGCACGCCTCGCCCCGTCGGCGGGCAACCGCCAGGAGTGGCGTTTCGTGGTGGTGCGTGACGAGCAAGCCCGCCAGCAATTGATGGCAGCAGCAGGCGGCCAGGCCTTCGTCGGGCAGGCGCCGGTGGTGATTGCTGCCTGCGCCGAGACCAATGAGCACACAATGAAGTGCGGGCAGGCTTCCTATCCCATTGACGTGGCTATCGCCCTGGAGCATATCGCCCTGCACGCCACCGAAGAGGGCCTGGGGACCTGCTGGGTCGGCGCCTTTGACGAGGCAGCCGTGAAGGAAGTTCTGGACATCCCCCCGGCGATTCGAGTGGTGGAGTTGATGCCGCTGGGTTATCCGGCAGATCAGCCCAAACCGAAGCAGCGCCTGGCGCTGGATGAGATCGTCTTCCACGAAAAGTGGGGGGAGTAACGGCAGCGCAACACCAGCACGACGACAGCGCAACACCAGCACGACGACAGCACAACAGCAGCACAACGACACACATCAAGACTGACCAGTGCCGCTGATGCCTGATCTAGCTGGGCGGCAGGTGTATCGCCCGGCCCAGGCCGGCGAGAGCGGCCTCACCCACCGCCTCGCTCATCGTGGGATGACTGTGAATGGTCTCGGCAATATCGCCCAGCGTTAGCCCCTTACGCACTGCCAGGGTGATCTCCGCGATCAGCTCACTGGCAGAAAGCCCGACTACCGTCCCGCCAACAATCCGCCCTGAAGAAGTCTCAGAGATCAGCTTGACAAATCCCTGGCGTGCCCCATAGGCAGTAGCCCGTCCCAGAGCGCTGAACGGAAACTTGCCAACCTGGCAGTCGAAGCCGCAGTCCTCGATTTCGTGCTCCTGGACGCCCACCGAAGCAATCTCCGGGTGAGTGTAGATGACACCAGGCACCGCATCGTAGTCAATCGGCTCGCCATCGTCGGCGTCCAGAGCATTTTCAACCGCGACAATGCCTTCGTGAGAGGCCAGATGAGCCAGGCCGACACCGCGGCGGACGTCACCAGCTGCGTAAATGTTTTCGATACTGGTCTGGAGGCGATCGTTGACCACGATGCAGCCTCTATCCAGAGCCACCCCCAGTTCCTCCACCCCCAGGCCCTCAATATAGGCTCTGCGGCTGGTTGCCATCAGAATGAGGTCAGCCTCGACCACTTCACTCTCGCCGGCACAGTCTACAATCAGCCGCTTGCGATCACCGCCATCTTCCAGACCGGTGGCACGCGCCCCGGCAAGTACGCGGATGCCCTGCCTGCTCACTGTACTCTCCAGCAGCTCACTGGCCTCGGCATCCTCCGTGGGAACAATCCGGTCCAGCATCTCAATCAGCGTAACCTTGCTGCCGAAACCGGCGTAGACCTGCGCCAGCTCGCAGCCGACTGCACCAGCGCCGATTACCGCCAGGCTCTCTGGGACCTGATCCAGCGCGACCGCCTGGTCACTGTCAATGACGCTGCCGCTGTCAATGCCAGGAATCGGCGGGATAAAGGGGACAGATCCGGTGCACAGGACGATCTTGTCGGCTTCAAACTCCGTAGTCTGCTCATCGCCAGTCACCTGCACGCGCGTCGGCTCCAGCAGCTTGCCGTGACCACGGAACACAGTTATGTCATTGCCGTCCATAAGTGACTCGACGCCGGCCACCAGAGTCTTGATAGCGCGGGAGGCGTGACGCCGGACCCCGTCAAGGTCAATCTCGGGATCGGCGAACTTGATTCCCATGCGCCGGGCGCTGCCAGCCTGTTCGAGAATCTCGACGCAGCGCAGCAGCGCCTTGGAGGGAATGCAGCCCCGGTTTAGGCAGGTGCCGCCCAGCTCGCGGGCCTCCACGAGGGCGGTCCTGGCACCAAGTTGAGCTGCGCGGATGGCTGCGACATACCCAGCGGGGCCTCCCCCGATAATGCCTATATCAAATTTGCCACTATCTGCTTTTTCCATCTTTGCCTCCTGAATAAAGACGACCAATAACTTGCTGTACGAAGCATTAACAACGGTGGAGTGTTCGCGACAGTCTGGTAGTATCCCTTCTTCAGAACAAGCCTGCTTGGCAATTGCCTGCGATGGCTGGGTGCGGGCGGGCGCAGGTCAGGCCAGAATTGACACGCGCCGCAATCGCTGGTAGAGTTCTCGCAAGCGACGGGAGTTGCTGGTCTTGGGCGATGTCGCGGGCCTTGAACTCGCTCGGCGAAGGTTTCGCACGGAAGCAACTGCGGGTGGCGGCCCCGGGACCGGACTAGTCGGGCTGTCGCTCCTTGGCGACGGGGCGTGGCCCGCGCCCCTCACCCGCAACGTTCACTGCAAACGAAGATCGGAATCGAAAATGAACCACAAGGAAGTCGGACGCTATTGGGACGGAAATGCCGACGCCTGGACGAAGCTCGCGAGAGCAGGATACGACGTGTACCGGGACTATCTCAACTCGCCAGCCTTCTTCGACATGCTGCCGGATGTCGGTGGGCTTTCGGGGCTGGACATTGGCTGCGGAGAAGGGCACAACACCAGGCTGCTTGCCGAACGCGGTGCTCGCATGACAGCCATCGACATTTCGGAGCGCTTTATCAAGCACGCAAGGCAATTGGAGGAACAGGAGCCGTTAGGCATAGATTATCGGGTCGCCAGCGCTGTGGGACTGCCGTTCACTGACACGAGCTTCGACTTCGTGACGGGCTTCATGAGCTTCATGGATATCCCCGAGACTGATCGTGTCCTGGCCGATTCCTTTCGCATCCTGAGGCCCGGCGGTTTCCTGCAGTTTTCCATCGAGCATCCATGCTACGCTACACCACACCGCCGGAACCTCCGCAATGAGGAAGGCCGGACGTACGCGATTGAAGTTGGTGACTACTTCCGCAACCTTGACGGTGAGATCTACGAGTGGCTCTTTAAGGCCGCGCCGGCCGAGGTGAAGGAAGGATTGCCGAAGTTCAAGACGCCAGCATTCACGCGAACCCTCAGCCAGTGGCTGAATTTGCTGATCGAGACCGGCTTCATGCTGGAGCGTGTTGGAGAGCCTCGACCCAGTGATGAGACCGTGGAGGCATGTCCTGATGTGCAGGACGCCCAGGTGGTGGCCTACTTCTTGCACATACGCGCAAGGAAACCTAAGGAGAAGCCTTTGGCCACGGGAAAGGGCCGCTCGCAAATGACTTAACCGACTAGGGCAGCGGCCGGCGAATTCAGCCCCTCTCCTGCCACAGTTCTTCCGGGGGCCAGGAGAGGGTCCGGTCGAAGATTTGCTCTTCGGTTTGGTCCTGGCTCATCCACTCAGCGAATAACTCAGCGACAGTCAAGGGCACATTTACGCGCACGACCTCGCCGTCCTCTTCAGCGACAGCTTCAATCTGGAAAAGGGTACCCTCACCACGGCCTGCCGCGGCTTTCAGCGTCAAGTTGCCCTTGCCCAAGGTATGGCCGGTGGTAACCTGCAGGCCATCAAGCAAACAGGTATACGGGGTGACATCGGGCCCCGCGACTGTGATCTGGGCACCGAAGTATTTGCCGCAGCCGAGCCTACGCAACAACCAGCCGCCCAGCCGATAGCCCAGGATTGCATAAGGGCCAGTGTGCCCGTGGAACTGGCGCAGGCGGTGAACAAGCTCAGCGTCGGACAATTCTTCGGCTACTGCCGTAACTTTCGGCTGCTGCCGGCCACTGTTGCCACCGGCCAGCGCCGCGGTGATTATCAGTACGCATCCAAGCAAGCTTACCACCACTGTTCTACTCCCCCGGTACAATCTACGGCGGCGATCGGGGGCCTCCTGGCTATGTGTAGGATGATTGGAAGACGATTTGTGCAATGATAGGGCGAGCACTGGTGGTTGTCAACTGGGTGAATCGCTTACCTGTGGCTCGCTGGCCACGGCAAGAAGTTTCCCGTATTATGAAGGAAGGTACGACCTAATTGCAGAATAACTGAACTACGGCACAGAAGATACTTGACAGCCGTGGCCCAAGAGCGCTAAGATTGTCAGTAGTGTGGGCTAGGTAATTACCCGCTAATAAGAGGTGAGTCAAATGGCAGAGCAATTGCGTAAGACAGTGCAGGCGCCGGAGGTGGTAGCCAACAAAGTGGGCGAGCCGCTGGATGGCGAGGTGATGGAGGCCCTCCTGGACGGGTGCGTGAAGATTGATGCGTCCGACCTGCATATGAGCATTAATGAGCCCCCAATATATCGTCGACATGGGCGTCTGTACGAACTGGAGGGGTATCGGGAACTATCTATGGAGGACATGGTTGCGGCCACAACGTTCTTCATCGGCGAGGACAGCGGTGAAAACATCTACTGGAGCCGGTATCGCGAAAAGGGCGGAGCCGACATCGGCCACGCGTTCGGGGACGAGGCTCGTTTCCGCGTCAGTGTGTTTTGCCAAAAGCGGGCTCCGACCCTGGCACTGCGACTGATCCCATCCGAGATACTAACCTTTGAACAGCTCGGGCTGCCCGTCGAGCAAATCAAAGAACTTTGTCATCGCCAGCGAGGTGTGGTTCTGCTGACCGGACCGACTGGTTGCGGCAAAACCACCACTATTGCCTCCATGATCGACTACATCAATCGGGAGCGAGACGTGCACATCATCACTATCGAAGATCCCATTGAGTATTATCATGAAGGCAAGCAGAGCATCTTGAATCAGCGCGAAGTGGGTGTGGACGTCTCTAGCTTCGCCGAGGCAGTTATTCGTAACATGCGGTCAGACCCAGACGTTATGCTGGTGGGCGAGATGCGGGATCTGGAGACAATGCGAGCGTGCCTGCAAGCCGCGGAAACTGGTCACTTGGTCTTCTCTACACTGCATACTGTCAGCGCGCCGAAGACGATCGACCGGCTGGTGACTGCCTTCCCCAGTGCAGAGCAAGAGGAAATCCGAGCAATGACCTCTACGTCCTTGGCGGCGGTATTCTGTGAAGAGCTAATTCCTCGGATCGACAAGGATGGCCGTATTGCTGCCTACGAGATAATGGTGGGCGAGGCGGGCGGCTCACCGGCCATTGGTAACCTCATTCGGGAACGGAAGACCTCCATGATGCGGGCGACGATACAGAGCAGCGGACAGTCCCTGGGCATGCAGCTTCTGGAGGCTAATCTCGCCCAATTGGTCAACGATGGCAAGATATCCTTCGACGATGGTTACAATCGCTCCAACGAGAAAGTGGACTTCCTGAATTTCGTAGATGATGCCCGCGTGCCGGAGAGCTACGAACACGCACTGACAGCAATCAGTAAGGAGTAATCAGGAACCGGCGAGGTGCTGTTGCTCCGGTCCATCCAGCGCAACAGCCGCTGGCACAACACCGGCTTGCCCATATGCTTGCACTAGGCTCGTGTTTTTGCTACAATGAAGCTGATAGCTGGTCCAGTCAGTTACCGGGTGGTTTGCAGATTTGGAAGCGGAGTTAGGCCTAATTGTCCTTCTCCTAGGCATTTCAGCGTTCTTCTCCGGCAGTGAAGTTGCCTTCCTGGCAGTCTCGGACACGCGCCTGCACTACCTATCCAAGCAGGGATCCAGGTTAGCGCAGGTCCTGGCGTTCTTGCGGGGGCGGCGTGTCTGGGTATTGTCGACCGTCTTGATCGCTATCACAGCCTCTAACTACTCAGCCGAGCGGTTGGCCACCCGGATGGCCACCAATAGCATCGGCTCTCTCTGGGGTCCCCTCCTATCCTACATTATCATCACTATCATAGTCGTCATCTTCTGTGAGATTACCCCCATACAGTATGCGGCCCGCCACCGTGAGGCAGTGGGCCTGCGAGCTTCGATTCCCATAGTCGTTCTGGCTACAGTGCTGGCACCTATAGTTCTCATACTGACGGGACTGACCCGCGGCGTGCTATTCCTGGCGGGGGTACGGCGAGACACAATCAGTCCACCAGTTACCGAAGACCAGCTCAAGACAATGATCGAGCAGGGCCAGCGTCAGGGGACCGTGCCAAGTCCCCAGCAGCGGATGCTGTACGGGGCGTTGGACTTCGGAGATCAGACCGTGGCTCAAGTTATGACGCCAAGGCCCGACATCGTGTGGGTCGAGGATGACGAGACCCTGCAACGGGCCCTGGATATTGCCACCAGCGCAGGCTTTTCCCGCCTGCCAGTCTGTCAGGAAGACCCCGACAACGTACTGGGAATTATCTATATCAAGGATATCTTACCCTACCTGCGAACCGAGGAGATGGACAAGTCTGTACGCCGGGTGGCGCGTGCCTCATTCTTTGTGCCGGAAAGCCTACCCGCTAATATTCTGCTCCAACAATTGCAAAGCAGGCGCGGGAGTATCGCGGTGGTCAAGGATGAGTTTGGCGGCACCGCCGGGGTCGTGACCGTCGAGGACCTGCTGGAGGAGATAGTCGGCGAGATTACCGACGAGTATGACATCGAGGAGCCGGAGATTGAGCAGTTATCCGAGGACGAACTAGTCTGTGACGCACGCATATCCCTGCACCTGCTGGCCAACTACGTGCGGGAGGATCTGCCGGAGAGTGACTACGACAGCCTCGGAGGCTTCATCCTGGATCTAGCCGGACATATACCATCGGCCGGCGAGCAGGTATCGTGGGGCAAGTTGACTTTTCACATTGAGCAGACGGCGGACAACCGCATCGAGAAGGTGCGCGTCGTCCAGGCTAGGCCGGAGGCGCCTGAATGAAAGCAGCGCCACTTTCCCGGTCGAACAACACTTGTAGATTGACTCCTAACCCACTACCAGGAGGCCAGGCGCAGCCTTGGGCATTTCTCTGAGCATAATAGGACTGGTGGCCATCGGTGTATCACTGGCGGGGATATTCTTCGTGTCGCTGGCCGAGTCAGCCCTGGTGGGGGTAAATCCGGTAGCAGTGCGCCGCCGGGCTGAGCGGGGAGAGAAAAGCGCCCAGATCATTGCCAGCCTGCACGAAAGCGGCAACTACCTGACGGCGCTGATTACCGCGCTGAACGCGGGAATCATCCTAATTGCGACAATAATGACGTTGCTGACTCACCGTGAGCTGCTCCATATTGCGATGATCGCTATTATTGTGGTGCTGGGTGAACTGATACCCAAGACCTACGGTTCTCTGCGAGCTGAACCAGTAGCTTTGCGGGTAGCCCGCTCGGCGCAGCGACTGACTCGCCTGCTATATCCGATCACGCGCGTGCTGACAGCCGTCAGTCGTACGTTTTTCCCGGCAGTAGGCGCGGCTGTGGAGTATCAGGGCCAACAGATGACTCCCGAGCAGATCCGGGCAGCGGCTGAGCTGGGGCTAGAAAACGGACAGATTACCCCTGAAGAGACCGAAATACTGGACAGTGTCTTGGAATTGACACGGACCACCGCCCGCGAGGTGATGTCTCCTCGTGTAGATGTAGTGGCTTTGTCAGCGACTGCAACAATGGACGAGGTAGTCGATACTGCTCTCAGTAGCGGCTATTCCCGCATACCTGTCTACGAGAAGGATATTGACCACATAGTAGGCGTGCTTTATGTGCACGATCTGCTGGCTACTCCCCCTGAGCAGTGGCATGATCTGAAGCTGCGCGATATCGCTCGCCAGCCGCTGCTGGCCCCAGAAAGCAAGCCAGTGGACGAGCTGCTGTGGATGATGCGCGAGTCCTCCACCCACCTAGCAGTGCTGATTGACGAGTTTGGCAGCACCGCCGGTCTGGCTACCATTGAGGATATTCTGGAAGAATTGGTTGGTGAAATCGAAGACGAACACGACTTGCCCGAGCAAGAGATTGAATTGCTCAGCCCCACAGAAGCAGTGGTACAGGGCAGGGCTCGTATTGAGGATATCAACGAGGTTCTCGGCACGGATCTTCCGGAAGACGAATATGAGACGGCCGCCGGCCTGGTCAGCGGCATCGCTGGTCATATCCCCGAGCCAGGTGATGTGGTCAAATGCGGTGAGGCTACATTCATCATCCAGGAAGGTGACGAACAACAGATTCAGCGCCTGCGCGTCATTGTTCAACCTGAAGATGATGAGTGATCCGCCAGCAAGTGTCGTAGCCGTTTCCCTCGACCGCACCGCGAGTGTACCCCGTACGAGTCAATCTCTCGTCATAGAACCTAATTGCCGATGACGAAACGCACTCTATTCTGCCACCGGGTACGAGCCCAGCACCTGCAGCAAGGGGCAGTGGCCGCCCAATTCCTCCAGGGCCTGCTGAATGCGGGGCTGGCTGCGATGGCCCTCGAAGTCCACAAAGAAGACATACTCCCACAGCCGACCGCGGGCAGGACGCGACTGAATGAAGGTCATATTTATGTCATGAGTCGCCAGCGGCTCCAGCGCGGCTTGTAGCGCCCCGGCCTGATGAGTCGTGGTGAAGACAGTTGAGGTCTTATCCTGTCCGGTGGCCTCCGCGTCATGGCTCCCGATGACAAAGAAACGGGTACGGTTGGTCGGTTCATCTTCAATACTCTCAGCCAAAATCTCCAATTCGTGACTCTCTGCGGCCAGCTTGGTGGTGATCGCCACGCCCCGGGGGTCTTCTGAGGCTCGCCGCGCAGCAACTGCGGTGCTGGCGACATTTTCGATGGCAACTGCCGCCAGGTTCTGGTGCAGCCACTGACGAGCCTGAGCCAATGGCTGCGGATGACTGTAAAGGGTAGTGACTTCTTCCAGAGCGCAACCGCCCGCGGCACACAGGTGCACGGGTACATAGAGTTCCCCGCTAATCAGCAGGTGGCTGTCTAGGAAGCAGTCCAGAGTCTCAGCGACAACGCCGCCGGTCGAATTCTCGATAGGGATGACGCCGTAGTCGGCTTGCTCACGCTGGACAGCGCCGAAGACCTCCGTTATGCTGCCAGAGGGTATCAGTTCGGAGGTGGTACCAAACTGCTGAAGAGCCGCCATATGGGTGAAGGTATAGTGGGGCCCCAGGTAGGCCACTCTCAGTGGCTGCTGAATGCTGCGGCAGGCGCCCAGTATTTCCCGAAATATGCTTGCCAGAGCTGTGTTAGGCAGCGAAGTGGTATCGTATTGCGCCAACCGGCGCAAAATCTGCGTCTCACGAGTGGCGTCGTAGATAGCAGTGTTGCTGCCCTGTTTGCGGCTTCCTATTCGCAGGGCTAAGCTTGCTCGCTGGTCGAGTAGTTGTATAATCTGCTCGTCTATCTGGTCAACATATTGGCGCAACTCGTCCAGATTCATCGGCGCGGCCCCCAATACATCACAGTGACTGGATGCTTACCATGCGCTATATTACCATAGGCATGTTGTACTGCGCAACATGATTAGAAGATGGTGAAGGAGAAAGTGGACGAAACAGAGAAACACTAAAGGAAGAAAGCTGCCCCAAGCTGCACTGACATGCAGTTAGTCCAGGCACAGGACGTGCCCAGATGGCTCCAGTAAACAACATTCCGGGAGATCTGTGGGAAGAGTGCCCTTCTTGCCACCAGTTGTTGTACGCCAAGCAACTGGCCAATGAACAATGGGTCTGCCCGCGCTGCGGCCATCATCTGCGGCTGAGCGTCTGGCAGCGACTACAGATCAGCTCTGATCCCGGAAGTTTCCAACCCTGGGACGACGATCTGCCACTGGTCGATCCGCTGAATTTCCCGGATTATCAGGCCAAGGTCGAGCACGCTCGCAAGCGCACCCAGATGAACGAGGCGGTGCTGACGGGACAAGCCACGCTGAACGGTATTGCCCTGGGCGTGGGGATTATGGATCTGAGCTTCATCGGCGGGAGCATGGGGTGGGTGGTCGGTGAGCGCATCACGCGGCTGCTCGAACGGTGTGCCGACCAGCGATTGCCCGTGGTGATATTCTGTGCCAGTGGTGGGGCGCGCATGCAGGAGAGCCTGGTCTCGCTGATGCAGATGCCCAAGACCTCGGCAGCAGCGGGCAAGCTCCGCGAGGCGTCAATGCCCTACATTTCCGTTATTACTCATCCTACCTACGGTGGAGTGGCGGCAAGCTATAGCTTTCTAGGCGATATCATCATCGCCGAGCCGCAGGCGGCGGTGGGGTTCGCCGGACCGCGAGTGGTCGAAGTGACCGGCCTAGAGATGCGGCCCGACGTGCAAACCGCAGAATTCCAGTATGAGCACGGCATGATTGACCTGATAGTCAATCGCCGGGATATGCGCAGAACCATACACACCCTTCTGTGCTGGTTTCAGGGAGTACGCCCACCAACTGCAAACGGACAGGACGGCAAGCCAGCGATGGTAGGGGAGCTTGATGAGTGATCAGAAAACGCTCCCGCCAGACGAGGTGACACCGCCCAGGAGCGCCTGGCAGAGGGTCGAGCTGGCCCGCCATCCGGACCGCCCCTACACGCTGGATTATGTTGAGCGAAGCATCCATCACTTCGTGGAGCTGCACGGAGACCGCCGCTACGGGGACGATCCCGCTATCATTGCCGGCCTGGGCTTTCTACAGGCGCAGCCAGTTGCTGTAATCGGGCACCAGAAGGGCCGCACGGTCAGCCAGCGCCGTGAGCGCAACTTCGCTATGGCCCGCCCCGAGGGCTACCGCAAGGCCCTGCGGGTAATGAAGCTGGCCGCCCGCACGGGCCGGCCGGTCATCACCCTTATTGATACGCCCGGCGCCGACTGCCTGGAGGACTCCGAGAGCCGTGGTATCAGCGAGGCTATCGCCACCAACCAGCGGGAGATGTTTGCTCTGCCCGTGCCCATCATTTCGGTAGTAGTTGGCGAGGGCGGCAGCGGCGGGGCAATTGGCATCGGCGTAGGCAACCGGATCATGATGATGGAGAACTCCTACTACTCGGTAATTGCGCCTGAGTCCTGTGCGGCGATCCTGTGGCGGGATTCCTCACTGAATCAACAGGCCGCCGAGGCCCTCAAGCTGACTGCCGAAGATGCGCTGGAGCTGGGCATAATTGACCGCATCATCCCCGAACCGGGCACCGGCGCCCACGCCGACCATGCTGAGGCCGCCCGCCGGCTGGGGGAAGCCCTCACAGAAGCCCTCGAAGAACTTGGGCAGATGTCGCCGGACGAACTGCTGGCCCAAAGATACGAAAAGTTCCGGCGGATGGGCGAGCCCGAACAGCCAAGCGAGCAGGACTAGTATTTGCGAGGGGCACGTAGCGCAAGACCGCCTTACCACTGACCTCGTCGCTCTCCAACTCTATCAGATGAGGCATTCTGAGTCACCCCCCCGTGACTATTAGCTCAAGGTCTGGCATCGGCTTTACTTCTTCGAGGAGGGATAGACTTCGTGGTTTGGGTCCCACCACAATATGCGCAGTATGTGTCGATCGCGGATGCCCCAAATGCGTTGCTTACCACTCATACGCAATGAGAAGAGGACATCTTCATCATCCTGCCTAATCTTCACCAGTCTTTTCCTTGCGTCACTGATGATCTCGGTCACTTGTATGGGGTGACTACCGCCCTGCTCAATCGCCGCCCAGGTCATCTTCTCAAACTCCCCCAGGCGTCTGAGTGCTTTGGCGAGTTGCGGCCCCTTCATGTTACTGAAGGACCATTGGGCTCCAATGTCTACAAGCACAAAAGACCACTGCGGGGGTTCTAGTTCGCGGATGGGGGGTGTGCGTGGCTCTTTGCCGCCGCGTGGACTCTCCTTGGCGGTCGCACGCTTAGGCTTCTTGGGCATCCTACTGTAGGCCGCTGTAGTATTCGTCCATTGATGCTAGTGTTATCTCTCTGCTTCCGCGTTCGCCGTCGGCCAATCCCTTGCGAGCTGCCCGCCAGGGCTCCTCCATGTGGGCAAGGTCACTCAGCCAGCGAGGAGGGTGAGATGCATAGAAGTCAAGCACTGCTTTGATGGTGTCAATAGCGTCCTGGTCGAGGTCGTCCGGATCACCCAGCGGCCACTCTGTTAGTTGGAATTGCCCCCGGTGCTTTTTGTATAGAGCGGGGACCACAGGGCCGTTGGCCCACGCCTCAATACGTTCATGGAACATCGGCCGCTCGTCCCAAACCAGAGACCATGCCTGACAGTAATACACAAGCTTCTGTAGCTTCATTGCTGTCATAGTCCCGCATTCTTGCAGAATGTATGCAGCAACATCATGGACGCTTACGGGTTGCTGTGCAGACACTCATCTCGCCCCCTTAGCATTAGCTCAGCTATCCCTGTTGGAGTCAATACTACACTATTTTCTCGGCGCGGGTCAAGGACCTCTTAAGCTATTCCTAAGCAATACTCCCACATATAGTATACCCATTGGAGCAAGTTTGGTTCCATCATTTTCGCCACCGGCCCCAGTTATCCTGCTCACGCCCGCCTGCTTCACAGTCAGCGCAATATCTGCTCTAGCTATTATTTGCACGGGCTAGGCCGCTCAGAGCAGAATCACCTATCCAGCTTCTGACTGGTTCACCGTTCTTCGAATACGTGAGGAGTTCCTGCCACCATTGGCAGTCTATCCACAAGAATCAGGGGTTCGCGAGCGGACCATCGAGCAGACTCAGAGGTAAACAGCAGCACATCTGGACAAACCGGCCTTGCCTGTGAAGGAGCTTGGAGGATGTCCGAAGAAACCATTAGTTGACATCAAGCAGCACCAAGGGGGCACTAGGATGCTGAAGGGGGACACAGGTGGTCTGTTTGGGGCGGTGCTTAGCTCCGCCGCCGAATTCGGCCAGCGGCCAGCAGTGATATCTGGCGAATACAAACTGACATATCAGCAACTGATGGCCAGTGCGGGAAGCCTGGCCGCCGGTCTGGCTGAGCTGGGGGTAAAGCGGGGCGACCGCGTGGGACTGCTGCTTCCGAACTGTCCCCAGTTCATAGTCTCGTACCTGGCTACTACAGCGTTGGGCGCGATGGTAGTACCTATCCATTGTCAACTGGGCCCGGCTGAAGCAGCGTATATCCTCAACCACGCGCAAGTACAGACGCTGATTTCCATCTCAGAGCTGGATCCTCTGCTCAGCGAATTGCACAGCCGGATAGCCGGGCTGACGAATCTGCTCATCAGCGGGCAGTCAGCGATAGAAGAGGCTATTGCCCTAGAACAGCTTATGTCCGCGCATGTTGAGCGGCCTGTGCGGTCAGACGCAGCTCAACTTGACGATCCGGCGGTGCTCATCTACACCTCGGGGACGACTGGCCAGCCCAAAGGTGCGGTGCTGTCCCACCGTAATCTGTTGGCCAACGCCCGCTCCTGCCGCGAGCTGATAGGGGTAACCAGCGAGGATACTTTCCTGGCCGTCTTGCCGCTGTTCCATTCGTTTGGTGCCACTATCTGTATGATACTACCGCTGCTATCCGGCGCCGAAATCGTGCTGCAGACAGCGTTTGCACCACTGCCGGTGCTGGAGGCGCTGGAGAAACATCAGGTTACCGTATTTGCCGGCGTCCCGGCAATGTTCGCTGTGCTGACAAAATGCCGAACCAGCCGCGAGCACGACCTGCGTAGCCTGCGCGCATGCATCTCCGGCGGAGCGCCGCTACCGCTTGAGGTACTCTCCGGCTTCCAGGAGCGCTACGGCGTGGTGCTGGTGGAGGGTTACGGGCCGACGGAGGCCTCTCCGGTGGTGAGCGCCAATCCGCCTAACGGAGTGCAAAAGCCCGGCAGTGTGGGGCCACCCATACTGGGAGTAGAAGTCCGCATCGTGGACGACGCCGGCCAGGATCTGCCCACAGGAGAAGTCGGCGAGATCATAGTGGCTGGCGACAATGTCATGCAGGGTTACTGGCAGGACGCGACTGCCACCGCCGAGGCCATCAAAGATGGCTGGCTATACACCGGCGACCTGGGCAAGCTGGACGCCGACGGCTATCTGTACATCGTTGACCGCAAAAAGGATATGATCATAGTCGGGGGCACCAATGTCTACCCGCGCGAGGTCGAGGACGTCATAGCCCAGATGCCTCAGGTCGCCGAGGTGGCCGTGGTGGGAAGGCCGGATACTGTGCGCGGCGAGCGGGTCAGAGCAGTGATAGTGCCAGCCGAGGGTATCGAGCTTAGTGCTGAGCAGGTCATCAGTCATTGCCGCCAGCACCTGGCGCCGTTCAAAGTGCCCCGCCTAGTGGAGTTCCGAGAGTCGTTGCCCAAATCAGCATTGGGCAAGGTACTGAAGCGCGAGTTGCGCGAGCCGAGATAGTCTGCTCGTTGTGTGCGGGCGCTTCCTTGGCTGAGGCAACGGTGTGCTTCAGAGCAGTTCAACCTGGGGCGGGGAGCGGACGTAATGCCATCTATGAACACTTGCTTTAGGAGGTAGTTATGAACGGTTATCAGCGAATGATGACGGCTATGCAGTTGCAGGAGCCTGATCGAGTGCCCATTTTCGAGGTCCTGGTTCACGAGAATGTATGGAACGTCCTCTGCCCTCAGGCAGAAAGCAAGACGGACTTCGAGGAGATCATGGACTTTGACGGCGTATGCTGTGGCGGGAAGTTCAAAGATATCGCGGAGAGTGGAGAGTATTACACCGACGAATGGGGCGTTGTCTACAAGCGCGGTGGAGTGGAGGATACGAAGCATCCGGTCGAGGCTCCGCTCCATGGGATTGATGATCTGCGCGACTATGTTCCGCCTGATCCCGACACGCCCTGGCGGCTGGGGCAGTTGCCCGAGCTGGTCGAGCGTTTCAAGGGAGACAGGGCCATAGTATTTCATCTGCGCGTCGCGTTTATGGACTCAGCCTATTTAATGGGGCTCGATCAGATGCTAATGAACTTTCTGATTGATCCGCAGTTCGTGGAGGCAGTTATGGATGTAGTCCTGGAGACCAATATGCGAGTGGTACGCAATGCAATTCGGACCGGTGCTGACATTATTCTGATGGGTGATGACTACGCCGCCAACGAAGCTCCGTTCATGTCACCGCAAACCTTCCGCCAATTCATCGCTCCGCGACTGAGAAGAATGGTGGAGATGGTACATCAAGAGGGCGCTTATTTCATCAAACACTCAGATGGCCATCTCTGGCCGATCCTGGATGATATACTGGATACCGGCACAGATGGACTTCATCCAATTGAGGCACAGGCGGGGATGGATATTGGCAGAGTGAAGCAGTACTGTGGCGACCGGATCTGCCTGAGCGGTAATATTGACTGCGGGCAGCTTCTCCCTCATGGTACCGCCGACCAAGTCCGCCAAGCCGTGATTGACTGCCTCAGAAAGGCCGCCGGTGGTGGCGGATTCATCATGCACTCATCGAACAGCATCCATTCCTCCGTCAAGCCGGAGAACTACCGGACGATGATCGAGGCCACCCAAGAGTACGGAAAGTATCCTTTAAGCCTGCCCCAGCCCGGCGTTTGACCCGAAACATCCATTTGGCCCAAGCCCTATGGGCCGAGCTGCCGCGTGGCTGCCCAGTCACTCACATGCACGCTCGTCAGCAGCTCTATCAGGGGCCGGGGGGCCGACGCTGCTTAGGTCGAGCGGCTCAAATCCGATTTCGAGGGCCGGGGAATTCGGCTGAAGGCTGAAGTCACCGCTGCCCGGATCAGCAAATAGAGGGTCGGCGACAACTGAATGCTGATCATAGCCCAGCTTCTGCCACTGCTGGAACGACTTAGTGGAATCGACCTCGGGAAGGTCAATTCCCAGCTCTTCCCCATCATGCCAGTAAACGTTGTAATCGTGCTCGGCGAAGGCTTGGCCGGGCAGTTTGCCGATGCGGATGAGCTTGGCGGCCGGCTGGGTGTAGTAGACGATGTTCCTGACGAAGCGATTGCCCTGGGCGTCGTCACGAATTGATGCCCAGTATATCTGACTTTCGCTACTGTCTACAAGAATGTTATTCGCAATAAGGTTGTCCTTTCCGTCACCGAGCATCATAATGCCGCCGAGCGTATTACCAACCACTAAGTTCCCATAGACCTGTGTCCTGATGGCATTCCAGTCAAGGTAGATGCCATAACCGCAGTAGGGCGTCCAGATTCTGCGGTCGCGAGCCCGGCCAGTAATAGGAATGGACTGTTGAGGCTCACCGAAAGCTCCGCAGCCGACCACATTGCGGATGATATTGTAGCGGATCACGTTGCCGTTCTTAAGCTCCTCGTCGCTGTCCACTACATACCAAGCTAGCGTGTTGATCCCACCGGTGTCGGCTGCCTCCAGACTTACATCGTGGATGTGATTGTACTCAATGATATTGCGCCCAAAGCCGTGCTGAATCATTATGCCTCGCTGGGGCAAGTCGTGGATGAGGTTATGGGAGATGACGTTGTCCACGCTATTGATGCCAAAGATGTAGACTCCCGAGCCGCGCTTCTCCAGAGCCCCGCAGTGGTGGATGTGATTGCCTGAGACAACGTTCCTAACCGACCGGGGCCGCTCCCCAGCGAGCCTAGCGAGGACCTCCGGGTCCCGCCAGTTGACATGACCAGGCAACTCCTGCTCGACGCCGGCCAGGCAGACGCCTTCGGCACCAGCATGGGCAATTTCATTGTTTAGGATCCGATTGTGGGCGTTGTAGTGCTGGAGTCGGATCCCGTCGCCGCCTACTGCATCGAAGTGGCAGTCTTCAATGGTGCAGTGCTCGGCCCCTTCCAGGTATACGGCATGCCCGCCGGAATTGGGGTAGTTATGGGGAAGAATCTCGGGCTGGGGAAACAGCGCCTGGCTGTGGGCGAAAGTAAGGCCTTTGATTGTAATATGTCTTACCGGCTCCCCGGTCGTCCCCCGCAGTTCAATTAGCCGACTGAGGGCGGGAGCTATGACTTGATCGTCTTGCACCGATGGGGTCGGCGGCCAGAAGTAGACGACTGCGGCTTCCCGGTCCAGGCACCATTCGCCGGGCTGGTCCAGTTCCTCCAGGACATTCTCCACCCGGAAGCGATTGCCGGCCATTAGGCTCATAAAATCTAGTTCGCCCATGGCTGCATTGAGCCGGTGAATCACCGGCCGCGCCAAGCTGATGACACACTCGTCATAGTCGATGTCTTCAATCGGCACGATGTCGTTGTTCCAGCACAGCCACGGGAAGATATTGATCTCTGCCTGACGCGGCTTGGCCCAGCGCCGAGGAAAAGTGCCAGGCTGGTAGCGAAAAGCCGTCGGCCCGACCGGTTCCTCAATAAAGGCCCAGCCACTGTATAGCGGATCATCCCGATCCGGATTGGGGTAACTGGCTCGCCTCTGGCGCTTGCCGTTGAAGAACAGTTGCCGAAAGAACCACTTGCCTTCTGCCACCTCGGGCAGGCTGGTGCAGACAATCTGCCCTTGGTACGGGCGCCAATCTGTTATCTCTCGGCCGCCGCTGAGCACGGGTTTCTCGGCGGGATAGGCCTGATAGATTGTCGGATACTGCTGTGTGCCGGAGTCCTGGGCAGTGAAGACAACTGACTCGGTCAGGTGGTATGTGCCGCTGCGAATCATCACTCTAACGGGCTTTTTCAGTTCGCCACTGCCCTTCAGCTCTCGCACAGCATCGCGCGCCCCCGCCAGCGTGGCAAAGGGCCCGTCAGTGCCGGCCGGGTTAGGCTCCGGCAGGCGGCCAGACCATTGGTCGCGTCCGTTGACGGCCACATAGAAGTCGGCTGTAAGCTGTTCTCGGCTGTTGGAAGCTTCCTGATTGCTGGACATCGCTGGTACCTCTTGAAGTTGAGTTCGCTTCATGCCGACTGCGGCCACACACCGCCGACAAGCTGCTCTGGCTCCGGCAGCCACACCGCTTTTGGCCACCAGCAGATCAATCGGCTGTAGGCTGTCAACTGTACTGTGGACTACCGGCCCACCACCATACATCGCCCATTCCCCATATGAGCACGTATTAGTGTAGTGTCCTGGCTCCGTTGGCTGGTTCCTTCAACGCTTAGCTGTGTAGATAAAGGTAGACCAAGTTAGCTACCATTTGTCAGTGCCGGGGTGATGGTAGGGCACTGACGGCAGAAGGATTTTGAGGACGCTCACTATCTGCTCGGTAGGCTCGGGCTCGACGGCCAAATAGCCGCATAAATAGGCCTCCCATGCGGAGATAATCCCACACAGCAGGCGCGTTATCACTTGGCACGAACCTTCGACAGCCACTGGCGCTGCTGACCCGTTCAGCGGAAGCGTGCCCGTCTGATCTGCCATCCGAACCACAAACTGCTCGGGCACAGTCGAGCTGTCAATCCCATCGGTCCTCCGCTCGAACAGAGGCTGCAGCAGCTCCAGCAGACCCTGCAGATCCAGGATATCAAACATAAATACGTGAGTCGGCTGCGGGCGAAAGCCATATTGCCACAGGACATGGGCCAGCGGCTGATCGTATTGCGGTATGGAGAAATACAACTCTGTCTGGCCGGATTCTAAGACCCGCGCTATCAGTGCTTTGAGCAGAGCCTCGGCGACAGCCAGACGCTGCGGGCCGGCGACAAAGAGGTTTGCTTCCAGCCCCAGCCGCAGCGGGAAGCAATTGCAAGAACCAATGATCTCGCCATTCTGCTCCGCCACATAGCCCATATAGCCCCCGCACAGCTCGATGACCCTAACCCGGGTCCCGAAGTAGGGCAACTCAACCTGCCTGACAAAGGCCAGCACGGCGTCTTCGTCGTCAGCACAAAATGGCCGCACGACAGCACTACACTGCGGCGCCTCCTCGGGTGGCTCGCCCAGTGGCCCGCTGTAGCTGTACTGGGTAAACAGGTGTGTGTAACCGGCGCGGGCATAGAGACGCCGGGCCTGATTGGCGTAGGGGGTGTTGACTCCTGAACAGGTATAGCCGCGATCTCGCGCAAACTGGACAGCGTGCTGCATCATAGCGGTGGCGATACCTCGGCGCCGCGCGCTCTCGTCAACGCCTACCCCGGCAATTCCAGCCAGCGGCACCCAGACCCCCGTGGGAAACTGCAAGGAAATATGGGGGACTGTGATGCGGCCGACATCGTTACCCTCTAGGCTGGCTATTACGGTATTCTCTTCCCAGTGAAACTGAGGCTCGGCCATCAGGAATGTCCTCCTCGTGATACTTTAGCCTTCTTCGGAGCGATCAACTCGGCGCAGAATATCCCAGTAGGCGCCGCGCGCGCCTGCGGCAATGGCCGCGACCAGCACCTGGTTATCATCGTAGTCGTAGTCGCTTTCGTCGCCGCTTCCGCCGAAAAAGAAGCGCTGATCCACGGCAATTGCCTCTTCCAGAAAGCCGGCTGCCTGCTGAGGACTGCCTAGCTGCGGCGACAGATAGAACACCGGCGCCAGCAACTGCTCGTTGTCGGCAGTTTTTCCCCACAGAGCCGGATTGTGAGCCATCGGGCCCTGGGCTGCGACGTGCGCGGCCAACCTTGTGCCGGGATAGATGCGTACTCCCAATGAGATTCCCACGCACAAGGGCTCAGCCGCCTTGGTTTCAAGGGCCGGCGTGGCTGGACCGCTTACGATTGATACGTGTTTTATGGTCTGATCACCACTTGGGGGTCCGACCTCTTCTTGTTGTCCTGCCCAGCCCCACCACCCACTGCCTAGCACCACAGCCACACCAATCAGTACGGCTGCCCATTTGGTAGTACGCTTCATTATACTTCCTCTGTCAAGCTAGATTTGACTGGGATTTCCCATATTCTTTGCTGCTGGGTTTAACATTCTCTGTTGCCTGCACTGATTCCTCGTGCTGAGGTATCATTTAGCTGGAAAACCTGACCTTAGAAGACTTCTTGCGAAGATTCTGCCCCGAATTGAACAAGTATGACAGCTCTTGGGCTATAGCAGAGACAGTCCTGTTTGGGCATGAGCAAGACTACCCATCCTTCGCCGCTCCAGGTCATAGTCACCCTGTGCCCAGTGCCAAAGCCCAGATTCGTTCCAGAGTCCCCGCAAGCAACTCGGTGAGTATGGCTGCCTCGGCCAGTTGGAGACATTTGCACTGCCCGGGCCAGCATTCTAGGTGACCACCTCGTACGCACTCCTCTGGGCTCGCGCGCAACAGACCGTCTACCGGCTGGTGCCGCAGTTGCCCACGCGCCAGGATGTCGCAGACCGCGCTCGCTGCCAGACCTGGGTGAGACAGAAGCGATGTGGCTACAATTGTGACAGACAGCAGAACGGACGGGCAAAGATAATCCGCCGCGCTCCTGCCTACCGCTTGACATCTCTCCTGCCATATGATATAATCGAAATAGTTTTTGGGTAGTAGCCGTAACAGCAGCCAAAACGTGATAGCCGGGGATAGAAGAGAATGGTCCCTCTCAACGGACGGGCAAAGATAATCTGCCGCGCTCCTGCCTACTGCTTGACATCTCTCCCGGCATATGATATAATCAAGATAGTTTTTTGGTAGTAGCCGTAACAGCAGCCAAAACATGTTAGTCGGGGATACAAGAGAATGGTCCCTCTCAGTGGTGGAGAAAAGCAAACTCGAGTGGTCTTTCTGAGTCAGTCATTAGAAGACTGCGCGCAAGCTGCCAAGCCTACTGGCCGGTATCCGCGCTCGCACCAAGTTACGAGGGCGGTTTTTTGTATGTGGACACCATAGTCCACCAATCCACCCAGCGCCGCCGAGGCGCAGAAAGGACTCATAACAATGACCCGGATCAACCGAACAACTCGGAATCCACAGCGGAAGGAGGTGAATACAATGTTTAGCAAGCGAGGAGGATTTACACTCATAGAATTGCTGGTGGTGATTGCGATCATCGCTATACTGGCGGCAATTCTGTTCCCGGTCTTTGCCAAGGCTCGGGAGAAGGCGCAGTCGACAGCCTGCCTCAATAATGTGAAGCAGATTAGTCTGGCGACCCGGATGTATGTAATGGACTGGGACCAAATGTTCCCTACCGGGGGCTTAGAAGCAAGCACCGTATTCGGGGACGCCTACGGGTGGCTGGGGCCGCTGAGGGATTACCTGAGGAACGCTGAGATCGTTATCTGCCCAGCGCTCGGAATACGGAAGGATATCCAAACAGGAACGGAGGGATCGCCGTGCACTTATGCAGTTAATGGCGGGCGAGGAACTAGTACCCTCTGGGGCTTCTGGGCGTCTTGGGCTGATGTTTTCTACAGTTGGCCTGCCAACATGGGTGAAGTAGAGTGCCCCTCGTACGTCATCTCTGTTTACGAGCAGTCACGTCTGGCACGCGGCCTGATTTATGCAGACGCTGGCGGTGACATCAATGCGGGGTGGTTCGGCGACTTCTTTGGCCAGTACGACTGGTACTCGGTCGACACCATGCCCATACACGGCAACGGCCAGAACTTCGGCTTCGTTGATGGTCATGCCAAGTGGATCAATCTGATCGGTCATCCCGGTTGGTTTGATCACAAGGGACGACCAGATTTGCTCTGGACGATGGAGGGGATGTGTAACTGGGATGAGCGCGGGCTCAGCTTTATAGTAGACTACTGCCCGCCAGGGGTAAAGGAAAAAGGAGATTGGGTACCTATAGAGTGATGACAGGCCGTTGGTGCCAAGTTAGGAGAGGAGCGCTGCCCGCCCGGGCAGCGCTTCTTTTTTTGCCTGACGGCTACAGTTTACCGAGGTTCAGCGAGATTGGTTAGCAGAACAGCCCCATATACGTGAGCTGGTGCGGGAGCTGGTTCCGCCTCCCAGCCGATTTGGTCAATAACCAGCAGCCCCTCACCCCACTGTACTTCTATAAGCCCACCGGGCTTGACCAGCTCCCGAGTCACAATGTTCGGCTCACTGTTACCAATCGAGGACAGACGGCAGGCATAAGCCATCTCGAGAGACCACATTATCGCCGCGCCAGTAGCGCAGATCTTCGGCACTGATACCAGCCAGTGGCGAGTGATAATGAACGATGACGCCGAGAATCAGTTCGGGGGACTTACCACTGCTGAGATATTGCGTCAGCGCGTGGATTACATCGTGGAGGCGGGCGTAGATGTGCTGACCTGGTGCACCTGCACTCCTGACCAGTGCTTCTATCCCACCGAGGTGGGAGAAGGGCTGGCGGCTAATCCCGAGCTGCAGGAATGGACGGCTGATTACCTGGGCTATGAAGAGACGACCAAGGTGGGTCCCGTCAGTATTACCGAATTGGAAGTCGTGGTCACTAAGCTACAGCCAGTCCACGCAAACCTGAAGAGACGCAAAGCGAACTGGAATATGCTCAGGTAGAACAGTAGGATAGAGGGCCAATAGGGGTCAATTGTCCGGGGCTGGGGGGCGTGCTGATGCCGGTATCGGGTTGTCCGCAGTCTCCTCTCCTTCGATCAGTCCATCGCGGAAGTGGATGATGCGGCGGGCGTAGTTTGCGATCTCGGCCTCGTGGGTCACAATGACCACCGTTCGGCCATTTCTATTCAACTGCTGCAAAATGGCCATGATCTCCTGCCCTTGCTCGGTGGCGAGGTTGCCGGTCGGCTCATCCCCCAGGATGATTTCCGGACCATTGACCAGGGCGCGGGCAATGGCAACGCGTTGCTGTTCCCCACCTGACATTTCCGTGGGGCGATGGTCTACCCTGTCAGCCAGGCCCACGGCTTCCAGGGCCTGGCGCGCACGCTCCT
Source organism: bacterium (assembly GCA_030615605.1). GTDB lineage: Bacteria > Armatimonadota > Zipacnadia > Zipacnadales > Zipacnadaceae > JALGTD01. The sequence continues at coordinate 46,035 of JAUWYY010000017.1, forward strand.
TGCGGTCCTGGCGGTCTTTCGGCCTGCGGCTGTACATAATAGGCAACTCGACATTCCGCAGCGCCGTAGCGCTGGCCAACAGGTTGTAGCTCTGAAACACGAAGCCGATTCTCTCGTTGCGCATGTGGGCTAATTGGTATTGGTCAAGCTTGGAAAGCTCAACCCCCTCGATGGTACACTCGCCTGAGGTCGGCCGGTCCAGACAGCCAATTAGGTGCATAAATGTCGATTTGCCAGAGCCGGACGGGCCTACAATGGCGACGAATTCACCGGCCGCAATACTCACTGTCACGCCCCGTAGCGCTTCGACAGTCACATCTCCCATCCGGTATTCCTTACATAGATCAACGGTATCAATCATTGCTTTCTCCCAGTGCCGATCCGGGCAGTGACAGCATCCCCGTGGCCCGCTGCAAAGCGACCAGAGCCACCTGGTAGTCAAAGCGCGCGCGCACCTGGCTGGCAGCGGCACTGGTCACAGCTGCCCGCGCGTCAGTTACCTCCAGAAGAATACCGACTCCCTGGCGGTACCTGGCCTCAGCAGCCCGGAGGCGCGCCCGGGCGGCGGCCACGGATTTTTCGGACGCTTTGATGCGCTCAGTTGTACGGTCAATCTCGACAAGTGCGTTTTCGACTTCCAATGCAACCTGGTTAAGCAACAGTTGCAGGGCGGCCCGGGAGCGCCGTACCCCGGCACGGGCCGACGTTTCGTCAGCCTTCGTCGCTTGGCCGTCAAACAGAGGCCACGATGCGGTCGCCAGTACGTTCCAGGAATCGTCGTTGGCCGCCCAGTCGGTGTAGCTCTGGCCATACTGCCCACCTAGTTCGAGGGTAGGTCCTCGCCGGGTCCCTGCTTGTTCGAAGGCGTACTGGCGGGCTTGGATCGTCCCGCGACTGGCCAGCACGTCGGGCCGCTTGTCCATAGCGGAATTGACGGCTTCCGGCAAGGACGGTAGCGCCTCCGCCACGCGCATGGGGGCTGGTGCGATCTGCAAATCGGTAGTGTACGCAACCCCCATGGTGAACTTCAGCCGGGCCAAAGCCGAACGCACTCCACTACGGGCATCAATGAGATCCAGTTCGGCGCGGGCAAGGTCATCTTCAACCGCGAATATATCCACTTCGGCTGCAGCACCCAGTCTGATGCGCGTCTTAACATCGTGCAGATGTTGTTGGGCCGCTTCCACGCCAGCGTCAGCGACCGCTACCAGTTCCTGGGATGCCAGAACCGCGTAGTAGTCAGTGGCTACCCGTTCGGCGAGGGCCTGCATCGTGTTAAGGTGGCTCAGCTCCGCCACTTCCAGCTCCACACGACTCTCAGCAACGTTAGCGCTGCGCCCACTACGCCACAGGGTCATACTCAGGCCCAGCCCCAGTTCGTTGCGCCAGTCAGAACCTCCAGGAGCGGAGCCGCCGCCGCTGGTCATGCCCTCGCTGGCGTTGAGGGAAAGCTGGGGGTAGTAGCTGCTGCGGGCCCGCGTGAGGCCCGCTCGAGCACCAATAATCCCCTGCTGCGAGGATACGATCTCGGGGTTGTTCTGAAGCGCCACCAGTATACATTCCGTTAGGCTCAAGGGCTGCGGCCTCTGTTCCTGGGCTGAGGCAGCACCTGCCCACACCACCAGCAGACAGCTACCCAGCGTCATCAATATAGCGATAGTGCATTTCATCGTGCAAACCGTCTGACTAACCACAGTGATTCTATTCATGGCGAAGCGCCTCCACAGGGTCGAGCATGGCTGCCTTCTGCGATGGCAGTAGTCCGAAGAAAACACCGATAAATGCAGCAAAACAAAAAGCGATTATCACCCACGGTATTGATATGCTCGTATTGAGGCCCACCAGGCGCATGGCATAGGCCGCAGCGATACCCGTCCCCACCCCGACTCCCCCGCCCACCAGGCTAAGCGTCATTGCCTCGATGAGGAACTGCAGCAATATGTCGCGTGGCGTAGCGCCAACCGCCTTGCGCAAGCCAATCTCCCGCGTCCGCTCCGCGACCGAGACCAGCATGATGTTCATAATGCCAATGCCGCCCACCAGCAGGGAAACCGCCGCAATGGAGCCAAAGAGCAGCGTCATAATGCGGCTGGCTTCCTCGGCCCCGGCGATGAAATCGGCAGCCGACATCACAAAAAAGTCGTCATCACTTCCGGGCCGGATGTCATGGCGCTCCCTGAGCAGTGCCTCCACTTCTGCCCGGACCTGGTCGGCCAGTTTCATGTCAGCGAATTGCACATTGATGGAGCTCACACTATCACGAGGCCCCACGTATGCCCCACCGCGGCCAATGAGCCGGTACATGGCAGTGGTGATGGGCACCATGATCTGATCATCCTGGCTGAACGGGCCCATAGATCCTTTGGTTTCGAATTGGCCGAGCACGCGGAAGGTCACGCCCTTAATCTTGATCTGCTCGCCGGCTACCGAGCTGCCGGCCCCGAACAGATTCTCCACCACAGTCGGTCCGAGCACCGCCACTTTGCTCCGCGCTTTCACCTCGCGTGCGGTAAAGAACGTCCCCTCCGCGAACTTGAAGTCGCGCACCGAGGGGAAGTTCTCGGTCACCCCCACAATGCGAGTGCTGGTATTGGCGTTCCCCGCTTTCACCTGAGCCGAGGTCTGTACCTCGGGGGCGACCGCCACAACGCTGGGACACTGCTGGGCGATTGCCTCAGCATCCGTCCAGGTGAGATTCTGCTGGGAGCCTACACCGCCGCGTACCGGCCCGTGCCGCATCTGGCCCGACATCACTGTCAGCACATTGGTGCCGAACCGCTCAAATTGCTTTAGAGTGGCAGCCCTGGCGCCCTGGGTCATGGACACTGCCGCGATGACGGCACCGACGCCGAAGATGATGCCCAGCATAGTCAGCGCCGAGCGCAACCGGTTGGCCACAATCGCTTCCAACGCTATCTGTATCGATTCCCAGATGTTTATGTCGCCACCCCCTACGTTGTACCACACTACGTGCTGAGTAGATATTACCTGACGAATCCATTGGCGCCTCAATGCGGGGGGGGCGGTGGAGGGGGTGCACCGCGCCCCTCGCTGTCACCACGCACGAAACCACCGGCGCCGCCCATGCGCCTGCCCATCTCCCTGGCACGGCTCGCCATGCCCCCGGAAGCCCCGCCGAGCTGGGGCATGATAACCTCGTCGCCCTCTTTGAGTCCTGCCAGAATCTCGACGTTCGCGTCACCCACAAGCCCAACTTGCACCGATGCGGCAGTCAGCTCGTCACCCGTGGCCACCGTTACCACGCTCTTGCCGTTCATCTTCTCGACGGCCCGGCTAGGCAGGTACAGCGCATTCTCAACCTGCCCTACGAGAAACTCACAGGTCGCCGTCATCTCCGGCTTCAAGCGCTTATCGGGGTTCTTCACCTGCACGGTGGTAAGGACAGTGGTGATATTCTGCTGACTAACGGCCTGGGGATCAATGCGCGTGACTACGCCCTGGAATTGCTCATCCACAAAGGCCTCAATGCTAATGGACACCGGCTGTCCGACTTGCACCTTGCCCACATCCACTTCATCCAGTTGCACCTCGACAAACATCTTGGTGAGGTCACCCAATTCCACGATATCGGTCCCCTGCCCTACCACAGACCGCCCGGAGGTGACAATGGTTCCCTGTTCGACAATCTTCTGCAAGATCACCCCATCTCGGGGCGCCCGAACAGTGGTGTAGTCCAGCATAATCTTGGCATTGTCAACCTGAGCCTGCGCCCGGGCCACCTGCGCTTGCGCACTAGTTACATCGGCCTTGCGTAGCTGTTCTTGTACTGCATTTGCCCGGGCTTGATCGAGCCCCGCCTGCGCTTGGGCTACGCGAGCCTGAGCCGACTGCAACTCGGCATTCTGCTCGGCATCCAGCGTGTCCCAACGCTTCTGTGTGGACGCCAATTCGGCCTGTGCCTGGGCCACGCGGGCCTGAGTTGCCACCAGCTCGGCAGTCTGCTCCGCTTCCAGCGTGTCCCATCGCTCTTGCACCGATGCCAACTCGGCCCTGGCCAGATCACGCCGGTTGCGGGCGGTGTCCACTTCACTCTGGGGCACATAGCCCTCGGCCTCGAGGCCCTCGGCGCGAGTCAGTTCTGTTTCGGCGATGTCCAGGTTTGCTTGGGCCTTGTCCAGTGCCGAGCGCGCCTGCATACGAGCCTGGGGATGCGTGGCCTTCTGCAGGCGCTCTACGTCTTTTTGCGCCGCGTCCAGACCCGCATGAGCCTTATCAAGCGCGGCGCGTGCCTGGGCACGACTCTGCGGATGAGTCGCCTGCTGAAGCCGCTCGAGGTCCTTGAGCGCCGCGTTGTAGCTTGCCTCGGCCTGGTTGATGCTCGCTCGTGTAAGGGCTGGCTGCACATTGGCTTGCGCGCGCGCCTGAGTGAGCCGCGCTTGAGCTGCATCCAGGTCAGCGAGAGCTTGCTCGTAGGCGGTCCGACTATCCGTAGGATCAATGGTGGCTATGAGATCCCCCGCCTTGACTTTGTCACCAACCTCCACGGCGAGTATCTCGATCTCCCCGCCTGCATATGACTTAATCATCACCGTAGTCAGCGGCTTGAGTACCCCGTCGGCCGACACCGTCAATTGAACCGTGCCGCGTTGCACCACCACAATCTCCAGGTCTGAGAGCGGGCCGTCTTGACCCGTGCGTGTCCGCGTCCACAGCAGGACAGCCACTATTACCACTATAATAACGCCGATGACTATGGCTAGCCGTTTCATCTTTTCATCTCCTGAAGTTCAATGGCAGCTTCGAGTCCCGTGAGGTGCTCGGGCATACGGTATCGTCAAGACTTCCCCACGTACTGCTCAACATTGCTTGCCATACGCTGCAGCAAGCGAAGGGCCATCGCTCGTGCCGCTTCGGTGAATCCTTTCGTGAGGGCAGCATCCCAGCCACACAGGACACCCGTTACTACTAAACTTCGCCTCGTCATCTTGGTAACCTCACTCTGCATATCCAGATGGTGCTCAGCCGTTGGAGACGACTCTTGTCACAGAATAGCTCAATTTGGCAAGAATTGCAACGCCCCCTCCATCGGCACACTCCGACCTTCATCCTGGTATAACGTTTGTGGCACATCAGTGGGATGAGCACGTTGGCCACACGGCACACTTCATTGATCGTTGCCAAATCGCTGGAGGCGGAGGTATTGGTGAAGCAATGGCGAAGGCGCTATCACACGATGAGAGCACACAGCGGACTTGGCTACCGACCGCTGGCACCGGACCCCTTCCAGCCATGGCTGAGGGGAGGCAGAGCCGTCAAACAATCGGAGGTAGCAACGATGCCAGACACAAGCGGGCCGCAGAGCGCCGGTGTGACCCGACCCATTTATGACTTGAGCGTGCCAATAGTAGATGGCATGGACTGGTACGGCTACCCAGAGACTGCACCAGTGCAACTGCGGGAGGTCGGTTCACTGCGGGACCACGCCTGGCGGTCGCACTGGCTGAGTATGATGGTGCTCAACGGTACTACGTACCTGGAGACCGCTGCCACCTGTTCGCAGATGCGCCGACCCTGGACGAGATTCCCCCCGAGAAGTTCATCACCCGCGCCTTTGTGGTGAAGCTGACTGCGAAATGCCAGGAGATCCCCGCGCCGGACTATGAGTTGCATGGCTTCGAACTGGGCTGCGATTCTCTGCTGTTGCATCTGGGCTGGGAAGAGCATCTGCGCTCTGCTCTGTGCTACGGCGACAGCCCGTATTTCTCGGCGGCCTTACAGGAAAGGCTGATCGGGACCAGTGGCGCGCCTTGCCGTGTGCTGGCCTGGTGAACACCTCGCCCAAAGGAGACTCTCAAATAGCCAAAGCGAAAGAAGATTGAAGTGGGCGTGATCCGCTGTGACATCCATACTCACTATTTCGGGGCGGAGATGACCACAGGCATTGATGCAGTCTTCATCGCCGACTGCGATGGCGGGGGCGGGGATCATCTGGAACTAGCCAGACCCTTCCTCACCAAGGGCATCCCCACATTCGTGGATAAGCTATTCGCCTCCAAGCTCGCCGATGCCAAAGCCATAATCCGGCTGGCCAACAAACATGCCACGCCACTGAACAGATCATCTACGCACAGAACACCGGCGTAGCCGAAGGTGCGGGCCCCCCTACATCGCGCCCAGCAGCCCACAGGCCATCTTCTCCATGATCGCTTGCTCGTCCACAGCCGAACTGCTCGTCTCCAAGAGTACCCGGCCGCTACGGTAGACTTGGGGCTCGTAGCTAAACAGGTGAGCCCCGGTCCGGGAATTCAAGTACCGGAACAGATGGCCCCTGGGGGAACCGAAAGCCCAGCAGGCATTGCGCAAGTCCGTGGGTGAACCACCGTACAGGCTAACCGACAGGTCTATCTCGGGGTCAAACAGATTCAGCAATATGTGCAGCCCCAGGGTCTCGGCCAGTGTCATGGTGGCGCAGCCGATAACGGTCACCGGCTTGATGATCCCAATCATGCCATAGTCTAAGACAGTGAAATTGATGTCGCGGTTGTTCTTCCAGTCAGCATAGAAATCCAGCACAATGTCCAGACTCGCGGGGTCCACACACAGGCCACTTGGCACTACCAGACCGATTTCGAACCGGCGTCCCATCCCCTGGTGCATTTCGTAGACGTAGGGAATCTGCGCGGGATGCTGGTAGTCATAGGGCTGGATGTTCTCGCTCATTTCCCAGCAGATCTTGAAGCATGCAATGGCCCGCATCAATGGGGGCAGATACTGTGGCATACACGGGTAGTACCCGCCTATGCCGAAGGAGTTGGCCAATTTGATCAGGTCCTGCAGGTCCCGGCAGGTGGCCAGACGAATCTCCTCAGTCTCGATATCCAGAACATTCATAGAATACCCGTTAATCTGGACTCGCCACTCAGTCGCGGGCACGGGTTCAGTGGCTGGCTGGCGCTTGCTCGCCTGCGAGGCAATGAAGCGGTCGAGGTACTCGCGCGTCAATGTGGGGTCGAAGTGCACGCGACCCCCGTCAATGCGCAGGCCCGGCTTTCCCTGCACTCGCTTCAAGAAGCGCTCATTCGGCACTGCGAAGCCAACCTCGTCCAGGAGCCGCACGGCCGTATCGCAGCATTGCTCCATAAGCTGTGGCGTCAGATCAATGCCATAAGTTGGATATACGTATTCCACTATATTTCCCGTCCAGAGGGGCCGAATTGCGCCGCTGCCGAACCGCAGCACCACCGCAATAATGTCGGCGTAATCGGTGCTAGTACCTGGCGTGGGCCCCTGTACCGCGTATACCCAGTCCACCTCCCCTAGAATGAAGCGCATATAGTCGATATCATGAGCTCCCCCCGCATGCAGTGTTCCCCCACAGGACTCTTTACACGTCCACCACCTGCCCCACCATTCCTCGCCGTGCCAGCCGGAGATATTGATAGCCACAGGCCGGCCCATCTCGCCTGCCCGGGCCAGTGCGGCAACCTTGGCATATTGGGGGCGTAGGCGACGCTTGTGGCCCACCATAAGCTTTACACCGTTGCGGCGGGCCGCCTCGATCATGTCATAGCAGTCGTTTGCCGTTAG
>JAUWYY010000009.1 GCA_030615605.1 bacterium
CGGCACATTTACCTGCCGGGCCAGCAGAATATGCTCGCGCGTCTGGGGCATCGGCCCGTCGGTAGCCGCCACCACCAGCACCGTCCCGTCCATCTGGGCGGCGCCGGTGATCATATTCTTGATATAGTCGGCGTGGCCCGGGCAGTCAATGTGGGCATAGTGGCGCTTGGTCGTCTCGTACTCGGCGTGGTAGATGGCGATAGTCAGGCCCCGCTCTTGCTCTTCGGGGGCCGCGTCAATCTGGTTGTAATCCAGCGCGTCGGCGCTGCCTTCGTCGGACACCGCCAGACACTTGGTGATCGCCGAAGTCAGCGTGGTCTTGCCGTGATCTACGTGCCCAATCGTCCCGATATTTAGATGCGGCTTGGTCCTCTCAAACTTCTCCTTGGCCATGGCCAGGATACCTCCTAGGTGTTCGCAGTTGCCAGCCGGTCTTTCAATAGTATATGCGCTCGATATGTGCCCAGCGCCAATAGGCTGGAGCCCACGATCGGAGTCGAACCGATGACCTTGTCCTTACCAAGGACACGCTCTGCCTACTGAGCTACGTGGGCCACGTCGGTTTATGGTGGAGGGGGGAGGATTTGAACCTCCGAAGGCAATCGCCGGCAGATTTACAGTCTGCTCCCTTTGGCCGCTCGGGCACCCCTCCGCGCGCAACGTCCATTTATCATTTATTATATCACAGGGGACGCCCTGGCACATCCGGGCGTCCCTGAGTACAGCATACATATTATAACTATTTAGGACACCGGCGTCAAATGGTGGAGCCGACGGTCCGATTCGAACGGACGACCTGGTCATTACAAGTGACCTGCTCTACCCCTGAGCTACGTCGGCTCGGTGCTCACTAACACTGTACGACGTCACGGCGCTGAAGTCAAGCCGCTTGGCTGTTGCTGGGGCCGCTGGACCATGTAAGCTGGCCACCGGTCCCACTGCGGCTGGTTGACACCAGCCTTCGCCCAGACTACAATCTTTTGCGACTGGGTACTCACCAGGGAGAGAGAATTAATAGATGCTGAGTTTACGCCAGCGCCTGGTTTCAGTCAGTGTTGCACTGGCCGCCAGCCGCGTGAGCATACTGGCTTGGTCAAGCTGGTATGAAGACTAATAGGGCGGCAATACCCTCACCGTAGTTCTGTCCAGGGAGGCAACAGAAAGTGTCACGGCTTAACTTGACGGGAAAAGTGGCAATTATCACAGGAGGAGCCGCCGGCATCGGCAAGAGTATCGCTGTGGCCTTCGCTGAAGAAGGCGTGAGTCTCAGCATCGCTGACATTGATGCCCAGGCCGCCCGCAGCACCGTTCAGCAGCTTGAGCAGGTCAATCCCGCCGCTACATATATCCCTATTGAGACTGATGTGACCGATGCGGTGAGCGTGGCGGCGCTGGTTGCGGGCACGCTGGCGCAGTTCGGCAAGATTGATATACTGGTTAATAATGCCGGAATTATTGTAGCCAAACTGCTGGTGGATCCCGCCGGCAAAGAAGAGCTGGATGAGGCGACCTTTGATAAGATCACGGGGGTAAACCAGAAGGGTATCTTCCTGTGTTCCCAGGCGGTGGCTCGGGAGATGATAAGCAGGGGAGAGGGCGGCGTGATCGTGAATATGGCCTCGGAGGCGGGGCTGGAAGGCTCCGAGGGGCAGAGCGCCTACGCGGGCACCAAGGGTGCAGTGTACGCCTATACCCGCTCGTGGGCCAAGGAACTGGGCAAGTATGGCATCCGCGTAGTGGGCTGTGCCCCGGCTATTCTCGAAGCTACCCCGCTACGTAACGCCGAGTACGAGCGAGCGCTCGCCTACACTCGCGGAATAACAGTCGAAGAACTGCACCGGTCCTACGAGCAGGTTGCAGTTCCGCTGGGGAGAGTCGGACGTCTAGACGAGGTCGCCGATCTCGTCTGCTTTCTGGCCTCAGATATGGCCAGTTACATTACTGGTACTGTGGTAAATATCTCCGGCGGCAAATCCCGAGGCTAGAGTAGCAAGGCGGAAGGTCAATCTCGGGCGACCAGTCGGCTAATGAGGGAAAGCGAGGGACTCACTATTAACAAAACGCTTGCTTGGGTGGCCGCATTGTTCGCTGTTGTGTCAGTTTGTGCTAGTTCCGGGCCGAGGTTGGCGGCGGACTCGACTCAGGTGCCGGACGGAGGGTTGATGGAAGCGGTGGGCCAGGCTTTTGCTGGAGCGCTCAATGAAGCGCTGTCTAAGCCATATACAGGCTGGTACACTGTTGGTGGAGAGATTCGAATCCCCGCATTCCCTACTATTGACACCAAGGCATTGGGGGCAATGTCGGCGGGCGACTTCGCTCTGCGTTACATGGAGTTCTGGGCAGAGGGGCGTGCTCCTCAGTTGTATGCCCTGTTGCCCCGGGCGACAAGAGATAGCATTAGCTACTCCTCCTTCTTCGGAAGCATGTTCCATTGTTGGCCGAACAATACCGGGCCGCTGGTAAAGCCCGACAGATTCGAGGTCACACGGGTGGAACCAGTTGCTGACGATGTGGTTTGGGTGTGGTATCGTGCAACTTTCGAACTGCTTTGGCCTCGACTATTGGCCCCAGAAAGTGAGGAACTCGCCGAATACCATGAAGGCCTGCCCTGGCCGATGCCATTTGGGCCTTGGCTTCCTTCAGTCATCCCTGTCTCTGCCGACCAGTCAGAACCGCTCGATATTCAAATGGGCCAAGTAATGTTGCGGCTCGGCGCACCAGTTGTTCTGACCAAGGAAGAGGGGGTTTGGCGAGTTGACGGATTGGTCTCTGCTGTTGGGAGGCAGCAGGGCGAGGCGGTGGATGCGAAATTTGAGCTCAAGTACACGGGAGAGCGCGACGAGGTTGATGGTGCCAAGGCCATTAGCTTGCCCCCCAAGGTGAAGCCGAGTTCCGATTAAGAGCCTCCCACTGAGCGACGGCGCGTGCACAATATACTCCAACCGTTGGTCGAGGGGGGCGCGCGGTTTGCGGGTAGTATGGCTGTACCTTTGGCGCAGGCCGGGGGCTGACATAGAAGGTAGTACAGTCTTCTTGGGTAGAGCTCAGGGAGAGATGTAGTTGCGACTCATCATAATGGCTCTTATCGCTGCATCATTGCCATTGGTCATCGGTTGCGGGCGAGAAAAGGAGGTGGGGAGTTACATGTGACGCAGAATGGCAATGCGACGAACCTTCCCCAGCGTACAGCATTACTGACTCGCGGTGGGCGTGATGCCAGAGTGATCAAGTACCGTCAGGCGTCTGCAGAGGATCTACCCGCAATTGCGAGGCTCTTCGTTGTGTCGTTCGCTGACAGCTTGCACCACGCGAGCGTGGGTGCGAAGGCAGCAAAAGCAATCGCCGACGCCTTCGGCCTGGCCCTATCTGCTGAGCCCGAAGGTCTGATTGTCGCTGAAGTGGGGAGTGAGGTAGTCGGCTACGCCCTTGCCACTGGCGATGCAAAAAGAATGCGGCGGAAGGGTTTCTGGCAGGGCCGATGGCTGAGGATGCTGTGGCGGTTACTGACCGGTCGGTATGGCGTCGGCTGGCGCACGCTACGGGCTGTTTCCGCGGACAAGATGGCGTTTTTGCGTGGAGCGCGTCTGCACGGTGCCCATCAAGCGCGTCCCTTGTCGCTGGCTGTACATCCTGCTTACCGGGGCCAGGGCATCGGGCGACAGTTGTTTGCCGCCAGTCTGGAGTATCTACGAACCTGTGGAGCCCAGACAATTCGGCTCGAAGTCCGCCCCGACAACGTGCCAGCACGTAGTCTCTACGAGTCTTTCGGCTTTTGTGTGCGCGGCAGCTACGAGGACAGCCAGGGCGAGTGGTTGGTAATGACGTGCAAGACCGAGAGCCCCGAGCCGGAGGTGGCATAGAATGCGGAAGAGGCGGATTCTTTTCGGTGGTGCAATGATAGTGGCGATCATTGCGGTTGCTATCTTAGGGTGGCTTGCTGTGTGGGGTCCAGAGGTGCGTTTTGACCCAGAGCTTTGGCAGAGGCCGTACTCCTGGCCGTCATGGATAGAGATACCGATAGGCGGCGACAACCTTCGAGCTCGAATGGTTAGAGACGTGTTGAGTGGCCGTCTGCGCCTTGGAATGTCCAGGGAGGCAGTCAACGAAATACTTGGACGCGACGATGCTGGAGGCAACGGAATTGCCATATATCGCCTGATGCCAATACCGACCGTAGCTCAGAAAGTAGTCGCATTTGTGCGCTGGCGCACAACGGACCCGCATCTTGTATTGGAATTCAACGGGAGGCACCGAAGCTCCGCGGGGAACTACCCCGACGAACACCTGGTACGCATCCAAGTGGGTCATGATTGGTAACAGATGAACACGCTTCGAGACACTGACGAGGGCAGGGCCCGGCCGGCCGTCTGGCCGGTGTATGTGGCGGGAGTAGTAATTGGACTCGTGAGCTTGTTCTTATGCTGTATGTTGGTTACTTGGGCATGTGGGAACCCTGACCCTTATATTGGATCTAGCGGAGCAGATGTCCTTTTCCTGTTCGCAGTCCAATGGCCTTTGACACTTTACATGCTTTTCGGAATCGTCACGTGCTGGGGAGTAGTCCGATTGCGCCCTTGGGGATGGTGGTCTGGAGTCGTATGGATTATCATGCTTGCGATAGGAGGGTGGTGGTACCTTTGGGGCATTTATTTCCTGCTCCTGATTCTGTATGGTGGCAAGTGGGGAGCACTTGCCCAAGAGATGGGGTCCGCGATAGCAGGCCTCAGCATCCCTGTGCTGCTTGTGCTAATCACATGGTGTTTGGCAACACGCCGACAGCTGTTCTTCCCCCAGAAGCCAGAGGCCGAGGAATAGCCGGCAACCGCACAGGCGGCCCGCAGACGCGACGAAATGACCAGCCCCGACACCTTAGCGTGGGGTAAATCGAGGCTTTTGAGCGGAAACAAGCGGAAGTCGTTTGCCGGTTATGGCCGCGAGCCACCGTCCTCTTGACCCTCCCCGCCAGCCACGCTACACTTGGTCTATGTATGGCGTCCCGCGCATTAGAGGTTTAGCCAGGCAGGGAGTGGATGGCAGTGCAACGGGCGCCTTTGATGGGCGTAGCTAATAGGCAGGTGAAATTACATGGCAGCGAACATCTTCATAGCCGGAACCGGCCAGCACAGCGGTAAGACGCTGATGTCGCTGGGATTGGTGGCCGCCCTGACCCGGCGCGGCTATCGCGTGCACTATATGAAACCAGTCGGGCAGCGAGCCGTCAAGGTCGGCTCCGAAATAGTGGACGAAGATGTGGCCCTGGTCAATGAGGTCTTTGATTTGCCCACGCCGCCGAAGGCCGGCAAGCGCCGGGCCATAGTAGGCGGCACCGACTGAACGGCCGCAAAGCGTGCTTGAAGCACAAGAGGAGGGCAAGTCAGTGAAAAGCCAGGGAGACGGATGGAGTCTGTCCCTGCTGGCTGGGGCAGCAGGCATTGGAGTATGTGTCGGTCTTCTTCTGGTCGGCTACTGCGTTCTGCCGCAATTCGCCTATCTCTTGGCTATACCGCTTGCCATAAGCAGCGGTGGTGTGGTCATCGGGCTGATCGACAGACGGAGACCATACGTGACGGTCTTAGCAGCCACTGCCCTAGCTGCTATCACACATTTGGTATACCCTCTCGGGGTTTCCGACCTGACAGAGCCGACAGAGCTGCTGGCGTCAGCGGTTGCGGCGCTTCTCTTCGCCGTGCTCATCGCCCTATTGGCAGCGGCTGGCGTAACGGCAGTGGTGGAAGCCCGGAAAGCCCATCGGCGTCTGGCTTGGGTCCGGTGGAGTATCTTTGCTGTGCTTCTCGCAGGGGTGTTTATCCTCCCCTGGGCACGACTGCAGCACCGTGGCCGGACGTTCATGATGAGCCGCGAGAGTGAAGTGCGGGCTTTCCTTGAGGACAGAATCATAGCTTTGCCGCAGACAGAGCTTTCGTGGCGTCCGGGACCATCTCGAGACGTGGTACGGGGTGCTTTCGGAGCAGAATTCGCTACCACTTGGGAGGTAGCGACTCAGACCGCGGGCCCTGGACGATGCGCTCTGAGGTTTGAGGTGCGCTCACTGAAGCGGGACAGGCCCGTGGCGGACGCATTCAATAGGGCCAGGCTCTTCTTCAAGCCGAATTCGCCTACTAGTGTGCAAAACAGCGAACAGGCGCTTTCGCTGCTTCGAGAGCTAGGCCTGAAACTGCAGCCGGATAGCCTGACACCAACAGCCGGGGGAGGATGGCAGGGCCGCAATCCGATGTGGGAACTGTATTCAGTGCGCACCCCCAACGGCGAATGGGTGGCATCCATTGAAGTCTCGATAGGTCGGTCCGGACAGGTGGCCTGCGATGTCCTGCGCTACTGGGATAGCTAGTGACCCCAAGGTGTTATCACATATTCTGGTGACGGTCTACCCAGAGGCTTAATGGGCGACACTCGAGAGCAGCTGGAAGGCACACCAGGCCCAAGCCCCAGAAGCCTTCGAGCTTGCCGCCCTGGATCCCGGCCCGTAGTTGCGCATGGTCGTCCTGCCCTGGAAGGTGGGCTCAACCTGCATCGTGGATGAGCTATTCGACGGTGGACGGAAGTGGGAGCTTGACAGAGAATTTGAACTTCGCGCCCAACGGCAGCGTGTAATCTGGTTGTACTCCCGTGAACGTAGCCATCGCCTCACACTGGGCCTCACTCACCACCAGCGTACCGGGTTGGCATACCTGACGCAGCCGCGAGACGGTGATATTGAAGTCGGTGGCCTTCATTGTCCCGGATGGGTCAAAGGGATTGGGGACCTGCACCTCCGGCACTGTGACCTTACCCGATGATTCAATCACAATCTGCTCCTCCGAACAGTCAATCAGGCGGCATTGCATATCCACCGTAGCCTGACCGACTTCCGGGAAAGTCACTACCTGCCGCCAGTGCCACTGACTGCCCGGCGCGACCGGCTCGGCCGGCAGCGGAGGCAGAACGGCAAATATGGCCAGGGCGGTGAGGGCGTCCGCGCTGGCGTTCGCTAGCCTTTCTTTGACCTGGTAGCCGACTACCCGCCCCTGGTCGTCAACGGTCACCTGGATCACCTCTGACTCGGTCACAGCGAGTTGCTGGCCCATTGCCTGCCATTGCATTTTACTGACGGTTACCGTCATCACAGTGGCGGAGCTACCGGGGGGTGGCTCACTGAACTTCACCAGCACCTTGGCGCTGGCTGTGCCGGTCATATAGGTGGATTCACCTTCCAGGGTTACGTCTAATAACTCCACCTTTAGATTCTGAGAGATGCTGGAATTGACCAGGGGTGCGTAGAGCAGCTCTATGCCATCAGGTGCGGAGGTGGCATTGTCGGCAAGTACTACGGTCGGAAGCAGTAGCATACAGATCAAGATGAGTGGGCGGGACATGCGCATGTTGGCCGTCTCCTTGGGCTTGTTGTCGCAGGGCCTGGACGAATGTGAGTTGGCTGGCTGTTTACACAACTGACAACTCATAGCGCAATAAAGTTCGGTTTCGCTGCCGGCGTCGTGCCGATCAAGTCTGTTTGAGAAGTGGCCTTTCAGGATGTTCCCGTATGCCGTTGCATTCTCCTGCTCGTCTAGCTGGGTTGACGCGGGGCAGCCTTTCTGTTATCCTGTGTGCAGTATAGCAAATGCTGGGTCGACGGTAAAGGCTGCTGCCTGTCCGGGCTTGCTCGTAGCGGGGAGAAATAGGGCAACCAGCAGGCAGTGCCGGTGCCTATGTGCATCTTACCAGACCGTCGTCACCGGCTAAACTTGAACGATAACTGTGCTCGGCAGCCCTCAGATAGAGAGCATACGGGCCGGTGCGGTTCGCTCAGTCTATTCCCCGCTCCCGCGAGCCGTTTGAATGGAGGCAATGGCTGTGGCCTTAGTGACGATGAAAGACCTGTTGGAATCCGGGGTCCACTTCGGGCACCCCACCCGGCACTGGCATCCCAAGATGCGTGGTTATATCTACCACGCACGCAACGACATCTACATTATTGATCTCCACCAGACTCTGGGTGCCCTGGAAGAGTCTTATGAGTTGCTGCGGGGGATAGCACAAGCAGGCGGCAAGGTCCTGTTTGTCGGCACCAAGCGCCAGGGCCAGGACACCATCCAGGAGCAGGCTGAGCGCTGTGGGATGCCCTATGTGGATAAGCGCTGGCTGGGCGGGATGTTGACTAACTTCCAGACCATCCGCCAACGGGTCAGTCACATGGAGAAGCTTATTGCTGCCGAGGAGGCCGGCGAGTGGCGTCGCCTCTCCAAGAAAGAGGCGTTGTGGCTGGGACGAGAAAAGGACAAGCTGCTGAACAGCCTCGGCGGTATTCGGGCCATGTCGGGCCTGCCGGATGTGGTCTTTATTATTGACGTGAATCGCGAGCAGTTGGCAGTGCGTGAGGCCAACAAGCTGGGAATTCCCATTGTGGCACTGGTAGATACCAACTGCGACCCGGAGCCGATTGATTACGTAATCCCGGGCAATGACGACGCTATCCGCGCCATCCGGCTGGTTACCACTAAGATGGCCGATGCAGTGGTCGAGGGCCGCGGGGCCTACGAGGCCCAAATTGCTGAACAGGAAGCAATGGCAGCCGGGGTGGTTGAGGATATAGAGGTTATCCCCTACCAGCCCGAGGAGCTATTTGTTGACGAACAGGATCTGCTGGAGGAGCAGTTTACTGTTCCCAATGATGACGAGGAAGAGATCGAAGAACAATAGTCGCCGCTTTACATCACACTTCCAACAGTTAGCAGTTAGCAGGAGGATCGATTGATGGCAGTTTCTACCGATGATATCAAGCGGTTACGCCACGAGACCGGGGCCGGCGTAATGGATTGCAAAGAGGCCCTCGTCGAGGCGGAGGGGGATTTGCAGGAAGCGATAGCAGTATTACGCAAAAAAGGCATAGAGGTTGCTGCCAAACGTGAAGCGAAGGCGGCGGCCGAAGGGATTGTGCAAGCCTACGTCCATGCCGGCGAGAGGATTGGAGTGCTGGTGGAGGTCAACTGTGAGACTGATTTCGTCGCCCGCACTGATGAGTTTCGCGACTTTGTCAAGAATGTCGCTATGCAGATTGCGGCAATGCAACCTCGATGGGTCTCGCCCGATGACGTCCCTGAAGAGGCGCTAGCCCGCGAGCGCCAGATCCTAACTGAGCAGGCCGAGACTGAAGGTAAGCCTGACCATATCGTCGAACAGATGGTCGAAGGGCGGCTGGGGAAGTTCTATGCCCAGAACTGCCTGCTGCATCAGCCTTATATCCGTGATGATAGTATGACCATCGGGGACTTGTTGAACGATCTGCTGGCTGCGACTGGCGAGAGAATCATCATTCGTCGTTTCGTGCGATACCAGGTAGGAGAGGAATTGGATTGAGCCCTGCCGCCAACCACCGTTTGCAGGTCCACCGTGCTCTGGTGAAGCTGAGCGGCCAGTCGTTCAGTGGCACTGCTACCTACGGGATAGACCGGAGGGCAGTTACAAGTATCGCTGAGGAAATTGCTAGCTGCGTCGCCGACGGCCGCGAGATCGCTATAGTAGTCGGGGCCGGCAATATCTGGCGAGGTCGGGAGGCGGCGGCTGAAGGTATGGATCGGGCCACTGCGGACTACGCCGGCATGGTCGCCACCGTCGTCAACTCCCTGGCGCTTCAGGATGCGCTGGAACGCCTCGGCATTGAGACCCGGGTGCAGAGTGCCATTGAAATGCGCCAGGTCGCTGAGCCCTTTATCCGGCGGCGCGCCATTCGCCACCTGGAAAAAGGGCGGGTTGTCATCTTTGCTGCCGGCACTGGCAATCCCTTCTTTACCACCGACACCGCAGCAGTTCTGCGCGGCGCGGAGATCGGCGCGCAAGTCATAGTCAAGGCCACCGATGTCGCCGGTATCTATGACAAAGATCCTCAGGAGTGTAGCGACGCTCGACGATTTGCCGCCATAACCTACCTGGACGTTCTCAGTCAGGGTCTTAAGGTGATGGATGCGACGGCGATCTCACTGAGTATGGACAATGACTTGCCCATTGTGGTCTGTGATCTGACCACTCCGGGCAATATTAAGCGGGCGCTGGCTGGCGAGGCCGTGGGCACTTATGTCGGCGAGTGTGAGACGGTGTTTGCCGACGAGCAAGCTGGAGTCCGAGACGCTTAAACTGACATCTTTGCGGTAAGGAGGAGATTCTATGGACCGCCTCATCTCCGCGCACAAACAAGAAATGCAGCAGAGCCTCGAGGATTTTCACGAGCAACTGAGGACCGTACGCACCGGCCGGGCCTCTCCGGCAATTCTCACGCCAGTTAAGGTTGACTACTACGGCGCGAAGCTGCCCATCAACCAGTTGGCTACCGTATCAGTACCCGAACCCCGGCTTATTACCATCACTCCCTGGGACAAATCCAGCCTTGAGGCCATCGAGAAGGCGATTCTCACCTCCGAACTGGGGCTTAGCCCCAGCAGTGACGGTAATATTATCCGCCTGGCGTTACCGGCGCTCACCGAAGAGCGGCGCGAAGAACTGGTCAAGCTCGTCCAGAAGATGGCCGAAGAGAATCGGGTGCAGATGCGCAATATCCGTCGGGATGCCAATGACGGTATTGACAAGATGGAGGAAGGTGAGGGGCTTTCCGAAGACGAGGTCAGGCGCGGAAAAGCCGAAGTCCAGGAGATGACCGACGAGTTCATCGAGAAGATCGATCAGGCGGTCGAAGAAAAGGTCGCCGAGGTCAGGGAGATCTGATGAGAGCGCCGCCGGATACCGTCGGGCGCGAGCTGACGAGTGCTCGGCGCTTACTGGGCGATGCAGATTGGCAGGTAGAGGTGGAGCAAAGCGGGCCACCGCCACCTCATCAGGCGCCGACCGGCCCGCTGCGGGTCATTCAACAGCGCCGTGTCGAGCAGGATGCTGTAACGCTCATAGTTGCTCGCCAGATCAGTCTGGGCTGTTGCGAAGGCGACCGAACAGGCTTTGGCAACAGCTCCTGAACAGTCAACTACTTGCAGGAGGGTGTGTAACTGTTGTCGGAATTGGTCACTGAACTGATAAACAAGCTCCCGGCGGACTGCGAGGTCCCCGCGCACATTGCTATAATAATGGACGGCAATGGCCGCTGGGCCGAGCAGCATGGCCTCAGCCGAATGGACGGTCACCTGGAGGGTCGTAATGCTGCATGGCGGGTGATCGGGCTCTGCACCAAACTGGGCGTAGAAGTTCTCTCGTTATATACCTTCAGTGCTCAGAACTGGCAGCGGCCCACCCCTGAAGTTGAGGGGTTGATGGAACTAATTGAAATGGCGCTGCGTGAAGAGCTGCAGGCGGCGGTTGCCGGTGATATCCGCTTTATTGCTTCCGGGCGTCGCCAGGATCTGCCGAGGTCGCTGCGTCAAGTCCTCGAGGAGGTAGAAGAGGACACTGCTGGCAACCAGGGACTCGTGCTGAATCTGCTGATCAACTACGGCGGGCGCGCCGAGATTCTTGATGCCACCCGCGCCCTCGTCCAGCAAATAGAAGCAGGCGATATCTCACCAGTGGATATTGATGAGCAGCTTTTCGCCGATCATTTATATGCGCCGGAACTGCCCGACCCTGACCTCATAATTCGTCCCGGCGGGGAGATGCGCCTCAGCAACTTCTTGCTGTGGCAGATCGCTTATGCCGAGTTGGTAGTGATGCCGGTATTGTGGCCGGATTTTAATGCCACCCATCTTATTGAAGCTATCAAAGAATACAATGGCCGGCAGCGACGCTTTGGCGGCGTTCCTGGTGGTAACGATAACGTTTGACCATTCCATTTCAAAAGGAGGGCAGATCTTTATGCGTACTGCGACAGTTGTTGGATTGCTTGTGTTGCTCGTCTTGGCAGTTAGCGCGGCGGGGGCGGAGCAACCTGAGGAGTGTGTTCTCTACGGCAGCTACGAGGACATACCCTTGGTAGGCTGGTGGCCGGCGGATGCTAGCGGGATGATCGGAGTAGGTGGGGTCGAGTTCTTCGTGATACCGGGCAACGGTGGCGGGCTCACTCTACCGGTTCGTGCGGAGATTGTTGATTCTCGCATCACCGAGATTCTCTCTGAGGGCATCAGCGGCCCGGTCCGCGTCGGTGACGTCCGCGGCCAGCCCACTATCTATGTCGGGCTATATCGGTTGATTACGGTTTATGACATAGATGCAGTAAATGCTGGAGCCATCTCAGCTCAGGTCTTAGCTGAGAAGTGGGCCCAATCGGTGGCCGCAGCCCTGCCCCAGGTCCTGCCCAGTCCCTATGCTGCTGCTCAGCCAGTGAGCAGGGTGTCGCGGTTGCACTTCCAGCCCAGCGGTGGTGGCTTCAGCGTTCACCCCGTGCGCAGGATGTCGACGCGGTTGCACTTCCAGCCCAGCGGTGGTGGCTTCAGTCTTCACCCCGTGCGCAGGATGTCGACGCGGTTGCCCTTCCAGCCCAGCGGTGGTGGCTTCAGTCTTCACCCCGTGCGCAGGGTGTCGCGCGGCGTGGAGAAATAGCACATTCCGAGGATTCCGGTGCGGCTGGATGAACTGGGTGAATTTGGTCTGATAGCCCGGATCGCTGAGACTGTCGGCGCTGGTCGCGAGTCAGTGATCGTCGGCATCGGCGACGATGCGGCGGTGCTGAAAACTCCCAGTGCTGGCTACCTGCTGGTCACCACTGATGCCTGCCTGGAAGGCCAGCATTTCCGCCGTCAGTGGCTGACTGCCAACCAGATTGGGCGGCGAGCCGCAGGCGCGGCACTCAGCGACATAGCGGCGATGGGTGGCGAGGCCATCGCCGTTTTTGTCTCGGCGGGCTTGCCCCCGACAGAAGAGGTCGCCTTCGCTGAGCAGCTTATCTGTGGGGTGCACGAGGCCGCCGCCGAGCACGGCGCTGCTTTGGCCGGCGGCGACACCTTTGCCAGCCCCGACCGAATATACCTGGACATAGTGGTAGTAGGCCAGGCGCAGCAGCCCTGGCTGCGCAGTACCGCCCAACCCGATGATGTCCTGCTGGTAACCGGCACGTTGGGCGAGGTTTCTGCTGCTCTTCATCTGCTGGAAAGCGGCCAACCGCAGGACGTGGATGGCCTGCCGTCGGCGTTGCGCCAGCGATTTGCCCGCCCCACTCCGCAGTTCGCGGTCGCCGGGTGCCTCCAGCAACTGTCCCAGCCGCCCTGCGCCATTGATATAAGCGACGGGCTGGTTCAGGACGCCGCGCACATCGCCGAGGCCAGCGCGGTTGCGCTGACTATTCAGGCGGCGCACATTCCAGTTGCGGAGGCCTGCCGTGAGGTGGCTACGGAGGCTGGCGCCGATCCTTTGCAGTGGGCGTTGATCGGCGGGGAGGAGTATGAGTTGCTTTTGGCCGTCCCCCGTGCTTCAGTAGAACAGGCCTGCACCCTGGTCGAAGCCGAAGGCGTTGAATTGACCGAAATTGGCTGCGTCACCGCCGGTGAGGGTATCACAGTGGTGGACGCCGACGGGAAGGAAATCGAGTTGGATCAGAGCGGCTGGGATCACTTCGGTCCCTCATGAACGCGGATTATTGATACTGCTGTACTACTATATTAAAAGTTTTTGCCGGCTTGTCCGCCGTAGCTGCACTTGTGCAGCGTAGGCGGGAAAGGTGCGGGAAACCGGCTTTTTTCAAAAAGCGGGTTTTCCGCAAAATCCGTTTATGACTGATCATCTTATGTCGTCAACAAGCGAGCCGATGGTAGAAGATGCCGGACCTCTGCCGCCGTGGCTGCGAGTTAAGATAAAGAAGGCTGCGCTTACCGAACAGACCGGCCGGCGGCTGGGCTGTCATGGCGTGGCTACTGTCTGCGAGCGGGCTCATTGTCCCAACATCGGCGAGTGCTACAGTCGTGGTACCGCCACTTTTCTGATAATGGGCACGGTCTGCACGCGTAACTGCCGCTTTTGTGCGATTGACAGCGGCCGGCCCGAGCCGCTGGACCCCGACGAGCCCCAGCGCGTCGCCGAGGCCGTCGCTGACCTGGGTCTGGATTTCGTCGTGGTCACCTCGGTGACCCGTGATGACCTCCCTGACGGCGGCGCCGGTCACTTTGCAGCGACCATCCGCGCAATTCGCGGCCGTCTGCCGGAAGCTGGTATCGAGGTGCTAACCCCCGACTTCAGCGGCGACACATCTGCACTCAGGCAGGTGCTGGAGGCAAAGCCGACTGTCTTCAATCACAACGTTGAGACCGTGCCTCGCCTCCAGCCTGAAATCCGCCCGCAGGCTGACTATGATCGCTCGTTGGGTATGCTGGCTGCCGCTCACCAGATCGCTCCCCCCATTCCGACCAAGTCGGGGCTTATCGTTGGGATGGGGGAGACCGCCGACGAGACTCGCCAGACGATGACGGACCTGGCTGGTGCCGGCGTCAGCATATTGACCATCGGCCAGTATCTGCAGCCCACCCGCCGCCACCGCCCGGTCAGCCGCTACGTTCCTCCCGATGAGTTCGCCCTCTACGAGCAATGGGGTCGCCAGACGGGCTTGGCCTACGTGCTATCCGGCCCCTTCGTGCGCAGCAGTTACCATGCGGCGGAGGCCG
This sequence comes from bacterium, assembly GCA_030615605.1. Lineage (GTDB taxonomy): Bacteria > Armatimonadota > Zipacnadia > Zipacnadales > Zipacnadaceae > JALGTD01. Next base: position 14,523 of record JAUWYY010000009.1, read on the forward strand.
CGCAGGCAGTTTTGGCGAAATAGCTGCCAGAAGGATTATGCGGCTGGGTTCAGGCTGCAATAGCCCGACGGCACCCTCTTAGTAGCCTGTTGTTGAAAAGTAGCGAGTGATTGGTGTGTTGCGACGCACAAAGAAGGCCCTCCTAATACTGTTGGTGCTCGTTGTGCTCGGGGGCATTGGTGCGGTCTACCTGGCCGGCCAAAGCCGCTGGGCGCGTGGCCAGTTGCGTGCCGTAATTGCTGAGCAACTGGCCCAACGCAGCGGGCGCGAGGTCCAGGTCGGCGCCATTGAGGGCAATCTGCTGAGCGGGGTGGTGATAAACGATCTGGCTATCGCCGCCGGGGAGCGGTTGGCGGATGGCGTGGTGCTGGCTGCTGAACGGATTCGGATAGACTACGACTTATTCGCAATAATCCGCGGCCGGCCGCCGCTGGCCTGCATCCCGCGCGTGGAGATAGACAGGGCCTACGCTGATGTAGCCCGCGACGAGCAGGGCATCATCAACCTCACCCAAATCTTCCCGCCGCCCGAGCCGCCCCGCGTTATCCCTCCCGAAGAGCGTTTCCGTGGCCAGGTGGTCATCACCAGCAGTGTGCTTGATTTATGCGATGAAGCCGCTCCCACTCGTGACGGCCGGCCTCTGGCGCTCCGACTTACTGGCGTCAGCGGCGAGGTGCTCATCAGCCAGCACGGGCCCCTGTACGTTCACCTGGAGGCCGCCTCTACTAATCAGCGGTTCGCTGCCGCTGAGTTAGACGTTCGTGCCGACACCGAGACGAACACCTTCGCCGTGGACGGAAAGCTGCGGGGCGTTGATGCGCCGTGGTGGTATGATCAGTTCGTCCGCTCTCCCGGCTTTAATCTGATCGAGGGGACCATTGACGGTCGCTTCACTGTCTGGTGGGGAATAGATCCTGAGTCAAGCGCGGGCCTTGACTACTTCGCCTCCGCCACGGTGAAGGACGCCACCGCACGGGTAGCCGCTCTGCGTGGGCCAGTGCGATTCGACGCCCAGGCAAGTGTCACTCCCGCGGGTGCGAGTATTCAAAGTCTGTCCGGCAGATGGGCCGGAGCTAGCGTGCAGGCAGCCGGCGGCCTCTTTGATTGGTCGAACCTGACAGTTGATCTGTCGGCACGAGTGACCAATCTGGCTCCCGAATCTGTGTTGGCGTTGCTGCCGCCCGACTCCCTCCCGGCAGTGAAGCTGCTGGGGGACGCTGGTCGGCTCAATGCCGATTTGCAGGTGATCGGTGCGCTATCGGACCCCTCGGTTGAGCTAGCGGTGCGTAGTCGGGGGATGACCAAGCTCGTTGTCCAGGACGATTTCCGCGTGGTGGTTAGTGGCCTGCAGGTGCAGGCGTCTATTCCCAGCGTAGCAAGCCCGGCCGTAGCCGCGCAGATCACTGCCGAGACGCTCAGTCCCGCTCCGTGGACAACCTCGGATGAATCCGCTGACGGTTCTACGCAGCACACGGTTCATATCAGTGACCTGCAGAATGTCGAGCTGAACCTGGCTTACGCTGGTCAGACGCCGGTTCTGGAAACCACTCTGCAAGTCGGACGCGCCACTGTTGACGATCTGCGGGTCGATAATATTGGCGGCCGCATACAGATGGCGGGCAACACGGTGCGGCTATCGGGCCTGCAGGCGGACATAGCAGGAGGGAAGGTCATCGGCCAGGCACTGGCGGGCTGGGATGAGGATCACCACCCGCAGGTTTGCTTCGATCTGGCTGGCCGCGATCTACAACTGGCCGGCCTCCAGCAAGTGCGGGGAGTGGACCTGGGTGATCTAAGCGGCCAGGTCAATCTCCTGTTGGCTGGCGAGGTTAAAGGCGGTAAGTCCCACATAGTCGGTCGGACGCGGGCAGGCGACCTTTGCTTCCGCGGTATTACCGTTGAGGAAGTCACGGGTCTGTGGGAGTTGCGTGAAGACGACCTGCAATTGCGGCTGGTTAGCCTCCGCGACCCCAAGGGGCAGGCCTGCTTGCACGGCCAGGTTAGTGGCAGCGGTGCGCTGAATCTGGACATAGAGGGCGCTGAGTTGGATCTGGCCGCTTGGGGCCGGCAACTCAATCGCCCCGATTTAGCCGGTGTAGCCTTTGTACGCGCGAATGTGGCAGGAACCCTGGAAGATCTGGTCGGTGGTGCTGAACTGGTGGCCTTCGGTGTCGGCAACCAGCAGCTCTCTACTGACGCCCTGTTTGCTCGCGCCACCATCGAGCAGTCGGCAGTGGCGCTGGACGAGTTGCTGGTGTCCCGTGGTCCGACGATGCTGGCAGGTAGCGGGCGGCTGGCGGGACTGAGCCGTGCGGCTGAGCAGATGCCGGTGACGGCTCAGCTTCGTCTGGTCGGCCTGCAACTGGAGGAGATCAGCGATGAAGTGGGCCTTGCTCAGCCCATCAGCGGCGTAGCCGAGGCCAGTGCCACACTGTCGGGGACGATCACCGACCCGCGACTGGCCGCGGAGCTTGTCGTGCCCTCCGGCTACTACGGGCCCTATCCGGTTACTGAGGCAAAAGTGAGGTTTGTGGTTGATCGCCGCCGCGCCGAGATTACTGAGGGGAATATCCACGTCTCGCAAGCGGCCATCACCATGCAAGGTTATCTGGAAGACTGGTTCCAAGTGCTGACCGGTGAGCCGGTTGTGCCGGAGTTTGCTGTGCAGATGTCGGTGCAGAACATTGATCTACAGGCTATTGTCTCGCCCCAGGAGATCGAGGTAGCCATCGCGGGTCGCGTGGACCTGCCTGAGATCGAGATACGCAGCAGCCCGCAGGGGCCGGTGGGACAGGCCCATCTGCTGGTTCCACATCTGGTGATAGGCGGACAGCAGATCAGTGCCATTGATACAATGATTCGCGTCGGACAGGGCCAGATATCCCTGTCGGATACTACCTTACAGGTAGCTGGCGCCCAGGTCCGGGCGGGCGGTGACTACCAGTGGGAACAGCAGCAGGGCAGGGCGTATGTAGAGTTATCGGGGGGACACATCGGCCAGCTATTGCGCCTGGCGGCACCGGTTAGTAAGCTGGTGGGCGGCGTGTCAGGCGGCAGCGAGATTGCCAAACGGCTGCGCGGCCTGGCTCTGCGGGCCCGGGGAGATATTGACCTGGCCATGGCGCTGGAAGGTTCTCCTGAGCAGATGACTGCCTACCTGCAGACGGAGCTGGCTGAGCTTAGCTTCGACCGCAAAGCCCTGCCCGATGTCATGGGCGAGTGTACTGTTGAGGTGTCCGAGAGCCAGTTGGTCGCAGTGCGCGACATCTTAGTTGATGTCACTCAAGGCGAGGGTCTGCTGACAATCGAGGGCGAAATTGATCCCGACGGCGAGTTGTCACTATTTGCGGACGGCACTAACTTCAATATCGCGCTGTGGCGGCAATGGCTTCACGAAGAGATTTCGCTGGGCGGGACGATTGGCGTCCTTACTGTGGCCGCTAGCGGTCCGACGCGCCGGCCCTCCTTCCGTGGTAGCGTGTTTGTTGACAGTCCCACCTTTGAGGGCATCAAGTTTGACCAGGCCAACATTCCGGTGCTCAGCCTGGATGAGACCGGCCTGGATATTGATGTGCTGCTGCTCAAACGCGGAGACCAGGAAATGGTCCTGCGTGGCACGCTGCCCGTGCAGTGGAAGCCGCTGGGCCTGGACCCCGACGGGCAGATTCAGCTATCTGCTAAGCTGGAGAATACTGACCTGGGCCTCTTCCCGGCACTGTTAGATGAGTTTGTGCGGGCGCGGGCCGAAGAGGAACCTGACCAGACGCTGTGGAGCCAGTTGCGGACGCGCGGCCGGGTGGACAGCGAAATCAGCATCAGTGGGCGAGTAGATGACCCTACTATTGAAGGGTATGTGCATATTAGTGACGGAAAAATCGCCCCGCCGGGTTGGCACCAGGGCTGGGAGGGCATCAACGTCAGGGCCGCCGTCCAGCGCCGCGGCGAGCATAATGTTATCAGTATCGACTCGGCGGCAGCTCGACTCGACGACACTAACTTCAAGCTGGACGGCAGCGTGACTCTGGCGCAGTTTGGTCCCTTCTGGCGCAATCAGTTTGACCTGGCCCTGGAGGTCAGCTCTCTGCAGCAGACGCTGTTGGGCGAGAGCATTATCCGCAAGCTGGCCGGACGGATCACTATGAAAACTCAGCCCGACCGCTCGCAGCTTGTCACGATCGAGAATCTCGCCGGCAATCTCGGGGAAGGGGCGGTGATGCTCGCGGGCCATACCCGAATAGACAAGTTCGATTACGCGCAGCTAGCCAACAATGAGGTAGATATTGAGATTGAATTGGTGGGTGCCACTGTCAACTATCCTCCAATATTCGACGGCTTGGTAGACGGCAGCATAACTGTGAAAAGCCCCGCCGAGGGCCAACCAGCCGTTGTGATGGGGCGGATTGTCCCCTCCCAGGCGCGGGTGGCGCCGCCGGCTGGCGGTGGGGGCGGTGGACCGACCTACGGTTGGGGGCCGCAGCGGCCTGCCCCCCAATTTGATATTGAAGTTGTACTGGGCGAGAACGTCGTGCTCAAGACGCCGGGCCTCACTGCCCCGCTACAAGCCGATACCACGATAGCCCACCTCACTGGCACCCCCCAGCGCCCGCTTGTTACCGGCCTGATTGAGTTTGAGCCGGGTCGGGCCAGCGTTCCCACCGGACTGGTGCGCATCGCTGAGCTGGGCGTCGAATATCGCTATGGGCCTAAGCCGGGCGAGTACCGTGAACCGATGGAACTGGGACTATCGGGCCGAATCTGGGGAGAAGCTCGCCAGTCTATTCCCTCGGCAGTGGTTGACGGTCGTCAGATAGATCAGTTGACCATATTCATTGAGATCGGCGGGACCTTGCCCAACGATATCAAGCTAACTCTAAGCTCTCGACCGCAACTCAGTGAGGACCAGCTTTATCAGATTATTGGCACTGAGCCGCTGGGGCTGGTCGCCGGCGGGGGCGGAGGCAGCCTTACTGATATGTTCTCCCAACAGTTCACCGGACTGTTGGCTGCCGGCTTTCGGACGGCAATCTTCCGCCCCATTGAAGAGCAGATCAAGCAGGCTCTGGGGCTTGACCAGTTCACCGTAATGTTTGGATTTGATCAACCAATTGATGTACGCATTGGCAAATATGTGATGGAGGACCTGCTGGTAAACTATCGCCACACCGTCGTCTCAGACACCGAAGACGAGTGGGATTTGAGCCTCGCCTACGAACTACCCCGCAAGTTCCGGGTCAGCTTCAGCACTGATGAGAAAAGCGATGCCCAATTCCGTATCGGTTACACCCGCGGCTTCTGAGCTTGCCCCTATCCGGATTTTCCCCTGCCGCCGGGCCCGTGTGCAGGACGCAAGCCCGCATACTTGAAGCTATGCGCGAAACGCCCAGCCCACGTGGCGGCAGGAGCGAAAGGAAATCAGGGAATCTTGTACTCCGATTTTGTGCCGTCGGCCCTCCAGACCTCAACTTTTGAGAAAGATCTTCGTTCAATTGCCATATGGAACATATATTCTACCAACTCCCATTCACGTACAATTAATCTGTTGATGATTCTGTCAGCATGTGATAGAATTGCAGGATGAAAGGTCCTGAGGAATGAGTAGTGCATTGGCCTGAGCCATCCGCCGCGGGTCCCACAACCGAATGCCTGGGGGCCTAAGAGATTTGTCCAGCTAACATCCGCTACGCGATAAGGAGTGTGGCTTGGTGCCTACCGTGTCGGCTCGAATCAAACTTAGATTCCACATGCGGATTCCCCCCGATGTGCCACTGCAATTTGAGTCACCTGAGCAGGGAGTAAGCTGCACCGTGAGTGTGGAGTGCGTGGAACCTCAAGAACAAGATTACATGGAGCACGGGTGTGATTTCCGGGTTGCGGGCACTAAGCGCTTCAGGAACGTGCTATTATACGGCAGGCAGCCCGGAGTCTTCACTCCCCTGTGCCTACCTTCTGAACTCTTATTCGAGTTCTCACGTGTACCTGAAGAATGGGTAGAAGGGCTTCCGAGGTCCGCGGATACGACAATACAGGTAGGTCCGCGCACCGTACCCCAAATAATGCACAAAATCCACTCATTGGCTAACAAGGTGATCAGGTCGTATCGATGGGTATCTGGCGACGTCGAGAACGGTGCGTTGGTAAGGGCATTAACCATGGCCGAACTGTTAAGCTGTCTATCGATAAGAGTGGACGACGGCCACGAATTGTACCCTCAATACATTGTCAATTACGATAGCCGTGGGCTGCCCGGAAACGAAGTGGACGCAATGTTCCAGGTGATAGCGAATACAGCTTTCCCTCAGGTGTGGCAGACGTTTATCCAAGCTGCAGAAACTGTGTGCGCCAGACTGGATAGCAGCGAACTCGGGCTCGCCTTGGTGCTCGCCGACACAGCCCTTGAGGTCTTCATTGATAAAGAGTTGGAGCAACGACTACCAGGGCGATATGAAGTGGACGAGCGCGGTACATGGTTCGACGGACAAAGGGTGTATAGAACCTATGAGAAGTACAAGGGCCCTCTTCGGGAGGCGGCTGAAGGCGTTTCAATCGTTGAGGAAGATCATAACCTCTACCAAGACTTAGTTCACCTGCACAGAGCTCGCAATAACTACGCACATGCGGGCGAACTGCGGTACACCAAGACTAATAATGTAACAATGGACGTAGATTTCCCGGAGGCCACTAGGTTGGTACGATGCGCTCGCAAAGCCATTGAAATGGCGTCGGACCTACTGGATCGGAGCTCGCCCTCGTAGCGGTTGTCCTCCTGTCTCGACGACCAGCAGGCACCGGACGTGGGGAGGCCATGACAACGGAGCCAGCGGGCCCATTCGCACCAGCCAAACTCTCATACTTGTGGAACTGGTTGCGCCGTTGATTGTCTAACTATTCGATAAACGCCCAGTTCGACAGCATCTTGATGGCAAGCGGACGGGCATCTGTGGTATAATCGCTTCAACATTCATAATAGCTTGGAGCCTACAGAGCCTGTCCGTGAACCACCAGCGCAGCTCGGCAGAATTTCATAGAGTTATTCAGGACAATTACCAGCGTGTCTACAGCGTGATATATCGGATGCTGGAGGAACCCGAGGAGGCCGAGGACCTCACCCAGGATACCTTTGTCAACGCGTACCGCGCCTGGGATGACTTTCGCGGAGAAAGTCAGGTCTATACTTGGTTGTACCGTATTGCTGTCAACCTGACCAGGAATCGGCTGGAGGTTATTGGGCGACGCCGGCAGAATCATAAGTTCTCGCTGGACCAACCCATAGAAGATGATCAGGGAGAGGGGCACGCCCGGCACATTAAAGACTGGTCGCGAGCACCTGAACGCCTGGTGGAGAGCAATGAGTTGGGCGAGCTGATCGCCCGCTATGTCACCGAGCTGCGCGATGACTACAAAGAAGTAGTTATTTTGCGCGACTATGAGGGGCTTTCATACGGGGAGATCACCCAGGTGCTTGGTTGCAGCTTAGCAGCCGTCAAGTCTCGGCTGTTTCGAGCGCGCAGTGTCCTACGCGAGCAGTTGCAGACCTACATTGAGCCGGAATAAGACGACTGAACTGTTCAGCAGGAAGGGAACAGCCCCCCGGCAGCGAAATGATCCTGTGGCAGGCTCGAGCCTGTTAGTCACTGGGTAGCAGATGGTTGATATTATAATAGGGAGAGAGAAACTATGTGGCTGGTTAGGTCCCGCCGAACTGTTGTTCTGTCCATACTAGCGCTGGCTGCCGTATCTGCGGTCTTGCTGGGGCCGGTCAGCGCCCAGCAGCAACCGCTGATCGCCGAGATCGCCGCCGAGGGCAATCAATATATCTCGGCGGACGTCATCCTGGACGAAGTCAAAGACATCCTGAAGATCGGCGAGCCTTACACCGAGCAGAAAGCTGAGGCGGCCCGTAAGGCCGTTGCCGACCTGGGGTACTTTGATACCGTCGCCGTCTCTTATGAGCAGGTTGGCGAAGATGTCAAAGTGACCATCAGCGTTGTCGAGCGCCAGCGCATCGAGCAGATCATCTTTGCCGGCAATACTGTGTTCACTGATGCTCAGCTCAAAGAGACGATCTTCAGCAAGGTCGGCCACATAATTGCCTCGCAGGCGATCCGGCGGGACGTGCAGCGGATCGAGGATTACTACGACCGGGAGGGGTACATTGCTCAGGTCGCCGACGTCAGGGTAGATGAATTCGGTGGTCTCACTTTCATAATCAACGAAGCCTATATTGAACACATCGCCATTGAAGGACTGGAGAAGACCGAAGAGTGGGTAGTGCGGCGTCAGATAAGAACTCAGGCCGGGGAGCTGTTCCAGCAGGAAGAGATCACTGAGGACATTAAGCGTATCTTCAATAAGCTGGGCATATTCCAGGACGTAAAGTTCGATCTACGCCCGGGCCAAGAAGAACCAGCGAAGGCCGTTATCCCCGTCATCCAGATCGAGGAGAAGCCGACGGGCATGGTTTCGCTGGCTGGCGCCTACAGCGAGCTGGACGACTTTGTGGCAATGGTCTCGGTGGCCGAGAACAACCTGCGCGGTCGCGCTGAGCGGGTCTCGATTGACTTGGAGTTGGGTGGTCGCACCAGCTTTGACTTCAAGTTCTATGAACCTTATCTGGATTCACACGATACTGCTCTGGATCTGAGTCTCTTCGACACCGAACGGCAGCGTCGTTTCGTTGGGGGCGCGGCAGTAAGCCTGGCTGAAGATGAATTCGAAGAACGCCGCACCGGGGCCACGGTCACCCTGAGTCGGCCGATGACCGACACCGAGCGAGTTAGCATTGGCCTGCGCAGCGAGCAGGTATCCAGCTCCTTCTTGCAGGGCACTCGCAACCTGGGTGATTCGATCGGCATTCTGGCTATACCCGGTCCCGGGCCGCCTCCGCCCGGTGACACCAACGACCCGCTCGTGGTGGCCGCTCCGCTGCACCCGGGTGGCCGCGTCAATAGCTTCACCCTCGGCTGGCAGCGCGACAACCGCGATATTATTGCCAACCCCACCAGCGGCAGTTACCAGAGTCTGAGCGTGGAGATGGCCGGTGGTATGCTGGGCGGGGAAAGTACCTACCAGCGGTACCGCTTCGACCGGAGACGTTACTTCGGCGTGCGCGGTGACAAAGACGTACTAGCCCTGCGCCTGCTCTTGGGCACCAGCACCGGCAATATCCCCTTGTTCGACTCCTTCACTGTAGGCGGTGCTCGGTCGCTGCGCGGCTATCAGCAGGACCGTTACCGTGGAGAGAGTATCGCGCTGCTCAATGCCGAGTACCGCTATGGCTTGAGTAAGAGTCTGACCGTGGTCGGCTTTGTGGATGCCGGCGATGCGTTTGGCGGGGTGTTCCGCACTGAGGTGCCTGGCTTTGACATTGGCGCCGATGATGAGGACCTTAGTATCCACGTGGGTGTGGGCTTTGGCATCCGGGCGGACACTCCCCTGGGGCCGCTGCGCCTGGACTTTGGCTTTGGCGAAGAGGGCAGCCAGACGCACTTTGGCTTTGGGCATACTTTCTGAATGCCGCCAGTAGTCACTGATTTATGCTTTCGCGCTCTCGCACTCCCAACGGTACTCTGTTGGTTGGGAGAGGGGTCAACCGTCTCTTAGTTGTAGATCATGGATCTTTGTGCGAGATGGACCGTAAGGAGGCCACAACCAATGACACTGCCTCAGCGCACTGTCACTTTAGCAATTGCGCTCAGTATGCTGCTGACGACCGGATTGGTGGCGACCTGGGGGGAGGAGGCAGAGCCTCAGCAGCCCCGGGTAGCGTTCGTTGATATATTGACAATCAGCAGCGAATACCAAGCCTTGCAGAAAAAAGACGCCGAACTGAAGGCATGGCTGGGCGGTCGGGGGGATTATCTCCAGTCGCTGCAAGTCTTTATCTTCCTTGCTGAGGACAACTTCAACGAGGCCCTCGAAATTGTCAATATGCCCAAGCCAATTCCTGCCGAGAAGGTTCAGCGTTTGGACGAGCTGGAGGCTCTCTCGCTGCAGAAGGAGCAGCGCTTCCTCGACCTGCAGTCAAAGTCGCCGCGCACCACCGAAGAAGCTGACCAATTCAGTGCCCTGCGGGAAGGCCTGGTCGCTCGCCAGCAGCAACTGGCTCAGTTGGAAGCCACAATCAACCAGGATTATCAGGAACGGGTTACGACGGCGCGCGAAGAGCTTATGCGCAACGTGGAGGAAGCTATTGCCGAATATGCCCAGGAAAGGGGCTACGATATAGTCCTGGATCAGGCCTTTGTCCTGTATGGCGGTGAGGACATAACCTGGGCAATTATTGACAGGCTCAACCCTCCTACTGAAGCTGCGCCCCCTGCTGAAGAGGAACCCAGGCCGCCTGCTGAAGAAGAAACACCCCCGGCTGGCGATGAGCCGCGGCCGCCAGAAGAAGGCGAATAAGGGTTTCCTGCGGCAGATGTGGGGTAGGCAGCCGATTGAAAGAGGAGAGCGAGTCACCGTTAGCTGTCGGCTTGGTAAGGAATCTACTCGGCTCGTAGTGCCGCCAGTATTGATCATACTGGCGCTCTGTTTAATAGTGCCTGGGTGTGCCCGCAAAAAAGCTGAAACCAAGATACCCCTTACACTGTCTAAGCCCCAAACAGGGCATGTATACATACCTGCACTCATGCCAGTCCACCCCCTATATGTCCAGCTCAGTGCTCTGCAGGAATATATTGACGCACTGCGGGGAGGCGGCTGGCCGGTGGTAGCTGAAGAGATCGCCCGGCTGTATGACAGCCCGGTTCTGCTGCCTCCGCCAGCAAGTGGTGAGATGGGCGGGCTGGATCAATATCGCGACAACTGGCTGGCCGGCGAGCAGTGGGACATCTTTGGCAAGTTGCAGGGGCTGCCCGGTGATCTTCAGGCACAGTTGAGTTGGGAAGAGGGTCGCATCGGCCGGGAGGTGTTGCGCCAGCTTCAGGAGGCCGCGGCGCAGGAAAGTCAATGGTTGGCCTATCTGCAGATTGAAGCGATGATCCGCCGCCAGCCCGAGGTAACCGACCAAGAGTTGGACTTATCCCGGCCACCGGCCGAAGCCAGCGAAAGAGCTGAGCAGTTGCGTGCCGAGATCATCGAGCAGGCCATTGGGGAGGAGCTGGAGGCTAGCCGGGCTCGACTGGAGGAACTGCGCCAGGCCCTGGAAAGCAACAGGCGCCAGTCGCTCGAGGAAATTCGCGACAAGCTCCAGGCCAGGGCCGAGCAGCGGCAGAGCTATAGCACGGCTGCCAACCGCAAGTTGCAGCAGCAACTAACCGAGCGAATCGAACAGTTTTCCGGCACTATTGAGCCACTTGACAAGCCGATGGCAGGTCCATCGCCCAGCGGGGATAGTCTGCGGCAGGCTGGGCAGCAGCGGCAGCATGCTGCCGAGGAGTATGACCGAGCAGTCTCTGTACAGGTCCAGCGACTGGTAGCACGCCAGACCGCGTTGACTGCTGCTATTGAGCAGGCTACGCAGCGGGCAGCCCAGCGCATAGCCTGGGAGGAGAACTTGGATCTGCAGTTGTTGCCTGGAGATGACCAGGCAGGGGATGACCTTACGGCTTTGATCGCCGAAAAACTCGCAGCAATATGGGCATCACCGCAACCCGCAGCACAGGAGGTGAACAGCCGGTGACACAAACAGGATATCGCTTGGGGCATCTGGCAATGCTTGTTGAGGGCATGCTTGATGGTGACGAATCGGTCACCATCACGGGTGTCGCCAGCCTGGAAGAGGCTGAAGACGGACATATCTCTTATCTGTCTGACTCTGAAATGTCGGCGCAGGCTGAGAATTGTGGCGCTTCGGCGGTAATTGTTCCGGCTGGTGTAAAGCTAGAAAAGAAGCCGATTATCGTAACCGAAGAGCCTCGGCTCGCCTTCAGCAAAGTGCTGGAGCTGTTTGCGCCTCAGCGCCGCCTGCCCGAAGGTATTCATCCTCTGGCTCATATTGGGGAGAATGCAACCGTTGGCAAGAACGTAGGTATAGGCGCCGGGGCATATATTGCTGACAACGTTATCATAGGCAATAATGTAGTAATTCATCCCCTGGCCTATGTCGGGTATGAAGTTACCATCGGCGACGACTGCGAGCTATTCCCGCATACATATCTGGGCGATCGGGTGATTGTGGGAGACCGAGTTCTGGTGCATGCTGGGGCTGTGCTGGGCAGCGACGGCTTCGGTTACCACTCCGACGAGCAAGGCCACCACAAGATTCCGCAGATCGGTACGGTGATTGTGGGAGACGATGTTGAGGTCGGCGCCAACAGCACCGTGGACCGCGCCACGATTTCCGCCACCCGCATAGGCAGCGGCACCAAGATTGATGACGGTGTCCACGTCGCCCACAACGTAGTGATCGGCAAGAACTGTCTGCTCTGTGGCCAGGTCGGCATCGCCGGCAGCGCCACGATTGGCAACAACGTGATGATGGGCGGCCAGGTCGGCGTCAACGATCACATTGCGATATGCGACGATGTGGTCATCGGCGGTGGAGCGGAGGTCTACGGCGATATTGACGAGCCGGGGGTCTATTCGGGCACGCCAGCTCGGCCCCATCGGGAGAATCTGCGGAATCTGGCCCTACAACACCGCATCCCCAGGCTGCTGGAGCGCATCGAAGAGCTGGCAGCCAAAGTCGCCGAGTTGGAAGGTCGCGCTGACTAGTGCCAATAGCTGCTGCCAGTGACCCACCCGATGTGGATTAATCCGGCTCTATGAGGGATAACAGTATCTTATCTGTCGTATTATTGTACTGTTAAAGTTTTTGCCGGAAAGGCGCGGAAAACCGGCTTTTTTCAAAAAGCGGGTTTTCCGCAAAATCCGTATATGAATCTTGTAGGCTAAGCAATGAATATATCTGTTATCGGCGATGTAATGCTGGATGTCGAACTACCAGGCCGCTTCCGCGAGAATTATGAGGGGGCGGCCCTCTGTATTACTGGCCCCCAGTGGCGCTACTATCCGGGCGGCGCCGCTAACGTTGCCGCGCTGCTGCGGGGGATGGGCCACCAGGTGACTCTGTTCGGCCTGATGGGCCCGGACTGGGCCGCCGCCCAGTTGCAGCATCTGCTGGGCCGCATCACCCACTTCTGCAAGCCCCTGTTGCCTACCACAATCGTCAAGCTCCGCGCTCATAGCCAGCAGCAGTTAATTGCCCGGATTGACTGCGAAGATATAACTGCGGTAACTTATCCCCTGGAAGCAGCTCTGGAAGAAGCACAAACCAACGGTGTGCCTGATGCAGTCATCTTCAGCGATTACAGCAAGGGCATCTTCGGACAGCACACCGCCGAGGCGGTGCAGCGCATAATTGGCTGGGATTGCCCGACCGTTGTTGATCCCCGGCCTTGCAGCTATCTGCAAATCTGGGAAGGGGCGACCGCGGCTACCCCTAACCGGCGCGAATCCCAGCAGATGGAGATTGCTACCCGGTATCTGGTGGTCACCGACGGCGAGAACGGCGCAGTGGTTCACGACAGGGCAGAGACTCGCCAGATACCGACCGAGCCGGTGGCCGATCCTCAGATCATTGGCGCCGGCGATGCCCTTACTGCCGGTCTGGCAGTGGGATTAGCCGAAGGCAACAGCATATTCGTGGCAACTGAATCAGCGGTCAGGTACGCCAGCCGGTATGTAGCCGAACCCCGGGGCGCTCTATACTGACATACCCACTAAGATGACTCGCACCAGAATTGCATTCACTGTTATAGTCCTGCTCGTCGGTTTCGCTGTGGCCTCGCCCGCTCCGGCTAACCTGCTCTATTTTACCAGTAGTATATCGCAGCAGGATTCAACGGTCATCGGTGAAGTGCGGGCCGGTCCTTTGGTAGTAATCCGTCTGCGCGGCACTCAACTGTCGGACATTGAAACTCGCACCCAACTGGTGGCCGAGCGGCTTACGCAGCAGGGCCTACGCGGTATCCCAGCGCAATACATCCGCACTGCCCGGCTCGACTCCTCGTATGTCATAATGGCGGGCGATGTTCTGCTGGTTACCGTGGACAAGATCACTGCTGAGCCGGCCGACAGCCGTCCGCAGGAGTTGGCCCAGCAGTGGGCCGAGAACCTGCGCCGCGTGTTTGCTTCTCCGTATTTGTGTGTTGACCTGGCTCCCGACACTGTTGTGCCGTTGGGCGAGTCGCGCCGTATCCGCTACGGTGGCACTTATGCTGGCCAACTGTCGGCAAGCAGCGAGGACCCGACGGTAATTTCGGTCGCCGTCGACCCCAACAAGCAGGTGCTGACCATCAATGGGCTGGCCCGAGGCAGTACCCGGATTAAGATAGAGGCTGAAGCGATTTCGGGCAGCTTTTCGGTGAGATGTATGCCCTGGGCCGGGACGATCACGCACCCAATAGCCGCTCAGCTCACCACTCCGCAGGCGCCAGATGAGATTATGCGGACAGCGGCCCTCAATGCCCTGCTAAGCAATATCAATGCGGAGCCGACAGCATCGATTCAGGTAGGGAAACTGCAGCGGAGTTTTGCTGGTTGGCAGTCGGCGGTGCAGATAACTGGTCCAGGCTACCTATCCCGCCGCGAGACAGTCAACATCGGTGTAGATTTGATTTCACGGCCAACTGCTTCGCCCCAGTCCGTGCTGGTCAGTAATGAACCTGAACGTGTCACTGGGCCGGGCACGCTGCTACGCGAATCGCTGGCCGGCGGCGAGAGTTGCCGCCTGCTGTGGCACCATGTCAATACCGCCTCAGTTCCCCTGACCTTTGCAGTCAGAGTTGTTAATGCCGGCGACGAGCCAGCGAGGGTCTTTATCGTGGGCGACCAGGCTGGCCCCAGCACTGACGAGATTCACAGCGGCCACGTGGCTATGTATGATTTCTGGCGCATGCGGCTGGGCTCAGTTGGCTATGTCGCTACTGTTCCTGGTGCCTCGGCCTGGCGGGCCTACCAGTGTACCACGCCGCCTTCGCGTATTGTCAGCGGCATCTGCCAGATGACCAATATTGGACCTGAAGCGGTCATGATTGAGGTTGTCGCTCAGCCGGGGGCCAGCGATATGCCGCTGGTAGCGGTTGATACCAACGCCGAACATCTGTCCAGACTGTCCGAATTTCGTTATGATGGTCGGCAAACCGCTGAGCTTTTCCACCAAATCGGGGGGGCGTGGAGCTTCCTGCGCATCGGCAAGCCCAGCAGTGACCCCGACATCGCCCAGCTTCCCGGTCACTACGGAGTGTTGTATGACATTACTGTACGGGTGGACAACGCCCGGCAGCAGCCAGCGATATTTGAGTTGGCTGTTGCAGCTTCCGCCGGCGCCGGGCGAGGCGTCTATCTGATAGATGGCCAGTTGGTGGATACCGGCACGATGCGCCCCTCGCAGGAGAGACGGCTGTGGCGAGGTCCGGTGGCCGCTGGCGCCAGCCGCTCGCTTCCCGTTCAGACAATACCTCAGGCTGGTTCCAACTACCCCGTTATGCTGGTCGTGCGCAGCTTCACCGACTAAGTCCAGTCCTGTCGGGTGCTCAGCGGGACCCACTCAACTGTCGCCTAACAGTTGTGGTGTAACCTCTGCTATCAGTGGCGGTAGCCCTCACTGTGAAGTAGTCGAAGCTGATCGGTATAGTGCTCAGCTCCGCGCTGAACCGACCGTTGGACTTCTGCTGTACCGCCTGACCGTTTACTGTAAGAGTTGCGTGGCGTTCACACCGTCCGGTGACCGTAACACTGCTTCCTGCCCAGCGCTGGCCGGCTGCTGGGCTAGTGATCTCCAGGTAGGGGCCGAGCCGCTGCATCTGCTGTTGCCAGCTCTGCTGCTGTTGTGCCGAGAGACTGGTGACTTGTGGGCCAGCCTGGCTGCCGCGTAGCCGCGCTGTCTCGTTGGCGGCTACCTTCACCTCGTCGCTGTCGCCGGCCACCGTAACCTGGCCCTCGTAGACCGATATTTCGGTGGAGCCGTTGGCAGCAACCTCCACGGAAAACATTGTTCCCCGCACTCCTGCTGTCGCGGTGGGCGTGTCTATCAGGAACTTATCTTGCTGGGAGAGCACCCGCAGCACCCTGATCCAGATCTTGCCTATGTCCAGCCGGAAGGCCCTCTCCTTAGAACCCTTGTACACCTGACATTTTTGCACGGTCAGTTCAGTACTCGGCTCCATTCGGATGCGGGTGCCATCAATCCAGTTCAATGTGCACTGGCCCTCCGCGCCGGTGCTTAGCTGCTCGCCTGCCTGTACCAGTCGCCGCTCGCCCAGAGGCTGGACATCCTCTTCTCCCTTGCGGATGACACTGATCGTCCCCGACACGTCACTAATTCGGGCTACCCGCTGCAGAACGAAAAGCGACTGGCCCAGCAGTAGCACCAAGCCGACCAGGAAGGCAAAACCGATGATGATGGCGAAACTTGCCTTGCGCATTGACTCCAGCCTCCAGCGATCACTGCCTTGAGTGCATAATGGGCAGGCTTGCTTACGTTTGGTCTTCAACTAAAATTTACCCCCGGCGGGGGGTTATTAAACGACAGCCGGCATCATTCACGAAGGTAGAAGGGATGGGCCTTCAGAAGATGTGAAGATGGCCGTAGAAAGCTATTCAAGGTAGTTCACAGTCTGTCATGAAGAATAACCGGGTGTAACTATTAACTGGGTTACTCTACTTTTGAAGTTTTTGCCGGCCTGTCCGCCGTAGCTGCACTTGTGCAGCGTAGGCGGGAAAGGTGCGGAAAACCGGCTTTTTTCAAAAAGCGGGTTTTCCGCAAAATCCGTTGATGACTAGTCTAGGACGGAGGAGACCGCGATAGTGGGCAGGGGTTCACCAGGCTCTCGTTCAACATACAAGACTGTGGGCAGGTTTGTGCTTATTGCTGCCGCCTGCACGCTGGTGATGTTAGTGGCTGCCTTCTGGCCGCAGGTCACCATCCTGGATAGGATGGAGCTGCGTACCGTGGATTGGCGCTTCCATCTGCGCGGCCCTCTGCAGCCGCACCCGGATATCGTTCTGGTCACCGTTGATGAAGCCAGCCTCGACAAGCTCGGCAAGTGGCCGTGGCCGCGCCAACTGTTTGCCCGGCTGACTCGTCAACTGATGGCCGCCGGGGCCCGCGCTATCGTATATGATGTGTTTTTCGTCGAGCCTGAGCCGGAGCCGGCCGGCGATGCAACCTTCGCGCAGGCTCTGGCCAGCGCGGGCAATGTCTATCTGGCGGGTTTTGCTGCCGGTCCTGAGCGAGAAGGCGATTATGGCTCCGACCTGAGTGTTCGAGAAATGGCAGCAGCAAGCCAGGCCGAAACGCTCCGGCACTGGGCGTGGAATGAGGCTACTGTCAATAGGGGAGAGGGACTGCTTCGTTGGGCTGGCATCTACCAGCTTCCTGACTTGACCTATCCATTTGTCCGGCTAGCCCGACCCGCCGAGGGGCTGGGCTATACCTGCCTGGTGCAGGGCGCCGACGGTATCTTCCGCTACACGCCACCGCTGGGCTACTTCAGGCAGCAGCTATATCCCTCCTTACCGCTGGCGGTGGCAGCAGGCTTGCTGGACGCGCGCCCTGATCAGATCAGTGTCAACTTTGGCCACAACCTCCGAATTGACGACCAGCATACCGTGCCCCTCGATCGCTGGGGGCGGATGGTGATAAACTTTGTCGGCAAGCACAAAACTTACCCTCACCTGCCGGCCTGGCAGGTACTCGACGAAAGCGCAGACGCAGCTCAATTGGAGTTGAAGGACAATATCGCAATAGTTGCCATCACTGCTGAGGGCCTCCACGATGTGCGAGCCAGTCCCTTCGGTGGTCTGCTGGCAGGCGGCGAGATCCAGGCGACCATTCTCGACAACATACTAACCCAGCGGTTCCTCGTCCCGGCCCCGCCCGAGAAGATGCTGCTGATACTCCCGTTCATTGGCCTGGCCATCGCTTTGATTCTCGCGCTGCTGCCCACCCGGCAGGCCTTGCTGCTTGCGCTGGGGGTTGTGGCGGCGTATGATTGGTTCAGCATCTGGGTTTTCGCTGATCGTGGCCTCATTGTGCCGATGTTCACACCGATGCTGACCGGTTTGGTCACGATGCTGGTTTTGGTTAGTTATCGGCTCCTGCTTGAGGAAAGACAGCGCTCCCAGGCGCGCGAGACCCTCAGCCACTTCGTGCCCACCCAGATCGTCTCCCAGCTTGTGGAAGACGAAGCGGCACAGATATTGCAGGGCCAAAGGCGCATAGTCAGTTGCCTGTTCTGTGATCTACGCGGCTTTACGTCGGCCAGCGAGCAGCTTTCTCCCGAAGCTACCGTGAATCTGCTCAATCGCTACTTCACCTTGATGCACGAGGTCATCTGGGAGTTTGACGGCACGCTTGACAAGCTGATGGGCGATGGGCTGATGGCCTTCTTCAATGCGCCACTGGAGCAGCCTGATCACGCCCGCCGTGCCGTCCAGGCGGCTATTGAGATGCAGCGCCGCATTGAGTTTAATCGCGCCGAGTGGGAGTTCTCTGGCTGGGGTGAGCTGGCCGCCGGCATCGGCATCTCCACCGGCCCGGCCGTGGTCGGGTACATCACCGCCCGCGACCGGATGCAGTACACCGCCATCGGTGCCCAGGTGAACCTGGCGGCCCGCCTCGAAGAGCTTACCCGCGAGTTTGATGCCAAAATCCTGGTCAGCGAAGATACCTGGCAGTTGATCAAAGATACCGTAACCACGAATGATAAAGGTAGCGTGCAAGTACGAGGCTTTGCGGAGGAGGTGAACGTCTACAGCGTACCAGTACCTTTAGCGTAGCTTACTTTCCTCTTGATTTTGTGAATAAAGTGTGTTATAATTATTGCAAAGTAGTGACTAAGCCGAGAGTGAATAGACTGGTAAACTCGTCCTATGCTGCTGTATGAGTTCATCAAACGAACTATTGACCTGCTGGGGGCATTGGCGGGGCTGTTGCTATCTGCCCCGATAATGCTGGTGGTGGCTGTGGCCATCAAGTTAGAAAGCCGGGGGCCGATACTATTTCGTCACCCTCGTTTGGGCAAGGACGGCCGTGCCTTTGTAATGCTGAAATTCCGCTCGATGTATCAGGACGCTCCTGCTCTGCGGCAGCAACTGTTTGCAGAAAACGAAGTCCCCGGCCCCGTCTTTAAGATCCACTCTGATCCGCGTATGACCCGGGTTGGTCGCATTATCCGCAAATATAGCCTCGACGAGCTTCCCCAGTTGTGGAATGTGTTGCGCGGGGAGATGAGCCTGGTCGGGCCCCGTCCGCCTATTCCTGATGAAGTTGTCCGCTACCACCCCTGGCAGCGCGAACGCCTGGCCGTCAAGCCGGGTCTGACCTGTACCTGGCAGGTCAGCGGCCGCTCTGATATTCCTTTTGACGAGTGGATGCAGATGGATATTGAATATGTCCGCACCCGCAGCCTGCCGATGGATCTGAAGCTGCTACTGCTGACCGTCCCCGCTGTCATCTCCGCCCGCGGCGCGTACTAGGCAAGGCCGGCACGACTACTGCCGCACCGGCCTTGGCTCCAGCTTTACTCTGGCTTGTCTAAGGCTGACCAGACAGGCCTATCGCGGGCCGTGCCTCGTTTCCAGGGTGCTCAACGCTCAGCTCACTCCTTCCGCCAGTTCCCCTCAATGCCCACGATGGTGAAGGTCTGCTCTGAGTACGGGCCCTTGACCTGCACGGTCCAAGCGCCATCAGGGCCCCGCGTTACAGATTGAACCGAAACACGGAAGTCCTCCGCCCGGTCATGCAAGCCCAGGAAGGGGCCCGGGTCTAGCAGGCCCAGCACTGGTATGACAACCATGTGTGCGGCATTGCCCGTGGTGAAGACTTGAATCAGGGCCTCCGTCGCAGTCCGAGACGTCGGCGGGATTGCCACCACGCCGACGGCACCAGGCATCAGACGCGCGGCCAAGTAACTGGCCTGCTTGGAGTCACGCACCAGCTGGAACTCGTCCAGAGCCAGGCCTGACCACACGGCCCATGTGTACGGGATGGACGGGTCAGTGGAGCGCACCTCGTAGCGCGTGATCTCCCCAGACCACGTGCCTTCCGGCTCCGGAGTGGCGCACTGGACCTCCAGGCGAAAGAGCGCCTTCTCCAAGACTATGGGAACCTCCCGGGATTCCCCTTCAGGCGTAGTAATGCTCAGGGTCCCGCGCTCCAGCAGGACTACCGGCCGACCCAGCGGATCAAGTCTCACGACCGTTGGCCCTGCTAGTGGTGCTGGTGCGGCCTCACCCGCTGTCAGCGACACCGCCACCCCCAACAAGGCAACAGCCGTCCAGCAAGCTATGGCTATGGTCCGTATCATCGTTCTCTCACCTCCTAGATTTGGGGTGTCTCACCAGTCCTCATCCGAGAATCGCACGTCAACAGCGGGGGGACTTGACCGTCTTCGCCATTGGAACTGGTACGGATCGGGGCTTCGGTTCGGGTCGTAGATCAACGCTTCCCAGGCATCCGCGTTTGGAGTGTAGTCGGAGGCGCCCGTGGTTGTTACCCCGTACGATGGATCGTAGTAGGTTCCATCCCCGGTTCGGTGGACGATATAGTGCAAAGCAAAAAGCTTCTCGTATGGTGGGTTCGTGTTCTGGCCGGGTTCGCCGTTAACCGTAACATCCAGGTCGTCGGTCCGTGAGTTCACGCCGTACTTCCAGGGGTCGTAGCCAGAATAGCTGGGCATTGCGTCATCGAAGGTGATGTTCTTCACGCCAAACTGGGAATAGTTTGTCGGCGGCAGCACGCGCGTCCTCTTCACGTTCGCTACATTGTTCGCTACCAGGCATTCCTTGAACAACTCCGCCCAGGCACAGACACCTACTCTGCATGCCACTGTTCGCCATCGAATACCAAGGTGTATACTTTGTCTGATTTGATGCCGGATACACTGACGACCAAGTTCCTGTTCTCTTTCGAGATTGCTTCGATCGTTATGTGCGCAGGGCCTGTAGGGTATGCAAAAGGCCATATATGGAATAGAGGTACGACCGGCACAAGCCTAAGGCGGCCTGCCCCATAGCCCACGAACCCTCCTCTCAGCGCTATTTCGGAAAGCCCCTCGGGCTGTGGTGGGTCCTTTATCTCGATCCATACAAATTCTCTTAGGGCTACCATTTTGTCGTTGGGTGCGGAAACATCCATGAGGCCTACGAAGCGGTTTCGGGACACAGCCAGAAACTTGGCCCCTTGTTCACTGCTGAACAGTTCCAATTCCCGCTCTGCCCAGAAGTAGTAGCGACCTGGAGGCGGAGGGGCTTGCCGCAGTTCTGCAATATCATGGGTCCAAAAAGTGTAACTGTAGGGTATCTGGGGGTCCGTGGACTGCAACTGGTAACACACAAGTTGGCGTGACCATTTTGTTACAGTTTCTGCTTCGTTGAGTTGCGCCTCGGCGTCGTAGGTCGTTTTCCGCATTATGACAGCCACCTGCTTGCTGGGTTCGCCGGGTTCTCTCCAGAATACCCAGCTTCGGTCCAGTGCGAGCACTTTGGTTGTTCCCTCATTGAGTCCAAGTATCTCCACTTGTTCCTGCCAGACCGGATCACCGAGTACTTCTGAGTTGGGGGCATCTGTCGGGACCGGTTGTTCAGCTCCTTGAGCCAAGAGGCTCGCGCAGATGAGCGTCAACACCATAAGTAACCTGCCACCATTGTAAATGTACCGTCCCATCTCTCTGCCTCCTTTTACTCGTTAAGGAGTAAACACCAACGGATCGTCACTCACTGGCTGCGCTGGCCGCCAATGCGCTATAGGTATCCCGCTGTGGTCGAACTCCCTGAACCAGCCTTCGACGTATGTCGCTGTGTACGTGTCCGGGTCGTCCGTCGTGACGCCGTAAGAAGGATCATAGTATGTGCTTCCAACCTTAACGACGCGGTGATAGTTGAACAGCTTTCCCTGCGGAGTTGCCATATTCTGACCGGGTATCCCAGCGACGGATGTGTCAAGGTCGCTGGTGTCATATATCCAGGGATCATACTGAGGGTAATCCCAAGTGGGAGGATCAACAAAGTCGAAATTCTTGACGCCGAATCCCTCGTCCGGAGCTTGTGCGTTCGCCATAGCTATGGCGCTGCCGGAGATGTTGTTCGCCAGCAAGCATTCCTTGAACAACTCCGCCCAGGCAGAGACACCTACTCTGCATGCCACTGCTCGCCATCGAATACTAAGGTATAGACCTTGTCTGATTTGATACCCGATACACTAACAACTAAGTTCCCGGCTTCGTCCCTTGATATGTCTTCGATTGTGATATGATGGGGACCTACGGCATATGCAAACGGCTCGTCTCCGAAGAGATCTACCACAGGGACGGGCCTCCACTGTTCTGCACCTCTGCCGAAGGTGCCTCCGCTCATGGCGACCCCCGAAATCGACCAGGACAGCACGGGTGCCTTTTGCACACTCATAAGGTATTCCTTTAAGGCTACTACCTTGTCGTTAGTTTTAGACACATCCATCAATAGTACGCCCCCGTAGTCCCGGGATACCCCTATAAACTTATCGCCATTTTCCAAGCTAAAGAACTGCAGCTCATCCGGGGGCCAGCAAATAGCCCCCTCTCTTTGGGGCGCGTCCGGCATCCAGAACGAATAGCTATGCGGCACATCAGGATCGCCGGAACGAAACTCGTAGCACCAAACCCGGCCGGACCACTCATTGGTGCTCTCACGATCCTCGATTATGCCCCTGAGTTGGAAAATCTGTTTTTCCATGACAACAGGAACCCGCTTGGTTTGCCCGTCTGGCTGGGTGGTCAAAAAGTGATCCGGCCTCAAGGTAAGTGATTTGGTAGCTACCTTGTTCAGTTGCACTATCTGCACTCGATAGTCTACCAGGGGCTGAGTGGCCGCCGGCCGTGGTTGCTGCTCGGCGACCGTCGTGTCCGTGGCGGCGCTCTCCTCGCCCGCCAAGCCCACCGATAGCATCCAAGCGCCCACCCCGAACGTACAAGCGATCAAACCTATGACTATAGTCTTGGTCCTCATCGTACTCTAACCTCCACTTTGTTATCAATGCGAAAAATCTAACGCGGGGTCGCCTACCTCAACTTCACTCCAAACGGGAATATCATAACCAGGTGGGTAACGATATTGCACATCGTTCCATGCATCGACTGATGCATCTGTGTACGCCTTCTTTGCAGTGCTGTTGTCTGCGATGGTCTTGCCATATGCAGGGTCGTAATACGTACCTCCCACGTAGACCATGCGGTGGTAGTTGAAGAGCTTCGCAGCCGGAGTATCCATGTTTTGTCCGGCGAGCCCCGTTACACCGGTATCGAGGTCGCCGGTAACATAGCAGAATCTGCCCCAAATCCCCGGATCATAGGTCGGTGTGCCAAAGCCAATGTTTTTCACTCCCAACCCCCACCACGTCCCTGGTTCATCCGCCGTAGCTATGGCGCTGCCCGAGATGTTGTTCGCAAGGAAGCACTCGTTGAGGAAATCCGCCCAGGCGTTGCATGTACCATCTTGCTCATCCAAGAGCTCGGCGGTGGTCGTATTGCCGTGCCCGGTGGAATCCTGGTAGTAATGCAAGTCTCGCAAATAGAGTTTGCTCGTCTCATCCCACGCGTGAACGTTGGCAGGGCCACTAAAGTTAGCCCAGGTGTCGGTTATACAGGCGCTTTCAGTGGTAGCGAGGCTACCCTTGGTGGCTAAGTACAGCACAGTACGGTAGTCAGTCGCGCCGGCCGGATCGTCGAGGGTGATGAATACTTCGTTCTCACTTGTCATTGTGGTGTCAAGCCACGTGCACCCGCCATCACGGGAAATATACCACTCGATCTCCAGCCCCCAGTATCAGCCCATACCGCTTGACGTGGTTGTCAAATGCATTCGAACATTCCACATTGGTTATAGTTACTTCGCTCCCATTCACTGTCGCAGTGGTTGCGCATCTCCCCCAGAACGAACATAGCCGCCCGCACTGACTCACGTCTTGCCTGGTGGTTTTCCTCACTGTCAACAATACTTATGAGCTGAGAAATCAAGTCTGTTCGAGCCGCAAGTAACTCCTGCTTCGCCTCCTCTCTTGTTGACGCGTTGTTGGAAAGCAGTCTGTTGATAGCCGGCTCTTTCGGCTGTGGCTGCGCCAAACCGATGCAGAGCAGAACAGCCACACAAAGCAGCACTAGCACTAACTCCCTACCTGAGAACATGTCGAATCTTCCTTGCTACAGAGTAATCAGCCTTCTGCTCAGCCCTGGTCAACGTTGGTCTGTCGCTGTCTGATACTCAGGAGCCTGCCCCGACTGCTGTGGAGGCGCTCTCGCTTCTTAGTGTCCTGTTCTTTGGCGATGGCGTCCGCCAACATGGCCGAAGCCGCATCGCGTTCTCTGAGTTCAATCAAGACGCGAATGCAAGCCGCCTGCTCCCTGACATTATAAGTCGTTGCCAGCTTGCCGATGATCGCCTTGAGGCACGGCTCGCCAATCTTTACCAGCGCTTCGACAGCGGGCACCTGGCTCAGCGGCCCTGAACCCAACCGATGCGGCGTCGCTGTAAGGACCGTCGGCTCGTCAGCGAAGGCTATATATTTGACTAGCACCGACACCGCCTCGGTGGCCCGCATCTCCCCCAATATGAACATAGTCGCCCGCACTGACTCACGTCTTGTCTGGTGGTTTTCCTCACTGTCAACAATACTTATGAGCTGAGAAATCAAGTCTGTTCGAGCCGCAAGTAATTCCTGCTGCGCCTCCTCTCTTGTTGACGCATCCTTGGAAAGAAGTCTCTTGACAGCCGGCTCCTTTGGCTGTGGCTGCGCCGAACCTATGCACAGCAGAACCGCCACCCAAAGCGTCAGTAGCACTATCTCCCTACCTGAGAACATGTCGAATCTTCCTTGCTATAGAGTAATCAGCCTTCTGCTCAGCTCTGGTCAACGTTGGTCTGTCGCTGTCCGATACTCAGGAGCATGTCCAGACTGTTGTGGAGGCGCTCTCGTTTCTTGAGGTCCGTCTCCTGGGCGATGGCGTCCCCCAACATAGCCGAAGCCGCGTCACGTTCTCTGAGTTCAATCAAGACGCGAATGCAAGCCGCCTGCTCCCTGACATCATAAGTCGTTGCCAGCTTGCCGATGATCGCCTTGAGGCACGGCTCCCCAATCTTTACCAGTGCTTCGATGGCCGGCCGCTCGTCCAGGGGCCCCGAACCCAATAGGTGAGTCCTCCTTGCGATGGTGACGCGCACCGATGCGGGTTCCTCACCAGATGGCAAAACGTACGGGAACGCTACACATGTCACCAGTACGTCCACCGCCTCGAGGGCCCGCATTTCCCCCAAGATGAACATAGCCGCCCGCACTGACTCACGTCTTGTTTGCTGGTTTTGCTCATTGTCAACAATACTTATGAGCTGAGAAATCAAGTCTGTTCGAGCCGCAAACAGTTCCTGTTTGGCCTGTTCTCGAGTTGTCTCGTCATCGGAAAGTAGTCTCCTGACAGCCGCCTCATTTGGCTGTGACTGCGCCGAACCGATGCACAGCAGAACCGCCCCGCCAAGCAGGACTGCCACCAGTACCAAGGTCTTCCAGTCACACACTATCAACACCCTCTTTCTAGTAGCCCGGAAGGCTACTGTAGGTCCCATGTGGTTTCCGTCATCCCCTGGGCCTACTAGACAAGGCCGACCGGCTCGCGCCGCACCTGCCCGAGCGCTATGCGACGTTCAGAGTTCGGATGTACTCGTTGAGATCCGTGGTAAGCTGGCTGTGTTTCTCCTGGAGCGTGTCGCGCTCTGCGCGCACCCGGTCGAACTCGTCTTCCTGCTGGGTCAGCTTGGCGACGTATTTATTGTACAGGTCCGCGTCTCGATTAAGCTGACCCATATTCCTGCGGATGCGGTCCTGCTCCTCGCCGATCTCTTTCAGCCGCGCCTGGCGCACCGCGATCTGCTGAGCCACTTCAGCTATTGCCACTCGCCGGCGCACGATCTCCTGCAGAGCTGCCTTCAGCTCGTCACTTATCACCGTCGACTTCAGATAGAAATTGATCTTGTCCGCATCCGCATCCAGCAGAGCCACAGTCTGCGTCACTGGCTGCTGCATCTCCACCACCAGCTCCTCAGCGGCCCGCGGCTCCAGCGCCACCGTGAATCGGTACCGGTCAGCAGTCTCCTCGGCAGGCTCTTCCGGCGCCACCAACTCCCAGTCAGTCAACTTCGCGGTATGCACGATAACCTGGCGCAACTCATCGGTGCGGCTCTTCAGGGCATAGGTTATGGTCTTACCCAGCCGCTTGGTGGCGATCAGCACCCCGTTGTCAACAGACAGAGTCACTTGCTTCTCGGTGCTGGCCCGCTCCACGGCTACCTCCACACCCAGGTCTACAGCGTAGGCGATGAAGCGCTCCTCCCCGGGTGGCAAACTCTCCAGGAGTGCATCGCCGGCGTAGGCCCCTCCGTCGAAGACGGTGATTGCCCCTCCGGCCAGGTGCAGACCAGTCGTGTTGACCAGCCGCAGCCCGTTCATGGGGTGCTTCTCGTGCACCGATTCACTGAATAGCGATACCTTCTCACCTTCCAGTTCCTGGTTGATGATAGGAATCATCGCCGACTGCTGCCGACCGATGGTCACCGGTTCTGCAATAGCGTACTGGAACAGCTCGCCGACCTCTGCCCCCGCAGCAGCGGCAATCACCCCTCGTGCATCCAGCTCGATCCGGCCCAAGAGGGTCCCAGAAATCGCGCGCTCCTCAGACTTCTGGGCAAGTGGACCGGCCGGCCCTTGCGGTCCCGCCATTCCTGGTGGTGGCGCCCCCATACCAATGCCTCCACCATACCCGCCATACCCGCCCCCATAGCCGCCGCGCATCGCTCCCTCGTAGGTCGGCGGCAGGATGGCGCCGGGAACCGACACCGGTACCTCCGGCCGGTAGGCATATACCGGCTCGTACAGATTCTGCCGGAAGCTGACCGGCTGGCCCGAAACCAGCGCCATGGTCACGTTCTCCCAATCCCGGTCGGTGGTGTTCTCCACAATCGCCCAGCCCTGCAGGAACAGTGTGCCATCTTCTCTCACCACCAGCCGATAGCTCGTCTTCCACACCGGGTTGGGCAGCAGGTAGCCCACGCTGACCTCCCGCCGCCCCTCGCCCTTGAAGCTCAAGTGCACATCGCGCTTGGACGTGTTCCAGCTAGCGGCGATGGCGGCCAGCGCGGCCCTCAAGTCTTCGTTCAGCTTCTCGTCCGCTAGCGTCAAGCACTCGATGTCCGGCACCGCCACACTCACAATCCCCTCGTCGGTGAGCACGTTGACCACTTCCAGTGTCAGTACGTCGTCGTCCACCTTCTGCTCCCGCTCTTCGACACCGAGGATGATCCCGGCCAGGGTCCCAGCTTCCCTCCGTATGACGATGTTGCTTCCCACCAGGTCGCCCAGCAGTCCGGCCATCGAGGGTTCAACAGCGATCGGCACTGAGAACGACTCCAAAATATGCCACAGCGCGTCCTCGGGTGCGTAGGTTACCGGCGCGATATTCCCGCCATCTCGGTCTTGAAGTACCAGCGACTTCAGAATATCATTGACCTCCTCGGTCCGGAACGACAGCGTCATAGACGCATTGCCTGCCACCGTCCCATTGTGCTGGAAGTAACCGACACCGTTGGAGAACAGCATCACGTCGGTGACGGGCAACTGGGCAGCGCCCGCGCTGACCGCCAGTGCCAGAGTCACGGCTACCACAACAGTTCGCAGTCTCATTGTCTTCACCCCTTAAGTATTGGTTTCACCGTCGGAAAAGTCGCTCGGCCACAGTATTCGACGACGGTATCAACGGAAAAGTTCCGGCACCGCTTATTCTGCCATCGCTGCTTGCTACGGCGTCACTTCCTCCATGCGCAGTATCCACCACATGCCGTAACACCCCGAGTCCCTCACCCACTCGTAGAAGACAGTCCAGTTCCCCTCTTCGGGATAATATCCTGTCTTGGTGACGGTAACCTCTATCGTCCAGAACTCGTACTCCTGTACAGAGATTGTCTGGAAGTCTGCCCAGAAACCGTTGAACTCCCAGGTGCGCTCTTCGTTGGGGTCGCCGCTGACACAACCGACTGTCTGCTCCTCGGGCGACGTGCTGGTGTTCCACTGGTAGATTTCTGGATTAGCACCCAGGCCCTCGTAGACAGTGACCGTGACCAGAGCCTCCAGGGGATTTCCGTCGGCGTCGGTGACCGCCATCGCCAGCGTCAAGTCGACATCTACCGGCGGACCTGGGGGAGGCTCGGAGGTAACGTAAGAGCCACAACCAGAGCACCACATCAACAGCCCCAACAGTAAATACAGTCCCACCCGTGGATATCGGAGGTCGCCGACTCCCGGCCGGCCTGGCCTCTGCGCCTCGCTGCCCATGCCCTCATCCTCCTCGTGGATTCAATCCACCACTACCCCGCTCTTCCTTCTACCTTACCACTTCACCATCCGGGCGCCGTCTCCTGCTGGTGGGCACCTATAATCTCGCCCGGCACCAGCTCCGTCATCTCCCGGAAAGCATCCTCGCCTGTGGCCTGCACCACAGCGCGGCGGACCTTGCCAAGCACTGGGGGATGGGAAGTGGCGTTGTGTGCGTCGCTGGCTACTATGTGGACTAGCTCCCTGCGGATCAGATCAGCAGCAATCCTGCGGATGACCCTGCCGTACTGTCCGTGCAGGCTGGGCGCATTAACTTGAATCAGGCAACCACGCTCTATGAGCCGCTCGCACAACTCCGGCTGGTGCTGCGCAAGCTCCGCGCGCTCGGGGTGGGCCAGTATCGGGGTTATGCCGGCAATCTGCAGCTCAAAGCAGAGCTGCTCGAGGTAGTTGGGAATACCGATGAAGGGCGGCTCTAGCAGCAGATAGTCACCCCCATCAGCAACTGTCATGACCTCACTGCGGCTTACCATCTCCGCCAATTGCGGATGGGCCCGCACCTCCGCTCCGGGTAGTACCGTCAGCGGGAGGTTGTGATCAGCCAACGCTGCCTGTAGCTGCTGGGTAGCTGTGCGAATCTGGTCCGGTCTCGGGCCGGCGTCTACAAAACAATGAGGGGTGGCCACGATCGTCTCAATGCCGTCGTCCAGGGCTACTCGGGCCATTGCCAGGGAGGTGGCCAGATCGGGTGAGCCGTCGTCCAGACCAGGCAGGATGTGGCAGTGCAGGTCAATCATCAGTGCGCCGCTCTCAAAGAAAAAAGCGCCCTGGGGCCTACTTTTTGCCAGGGCGCTCGTGTTATCCTGGGGCGTTATCCGTGCTTACTCAGTGCTGAAGCTCACGTAGGCCCGCTGCTCGACGCGGTTCCATTCCACCGCAATGCCGAACAAGTTGCAGTAAAAGCGCAGCGGTACATACATGGCGGCTCCGCGCTTGATCGGAGCCCGTTGCACGTCGGTCTTCACTCCGTTGAGCATAACGTAGTGCTCGCCGGGCAGCACTCGCACCAACACTTCATTGCGTTCAAGTTCGGTCAGATTTTTAGGTGGACCGGTGAGAAGTTTCCCGCCAATATGGCGCATCAGGTCCAGCAGAGTAACGTACACCCGCTCATCCTTCAGGAAAGGCTTGTATTCAAAGTCGCCCTCCCGGCCATTGAACCAGACCATCTCCCGCTGGATCGTCTTGCGCTCGATGAGCTGAAAATCGGGTGCTGAGCTCTGCGCCCACACCAATGCTACCGTACTGAGCAGAAGGCTGGCAACTACTGCGATGGCTGCTATCTTTCCGATTTGCCCTGTGGTCTGCATCAAAATGCCTCCCGGATAGCGTAAGGATACCCTACAACCACCAGTAGTATAGCACAATCACTGGCCTGGTGTCAAAAGATATTACCTGCCGTTGTGAATCTCCGGCGAATTCCTGCCTACCCTCCGGCTCGCTGTGCTATGCTGTGGTGATAGGGACACGACGTAGTCAACAAGAAGGATAGAGAGAACTCGGCAGAGAATCACCTCTCAGTGCAACATCATACACGCTCAAAGGTAGACTATGGATTACGAAGCTCATATGTACTATTCGGACCAGCTTGAATCACTACTTGTAGAAATAGTCGATTTCTTTGAGGGAACACCAAAAGTACCCCTCAACGTTATTGAGGGATTTCCCGGAGTGGGCGTCTATGGGCTTTATCACTCTGGTGACGTTAAGATGTATGACGGACACCCAGCATCCCGACCCATGTATGTTGGTAAGGCGGTGCCTCGCGGATGGCGTCAAGCCCGGGAGCCCGACACCGATGATCCACAGCTCTTTATTCGACTACAGGAGCACTCAAGGAGCATTGAGCAAGCCCAGAATCTTCAGGTGCAGGATTTCAGTTGCCGCTTTGTGATTATGGTGGACGCGGCCGCTGACCTCATTGCTTCCGTCGAAAATGCACTCATTCGCCGCTACCTCACCCTCTGGAACACTGTCATTGATGGCTTCGGAAATCATGACCCCGGGAGTGGCCGTTATGATCAAGCTCCATCTGAGTGGGACATCGTTCATCCGGGACGCCCGTGGGTAGCTAATCTGAGAGATACGCCGCCCGATAGCTCTATAGTCGAACGAAAGGTTCGAACGCACATTGCTGCACTCCTAGATTAGGATTTACGAAGCGCGACGGCTGTTTCATATAAGCTGACGTCAGCACTCCCGCGTCGCACACTTGAATTCGTAATGCTGTCGCCTACTCTTTTCTTCCTCAATATGTGAGAGTCTGAGTGCAGGCCACACTTGTGGCCCATCTCGCTCAGAACCCTGTCTACTTCGACATTGATCCCTTGTATAATATGATTGCCCACCACCACCACGGCGGTACTGCCCGGCCTGAGCAGCTTCTCGACAAGTTGAATGAAACGCCACGAATCATTGAAGTACCGAGCCGCGTAATTGGCCCATCCAGGTCCTCCGTACTGTCCTTTCTCAGTCCTCTGGCTTCGAATCTCGTCTACGAGCTGAGATACTTCAGGAAGGTCAAATTGCAAGTCAATACGAGGTCCATTCCGCACGGTCTGCCAAAAAGTCCCATAACTCTCTTCTTCAAGCTCCCTCAGTTCATCCCGCGATTCGGCAAATCCCAGCCAATACAGGTGTGGGCGGGTATTACGCACATAGTGATAATTGTTCAAATACGGGGGAGACGTCACAATCAGGTCCACACTAGAGGGCTTGAGTCGACCTGTATGTACGCATCCAAAAAAGGATTCATGGTAGAGAGTCCCTTCGCCTAATGCACTCGTCGGAATCCTGCTTGCTTGTTCGATGTCCTTTCTCATCTGAGACAATTTGTGCGCTATTATCCCTTTGACATCTGCCTCCTCCACTAGAGGCCTGTCCGCGCCAGGCCGAGTACAGAGACTAGGCTCATATGTGTAATTAGAGTACGAAACCAAAGTGGACCCGAAAGCTATGCGCATCAAGTCGCGGCGCAAACCTGAATCAAGTTCGTCTATGAAGTCCATCACCAACAGGACTTGCGGTAGTATGCTTGGTGAGAAGAAGTCTATCCGAGACCGAAAGCCCTTTGGTGGCGCTGATGCAGGCTCCCGTCCTTGCTGTTGTGCCTCATGCATCCACGACTCAAATTGGCTGAGCAAGTCGTCAACATACTTCGGATTTCCACGGAGAGCCTCCAGCTTGGTACGAGCAGTAAGTGCAGCAAATGGGTTTATCTCGAAGCCTATTGCATCATAGCCCGCGACTATCGCCTCGACCAGCGCAGTTCCCACTCCGGCGAAAGGATCTAGTACAAGCCCTTCTTCTCTCTTCATGTAGTCCTTAATGCAATCGCGGACTAGATCTGCTGAGAACCCCGCTATCCAATTGACCCAGCGATGGAAGGGTTCTTCACGGTTTTCGGAAAACGCTGGGCCTGAGGAGTCCCCCGTATATTGCAGAAGAGGTAACTGCTGCTGACCGAATGGCTCTGCAGCCATTGATCTAAGAGTCCTCTGAGTCATGCACGACCCCTCCATCCTGGAGAATATGTGGAAGTGCCGGCAACATATGTTCCACTCCATACTATACCACAAGTCACCAGCTCTGTCAAATCTTTTTGAGGAGCTTTCTTGTGCATGGCATTATTCTGCCCTTCTACGTTCCCATTTTCCAACTGGACAGATACTCTTGTTGCTCGGGCGTCAGCGTGTCTATGGATATGCCCATCGTTTCCAGTTTGAGGGCGGCAATTCGCTCGTCAATGTGCTGGGGGACTGTATGAACAGCCACCGGCAGCGGCTGATCTAAGCCCGCCACGTATGCGGCGCACAGCGCCTGATTGGCAAAGCTCATATCCATCACCGAGGCCGGGTGCCCTTCGGCCGCAGCCAGGTTGGCCAGCCGCCCCTGCCCAATTACGCACAACTCCCGTCCGTCTTGAAGGTGATATGCCTCCAGATTAGGTCGAATGGTGCGGACCGTTGTACTCATATCGTGCAGATCGGTCAGGTCAATCTCCACATCGAAGTGACCGGAGTTCGCCAGCACCGCGCCGTCCTTCATCACCTCAAAGTGCTCGCGGCGAACCACGGACTTGTCGCCAGTAACGGTGACGAATATGTCGCCGATTGCCGCCGCTTCGCTGATGGGCATGACCTGGTGGCCGTCCATCGCCGCGCGCAGCGCCCGCAGCGGCTCCACCTCACAGATGATTACCTTTGCCCCCATCCCGTCTGCTCGCATCGCCACGCCCCGACCGCAATCCCCGTAGCCGCAGACTACCACGTTCTTACCGGCTATTAGGATATTGGTAGCGCGCAAGATACCATCAATCGTGCTCTGGCCGGTGCCGTAGTAGTTATCAAACAGGTGCTTGGTGTTGGCATCATTGACGGCAATGAGCGGGTAGCGCAAGGCTCCATCAGCGGCCATCGCCCGCAGCCGGATTACCCCCGTAGTAGTCTCCTCCATACCCGCCTTGATGCCTTCGATCTGTTCCTGACGCTCCGAGTGCAGCGTCGAGATCAGATCCGCCCCGTCATCAATGGTAATGGTCGGGTTGATATCCAGGATTCGATTGATGTGCTCGTAGTAGGTCTCGCGATCCTCGCCGTGCCGGGCGTAGACCGCTACCTTGTAGTCAGCAACCATACTGGCCGCCACCTCGTCCTGGGTGCTGAGCGGATTGCTAGCGCACAGGGCGACCTCCGCGCCACCCGCTTGCAGCGTCCGCATCAGGTTGGCCGTCTCGGAGGTGACATGCAGGCAGCAGCCGATCCGCTCCCCTCGCAGCGACTGCTCGGCGGCAAAGCGCTCGCGAATCAGCCTCAGCACCGGCATCTGCCGATCCGCCCACTCAATGCGCTTCGCCCCCGCTTCTTTCAAATCAATGTCAGTTATGTCATAATCCATAGATAGTGGTACCTCCCATCAAGCTACCGGCGACCCGGACAGTTACTGCAAGTCCCTTGCCACAATATCGCCACTGTCATGTCTCTATTGCAGATAAGACTTCACATACTCCGCCACTGCCTTCTGCCATGGGCGCAGCGGAGCGTGGCCCAGCGCTGCCCACCGCCGGTTTTCCAGCACCGAGAACGCCGGCCGCCGGGTGGGGCTGTCCCAGTCGGCGCCGGAAATCTCAGTGATTGGTACACCGCTCAAGCCGGCGACGTCCAGTGCCGCTCGCGCCAGCTCCGCCCGCGAGCAGTAGCCGCTGTTGGTTAGATGAATAATGCCGCTGATTGGCTCCGCCACCAGTTCCCACAGTGCCCCGGCCATGTCCCGAGTGTAGGTCGGCGAGCCAATCTCGTCAACTACCCCCCCCACCTCGCCCCCGTGGCGAGCGTGGTCAATGATGGCCGCGACAAAATTGCGTCCTCCTGGCCCGAACATCCACTGCGTCCGCACGATCAGACAGTCGGCGGCAATCTGCTGCGCTGCTCGTTCACCCGCCAGCTTCGAGCGTCCGTAGGCGTTTATGGGATTGGGCGCATCCTCTTCGCTGTACGGGCTGCCCCTGGTCCCGTCGAAGACGTAGTCAGTGCTGATATAGATCAGCTTGGCGCCGCGCTCGGCACAAAAGACGGCCACCTTTTCGGTCGCCAGCGCATTATGTCGCTGCGCCAGTTCCGGCTCGCTGGTGGCACCGTCCACATCGGTATACCCGGCACAGTGAATTACTACATCAGGCTGGTCTCGTCCGCCGTAGCTGCGTTCGTGCAGCGAAGGAGGATATGGCCCCAGGGCACCGTCAATACCCTCGTCGGTACTCAGATCACCGTCAGCAATATCCACGCCAACCGTGCGTACTGCCGCCGGCGCCAGCTTCATCAGCGCCGACCCCAGCATCCCTGCTGCGCCGGTGATGACCGCTGTCTGTTGACCGCTCATTGTGTTGTCCCGGATCTTGCGTCCCACCAACTGCGAAACTGGCCCACATCCCGGATACCATGCTCCAGCACAGCCTCGTAGATCTGGATCGACAGCATGGTGCGGCGATACTCTTGCTGGTAGCACAGAGTTTCCTTAATGGCCAGGATGGCCGCGCGGGCTTCCTCGGTCATCAGGGATATCCATCTCTCCTGCCTGTGCGCGGTGCGTTTGGTCTTCTCAGGGGACACCGTGTGCAGGTCGAGCTTCCAGACGCTCTTGTCCTGCGGCTCTATGGAGTCCGTTCTAGTTGGGTCGGTAACCAGGAGACCCCAGTAGAAGCTCTGCAACCCGCCCGCTAGCCAATACCTATGGAAATTCGTGCAGTCCAGGCGGACACACCATCCCGCCAGGGCCAGTCGCGTGCCTACCTGCCAGTGTCGCTCCCAGTCGGGCACTTCTTCGGCGCGGTCAAAGTCGAGGTCGCGCCATGTCATAGTGTGCATTGCATAGCTGCCAACAGGCCCATAGCTGGCCTCATTCAGTATGTCACCGATGCCCGAGTCGGCGAGCATGGAGTCTGCTTCAGACCGCAGTGCTTCATCCAGTGAGAAAAGCCGTTCGGCCTCAGAGTTCGTGGTCACTTGCTATTCCCCCGTCCATGCGGCTCGTTTGCTCGCTCTCGATCTTCCTATATCTGCACCACGTTTCCCGTCTCCAGGCTCTCGTGGACGGCCGTGGCGATTTTGGTGGCTTGCAGCCCGTCGTTGCCGTCGGGATAGTCGCCCAGATCCTGGAGCGTGCCGCCCTCCAGCAGCAGGTTGACGTTGGTCACGAAATGCTCAATGCTGGTCATCCCGTAGCCCTCCCACACCTCGCGGCCCTGGACGTCGCTGCGCACCCGCAGGAAGCTCTCGTTGTGGGTCTGGTTCATCGGTTCATCGCCGGTGCATACCGTCATCGTTCCCCGATCCTGCGAGTCACATTCCAGCATCCCCTCGGTACCCACCAGCCGGATGCCCTGGTTGACGACGGCCGGGAAGCCGTCGGGCAGGATCCAGGCGGTGTCGAAAGCCACCGTCGCGCCGTTGTCGAAGACAACCTTCGCTGATATCGAATCCCAGCCGCCCACGCCCAGCTCAGCCAGCTTATCCTGGCGGCCGGTCGCCCAGACCGCTTGCCCGTCGGCCTGCAGCAGCCAGCGGGCCAGGTCGTAGAAGTGAATGCCCAGAAACCACGCGGGCGAGCTGTTCTTGGCCCACTGGGGGAACCAGTCGCGCGGCACCTCAATGCGGTCTTCCATATGCGCGTAGCCATATTCAATGTCGCCCAGATCGCCGGCGGCGAGCTTCTGGCGCATACGCCGGTGGTATTGGTCGTAGCGCTTGTGAAAATCCACCTGCAGCAGCACGCCCGCCTTCTGGCAGGCCTCAATCATCTCCACGCAGCCCTTGGCCGTGACATCCAGCGGCTTTTCGCACAGCACATTGACCCCCGCCTGCGCCGCGGCCAGTACGATATCCTTGTGCAGATGATCGGGCGTGACCACGGTCACCCCGTCAAGCTGCTCTTTCTCCAGCATCTCGGCGTAATCGCTATACGGCGTAAAGTCGAACTGCTCTTGGCGCTCTTCCAGCAGGCTCTCGTTTATCTCACCTCCGGCCACCAACTGAGCGGTGCCGGTGTAGCCCAACTGCCGGAAACAGCGCAGGTGATTGATACCAAATGTCCCTAACCCAATAATGCCCAGCCGTGGCGTTGCCATTATCGTACCCTCCGTGAAGTTTCTCTGTCCGCCGTAGCTTCCTTGTCCGCCATAGCCTTGGCGAAGGCGGATGGCGAAGGCGGATCCTACCGAGGCAATGGTTTCCTCGTCAGCTTGATACTTACCTCCCTGGCCATCGTGGTTATTCAAGTTTGCCGCCCCCGCGGCCAATATCACTAACGACAAACGCATCGATGCACAAGCCATGCTGGCGAGGGAGCCAAATACAGTGAATCCAACAATCGGTTGGCCGGACGACTCTAACGGGTCACACTCCCGGTGTAGCGACGGGCTTGGTGGCGTCATGACTGGTGCGCCGCCGTCGCGGGTATGGAGCCTGCAACTGCTCAATGCCACGGTGGAGAACAAAGACGGTTACACCGTCGGCCACTGCCGGCGGGTCCGTCAGTATGCCCGCATTTTGGGCGAGGTGCTGGGACTGGACGACGAGCAGCTCTGCACCTTGCAGATTGCCGCCGACTTTCATGACATCGGCAAGGTCGGCATCATCAGCCCTATTCTCAACAAGCTCGGCCCGCTGGACGACTTCGAATGGCGGGTTATCTATATGCACCCGCTGCTGGGCCGCGAGCTGTGGGAGGGGGCTATTCCCCGCTTGACCAACGTTGCCAGGATCATCTACCAGCACCACGAGCGCTGGGACGGGGATGGTTATCCCGACGGGCTGGCGGGTGAAGAAATCTGCGTGGAAGCCCGGATTATGGCGGTGGTAGACGCCTACGACGCGATGTGCAGCGACCGTCCCTACCGCCCGGCCCTGGCCGAACCAGTAATCTTCGAGGAGCTGCACACCGGCGCCGGGGGCCAGTTCGACCCGGAGGCGGCCGGTCTCTTCATTGACATCATCCAGGATAGGAAGGTCAAAGCGGCCTAGGCCACCGGCACGGTGTGCTTTGACAGCATACGCGCCTGTTCTAACCGCCCGGAGGGAGCAAGTGCGAAGAATGCCTGAGTTGATCTCTGTTAAGAATAATGGTAATCGCCAACGGACTGTTTTTGTCTTTGCATCTTTGGCGATTGCGCTTGTGGCTGCTGTATTGTGTCTCGGTAGTTTCAAAGTGAGGGAATTCGAGCAAACGGTTATTTCCGATACCCAGAAGCACCTATTGACGATCGCCAGGACACAAGCCGAGCACATTGAAGAGCTCATCTGTGAAACACAATGTGACCTGGAAGCTTTGGCCGCCAATCCCATTATCAAGAACAGAATCAGAAACAATGTCAGGGGAAGTGAGATTGCTGAGGGCGACTATCGTCCGTTTCAGCATATGTTCCTTGAAGAGCGCCATATTGCTGCTGCGCTTTACAGAATCGATTCAACAGGCATAGTACAAGCAAGAGTACCCCCGGCGGAAGGGCGCGAGGGCCGCGATTATTCAAACAAGCCCGGGGTGAAGTTCGTCCTGGAGAACCATACGAAACGTGGGGAGCATTCAGAAGAATCCTATGAGCATGTCAGTGAACTGCTCACAACAGCTTCCGGGGCATATGCCATCGCTGTTTGCGTACCTGTTTTTGAAAAAGAGGAGTTTATCGGTGTACTGCGTGCCTTGATCTATGCAGATCAACTTGGCGATATCATCGGCGGTATCGAAGCAGGTGAGAAAGGCTATGGTTGGCTAATAGATGATGATGGGCAAGTATTGTCTCATCCTGATGCCGAGCAAATTGGCGCAGATTTCATGACAATCAGGCGGGAAAAGTTGCCCGGCGCTGATTGGTCGGAGCTGGAAGATGTTACTGCAAGAATGCGTGACGGCGAAGAAGGGGTGGCCTTATATCATTCCGCATGGTGGGCAGAGCCTAATCCCAGAATGGTGAAGAAAATAGTTGCGTTTGCCCCGATTGAAATCGGCAATGAACAGTGGTCCATCGCTGTGACCATGGGTTACGATGAAATTGCCGGACCGATCACCAGGTACGCCAGGAATACCCTCATTCTGGGGGGATTATTGATCCTAATCTTCCTGGCGGGCGGCACAGCGCTCTATCGAGTTCAGAAGAAAAAGGATGAGCTTGAGATCATCGCTGCATCTGCTACGGAACTGGAAAGTGCCAATCGCAAATTGCAGACCGAAATCACCGAACGCAAGCAGGCCGAAGAGGCCCTGCGCGAAAGCGAGGGCAAGTACAGGACACTGGTTGAGAATCTTCCCCAAAAGATATTCTTCAAGGATAGGAATCTAGTCTATGTATCCTGTAATGAACAGTACGCTCGGGACTTGGGCCTTGCACCAGATGAAATCGCCGGACACACAGACTATGACTTCTACTCCAGGGAATTGGCAGAGAAGTACCGAGCAGACGACGCAAGGATTATGCAGTCCGAGGAGACAGAAGACATGGAGGAGGACTACATCCAGGATGACCAAGAACTAATTGTCCACACGGTCAAGACGCCCGTCAGAGACGAAGGCGGCAAGGTTGTCGGCATACTGGGCATTTTCTGGGACATCACCGAACGCAAGCGGGCCGATGAGGCGCAGCAGGAGAGCGAAGAAAGATTCAGAACCATATTTGATAAGGCTAGGGACGGCATGCTCCTCGCCGATCCGGAAACGAAGAGATTCTACACTGGCAATGAAATGATATGCCGTATGCTGGGCTATACTCTCGAAGAGCTCAAGAATCTGGGAGTGATGGATATCCATCGCCAGGAAGACCTCCCTTATGCTATGGGGCAGTTTGAAAAGCTATCTAGCCGAGAGATTGAGGTGGCCAAAGACATTCCGGTGAAGAGAAAGGACGGCACTGTTTTCTACGCAGATATCAGTGCCGGTCGGGTGACGTTAGGTGATGGAACATATATGTTGGGCATCTTCAGGGACATCACCGAGCGCAAGCAGGCCGAAGAAGCGCTGCAGGAGGCTTATCAGCGCAACGAGACCGTTCTGCAGACCTCTATGGACGGCTTTATGATAATGCAGCCGGATGGCAGTATTATCGAGTGCAATGAGGCTTTCTGTGAGGTGGCGGGATATTCACAGGACGAACTGCTGGATATGAATATCGGTGCCCTGGCCGCACAGATGACCGCTGAAGATCTGGGCGAGACTATGCAGCAGGTGATGGACGCCGGCTCTCGCCGCTTTGAGACTGCTATGCGGCGCAAGGACGGCACGATAGTTGACTTGGAAGTTGCCACGACCTCCGTCGAACTGTCCGAAGACAGCTTCATTGTTAGCTTTACCCGCGACATCACCGAAACCAAGCGGCTGTGGGACGAGCTTAACCACCAACTGGTGCGCGACGCGCTCACCGGCGTCTACAACCGCCGCTACTTCAACGAAACTATCATCCAGGAGATCGGACGCGCCGACCGATACGGCCACCACGTCAGCTTCATAATGGGCGATATTGACGGCCTGAAGGCGATCAATGATGGCTACGGGCATCTGGTTGGCGACCAGATTCTGCAGGGCGTGGCCGAGGTCCTCCAGAAGTCGGTCCGCGCGGCTGATGTTATCATCCGCTACGGCGGCGACGAGTTCCTGGTGGTAATGCCCGAGACCCGCACTGAGCAGGCCCACGCCGCTCTCGTCCGCTTCCAGGATGGCTTCAGCGAGGAGCTGGCCCAACGGGTCCAGGATGGGGCCCTATCCCCCGATCTGCCGGCGGATCTCGGCTTCAGTATGGGCGTGGCCTGCTACGAGCCGGACACCGATGTCGCCGTCGAGGAGGTCCTCGCCCAGGCCGACGCGGCCATGTATCAGGTCAAGCAGGCCAAACGCGCCAAGCGCGCCACCGCCTGACCCACCCCTCGTTACCCTTCCTCACCGGTAGAAGCGGCATTTCAGCCGCCGTAGCTTTAGCGAAGGCGGATACTGCCGCGTCCCCGCGTATTACCTCCATCCTCTGGGAGGTTACCGGCGCACCGCTGGCGAACTGTCCTAACAGCAGCCGTCTGTTGTTGGTGTGCCGTTGTGCCGTGGCTGTGCTGCCTCTGTGCTGTCGTCCCGGTTGGAAGAGGCGTTTTAACGCAGATTATTCAATGCCCGTGAGGGATAGCGGTATACTACGGTACTGGTCAACTTCTAAAGTTTTTGCCGGAAAGGTGCGGAAAACCGGCTTTTTTCAAAAAGCGGGTTTTCCGCAAAATCCGTTTATGAATTTTGCAGCCCAGAGCTGGTGTCAAAATGCGTGATGTTGCTGCTCAAACCGACAATCGTGGCATTCCCATTAACCGCGTCGGCGTGCGCGACATTCACCTGCCGGTGATGATCCGCGAAAAAGACGGCGGGATGGCGCGGGTCCTCGGCGAGTTTGACGTCAGCGTCCAGCTCCCTCACCACGAGCGGGGCACTCATATGAGCCGCTTTGTGGAGGTCCTCTCAGCGTGGAGCCGCCAGCCGGTGGCTACCGACGAGATCCGCCAGATGCTGGAGGAGATACGCAGCGCGTTTAGGGCGGATGCTGCCCGGTTACAGTTGACCTTCAAGTATTTCCTGGAGAAGGACTCCCCCGCCAGCGGGCTGACCTCGTCGCTGGACTATGACTGCCTATTCGCCGGCCAGATCAGCGACGAGGATTACCGTTTCACGCTGGGCGCGACTGTGCCCATAATGACGCTGTGCCCCTGCTCCAAGGAAATCTCTGACTATGGCGCTCACAGCCAGCGCGCCCAGCTTACCGTCCGCCTGCGCAGCAGCGGCGACTTCATCATCTGGCTGGAGGACCTCGTCCCTCTGCTCGAGGCGCAGGGCAGCTACGAGGTCTTCCCGATGCTCAAGCGTAGCGACGAGAAAGTCGTCACCGAAGCGGCCTATGACAACCCCAAGTTTGTCGAGGATGTGGTGCGCGACACCGTCCTGGCGCTGCGCGCCCTTGCCAGCATCACCTGGTTTTCGGTAGAATGTAAGAGCTACGAATCAATCCACAATCACACCGCTTATGCCTATGCGGAGAGTGGCGGAGAATAGATGGCCATCGCAATCGCGATAATTCTGGGCCTGGTCGGGGTATTGTTGTTATGGTACGGTCACAAAATCTGGAAAT
Organism: bacterium; assembly: GCA_030615605.1. GTDB lineage: Bacteria > Armatimonadota > Zipacnadia > Zipacnadales > Zipacnadaceae > JALGTD01. Next base: position 55,514 of record JAUWYY010000009.1, read on the forward strand.
CGCTAACCACGGGTGCCCTGCGCGGCGAACCAGGTGAGAAGATTATTGAGCTGCCGACCCCGCGTGGGTCACTGGCCCCTGACGAGACAGTTTTCCTGTTCGCTGAGCAGTTCGTGGGCACGGCCAGCGCCGAGGGCTCTACCCAGACCACTGGCACAGCGCCGCTTTCTCAGCAGCCGGTCAGCCTGCGTGATCAGGCCAACCGGCTCATCTACGCCACTCTGGTTGACCAGTATCAGCAGGAGCGCCTGCAGTTCCGCATAGTCGAGCGGGACGCGACTATGATGCCGCCCTTTCCTCAAAAGGCCTGGGAGCTGCAGGTCCAGCGTAGCGACGCACTTACGTCCTCCCCGCTGCTGGACTGCCTCAATGTGGCCTTTAATGTCATCTACAAGCAGCGCGGGGTCGGCCCGGCTGACGAAGACAGTGAGACTCTGTGGATCTCGCTGGATGAGCTGCTGGAGCAGATATTGAAGGTAGCACGCGCCGAAATCAGCTTCTGGAAGCGCGAGGGCGTCTACGGCGATCTGTGCAACTACATCGAGGAAGCGCTGATCGCCCGTGGTTATCTGCACGAGCTACCCCGTAACACCTGGCTGGAGCGGCTGCGCAACCGCGAACTGCGCGTCAATCGCGAGGCTATTGAACAGCGGCAACAGGCTGCCGATGAGCTGCACCAGCGTCTGACCGAGTTCCGCCAGGCTTATGGCTCCGAGCAGACCCGGCAACTGGCCGATGACCTGACCCAGTTTGACGAGGAAGCCAACCAGGAGCTGAGCAACTGGGCCGCCCCCCTCGATGAGCTACCCCTGGACGACGCGCTGCGTATGAGCATCTACGAGGCGCTTTCCTCTCTGCGCCAGCTTGAACCCAGCGGAGACGGTCGCTGATGAGCCGCGACGAGCTTATTGAAGGCATCATTATGATCCTCATCATCATCGGCTTCTGGCCGGTGGTCTTTCTGGGCTGGTTCCCTGACCTCTACAAGTACGTTTATTACGGCATCTCCGGGGTGCTGGTGATTCTCATCTTCATCCGCCGCCTCGCCCGCGTCCGCGCCGGCCTCAAGTACAGCCGCACGATGCGCGACCTCCGCGAAGAGGCCCAATCCGGCGCCCGCCCGATGCCCTTTATGCCACCCGACGAGTCAGACGAGAAATCACCGTAGGGGCGCTGCTCATTGTCCGCCATAGCCTTGGCGACGGCGGATGCCGCGCCCTACAGAATGGCCCCCGCGGCATGGGCTTCCGGCCTGTGCGGCGTTGCGATTGACAGCAACCGGCGGTTAGGCGTAGACTGCGGGGCTAACAGAAGGGAGGTAATGGGTAAAGAATGGTGACCAAAGGGCGCTTTGTCTGGACTGGACGGAAGTGGGAACTATGCACTGATCCGCAGAAGCTAGGGGGAGTAACAGACGAAGAGTGCGAGAATACTTCTGGTACATCTGGCCTCTTACCCGAAGAGATCGGTAGGTTGCGTTTTCACTTCGGAGCATTCTTCCTACCACTCTACTGGGGAATAGCTCACCGGATCTGGGCTGTCCTCTTGCTGCTACTTATCTATCCCTTGGTGTTTGTACTCGACTGGCTGGAGTCAATCCCCGCTCTGAGTGGGATTTGTCTATGGGGGGTCTTAGTATACGCTGCATTGAGCCTCAGCTTTCGAGTCTTCATAGGTTTCGAGGGATATAAGTGGGGTTGGCGGCGGCGGCGTTTCCAAAGTGTTCAACAGTTTTTGGATACTCAGCACTTCTGGTCTGGCGTAGCCTGGGCCCTAGTCGCACTAGGCTTCTTCATGAGCATCGCAAGAGCATTACGATAGGGGTCACAGGAGGAAAGGACAATGGCTTCCGCCGAATGGAAAAACGAACTCTACTTTGCCGACAATTTGGAGATTCTGCGGGAGTACGTGGATTTAGATACCGACACTGACTTCTTTGGCTGCAGCAATCTAGGGTAACGCGGGAGAGGCGAAACCATCGTATGGACAACGAAGCACCAGAGCCCAGTCTTGTAGAAAAGCGGGAGCAATGGATAGAAGCTCTTCTTGGCGAAGATCCTAACTCAATCCTCAATCAGATCGAGAGGATGACGTGGAATGCTGCATCCTTCCGCGTAATCAACGAAGCGCGGCGTCATGCCCTACGGGACCAGGACGACGAGGTCCGTCTTAACGGGCTGATGCACTCCCTCTTGAATTACTGCTTTTTCAGAACCCACATGATGGGGATACGGCGGGTCACGGATGCCAGTTATTCACTCGAAGGCCCGAGGGGAGTGTATTCTTTGGGAGCATTGTTGAAAGACATGAAGGCCCATCATCGTCTCTTGCAGCGGGAAAGTATGTTCGATGCCGAAGGGCTCGAATATGACTACGAGGCCATCAGGCAGAGGTTCGAGATCTGGCGTTCGGAGCACAGTGCGCATGGCGGAGCGGTGCCCGCCGAGATGGTCTCGGGTATACCTCAAGCACGGCATGCACAGCTCGATCGGTTATGCGGCGTCCCCCAGGATGCTCGCAGCCCTGAGGACACCATTGGTACGCAGTGTTTCTGCAATTTGGAGCAGAAGATTGTTGAGGCCTGCAATGATGTATGTACACGCGTGAACAAGTTTATCGCGCACTCAGCCACTCCTCATAGCCGAGAATGCGTCAACGCGGATCAAGTTGGAATTACTCTGGAGCATCTGCGGCATGCTCATCGCAGCATCTGTCAAGTCACCCACTTTCTTGCCATATTCGTGCTCGGCAATTCGTGTCCAGACTTTCTCGCGGTACCTCAGTACGATCAGTTGAAATACATGGAGCAACCACTAATCGAGGCTTCACTCAAGCCGCATCTTCGAGAGTTCTGGCAGGAGTTAAAGCGTGACTATGATTCTTGGAGCCAGTACACATTTGAGGATTACGAACAGGAGTTGGGCATTTAAGAAGGCCCCACGCAAGCGCAAAGAGAAGCGCTCCCAGTAGCTAACGGTGACAGGCGAGACGCCTGTCCTACCGTACGGTCGGGGCAAGGGTGCCCCTCCCACAGGGGATAGAAGCGGGAGGCGGGACGGGTGTCGGCTGCCTTACCAATTTAAAAGTTTTTGCCGGCCTGCCCGCCGTAGCCTTGGCGAAGGCGGGAAAGGTGCGGCTCGTGGTGAGCCTGGGCGAATCAGCGAACCGGCTTTTTTTCAAAAAGCGGGTTTCCCATAAGCCGTTCCTGACTTATCCATACTAAGAGGCCGGATGTCGTGGCGTAGGCGCACTACGGCTTGGGCAAGAAAAGGGGCCCCGCAGTGAGCGGGGCCCCAGAGGTTTGCGGATAGGGTGCTACCTGCCTAGAACGGGATGCTGCCCGAGACCAGCCATTGATCGTCGTGGTCCTGCATAATGCAGGCAGCGTCCAGACTGAGCTTGCCCTGCCGAAAGCCGACACCCATCGTCCAGTCCTCGTCCAATCGGCCCACGCGCACACACCACTCCGGGGCGACGGCTACCTCAGCTCCGAAGTTCCAGTGCTTCCACCATTCGTCGCGGATGTCCCAGTAATCGGCGGCCAGCAATATCTTCTCGCCAACCGGGACAGCCACGCCGAGATTGTAGAAGCGGGGATCATTGTCGTCCTCCAGGATGTTGCTCATGATCAGGCCGACTTTGATCGGTGCTCCCTGGGCTTGGGGTATGGTGTAAAGCACACCGGCGTTGTACCAGGTGTAGCTTTCGCTATCCCAGTCGTCGCGTGTTGCCGATACTCCCCAGCTCCAGCGCGGGCCACAGACGGCGCCGTAGCCCAGGCCGTAGATATTGTCGTGCCAGCCACTGTCACTGGGACGCTCGTAGCCCAAGCCGGCACCCCACTTGCCTCCGTCGCCGACGGCGCCGATCTTCAGACTGAGGTCATCATCGTCGCCCCAGCCGTAGGTGGCGGTGCCACCCCAGGTGAGGGGCCCGCTCATGTCCACGCTGTCGAACTCCATGTTCGGCAAGTTGGCCGGGTTGAAGTCAATGGCCGCTGCATCGTTGGCAGCGGCAATGCCGGTGGCGCCCATTCCCGCCCAGCGGGCCGTGGTATTGAGGTTCATAACCCCCTGCCACCACCACTGGCAATGTCCTGCCGAGGCTATGCCCAGCAGGAGTACAACACACAACAGCGTCGCGTAGATTCTCATTTTCGTAAACTACCCTCCCGTCTTGTAGTGAGAGACTCAAGTGTCCGTATTTGCTGCGATTACTGGCCCCTGCGGGCCAGCATGGCTGTGTCTATTTCTGCGTATCACCCCCTTCACGGATGGGACGCTTGCACTCACCACGGGAGGCGGATCAGAAATGTGTCCAAGCAGGGTTGCCGAAGTTTCCCCCGCGGCACCCTCCGTATCCGTCTCTCCCCACGCTCAGTGCAAGCATGTTAGCCTAAAGGTATGCTGCACGCTAAGTCATATTCCATCCACGCCCACCTATTATACTCGGCCTGTCTAATATCTGGCCCTGGAATCCCTATAAGTAAAGCATAATCTGCCTTGTAAGTCAAGTCCTGGGGGGCCGGTGAGACCGTCGCAAGTGTCCCGGATTCATCGTTTGTATCTCCCGTCGAGCCGCTGCCTCTACAGAATTCTTGGTCGTACGCCGGGAAATCTTTAGACTCCCAGGTTCTGATAGATGGACTCAACCTGGGCGACCAGCCGCTGGGGGCCGAAGCGCTCTTCAAGTGCTTGTGCAATTGCGGAATCTTGATCGGAGGCGGATGTGCCTGAGCTCCACGCTCGTTCCAGGTCGTAGACTGTCGTCGAGACCAGGAAATCGCGGTAGGTGATGCTGCGTCTTTCTTCAAGCACCAGTTCAGAGTCTTCGAGCTGCGGGGTGATGTGCAACTGCCGGCGCATGGCTTCAGCGAGTTGCACGCTGTCGGCCGTCTCTAGCAGTTCAGCACCGGGCATCGGGCCAAAGATTTCGCGCAGCGATGGCGTAGGTGCCGCAATCACGCGCCGTCCTCCCGCCAGTGCCTGCAGTCCGCGCAGTGCAGCCCGGTCGGCGTCACTGAGCAGTACAACAATATTGAGAGCCGTAATAATCTGGCGGACATCGCGGCGCGCTCCCAGAAAGACGCAACTGCCGCTGAGGCTCAGCTCGTGAGCCAGCTCTTCAAGCTGTTGGCGATCAGGGCCCTCCCCGATTATGACAAACTCAATGTTGGGCAGCTCCTTGTTGATGACAGCGGCGGCCTCCAGGAAGCTCTTGATGCCCTGGCCCGGCACCAGACGGCTGAGCAGCCCGATAATTGCGGATTCCCGATGCACGCCAATCTGGCGACGCTTGATACCCGCTTCCAGAGACCTACTGGGCGAGCGTTCCAGGCTGGGATAGATCACATGTAACCGCGACTGGAGCTGCGGTGCCAGTCTGGTCGCCTGCTCCTGGTCGTGCTGAGAGGGGACGATTACCCCATCGCAGCGGCTCAGCAGCCAGCGTATGCCCAGCCTCCGTCGCCAACTACGATAGATGGCTGATAGGTCCTCACGGGGGGCGTGCAGACTGGAAACCAGGGGCACGGCGCTGTCTGCTCCCGGACTTCGGCTGGCCAGGCCCGCCACCGCAGTAGTCTCCATATTATGGCAGTGGACCAGAGCTATGTCACGGGCCTGTATGAGCCGGCGCAGTTGACCGGCCGCAACCAGATACGCGCCCAGTGAGAAGGCCTGTGGAATCGCCAGATATACCCAGGGTATGTCCTGAAGGGAGAGTCGCTCGCGCATCTGTGGCGTCAGTTCTCCCGCCACCAGCGGCTGATACCGGCGGCGATCGAGCCCCTCGACCAGAATGCGCACCTGATCGGCGGCATCCACATCGCCCCGTGGGACTAGTTGTAGTATACCAGCCTTGTCAGGCATAGGTGTTGGTTGTGGGCATGGCGGATGCCAATACAGATTCTCTTGGCCCTCACGGCGTGTAGTAAGCCCCGCTCCAGTCCATCTCTTCGATGTAGCCTCTGGCGTGGTTGATGCGATCCTGGTTGCCGGGGTGAGTGGCAAACATTACCCCAAAGTCGTTAGGCTCGCGCCCCTGGATCTCCTGGAATAGCTTCAGCACAGCAACCGCCGCGGTCGGATCGTAGCCGGCATTATGGGCATAGAGCATACCCATACGGTCGGCTTCGAATTCGTTGTCGCGGCCGTAGTCAAGCACCACCAGGCTGCCGACCGCCGAAGCAATGCGCGCCGCGCTCTTCTTCTTGAATATCAGGGCAATGATCGCCTCGTAGCCAAGCTGTCGCTCAATGCGGCGCACCGCGTGCTGGCGGGCGACGTGGGCGGTTTCATGCCCTAGAATCCACGCGATCTTGTCGCGGTTTGTGCCTACTGCTTCGATCATACCGCGGAATATGTATATCCGCCCGCCCGGAAAGGCGGCAGCGTTGGGCTGGTTGCTCGCAATGATGCGGAAATCGTAGGGATAGTCAGGCGGTTCGGCGGCTCGCTCAATGTTCGCACCGACGGAGTTGACTAGAGCGTTGCGTGCGGGGTCTCGATCCCGGCCCTGCTTGCGTTCAAAATCATCGCCGGCGTCTTGGCCCAGTTGGATCTCCTGATCTTTGCTAATCAGCCGGCTCTGGCATCCGCATACCACGGCCAATGCAGTCAATGCAGCGATGAGCATCCACCTTCGCCGATATGGCCTGTACCTACTCACGATGAGTACCTCCTGCTGCCGCTTGCGATGCCGGGGCAGCATCAGCTAGTGCGGATTATTCATAAACCGAAATACAAACATATTCTATTGTCCCAAATCCAGTTCTCGGGGGCGTTTCAATCCAGGACATTCGCCCTTCTGCGGGGCAGAGAATATATTGTTCTACTGTTCAAGTGTAAAAGTTTTTGCCGGCCTGTCCGCCGTAGCTGCACTTGTGCAGCGTAGGCGGAAAATGTGTAGCCTGTGGTGAGCTTGGTCGAACCAGCAAACCGGCTTTTTTCAAAAAGCGGGTTTCCCGCAAAATCCGCTTATGCCTCTTGCCAGTTATGTCGTATTCGGCTGAGAGGCCCGGGCTTCGGCAGCCTGCAGATAGCTCAAGAAATATGAGATAAATATCATCGCGGCAACCACGATCAGTCCTGCCCACAGAACCGCGTGGTAGTAGAATCCGCGGCCAATGAACTGCTGGGCCATGTACCAGGCCATCAACACGGTAATCAGCGCCACCGATAGAATGCTCAGGCAGGCACCCGCTGGCAGCTTTTCCACGGGGGTGCTACCCGCCAGGTTGGTAGGGGGCGAGCCCAGAGTAGGAATCGCGCCGGCCGACGAAGCGGCGTCGTACCACTGCCCCAGTGTACCGTGGAGGGCCCGCGTGGCTTGTTGGGCGCCGCTGAGTGTGTTGGCCTCCCGCGAGGATAGCGTGAACGCACGTCCCGGCTGGCCCGGTATATGCCAGTTGATGACTATTCGCTGGGGCGAGCCCGGCTCCGCCCGCAGGTCAATTGAGCTAATATTCTCCCGCCGTAGGCTCCACGAGAAGCTATCTCCGCGATAGATCAGCGCGCCTGCCGCCAGTTCCAGAAATCCGACATCCTGGTCGGTCTCGCCTTCCCACAGGCGCAGGTCGCTGCCGGGAGAAAATCCGACAAATGTTGTTGCTGGCGACGAGTGGCCGGCTTGCTCCCACTTCTGGGCCAGGCTGCGGCGCAAGTAGCCATTGCCAAACAGCGCCAGCCGCTGGTAGCTGACCCACGGGAGCAGCAATCCCACTGCCAGAGCCAGAGCGGTAACCAGGCCGGCGCTGGTGCCGGTGGTGCTGGACAGCAGATAGGTAATTGTCACCAAGCCTGCCGCAAACGGCACCGTCCCGGCGACCAATAGCAACAGGCCCGCCGTCATCCACGCTCTGCGCTTGAATTGTGTGGTGAACATTGCCTCGCTCAAAGTTGTTCGCAGCGCCTTCTCTCATCTCGGTAGGAGCGGCATTCCTGCCGCGATTGCCCTTGCCCTGTGCCCTTCACCTGTGGGAGGGGCACCCTTGCCCCGACCGCCCTGTCAACAGCCTCGCTCCGCGTCACCTACTGTTGCTGTGCCGCGGACTCAGTAACAATCATTACAGCTTTCCGCTTTCCATCCCAGGAAACTTTCGCGTCCAGCGCTTCGGCCATCAGCCGCACCGGAATCAGCAACCGCCCGCTGACGATGATTCCCTGCTGTTTGCGAATGATGGCGCAGACGTCGGCCTGGCATATGATAGCAAGCTGCTCGGATTCAATCCATTTGACTTCCGCGCCCACAGCTTCCGCTGCCGCCCGCAACGGGGCATACGCCTTTCCCTCCCGCACCCGCGCGGGAGGCGCAAAGTCCTGCTTCGTGCCGTTGATGTACACATCAACCAGCGTATCGGCCCCCGCGCTGCCCGCTAGGACCAGTAGGAGCGCCCCCAATACTAGGGTCCGTCTCATCTTCTCACTCTCCTTTGGCACACAGGTACTGCCCTTCTATTCTTCGCGGAATGCGCCAGCCCTCCTGCAAGAGTATGGGCATGAGGGTTCTGGGAATAGTTGGGGTAGCGGCTAGCTACAGCGCCGGGAAGCGGAATTGCGTCGCCGCTGATCCGCCTCCGCCACGGCGGGGAACATCCTGGTATTCGATGAAGACGCTGACGGTCTTAATCCACAGTACGGTTGTCTGCTCGGGGTCCAACGGCGGCAGCGGCTTGTCGTCAGAGAACCTGTGGTGGGCTACCCAGAGTTCGATAATCCAGTTGCGATAAAGTGGCGGCAGGTCCGCCAGCCGCCAGCCAATCCACGTGCTGGTCTGGTCCAGCGGACCGCCTTGCGTGCTGGCGAGCATCTCCCGGCCGATCGCTGAGTGCGTGGCCGTGTAGTAGCCGAACTCAGGTATGGGCGCCAGCATCTCGCCACCGGCCTGGTATGCCGCAGATGAAGAGGTCTGCCATTCCAGGATAATTCGTGGATGGCCCGAAGTCGCCACCTTGCGCGCGCGCAGTCCCGTCGCTACCTCCATCGCCCAGAGCAACTCTTCGACCGCGATGTTCTCCGCCGCCACCGCCAGGTGTCGCTCCGTGCTTCCCGGCTGTATCGTGACCGTTACGCTGCTCGCCCGGTTCAGTAGCGCGAGCAACTCCCTTACGGTGTACTCACCAGCCGCAACGGTGACCCGCTCCTCGCCCCAACTGGTCTCCGCATGTGGCCACAGCCACCACAGCACCGACCCGGTCAGCGGCGACTGCGCTATTGCGGGCTCGGTCGGCGGGCTGACGAGCCCTCCCTGATTGAAGCTGCGCGACATGATCTGCCCCCGCTGTGGGGTTAGCACGTACATCTTCCAGCCGTGGCCGACACAGATCACCAGGCGGGTGTTCGGGTGCCTCATCCGCCCGTCTTTGTCCATAAACCCGTGCCGCTGTCCCAGCTTCTTCGCCGCCACCTGTTGTACCGCCGACAGCGCAGTCACCGGCAGATAGCCGTACTCGCGCGCCGCGAGCTGTTCGGGCGTCAGGCGTTCCAGAATCGCGATGGCCAGCAGGGGGTCGGCGAGGTCCCTGGTGAGGACGTCGTCATCGCTGATCTCCGCAGCAGTCGTGACGGCCAGGCAGCGCTCGGTTTTGTCCAGGCCGACGACAAAGCCTGCCGCTCGCAATTCCTGGGCAGCGGCGCGTGGATCGGCGGCCAGCTCTTCGAGATTAGGCCGCTTTGCTTCGGGCACCGCGTCAATGTTAATGACCACGGCCGTGCCGGACGGTTCAGCGTGGGTCCTGGACGCAACGCCCCCGCTGCGGGCGGCCAGCATACCCACGACCACAGTGGCGCCAAGAAGCACGACTATGACCGTTATGAGCTTCATCCGCTGTAGCATGGCGCTTCCCCTATGCGAGCCTTGGGCCCGCGTTCAGCGACAGACCTCTTGGATCCTCGGTTCAAGCGGCTTCTCGAGCGCGATACGCGCAGCCTTTCCCACCTGGTCGCGACGGCTAGCCAGCGCCTGAATAAGCTTCTCGGCGCGTTCCGTGCCGACCCGCCGGATGGCCAGGCAGGTGTTCCAATTCTCCCATTCCCGTGCCATCCAGTCCAGGTACGGCAGGATAAGTTCATGGCGCACCGAGTACAATGCCAACGCCCGCATGCCCAAGTCCAGGTCGCCACGCTCGTGCTTGCGAATCCCCTGAAAGAGTTCCTCACAGCGCGCTTCCAGCCGCGTCGGGTCAAGCGGTAGTACGCGCAGCGGTGCACTAGACTCCCACAGAACCGGCGTCCCTTCTTTGAACTCAAGCTGCTGCACGCGCACCGTATACTCGCCGGGCTCAGTGAACTGGTACCAGGCTGTCACCACGAGCATCTTCTCGTCACTTTCTCCGGGTCCCAGGGTGGGTCCGCTGAACACCATGTCTAGGTATCGTTCCGGCTGTGGTTTGGGTGTCGCCAACACGATTTCGCATCTGCTGTCAGCAATCGCGAGGCGGGTGCAACCGGCGACCCCCGGAAACCTTAAGCTCAGGATCTCCTGGCTCTGGTTGGTGAAGATGACTCGCGCGATCACGGGTTCACCGGCGGAGATGATGCCGTCTGCGGGGACGAGTTCGACCTGCATCGCGATGTCGCCCTGTTGGGCGACCCGCGTAGCTGTGCCCCGCTCCGCTGCCCAGCATACCCAGACCGCGGCGGCGGCCATGATTGTCACCATTGCTAGTACCGCACGGCGAAATTGTATGTTTCGCGGCCTCCTCTCTACCATACACATTTGGACATACCCGGTGCTAAGTCGTTGCGCCTCTTCTAGCCCACACTACTTATCGAGACCAAGCAGCGCGGCCCCCTCGCAGACGTGCTTGTGCAATCACCTTAGCTCCGGTGGGCGCGCCCTCGGCGAACAACACGCTGCGACTCTCGACTGCACAGATCAACTTTCCGAGTTTTTGCCGGAAGGGTGTGGGAAACCGGCTTTTTTCAAAAAGCGGGTTTCCCACAAAATCCGTTTATGAATCTTGTCTATCACGCCGCCAGCAGCAGCCCGCAGCCTAATTTGTGTCAAGGGAAGTATACGAGGGGAATAGGGATGTGTCAATTGAAGGAGGACCGGACTTAGGGGACTATGAGTAGCAGAGTGTCGGGAAGTTCCAGCGCCGAGGAGTACAGCGGGGCCAGTTGCCATGGCCACCGGAGCAGAGAGGGTTCGGGGATTACCAGAAGAGAGGGATTGTACTGCAAGCCCGCCGTAAGCACGGCCTCGGCGGGGGCTTCACTGATGGCTACGACTTCGCCCTCGGTGTGGTAGGCCAGTAGCGCTAACTCAACTCGAGCGCGCTCTCGGCGAGGAGCCCGACGCCCGGGAGCGGTCACGACCGTATCCAGATCAATATTGAGCGTCGCCGCTAGCTGGGCAGCCAGCGAAACAGCCCGTCCGCCGCGCGGGCCCGGCCAATAGACAAGCAGTATCGAGGTGATGGGCAGATACTGGTTCGTGCAGATCAGCAGCGGGCAGGGCAGATGACTTTTGAGCAGGTTGCGTGTGGTCCGACCGACTTGGCCGCCACTGTGCGCTCTGCTGCGGCCCACCACCAGCAGGTCAGCCAGGTCGGCCTCTTCACGCAGGCAGGCCGCTGGTTGCCAACTGCTGGCCATACGAATGCTGCCGCCCAGGCCGGCAGCAGCCAGCTCGGTGCGAGCTTGCTCGACAAACGGGGGCGCGCCTGCTGCTTCGGTTTCCAGCTCATCCTCATCCAGCCCGACCTCGACCATATCCACGATGCCGGAGTCGGCGGCCAACTCCGGCTGGGGGGCAGGCCCTTCCTCAGTCCTGACGGCCAGCAGCCGTATTCGTCCGGAGGTAGCCTCGGCCAGGTCAATAGCCTGCGCCAGGGCCACCTGCGCCGGACGCGATTCATCGTATCCAACCAGTATATTCTTAATCATATCTGTGCAACCCGCATCTTGAGACGAGGCGGATTATAGCAGGTTTGTCGTAGGGTAGCAAGGCAAGCTGGCATGTCTGCGTCCACAGGCGGCCAGGGACGCCTCGGGCGGTCGCTGCACTTGACATCGGCACGGGTTGGGGTGTACTATCTCTGGCAGGAGATGCTGCAATGTCTGAGAGAAAACACACCATCAGAGCAGTAATGGATGAGGACCTGGAGGCGTTCCTGGAAAGCTTGGGTCTCCTATATCCGATGGAGCAAGAAATGCTGAGGTGCGGGTTCTGCGGCGAGGTGGTTCGACGCGACAACCTGCTCAGCGTGTACCCGGAGAACGATGAGATACGAGTTTGCTGTACGTCGCCGCAGTGCTACGGCACCCTCGTCAAGCGTAGGCGTGGGGGGAACGCAGTGTGAAATTCCTCGAGGAGCTCTTATTTGATGCGAGGGTCCTCCCAGGCCTGAGTCCATTTTGGGCGATCGCTCTGGCAATAGCAGTTTGCATCGTCGTGCACCTCATCGCCAACCCAGAAAAAGCGATGCTGTGGGGTGCGCTCTTCGCACGTGCCTTTGCCTGGGCTCATCACTGGTTCCGCCGCAAGTACATCCAATCGCATATAGTCGGCAGATTGCTGGACTTCCGAAAGCAGGTACAAGGCGAAGTCAGTGATGCGATGCCATACGGGATAAGCGTGGAATGGGTTAGAGCAACCGACCCAGATAGCTTCGTCAATGATGGAAACGTGGTCTTACGGATGTATGACTACGGAGATGAACACAAGAACCTGGTACATGCTACGTTGGACTACGTGTCGGCCGCTCTGCTGCCACGGGGAAGGGTGTATATAAGCCCCGAACTGTCTCGCGGTATCGACCTCACGATGACGCAGAAACTGCTGAAGTCTCAGCGGTCGCCCGCTGCCCATCGGTATTTTGCTGAGACTATTCTAGCCCCCGAGTTCAACGGCGACTCTGCTTTGCGGGACACTTGCGAAACCTTGTCGCACCTTGACAATGCCGGCGTATTCACGCGCGTCTTGACTCACGAATTGCTGCAGTTGGAGAGAGCGCTTCTAAGCCGGACCCCCATCGAAGCGCACCAGGTGGAAGGTGACAATTTCGTAGCCTTTCTTGGCGCGATTTGGACTCGCCCGGACTTGACCGCATTGGACTTCCATGGCAGGTTCATGCACGTGAGTATTGTTTTTATCGCCAAATTCGAAAAGCTGATTGCTAAAGGTGTGAGCGGCCATGTAAATCGTGTCTATCAGTGCTTTGAGGAAGGCGCGCAGCGAGTGTACATTTGTGCTAGGCGAGTCAACGTTCCTGCAGCCCGTTGGGCCGCGCGACACGTTGCGACCAAAGAAGAGTACCTTGTGGGGCCCGCTAAGGAATACGTCGGGTATTTGCCAGACGGATCGAGGATGGACCACGTTTGCATTTGTGTGGAAAGGACAGACGAACCTGCTGCACCTGCACCTCCGGAGATTCGCGATGAGCGCTGTTCCATGCCCATAACGCCCGGATGGCGGCTCGAGGTGCTGGCTGAGGATAGGGGGTACCGTGTCCTCTCCCCTTACCCGGATGTGGAGGTGTTGCTGCGGGTGGTAGACGCGAGGGATTCGCAGCCCCTGGACCCTCAGGACCTGCTTGCCCAGCTAAGTCATTCGATTCTCCCGAGTACACTTCGGTTGGGCGGAATACCATCGGAAATTCCGCAGGCGTCATTGACGTCTCACAACGCAACGAGTGGGGCACGGTGTGAGCTGGTAAGCGCCGAGGCGGGTGACGGCGGGCACGTGATGCTACTGACATCCGGTTCTGCTATCTGGATCATAGGTCTGTTGCTGGCGGGGGACAGGGCACCTACAACTATCATGGTGGCTGCTCAGGGAATGCTTGACAACTTCCGCCTCGTGCGCCGCCGTGGGACGCACACAGAAGGTCAGAGCTGATTTTGCTACTTTCCTCTTTGCCTGGAACGAAGGGACGTCAAGTCATGGTCCATCGCTTCACAAAGACCCCTCAGCGCCGCGCTCTCGTCGCTATCGGTTAGACGATGCTCTCGCACGTACCGTGCGATCGCGCTCCGCGTACCTTTGCCGCCCAGCAGCCATGCTACTCGCAGCATGAGCGCGTTCGCGCACCGTCCTGCTAATTCCCTCAATTTCCTAGCAAGCTCTCTCATCATGTATGTCCCGTGGCAGCTGTGTTGAGGCTCGTGAGTCTTATCGGCTAGTTCTTCGTGAACTTATTCGGTCGTTGACACCAATTTCTTGAACCGAAGTTATCCCTTCTTTGTCTGGCGACTTCCTCCAAGAACGCCTTATACTCATCATATACCCAAATTCTGCTCAAGGGAAACTCAAGCCTGCCCGAGCACAGGTCTCTTGATTCCCTTGTGCCTCACGTACACCTTCCCCTGGTCGGCGAGGTGGTCGTAGACTTCGCAGTCCAGCGCGGTGGCCAGGGGGCGTAGATCCACGCGAGTGGTGCCCTCCTCCAGGCGGGGACGGCAGGGGATAATCTGGCTGCCCGGCAGCAGCACCACCTTGATGTTATCAGTGTGGTCGGAGACCAGCAGCTCGACCTGATGGCGGTACTCGTCGAGGTGCAGATTACGGCCAGGGCAGCTCTTGTTGGCGTACTCGCGGTGGAAATGGATCTCTTCGGCAGTCAGCTCGAAGCGCTCCAGCAGGGCCGCGACCACCTGGTGGCCGACGGCTACTCCGGAGTAGTCGGCGGGGTTTTCGGTGTCGAAGTCGGCGATATAGGCCAGTCCGATTGAATGCTGGTTGTGGCCGCGGCAGTGCGCGCCGGCCCGGCTCATCGGCCGGCACAGGAAGATGTCGCCGCCGGGGCCGATCATAATATGGTAGCCGTTATCCGACCAGCCTCGCTGCTGCATATGGTAGCGCCGTACTGCGCGCACAGTGCTCAGGCTGTGGTAATCGGCAGCGGTCGGCCGCCAGGTGTGGTGGACGATAACCTCAGAGATGCGTCGCTCCACCGGCACTTGCCGGATGTGCTGCACGCACTCCGAGAGGGTCATCTGTCGTTCCCCCGGCCCGAGTTCCTCTGAATCAGTGGGCATCGCCCAGACCTCCCTCTCCTGTCCAGCCCGTGCATTGTTAGTGTCGTTATGCTGTTGCCGTGCTGCCGTTGTGCTGTCGTAGAGCTGCCGTTACTTCAAGGGGATGGTCTTGCCGACCCACAGCTCAAAGGTGACATCGTCGTCGTGGTAGGCGCCGCCTGCGGCTACGAAGTCAATGTAGTTATCCAGCATGGGAATCTCGACGGCTAGCTTGGCACCTACGCCCGCGGCCACCATCTGACTGCCAAAAGCCACGAACGGGCCGACAGTGGTCTCGATCTTTTCGATCTCGTACAGCGGCCAATAGGCACCGGCGCCCCAACCAATGGTGCCGCTGAGTAGCGACAGCTCGACGGTCTCGGTAACGGCGTCTGAGACCTCGCGCAAAATACTGTCTGCCCAACAGCTAGAGCACAGCACGAGGATGAGCATGATTATGGCGACATACTTAAACATTGTTATACAGCTCCTTTTTGTTCCGAGTTGGTACGGAAGACGGCTGCTTCGATGTCGGTACGGGTTGGCTGGTGGCCCTGGCGCTGGGCCTGGCGGACGACATATTCATACTTGGCCGCACCCTGGCCCGCGCCGTAGATCTGCTCGGCGGCCTCGACCAGTCGCTGCAGAAATCGGCGCAGTTGCTCGTCTTTGATCTGGTGAATGTACAGGCGCACCAGGCTGCACAAGAATCCGACGATGATCGTCACCACGCCCGGCAGGAGCAGATTCTTCAGTGAAAAAGAGAGTGCCTCAAGCATTCTCATAACCTCCTCATTCGGTTATGCTGTTTCGGTTTTGGGATTCCTGGTCTGCATTATTCCCGAAGATAAAAGGGATATGCTTTCGGAAGACGTGTGGTGGCCGTCAAAAGGCATTGACAGCAGTTCACCGTTTATTATGAACAGTAATACGGTGTAGCTATCAACTGGGTTAGTCTATTTTGAAAGTTTTTGCCGGCCCGTCCGCCGTAGCTGCATCTATGCAGCATAGGTGGGAAAGGTGTGGAAAACCGGCTTTTTTCAAAAAGCGGGTTTTCCACAAAATCTGTTTATGAATAATCGGGGCTACTGGGAGCGCTTACAACTTGCGGCGACGGGGTCGCCCTGGGTAACTGGCCAGTTGTAGCAGCTCCAGAGAGGGGCGCTGGTGATTGATCATCTGGCGGTCGCGAACCTTGGCGAGCAGCCTGCCCATCTGGTAGATGGCGTAGACCAGCAGGAAACTGAATGCTGTGGTCACGAGCCAACTCCAGCGACTGGCGGGGACGAGTCCCAGCGGCAGGCGGTGGGCCAATTCGCCTCCGCGCGCGGCCACCAGCAGCCATAGCACCATCTGGCCGGGCCGGTTGGTGCCCTGTCGGTACAGAGTCCACCACGTAAGCAGTGCACAAACAAAAAAGCCGGCGTCAGCGACGCCGACTATGAGGGCGGTAACTGTCATCTATCATTCCTCCAGGTGTAGCCTATCTATCTCCTTCGCGAAGGCTTGTTCCAGCTTCGTCTTCAGCTTTCGTAGGATGCAAGTCCCGATAAGGGCCGCAAGGAAGGCCGTCAGGAAGCTGCCGTCGACGATGAATGCTACAGTGATGCAGATAATCAGGTTGCCGACGAAGCCCAGATACAGGGCACCGTCGCTCATCCGTGGCAGTACCAGCGGCCGACCCTCCAGAGCCAGATTCACCAGGGCACCCAGCAGCCCGGCCAGCGTGTAGCTTAGCCATCCGCTGCCGGGCGAATTGGCGAGGGACTGAATTAGCTGGTAGTAAGATATCTCCATCATCAATCATTTAGCTGGCAAAGACGCTGGATAGCGCAGATTATTCATAAACTGAAATACAAAGATGTCATCTATTCTCAAAGCCGGTTGCAAGGAGCGTCTTCATAGAGACTATTAGCGCCTCGTGGGGATAATAGTATATTATGGTACTGTTCCACTGTTAAAGTTTTTGCCGGAAAGGTGTGGAAAACCGGCTTTTTTCAAAAAGCGGGTTTTCCGCAAAATCCGTTTGTGACTTTTGCAGAATAGCTGGGATTCGCCTGGCTGAGCAACTGGTGCAGGGCAGTTTCCACCATGCTCGGGGTGATCTCCCAGAGGCACTCATAGCTGCACCGGATATGCCGGGGCCCCTCGCAGCAGGGCACGCAGGCGACCTTTTTCTCAGCGGTCAGGCAGCGGTAGTTTTCGTAATAGTTGAGGCGCAACTGGGGCGGCACTGGGCCAAAGATCGCCACGAACGGCAGTCCCACGCATGCCGCCAGATGCAGCAGGCCGGTGTCGGGCACCACTGCCGCGTCGCAGCCGGCCAGCAGCGCCGCTACCAGCGGCAGCTCCAGGCCGTAGGCGCTGATCACACTGCCTGTCTGCCGTAAATCTCTTGGTCGCGGACACTGGGGCGCGTGCGCATCAGCGTCAAATATCAATACATCGCGGCCTTTGGCTGTCAGCCGCCGGGCCAGCTCAAAGACGTACGGGGCCAGCCAACTACGATGGCCATAGATACCCCGCAGGGCCAGAGCAATCCGCGTCGGCGCGCGGCAGCCGTGAGTAGTCAGCCATTCTTTTGCCTGACGCAGCAGTTGCGGCGTGGGGTGATAGATTGCCGCGTGGGACACGGAAGCCATGCCGAAGGCCATCCCCACCAGGTCAATGCGCGGCCTCTGCCAGGCCTGGGGATGGCGTTCCATATAGTTGCTCAGGTCAACGAGGAGCATTTCGGGGCCTGGTTGGCCCGCCGGCGATTCATTCAGTGCGATTGCTTCGTCCACCTCCGCGAAGCCCTCCAACAAGGCGGTGTACGCCGCCGGAGCTTGGAAGACCACCTCCAACTGCGAAAAACGCTGCCGAATCGCGGTTAGCGTGGGCAGAATCATCAGGCAGTCGCCCAGGCCGGCGTCGCGTCGTACAATCAGCTTGCTGGCGGCAGCAAGCTGTGCCGGTCCGCACATCGGCTCAGGCGGAGGCGGCAGCTTCGCGGTGACCGACTGCACTACTGGTGGCCCGCCCTTGACTTGAAACTGGTGTCGCAGGGCCACCTGATCCTGAGCAGCGTTCACTCGGCGATGCCCCAGCGCTGCCAGGTGTAGAGCAAATCGCGCGGATAGCTGCTGGAGTTGGTGGCTACCACCTCAAACTGCGCCTTCTGGTAGGTCTTGCTCAGTTCAATCGCAAAGTCATTGCCGGCCGCTTCAAACTCTATCGCTCCCGGCACCAGGAAGTTGGCCGCCGCCCTGTGATCTATATCAAAGCTGATCTGCCCGCCGCCGGGTACCTCTCCAATTTCGCCACTGCCGCTGACCGTCGCGGTTAGCAGGGGAAAGCAGCCGCGGTCGGCGCCGCTGGTGTTGTCAATCTCTACCACTTCGCCGCCGTTGTCCAGTTCGATGATGCCCAGGTAAACCGCCCCGCTGGGCCCCTCGGCGGTCAGTTGCCCGCTGAAGTCCACCGCCCCCTGGTCGGGCGATTGGTCGTTGGCCACGGCAAAGACATAGTTGACGGCGTCATCCTGCAGGCCGGTGATAGCCTGGTTGCTGGAGGTGTCGCACCAGCAGCCCTGCACCAGCCCCTGTCCTGCGGATACGGTCTTATCTTCTTGTATCAGCCAGCCGCTGTAGACTCCCGCGCTGATGAGCTGTTTCACCACATTGCCCACCACGCGGTCAAGCGTCTCGGCGACTTTGTTCTGGTGATCGGGCTGGACGAAATCGTCGCTGATGACGCCCGCCGCCAGCCCGTAATGTTCAGTCTGCGTGGCCATAGCTCAACCTCCGTTGTATCTGAACCGCTCTACATGCTTGTCGAGACTGTTACAAAACCGGTAGGAGCGGCATTCTTGCCGCGACATGTGTTCCACTATTAGAAGTTTTTGCCGGAGAGGTGCGGAGAACCGGCTTTTTTAAAAAAGCGGGTTCTCCGCAAAAACCGTTTATGACTTTTTCAGTTTAGCCTTATCCTGTGCCCAGCCAGCGGGCTTTGATGCTGGTAGTGGCGAGTCGGTGCTTCTCGCGCCGCGCGGTGTGGTGCAGGGCGACGATGCGGTAGGCCTGGTCAGTGGCGCTAACTTGCTCGGCGCCGCGCACCACCAGGACCTGCCCGATCTTCATACGCGGCTCCAGCGGCGTCAGCAGGTGGATGAACTCCGGCCGCCGGGAGCGTTTGCTGAAAATCTCCTGGGCCAGGCGATTGACTTCGGCCTGCGTGGTGTAGTTGGGTAGGGCCTGGACTTCCATCTTCCGCCAGCCCACAAATCGATCTGAATCTGGATCATAGAGCGAGGCGGGATCGTAGACTACCGAACGTATCGGTCGCCCATCTTCGCCTACTCCACACACCGCCACGTAATTCACATAGTCACGGGCCGACAGGCTCAGCCGCGGCTTGCGCAGCGCCAGTATCTCGCCCGGTCCGGTCGGATCAAGAGCCGCTGAGGCGCGCGTGTACAGATACCACGAGACGGTGCTGTCACAGGCCCCGTCCGGGGTGCCATCGTGCTCGGTTACATCCTCGGCCGTACGGTGCTGGCGGCAGTGCGGGCAGGCCTTGACGAAGTTACCCTGTTCGTCGAAGAATATCCCTGCTTCGTGGTCGTAGCGCGCCACTTCCTCCAGAAACTCCAGCCAGGAGCGGCCCGCTTCTACTGCCCACAGCGGCTCTTCCGGCTCGCCCATTGACAGGCGCTGCCCGGTATCCTCCAGAGACTGGTCACTGCGCGGTATCCCGCAGCGATCCAGCACCCAGTGGAAGACATCGGTCACGTACCAGTTATCAAAGATTGGCACTCGCCCATCGCACTTCTCATCGCGCAGCCGCACGATGTCATCCAGGACCGTCGCCTCCAGCTCCGCCTCTCCGCCTCCGTAAACAGTAGGTGGGGGAGCCACCAGATAGCCGGTTATCGTCCGCGTAAGCTGCTGCGAGCTGTCGGAGAGCTGCCAGCCCAGGTCAATTGAGATCTTGCGATATTCTTCTATGTCGGCATACTGCCCCAGTTGATTATCCAGCGCCAGGTCATAGCGCACCCCGCGCAACCGGTCGGAATGGTCGCCCTCGGTGCTCTCCACATACGGGGCGATATCCAGCTTGTCCAGCGCCTCCAATTCATCCACCTGTGGGTACTGCCCGATCGTCACGCTGAACAGTTGCGGCGAGACCATCGTCTGGAAGCCGACCGGCAGGCCGCTGTCGGGATCAATGCCGACATTTTCCTGGCTGTGCACATACGGCTCAAGGGTGGCTCGCCACGCTCGCTGCGTCTGGGTCAGATCCTCGCGCGAGTCGGTGGTATCATCTACCTCCACCTCCCGCAGCGGGTCGCCCGAGTCGTCAATAACCGCCACGTGCCGGTAGTTCAACCCCAGCTCCCCGCTGCTGTCCTGCGTGTCATAGCCGGCCTCAATCGCCTCGCTGTCCAGCACCGCCGTCGGCATAGCAATAGGGAAGAATGAGAACATATACTGCCCGGCGTTGTGCAGGATGGAGATCTTCCCGCAGCGCACGCGCAGCTCCCATCCGGGGATCTCATATACCCAGATATCTTCGGCGAAAGCGTCCGTGGAAAAGACGAACTTGCCCCGCCACACTCCCATCCACAGCAGCAGCCGCTGGCCGGCGCTAAATCCCTCCAGCGTGGGAACTCGCACCGACCGCTCCGAGTTGGCCGCCTTGTACCACACCCCGCCCTGCCGGCGCATTATGAACATCGGCGCGCCATAGGGAATGCACAAAGCCCACTCGTCAGTCTCCGCCACCCCGAAGTGAATCTCGGTGCAGGGCGGCGCCTGATTCCAGTTGTGATCCGGCGGCGGGTCGCTGCGGTACAGCGAAAGAGCAAACACCGGATTGGCCGGCAGAGTGAAGTTGCTCAGCGCTCCAGTCACTTCGTTAGCTGTCCCATCGTACTGGAACAGTTGCACCTCACCCTGCAGGCCGTGGTCAGGCAGTGCCACCCAGGCTCCGCCCTGCGTGGTGAAGTGCCCCAGTCCGATGGACTGGCCGGCATCAAGAAACGGTCGAGCAATAGCCGCATTGACCTTGGGATGGTCCACCAGCATCGCCGAGGGCACCTGCAGGCCCGGCCGGCCCAGTGCGCCCAGAGCCGTGGCCTGGACCGTTATGCGATTGGAATGTATCAGGTCGCTGATGACATCATGCTGGGCGAAGCCGTCGTAGGTGACCCGACACTCGCGGCCCGGCTCATACAGGTCAACCCTGGCGACCGGATGTAGGCGCTGTGCCATCTGGTTTCTCCTTCGGTTTCGAAGCAAACACGCACTGATTTATGATCCAGCGCATGTGGATTCCTCTTAACGCCTATGCTATAATGAGCCTGCCGCTGTCATCAACTGAGCCTCGGCTCAGAATAGGCAGCGGCAGGAGGTGAAAAGATGCTTAACAGCAACAGCCTCTTGATTGCGGCTGCGGCGATTGTACTACCAGTCATAATATGGCTGGTAGACCGCCTCATCTTCCGCATCAGGAGGTAGACCCACCCCGGGGCGCGGTGTGAGACGCGCCCCGGTACAGACCGGCAGATACTGCTGGAATGCGTTCTTTTGGTTTGGCTATTGACAATATTGGCTATATTTACTATAATCTCAAATGCTGTTAAGCATCGGAGTGGGGTCAGTCTCTCACAGGACTACTCCAGCACCTCCAGTTTTACCGAGTCTCTGGCACTTTGGGGGGATGGCTCGTCCTCGGTAGGCCGTTAATACCGGCCAGCCGAGGATCAATGGAGCCACCAGACGGTGCAAGTCCGTCACTTTTGATGCCAGGACTCGAAGAGCCTCAACAGCGACCCCCTGTTGAGGTTTTCTCTTTGCCTTCTGGTTTGCCTCACAGACTTTCCTCCAGCTCCCAGCTCTGGCCGTCGTCGGCTGAGATGTAGATGTCAATATCGGGATAGTTGGGCACGCCCACCACCAGCCGGCAGCCCTGCGTGTCCATCTTAACGAAAGCTACTCGTTCGGCGTCGGAGGTCGTTGCCACCAGTTTTTCTTCCTCACCGTCGGAAAACGCGAGCCAACTGCGGCCACCATCGGCGCTGCGCCGCAGGTACTGCGCTCCGCCACGGTAACCAATCAGGTAGAGCAGCCCGTTGTGCTCAAAGGCCATCGGATATGAGAGCGTAGCCGGCATCGTCTAGACCTCCTCCCAACTGTGCCCGTCGTCAGGCGAGTGCAGCAGCTTGACCTGGCTGGAGCCCTGTTGATAGCTAAGAATGATACGCCCGCGGCTGTCCTTATCAGCCCAGGGATAGTCGCTGTTGCCCTCACTGGTTATCCAGTGCGGCGGTTGCCACGGGCTGGTCAGCCCCGCCTTGCGGCGCATGCGAATGTTGCCCTCGCGCACATCAAACAGGAACAGTTGCCCGACGGCATCTTCGAATATGTGGGGCCGCCCGTAGATCCCGCCAATCTGCAGCGCTACAAAGCTGGCTTGCTTGCTATCTACCAGCACGCCCTGCGGATGGGCCAGGAATGGGACGTCGGCGATGACGGTAAATCGGCAGCCCGGTGCTTCTTCCGGCTCGACCAGACGGATGTCGGTGACTGCTTGGTAGAAGCCGCACCCGGGATAGGGGCTGTCCTTCGTTTCCGCCAGCAGCTTGAGCACCGGCCGCAGCAGGATGACCTCGCCGAACGGATCCAGCACTGAGGGGCCACGGGTGCCTTGCGGTATGGTCACTGTGACGGTCTCAATCTCGTCGTCGGCCCTCTGACAGTCAATCCGCACGGTGAAGTCGCTGGGCACCACGTAATTATATGCGAAGGCCAACTTGAATTGGGCCAGGCCCAGATCGCGATTGATGTAGGGCAGCGCGCCGAAGTAGTCCAGGTCGTGCCCGGGAATAAACGGGGGCGCCTGGTCGGCATCAAACTGCCCCAGCCCCTTGCCGTCGCCGACCTCGTTGAGGTGCTTGGCGAACCAGCGTGGTGCATTGGTAGCTTGACCGGGGCCGGATTGCGTCAGGAACGCATCGGTCTCATTGTAAAGGTCAGGGCGCCAATGATAGTTGATGGGCCATTTCAGGTCGTACTCGGTAGCACCGGTCAGCACGCGGTGCCCCAGGCGCTTACTGCTGCTAGCCAGGGTGGGGCTGCGCAGGTAGCTGCGACAGTCCATCGCCTGGGGCATGCTGAAATAATAGGCGCACTGCAAGCAGAATCCGCGCGGCACCGTCTGTCCGCGGTCGCGCTGGGCCGGCCCGCCACAGTACGGGCAGATCAGGTCGCCGAAGGCTGTCGCCTCCTGTTCAATCTGGCGCAGCTCCATATACGGCTTCAGGTCGCCGAACTCCAGCCCGGCCCGCGCTGCCTCCGGCTCATCTTCATCCAGTCGCTGGTCGCTGTGCTTGACTATGTTAGCCTTAATTTTACCGCCGAACAGAAACTTGGTCTCCGGATAGTAGCCGGTAGCGCGGAATGCGCCGGCCAGCGTGGGTGCCTCCTCGAACGACTGCAGGCGCAGGTGAAAGTCGGGATCCAGCACCTCCCCGCCAGCGACAATCGCATAACTCTTCAGTTGCGCGCCGTAGATTAGCAGTTCCAGGACATCCGCGATATATTTATACTTGGGCAGAATTCCTTGAGTCAGGTAGCCACCGTAAGGTGCTTCCTCTGTGGGATATTTGCGCCCGGTGTCGTTGTCTTCAATGTGAATCTGCTCGTGAATGTACTGAAAGTTATGGTGCCCGTAGCTTCCCGTCCGCCAGCACTCGGGTTTGAAATCCTCCATCCACCCGGCGTAGGCGCGCGCCCCCAGCACCACGTCTGTATAAGGGAAACCAATAATGGGGAGGCTGCCCCACTGCTCGTCCAGGATATACAGGTCGCCGCCCAGTCCCTCCGGGGGAATCTCGGCCGACCAGTAGCCGCTTTCGTCGGTAGTGGCCGCCACCCCGACGATCTCGCCAAATTCGGTATCAACTATGGTGATGTCAATTCCCGCCGCTGGCAGGCCCGGTCGCAGGTAGACTCGCCCACATATCATCTCTCCCGCCGAGGAGTAGTACTCCAGCGGTGCCATCTGCACGGTCGTCGTCTCTGCGGGTATAACCTGTGCTATCACTCGCGGGCAGCCCCACGTGGCGTCCCAGTTGCCGCCAACGCTGCGCTTGAACTGGACAATATTGTGCTGCCCGGTCGGCAGGCTGGTTACCTCCACTATCCCTGACGGTGGCACCTGATAGCTCTGGCCGGCATCGTCCAGCGCCCCTACGCGCAGGTAAGCGTCGGGAGTGGCGGTGATGGTCAGCTTGCCGCTGGAAATATCAATTAGCGCGGGGCTGTCTTCGGCCACCGGCACCTTGCGCCCCCAGTAGGCCACCATTATCTCCTCAACATAGCGGCTCAGCGGCTGCTGGCGGGTTTCCGGCGACTCGTCGCGCCAGTCGCCGTCGCGCTGGTACATAGCCCCGTGGCCTTTGGGGGCAATGAAGCTCCAGTGCCCGTTGGGCGCCGTCTGGATAGGTGCCCGGACGGTGGCCCCACATACATAGGTCTCCAGAGAAGGCGAGTAGACCAGCTCGTTGTACTCTTCGCTATCCCAGAACTTGGTCAGGCCATCCTCGCTGGTCTGTAGGGTCACCTCCAGGCTGACGTTGGCGCCCTCCTGGGGCACCCCGTCGTGACGAATCTGGCCCGCCAGCCAGTAGCCCATGACAAACTCTTCAGCAAACGGGGGCGCGGCGAATTGGGCCGGCTGGATGCGCTGGCCCCAGTACTCGTCCGCCATCATCAGCGCATAGCGGCCCTGAAGCTCCCCGCTGTCGCTAAGCTCCTCCACCAAATACAACCACACTCCGTTCAGCGCCACATCGGGGTCGCGGGCGCGGTAGACACCCGCCGAAATTGTGCCCTCAGGAGTCTCAAACTCGGCTGACCCGCCTGCGACCAGCTTGCGGTCAACAGCTATCCCGCGCACTCCGCCCAGCTCAATAGTCGGCAGCGGCCAGTCAGTCTCTTCACTGGTGGTCAAATCGTCCAGGCACTGGGCCAGCGTGTCCGCCTCCGGCCAGGTACGTACCGGCTCCTGACGAAGCAGGCTCAAGTACCAGGCCAGCAGACGAACCGTTTTTTGCTTGAAAAAGTTCTCGTCGCTGGTGCGCTGAGCGTCATTATAGTCCAGCGCGTTGGTCGCATCCGGTCGCCACAGCAGCGCGATTATCATCAGCAGCGCATAGCTGACCAGCGCTTTGTACAGCCCCAGCGGATAGGGGTTGTCACGCGCCGCAGCCTCTTTGCCTCGCACTGCGTTTGTGGCTGACTCCAACTGGTCAGCCAGTCCCGGATTGACAAGTGCCATTGTTTGGCCTCACGTAGCGCGGATTATTCATAGACCAAACTACAAAGATATATTGTGGCCTCAAAGCCGATTGTGAGAGATAACAGTATGTTATCTGTCGTACTGTTCTACTATTGAAGTTTTTGCCGGCCTGTCCGCCGTAGCTGCATTTATGCAGCGTAGGTGGGAAAGGTGCGGAAAACCGGCTTTTTTCAAAAAGCGGGTTTTCCGCAAAATCCGTTTATGAATTTTGCGGGTTATCGGGCTAGATCAATACTGTATTCGCGGTGTCCGTCATCTTCCAGCTCGACCTGCGGATGCGCAGGAGTTGTCGGCAGTGGGGCCCCGTATCTCCTGGCGTCGAACTGAGTATTGATCACCGTGCTACGGTGCCTTTCACGCCTCCCGCCTCTCGCCTCCAGCCTCTGCCGTTGGTCTCCCCGGCCTGGCGGCCGGTCGAGCAAGCTGGCGACGGGAGGGGATCGGTCAGCTTGAGGAGCGACCGGCGCCAGGGCGCGGGGGAGAGGAGTAACTCGCCTGCCGGGCGGCGCCGCGCCGGAGCGCGGTGCGGGCAATGTTTGCCCTAACCACCACGGCAGACGGGGAAAGCGACGGCTCACGGGCAAGCCTTGGCTCGGGCCAGCGGCACCTGGTTGCATATGTTGGAAAGGATCATTCATCGCACATAATCACTCGGGGTGCCGTTTGGTGTATCCTTATAGTGCATTGCGGTACTGTTCAAGTGTAAAAGTTTTTGCCGGCCCGTCCGCCGTAGCTGCATTTATGCAGCGTAGGTGGGAAAGGTGTGGAAAACCGGCTTTTTTCAAAAAGCGGGTTTTCCGCAAAAGCCGTTTATCAATTTTGTGGTTTAGTGCCGTGCGGATAGCTGTGCCTGCCAGTAGGTCCGCCACAGTTCGGTGCGCCAGGCCGGCTGCTGCGACCAGCCGCCGCCCGGCAGCAAGCCGGTATACTCAAACATCTGCAGTTCGTCCAGCACCGCTGCTGTCAGTTTCGCAGCCAGCAGGCGGGTCGAATTCTCAGGCTTATTGCTGTGTGGTTGGCTTGTTTGCAGGTGGGACAGCAGCTCGCCCAGTTGGCTCTGGTCGCGAAAATCATGGCCCTCGCGAAGCTGGTCCGTCGCGGGAAGCTTTGGGGGCGCGGCCAGGAAGTCGATCATAGAGACGGTCAGGCCCTGGGCCAGCCGCCTGGCGGCGGTTTTCAGATTTTTTTTACTGCCCCCAGCACCCGCTCCCCGGCAGGGTCACGCATATTAACCTGCTTGATTACCTCGCTCAGCCATTCCGCCAATACTGGTGGCAAGTCATCCAGCAGCGTCTCAGGGCGGAAATCGTCTGGCTTGGGCCAGGGGACTATCTCACCGTTATCGTTCTCCCGGGGCAGGCAGAAATCCACCAGGCAGTGCTCGTAGTCGTAGCTGGCCATCGCTGCCAGGTCATAGCGCCGCTCGATGCGATCCACATAGCCGCTGTCGTCCAGATGATATTCGTCGCGGACGCCCAGGCTCTCGCGCTCCAACTGCTCCCGTTCGGTCAGCGGCCGCAGCTCCACCCAGGGCGGCTCATCCCAGTCAGGCACCTCGACGGGCGCCTCGAAGCGATGAGTGCAGTCTGCCCCGGCCGCACTGATTATCCAGGCAGCAAGCTTATCTCTTTCACTCACGGTATGCCTCCCGGAGAGGGGCAGTTGTTGCCTTCTTGTTCACTATTAGAAGTTTTTGCCGGCCTGTCGGCCGTAGCTGCACTTGTGCAGCGTAGGCGGGAAAGGTGCGGAAAACCGGCTTTTTTCAAAAAGCGGGTTTTCCGCAAAATCCGTTTATGAGTTTTGCTGCTTAGGTCAGCGTTATCGGTGGGGTAATACCGTCGGTGCTGCCCAGCGCCAGGAAGTCAACCTTCTCGACGATGCGCTGACGGTGCGAGCCGGGCAGGCCCAGGTCGTCAGCGGTATGCAGGATGCGGGGCAGTTCCAGCTCGGCGATGGCCGCACCACGCTGCAGCGTCACGGTCAGCGCTGCTTCGGTGCCGCTGGCAAAGTCGGCATACACCGCATTGTCCACAAAATCGCGGCTGAAGGCCCCCCAGCAGCGCACGCCGGCCAGGTTGTAGAGCTGCACCGGCTCGGCAGTGGCGGCCAGGCGCAAGCCCTCGTCAATGTCCTCCAGGGCGGTATCCACCACGATGCGCATCTTCTCGCAGTTGATATCTTCGGCCAGGCCACCGCCACCGGTAGCCAGCTCGACTGTCGCCTCCTGGAAGATATAGGGGGCGGCCGTGGGCATATTCGGCGTCGGCACAGTGCCGGACTCCATCCTCAAGCCGGCTACGTCCAGCGTGCAGATGACCGGCTCACCCTTGATCAGGTCAAAAGTGGCCCGTACTACTTTGAGGTCGGTGAGCTTCTTGATCTCCTGGATACAGTCAATCACCGCCGAGGCCCACTGGGCCTGGTTGTAGCTGTCGCGGTCCTGGATCCACGAGAACAGATTGGCCACTGCGCCGGGAATCAGCGGGAAACGCAGGCGGCCTTCGGCCCACTGGCCCGCCGAGAAGTACTTGCTCTGGTAGGCGTTGACATCGGCGAAGTCCAGGGGTACATAGTTGTGCTGAAACTGCAGGGTATCGGCTACCCCACTGCCCTGCTCGATGAGCGGCAGCCAGGTGTTTGGCTCGACAAAGCTGCCCTTGGTGGACTGCAGGGCAAAGCCGAACGCTCCTTGGTGTGAAAGTGCAACTGGCATACTGGGCACCACCTTGCTAATGCGGACAGGCTCGTCCGCAGGTGATAGTCGAAATTTCGGTACAGCTTGCTGTCGGGGTGATTGCTGCTGGCGATGACAGTGCAGTATCGTACTGTTCCACTGTTAAAGCTTTTGGCGGCCTGTCCGCCGTAGCTACACTTGTGTAGCGTAGGCGGGAAGGGTGCGGAAAACCGGCTTTTTTCAAAAAGCGGGTTTTCCGCAAAAGCCGTTTGTGAGTTTTGCTGGCTAATCAATAATAGTCTGCAGGCGCCGGGCCAGCAGCTCGATCTCGGCCACATCAACGCTCAGGCCCTGTTCCGCCAGGTGCTGTTGCACCGGCGGGTCGGGATCAAGCCGGATAATCTGGGCGTACCAGCAAGTCCCACCCAGGTAGATGTCACACGTCAGCAGGCTGAACAGCTTGCTGACCCGGTCGAGAAATGCTTCATTGCGCCGGCTGCCGGCAGCGGGGCGCTCCAGGTAGTAGATACGGAAGTGATAGTCCTGCCGGACGCTCTTGTTAGTCCCTTCACCCATCGGCTGGTTCAGAATGGCCGGTTCGACGACGATGGCGGGCACCTCCAGCGCCGCTGGCTGGGGCATCACCAGCGGTCGGCCCTGGCCTACCCAGTGCAGATCATCCAGCAGTGGCTCGGCCAGCCGGATCACCGCGTTGTTGTCCACGGTAAACTGGCCGCTTACCGTGGTGGTGAGTTGAATGAAGCTCAGGCCGACCAGGCCACTGACTTCGTAGACCTCTGCCGGTGTCTCGTCGTCAACCAGCTCCACCTGGTCGCCGATCGAGAACAGCCGGTTGCTGCCCACCGATATCTGGTCGGTCCCCTCGGTATCTTCGCTGAGCAGGACACTGCTCTGGCACAGCAGGCGAATGGCCCGGGCAATCTCGTTGTAATGCAGAAAGTTGTCCATTGTTCATTCCTTGTTTGTCGGTGCAGTCGTTGTCCACAGACCTGTTGGTAGGAGCGGCATTCCTGCCGCGACGATGTACGAATTGGCTTGCCGGTCGGGACAAGAATGTCCCTCCTACCGGCATAGAGGCATCTGCCTACAGCTGGCGGCGTTGCAGGGCGACTTTGATATGGTGGCCGGCGCCGGCTTCGTCCAGCACCCCCAGGACGGTATAGCTGGTCACCGCCTCCACCGTATCGCCTGCCGAAAATCCCGTGCTCAAGGTCGCTGCCAGATGCAAGGTATCACCATCTATGTGATCTACCAATGCCGACTCCCAGTCGGATTCCCCTCGCAGGTGGATGCGGCTGCCGTCAGCAAAGCCGTAGGCCGAAGCCACCACCAGGTCAGTACTTTCTGCTGGCGCTGCTTCAGTTAGCATCGTGGCGGCAGTCACCTGGGCCAGCCGGTCATTAGCGGCCAGCTCGGTGGGCGCCATATAGGCGAGCGCGGTGGCCTGGGGGAAGCGCCCCAGCAGCGAGCGGTCAAGGTCAGCGCTGGTCGGGCGCAGGCGCATGGCCACCTCTGCTTCAAGCAGCTCGTAGGTGGGATTAACCACCTGCAGGTCGCTTTCCACGGCAATCTGCGGCTGGCTGAGGTTGGCAGTAGCATTTAGCAATTCTTCAAAGCTGCGATCGGTCATATCGGGACTCCCTGGCTGCTGCGGAGCATTGGTTGGCGCGGATTATTCATAAACAGAAATACGAAGATGTCTCGTCGTTTCAAGACCGGTTGCAAGGGGCGTCTTGGTGGAAGCTATTCGGGGCCTGTGCGGAACAGCAGTGTGCTATCTGCCGTATTGTTCTACTTTTGAAGTTTTTGCCGGAAAGGTGCGGAAGACCGGCTTTTTCCAAAAAGCGGGTTTTCCGCAAGATCCGTTTATGAATTGTTTTGCTTAGACAACGGCCATGCCTACATTGCGGTAGGGACGGAGTGCCTCGTGGGCCTCCTCGGCCAGCCGTTCGATGACTGCACCGTACTTGCCCTCGCGGGCATAGCGCACCGAATAGTCGCCGATGCGCACCGCGGCAGTCTGACTGGTCTCGCCAGCTGCCTCAGACAGAATCTGCGCGGCAATGAGCTTGGCCTGGGCCATACTTACCTCCGCCGGCACCTGTCCGTAGCCCCAATCCACCACCAGCTCAATATTCTGCAGGCCTGCTGGAAAACTGGAGCCGATACTGGCCGATGGCTTCAGCCGTATCTCCCCGATCTGGGGATAGACCACGTAATCGTCGGCCGGCACCAGCTGGCCGGAAATAGTGATCTGGTAGACTTGGGCCAGCGGTACAATTCCCCGGGGCGCTAAAGATAGCCGGTCGCTGCCCGGACCGTCCACGGTGATCTGTTCGTCGGCGTGCCACCAGAAGTCGTGCCCGGCGATGCGGTCAACTGCTTGCGCAGTCGCTGGCTGCAGAGCCTGGATACGGTCATCCACATCCTGAGTCTCGCCGATGCGCGACAGGTCATAGCCGGCCAGCAGCGCCCGCACCTGCTCGATGGTGCAGTAAGAACTGATACTACCCGTACTGAATACTGCGTAGGCTACCATTCTTCGGACCACACTCCTTCAGCGCTGCGCACCCGAACCTTCCAGAAATAGGTCTGATAGTCGGCCAGCGCCTGTCCCTGATAGGTGGCAGTTGTCTGGCTACTAAGCACCACGCCGCTGTCCCACAGGTCGCCGATGCCGCTGTCCAGTTGCTGTTGGCTGCTGGCGACGATTATCTGATATGCGCTTTGCGGGCTGCCCTGTGGGTGCTGATAAGTCCACGAGAAGGTGGGGGTGGGATCTACAACGTTGGCGGGACTGCTCTCGCCTTCGACTTGCAGCTCACTGGCTGACGGGTACTGAACGACCTTGGGCTTGATCTCCCAGGCAAATAGCTGGGGCGATTCATCGGCGCTTTCAGGCCGGGTTAAGTGGATACGCAGACGCAAGTAGTCAGCAGTCAGCTCGCTGAGCGAGGCTGCCTGCCAGGTGACGAGTTGTTCGATTCCTGAACCCACCGAGTCACAGTCCTGCTTGCCGTAGCCGGCCAGCGGTTGCTCGGTTTGCGGATCCCATACCTCGACCTGTACGTCGCCGTTGTTGAGCTCCAGGTTGAAATGTAGCTCACCCCAGCCGCCCTTGGGCTTTTCCAGTATAGGTGTCTCCAGGTAGGCACTGGTCTCGCCGTCGGCGATGTTGTACCAGGTCTCGCCGTTGTAGCGGCACCAGGCGAAGTTGCAGGTGCCACTCCAGTCCACCATATAGTAGTAGATCCGTTTGTCGCCCAGACGGAAAGTCGGACCCGGGCTCAGGCGGGTGCTCTCGCCGGGCAGCTCGCCCTGGGGGATGAAGGCGTCCAGCGACGCATCGGAGGGCCACATTTCCTGGAAGTGGATGCCGTCTTCGGAGGTGAACAGCCCGACGCCCTGGGTGAAGCCACCGCCTCCACTCCCTTCGATCAGCAGACCGATGCAGTCTTCCTGGCCGAGTATTCCGCCGTTTAGGCCGTGGGCATCGGGAGCGGGCAGCGGTGAGATTTCGCGGTTATAGGGCTGAGGAGTTAGCGATTTGATGTCTGCTCCGGCGAAGGCGACAATTGGTCGGCAGTCAGTGTTCCAGCTCGTACCATTATGCAATATAGTTTTGGCGCTCATGAAGGCCATATACTGCTTTTCAGTTGCCTGCGCGTAGGGGTTGTGCAGTATAGGTCCATACATATGGGCGTTACCCCATGGTGAGTAGCCGCCGCCTCCGGGCTGAAGAATATCAATGCCTTTGCCCCCCTTGGCGATGATCTCGCCGGCGAACTGCGAGCTGTGGTCGAAGGACCAGCGATCCGCAGCGCCATGCAGGGCGTACATTCCCGCTTCATCGGCAGTGTCAGTATTTGATCTATAGATAAGCGACCAGGTCCCGTCAATTGACGGGATGACGCGTCTGACATAACTGTAGACCAGGCGAGAGTCCGACTCGCGCTCACAGCGCAGTGTCGAAGTATCCAAGAACGGATTAGACTTGCCGGGCGGCGGCTGTTCATCAGTCCAACTGATGCGCCCGGTCTCCTCGTCCCATGTGCCCTGGATGTATCCCAGGCGGGTGACTTCACTACCATCGGTGGCCTGCAGCGCGCAGATTATCACTTCATTTTCCGCATCGTAGCTGACTGGCGTCGGTAAGCTGGTGAACTCACTGATGCTATCTTCTCGCCAGGTCCCTGGCTCATACAGGTCAGCGGTGACTGCGTCGTAATTGCTGATCTTGGTGGGGCGCTGTTTATTGAATGTCAGGTTCTGCTGGCACCAAACCTTGACAGAGTCACCGGGGGTACCGTCGTGGCTGCGGGTCAGCACCATAAAGTTATCTGCTAGAGCTGGTCCAATGTTGCGGCCGTCGCGGCGCAGTATCTGGTAGGTCTGGGGGCCACCGATCTCTATCTTCTCCAGCCAAATCTCCAGGTTGGTGCCGCCGGGCTGGTCCCAGTAGCCATCGTCCCAATAATAGCTGCCATAGTTTGCTCCACGTCCAACGGACACATACGGCACGCCCGGCATTACTGCAGTACGTCCCTTCTCGTAGCGAAGAGTTGATAGGCCGGCCGTCTCCGCCTGCTGCCACTCAAGCAGGACGAAGTGATAGTCGTTTTCTCCGTGCTGGGCCCACAAGCTGGCTTCCATCCAGTACTGAGAGAGGCTTTCTCCCGTGTTCTGGCCCATAATTCGCGAGAAGGGGTTGACTACCGTTATGCTACCAGCCTCCGGTTCGGCGGGCAGTGCCGTTTCCAGGGTTATGAACTTTGTTGTATCGTTATAATCAGCTACATAAAGACTACGACCGGCACAGTTTCCTGTAATGAATGTGAGCAAAGCGCCATTCCAGTAATCATCCTCCGTGTCAATCAAGTCAGTCTTGAATGTGGTATTCGTATTGCCCGCATCACTGACTACCTCAAATGTTCGCCCGCTGCCCCAGTCGTAGACGCCCTCGCCCGGGAACGGATGATGGACGTAGGCCAGTGGCCCAATGCCCATCTCGTAGCCAGCCGGAGTAACATCGTTGTCGGGAACATGAATCCACTGGCGATACGTCCCTGGTTTGGGAACATCGGGGAAGTCTGCCCCGCCCCGTTTTATGTCCAGGCCCTCCAGGCGCAGTTTGCTATAGTTGGTCTCGTTGGTGTCGGTAGTATGGTCACGATTCTTTTGGTCAGTGATCCTAATAGGACATGCCGAATGCAGCGGCATCCGATCGTCGTCACTGCCGTCGTGTCGCGGGATGCCGAGGGGGTGTATGGCTGTACCCAGGGTGCGAATCCCCGTATCTTGTAGGCAGAAGCGGTCGGCACTGCTCCCATCGTCTTGGGTCCAGTTGCCTTCGCCCTCGGCAATGTCTGCGTCCAGCCCGCTGTCAAACTTCATCCGGAAAGTCAGGTTGCCGCTGCCCTCTTCCGGCTGGAAGATGTGGGTTTGATGGCCCTGCTGATAGAGTGTCGAAATCTGGGCTTCGCTCATCACATCGTCCCAGATGCCCAGCATGTAGTACTCCTGATTGGCGCAATATCTTATCCACCACGGTGCGCTGGGCCAGTCGGCAACGTAGTCTCCGCCCAGATAGATGCCGCTGGGGCTGCCCCCGGGTGCAGGCACGCTGGTCACTGGGTCATGGGTAGCAACAGCGTCATTGTAGTATGCGCGAATCTCCCCACTGACGAAGTCCCAGGTTAGCACGTGAAGCTCCGGCTCTTTACGGTCCTCTTCGGGAATACTGTTGTCAATGGACCCCGCATAGTACAGCGTTCCGCCGCTGGCCACCTGAATAGCCCGGCCCCGGGAGCTGACGTAGTTGCTATCATTGACCCAAATGCGCCACAAATACTGGTCGGTACGCCAATTGGTGTTAGGAGTTCGGGTCCAGTAGGCCAAGGTCCCCTTGCCGGTGGCAGATATATCTACATTACCGGGGGCCGGCCAGTATAGACCCGCGCCCCTCACGTCTATCCATAGATACCGCTTGTGCATATTACCTTGCACTCTCCTGTGAAGTTCCTATGCGTGTGTCCGCCAGTAGTGGCTACCAGGTGTACTAATTGTCGTTGGCCACCACAGTGTGCATGGCCTCAATCACTGACTGTGGTTCAATAGCCTGCATACAATAGGGCTTGCGGCAGCCGGCGGCGCCGCTGTCGAAGCACGGCTGATACGGGCAGGCTCCCGAAGCCGTTACTGCTTGGCAATGAGGGTAGCCTGCTGTCCGCAACCGCGGCGAGATAGGGCCGAACAGTCCGACCGTCGCTGTCCCTACGGCCACTGCCAGGTGCAGCAGCCCGCTGTCCGGGCAGATCATCGCTGCCATCTGCTGGACCAGTGCCGCGGCCTGCCGCAGGCTCACGCAGCCGGTCAGGTCTACCACTTGCGGTGGTGTCGAACCCTTCCAGCGCTCGCCCAGGAAGGCCACAGTGTAGCCTTCGGCCTGCAGCAGTTGAGTCAGAGTCGCGATGCGGGCGGCCGGATAGCTACGCTGCCGACAACTGGCGTGCACCTGTATACCGATCATCGGCGAATGCCACTGGGCCAATCGCTGCTGGGCCCAACGCCGTTCGCTGTCGGCCACTCGGTAAATTGGCCGGCGCTGATTCAATCTGACATGTAGCAAGCTGGCGAAGATATCCTGGCGGGGACGCCTGTGCGCCTCTTCGCCGCTCTCCACCGCCCAATTCAGATCAATTGCGGCATCAAAGCGCTCTGCCTGATAATCGGTGCCCAGTGCATGAGCCGCTGCGATCCCCGGCAGCCCCCACAACAGTGGTACGTAGCGAGCGTAGGTGGCTATCTCCACCGATACCTGCCATTGCTGGTGCAACGCTTGCAGGGCAGGAGTGAGCATCAGCACGTCGCCCAGGCCCATGTTGCGAATGACCAGCACCCTGTCGGCGGCGTCGAGAGCTTCTGGCAAGGGTCTGCTCCGCCAGCCCTGTTCGGTCAGCTCATCGAGCTGCCAGGGCGCGGCGTGGCGGTACTGTCCATCTCGGACCAGT